>CALMJK010000021.1 GCA_937864225.1 uncultured bacterium | reverse complement strand
GCCGCGTCATCTGGACGGGCTTCGCCTGCCTCGCGGCCGCGGCGCTCGTGCTGTGGGTCGTGCGCATCCTGCCCGGCGAGGCGGGCTGGCAGTCGGCGGTCGGCCAGGCCGCGTACGAGGGCGTGCTGGGCGGGATGAGCACCGGGGGCATCGTACTCGCGAGCCTCGTCGCCTACCTGGTCGGCGAGTTCAGCAACTCCGTGGTGCTGGCGCGCCTCAAGGTGGCCACGCGCGGCCGGTGGCTCTGGCTGCGGACCATCGGCAGCACGCTCGTCGGCGAGGGCCTGGACACGGTGATCTTCGTGGCGATCGCTTCGCTCGCCGGGGTGTTCCCGTGGTCCGCGTTCGCGAGCCTCGTCCTGACGAACTACCTCTTCAAGGTGGGGATCGAGGCGGCGATGACCCCCGTCACCTACCGTATCGTGAGTGGCCTGAAGCGGGTCGAAGGCGTGGACGCGTACGACGCGGACACGGACTTCAATCCGTTCGCGGTGTGGCGCGGCCGGACGCGATCTCCTTCCCGACGGTCTCGCGGCGCACCTCCCAGTGACTCCAGGCGCGCACGGCCTTCCCGCCCCTGACGAGGATGAGCTGCGGCGACTGCGGGCCGACCATGACGAGCTGGAACGTCGCATCAGCCTGGCCTATGAGGACCGGCTGTCGGGCGTCGTGCCGGAGGCGTTCTGGACGGCCAAGTACGCGCAGTATCGCGGGCAACAGGAGGGGATCACGGCGAGGATGGCGGCGCTCGATGTCGCGGACTCGGGGTACATCGAATCGGCGGAGCGCGTTCTAGAACTCTCGCAACGGGCGTATTCGCTGTACGTTGCACAGAATCGGGCGGAACAGCGCAAACTTCTGGATTTGCTACTATCGAACTGCACTCTGCGGGACGGCGCGGTGCGCTGCGATCTGCGTAAGCCCTTTGATCTGATTGCAGATGGGGTCGCAGAGGAAGAGCGGTTGCCGCGTCGGGGAAGGTTCAAAAGGGCCGGAAATGAAATTTGGCTCCCCGGGCAGGACTCGAACCTGCAACCCATCGGTTAACAGCCGATTGCTCTACCATTGAGCTACCGAGGAGCCTCTATTCGGGGCCCGGGCGAAGTCCGGGCCGTTTTCTGGCCGGCCCCAGCGAATGCCGGGCGGCAAAGAGGACACCCACTATACCGCCCACCTGACAAGGTGTCAAGATTGGGAAGCAGCCCTCCCCCGACATGCTGTTCGTATAGTCAAACAAACTAAGCGCTTGATTTCAATCCCTTTATACGCGGGCGCGCCTCGCCTCCATTCGAATGCCCGAGGGCACAAGTTGACGGGGGAGGCAATGGAAGGAGGTACAATTGGGTTTTTACCCTGCTCACGCAAATGTGGTTCCACTATGGCCCACGGACGCAAGTTCGAGCGGGAGGATTCCGCCAGGACAGCGTCCCTATTCATATCTGAAACCGTGAACAGCGCTTCGGAAGGAGTCCGCCCGAGCGTTGGCAACATGCACACGCGTAATTACATGAAATAGTGTGTCGTGCCAGCTATCTGAAAAGAATTAGCGATCCGGTCACACTTAATGCCGCCATATCGAAGAACATTGTACAAAGGGATGCTGAATTGAGATTTGCCGGCACTGAAAGCGTATTGCCAAAACTCAACGGCACGTCATTCCTATGCTCGCCGTCGTCTGGGTCGCCTGCGCTGTACGCACGAGGACCCGCGTAGAAATCATTGTCTGACGTTTGTTCATTGGCAAACCTGTGCTCGCCATCATCGGGATCGCCCGATGCAGACATGTGATTAGCGGTCTGCGTCATACTCGCGAACGCAGGATCTACGAAGCACGGCAGCGCCATTGCTATTGTCAGAAACAAAAGGAGTGACACGCAGCAGATGTTTCGCAAGCAAAATGCTATACGCAAAGCGTGATTTGGTAACGGCGATTGATCAAGGTGGGTCATACCGGCTCTGTCATCTCCGCCGCGAAAACCGTAGTTCTTATGAATGTATTTCATAGCCGCCCTCCTCGACGATTTTCATGCGTGAATTTTCTAACTTGCTTCCTAGAATTACGGCATCCACCAATTCTCCGGTTCATCAAGGTCCCGGAAAATCGCGCCAAAGCATTGCCCGCATTAGAAGGGGATTGTGCCACAGAACACCTGCGAAAGTCAACAGCGAGCTTGTGTTTAAGGCTCAAATTCGAGCAGGAATTGCCAGTTTCGGCCTGATTGGCCGTTCAGAACTGGTTTGGCGGCGTACAGACGGAGATGACCACTGAGCCCCCATGCCCCTATTGGGCGACCCAGACCCAGCCCAGCATTGGTGCGCCAGCCGGTTGCGCCGTCGGGAGGAGGGTCGCCCGTGAGCGCAGTGCTTCCCCAGTCGGCGAAGACGATCGGTTGCAGGCCTAGATTTTCTAACAAGGGGAAGTGCAGCGACCGCAGCAGGTCGAAGCCAGCGCGTACGTCCAGCGAGATGAGACTGGCCTCGTCGCCTACCAGTTCGCGCTCAGGATAGCCTCGGAGCGTCCCGGAGCCACCCAGCCATTGCCGCCACTGGAGCGGCGCAATGCGATCGTTGCGCAGCCACGTTCCTCGCAGCGCGATCTCGTGTCCCTGCGGCGTCAGCCAGTCGGCACGCAGACCAGCCATTAGTCTCCATATCGTGCCGTCTGCCGCGAGAGGGTCGGCGTTGTCGAAGAGCTGTTGCTCGGCTCCGGCCGTCATTTTGAGCGCCCCGATCCGCACCGCAACACTTGTAGCGGTGGCCCGAGAGATCAGTTCAGCAGCGGCCCAGTTCTCGGGCACGTCGGTGCGATCACCAAGCAGACTCCAGCGCGTTGCCACCGACAGAGGTTGGTGCTTCTCGTAACGCCACCCGACCAGGAGATCGGCATCAGGAATGGGATGCCAAGTCAGCGCAGCGCCGGCGTCGCGACGACCGTAATGCATCGCCGGGTCTGAACCGAAGAGGAACGCGTCGATCTGGCTCATAAGGCCACGGCGGCCAGCGAAGGAGACAACGCGATCGCCAGCGTCAAGATTGAGTTGAATCTGCTTTTCTGCGCGGGCACCCAGCCGTGTCCCGCGAACCGCTAGCGGCACCTTGGCCGCAACATCCCACCGGACGCGTTCATCGGCGATCCCATACGATAGGCCGACCTCGAAACGCGGTCCGCACCCTCCCATCTGGTGACCGTGCATTGCAAGACCAGGCCGCAGCCCTTCGCAGCGGTTGAAGTCGAAGCGCGCCAGCGGCGCAAGTGAGATGCGCCAGTATTGCCAACTGAGCAACGCAACCAGTTCGCGATCTCCCACCTGGCTTACCGAATCGAGCATCGCCTCGGTGAGGCCAGGGCGCAATGATTGCGGTGTGAGTGGTTCGTACCACTTCGTGTCTATGTGTCGCCAGTACGCGTTCAGCGAATCGATCGCCGCCTCATCGGTCGCCTGCGCTAGGGAATCGGGAGGATCGGCAGAGAGTATTCCAAGCGCCCTTTGTTTGGCGCACGCAAGAGGAAAATGAGCAGGTGGAGCGAAGGTAGTGATAGCGATTGCGGTCGCAATTATGAAGCAGCGAAAGATGGGAAGATGTGAAATCACACTCTTTGCCCTTAGATCGGCAGCACGTGCCTTGCCAACACGGTCAGTGATACCCGCAGCGCTACAGTATGAGCCCTGCGGCATGCGACCTGGGCTATCACGCATATGCCAACATGCGCGCCGTGGGTGGAAATCCTTTTCAAAGGGCACGCCGGCACGACGACATAAGCGGTGGACGCTACTATGTGGTTTGGCAGATGGATCATAGGTTGCTTTTGCATCTATACGCAAGTTGGCGACCAAAAAACAAAGTGGCGCACCAATCGCAAATTCATTGAACCTCAAGGGCTTTGCTAAACCTTTACATCACAGCCTTCCCTCCTCCCCCCTCCTACTTGGGGGGGTGTTGCGCTGCGGGGCGGGGGGGCGGAGGGGGTGTCAACCGGGGGGGACGGGGCGGGTGGTCTTGCTCAAGCGGGGCGGGCGGAAGCCGATATGCCGGTGGGGTTTTCCTTTTGCGCTGGCTCCTCGCGACCGTCGGGTGGCGGAGGGAGTTGTATGGCCGCGCGTCTTGTGCCTAGCGGCGGCAAATGGCTTCGGTGCTTGCTCGGGCTCGCCCTGGCGGGCGCCGCCGTCTGGTCCGTGTCGGCGGCGGGCGCGATGGGCGGTTCCGGGGCGGCGGCCCTAACTGCGTCCTGGGCGGGCACCGGCCTCGTGGCGCTGCTTTGGGCGCTCGACCGGCGCCGCCGCGGGCGCGTCGAGCGCCGTTTGCGCGACGGGGCGGCCAGGTGGCGCTCCTACATCGAAGCGGCGCCCGACGCGGTGTTCGTGTTCGACACGCGCGGACGCATCCTCGACGCCAACCCCGCGGCGTGCCGGCTGACCGACCGGACCAGGCAGGAGCTGCTGGCCCAGTCGCTGCCGGACCTCTGCCGGCCCGACGAGAGCGGAGAATGCCGCGCCCGCCTGGCGCGCCTTGGCCGCGAGGGGCATCTCGCCTGCGAACTCTCCTGCGCGCGGCGCGACGGGTCGAGCCTGACGCTCGCCCTCAACGCGGCCCGTCTCGACGAGGAGCGTTTCCTGGCCTGCGGCGCCGACATCAGCGAGCACCGCCAGGCCGACGACGCCTTGCGCCTGCTCGAGTTCTCCGTGGACCGGGCCGGCGAAAGCGCCTTCTGGATCGACGGCGCGGCGCGCATCCGCCACGTGAACGAGTCGGCGTGCGCCGCGCTCGGCTACCGGCGATCCGACCTGCTGGGCGCGTCGATCGCGCAGATCGAGCCCAGCTTCCCGACCCCGAGTTGGCCGACCCTCTGGGAACAGATGCGGGGGCGCCCGGCGCGAACCGTCGAAACGCTCCACCGCCGCCACGACGGCACCTACTTCCCGGTCGAGCTGCGCATGAGCCTGGTCGAGTTCGGCGGCCGCGAGCTGGCGTGCGTTTTCGCCCGCGACATCACGGAACGGCAGGAGGGGCGGGCCGCCCTGCTGCGCGCCCTGGACGAGGCGGAGCGCGCGGGACTCGCCAAGAGCGAATTCCTGGCGCGGATGAGCCACGAGATCCGCACGCCCCTCCACGGCGTGATCGGCATGGCGGACGTCCTGAGCGGCACCCCGCTCGCCCCCGAGCAGCTCGAATGCGTCAGGACGATCCAGAATTCGGCGAACGTCGTGCTGGCCATGATGAACGAGATTCTCGACGTCTCCCGCATCGAGGCGGGCGCCATGACCCTCGAGAGCATTTCGTTCGACCTGCGCGAGACGGTCGAGGATGTCGCGGACGTGGTCTCGGTGCGGGCCCGCGAGAAGGGTCTTGACCTGGCGGTGCGCTGGGCGGCCGGCGCGCCGCGCTGGCTCGTCGGCGACCCCGTGCGCGTGCGGCAAGTGCTCCTGAACTTGGTCGCCAACGCGGTCAAGTTCACGGAGTCCGGCCACGTTCTGATTTCGGTCGAGGGCGAAACCGGCGGCGACGGCCGCGCGCGTCTGCGCATCGGCGTGGCCGACACCGGCATCGGCATTGCGCCCGACAAGCACCGCATCATCTTCGAGAAATTCACGCAGGTGGATTCCACGATCGCCCGCCGCTACGGCGGCAGCGGTCTGGGCCTGGCCATCTGCCGGCAACTTGTCGAGCTGATGGGCGGGCGCATCTCGCTCGACAGCGCGCCGGGCGCCGGCACGACCTTCCGGATCGAGCTGGCGCTGGTCGCCGACCCTCAAGGCGGGCCGGCGGCGGCGGACGCGCCGCTGAGCGGCACGCGGGTCCTCGTGGCCGACCCGGGCGAGATCACCCGCCGCGCGCTGGCCGAGACCCTCGTCGAACTGGGCGCGCGCTGCGAAACCGCCACCGGCGCGAGCGCGGCGGCCGGCATGCTCGCGCGCGCCCGCGACCGCGGCGACCCCTACGACTGCGTCGCGACCGACGTGTCGCTGCTGGGGGCGCCGGACGGGCTCGCGGACGGCGATCTGGGCGAGTCGCGCCTGCTGCTGCTGGCCTGGCCGGGAGCGCCGGAGCCGGCGCGCGCCGCGATGGTAGGGGAGCGCGCCGGACGCGGCGCGACGCGCCTGACAAAACCGGTGCGGGGCGACGCCCTCCTGACAGCCGTCGGCGGGCGCGCGGCCGTGGCGCCGGCGCGGACCGAGGACATCGACGCGGGCCCCCTGCCGCCGTTGGCCGAGGGCCGCCGCCCTCGCGTGCTCGTGGCCGAGGACAACACCTTCAATCAGAAGGTCGCGCTGCGGGCGCTGGAGCGGCTGGGGTGCCTGCCCGACGTGGCCGCGCACGGCGCCGAGGCGATGATGCTGGCCCGCAAGCGGCGCTACGATCTCATCCTCATGGACTGCGAAATGCCGCTCGTGGACGGCTTCCTCGCGACGGCCCGCATCCGCGACGCCGAGAACGCCGCGGCGGCGGCCAGCGGCCTGCCGCCGTCGCGTGTGCCGATCGTGGCCATGACCGCTCACGCCATGCCGGGCCACCGCGAGCGCTGCATCGCGGCCGGCATGGACGACCACGTCGGCAAACCCCTGCGTCCAGGCGAGCTGCGCGCGACGCTCGAGCGCTGGCTGTACGGCTCGCCCGCCGCCGGCCGCCCCGAAATGGACCCCGCGACCGTCACCCCCTCCTGAGCCGGCGCCCGCGCGTCACGGCGCCCGCGGCGGCAGGCGCGGTTCGAGCCACGGATCGAGCGGCCGCCACTTCCTCACGATCGCGCCCGCGTCGGCGAGCGTCTCCAAAAGCTCGACGACCGCCTCGCGCGCCGTCGCACGGGACAGTCCCACGCAGGCCGCGCACAGCACGTCCGCCAGTTCGCCCTCGTCGCGCCGGCCGTCGATCGCCGTCCAGATCACGGCGGCCGTCGCGTTCAGGTGCAGAAGGCCGCGCGGCACCAGGATGTCGCACCCGTCCGGGGCGTCCGCCGGTCCGGCGACGCGCCAGTAGACCGCGAGCCGGTGCGGGTGGGGCGAGTCGTCCGCGGACATTGCTTCCGTGCCGGCCATCATGCCTCCTGCTTGAATGTCGCCGGACACGGCGGCGGGGCCATTCAGCCGATCAAACCGCTACCGCTGCAGCGTGGTCCCCACCGCGATGAGCACCGTCGCCAGGATGACCGTGAAGCTCGCCGGCAGATCGAGCGCGGAGCCGCGGGCGCGCAGCCCGGCGAACGTCGCGCTCGGCTTCTCGAACGTCATGGCGATCACCCCCTTTCCGGGAGACGAAGTCGCCCCCGCCCGCCGTGTCCGTTCGTCAGGACGCGCCCGTCGCGCCCGCGCGCGCGGCGCGCATGGCCGGGGGCGCGACGCGGATGTACGCGCGCGCGAGCTGCCGGCCCAGGTCGGCCTCGGCGACGGCCTGCGGCGCCACGGCCGTTCGCCAAGCCTCCCGGCGGGCGCGGCGCGATCCCGCGCGGTCGGCGAGCAGCCGCGACAGATCGGCCGCCAGGCGCTCCGGATCGGGATCCGGTCGGGCCGCCGCCACGCCGGCCCGCGCCAGCTCCGCCAGCAGCGAACGGGGCGCCTCCTCCCCGCCGCACAGCAGCGCCACGTCCGGCTGGCCGAGCTCCGCAACCGGATCGGCCAGCGGCGCGCCGGGCGCGAGGTCGCGCCAGACGAGTCCGCACAGCAGTTCGCGCCGCCGCGCCTCGCGCCGCCAAGCCACGGCGGCCGGACCGTGCCGCAATCCGGCCGCCGACACCGCTACGCCGCCGACCGTCGCGGCCGTTTCCCGCAGCCGCGCGAGGGCGGCCATGACCGCCTCCATTTGCGCGGCCGTGGCGCCCCGCCCGCACAGCAGCGCCACGCGCGCCCGACGCGGGGCGTCGCCGCCCTCGTCCGCCGGATCCGGGGCATGCGGCGGGGGCCAGCCGGCAAGCGCGCCGTGCGGCAGAAACTCCAGGCGCGCGGGATCCGGGGCCCAGAGGCGGCGGATGGCCTCCAACTGGCGGTGATCCTCGACCACGAGCAGGTCCGCGACCTCCGCCGCCCATTGCGCCCACCACGTCGCGGCCTCGTCGGGGGCGGCGCCGGACCCCGCCGCCGCGGGATCGGGCGCCCACGCCGGCGGCGACCACAACCACGGCACCCCCAGCACGCGGGCCGCCGCCGCCGCCGCCGGCGCGCCCTCGACGCCGAAGCCGTGCACGCAGTGCCAGTCGCGCCGCGGCCCGCGTCCGCCGACGCGCGCGCACAGCTCCGTGAGACAAGACAGGTTCACCTGCAGCCGCGCGGCGGCCGCCAGCGCGCCGACGCGCTCGCGCGGCATGACTCGCCATGAGGGCGCGACCAGCAGCTCGTGTCCGGCGGGCAATGAGGAGAACCTCGCCGCGGCGAGCTCGTCGACCAGGATGGTGAACGCCACGCGGCCTGCGGCGGCCTGCGCGTAGGCCGCGACCGCGCTCAGGCCCGCGAAGCCGTAGAGCGGCCCCGCCGGGTCGGCCGGCGCGACGAGCAGCACTCTGAGCCCCGCGCCGTCCGCCGGCGAGCGCGCCGCGGGGCCGCCGCGCGCGTCTGAACTCTGTGGTGGCCCGGCTTTCATCCGCCCTCCTGGCCCGCTCCCAGCAAGCCGAGGACCCGAAAGGGTTGGGCGGCGGCCGTGCGCCGCGGCGACCGGCGCGGGGCCGCGCGTGGCCGGGCACGGTCGGGCACGGGGCGCGCGCGTGTCGCCGGCGAGCGGCGCCGGCGGCGTTGCGTGTCATCGGAGGGTGGCGACGGCGGACGGTCGGCTCAGAGATCGCGCCGGAGGAAGGCGCGCAGCTCGGGGGCGGTCAGCGTGTTGAGGATCTGCCGGCAGCAGAGGCCGGCCTTGCGCGTGAGCTCGACGCCGTGCCGGTAGTCGACCAGCCGCGCGGCGCGGTGCGCGTTCGGGTTGATCGAGATGAGCACTCCGAGCTGCTGGGCGCGCCGGCAATGGACCCAATCGGCATCGACGTCCTCGGGCAGCGCCGCCACCTCGAGCGCCGTGCGGGTCTCGGCCGCCGCCGCCAGGACCGCGTCCAGGTCGAGGGGCGCGGGCGGGCGGGCGAGCATGTAGCCGGTGATCGGCCGCGAGAGGATCGTCGTGCAAGGATTCATGATGGCGCGGATGGCGTGCGCGGTGCGGCGGGCGGGGCTCTCGTCGCGCTCTTCCCTGAGCGAGACGATCACATAATCCATTTCCGCGAGCACCTCGTCCGCCAGCGGCATCGAGCCGTCGACCGCCATGTAGACCTCGACCCCCTGCAGGATATCGAAATCGTCGTAGAGCTCCCGCAGCGCCTCGATCTCCTCGCGCTGGCGCGCGAGAGCGAAGGCATCGAGGCCGTCGGGCGCGCTTTCGCACCGCGCGTGGTCGCTGATCCCGAGGTACTCCAGGCCGATCTGGCGGGCCGTTTCCACCATGTCACGCAGGCGGTGGGCGCCGCCGCAGTAGGCCGTGTGGCAGTGCAGCACCCCGCGCACGTCGCAGGTCCGGACCAGGCCGTTTCCCTCGTGGCTCAGTTCGCCCAGCCGGTGCCGTGTCGCCGGAGAGGGGCAGATGGGGAAGGAGCCGGTGTCCCGTTCGTCGTGCACGAAAGCGTTCCGAGTCGGTCAGGGTCAGGAGCGGCGGGCCGGGTCGGCCATGCATCCGACGTCGCTTACGCTAGGCACAACCGCCTCCGGCCGCAACGCCCGCCGGCCGGTTCAACGGACCGGCGTCCACCGGTGCAGCAGGTCGAAGAGCTCGCAGCCGATCGGCCGGTGGATCTCCTCGGTCCTCACGCTAGGGCTCCCACACCGAATTCAGTACCAGACGCCGCGCGCCCGGTGCCGCGGCTTCGCCTGCTTGTAATGCGCCTGCTGGCCGCGCGTCCAGAGCAGATAGTCCAGCTCCATCGAGGTCGCCGGCCGGCGCAGCCGCGCCAGCTCCTGGCCGAGCAGCTCGACGGCGTGGACGGCGACGGCCCGGATCTCGACCTCCTCCGGCGAGCCGGCGGCGATCAGTTCCTGCGCGTCGATGCGTGCCGCCAGTGCTCGATCATACACGAGGACCCCGTCCAGGCGCAGCACGTGAGGCACGAGGTTGTCCGCGAAGATGGTGAGACGATCCAGATCGTGGAACCGGCCCGGTCCCCGGCGTCCGAAGGCCGCGGCCAAGTCGGCGGCCGTGAGCTGCGCGCGCTTGTAGAACGGCACCTCCAGGTCGCCGTAGGCCGACACGTCGCGGTAGAACGGCATGCGCGCGAGCAGGTCCACGAGCCGCGCCGCGGAGCCGTCGGCCGCCTCGACGAGGGCCCCGCAGCGGCCGCCGTGGGCGTCGCGCAGCAGGCGGCCCAGATCGTTCCACGCGTGCGCGAACAGGGCCATCAGCTCGGCCGCCGATCCGTCGGGGTCCTGTCCGAAGATTTCGGCCACGGCCGGCGCGTCGATGTCCGCCAGCTCGCGCGCGGCCAGCGGGCCGCCCCGCGCGCGATAGGCGTCGGTGAGGGACGCCGCCACCGTGAAGTACCCCGACAGGCCGGGCCGCTTGCGCAGCACGGGGAACCAGCCCGAGCCGAAGTTCACGGCGTCGAGCGTGAGGAAGAACGCGACGGTCTCCTCGCCGCGATCGAGCCAGTGCCAACGGGGATCGAGGCCAGGGGCCGTCGCGGGCGGCGGCAGCTCGGCGGCGTAGACCGCCAGACGCTCGCGATCGATGTGGACCAGGCGCGCGCGCCGCGCCACCTCGGCGACGGCGGCGCGGATGCGATCGAAAAGGTCGGAGGTCGGCATGCCACCCCGCGCTTGGCGTGAACGGCCCCGGCGCGCGCGCCGCGGCGGGCGTCAATCAGCGAGAGCGCCCTGCCCTTCGCGCAGCTTCAGGAACAGCTTGGCCAGCCAGCTCTCTTCGCCGAGGACGCCGTGCTGGATGAGCAGGCAGAGCGCGGTGACCGCGGCGGCGGCGATCAGGACTCCGAGCACATTGGCGACGGCGAATTTGCGCCGGTCCAGGCCGAGCAGATACGAGCCGAAGGCGCCGGTGTACACGCCCGAGCCCGGCAAGGGGATGCCGATGAAGATCGCGACCCCCATCTCGCCGTACTTCTCGACGTACGGGTGCAGCCGATGGCGCGTGCGCTCAAGAACCGGCCAGCCGCGGCGCTCGAACCACGGCCAGCGCCGCAGGAGCGTGAACAGCGGCCCCATCACGACGAACACCAGCCAGCCGAGCACGATGTTGGCGACGGTGCAGATCGCGACGACCGCCGGCCACGCGAGCGTGTCCCGCATGGAGAAGAAGCCGAACGGGATCGACGCGCGCAGCTCCAGCGCCGGAACGAAGGTCCAGGCGGTGAGCAGGAGAACGGCCTTAAGCATGGGGGGCAGCTTACGCGCCGGCGGGCGTGGCGGCAATCGGGTTGTACAGCGTGTCGCGGCGCACCGGCGCCAAGCCGGCCCCGCGGATGAATTCCTCGATCTCGCGCGCCGTCATGCCGGGGCCCGCGGTGCCGCCGGCGGCGAGCGTGACGCGTTCGTCCGTGACGGTGCCGTCGAGGTCGTCGGCGCCCCCGCGCAGGGCCAGCTGCGCGACGTCGCGGCCGAGCATGACCCAGTACGCCTTCACGTGCGCGATGTTGTCGAGCAGCAGCCGCGACAGCGCCACGACCTTCAGCTTCTGGATCAGCGTGGGGCCGGGCAGATCGGCGAACGCCGTGTTCGCCGGGTGGAAGGCGAGCGGGATGAAGCACTGGAAGCCGCCCGTCTCGTCCTGCAGGGCGCGCAGCTTCAGCAGGTGGTCCACCCAGTGGCGGGGCTCCTCGACATGACCGAACAGCATCGTGCAGTTCGACTTCAGGCCGGAGCGGTGCACCTTGCGCGCGACGTCGAGCCATTGCTCGCCGGACAGCTTGCGCGAGGCGATCCGGCGACGGACCTCGGGGTGGAAGATCTCGGCGCCGCCGCCTGGGCACGACCCGAGGCCGGCCTCGCGCAGCCTGGCGATCGTGTCCTCGACCGACAGCTTCGCGATCTTCGCGAGGAAATCGATCTCGACCATCGTGAACGCCTTGAGGTGCACGTCCGGGAAGGCTTGCCGGAGCGCGCGGAGGATGTCGAGGTACGTTTCGAACTTCCAGTGCGGATGGAGCCCGCCCACGACGTGGAACTCGGTGACGCCAGGCGTCCAGTCGCCGCGCGCCAGGGCGACGCACTCCTGCGGCGAGTAGGCCCACGCACCCTCGGCCCGGGGGTCGCTGGAGTACGCGCACAGTTCGCAACCGACGCAGCAGACGTTGGTCGGATTGATGTGGCGATTGACGTTGTAGTAGACGCGGTCGCCGTGCAGGCGCGCGCGCACCTCGTGCGCGAGCGCGGCGAGGAGCGGCACGTCGTGGCTGTGCGCGATGGCGAGGCCGTCGGTCTCGGACAGACGCTCGCCCGCCGCGACCTTCGCGGCCACGCCGGCGAGCGGGTGTCCGGGGTTGAGGATCATGGCATCGACGTCGCGGCGGCCCGGCTCAGCGGTTGTTGTCGGCCCGGGCGGCCAGTTTCAGGTTCGGCAGGAGCGTGACGTCGAACTGCGTCTTGCGCTTCTGGCGCACGTGGCGGATCTCCTCGACGCCCTGTCGCAGCCCCGCCAAGACGCTCGTGACCTCGAGCTCGTTGTAAACATAGCCGAAGTTGCGGAGCTTCTCGATGGCCGAGGCCATCTTCGCCTCGGCCGGGCCGAGCTTGTGGTCCATGAGCAGCGCGAATCCCCAGCACGTCTCGTGCAGGCCGCTCCAGAACAGCGCGTCGCGCCCGCCCGCCGTCGCGGCCAGGGACGCGCCCTCGCGGGCCGCCGCCTCGGCGCTGGCGTAGCGACGGGCGTTGAACTCGGTGATCGCTCTCTCGAGCAGCTCCGGCAACATCAGGCCTCATCCTCCATGGAATCGCCGTCCTCGTCCGGCGCGTCTTCGTCCGGCGCGGCCAGCCAGCGCTCGGCTTCCTCGTTGTACGCGAAGAGCCGCGTGTCCTTGAGCCTGTCCACGAACAGCACGCCGTCGAGGTGGTCGGCCTCGTGCTGGATCACGATCGCCGGGAAGCCCTCCAGCGAAAACTGGACCCGCTCGCCCTTCTCGTTCCAGGCCTTCACCTCGACCTCGCGAGGTCGCTCGACGTAGCCGCGCAGGCCGGGAAGGCTCAGGCAGCCCTCCCACAGGCCGCCCAGTTCCGCCGTGGCGGCGCGAATCTCCGGGTTGATCAGCACGCGCACGAGGGGCTCGCCGTTCTCGTCCTCGCCCCCGCCGCAGATCACCAGGCGCTTCGAGACGTGCACCTGGGGCGCCGCCAGGCCGACGCCGTCGTACTCGCTCATCGTCTCGAGCATGTCGCGAACCAGACGCTGGATCTCGGGGCCGCGGATCTCGCGCGGCTCGATCGGGCCGGCGACCTGGCGCAGGACGGGGTGACCCATGCGGGCGACCTTGAGGATGGCCATGCGTGCTCCTGGCGGCTGGCCCGGGCGAAACGCCCGGGGAGGACCGACGCGGGACCGCCCGCGCGAACGGCCTTGCCGCCCGCGCGAACGACGAAGTTAGCAAAGAGCCGGCCAGCGCCGGCGGACGAGCACAGATTCGTGTCATTTTGCCCGCGCGGCAAGCAAAACGGCAAGGCGCCGGGCGGGCGGGCGGCCCGCGCGGCAGAAGCGGCCGCCGCCGGGCAAGATCTTCCCCGCCCGGACGGTCGGATTCAGGCCGCGGCCGCCCTATTCGGCGCCGGCAAGCTTCGGGCGGGACCTCGCGGACCCCGACTGGCCCGCGACCTGGGCCTCGATCGCGTCGCTCGTCGTCACGTGCGCGAAGCCGAAGGCGAGATTCAGGAGACTGGCGACGTGCATCTCCTCGTTGATCGACCCCGTCGCGTCGGCCAGGAAGAACACCCGGTGGTCCCGGTAGTACGCGTCGCGCGCCGTGGACTCGCAGCACATGTTGGTCATGATCCCCGACACCACGACGTCCTCCACCTTCAGGCAGCGCAGCACGGTCTCGAGGTCGGTGTCGAAGAAGGCGGAGTAGCGGTGCTTGAGGACGACCTTCTCGCCGGGCCGAGGCGCCAGGTCCGGGTGGATCTCGCTCTCGGGGCTGCCCTCGATGCACTTGCCGGGCCACCACCAGCCCATGATCCCGCTGTCGAGGTCGTCGGGGTGGTGCACGTGCCGGGTGAAGATCACGGGGCGGCCGGCCCGCCGGAAGGCGTCGATCAGGCGCTTGACTCGCGGCAGGATCGCCGCGCCGCCGCAGGTGAAGGTGGGCGACGCCGGGTCGAGGAAGAACCGCTGCATGTCGATCACCAGCAGGGCGCTCGCCGGCGCGTTCAGCCTCATCTCGTGCTGATTGTGGGGGCGGATGCGCTCCAGCCACTGCCGGACCTTGGCCTCGATGTTCTGCGCGGTCACGTACGGTTCCACGGTCACTCCTCTTCGGACGCGCGCGGCGCCGTCCACCGCATGTGCAGCAGCGGGTACGGCCGGCCCGTGGCGTCCACCTCCGAACGTCCCTCCACGACGAACCCGCACGCCTCGTAGAAGCGGCGGGCCCCCTCGTTCTGTTCGTTGACATCGAGCGTCAGCTCGTCGCGCCCCTCTTGGGCGTGCCGCACGAGCCGCCGGCCGCCGCCGCCGCGAAAGTGCTCCGGGGCCAAAAAGAGCGACTCCAGCTTGAATCCGTCCAGGCCCATGAACCCCATCGCCGCGCCCGAGTCGGCGCACAAGACCCAGAACTCCGTCTCGGCGCGGGCCAGGTATTCCCACACCAACGGGATGAAGGCTTGGATGTCATCCTCCGCCACGAACCCGTGCGTGGCCCGGACGGAACGCAGCCAGATGTCGTGCAGGACCTCGCGGTCCGCCGCCGTCGCGCGCCGGATGGTCATGGGGCCTCCTTCCGCGGGGGCGTCCCGAAAGCGATCAACGGCCCAGGCTCGCGATCAGATCCGCTGGCGGCAACCGGTAGCGCAGCAACAGGTCGTACTCTCCCATAAGCCAGAGGTCGTCTCCCTGGCCCCACATGCCGGTGTGCAGGAGATAGTCGAGCTGCGTGTCCCTGCGCTCCCAGGCCGACCCGTCGTAGTGCCCCACCCTTCCATTGGCCTTCCCCACCCAGATGCTGTTGGGGCCTGAGCACCAAAGGAATGATTTGTAGTCGGCAAGCTCGACGTCCGGTATATCGACCGCGCTCCAAGAGTCGCCATCGAACACGAGCAAAGGTCCCGAATAGGTCAGGGCTGCCACGCAATCATCGGAGCTGCCGGAGATGGCGATCAGGTCCGAACTCGTGCCGCTGACCATGGCCGTCCACAGAGAGCCATCCCAGTGTGCAATGGCGCCGTTCTTCCCGGCCACGTAGACCGAGGAGGCGGACGCGCCCCAGACGCAACTGAGGTCCTCGACCGGCTGCACGGCGGACATCGGCGCCCAGGAGCCGTAATAGTTGCTGTAGACCGTGCCGTAATCGCCAGCGACGAACACGCGCCCGTCGTCGGCCACCCAGATCTCGTGCGCCTGTCCCATGGAGGAGAGCCACCAGGTCTGCCACACCGCTCCGTCGTAATGACAAACGAAGGTGTCGATGCCCTGTGCGCCGATGGCCCAGATGTCGTCCTCCGCCAGGCAGTAGAAGTCGTGCAGGGCCAGATTGCCTGCCTGCGGCAGTTCCTCCCATTGCCCGTCCAGCTTCATGAGACGGCCTTGCCGGAGCGCGAACAGGACATCCGGCGAAACGCCCATCAATTCGGTGCAGGTGATTTTCGTGCAAGCGGCTCCGGTCCACTGTCCCAGCGCGTAAGTGAAGGTGCCTCCGGAATCGCCGACGGCGACAGCCCGCCGATCCCCACCATCTTTGAAGGCGGACACGGCCGTCAAATGGACAGGCGGGAAAACAGTCTGGCGGTCCCAGCTGGCTCCGTCGTAGATGACACTGGTGCCGTCGTCGCCGACGATCCGCCGCGGGACGATGAAGAGCGAAATGCCCTTCACGCCCGGCGGCGCGCCGGGCATGCGCGCGAGCACCAGGTGGACGATGTTCTCGGTGACCTCGTGCTCGCCGGCCGAGATCCACATCTTGTTGCCCTTGAGGCGGTAACGCGGGCCGAGCGGATCGGCCTCGAAGCCCTCGCCGTCGGGCAGCGCGCGCGTGACCACGTCACTGAGCGAAGAACC
>CALMJK010000020.1 GCA_937864225.1 uncultured bacterium | reverse complement strand
GATAACTGGCTGGGTAGCGTTACCGTGCTATCAAGCTTCTCCGCGGGGGCAGCAGCGACTGGCAGTTCACTCACTTCCGGCATTAGTGGCTCGACCCGCGCTTCCGTTTCACCCACACCGGCATACAAGGGGTTGCCCGGGTCCAAGGACCGTCCCATGGATGCAGCGGTCTCCCAGTCCGGACCGGTACCGCCGGTCTGTGCGTGAAGGTCGTTCGCTACTTTCTCGAACTTGTTGGCGTTGGCCAGCAGGTTGACGAAGACCTGCGTCAGGCGCGGCGCATCCCCCACCAGCGCCGGCAGCTCCTCCGGCACGTCCACCGCTAGCGTCTGGCCGCGTTGCGTGAACAGGCTGCCCACGAGTTCCACCGCGTCCTGCACGATCTCGTGCAACTGCAGGTGCTGCTGGCGGATTGCGAGCTGTCCCGACTCGATGCGCACGCTCTCGAGCAGGTTGTCGATCAGCCGCGTCAACCGCAGCGAGCCCCGGCGCAACGACGTCACGAGTTCCTCGAGCTGCTCACGCGGCAGGACGTGCAGATTCTCCTGCAGCAGTTCGATCGACGCGAGCTGCGCGGCGAGCGGCGTGCGGAACTCGTGCGAAATATTGGCGAGGATCGTGTCGCGCGCGCGGCGGGCCGCCTCGAGGTCGGTCTCGTCGCGCATGACCTGCACCTGCAGGCCGTCGACCATGCCGGCGCTGGTGATGATCACCGTGCGCCTGGCGCCATCGGCACGCTGCAGGAACTCCGTGGCCTGCGCCTGGCCGTGCTCGCGCGAGGCGACGATCGGGCACGCGCTGTCGCAGAGACGCGCGCCATCCGGCAAGGCGCAGGGCTTGAGCACGTCGCCGCAGAACCTGCCGACGGCCGTGGCGGAATCGACGCCGAGCATGCGCTCCGCCTGCGGGTTGAGGTACGTCACGTTGCGGTTGGAATCGACGGCATACACGCCTTCGACGACTCCACGCAGCATCGCCTGCGCGTCCGCCTCGCGCCGTCGCAAGGTCGCCGTCAGCTCGACGAGGTGGCGGCGCATGTCCTCGAGGGTCCTGGCGAGCGCAACGACTTCGGGGCCGCCTTGTCCGCGACTGCTTGGGGGTAGAGTTCATTCAACCGGCACACGGCCTCAGCCAATAGCCCCAGACTCAAGCACAGAGGCACTCTGGCAAGTTTCCCATACGGAGCCCGCGTGCAGCTCTCCAACTCTCCCGCTTCGCGGGCCCGCTTAATAGCTTGCCGACCGCTTCCCTCGTACTCGAGCAACGCATCGCTTACTAACCGAACCAACATGCTGAACGTGAGCAGATCTTCATAGGATCGGCCATGATGTTTGGCGAACACCGCCTGAAGAAACTCGTCCTGACAGACGTAGTCCAACATCCGAAGCGCTGCCTCTGCTAGCGGTAATCGCCGACAGACCTCCTTGTCGAAGCCTTCCATGACACTCTCCTTTGCGTCCAGCATCGAGACTCAAATTTGACCTCCGTGGTCTCGCGAAGTATGGCATCCGCCTCGACTTACGTAAATCTCAGTTGTGGACAGCAGTGGCAGATAACCCAGTTCATCGAGGAGGAGTAGGGAAGGGGTGGTATAGACCTTTAAGGCTTTGGCCAGCGTGCCGTTGATCTGGGCGGCAGTCAGTCCGTTGAGCATGTCGACGACGCGTGTAAAGCGGACCGACACGCCGCGTTCGCAGGCGGTGTAGCCCAGGGCGGTGAGGAGGTGCGTCTTGCCGATCCCCGTCGGCCCAATGATCACGGCCGACTGATGCTGGGCCACGAACTCACAATCAAACAGGCGGAGGATTTTTTGTTTGGGGATGCGTTTCGGGAAAGCCATGTCGAATTCTTCCAGGGTCTTGCGTTTGGGGAGACGGGCCGCGGCGATGCGGCGTTGCAGAGCCCGCTCGCGGCGGGCGGTGATTTCGGCGGCCACCAGGGTGGCCAGCACGTCCAGGGGGGAGCAGTTCTTGCGTGCCGCTTCGTTCAACACCTCCGGATAGATCTCGGCAATCTGGGCCAGGCGCAACTCGGCCAGGTGTTCGCGCAGTGCGGCGTGGGGATCGGGGTTAGTCATGGTCTTTCTCCTCTTGGGGTTCGTGGTCTTGAAACAGTTGGTCATAAGCCCCGGGGTCGGGGTCTTCCAGTTCGATGTCGTCGATCAGTTCCTGACGTTGGAGCCGCAACGGCATCGGGGGCGGGAGTTCGCGGCGGCGGCGTTCCTGGAGCAGGAGCGTCTCCACGTAAGCCGCATCGTAGGTCTGGTATTGCTGGGCGAGTCGGATGGCCGCCAGGACTTCGTCACGCCCGTAGAGGTGCACGAAGCTCAACAAGCGGCGCAGGTGGACGGTGGTCTTCACGGGCCGTTGGCAGAGCTGCCGGTGGAATTCGCGGGCTTCGGGTCCCAGGGCATCCCAGGTCTGTTCGATGTGGGAAGCGCGGGTGCGGTGCCGATACTTGAGGGCTTCCAGGTGATGTTCCGGTTGCCGGAGCAGTTGGCCCCGCTCGTAGCAGCGCGTGTGGCAGGCGACTTCGCGTCCCTGGTGGATCACCCGCACGTGCGTCGGGGTGGCCCGCACGATCACCGTCTGACGCGTCACGTCGGGCGGGGTGGAGTAACGATTGCCGTCGAACTCGACGCGTGCCAGGGGACTGACGATGGCGGACACGACCTCGTCCGTGTCGAACGGCAGTCGGGGCAAGGGACGCAGCAGCGGACGTTCCTGCTCGAAGCGATCCACGGGGCGTTCCCGGGTCGTCTCATGGAGCCGCACGTTGGCCACTTCCTCGCGCCAGCGGACGGCGAACTTGGCGTAATCCTCCCAGCAGGTCAGTTCTTCGCTCCGGCCCTGCAAGGCATTCCGCTTGACGTATCGCACGCCGGCCTCGACCATCCCTTTCGATTCCGGGTCACGCCGTGCGCAGGCGATCGGTTCCAGGCAGAAGTAGCCACAGAGGGCCAAAAACTCCGGATGCAGGCAGGCCGAACGGCCGTGACCGTTGAGCACGGCCGCCTTGAGGTTGTCAAAGATGATTTTGCGGGGACTTCCACCGAAGAACTCCAAGGCGTGGACGAGGGCCCGATAGAAGTCGGCCTTGCGTTGCGTGAGCGAGAACTCGATGTAGACCAGTCGGCTATAGCACAAGACGGCCACCAGCACGGAGACCCGCCGCGAGGTGTTGCCAATCTGAATCCGTCCGCAGTCGCCCCAGTCCACTTGGAACGCCTCGCCCGGCGGATACAGGACCTCTTGATACACGCGGCCGCGCGCCGGCCGGACTTGCCGCACGTGTTGCCGTACCAGCGAGATGCCGCCCCGATAGCCCTCCGGCCCCCGGCGGATCTCCTCCAGGATGCGGACGGCGGACAGCTCGGGATACTTGGCCAGCAAGGCGTCGATCTGCGGCCGATACGGATCGAGCAGACTGCCCCGCGCCAGTCGTGCCGCCGTGGCCGGCGGCTGGTCCATGGCCAAGGCTCTCTTGACGGTCCGGCGACTGCAATGCAACCGTTGGGCGATGAGCCGTTGCGAGAGTTTTTCGATTTCCGACAGGCGGCGGATCTCCGCCCACAGGGCGACGTTCATGGGTTCCTCCTGGCCGCGGCCGAGTGCTCCTCAGCGGCCAGCGTGCGTAGCAGTTCCTGCAGTGCCGCGGGGCCGGCACGTTCCACGCGCGCCCGCGGCAGCGACAAGACTTGGGTCAGCGGCGCCTGGTACGCCACCAAGTCGTAAACCACCAGTTCGTCGCGCGCCGCGACCAGCGCCTCTTCCCGCACCCGCAAACGCACGGCCAGCGTGGAGTCGTTGTAAAACGACAGCCCCTGCCGGTCGCTCACCGCGGCCAGGAAGAAGTACAAGAACACCGCGTCGCCCGACAACTGCGCAGCAAAGTCGCGCAGAAAACGTCGGTCAACCCAAGAAAAACCCTCCGCCGGAGGGCGGCGCACGCGGTCGGGGACCAGGAGATGTTTGTGGATCATGTTCGGAGACCTCCTCAGGAATGTCCGGAAGCTCAGTTCGGTCGCGAGAAGATAGGGCCGCGTCGGCCGGCGTCGAAGAGGTACGGACGCGCGGCGGCAAACGGGCCACTACTTCGAGGTAGCGTCTCCACTCCGCAGCGCTGATCGTCCGCGGGGTTCCGGCGGGAGCTGCCGGCTTCCGCTCCTGCGCCTCTGGTTGAGCCGCTTTCTTCTGGCGAGCCTTGAACTTGCGCTCCCGGTCCTGCACCCGGCGTTCGGCCTGCCGACAGTCTCCGGCACAATATTGACAGGGACCGCGACGAACGCCGCACAGCGGATCGTAGCAGCCCGGACGATCGCAAAAATCGTGAGGAATTCTTCCGCTGCGTGACCACGCGCGCGGCGTTGCCTCTTCCGGCGGAACGGACGGTGCAGGCGCAGTCACGCCCGCGCCTGCCGCCTTCGCCTCCCGTTGCCGACAACGGCGTTGGCGTTCGGCCTCGGCGTGTTTCTGTCGGTTCTTCACCTGGCTCCGGAGCCGACGTTGACGTTTGGTATTCTGCCAGCGGCGCAGCGCCTGCGGGCATTCCAGCTGCCCACAAAAACGATGGTTTGACGACCGCGGTGAAAACACGCGGCCACAGTCCTTCCCGTGACAAATCCGGGGCGGAAACCGGCGGGGCCTAGGCGAGGGTGGAGGGGAAACGATAAGCTGATCTTGTCCCTGGGGAGCTGGTTACTCCCCGTGGGGCCGCCCGAGGGACTGGACCACAGTCCTTCGGGCACTTTTCTGTTACGGGACGCACTTCCCGTGGTCCCCTGCTGGCGATGGATCGTCCACTATACACCGTCCGCCTGCGATCCGCCTATGGCCGGGGTCCGCCTGCCATCGCCCCTGGTTCAGGCCTTTGTCATCGGCGCCCTGTCCGAATCGAGAAAAGGGGAAGGAAACGAGGAAGGAGACCAATTGGAGCTGATTCACCTTTCGAAGGACACCATTCCACAGAAGGAAACCGGCGAAGTAGACAAGAAGCTTCACCCGGTCAACTGGTACCGTCCTGCCCGCCGAACTGGCTCCCTTTTCGGTGCCGGTCCCAGTTTCAGAGTACCTCTTGCACTCGATCAAATACTTCGCCTTTGCGGTTGACTGACTGATGGCAATAATATCCCGACCTCCAT
>CALMJK010000019.1 GCA_937864225.1 uncultured bacterium | reverse complement strand
CCGATCCGCACGGCGTACTTCGAAACGCGATAGCTGTGGCCGTGCGTGTAGTGCTCGTCTTCCTTCTGCTCGAGCGCGGTCGTCAGGGCCGCGATGGAATTGATGTGGGCCTGCTTCATCTCCTGGGCCAGTCGGTCGGCATAGTACAGCACAAGCACGGGCGCTAGGCCGAGCAGCAGCGTCCAGATGCCGGCCTGCATGTATAGCAGGATGACGATGGCAGCAAAAGGTACGTCCATCAGGCTGCGCAAGTGCGACCAGCTGAAATTGTAGCGATAAATTTCTGGCGCTGGCATGTGGGCGTCCAGACTCATGATGCCCGACAACAAGAGGCGGTTGCAGGAAGCATAGGTTATGATCGCCACCAGAAGGGCGACCAAGTAAGCAGGCGAGTCATAGCTGTTGTGCCACGGCAGGGCATGATAAACGAGACCCGCAATGCCCGCCGAGATGGACAGCATTGCCGCGTTGAAAATAGCCTTGCGGGGAGGCACACGCCTGAGAAGGAACCCTCGCGTCAGTGATGAGGCGATTTCCAAACTTGCGGCGACGGCCGGACCAAACAATGCGATGACCGTTAAGTCAATCGACATGGACGAGAGAACTCTGCTGCCACCGATCTGGGCTTCCGCCAATTTCGTGTCTGCCAGCAACAAAAACACGAAAAAGATGGCGATCTCCCACCAGCGCAAACCGGCCTGAGGCTCGCCTAGCAAGAGCGTGGCAAGCAGGGCAACGCTCATCGCAATGGTAGCGCCATAGAAAAGGTAAAAAGCAAGGCGCCGAGAGCGTCGGCGGTCTGACGCCAAAATCTTGTCTCCTGCCGTTGCGCTGCCAAGCCCACTCACGCCGTCCAGCGCTGACGGGGTGATAGGTCACCAACAGATTATCGGCAGCTCTGAGGGGGAATTTATGCGGAACCGGCGCCCGAACTCAAGGACTACCACTCAAACTTCGACAGGAAACCCAACAGCCAGTGGAGCATTGAGCCTCACCTCCCATTCGGGGGAATTTGCCGTCGTTCCGCTCGTGACGGCAGAGGCCGCTCCGCTCCGATGCTCCGCTTCAGTAGGGGCTGTCCGTGGCCGGATGCCGGTTCCGGTTTTGGGCACTCAGCTGGTCAGTCGCGCGCCTCCTTTGGCCGCGTCCTTGAACGACATCAGGGTAACACGCCGGTTCAGGGCGTCCAGCACGGCGTAGACCGCCGCCTGGGGCCGCCCGGGGGTGGCCAGACAGGTTCCGATCAGTTGCTCCGACCGGCGCCCCTCGGTGAGTTCCACGGCCGCCACCACGATCGTCTCCCCGGCGACCTGCGCCAGTCGCAGGTCGGCCAGCGTCAGGATCACGGGTTCGGCCAGCAGCTGGCGTACGGCCTCCACCGCGGCCCGCGCCACCAGTTGCAGATCGCTGCCGCTGCAGTTCGCGCCCTCCTGGGTCGAGCGCGCTTCGAGCAGGCCGACGCGCAGCTCCACCTCGGCCTTCACCGTTCGCTCCGTCGAGAGCAGCCCCACCCCGCCGAGCAGGATGCGGGGCGCGACGGCCTCCTCGAGCAGGACGGCTTCCAGCGGTGAGGCGTCGTCCACCAACCGGGCGGCGCTGGGCGAGGTGTTGCCGCGGATCGGCGCGCCGGCGGGCGCGGGCGCGTCGGCGTGGGGCGGCTCTTCGGCGTCGCTGCCGACGACTTGCACCACGCCGATCTTCTTGTAGAAGACGTTCAGGCCGAGACGCGCCTTGAGCAAGCCTTCGACGTCGCGCACGACATAGCGGGGCTCGCGCTCCATACCCGCCACGACGTGGACTCCGGTCACCTCGCCGTTGGCATCAAGATCGATCTTGCACTGCCGGACCCCGTGAATCTGGGCGATCCAGCGCTCGGCATCCTTGACCCAGGCGTCGCGCGGGCTGGGTTGGCTTTCCAATACGGACTCCTTTGCACCCGGTTCCGGCGAGGGCACGGGATGCTTAACCGAATGATTTTATCAGACGGGGCCGCGCGCGACAATGCCCAGCCTGACACATGCTCAAAAATCAACGCGCGACCGGCGATGCCGGCGGTCAGGGCGTCATCATGGCGCGCAGTTGCGCCAGACGAGCCGCGCGGGCGGGCGGATCCGCGGCCAGCAGACCCTCGACGCTGAAGCCCTGCGGGCAAAAACTTGCCACGGCCGTGGCGTGCAGCATGGCGACGCGAAACGGAGTGTCATCCGATCCTGAATCGGCACCCGCGGCCGCCAGGTGCGCGAGAAATCCTCCCGCGAAGGCGTCGCCGGCGCCGGTGGGGTCCACCACGGAGGGCAGCAGCACGGCCGGCACCGCCAGCAGGCCGGTCCGCCCGAACAGGATCGCGCCGTGCTCGCCCTTCTTGACCACGACGAGCGCGGGGCCGAGCGCCTGGATCGCCGCCGCCGCCTCGGCCAGTCCCCGGCGCCCGGAGAGCTGGCGCGCCTCGCTGTCGTTGACCAACAGCACGTCGCTGCGGGCCAGGACGGACCGCAGCGCGGCCCGCTGGCCCGCGATCCAGAAGTTCATGGTGTCGGTCACCACGAGCCGTGGACGGCGCATCTGCTCCAGGACCCGCAGCTGCAGCGCCGGATGGATGTTGCCCAGGAACAGATAGGGAGTGTCGCGCCAGCTTGCCGGAACCTCGGGCGCGAAATCGGCGAAGACGCCCAGTTCGGTCGCCAGCGTGTCGCGCTCGATCAGGTCGTCGTGGTAGCGGCCCGCCCAGTGAAAGGTGCGGCCGGGTCGCCGCGCGATCCCCTCGACGTCGGCGCCACGGTCGCGCAGCAGGTCCAGGTCGGCTTGCCGGAAGTCTTCGCCCACGGCCCCGACGATCCGCACCGAGACCACGGGCGTGGCGGCGACCGCGAAATAGCTGGCGCTGCCGCCGAGCTGCCGCTCGCGCCGCGCGGTGGGGGTCTCGATGGTGTCGTAGGCCACCGAGCCGACCGCGAGGACCGTCGCCACGCTACTTCTCCTCCTTGTCGCCCATCTGCTGCGGCGCTTCGATGCCGATCAGGTCGAGAACCTTGGCGATGACCAAGCGCGCGATCAGGCAGAGCTGCAGCCTCGCCCTGGTCAGGTCGGCGTCCTCCCCCAGGATGACGCATTCGTGGTAGAACTGATGGAACAGCCCCGCGACGTCGTAGACGTAGCCGCTGAGCCTGTGCGGCTCGCGGAACAGGGCCGCTCCCACGATCACCTGCGGCAGACACACCAGCTCGCGCGCCAGGGCCCATTCCGGCTCCGTCGACAGCCGCGCCAGATCCGACGGATTCGGCTCGCCGGGATCGACGCCCTGCGCGGCCGCCTTGCGCAGCACGGCGCAGATGCGCGCGTGCGCGTACTTGACGTAGTAGACGGGATTCTCGTTGGATTGCGCGCGAGCCAGGTCGAGATCGAAGTCCAAGTGCGAGTTCGGTTTACGCGTCAAGAAAATGTACTTCGCCACGTCCGCCCCGACCTCGTCGATCAGCGCGTCCATCGACACGAACTGCCCTTCGCGCTTGGACATGTCGAGGGGGCGACCATTCTCGATGAAGTTGACTTGTTGCAGGACCTGGATCTCCAGCCAGCCCTCGGGAATGCCGAGCGCCTGCATGGCGCCCTGCATGCGCGCGATGTGCCCGTGATGGTCCGGCCCCCAGAAATCGATCGCGTGTTCGAAGCCTCGCTGATGTTTGTGGTGATGATAGGCGATGTCGGCCAGGAAATAGGTCGGCGTGCCGTCGGAGCGCACGAGCACTCGATCCTTCTCGTCGCCCCAATCCGTCGCGCGGAACCAAGTCGCGCCTTCCCGCTCGAAGATCGCGTCGCGCTTGCGCAGCTGCTCGAGCGCTCGCTCGATGCGCCGCGTCTCATGCAATTCGGACTCGAAGTACCAGGTGTCGAAGCGCAGGCCGAAGCGGCGGCAGATCTCGCGCTGCCAGGCCAGGATCTTCATCAGGGCGTACTTGGAGAAGCAGCGGACCGATTCCTCTTCCGGAGCCCGGCGCCAATCCTCGGCCGTGCCCTCCGGCGCCGACACGCGTTGAAAGCTCTCGTCTGAAAACGCCTCGGCGGCGGCCCGGATCGCCGCGTTGTCCAGGCCGCGCAACTCCACGGCCATCTGTTCCAGGTACGCCCCCTTGTAGCCGTCCTCCGGGAACGTCGCCTCCTCGCCGCTGATCTGCAGGTAGCGCGCCCTCAACGAAGCGCCGAGCAGGCGCACCTGCCGTCCGGCATCGTTGACATAGTACTCGCTGTGCGCGTCGTACCCGATGGCGTCGAGCAGCCGCACCAGCGCGGACCCGAACGCGCCCGCCCGCGCCGAGACGACATTGAGCGGCCCGGTCGGATTGGCGCTGATGTACTCGACGTTGATGCGGCGACCAGCTTCCGCGCGGATGTCGGCGAGTTCGCCGCGACCGTGCCAGAGATCGAGCAGGCGCTGGATCTGGAAGGCGCGCGCCAGGCGGAAATTGATGAATCCCGGCCCGGCGATCTCCACCGATTCGACCACGTCGCGGTCGAAGTCGAGCGAGGCGGCCAATTCGCCGGCCAGCTCGCGCGGCTTTCGCTCCAGTTGCTTGGCGAGCACGAGCGCGACGTTCGTGCTCAGGTCGCCGTGGTCCCGCTCGCGCGGCTTCTCGACCTGGATCTCGATCTCGCTCTCGTCCTCGAAAATGCCGTAGGACTCTAGCCGGCGCCGGATTTCCTCGCGTATGTGACCCTCGATCATGATTCCCCCGTGCCGGGCGACGGCGGGGGCGTGCCCGCGCCCGCGGCGAAGGCGGGCAACCAGGGATGTCGCGCCTGCACCGTCGGATCACGGAAGTGATCGGCGCCGAGGGCGACGCGGGGCGCGTCTCCCCACAGCCGCTCGAGTTGGTAGTAGGCGCGCGCGGCGGGCTGGAACACGTGCACGACGAGGTCGACGAAATCGAGCAGGGCCCAGCGGCAGGTGACGAGCCCTTCCTCGTGGTGGGCTCGTTGACCGTCTCGGGCCATTCCTTCGCCGACGGACTCGCAGATCGCGCGCACCTGCACCTCCACGGCGCCCGTGGCGATCAGGAAGAAATCGCACACGTCGGAGCGGCCGCGCAGGTCGAGAATGACCAGATCCTCGGCGTTCTTGACCAGCGCCCACCAGGCGGCGCGCTCGGCCTGCAGATAGCCGGGGTCGGTCTCGAGAGGAGGCGTCGGTGAGATCTGGTCGTTCATGCTCCCGCCAGCGCCCGGACGCGCCGGGTCTTGGTCATCAGTTCAAGCGATTGATCACGTACTCCGCCGCCGCCGCCAGCAGCTCTTTCTGGGTCCCCGACGCGACCGGCGTCAATTCCGACTTCGCCTCTTCTCCGTAGCGACGCGCGACCGCGAAGGCGTAGTCCACGCCCCCATGCTCGGCGACGAAGCCCTTGACCCGCGGCCACATCTCCCGCCAGCCGTTGTCGCGCCGGTCCCGCGCTTCGCCCAGAAAGGCTTCTCGCGCGGCGGGGTCGGCCTGGCGCAGCGCCGCGATGAGAGGCAGCGTGACCCGCCCCTCCTCCCAGTCCTGTCCGGTCGGCTTGCCCAGGCGACGTTCGTCGCCGAGGTAATCGAAGATATCGTCGGTGATCTGGAAGACAAGGCCCACCTTCCGCCCGAAGCGCCCGAACGAATCGCGGTGGCCGTCGTTTTGCGCGTTGAACGAAGCACCGATCTCGCACGCGGCTTCGATGAGCGCGGCGGTCTTGTACTCGATGATCCGCAGGTACAGGTCCTCGTCCAGTTTGAGCGAGAACTTCGACTCCAACTGCAGCATCTCGGCCTCGCTCATCAGGAGCGTCGTGTGCGCGAGCTTGCGCACGGTATCATCGAGCCCGTGACGGCACAGCGCGTCCAAGGCGCGCGCGTAGAGGTAGTCGCCCATGATGAGCGCCGCCGCCTCGCCCCATGCCCTGTTCACGCTGGGCAAACCGCGACGCGTGATCGCACCGTCGATGAAGTCGTCGTGCACGAGGGTCGCCGTGTGGATCAATTCGAGACAAGCCGCGGCGATCACGGCCCGTTCATCCACGGGGCCCTGGTGCTTGGCCGCTAGCAACAGGAGAGTCGGCCGAAAGCGCTTGCTCCTCCCTTGTTGGATGTGCCCGCAGATGTCCTGCACGAGCGCGGGGCCACCCGCCATCAGCGACGCGAACTGCGTCTCGAAGCGCTCCAGTTCCGGCGCCACGACCTGCTGCAGCGTCAACAGCTTGACCCTCTGGCGATCGAGCAGGGACATGCCTCGCTCCCATGTACGATCAGGCAACTTATTCTAATGGCTATACTTAAGACCACAGCCAGGCGGTCTGTCAATCATCTTCTGGGCGCCGGCCCGCGCGGCGACGTGTCATCAACAGGGCCAGCAACGCCGACGAGAGATACAAGAAGGTCACCGGGATCGCCATGACCAGTTGCGAGACGACATCGGGGCCGGGTGTCAGGACGGCGGACATGAGCACGATGATGATCACCGCGTACCGCCAGGTCCGGAGCAAGGCGCTCGGCCGCACCAAGCCGGCCCAACTCAGCAGCATGACCACCAGCGGCAACTCGAACACCAAGCCGAAAGCCAGGCAGAGCTGGGCGACGAAGCCGATGTAGGGACCGATGCCGATCAGCGGTTGCACCATCTCCGTGCCGAAGCCGAGCATGATGCGGACGACCTGGGGAACGAGCACCAGGAAGCAGAAGGCCACCCCCCCGTAGAAAAGCAGGGCGGAGCTGATGATCAACGGCGTGCCGACTCGCCGCTCCCGCCGGTAGAGCCCGGGCAGGACGAATCCGTAGAGCCGCGCGAGCACGTACGGCAGCACGGCCAGCAGGCCGCCGAAGAACGCGACCTTCAGGCGCACCATGAACGCTTCGGCCGGTGCGCGAAAGTAGACGTGCTGGCCCGCCGCCCGCATGGGCGCCACGACGATGTCGAGCAGCCTTTCCGAGAAGAACCAGCCGACCGCGGTCGCGACGAGCACGGCCGCCAGCGCCGAGACCACCACCCGGCGCAGCTCCGCCAAGTGTTCCAGCAGCGTCATGAAGCTGCGCCCCTCGCGTCCGCCTTCCGGCGTTCGCGGACTCTCCGGCCCCTCGGACGGCCCGCTCAATTTCCTCCTCCCGGCAATTCCCGGCCGTCGAGCAGGCCACGCAGTTCCGTCATGAACTCCTCGACGTCGCGGAAGGAACGGTAGACCGAGGCGAAGCGCACGTAAGCCACTTCGTCCACGGCGCGCAGCTGCTCCATGACCAGGCGTCCGATAGTCTGCGAGGAGATCTCCCGGGCCAGACTGCCGGCGATTTCGCCCTCGACCGCGTCGGCCATGGCCTCGATGCGTTCGAGCGCGACGGGGCGTTTCTCGCAGGCCTTGGCGATGCCGGCCACGACCTTGGCGCGATCGTACTGGACGCGCCGTCCGTCCTTCTTGATCACCAGCAGCGGCCGCGTCTCGATGGCCTCGTAGGTCGTGAAACGCTCGCCGCAGCCGAGGCACTCGCGCCGTCGCCGGACGGCGCTGCCTTCGCGCACGGCGCGCGAATCTATCACCCGGTCATTGTCTTCGCCGCAGCGTGGGCACTTCACGGGGCAGAACCTTTCGCGTTCAGAGTTCCGGATAGAGCGGAAACGCGCGGCACAGTTCCTCGCTCTCCTCGCGCAATTTCGCGAGGGCCGTCGTGTCGCCGCGGACCGACACGGCGCGATCCATGATCGCCGCGATGCGTTCCATCTCGTCCGGACCCATGCCGCGCGTCGTCAGCGCGGGCGTGCCGATGCGGATGCCGCTGGTGATGAACGGGCTCTGTTTGTCGAACGGGACGGTGTTCTTGTTCACGGTGATCCCCACCAGGTGTAGCAGCGCCTCCATCTCCTTGCCGGTAAGCCCCTTGTTCGTGACGTTCACGAGCAACAGATGGTTATCCGTGCCGCCGCTGACCAAGTGGAACCCGCGCGCCTTCAGGTGCTCGCCGAGCACGCGGGCGTTCTCCACGACGCGGCGGGCCCAGTCGCGGAAGCCTGGTTGCGCCGCCTCGTGCAGGCAGACCGCCTTGGCCGCGATCACGTGCATGAACGGCCCGCCCTGCGTGCCGGGGAAGTTGGTCTTGTCGATGGCCTTGGCGTGTTGCGCCTTGCAGAGGATGAGACCGCCGCGCGGTCCGCGGAGCGTCTTGTGGGTGGTCGTCGTCACGACGTCCGCGTGCGGCACCGGACTCGGATGCACGCCGCCCGCGATCAGCCCCGCGATGTGCGCCATGTCGAAGATGAACACGGCGCCCACCTCGTCCGCGATCGACCGCATGGCGGCGTAGTCCCAGAAGCGCGGATAGGCGCTGGCTCCTCCGACCAGCGCCTTTGGGCGCTCGGCGCGCGCCTGCTCGCGCAGCAGGTCGTAGTCGATCGTCTCGGTCCGCGGGTCCACCTCGTAGTGGACCGCTTGGAAGAGCAGGCCGGAAAAGTTGACCGGGTGTCCGTGGGTCAGATGCCCGCCGTGCGAGAGCGACAGGCCCAACAGCTTGTCGCCGGGCTTCAGGAACGCCAGGTAGGCGGTCATGTTGGCTTGCGAGCCGGAGTGCGGCTGCACGTTGGCGTGTTCGGCGGCGAACAGCGCGCAGGCGCGGCCGCGCGCGAGGTCCTCCGCCTCGTCCACGTGCTCGCAACCGCCGTAGTAGCGCTTCTGCGGATACCCCTCGGCGTATTTGTTGGTCAGCACGCTGCCCATCGCGGCCAGTACGGCCCGACTGGTGAAATTCTCGCTGGCGATCATCTCGAGCTGCCGGCGCTGCCGGGCCAGCTCCGCCGCCACGATGCGCGCGACCGCCGGGTCGGTGGTCTGCAAGGGATCAACGGTCATCGGTCCCATCCCCTTCCGCCCCCTTGGGGGCCGGCGGCGCCGGCCGGGCGCCGCTTCGCTCACGAGCTGCCTCATAACGCCGAATCTTGGCCACGCGCGGGGCATGGCGACCGCCCTCGAACGGCTCGACGAGCCATGCCTGCACCAGGTCCCAGACCTGCTGGAGCGACGCGCCGTCCGCGCCCAGGCAGATGACATTGGCGTCGTTGTGGCGCCGGCTGACGACGGCGTCGGCGAGATCGCGACAACGGGCCGCCCGCACGCCGCGCACCTTGTTGGCCGCGATGCTCACGCCGATGCCGGATCCGCACAGCAGAATGCCCAGCTCGCAGGCCCCCGCGGCGACCGCCTCGCCCACCGCCACCGCGGGGTCGGGATAGTCGCACGCGGCGGAGCCGTCGCAACCCAGGTCCAGCACCTCGTGTCCCGCGCCGGCCAGCCGGGCGACGAGTCCGGCCTTGAGCTCGACGCCGCGGTGATCCGAGCCGATGGCGATCCTCATCGAGCCTCCCCACCGCTGGTGAAGATCTCGCGCCAGCCTTCCAGAAGCCTGCCGATCTGACCGGCCATGGCGTGGTAGCCGCCCAGCGCGCACCCGTACGGATCGCTGACCTCTTCGCCGCCCGTCGCGCCGGGATCGCGCCGCAGGTCCACGCCCGGCAGCCCCAGCAGGGCCACGCGCGCGCTGGAGTCCGGGAAGCGCGACAGAGCCTCCTGCGCCTGCGCGCGGGTCATCGCGATCACCCAATCCACGCCCCCGAGCGCCGCCGCGTCCAGCGGCTGCGCGCGGTGCGGCCCCAGATCCACGCCGGCCTCGGCGGCGACCGCGATCGAACCCTGGCTGGCCGCTTGGCCCCGCCAGGCCGCCAGCCCGGCGGAAACGAACTCCACCCCGCCGGCGCCGAAACGCGCGCGGGCCAACCCCTCGGCCACGGGGCTGCGGCAGGTGTTGCCCGCGCACAGGAAAAGCACCTTGAGACGGTTCGCCATGCGAGACCCTAACTTCCTGCAACCAAAGTGGAAAGCGCACCGGTCTTCGTCAAGAACGGCTCTGGGGCCGTCAGTCGTCCCATCCTGGCGGGGGCAGCGGCCCCTCGCGCAGGCTCAGCGGCGGCCAGCCGGTCACGTCGATCAGCGCCGAGGCGCGGCCGGCTGCGGGTGGACCGGGCCAAGGTCCGGCCGCCACCGCGTCCACCAGCGCGCCGAAAAAGCGGGCCGCGCTCTCGAGGTCGGGCGCGGGCGGCTGGCCCGCCCGGTTGGCGCTCGTCGACACGAGCGGCCCGCCCGCCGCCGCGACCAGCTCGCGCAGCGGCGCCAGGGCCGGCACGCGACAGGCCAGCGTCGCGCTGTCCGGCGACACCGCCGGCGCGATCGCGACCCCGGGGCCTCGCGGCAGCACCAGCGTGAACGGACCCGGCCAACAGCGCCGCGCCCACGCGACGGCGCGCGGCGCCAGCGGCCCGGCCAGCGACAGAGCCTGCTCGATCGTCGCGCACAACACCAGCAGCGACCGCTCGGCTTGCTGCCCCTTGAGCTGGCGGATGCGCGCGACGGCCGCCGCGCAGTCCGCCCGCGCGTGCAGGCCCGGCAGCGTGTCGGTCGGCAGCAGCGCCACGCCGCCCCCGGCCAGGACCTTCGCCAGGGCCTCGGTGTCGGCCAGCCGCCGCACGGCGTCTACTTTCCGCCCCGCGCCAGTTCGCGGCGGTACTCCAGGAGACGCGCGGCGATCGCGGGATCGGCGAGGGCCAGGATGCGCGCGGCCAGCACGGCCGCGTTGCGGGCGCCGGCCGGTCCGATGGCGACGGTGGCCACCGGCACGCCCGCCGGCATCTGGGCCATCGACAGCAACGCATCCACGCCGGCCAGCGGGCCCGCCGCCAGCGGCACGCCGATCACCGGCAGGTCGGTGAGGGAAGCCACCACGCCCGGCAGGTGCGCGGCCATCCCCGCGGCGGCGATCACGACCTCGACGCCGCCCTTGCGCGCGTCCCCGATCAGGCGCCGCAATCGCTCCGGTTGGCGGTGCGCCGAGCAGACATCCAAGCGGTGCGAAATGCCGAAACGGTCCAGCAGCGGCTGCGCTTGCTCCATCACCGACCGATCCGAAGCGCTGCCGATCACGATCAGGACCCGCGCCCCCTTCGGTTTGGCACTGGACACCATCAGGCTCCTCCCTTCCCGCTCCCCGCGGCGCGCGCGATGTCGCGTCGCCATTGCAATCCCTCGCCGGCGCCCTCATCGAGCAGAGCGTACGCGCGGGCGCGCGCCGCCGCGACATCGCCGGCCAGCCCCACGGCGCCCAGCACGCGCCCGCCGGCGGTGACCACTTCCTCGCCCCGCGCCGTCGTGCCGGCGTGCACGATCCAGGCGTCCGGGCCGTGGAGGCGCGGCAGCCGCACCGGCAGACCACGCCGGTACGCGCCCGGGTAGCCGGGCGCCGCGGCCACGACGCAGACGCAGCTTCGCGTCCAATCGGTGAGCTCCGCGCCGGGCCAAGCGGCGGGAGCGGCCGCGCCGGCCGCAGGCAAGGCCGCCAGGTGCCGGTCCAGTCGCCCCGTCGCGACGGCCAGGACGAGTTGCAGGAAGTCCCCGCGCAAGAGCGGCAGCACGACCTGCGTCTCGGGGTCTCCGAAGCGGCAGTTGAATTCCAGCACCCGCGGACCGTCCGCGGTGAGCATGAGCCCGGCGTACAGCACGCCCCGGTAGTCGATTCGCCGGCGCCGCAGTTCGTTCAAAACCGGCTCGATCACCCCCCGCGCGATGGCGCGGGGCAACTCCGGGTCATCGAACGGGACCGGCGCGAAGGCCCCCATGCCCCCGGTGTTCGGGCCGGTGTCGCCGTCGCCGATCCGCTTGTGGTCGCGGGAAGGAGCCAGCAGCGCGTAGGTGCGTCCGTCCGTGACGGCGAGCACCGAGAGTTCGGGGCCCTGCAGACACTCCTCGATGAGCACCCGCTCGCCCGCGGCGCCGAACCGTTTCTCGACCAGGCAGGCGTCCAGGTGCGCGACGGCGGCGGCGCGCCCAGCGCAGACCGCCACACCCTTGCCCTGGGCCGCGCCGATCGCCTTCACGACGAGCGGAAAACGAGCGCGGGCGAGGTGCGCGAGGGCGGCGTCGCGCGCCGCGAAAGTCGCCCAGGCCGCGGTCGGCACGCCGGCGGCCGACATCACGTCCTTGGCCCACGCCTTGTCCCCCTCGATCCGAGCGCCGGCCGCGCCCGGTCCGAAAACCGCGCGCCCGGCCCCGCGCAGTCGGTCGGCCAGGCCCGCGATGAGCGGATCCTCCGGACCGACGACCACGCACGTCACGTCCTCGCGCGCACAGATTTCGATCAGTTCGTCTGGATCGCCGGCGTCGAGGGGCACGTTGCGGGCGATCTGGGCGGTGCCCGGGTTCCCGGGGGCGACCAGCAGTTGCGGGCGGGACGGCGAGGCGGCCAGGGCCAGGGCCAGCGCGTGCTCCCGCCCTCCCCCGCCGACGATCAGCACCTTGTCCGACATGACACCTCCCGGCGGGCCACCATAGCGCAGCGCCGCCGGGAGCGGCAAGGTCCTTCGCCCGCGCTCCCCCGCTTCGGCGCGACTCAACCGGCCGCGGGCGTCTCCTGCACGATGCGCGTGCCTGCCCGGCCGTGCAGCGAGTCGAAGAGCGAGTCCGGATCGGTGATCACGACTTCACGTCCGCCGCTGGCGAGAAAGGCGAGGGCCGACTCGATCTTCGGCCCCATGCTCCCCGCGGGGAATTCGCCCTGCGCTTGCAGTTGCGCCGCGCGCGCAGCCGGCAGCACGTCGATGCCCTCGGCCGCGTCGGTGCCGTAGCGCAGGTAGACCCGATCCACCGACGTGATGATGGCGAGGGTATCGGCCTCGATCAGGCCGGCGAGCAGCGCCGAGGCGCGATCCTTGTCAATCACGGCGTCGATGCCGCGTAAGTCGCCCTCGACGTCGCGCACGACCGGTATGCCGCCGCCGCCCACGGCCACGGTCACCACCTCGGCCTCCATCAGGGCCTGGATCGCCTCCCACTCGACGACTTCCCGCGGTCGCGGACTGGGCACGACGCGCCGCCAGCCCCGCCCGGCGTCTTCGACCACCGTCCAGCCGTATTCGCGGCGCAGCGCCGCGGCGCGCGCCTCGTCGTAGAAGGGGCCGATGGGCTTGGTGGGCTGGCGGAACGCGGGGTCGTCGCGGTCGACGATGACCTGTGTCACGACGGACGCGACCGGCCGATGCAAGCCGCGCGCCCGCAGGCTGTTCTGCAGCGCCTGCTGGATCATGTAGCCGATGCCGCCCTGGGAGTCGGCGCCGCAGACGTAGAGCGGCATGGGCGGGATGCCGTGCACCGACATGCCGGCGTCGTTTCGCAGCACGATGTTGCCGACGATGGGCCCGTTGCCGTGCGTAATCACGATCTGGTGTCCGGCGGCGGCGAGGGCGGCCACCTGGTCCATCGTGCGCGCCGTAAGCTCGTACTGCTCCTCGTACGTGCCCTTGCGGCCGGCGGGGATGATGGCGTTGCCGCCCAGCGCGATCACCAGACGACGACCCTGACGACGGTTCGACTGCTGCGACATCGCGATCCTCCAAAAAACCGGCCGCCGCGCCCTCGCGGACGCGGCGTCGGTGCAAGGTCCGCACGCCCGTCAGCGACGGACGCTCTTGACGAAATCGGCCACGCGCCCGAGAGCCTTGAGCAGGTTTTCGCGGCTGTTGGCGTAGCTGAAGCGCAGATATCCCTCGCCGTGGGCGCCGAAGGACGTGCCGGCGAGCGCCGCCACGCCGAATTCGTCGAGCAGGCGAGTCTCCGCCTCCTTGCTCTTGAGCCCCAGGCTCTTGATGTTCGGGAAAACGTAGAAGGCGCCGTTGGGACGCAGGCAGCTCACGCCTTCGATGGCGTTGAGGCCGTCGACCAGCAGGTCCCGGCGCGCCTTGAACTCGGCGACCATCGCGCGCGCGTCGTCCTGAGGGCCCGTGAGGGCCTCGACGCCGGCGACCTGGGTGAAACTCGACGTGCAGCTCGCGACGTTCGTCTGCAGCTTGGCGACGGCCTGGGCGAGCGGTTCGGGCATGACGCCGAAGCCCAGTCGCCAACCGGTCATCGCGTAGGTCTTGGAGTGGCCGTCCAGGATGATCGTCCGCTCCAGCATGCCCGGACGCGTGGCGATCGATTCGTGTTTGCCCGCGTAGATGATCTTGCTGTAGATCTCGTCCGAGAGGACCCAGAAGCCGTGCTTGACCGCCAGCTGCGCGATCGCGTCCAGATCGGCCGCCGTGAGCACGCCGCCGGTCGGATTCTGGGGAGAGTTCACGATGAGCAGCTTCGTCTTTTTCGTGATGAGCTTCGCGAGGTCGGCGATGTCGAAGTTGAATCGCTTCTCCTCCGACAGCTGCAACGGCACCGGCTTGGCGCCGAGGAAATTGATCACCGACTCGTAGATCGGGAAGCCCGGGTTCGGATAGATGACCTCGTCGCCATCGTTCACCAGCGCGGTCATCACGTAGTACATGATCGGCTTGCCGCCGGGCGTGATGACGACGTTCTCCGGCGCGCAGGCGATTCCGCGATCGCGCGCGATGTAGTCGGCGAAGGCCTTGCGCGCGTCCGGCAGACCGGCCGCCGGCCCGTAATGCGTGTAGCCGTGCCGCAGCGCCCAGACCGCCTTGTCGATGACGTTGCTGGGCGTGTCGAAATCGGGCTCGCCGATCTCGAGGTGCACGATGTCTCGCCCCTGCGCCTCGAGCGCCTTGGCCCTGGCCAGGACCACGAAGGCCGTCTCGGTCCCGAGTCTCTCCATCCGCCTCGCCAGCATCGCACTCCCCCTTGCTCAGTGAAGCCGGGCCGGCGCGCTCGCCGACGCGCCCCGCGCCCCGTCAAACGTAGGGCCGCCACAGCGGGAAGTCAAGGCATGGTAATGATTTGGACGGCCGAGGGTTGCGTCGCTCGCGCGCCGGCTCAGGAACTGCCGAGGGTGTCGAGGTAGGCCTCGATCTCCTTGATCACCTCGCGCCGAATGCCGGTTTTGTCCTTCGCCATGCGCTGCAGGTCGATCTTGTTGACGTACTTGGCATGGATGAATTTCGTCAGCGACTTGACGGGGATGTTGCAGGGGCAAAGCAACAGCGAGCGGGGCACGTCCTTGTTGGCGAAGCCGCTGTAGAGCGTGCGGTCGCTGGCGATCAGCTCGAGGATGCGCACGGTGCGGCAACGCGCCACGATCAGCGCCACCAGGCCGGGAATCGCCACCACCTTGGCGTTGCGCAAGAAGCCGAGCGTGACGCTGACGTTGTCGAGATTGGCCAGCACGAGACGCTTGAGCGCCGCCGTGTCGAGTTGCTGTTTCTTGCCGTCCGCCTCCGGCAAGACCTCCGCGGTCGCCGGAAGATCGTTGCGCCAGAGCCGATCGGCCCGCCCCTCCAGCGGCACGCGCAGGACCAGCTGTTCGTTCTCCAGACGAAAGCCGTCCAGGGGCCAGCCGGCCACGCCTGCCGCGCGTCCGCCCGCTTTCGCCGCTGCGCTCCCCGCGTCGGCTGCGGGCGCGCCCACCGCCACGCCCTGGCCCGGCGGCAGCGACAACGGCGCGGCCGGCGCGCCCAGCGCCTGAACCGGACCTAGCCCCGTGCCGCCGCGCTCCGCCGCGGGCGCCGCGCGCCGGGCCAGCGCGTCGGCAATCGTCGCGGCGAGCTCGGCGCCCACCGGCAGCCACATCTCTCCGTCCTGCTCGAACCGTTGCACCGTGGAAAGAGCGGCGACGAGATCGAGGTCGGTGCGGCGCAAGCCGCTCTGGCGCAGCAGTCTCGACAGGGCCATCAGTCGGGCGGCGGCACCCGCCAGGCGTCGCATGGGGATCGGCTGACGCTCGACGCCCCGCAGCAGTCCCGTCAGTTCCGCCAGCCCGGCCTGCCCCTCCAGCGCCCGCAGCAGCTGTTCCCGTTCGTCCGGCGACAGGATCTCCGCCATGCGGGATCGGCGGCGCCGAAATTCGACGCCCGACCGACCGGCTGCGAGACTGGCGATGAACGCGCGCATGGCGCGCACTTCCCCATCGGCCTGGCTCAACAAGGGCAGCAGGCGGGAGGCGGCCGACGGGGCGCTGGGGTCGACCGCGCTGGCGGCCCGCGCGATGCGCTCTTCGTACGCGTCCACTTCCAGGCGGGCGAGCGCCACCAGCAACTCCTTGTCCTCGTCCCGCAGATCCCCCTGGCCCACGAGCGTCGCCAGCAGGTGCTCAAGCCAGCGACGCAGCAGTGGAAACGGCGCGTCGGCGCCCGGGCGCCGGTCGGCGCTCGCCGGGGCGGGCAGTTCCGCCTGCCGCCTTTCGCACGTGCTGGCCACCTCGTCCAGACGACGCAGCCAGGCTTGCCGCGGCGCGCCGCCCTCGCCGCGCCGCAGGCTCGCGCTCACGCGCCGCGCGCTGTTGAAACGGTGAATGAGGGCCGCCAGCTCGGCGCCCGGCGCGTGGACGTCCAGGAGCGCCGCCAGCAGCCGGGCGCCGGCGGGCTCGCCTGCCCGCGCCAGCGCGACGGTGCCCCGCAGCAGATCCGTCAACTCGGGCTGACCGAGGTGCTTGCGCAGGACGCCCCACAGGCGCTCGGCGCGGTCGGGCAGCGAGTCGGTGGCCTCGGCGATCTGCTCGAGCTGCGCGCGCACGGCCAGCGCCGGACGCGGGAGCCGGTCCGCCTGCTCCGCTTCCTGCAGGAGCGGCTGGACGGGCAGGGCCGCCAGAACGGATCGATCGTCGCGTCTCAAGACGAGCCTCCGGCGCTGCGGGGACACGGGGGTCTTCCCGGGCATCGGCAGCCGGGATCGCCGGTTGAGGGCTCATCGGCGCCCGTCGCGAGAAACCGCGAGCGACCACTCCGCGCTCTCCTCGGCCCCGACGCCCGCTGCCCGGCGCAGCACCAGCGCGGTCGCCAGCCGGCACTGCCCAAGGCGGCCGCCGATTCCGACGGCGCGCTCCGCGCTCCAGCAGCCCCAGTGGCGCAGGGAGACCAGCCCGGGCGCCGGCGTCGTCACGCTCTGCAGGTCCACGGGCGCGCCCCAGGCCTGGGCCAAGACGACCCGCGCCAGCCAACTCCCGCCCAGCGCCCTTTCCAGACTGGCGTGCGCCAGCGAGCGCACTTCGGCCCCGGCCGCGCCGGCTTGCGCCGTTTCGTCCCGCTGAGCGAGCAGGCGCAGGCCGGCCTTCAGGCGCCACGGCGAAAGGTCCCGCACGGCCTGGGCATGGATCTGGAGCCGTTCCTCGCGCGAAATCGGCGCCGGCGGTAGCCATGGCGAGCGCCCTTGCCAACCAAGGCGCTGCTTGCGCGTCGCGCGCGCGGCCAAGCTGACGGTCCATCCCCGCGCGCAGGGCCCCGAGAACTCCAACGCCCAGCGCTGGTGCGCGTCGACCTGTGGCCCTTCCGCGCCGAGCGCGCGCGCCCATCCCCTCGCCAGCAGGCCGCGCGCGAAGATCGCGGGGGCGGGATTCCAGCTGGCGCGCGCCCCCCATCCCGCGCCGTCCCAGCCCGGCAGGACGGCCGGCAGGCGACCCAGTGGGCAGCCGGCGCCCGCCGCCGCGGCCGCCACCATCGCCTCGGCGCGCCAACGGCGCGCCGCGTGCCGCAGCGTCGCCGCCCAGACGCCCCGCGCGTCGCCCGATTCGACCGGGCGCCAGACCGCCGCCTCGCAGGCGCCGAGCGTCGCGCCCCGGCCCGCGCGCAGCCACAAACTGCCGCCGCGCCCCAGACGATCATCCACCGCCAGCGCGGCCAGCTCCAACCGCGACGTGGTCAGCGCCAGCCCGGCTAGACGCGCCGGCGGCCGCCCCGCTTCAGCGCGCGCCCCGCGCAGCGCCCCGGCGCTGACCTGCAACGGGCCCCGCCGCAGCGACCCGATCATGCCCCGCGACCCCGCGTCCGTCAGCTCCCTCCTCCAGCCCTGTCGCGCCCATCCCAGCGCCGTCGCGGCGTCCAGGCCGCGCCGCTGGCCCTTGGCGGCGCTGAGCAGGCCCAGGCCGTGTTCCCAGGCGCCGCTGCCTGCCTCCAGCGCCAGCGTCCCCACCTCCACGCCCAGACAACTGGCGATCTGCAGACCCGCGAGCGCGTCCCGTCGCGCCCGTGCCGAGACGGCCAGCAACCCCGCCCTCCCGTCCGCGCGCACCGTGGCCGCGGGTGTCGTGGCCGGGCCGCCGCGCAGCCGCGCGGCCATGTCCAGCGCGACGCCCGGCTCGGGTCGCCTCCCCACCGGCGCCTCCGTCTGCGTCGCCTCTGGCGTCAGGCCAAGAACGTCCCTCTCCTGCTCCCCGATGAGAACGCCCGCCTCGTCCAGTTCCCGCGCCAGGTCGGCGGCCTCGTCCGGATCGAGCGGGGCCACCGCGGCAGGCCTCGGCGTTTCCGCCGGAGCCTCGCGCCGGGGCGGCGCGGCGCCCGCGCAGCCGGCCACGGCCAGCGCGAGCAGCGACAGCGCCAGATCCGGGACGCGCTTCACGGGACCTCTCCCACGCGCCCGAAACCCAGCGCGAACCGGTGGGTCACTCCGAGGGCGGGATGCGCCAAGTGCGAGGTCCGCAACAGCAGGCCCAGGCGCAGCCAAGCCGTGGTCGCTCCCAGCGAACCGGTCGCGGGCTCCCACCGCAGGCCCAACGCCCCGCCGCCGCCGATCGCGGCCAACGCCTCGCCCTCCAGCAGCGGAACGCCGCGCGCGTCCCGATCCAACGCGACCGCCCAGCCGAATCCGGAGGCGCCGCCGGAGACGCCCAGCCAGCGACGCGCTCCCCCTTCGCCGTACCAGGGCGGGCACGGCCGCAGGGGAAAGCTCGCCCGCCAGCACCAGGCGCCCGGCCGGTCGAATTCGACCTCGCACGACAGCGCGGCCCAGCGCTCGCCGCTGGCTTGGCCTGCCAGCCTCAACGCGTCCCAACCGGCCGCCAGGCCGACGCGCGCCGCCCGCCCGACCAGCAGGCGCGCCCGCAAGCGTTCCTCTCGCCACAACCCGCTTCCCAGATGCTGCCAGGCGAGCGCGGCCTCCCACCGCGGCGCTCGCCACCCCGCCGCCGCCGCCGCCAGCGGCAATTCGCGCAGGCCGTACAGACGCCCCTGCCCCAGGCTGGCCCACGGGCCGTCCGGCGCCGCCGCCGCGCTCGGCGCCGACAGGAGAGCCGCGACGCTGGACGCCGGCACGACCCAACCGTCCATCAGGTCTCGGGTCCCGCCGGCTCGCGCCCCCTGGGCACCCGCCGCCAGCGCGGCCACGAACCCCCAACGCAGGACCGCGCGCCTGCTCACGGCGCGCCCTCCGCGGTCACCACGGCCAACAGGCGCGCAGCGCCCTGGACACCCCCGTCCTGTCCGCGCCGGCGCACGCACACGATGAAACCGCCGGACGCCACGGCCCGGCCGCGGTCGTCGCGCCCGTCCCACACGACGTCGCGGGGACCCGGTCCCAGCGCGTCGCCGCCGAGGTCGCGCACCTGCCGCCCCCACAGGTCGTAGACGCGCGCGTCCCATCCCGCGTCGCCTTGCGCAAGGTGGAACTGAAGGTGCTGCACCATGCCCATCGCGGGCGCGAACGGGTTGGGAGCGAGCGTGGCCTCGGCGCCGGCGGGCGCCGCCAGGGACAGCGCGTTGGCGCACGCGGGGGTGGCGCCGGCCGGGGCCGGCGACACGCCCCAGTTGCGGGCCGGGTCGCCCCAGGGACGCAAGCGGATCCGCTCCAGGCTGCGGCCGAGCGGCACGTCCGTCCCGTCGGCGCCCAGCACCGCGTGATCGAGCACGACCCCGGCGCTGTCGCCGAGTTGAACGCGATCCGCGAAGGTCCTGTCGGCGGGAGCCGTGTTGTTCAGCGACGGCCAAGCCCCCGCGAGCTCCATGCAGGCGGCGGCGACCTCCTGCTGCCCGCACGAGACCGGTGCGCCCGCCTCGACCGTCGCGCGCCACCACGCGACCACCTGGGACGCGTCGGCGGCCAGCACGACGAAGCCGCCCGCCGGCAACTGCCATTGCGGCAGGGCTCGCCAGATCCCGTCCTCGTCGCGCAGCCGCAGCGCCGACAGCTGGATGTCCTGCGGTCCGGCGTTGGCGATCTCCACCCACTCCGCGCCGCCCGCGGGCGGCGCGGCCACGATCTCGCTCAGATAGGGACCGGCCGGCCCGACCTGATAGCCGCCGACCGGCACGCGCACGGCCGGCCCGCACGCGTCGGACGGGATCAGCAGTTCGAGGTCCCGGCGGCCTTCGACCACGGGCGTCCACGCCAAGCGCAGATCGCAGGCTCCTTCCGGTGGAACCGACGTGAGCCAGAAGGGCACCGAATCGGCGGGCGCGAAATTCGGCCGGGCGACCAGCCAAGCGGTGGTGGGTGGCAACTCGTCCAGACCCGTGTTCACCAAGCGCAATTCCAGTGTGATGTCCAGACCGACTCGCGGTGCCGAGGGCGGCTCCGCCCGACACGACTCCACGCGCGCCGCCCGCGCCTGGAAATTCGCCTCCGCCGGCGAGGGGATCGCCGGCACCCAGTCTGACGAGTTGTCGTCCGAATCGTGTCCGTCCGGCCGCCGTGCCAGCGCCTGGCCCGCCGCCACGGGGGCCGCAGCCTCGCCTTCGCCCAGCGGAGTCGCTTCCAGGCCCCCGTAGCCGAGACGGTCCTCGCCCGCGGGCCAGACGAGGCGCAGGCCGTCCGGACCGTTCTGGAGTCCCAGGGTGACCGTGGCGCCGGGCGATGGGGTGCCGGTCCAACCCGTGTCCACGATGAGAAAGAAATCACCGGCGGGCAGGGTGTCCGCCGCCGTCCCCCGCCAGCGAACGGACCAAACCGCGGGCAGCTCGGCGCCATTGGCGAACTCAAGTCTAAAATCCGTCAGGACTATGAGTTCTGGCCCAGCATTGAACAATTCCACGAATTCACGCCCGCCGTCGGCGCCCTCGGGATCGTAGAGAACCTCGTTGAGCACGACGCTGGCGCGCGCCGGCGTCGCGCCGGCCAAAAGGCCCAGCAGGACCGCCAGGGCCAGTTGGCCGTGACCTTGGCCCGGCTCGCACCGGTGCGCGACACCCTTCGCCGCCCTGCCTGGGCACGCCATGTCCGACCTCCCGGCGAAGCATCCCGCCAAGGATTGGCAGACCCCATGGGTCCGGGGAGGCGCTCCGGAACATGCCAGGGAGGGGTGGCAAGGAAGGGGTTAGCAGGCTCGCCCTCAGGATCTCAGGGAAGGCCCTGCGTCCTGCGCAGCAGCCATTCCGCACCGAGCAGAATCACGATCACGGCCAGCAGCGGCCAACCCGCGGACAGATCCCGGCTCCGACGGACCGGCTGCGCCGCCGCCGTCAGCGGCCATCCGGCCACCGCGGCAGCGAGCCGCTCCCGCGCGCCGGGAACGTCCGCCCCCAGGTAGGCGCCGCCCGCTTCGACCGCCAACGCCCGCAGGGCCCGCCGATCCTGGCGCGTCTGCGCGGCCTCGATCGCCTGCGGCACCACGAGGAACTCCTCTTCGGGGCCCTCGACCGCCGGCGTGCCGTTGGCGACCGGCCGCGCGGCCCAACGTCCGGCCGGCAGCGGCGGGAGCGTCACCGCGGCGCGCGAGGAGTCGGCCGGAACCGGTGCCAGCGCGAAGGAACGCACCGCCCACGCGGAATCGTCCAGGGCGCGCAACGCCAGCGTCAGCGGGCGCCTGGTCGCCGCAAGGTTTCCCTGGCTGTCTCGCCAGTGCGCCTCCAGCCGGATGCGTTCGCCCTCTTCGTACACGCGGCGGTGTCCGGTCAGGCTGATCCCCTCGCGTCCTTCGCCCGTGGCCGTCCATAGCAACAGGTTCTGCAGCAGGCGGCGGCCGGGGTGCGACACGGCGCCGCCGCTGGGATCGGCATGCTCCCAGAAAGCCAGTTCCCACAGCCGGCGCCCCCCGAACCAGGTCACCCGACCGCCGCCCGGGCGGCCGGCCACCAGCAACGGCACGCCCGTTCCCTGCTCATCGCCGGCCTGGACGGCCTCCAGCAGCATCTGCGCGCCCGGCCGGACGGTCGCCGTCAGGACCGCGCGCAGTGGGGGCCAGCGGCCTGAATCGAGGCCTTGGCCTGCGGTGACGTCCTGCGTGACGCCTGAAAGCAGGCTGTGCGCCTGCGGGGCCGTCCCCTGCGCGATCCAGTCGCCGGGCAGCCAGAAAGCCGCCTCGCTGTCCACCGGCAGCAATGCGGCCAGAGGCCGCGGTGGCCCGATCCAATTCCCTCCTGCGTCGTCCCCGGGCAACACGAGCAATCCGAGGCGCTCGCGCACCGCCGTGGCCAGAGATGGCCAGTCCACCAGCGGCTCGAGCCGGCTCCACCCCAGGAGCACGACGCCGTTCCAGCGGTGCCAGCCCGCAGCGTCGCGGGGACTCGTCCACGCCCGACCGCTGTCGGCAAGAACCGCGCCGGCCGTTCCCGGGTGCACGACGCTCAGCGCGACGCGTCCCGCTCGATTCGCGGCCTGCGCCAGAAAGCGCGCGTCCCAGCCCGGAGAGCCGGCCAGCAACAGCAGGCGCGCCCGGTCCGGACGCACGTCCACGGCGATTGTCGCGCGGTTGTTGGCCAGGAATCGCTCGTCGACAAGAGGCTCGACGTCGAGATTCCACACCAGCAGTCCGCTGACCGGCGCACGCAGCGGCACCTCGAAGGTCACCACGCCTTCGCGCGCGGTCGCTGCCGCGGTCGCCTCGGCCACGACCTGCCCGTCGCGCTGCACCAGCACGCGCGGGCGCGCGACGGTGCCGGCCGTCGCCCCGCGCAGGGCGACCGTCACCTCCACGGCGATCTCCTCGCCCTGGTACGCGACCTCGGGGTAGCGCAGCTCTTGGATCGCCAGGTCGGGCGGCCCCACGGGATCTCCCACCCCGACGGCGAGAAACGGCGCTCCCGCGGGCGCGCTGAAGGCAGCGCCGCCGTCGAGCGCCGTGTCGTGACCATCGCAGACAAGCAGCACCGCGCGCAGCGGCCGCCCGGCCGCCGCCGTCACGGCCTCGCGCAGGAGCGCTTTCAGATCGGTCCCCACGCCGACCGGCGGATCCGTCGCGTCGCGCCGCCGGATCTCCCGCGCCGCCTGCAGCCCGTTGCCGCGCCAGAGCACGACCCGCGCGCCGGGGGCGCGGGCGCGCACCACCGAGTCGGCCAAGGCCGCCAGCCGCAGGGCCTGCGACCAGCGCGACGCGCCCTGCGGGCCATCGACCGCGGCCATGCTGGCCGAATCGTCGAGCACGACGGCGACCTCGGGCGGCAGTCCGCGACTGGCGTCATGGATCAGCATCGGGCCGGCCAGAGCCAAGAGCAGGACGATGAAGACGACGGCGCGCAGTGAAATCAGCCAGTTGCGGACGCTTCGCCGCGGCGGAGGGTCGGCCCGCAGGTACGCGCGCTGCGTCCAGACGACGCAAAGGATGGCCGCGACGCACAGCAGGGGCCATCCCCAGGCAGGCAAGGACCAGTCGACCCGCAAGGCGGCCTCCACTCAGAATCAAGCGAGCCGGCTGCTCGCCGGGCCGCCATCGGCAATTTCCAGTACGCGCGAGAAAGTGTCAACCCGGGAAGGATCCGGGTTCCCCCACCGTGGCGGCCGCGAATTGCGCCTCCGCCTCCGGCACCGAGGAGAAGTGGCGCAGCACGGCATGGAACTCGAGCAGCTCGTAGACTTCGAGGACCTCTGGTTTCATGCCGACCAAGCAGAGATCGCCGCCCTGCTGCCGGATGTTTCGGATTTCGCTCAGAAAGATCCCCCAGCCCGCCGAGCTGATGTAGTTCACGCCCGCCAGGTCCACGATGATCCTGAAACAGCGCGCGCGCAGGATGCGCTGGAACTCCCTCTCCAAATCGCCGGACGTGGTGGCATCGAGGAAGCCGTGGACCGTGATCACGGCGGCTTCGCCCGCGTCGTGGCGCCGGGAGTGGATGTGGATGCTGTCCATGCCGTCTTCCCCAGGCGCCGCGGCGACCGCGAGGGTCGCGGTCCCCGGCGCTTCCGATAATGTTTCGGCAAGATGGGATCAATCTTGAACGCCAAGCGGCCAGGACGGCGGGCGGCAGCGGCGCGGTCTAGCCTGGAGGCGGCTGGCCGCTGTCGTCCTGCTGGCGCAATTCGTCGATCTTCTTGAGCCCCTCGAGCAGCAACAGGTCGAGACTGATGTCCAGCAGGATGTCTTCTCCGTCGGGCAGGACTCCGTGGAAGAATCGGAACTCTCCATCGTCAAGCGCCAGCAACCCATAGACGCATTCCAGGATCTGATCCCGCACGACCTTCTGCAGCGTGGCCTGATCCAGAGAGCCCGCCTCCACCAGGATCTGGCCGATCCGCTTGCGCTCCGTGTTCAGCTCCGAACGCAGATCGGCGCCCGCGATCTGCGCCGGCGTGACCAGGCCCAACCGAAGCAGCCGCTCGCCGAGACGCTCGGTCGGACCTTCGCGCCGGGCGTAGACCAGGACCCCGTCGTGAAAGTAGACGCGGGCCCGCGCGCGGCCCGCGTCGAGCACGAGCTTCCCCGTCGCTTTGGACAGGGACAGAAACTGCAGCACGTCGACGACGGAAAATGGTCCGAGTCGGCCGTTGAGAATCATCACCGCCCTCCAGGGCTTGCGCGTCCGGGGCGGCTGGCGCCCGCCCCGGCCGGACGTGATTTCACGGCGCCGGGCGTTCCCGGAGCGCGGCGTGCGCGGCCGCGAGGCGCGCGATCGGAACCCGGAACGGAGAACAACTCACGTAGTCCAGACCAGTCCGATGGCAGAAGTCGATCGATTCCGGCTCGCCGCCGTGTTCGCCGCAGATGCCGATGTGCAGGTGCGGGTTGGCCTGGCGCCCCAGCTCGCAGGCCATGGCGATCAGCTTGCCGACACCCTCCTGGTCGAGCTGTTGGAACGGGTCCACCGGCATGAGTTTACCTTCCAGGTACGCGGGCACGAAGCTGCCGATGTCGTCGCGCGAGAAACCGAACGACATCTGCGTCAGATCGTTGGTCCCGAACGAGAAGAACTGGGCGCTGCGCGCGATCCGATCGGCGGTGAGCGCCGCGCGGGGCACTTCGATCATCGTGCCGTAGAGATGATCGACGCGCTCCACCCCGTAGCGCGCGCAGACTTCGGCGTGAACCTTGTCCACGAGCGCCTTCTGGTGCTCGAGTTCGCTCACCATGCCCACGACCGGCACCATGATCTCTGGCAACGCGCGCCGGCCGGCCTGGACCAGCTCCACCGCGGCCTCCAGGATCGCGCGCACCTGCATCTCGCTGATCTCCGGGTGCGTGACCCCGAGGCGCACGCCGCGATGCCCCATCATGGGATTGGTCTCGTGCAACTCGGCGGCCCGACGGTCGAGCTCCTCCTCGGTCACGCCGAGGGCCGCGGCCAGCTTGCCCCGCTCTGCGGCGCCCTGAGGCACGAACTCATGGAGCGGCGGGTCCAGCAGCCTGATCGTCACCGGCATGCCGTCCATGACGGCCAACGTGTCCTTGATGTCCTTCTTCACGAAGGGGAACAGTTCCTCCAGGGCGGCGCGCCTCTCGCCTTCCGTGCGCGAGACGATCACCCGTCGCAAGAGGAAGAGCGGGCGTTCCGAGTTCTTGCCGTAGAACATGTGCTCGGTGCGGAAGAGCCCGATACCTTCCGCGCCGAAACTGCGCGCCTTCAGGGCGTCGCTCGGGGTCTCGGCGTTCGTGCGCACGCGCAAGCGCCGAAATTCGTCGGCCAGGCCCAGGAAGCGCGCGATGACGCCTCCCAACTCGGGGTCGGCCGTGGGATCCACCATCGGGACCTCCCCCGCGTACACGTGGCCGCGCGTGCCGTTGAGCGACAGCCAATCCCCCTCGCCGAACCGCGTTTGGCCGACCTGCAGGCTGCGGCCGCCCAGGTCGACGCGCAACGCGTCGCACCCGACGATGCAGCACTTGCCCCAGCCGCGCGCCACGAGCGCCGCGTGGCTGGTCATGCCGCCGCGGGCGGTCAGAATGCCCGCGGCGTGCCACATGCCGTCGACGTCCTCGGGGTTGGTTTCCTCGCGAACGAGAATGACCTTTCGGCCCTGCTTGGCCCAGGCCACGGCGTCCGCCGCCGTGAAAACGATCTGTCCGCAGGCGCCGCCGGGGCCGGCCGGCAGCCCCTTGGCCACGGGCGGTCGCGTCTTCTCGCTCGCGGGATCGAGGATCGGGTGCAGGAGTTCGTCCAGTTGGGAGGGGCCCACGCGCAGGACGGCTTCACGCGCATCGATCAGTCCCTCGCCCAGCATGTCCACCGCCATGCGCACCGCCGCGGGCCCCGTGCGCTTGCCGACCCGGCACTGGAGCATCCAGAGCCGCCCTTCCTGAATCGTGAACTCGATGTCCTGCATGTCGTGGAAATGCCGTTCCAGACGCGCGCGGATGTCGTCCAGCTCGCGGTAGACCTCGGGCATCGTCTGCTCGAGCGACGGCAGTCGCGCGGTGCTGTCGTTCTTGGTGGCCTCGTTCAGCGGGTTGGGCGTGCGGATGCCGGCCACGACGTCCTCGCCCTGGGCGTTGACCAGCCACTCGCCGTAGAATTTGTTTTCGCCCGTGGCGGGGTCGCGCGTGAAGGCGACACCCGTGGCGGAATTTTCGCCCATGTTGCCGAAGACCATCGCTTGCACGTTGACGGCGGTGCCCCACTCCGCCGGGATGCGCTCGATGCGCCGGTACTCCACGGCGCGACGCCCGTTCCAAGAGGCGAAAACGGCTCCGATCCCCCCCCAGAGCTGTTCGTGCGGATCGTCGGGAAACTCCCGGCCCAGAACCTGCCGCACGCGCTGACGAAAGCGACCGGCCAGGTCCTCGAGGGCGGCCGCGGGAATCTCGGCGTCCGAGCGCGCGCCGAGCTTGGTCTTCAGCTCGTGGAGCAACCGGTCCAGCTGCTGGCGAATACCTTGACCCTCTTGCGGTTCGACGCCGGCCGCCTTCTCCATGACGACATCGGCGTACATCATGATCAGCCGCCGGTACGCGTCCCAAACGAAGCGCGGGTTCCCGGTTCTGGCCACGAGGCCAGGAATGGTCCCCGAGCACAAACCGACGTTGAGGACGGTCTCCATCATGCCCGGCATCGAGCGCCGGGCGCCGGAGCGGATCGAAACGAGCAACGGCCGCTCACGATCGCCGAAAACCATCCCCATCTCGGCCTCCACGCGGGCCAGGGCGGCCGCCACTTCCCCGCGCAGGTCTTCCGGATAGCTGCGGTCGTGTTGGTAGTAATGGGTGCACACCTCGGTGGTGATCGTAAAACCCGCGGGAACGGGAATGCCCAACAGGGCCATTTCGGCCAAGTTGGCGCCCTTGCCACCCAACAGGTTCTTCAGGCCGGCGTTGCCGTCCGCCTTGCCGCCGCCAAAACTGTAGACCCTCTTGTCCGCCATCGATCGCCGCCTCCTCTGCTGCAAGCCACGCCGGGAGCTCCTCTGTCGCTCGTCATCATCGTCTGCGCGCCGTGCCCCGGCGAGAAAAACTGTGGCCCAGGAAAAACTGGACCACAGTCCCCTCGCGCGCTGGACGCGGCTCCAGGCTCAGCGAATGATGACAAGCTTCCCGTAGAAATCGCCGCGCTGCGGCATCTGCACTTTCCAGATGTAGACACCCGAGGCGAGCAATTCCCCGTCCGGGTTGCGCGTGTCCCAGTAGATATTCCCCCCGGATTGCGCCTCGCCGGCGCGCGGGATCTCCGCCACGACATCGCCGTCGAGCGTCCAAAGGACAATGCGACTCTCCGGCGGGAGGTTCGTGAACACGACCTGCTCGCCTTCCACGCCCGGATAGCCCGCGCCCCGGCGCAACGGATTGGGATAGACGTAGATCTCGGTTCCATCGAGCGCCGGCGCCGCCGCCACGTCGGCTCGGAAGGGCACGATCGCCCCAGCGGCGGTAAAAGGAGAATTCGGATCGCCCGGGTAGCGCGCCGAGAAGAGCAGATCGCGCACGAGCGAGGCAGGATCGATCCCTGCCGTGCTCCCATAATCGTAGGTCGTGACCGCGTAATTGTATTCGAAGCCGTTGTAGATGCTGTCGTCGAAAAACTCGATCGTGTCGCCGCGACTGAAATCGAAGCAAGCAGCACGGCGTTCCTCAAAACAATCCGGCAGCAGGATATAGTTCACGTCCCCGCAGTAACCCTCAAGGCAACTCTGTGGGTTGGCCTTGTCGTAAAGCCCTATCAACTCGAAGGCGCGTTGAGCCTGGGGATCGCTTCCCTCGCTTCGCCACACCGCGTACCCCTGGAAATCCTGGCACTTGATGCGGAAGCCCTCGTCCACCACGGCCTCGCCCCAGAAGGCGACGGACAGCCCGAAATCGAAATTGACGTAGGCGGGATCGGTGATCGGCAGGATCGTTTGCGAAAGCGACAGCGGCGTGCCCGGCACATAGATGCCCCCGTCGTAAGTGGCCACCCACAGATCGCCATTGCCGCTGGCGTCCAGGGCCAGCCGGCTGGTCGACGCGTTGCCCGGATTGGCCGCAATCGTCGACCAGGTCTCGCCCCCGTCCGGGCTGCGGAGCAAGGGCTGACCATCGGGCGCGGCCCAGGCGAGGCCAGTCGTGGCGGGATCGAAGAGCACGCCCTTGATTGCGGGCTTGGTCGTGCCGGTCAAATAGTCGGCGCCGACCTCGCGCCAGACGCCACCGCCGTCCACCGTGCGGTAAAGGCCCAAGCTGCTCGTGCCGGCGAGCAGGATCTGCGGATCGTCCGGGTGCCTGGCCACTGTCAACACGTTGATCGCCGAGAGCACCTCGGAGTCGTCAGCCCGGCGCCAGCTGCCGTAAAGCGGCCCCCATGTCAGTCCGGCGTCGGTGGACCGGTAGACGCCGTAGTCCCGCAAGCCGAAGTAGATCACGTCCTCGTCGTCGGGATCGACGGCGATCTCGTTCACCATGGCCGACACCAATGGCGAGCCGGGGGTGCCGAAAATTTCCGGCACCAGCAGGTCGGGGCGCTTCACGAAACTCTCCCCGTCGTCCTCGGAGACGAAGACGCCCAGATTCCGGACGGACATCCATAGACGCCCCTCGGCGCCCCAAGTCAGCGCCGTCACGTTGTAAGTCGCGATCGACACCGCATCGAGCGCCGTCGTGAACTGGGTGAACGATTCCCCGCCGTTGGTAGTTACGAAGAGTCCGAGGCTGGCCGTGCCCACGGCGAAGCGCTGCGGGTCCGTCGGAGAAGCCGCGATGGCGGTGATGACCACGCTGTTGGGCAGCGCCGTCTCATTCAGGCGCACCCAGTCGCCGCCCGCGCGCGTCCACAGGCCTTGCGCGCCGAGATGTTCCCACATCCGCTGGGGATCTGCCGGCGACTGCGCGAAAGCCAGAATGCTCGTGAAGGATTGCGTCATCGGCAGGCCGCCGTTGATCTGCGCGCTGGCGGTGCCCCCGCTGTTCAAGCACCACAGACCGCCATTGTTGCTGACGTTGATCTCTCCCTCGATGCGCCCGCTTTGGCCGGGGAATCGGTTCGCCCATCTCATCATGACTCGGTTCCGGGTAGGATCGCCCACCTGCCCGCCACTGACCACGCTGAAACCGATCTCCCGGTCGATCTCGTCGGCGAAAATTCCGGTCAGCGCCACGTCCATGTGGATGGCCCCGGTGTCGACGACGACAGCGCAGGTGCCCAGGCGGCTCGGCACCTTTGCCCACTGCACGATGGCGCCGAATCGCCCGGTTTCGGGCGCCAGGCGCACCCGCACCCCGTTGCTGTCCGGCGAGAGCAGGGTAAGGCTGTCGAGCCCACAGGCGGCCGGGGACGTGAGACTCTGAGCGACCGCCTGACCCGTGACCAGGAGCATGAGCGCGCTGAACATCGCGCCCAGAAACCGCAACGGCGTGTTGCCGCGTTCTCGGCTCACTTTCACGTGCAGCCTGCCTTTCGTGACCCAGGCGGAGTTTTACGGTCCGCTGAACTCAGCGCGGCGCCGCGCTCCCCGATCGGGCAGAGCGCGACCGCCGCGACGTGAAGCCTACTGGACCGACATCGTCAGGCCGAATTGCTCGGCCAGCACCCAGCGAATAGCCTTCTTGATCTTGGTTCGATCGAAGCGCGCCGGATCGAAGCCCCAGAGCACGTCGGGCCTTCCCGTCGGCTTGGTCAACTCGGTCTGGTGGGACACGACACCCACCGCGACCCCTTCCAGACGCGTGTGCCCGTCAAGCGCGAGCGCCTGGGGGCCGCAGATGCTGGTCAGGAGCGCGGGAGTGTACTGGTTGCTTGGCCAGGCGAAATCGCCCCGCGCCTCGTGCAGGTCGTCGATCCATTCGAAGCGCGAATAGAGCCGCCACATCGGCTCGATTGCCGCGCGGCCATCGGCCATCATCACGGGAACAATGGGAGTCGTCCGGCTGGTGATCTGTATCGGCGGGTCGTAGTACTCGTCGAGCTTCCAAATGAAAGGGGCCGCCAGATCCGGATAGGCCGGATAGGGCGGATAGTCTTTGAAATCGATGTTGCGCGCCGTCAAGATCGTGTCCGCCAGCGCGCCGGGGTCGACGTAAGCCGTCTTGAAGGCCGGATCCAGGATGATCCCTTTCAAACCCACGCAACTCGATTTGCGCGCATCCTGCGCCCTGTACATGCCGGGATACTCATAAAACGCATGGCTCGTGGCGTCGATCGCCGCCAGCCCCCACGCCTTCGAGCCGTAATTCTTCTCCCCGATCGATCCCCTGGTGCCATCGGGCAGCAGACGGTAGCCGAAGCCGGCGGCGTAGCGGTTGTCCACGAAGGTGTGAATTTCTTCGCTCGTGCCGAAAATGATGGGCAGGATCCATGGCAAGCCATTGGCAACCAGCGTGTCACCATCCTCGTCCTGAGCCCCGATCAGCCCATAGTCGCCTGCGAAGCTCTGGATCGACTGCGAGCCGACCATGAACAGATTGCCCACCTGTTCCTGAAAGGTCGTGAGCCACACATACGTCTGCAGCATGGGGTCGAAATGCCTGGCGACGTAGCTTATCGTGGCTCGTCTGTGCGCCCAAATCACGCTCCGGTATTCGACAATGTCACGGTAGGACCACCGCGAATCATCGACAAGGTCGACGCTGTTCAGGGTGGAGTTGTACCCGACCACGCCGCCCGCCTCGGACAGCACCTCGTCCCAAAATGCGTCGCGAACAAGGTCGGTGTCTTGGGGAATGCCGCTCGCATCCGGCCAGGCATTGCTCATTTTGTCGGTGGAGACATCGTCCACCATCAGGAGAGGCTGGCGCGACAGCACATCGGGCACGCGCACGACGTTGAGCACGATGGTGACCCGCGACTCCTTGCCGGAGTCATCGAAGCACTGGACCGTCAGCGTATGACTCCCGGACGAGAAAAAGGTCACCGGCGTCGTGCGGTGTTGAGCGGTGTTGCCGGGCTGCACGGCCCAGTTCTCGCTGTCCGGATTGTCGGGATCGATGACGTCCCAACCGTACCGATACGCCACGACCGTGCCGGCGTAGGTTTCGGCGTTTCCGATCCAGGAAAACTGGAGAGGCTGGTTCTGGGCAATGTCGTAGGTGTTCATGAGCCCGTTGCTGTAGTTGTTGCAGCCCAGGTAGGCCTCGCAAATGGTCAGACCGGGCGAGAAGAAATCCGAGATGCTGACGTTGTGCACGGTGTTGCTGTAGGAGCGATCGATGCTGACCGCTCCCGCCGTGTCCTGCGCCTGTATGGCGAAGAGATAGGTGATGAGCCTTCCCTCCTCATCCAGCCGCGTCTGGTTGGCGAACGTCACCCGGCGGTCTTCCGCAAGCGGCGCGTACGGCTTCCAGTCGCTCCACGCGGAATCAGCGAAGCTCACCAGGTATTCCACGTACTGATTGAAGACGAATGAGTTGTCCAGGTACGCCCCCGTGGGCAGAACCGCCCTTTTCCACAAGTAGCGCACGCGAACCGGGGCACCGAGCTCGAAATCGGGATCCGCCCCGGTCCAGCCGAACGTGACGGTCGGCGGCACGCGGCGCACGTTCTTATAGTCGGAAAGGGTGGTTGGATAGTCGACTTTGATGGTCGGGATGATCGTCGTCGCCGTGAAGCTTACGGCCGCCGGCGTCGGATCCACGCCGCCTTCCTGATCCACCGCGCGCACGAAGAGGGTGTGGGTTTGGTAGGATCGCCAATCGCGCTCCGCCAGATCCAGGTCGTCGGGGAAGCCGTGGATGTCGGCCTTGACGAGGAAGAGAGAATCGGTGGCCGTCGTATTGCGCCACGGATTGAGCGTGTCGCCAGTGGCGGGATCGAAGGTGAGCGTGTCGTAGACGCTGATCCCGTCGGTCCCGTTATTGCTCATCTTCCACTGGAATCCGGCGACCCGGCCGTCGGGATCGCTGCCCGTCCAGAAAAAGCGGACGCTGAATTCGGTTTCGCGTAGGGTCGGCGGCTGGCCCACCAGACGCGTGTCGGGCAGGGCGTTCGGTACAGGGGAGCCGCCCAACTCCGTGTCGGGCCCACACCCTTGCCCCGCCAGCAGTCCGGCCACCAACGCGGCTGCTGCCAGACCCGAGTTGCATACCTTCCAGTTCATTCTCAACGACCTCCTCGGCGGTCGTATCTGCCACCGCTGATCCCCAGCTTCGGCAGGCCGTCATCTGCCTCGTCGCGGTGGCCCCTCCTCGTCACGGGAAGATCGGGAAGGGAGGTATCGGAACGACTTTGATCACGAAGCGCTTTTCGAAAATCTCGCGGCTCTTGAACCGGAAATTCTCAAGCGAGATGGATCCGTACACATTCTCGTACACGCTCCCCGGATCGCACTCGAGGCCGTGCAACAAGGGCACGCGGACGTTTCGATAATAGTAGTACTTGGCCCGCTCGCCGTCGGCGGCGCAGTTGCTCGCGTCGTTGGCCTGAACGTAGGCCGTGCTGGGGCCCAGTTGGAGGGTGGTGAGCCGAAAAACTTCCAGGTAGTTGGGCTTGGTGGCCTGCAGATTGGCCAAGTACGTATCCTCGCCGCCGAAAAGCGCGTCCTGGGGCACGAAGAACTTGAAGCGGAAGATCCAGACTCCCTCGTCGTCGACGGCGATCGGCTGCGGAGGCACGGCCGTCGGGTTCTCGCGTTCGAAATGGAAGGTCGTGAAGTTGAGCGCGTCGTAGCCCCCGCCCTCGGCCACAATGTTGAGCGCGTCCCGGTCGCTCCGGACCTCGTAGTTCCAGGACGGGATGCGCCGCTCGGGGTAAAGGGGATGCCAGGGCTCCAGCGGATGGTCAGCGCCGTGCAGCGCCAGCTTGTATTCGAAGAAGTATCCCGGCATGGATTCCGGCCCCACCGTGGACAACGGCTCGTCCAGCCAAACGCCGCCCGTCTGCGCGTTGTACCACAGCAGCCCTTGGCCCAACTGCGTCGCCCGGCGCCAACTCGCCGGCACGTCCAGCGTCGTCAGGAAGTCAGGCGCTGCGTAGATCGTGTCCGCCTCCGCCGCGCACCCGGCGTCCATGCAACCGAACGCCGCGCTCGTTGCGGGCGATTCTGGGCCCACCAGCAGTTCCACGCATTGCACGCAGGGAGGACGGTTGCCCCAGAACGTGAACTGTTCCGGTGTGCCGTCTCGACGGCCCCATTCGTCGACGGCATTCATCTCCACCGTGTACTGGAAGGGCCCGACGAGGAAACCGAGGGTGTCGGAAACGCCGCCGCCGTCGATCGCGGGCCGCACCCAGCCGGGAGCGTGCGGGTATTCGCTCTTCTCCGTGAAGAATTCGAAGCGCGACTGCCCCTCGTACATGCCCACGGCCCTGAAATTGCCCTGGATGCAGGCCTCGTAGTCCGCCGTGCCTGTCTTGATGTCGCGCGGATCGTCCCAGCCCACGGCCTTGAAGACGACGTAGGACTTGTCCGGAACCGTGTCCCCTTCCGCGAAGGCGTGCTCCGACGTCGTGCCGTCCGGGTGGAAGACGACGAAATACGGATAGACCTTGGGATCGTCGGAAATCGAGTCGGTCTCTCCCCGCAGGATGCGCGTGCCCGGGTCGTAGTTGAGGACGTAGTTGAGCGCCTGGTTGGAGGGCGGGATTTCCACGCCGGCCATGTCCAGGGTATTCACCAGGATCCGGTGCAGGCCCTGGGGAAGGCGACGCTGGTAGATCGTCGGCCCCGTGTCGTCGTTGGAGAAGGCGAGACCGCTGATCGTGCCGAAGAAACTGACGCTGTCGCCGGAAACCGTGTCGAAGTAGCGGGGCTGCCAGCAGTCGTCCGTCGTGTCGTTGCAAGGGATGTCGACCACTCGGTACTTGTAGCCGAACAGGCCGTCGAGCGGCGGCACGGTGTCTCTCAGGGCGAGCAGTTCCGGCTCATACGAGCGCAGATTGGGCGTCGTCGCCTGCCAGGAGATCTCGAACGGCTGGCCGTAGCCGATCGTGTCGTAGTTGGCGAAGACCGCCCCCTGCCCCGCCGTGAGCGAGTGGTAGAAAGTCAGACGGGGCGTGCCGATGGCGTTGGTGATGAATTGCAGCCGGGCCGGCGTGCGATCGAAATCGCCCCGGTCATCGATCGCCACGATGTGGAACGTCTTGCCGGCGGCCAGGTTCGCGTCCAGGTTGATCTGAAAGTCGAAGACCGAATCGGTGCGCACGGTGTAGTGGCCGATTTGCAGCGTCGTCACGTTGGTCGCCGGATTGAAGCGCGTGTCCTCCTCGTCCCCTTCCCGTTCCGGATCCTGGACCGATGAATCGGTCAACGCCCAGACGAAACGGGTCACCTCGCCGTCCGCGTCCGTTCCATACCAGTAGAGGTGGAAGTGGTAGTAGCCGCCCGACGATTCGGCCGGCGCGCCCATGATGTAGGTCTCCGGAGGCTTGTTGACCACGACGATCTCGGGCTGGAAGGCGCGACACCCGAAGAGGGCCGACAGGACAAGCAGGCTCAGCAGCAGGCTGCAGATTAGGCTACGTCGTCTCCACGTCATGGCGCGGGCCCCCTGTGGCACGCCCGCCGCGCGCCAAAAAACGGCGCCGTCGGGTGGCTGAACTGACAACCGACGGGCCGCTTCTGGGCCGCGGTTTCGATCGGCTGTTTTCTCTCTTGATGCTTGTGAAATATAGGGATCGCAATCAGGGGGTGTCAACTTCGGAATTGCCCCCGCCCCAGTGCCGGCAGGACCGCCCCGCCCATGCAGAAGCGGCCCCCTGGACAGGGGGCCGCTCCCGTTGGCCGCTACGTGAAGATTACTTCAGCAGCGTCATCTTGTTGAAG
>CALMJK010000018.1 GCA_937864225.1 uncultured bacterium | reverse complement strand
TCTCCGGCCGCCAGTAGGAGTCGCGGGCGACGTCGATGACCTTGAGCTGTTGTCCCATGTCCAAAACAAACACTTCCCCGCCTTCGGCCAGGGCCATACAGGTCCGGTAGACGGCCTTGTTCCCGATCCAGGTCGATTTGTATTCTTCGGGCGGAAGATAGACGACGATCTTGGAGAGGGGCTCCTCGAGGAGGCTGACGTTCAACCGGCGGCAGAGGCGGCCGGCCGCGGGAAACGACTCATAGCCGTCGCAGGCCCAGATCCCGCGGGTGACGAGGCGGCCGGTTTCGTCACGGGCGAGAACGGTCATGACATAGGTAAGCGGCAGGCCCCGGAGGAAGTTCTCCGCCACGTAGTTGAAGACGCTCCTGAGGGGCGATTTGACCCGGCCCATGATCCGCTCCCTGCCGTAGACCGCCGAAAAGTAGTGCGTCTTGTGGATGGCGTCCGGCCCCCCCAGCCCGACGACGATGTTCTTGCTGTGGCCGGAGATGCCGCAGACCTCGTGGGGCAGGAGCTGGCCGATGGAGATGATCCGGTCCCAGGGCGTGTCGAGAAGCCGCGGGTTGACCTCCCAGCGGATGGGAAAGCGGAGCTCGCCCTCCGACTGTTCGGCGACGAACTCGGCGGGAACGTCGCCGAGATGGGTCAGCGGGTCGCGCCAGCGGTGCTCGATGAAGGCCTCCGCGGGAATGCCGGGGAACATCGTCGAGAGCTCGCAGGCGTTCATCGGACGATGCGTCCCCAGGGCGGGCGCGACCGCGACGTCGGCGGCCGGGGAGGAACCCGCGGTGCACGCGGCCAGGGCGAACACCAGGCATCCGGCGATGGCGCTCAGCGCGTCGTACCAGCCATCAAGGTATTTGACATAGTTGTTCGGGTCGAATAAACGCAGATCGCCAAAGAAAAGGCCGTTACTGCACGATGTCCACAAACAGTTTGCGTTGTTGGCCCAAAAATCCGTATAGTTCAGGATGCCGGAGCCGTTATCGAACTTGCGTTCCCATCCATCGCCCATAAAAGCATAGACGTCTCCAAACTCCGTGAACGCGTACACTGGATAGGGGGTGGGGTCCCCGTATGCTCCCATCAGGGCTTTGACGCCGGCGAAGAGCATTTGAGATTGTCGTCGCCCGTCCTTGAACCACTGCACGTAGCTATTTGCAGTACCGTGAAAAACGGTGCTCATCTGATCCACCCAGCAGGCCGTCAGGGCCTCAGTCCGTAACGTGGGAAGCAGATAGCGTCCCGCCGGCGTGGATACGCACGCCCAGCCCTGTTCGCCGGCAGAAAGCAGGCCCTGGGAGCTCGCCCAGACGGCTTTCAGGTCGAATCCGTGGCGCAGGACCTCATAGGGTGGGATGGTGAAGGCGGTGCCCGTGGGGATGATGTCGTCCCCTCCGTCGGGCGAAGTGGCGTCGCCAGACCCGCAGGAAACCAAATGCATGGAGAGAAACGCCAATAGGCTGGCGATCAGGGCGATTCGTATCATGACGCTCCTCCCTCATTGAGCCTTCCTGCCATCGGGAACAATCAAGCAGCATGCGCGGCGAGAGTCGGTTCGATTGTAACGCGATGGACGAGCCTGTGGCAGGAATTTGAATGGCTGCTCCCGCCCCATCCGCTCCCGCACGCCCTTTTCCAGCACCGGATCCAGGCTGCGACTCACCGATTCATCCTCCACAACGCCAGGTTCAGCGCCGACGCGAAGCCTGTCCAGATCAAGTACGGCAGCATGAGCAGGCCGGCAATCCTCGTCTGGCGCCAGAACAGCACCGCGACGATCAGGATGACGGCCCACAGGACCAGGACCTCGATCAGGGCGGCGCCTATGCGGTGCGCCCCGAAGAACAGGTACGACCACAGGGCGTTCAGGGCGAGCTGCGCGACGAACAGCGCCAGCGCCGCGCTCGCGCCCGCGAAGCCGGCCCGGCGCCAGACCAGCCAGGCGGCCGTGCCCATGAGCAGATAGAGCGCCGTCCACACCGGGGCGAACACGCCGTTCGGCGGCGTCCAGGCCGGCTTGGCCAGCGCCTCGTACCAGGCCCCCGGCAAGAAGCGCGAGCCGACCCAGCCGGCGGCCAGCGAGGCCGCGAGCCAAGCGGCGAGGCCCAAGAGGTTGCCAGGCGTTTTCACGATCTCTCCTTACGATGGGCGACCGGACAGAAACCGCTGATCGGAGACGACGCCACTGTGCACCCTCTCGCGGCGCGCTCGATGCCAACAGAGCAGGAACAGGAAGCCCGGCGCGGCGAAGGCCAGCCACGCCCAGCCTTTCGGGAACGCGCCGGCCGTCGCGAGGTGAAGAATGTAGAAGGCCAGCAGGCTTCCCACCGTGATGCCGCCTCCGAGGCCCTCGCGGCGCCAGGCGACGAGCATGCCGGCGCAGATCCCCAACGGGAAGAACAGCAGGCCGAGCCACTCCCTCGGCGCGACCCGCGCCGGCGCGAAGCCTTCGCCGATGAAGAAGGCCAGGATCAGGCCGATGCTTGCCACCGCCCATGCGCGGGCCGTCCAGCGGATCGTTCGCGTCAGGAGAACGTGTCTGTCGGGATTGCCCGCCATCCTGCCGCCCCTGGAAAAGACCTCGCCGATCGCAAGGGAGCCGCCGTCGCCCGAAACCGTCGCGCGACGCTCGGCGCTACGGCTGATTCAGCTCATCCAATGCCCTCTGGAAGCTCTGGTTGGCCATCTGCACATACGCGTCCCGGGGCAGGAGCTCGCGACTGATGACCTTCAGGGTCTCGGGAGACATCCTGCCGTCCTGCACGAGTTGGCGGCCGGCTTCCTTGGCCGCGTCAAGGATGTCATCGACCGGCCCGCCCAGCTCGAGCATCGACCTCAGCGCCGGCCCATGGGGCCGCAGCAGGGCGCCGGCGAACGCGCTCCCCAGGTTCCGGCTGACCGCTTCCAGGTGCACGAGCAGGGGATCGAAGTTGTCCAGCTCCCAGAAGCCGCAGTTGGCGACCAAGACCAGCCGCGCGCCCTTGACGCCGGCGCGCGCGGCATGACGGCAGTGGCCGTCGCGCACCTCGATCAGCGGCGTGGCCGCCGGGATGATCCGGTCCAACAGGTTCTTCAGCGGCCCGGCGAGCCCGTCCACGTAGACCGGCGTGGCCAGCACCCAAATGTCCGCCGCGGCCAGTTTGGGCAGCAGCATTTGCATGTCGTCCCGCTGGAAACACTGGCCCGGCGTCTTGAGCCAGCAATTGAACTCACCCTGGCAGGGCTTGATCTCCAACTGCTTCGTGTAGAAGAGCTCGACCGACGCCCCCGCCCCGCGCATCCCCTCGAGAAAGGGGTCCAGCAACAGCGCGGTGTTACCCTTGCCCAGGTGGGGACTGCCGCTGATGGCCACGACCCTCATCGTCCAACCTCCCTTTCACGCGCGCGCGTTCCTCCGCCGCCGCCATTGTATGCCAAGGGCGCTCGGCCTCGCCTCCCCAATCCCGCTCAAAGAGAGCGTTCGACGGGCGCCACCGCGAAACGCCGTTTCAGATTGTCGAGGGACTTCGCGATGATTCTGTCCCATTGCGGCTTCACCAACCAGGAATCGATCATCCTCCCGAGCGCGGCAGCGGGCAACCGGTACTCGAGCGTGTAAGTGAATCGCGTGCCGCCCACAACCGGTTCGAAGCGCCAACGCGTGCGGTGCGCAATGCCCTTGGTCGCGGTGCCCGCCCAACCATGGTCGCGCACGAAATCGTGGATCTCCGTCTCGACACGCACGGAGACACTCAGAAAGTGGACCTTGTAGGCATATCGCGCGCCGCTGCCGCGCTCGACTTCCGTCGTGGGCTTGACATTGGCGACGCCCTCGAACCATTCACTCCAGCGGCGATAATCGGCCGCGTAGTCGAAGACCTGCTCGACCGGAGCCGGGATCACGATGCCGTGCTCAATGCGAGTCATGGGACGATTCCTTGGGCGGCGTCCAGTTCCCGGCGAATGGCGAGTATCCGGTCCAGGTGATGCGCGACGTGGTCGGCGTGCATCGCCACGACGGCGCCCACCGGCAATCGCTCGGCCTGTCCGTCGGACCGCACCAGTCTGACGGATCGACGCCACGCATCCGGCACGTGTTCCAAGAGCTGCAGGACATGGGCCCTGTTGGCCCTGAGCAGGGCCAAGGACTCGTCCAGGGGACGGCTCGCGTACGCCCAGCGCTCGACCCAGACGTCTTGCGGCTGTGCCCAGTACCACCCGAGCGCGAACTCGGCCTGTTCGTTGCCCAGCGCCATCTTGATGCACGTCTTCCAGAGGTCGTCTCCGTCCACGATGTGGTGCGCGATCTGCCGGATGGTCCAGCCGCCCTTAGCCGGAGTGGCGTCGAGCTCGGCGTCCTTCAAGCCCGCGAGCGCGCGCGCGAGCAGCGCCGGCCCTTCCTTATAGCGGGCCAGGACGGCGTCGCGATCTGCCGGTGCTTCCATCTCCCCCTCCTGTCGTCGCCAAGCGCGAAGAATGGCGGTCAACGTGCGCAATTGGCGCTCCCCGTCCGGCGAAGTAGCGCCGGGTGCGGGGATCAGCGCCGGAGCATCAGCACCGCTACGGTCACCAAGGCCACCGTGGCGATGAAAAGGCCCGAGAAGAGCAGCGACAGTCCGAGCGTGCGAATCAGGGCCAGGCGCTTCACGCTTTCGAGTTCCATGGTCTGGTTCTCCTTTCGAGTGACGGCTGGCGGGGCCAGGCTGGCGAGGTCCGCCCGCCCCTTCTCGACGAGCCGGGCAAGCTCGGGGTCGCCGGCCACGCAATCTTCCACGAGCCGCTGCGTCTCGGCGCTCGCCTCGCCCGCGAGGTAGACGGGCAGCAGGTCCACGATGACGTCGCGATGCGGTTTCATGATCGTTCTCCTTGTGTTCGTCCGGTGCGCGCGATGAGACGCGCGCGCGCCCGGTGCACCCGCACTTTGACGGCCACCACCGAGATGCCGAGCACGCGCGCAATCTCGTCATAGGGAAGTTCCTCGACGGCGCGCAGCACGAGCGCTTCGCGTTCACCCGGGGGGAGGTCGTTGACGGCTCTGAGCACCGACTCCATATCGCTCTTCGCCTCCGCCTGCGTAGCCGGGTCACGGCCGGGATCGCGATGTTCGGCGTCGAGGGGACGCAGCCGCCGGCGGCGGCGCGACTCGGTCAGCACCAGGTTGCGAGCGATAGTCAGCAGGTAGCCTTTCACGGACTCGGTGCGGATGCTCTCGAAGCGGGTCAAAGCCCTCACGAACGTCTCGGACGTGATGTCGTCCGCCGCCGCCGCGTCATGGGTGAGCCAGTACGCAAAGCGACGCACATCGGGCGCCCACGTGGCGTAAAGCTGTTCGAGATTCGCTCGGGTGACCATGTCGTAGGAGTAGACCCGGAAGGGACCGGATAGTTACATGCGCTTATTGGACAGCTTGTCCCCGCGAAGCCTGTCGTACGTTGCGCTCACACCGGCTTTTTCGACCCCCGCCAACTCGAACATGAAATCCGCAGGAAATCGCATCGACTACACGCCCGTCAATTCACTTGCACGTGACGTAGCCGACCTGTCTGCCGCTCCCCATTGCAAACGCCCAGATCCGGATATGTTTCGCCTGCAACGGAATCCGCTGACCCTCTTTCGGTGGCTGATACCCGCTCTCCCAATGGCACGGGACGACCCACACCTTTCCGGTCCGGGCACGGGCAACAAAGGCGCCGATTGGATATAGCTGCCCTTTCGTGGTCAGCCGTTCCTCGTTCTGTTCAATCTGCCCGAGGGCCCCGACCAAGGACTTGGAATCGAAACCCTTCTCGATAGCCACCGCCACGAGGCGATCTCGGAATACGGGCCAAACCGACTTTCCGCCGGGGACTTCGATCTGCGAATACCTCTTCGCGAGCTCTCCCTTGGCAAACTGGCCCCAGAGCTGACGCCCGGCCTCATCTGGATCGCTCGACAAATTGAGGCTGATGGCGCCCACCTGCAGAGAATCCAAGAGCGCAAGAGCCAGCGTATCCGCCGGGCTCGGCCATTCGGCAAGAACGCTCATGGGAATGACATGCAACAGCAAGCCGACTGCGATTTGTACCTTGCGCATCATTGCGCCCCTTGCTCAAATGCGGCACTGCCTGTGAGCCCGCTCGTGACATCTACTATCGCGTGGACGGAGATCGGCACCCAGAGTGTTCCGGTGAGCAGATACGCCACGCCGAAGACGACACCCACAACCGTGGCCCGGAGCACTCCAACGCCCCATCCGAGGTAGAGATGCGCAACCCCGAAGACAACCGCCGAAGCCAACACGGCGGCCTCCTTGGGAAGCCACGTCATCAAATACCACATCAGGAATCCCCGGTAGAGGACTTCCTCACAACAACCAGCCGTTAGGCTCAGACCCGCCCACATCCGGCGTTCGCGCTCGTCTCGCGGCACCATCAGCGCCGGGACACCTCGGAACTGCTTCCGCGCCTGTGCGCGCGCTTCAGCCGACGATCGCACCACTGCGACCTGAAGTCCCAGGGCGATCGCAAGCGCGACAACGACGATCGCTCCAATCCAAAACGCGTGGCCACCCGGGACGCCGAGGCCAACCGCCTCTGCTCCTCGCCCCAACCACAGCCACCGCGATCAGCGCGACAAGCAGATGGTCCCCCAGATTCGGCATCATTGTTCAGCCTGCCTCATCGGTCGGCCCAACGCTCAGAATCAGTTGCGGCCGGGCGTGCCGGCAGCGGCCGTCAGCCGTATTCGGAGTTGGACGGCGCGAGTCTGGCATCCTACCGCTTTAAGAACACCGTTCCAGTCGGACCCATGCCTGCTTCCTGAAACATCACCTCGCCGTCCTTGGCCCAGATATAGTGGGAAACACTAGCGGGAGCGACGTACACTGCTCCGACCGGAATGGCCACAACCTGCGTCTCGTCGAAGATCTCGCCGAACCCGACATATAGGACACCGGCCAACACAGTGGTATTACGCTCATCAGGATGGGTGTGTGGCGGTATTTTCGCACCACCTTCAAGCTTGACCCGAAGAATGTATGCGCCGGGCTTCTGCTCAGATCCGATCACCCATGCCATCTGTAACCCAGATACGGTCAGTGGACTCACCCAGTGAAGACTGTTTGGAAGAATGGGAACCGGTGCGTTGCTTTGACCAGCCGCACCGGCGGACAGAACGCCGACAAGGCATAAGACGGCTGCAATATAGCGTCTCATGGCATGCTCCCTCCCGAAAAACTGCCCGGTCAACGCCAAGTACTTTAGCCGCCAAGCCCGCTGGCGCGCCCCTGGTCCTGCCAGTGGCGTAGAGCTCGCAACCTCACCGTCCGCTGATCATCTGACCGATGATCATTCCGAGGTCCTCGCAAACGGTACCTGTCAGTATGTCGAGGTTGGAGAGAATGACTACTGTGTAGTCGTCGTCGCGTCCCATGGAAAACGTGTCGTTGATTCCGATGTAACCACCCGTATGCCCAACCGTTCGTCGATCGTCGATCTCTCTGGCTTCGAATCCAAAACCGTAGCGAGGAGAATTGAGTTCCGCCTTGGGGGCGAACAGGATGTCCTGGGTCTGCGCAGTGACCAAGGTGTTGTAACGCAATGCCTGCGCGAATTGCAGGAGGTCATTCGCTGTCGCATAACACAGTCCGGCTGGCGTGGCCTGCTCGGGGATGCGCGACCGATTGTCTCTGTAAACGACAGAGTCGCCCTCGCAGACTTTCTCGTAGCCGACGGCCATCTCCGACAATGGTATCTCGCTTTGGGTTAGCTTGGCGCCCGTCATCTCGGCCTGCCCGAATATATGAGTGTTTAGATAGCTAGAATACGACTCGCCTGAAACTCGCTCAATAATGGCGCCCAAAAGGTGATACCCGATGTTGCTGTACTCGTACTTGGTTCCTGGTTCGAATCCCAATGTAGTCTGAACAGTAAGGCTCTTGTAGTCGTCGATACTTCTGAAACCGCGCGCAACGGCTTCCTCGACATAGGGGATATTGGAGTCTTCTCCCCCGAGCCCAGATGTGTGAGTCAAGAGGTGTTTGATCTTGACCTTCTGAGCAATGTCGGGCGGTATCCAGTCAGTAAGTAAAAACGTCCCAATAGGATCATCGTACGAAAGAATCTCCTTTTCGCAGAGTTGCGCGATCGCAACAGCAGTGAACATCTTGCCAACGGAAGCAAGATTGAACTTGGTGTCGACTGTGGCCGGAATTGCAGATTCACGATTTGCCCATCCGTAGGCATTGTGGAAGATGATTTGTTCATCTATCGAAACCAGCACCACCCCTGAAAACACCCCGCGCTTCTCGAAGCGGTCAAGCACGACTGATAGCCTCTCTGCGATTGCCTCTTCGGTGGACCTCTTTGGCCCCTGATCTTCACTCACGCTTGCCAGAGGCAATATCGTCATCCCTCGTACGAGATGTGGCGGTTCGGCCTGAACAGTCAGACCGAAGACATAACCAGTGCCCGTTACCGGGCATGAAAAGACCGCGACTTCCTTGCTTGGCGAGGATTCCTTCACATGGTGGAAATCCAATCCGCCGTACTTCTCGAACATGCCGTAGAAGACATCAAACAGTTCATCTTTCCCGAAGAATTCCAGCGACTTCGGGGCGAAGGTGTCGTCGATGAAGCTCCTTACTGAGTCCATGTCACCCGCGTTGATTGCTCCCACAGCCTCCTTCAATCTCACGCCTGCAGGAGTATCGGGGCTCCACGTTTGCCGCTCCGTCGACTGAGCTGCATTGCCCGCCAGCCACACGAGGACCCCGGTGAAGACGACGAATGTGCTTCTTGGTCCTCGCGGCATCGTGATCTCCTTATCGGTCTAACGCCTTGGCGTTCAACTGCGGGCGCCGCTGGCGCGGTGGTGGCGTCGGCCAGCGCCGTGACTGGGCCAGCACGTCAGCTGTAACGGTTCGCCAGGGACCCGCTCCGCGCAACCCCGGCCTCGCTAGCGACCCAAACACAGCAGTAACGCCATGCCCCAAAAACTGCGACTGCCCGCGACCTCTCCGAATCCAGCCAGGCCTATGGCAGCTGGTGAAATGCTGCGCTTGATGATCTCTGCGGCCCACGCAATACCGGCCCGATCAAACACCTCGTCATCCGGTCCGTCGGTTATCGTACCGCATCGCCGGTAGAGCATCCCGGGGCCCGCTGCCGCGCTCAACTCGACTTGACCTGCAACCATCGATCGACGGAAAAGGACGGCGACATCGCCGTCTGACTCCCCGAACCCCAGTTTTGCGAATCTTGCCGAGATCGCGTTCGCTCCAAAAGCGACATTGCCCGACAAGACGACTGACAAACGCTCGAAGAGTTGATCCGTCTCGCCACCGCTAACACTCCCACCGCCCAGGCCCGCGCAGAACCAGCCGTCGTGCTGGACGTAGTTGGCTTGCTCTGCACGCGCACTCGGCACGCAAACGAAGACGGTCACCGCGACAAACGCTGCCATCATAGTTCTCTTCATCAATGTGCCCCCCAGCGCTGGCGGTCGCCACACTTCAACATCGTATGCATCTAGCTTGACGCCACCGGGACGATACGCTTCGAGAATCACGTTCTTGCCCTGAGGCTGACCCTGCGGATCAAATCCTCGATAATCGTCCGCGATCATTTGGCGAAGACTATCCGCATCACAATCAAAGAGAGCCTGCTCAAACTTCTCAAATATCGACAACAGTTCTGTCTTTGAATCCACAAGAGACCCTTTGGCCGCATAACTCACATTAAGCGGAAGGCATGCCGACATGCTGAAGATTGCTCGCTCCGTCATACGGTCGTAATCAGGTCGGGCGACAGGTCAGCCGAGCTGCGACAACCGTTGAGCGCCAGCGTTCGATCGAACTCGTCACTCAGGATGTCCAGTGCACGCGTGACGCCCGCGGCGCCGCCCGCGGCCAGTCCGTAGTTGACGGCTCGGCCAAGGATGACTGCTTCTGCGCCGGACGCCAGGGCCTTCGCAATGTCGCTGCCGCGTCGCACGCCGCCATCGACGATGATCGAGGCGCGGCCGCGGATTTCACGGACAACATCGGGCAAGACATCCATCCCGCTGATCACACCGTCAAGCTGCCTGCCGCCGTGGTTGGAGAGCACCACTCCGTCGGCGCCGCAATCGACCGCGCGCGCCGCGTCATCGACCCGCAGCACGCCCTTGAGCAAAAGCTTGCCCTTCCATAAGTCGCGGAAGCGGCGGAAGTCGTCCCAGTCGAGCGCAGGGTCGAACATGTTCAACGGAAGGAACGAGGCGGCGTCGCGGCCCGCGCCGAGTTCGCGCTCGACATTGACGAAGCGCGGCCGCTGGCTGGCGACGGTCATCAGCCAGCGCGGATGCATCAGAATGTCCAGCTTGGTCGGCAGCGTGAGCTTGGTCGCGGGCAGTAGCCCCGAGCGCAGGTCGCGCTCGCGCTTGCCGGAGACCGCGAAGTCACTTGTGACGATGAGCGCTTCGTACCCAGCCGTCGAGGCGCGCCGGATCAGGGCTTCGGTGACGGCACGCTCACGGAACACGTAGCACTGGAACCAAAGGCGGCCGCCGGCCTCGCGAGCGATATCCTCCAAGGAGTGCATGGAGACGGTGGATACCCCGTAGGGAACGCCCGCGGCTGCCGCCGCGCGCGCCATCTCCAGGTCACCGTGACGCCAGGACAGTCCGAGCAGTCCCACGGGGCCTGCAATCACTGGCAGCGCGGACGGTCCCCCGAGGATCGTGGTGCCGAGGTTTCGCTGCGAGACGTCCACGAGCGTTCGCGGCCGGAAGCGCAGGCGTTTGAACGATTCGCGGTTCGCATTCAGCGTCACTTCGTCCTCCGAGCCACCGTCCACGTAATCAAACACAAAACGCGGGACACGCTTGCGAGCCATCGCACGCAAGTCCTCGATGCTGAGCGCCTTCTTCAGATTCATGGTCAGGCCACTCTTCCAGCAATTGGTTCATCAGTCGGCTGTCCGGCGGCGAGTCCGACAGACAGAAACGAAAGCTCGAATGTGACTAGCGTCCTCAGTGAAAGCCGCCTAACGCTCGCATCAACTGCCGGCCGGCTGGACGCTGCTGTTACGCGACCGCTAGTTCGCCGGCCCAGAAGGGATCCGCGCTCCGCGCCATACCGCAACGATCCACACGGTCCGGTCCACAACCCGGCAGAAGAAGCGGTACGGCCGCCGCATCCTGGCGCAGGTCGGCCACCGGCACTATCTCTGGTATCTTCACGAACAGCACCTCCTATGGTGCCGTTACGCGTACTACAGATGGCCCCATCAAGCAAGCCTGGTCGCCAGTCGCGTAACGCTTTCGCGTTCAGCGGCGGGCGGCGCGTGTCGGCGGCAACCGTTGTTGGGCGGATCCATTTTCCTCAAGAACTTGACCAGGCACATCGTAGGGCGGTCAAGATCCTGAGAAGCTGCTCGTATGAAGCTGGACGTCGTAAGTGTACGCATCCGACAGCACCCTATTGTCCCCCAAGTGACGCTTGAGGTATTGACCGCAGTTGCTTCCGATGTAGTTCTCTGCCACTTCACCGATGCTGACAATAACCTCATAACCGGCCTTGCGCAGCGCTGTGGAGATGTCGTAGTCGGGCTGTCCGCGCAATGGATCAATATATGACAACATGTCATTCTCCTGTGCGCGATAGGTTGGATTGAGCGGCGTAATCTTGATAAGAAACTTATCCGGTGAAAAGTGTTGAAGCAGTACACTCGGCTCAACTAATGTACCCTGGACCAGCGCAAAGTTCAGCGTGAGTTTCCGATCGCCTGGGCTGTAGAAGTGTTCCCCATACTCGGCTATCTCTCGGAAGCTCCATTTTCTCGCGGGGATAATCCTCTCGCGCAGTTTCTCGTCCGTCGTATGCAGCGAAAACTGAAGCTGGAACCTTCCACCCGCATATTTATCCCGTTTGAGTTCGAGTAGCTTCCGGAAAAAATGCGCCGAGCTTTGCGGTGCCACGGTCGAAATAGATGGCATGAGACCGGCGGCACAATAGCGACGTGGCATCTCCTCCAGCACGGTCAACACGTGAGGATTCAAAGCGGGCTCACCCATACGGGCGAACTGGATCTTGAACTGCCGGGAAGGCACGTTTCCATCCCTAAATCTGCGACTGATCAAGAAATCGATCTGCATGAACATTTCTTCCGCGGTCAGCTTGCCCTGATAGTGTCCACCCGCGTCACACATTCTGCAGCTAATCGGACAGCCAAATAGAGTAGACACTTGCAAAACCCATTTCCACTCGCGCGGAATCGGTGGCTGCACCGCTTCGACGCACTCGACCATTTTGCCGCTGCTGAACTGGACGATGTAAACGACTGCCACGTCTTCTCGCCCCGCCGATGCAACTACTTTCATCAATTGGATTCCTTCAGTCGGTGATATATCTTCATGCCAGCTAGTATGCCTTCACCCACGGCAACTGCGGTCTGCCGGAAAGCGCCATTCTTGACATCGCCGATGACATGGAGACAGCCGCCAACCTGTAATTGGCCGAGCTTTTCACGCAAATCGCCTGCAACAAAGCCCAGTTGTGGCTCTCGGCCAAGCGCCCCAATCAGATAATGGGCATGTATGCGAAGGTTCGTCGTTGGCGTCATGCACTCAAACGTCAGGCAATCGTCGGATATTCTTTCAATGTTAGTAATGCGTGTGCAGCGGAGATACGTGATATGAGAATTGGCGATAGCCCGCTCCCATAGCAGCGGCAGGCATTTTGCCTTGTCAGACCGGTTCAGGATCGTCACATGATTCCGCTTGGCCAGATTCAGGGCGTAATCGAAGGCAGCGTCGCCTGCACCGACAACTACGATTCGCTTTCCGGCGACCTCCCGAAGCGGAGCGACTTCGTAGTAGATACAGTCAAGAGCGTCTGCTGGCACTAGATCGTCCGGAAAAGTGACAGGCTTTGTGCCGGAGGCAATGACAACGGTTTTCGAACAGTGAAGAGACTGCCGGGTCTGCACCTGAAACAACCCCGACTTGTAGGTCAGCGCTACGACCTCGTCATGGGCTACCTCCACGGACGCGCGTGCGGCCTGCTCTCTAAAGAGGCACACCAATTCCTGGCCGGAAACCCCGGCCGGGAACCCGGGGTAATTCACAACTAGTTCCGCGTTGCTGAGTAGCCCGCCGACGCAAGTGCGCTCGAGAAGGAGAGGGGTAGTCCCAACCCGCTTGAGTTGCAGGGCGGCCGCCAGTCCGGCAGGACCAGCTCCAATGATCGCAATATCTTCAATCCCCATTCCTCTCCCCGCGATGCCATGACTGCGTTAATAGGCCGGAACGGCATATCGCTGTTCCAAGCGCACTCACGAATGGGTTCCAGCCTCATAGCGCCTACGCGAGATTGCAGCTCATCGCTTGTACTCCGCAAATGCAACCGATCGGAGTATTCGGGACGCTTCCGCCCAACGCTCGGCGTCAGCTGCGGCGCGAAGCGCCGTCCGCTGCAACCCGCGGTTATCCCGCCTTAGGCATACCGTCGAAGAAATCCACGACCCCCGTCTCCAGTGAATACTCGGCGCCCACGACGAGGAGCCCGTCTCTCTGGATCAACTGCTCGAGAACTTCCGACCCGTGTCGCAGATGGCGCGCAGAGACGCGGACGTTGGCCCGAACGGCGTCCCGCACCAGAGCTTCCGGATCGTGCCTCAGTTCTGTCGCCAGCAATGCTTCCACGGACGGCCGAACACGGTCGACGATCGAACGCAGATTCCGCGACTGGTTGTCCGTCGGCTGCTGAAGTTCTTCCAGCGTCGCCAGAACAGCCCCGCACTGGGAATGCCCCAAAACCACAACCAGCCGTGTGCCGAACCGCTCTGCGGCGAACTCGACGCTGCCGATTTGAGAGGAAGCGACGATGTTCCCGGCAACGCGGATGACAAACAGGTCGCCCAGACCTTGGTCGAAGACGATTTCTGCCGGCACTCGTGAGTCGGAACATCCGAGAATGATGGCGAACGGCTCCTGGCCTGCCGCCAACTCGCTGCGGCGCTTCTGGCTTGCGAGTGTGTCGCTGCTCCGAGCGCCAGACACGAAGCGATGATTCCCCTCTTGAAGGCGTTCAAGTGCTTCTCGCGCTGAAATCATCGGCGTTTCATCCTCGTCCGGCTAACGCTGTGCATAACCGGCGAAGGCGCCCGGCAAAGCCTGCTTGCGCGGGGCTGGCGCAAGCCAACCCCGTGAGCCTTCGTCTGGTCATGCGCCTGTTAGGGCTCGCCAGCCCCGAAATCGATCCGCCGCCGCCTGGGCGCGGCCGCAGGGCTCATCAGGCGCCGGATTGGCTCCACCAGAGCCACAATAAATGCCCGCACCACGAACACGCTCATTTCGATAGCCCGTTGCGAGTTGAGCACGCTCGCAACCATGATGGCGCCGTGTTCCGTGAACGCGCACGGGACAAACTTGGAATACTTCAATCTGGAGAGGTGGTCGCAATTTTCGACCACCTCGGCTTTCTCGATCCCCTTCAGCTCGAACATGAAATCCCCAACCTAAGATTCATGTGGCGCGGGTTCGACTCGCTAGCCACGAAGTCTCTCAGTCCGATGATGCCCGCGCTGGCTGTCGAAACACCGTACGTGACAATACATAGGTTGCACCAGCCGTCAGCGCGAATACTGCCAGAATGGTCAAGTAGATCTGTGCAGCCGTCAGATCTCCGAAATCCCACCAGTTGTCGCGCAGAAGATTTACCGCCGTCGTATTCAGCACGGCATGGAAACACATCGCAATAAACACACTCTCATTGCTCCAGTGCCAAAGGTGGCCCATCGCGAATGCAACGAGAATCGTGGATATCGGATACAGCACGATGAATTGCGACCAGTCCAATCCGTTGCGGAAATCTGCAAACCTGAATACTGGAAAATGCCAGAAAGCCCACACGAGGCCGATTATGAGCGCTGAAGCGGCTGACCCTGCACGGCCCTGCAAATGAGCTTGGAGAAAGCCACGCCAACCCAGCTCTTCGCCCAGGGGACCGACCCCAAGAATGATTCCAACTACGATTGCATTCAACGGTACCAGTGCGATCATGGTAATCGCGATCTTCCACAGAGCGATCTTGGGTGAAATACCCAGGACAAGATAGGATACCAGTCCGATGCTGGGCATCAGAAAGAATGTAACGACATAGACTCGCCAGTTCACTCTCACCCGAATTAGGCGCTTCAGCAGGCTGACAATAGACGAGCGCCCGCCAGTGAACCCAGCCATCGCCAGTGCAGCTATGGCCGGGCCGAAACTCCCTGCCAGGAGAAATCCCGCGAATCTCTCGTCTTCAAGACTGGTCAGTCCATCAATGGATAGCATGCCCGTGAGCCATACAGCCCACGAAATAGCGTACGCGATAACCACAAACAGCACGAGCGACATAATCTCCCGATGTTGCGTGACGAACCTCCTTATGTTTATGCGAACCACTTCTCAGCGCCTCCTAACGCCGGCATCAGCCGTGCGGGTCTTTGCGCGTCGGCCGCACACCATTGATAGGCATTAGTTTGTCCTCTGGGACTCGGGGGCGGGGCGCTGCTTCTTGCTGCTCCTCGCTCTCACGGCGATCGCTAGTACTAGCCAAAGCACTCCAAACGCTCCCAAACCCGGTCTGCCAGAGAGCAAGCCAACTGCGATCCAAACCAGGGCAATTAGCATGAAGATAAGTCCTGACTCAAAGAACTTCCTCATTATCCCCTCCCCGCTGAGCCTGCATTTCCCTTGGCGGCCTAACGATGAACATCAGCTGCGGGCTGGCCTGGCGCCGCCCTGGTCAAAGGTCAGGGAGCCTGCCGGGCCGCCCGACTGTTGCACCAGGGGCGTGACAGGCTAGCCCGCCAGCTGCATGTGATTGTTGAAGTTCTAATGCACGCCCCTATTTACAATTCTTTTGGCCCTCTCGATCAAGAAAGGGTCAGCTTCATCCGCCGCTATTGCTTCTGCCAGTTTAAATGCTTCGGCCCCGGATATATGATAAAGGCAATTCAGAACAGAGATAAGAGCATCCTTGTTTCGAATGTCATCGAGTCCTTTTACTCTCGCTTTCTTGTAATATTGTTCAAGCACCTTGACCGTTCTTGGATCATTAAGAGCAGCAAGCTCAACAAGGGGCAGTTGAATAGTATCAGCAGAAATAATCGAAAATATATCGTACCCTCCAGCTTGAGCAATCCCATAGTGAGCGAGAGTCAAAGCAGCTTCATGTGCGAGAATACTCTGCTCCTGCGTGTCTTGTGGTCCAGCTAGATATTTCTCGCCAATCAACTTGATTCTATCTCGCAATGGACTCTCGCGTCTCGATTGGAAGTATGCAGCCGTAATGGCACCAGCCCATCGATTCGATTCTGTGTGACGCTGGTATCTCAAACAATAGAAACAATGCACCAAATCAGTAAATGCCCTACCAGCGTCGCCGGGGGAATTACCCTCAAGCACTAAAACATTTATCTCTTCGCTAAACGTGCACTCACCGCCATGAGCCGCGCATGAAATAGCCATAATCAGTAGTAATGAGCTAAGCGTGCCGAATATGTAGGTCATCGAATTCATTTCTCTTTTGATCATGTTGGTTATCTAACGTCAGCGTTAAGCTGCGGGCGGCCCTGGCGCGGGCCGTGCTCTGCACGGACCGTGACAGGGTCGAACCGCCAGCTTCAACGGTCTGTTAGGCTTGCTCAACTTAGTCACCATATGCAATGTCGAAGATCTCTGGCGCATAGTAGATTGCCGGCCTTCGATCAGTTCCGAGTTTACGAATTATTCCGGCATCAACTAACGCGTCGATGTCGGCTTTTGCTGTCGGATAAGATACTTTCATTTTGTCTCGGACCCTTGGAATTGTCATCACGGGGAAGTCAAACAGATCAGCAATGAGTAAGTGCGCTCTATTGCTGCCATTTACCATTTTGCAGTCCATTATCTTCTTAAGCGCGTTTAGCTTTTCGCATCGTCGTATCGAGTCCTGTGCCTGGGCAATGGTGCCCACTAGACAAAATTCTAAAAACTTCTGCCATTTACCATTGGCGCTGATCGCGAACATGGTGTCGATGTATTCATCTTTGTGTTTTTCAAAGTAAGGACTCATGTATAACCAAGGCATTGATAGTTTGCACCACTTCCATGTTGTCAATGCGAGCAAGAGTCGCCCGACACGCCCGTTTCCGTCCTTGAACGGATGAATCGCTTCGAACTGATAGTGCATCATGTAACTCGCAATAAGCGGATCTGGTATCGCGGTCTGCGCCGTCAGACTCTCTTCAAACTCTAACATACAATCACTCATAAATGTTACTGGCGGCGGAATATAACGCCTATCAGCGCCAATATAAACTTGGCAATCGCGAAACTGTCCAGGTGACTTGTCGTGACCACGAACTCCGGAAAGGAGCCAATCGTGAAGATTGCGAACAAATCCTAAACTCAAACTGCGATCTTGTAGATGTTCGTATCCCTCTCGGAGAGCTTTGCGGTAGTTCGCGACCTCGAGCCATGTATTCGCTCTGTCCTTTTCGGATTTTGGTTCGCTCGGGTCCATCTCAAATAGAAGCAATTCTGCGGGTGTAGCGTATGTGCCTTCGAGGCTTGATGACGTCAGCGCTTCACGCTGCTGAAGTGGTTGTAGCAGCAGGTGAGGATTTGGGAGAGTCTGCCCAATTCCGTCCAGTTTCCCGAGATGCTGTTTTGCCTCCGCAAGCAGTGGCCATAGTTCCGCGGGCATCACCCATGTTCTGGACAACGGCGAGGGGACGAAAGCATGATCGGTAAATGGATAGCTTATCTCAACGATCCGCCCCGTCATTTCGCCCGTAAATCGCGAAATATCCATAGCTTATACCCTCGTCTGTTAAACGGGCCCTTCTCGTAGAATAGCGCGAAAACTTTAATCTGTCAAGTGGAATTAAAATTACTGGCGCTATATTTTAACTCGGCTTGGCGGGTTAAAGAGATTTGAGCCTCGCGAATCCGGCTGCCGTGCCGGCGTTACGCTAGCCTAACGCCGGCATCAGCTGATGCCACGCCCGCCGCCCCGGCGGGCCGTGTGCTCCGCAGGCGGCGTGACGGCAGTGGCCGGCAGCTGCATGCGGAGTTAGGCATTTCATTCCAATTCAAGACGAGCAAATCGCTTCTTTGTGATCTCTGCTTGTACCTTCCCCGTGTGCTCGATTCCTGCCGGTTCAAAAAGAATGAGCTTCACATGGCCTCGCGGCACAATGCGATGTTCAATGCCTCGCCTGACAATGTACATCTCGCCAGCGCGAAGGATCTCCTTCTTCTCCCCTGCATGGACTTCAAGCTCGCCGTCTACGACGAAGAACAATTCATCTTCATTGGCATGAGTATGCCACGGCACCTTATCCCCCTCGCACCTGACCAGCATCACAAGTTGCCCGTTCAGCTCAGCCAGAATCTTCGGGGAAAATGTATCAGCGAATGACGCAAAGCCTTTTTCGATATTGAGAACGCTTGACATGCTCATCCCTTCGTATGTCTAACGCCTCGATTCAGCGGCGGGCCGCGCGGCGCGGCCCTTGCCCCGCAAGGGCCGTAACGCGCGAGACCCGCCGCTGCAGCGGCTCGTTATGCAGGCCCCCCGAAATCACTCGCGCTACTCCCTGACTTCTACCTCCACGGGCTCGCTGAGGAAAGGCCCGGCAGCACCGCGCAATTCGTACGTGTTGGGTTGAAGCCGGTAGGTGGTGTCTGGAGCGGCAACCGCGCCAGTCCAGAACAACCTTTCCCGCCGGCGTTCTCCGGGTGCGAGGATCCAAGGTCCGAGGTCTTTGAGACAGGCGCGGTGAACAGACGCTGGGACGTCGATGTCATTCACGCGAACGACAGCGTCCAGCCGGCATGAGGAAGACCCGCGCCCATACTCAATGGGTGAGTCCCCTGAATTCCGAGCTTCGACGGTAATCGTGACCTTGTCCCCATACGCCAACGTCTCGGGCTGGACCGTGACGAAGACGGCAATCTCATGTGGCGCGGCGCTGGCCTGCGCACACCGGAACAGCCCCAGGATCGCAAGCCCCAATGCGACGAGGACACGAGCCATGACTGTCCCCCTCTGTACAGCGTCCCGGCGTTCAGCGGCGGGCCGCGCGGCGCGGCCCTTGCCCCGCAAGGGCCGTGACGCGCGAGCTCGGCCGCTGCAACGGCTCGTTATACTGCCCCTAACGGCGTCACCTGTGACAGATACAACTGCCACCTGCCTTCCCTGTGAACGTATATGTCGAGAAATCGCAAGTTGTGCTCGAACTCATATTCGGCATACTTGCCGTGAATGTACCCCTTGCCGGAGACAATCCCAACTGAACCAATCACCGATGTCGTGACGCCGTCGAGACTGTACTTGTCGAGCTTTGTGGCGCCAGGCTTGTATGCATCGACGGTCATTGTCTTGTCCTGTGGATTGCCGCGGGGATCAAACCCGACATACTCCTCTGCAATCAACATGTTCAGTACTTGCACGTCATTGGTGTGCAAGGCTGTTCTAAGCTTGTCGAATGCTGCGAGAAGGCTGGCCTTGTCACTCAAGTCGTACCTCTGAGTCTGTATAACGACCGGCATCAGCGGCGGCGCGTAGCGCCCGCCGCTGCATGCCGTGGTTGGACGGCCGGCTCAGAAGCGGCCTGCGTCCACGTCGCGAACGAACTGGATCACCCCCTCGAAGTAGACTTTCTGGTCGTCGTAAAGCGCCAAGTGGCTGCCGTCTGGACAGAAGAGGTAGCGTCCTCTCTCGACCTGGCTCGCCATCTTCTCCATGTGCGCCGGGTCCATCGTGTCGTAGCGGGCGCCGATCACAAGGGTCGGCACCGCGATCTTCCCGAGATCTGCGGTTCGATCCCAATTCTCCAGTGTCCCGTTAACACCGAGCTCGCTCGGGCCCTGCATCGGGACATACACCTTCGGGTTCAGGTGCTTGAACGCGCGGTTCACGGGGTCGGGCCACTGGTCTGGCGGCATCCGCAGGAAATGTTTGACGTAGTGGTGAGGGATCAGCAGTTCCATGTAGCGCGGGTTGTCGTACTCTCCCACGGCCTCCAAACGCTTGATCTCCGCCAGCGCGGTCTGGTCCATGGACGGCATCAACACCTTGTTGGCGTACTCGTTGTACGCCGGGATGCTGGCCATCATGTTGGAGATGACAAGGCCCTTCAGGTGCTGCTGGTACTTCAGGGCGTACTCGATGGCCAGGATTCCACCCCAAGAGCTCCCAAGCAGATAGAAGTTCTGCTGGTCGAGCTCGAGTGCGCGGCGCACCTGCTCGACTTCCTCGACGAATCGCGACAGATTCCAGAGCTCTGGCGCGTCCGGCTGGTCGCTGTAGGCCGAGCCGAGCTGGTCATAGTAGTAGTACTCGATGCCGGCAGCGGGAAAGTAGCTGTCGAACGCTTCGAAGTACTCGTGGGTCGCGCCAGGCCCACCGTGCAAGAGGAGTACTTTCGTGGTCGGGTTGTTGCCAACGCGTTTGGTCCATACGTGAAAGGTGCCCTTCGGCGTCTCCACTGGGATCATCCGTGCGCCGCCACTGAGCAGATCGTCGCGGCCCGAGTAGTCCAGATAGCTCCCTGAGACGACTTGTGCCGTCGGAGCGCTGCTGACGCATGCGTTCAATGCCAGCACGACGGCCGCGAGCGCGACGATGTTTCTCACGTGGACCTCCCGATCGAAGCTGAGTCTCCCGTCTGTTTCGCCACTTCTGCAAACGCGATCGCGACCGTCCAACGGCCTCGAGCTAAGCGCCCCGGCGGAAGCGGGCAGACCCTCCGTTGATTGTCGCGCATATCTACGGGCTAGGCGCGCCACCCTGTCCGCCAGCCCGCCGGGTCAGTTTCAGCGAGTTGTTGAGCGGCGAACGCCGGGACGGTGGCTGTGCTCTTCGCTATTCGTAACGGGCACTCAAGCTTTAAGATCGCTCGCTCAACCTCCCTCGCCGGAGCATGCCCTGGTGGGTTTCCCGTGCAATGTTGCCGCCCGTGATAAGCACGCCCGCCGTGCGACCAGAGATTCCAAGTTTGCCAGAAAGCAAGGCGGCCAGCCCGACTGCCGCTGCCCCCTCAACGACTTGGTTGTGCCGATCATAGCAGTAGGCTACAGCGCGGGCGATCTGGTCGTCGTTGACGAGCACGAAACCGTCGATCAACCGACACGCGAGCGGGAGGGTGATCGAGGCCGGGTCGACCCTGCCGGTGATCCCGTCAGCAAGGTTGGGCGCAATCTCTAGTGCTTCCATCGGGTGTCCATGCCAGTAGGCGTGTACGAAAGCTGAGCCCTCAGTCGAGACACCATACAGACAGGACGTTGGGCGCAGAGCTTTGAGCGCCAGGCCAACCCCGCTAGACAGGCCCGCGCCTCCCACCGGGAGCACGATCACGTCGAGATTCGGGACCTGATCGAGCCATTCGCGGACGAGCGTGCCCTGTCCGGCGACCACGCAGGGGTCGTTGTAGGGTGAGATGAAGGATGCGCCCGTGTCTTGGGCCAGGCGGATGGCCGTGGCTTCGGCCATGCTGTACGGTCCGTCCAGGACTCGCACCTCAGCCCCGAGCTCGCGCATCGCGGCGATCTTCTTGGGTGAGGCGTAGTCCGGAACGCACACCACGGCGGGGATGGCCGCCTCTCTGGCGGCATAGCATACCCCGAGCCCATGGTTCCCCGACGAACTGCAAGTCACGCCGTTCCCACGCCGCTCTTGGGGCAGGCTTATCACAGCGTTCAGCGCCCCACGCACCTTGAACGAGCCTGTGATCTGGTGATTCTCCCACTTGACGCAGACGACGGCGCCGCACTGTTGGCCCAGCGCCCCGTCGAGCGTGACCTCCGTGCGGCGCACCTTGCCTTCGAGGCTCACTGCGGCACGCTCCACGTCCAGGAAATCGACCAAGGTCTTCACCCCGTCTCCATACGGTGGGGACAATGGGACTGCGAATCGCGCAAACTCCCAAGTTGAACTGACATCCGAACTCATGCCCGGATGTCAGCATTGACAAGAGAATGCCGAGCGAAAGCGACGACTTCTTCTGCTTGTCCTCCGTCGGCGTTCCTAGCCGCCCAACACTGCGGATCAGCGGCGAAGCGGTGCCCCCGTCCATCTTGCCGGCGGGGGCACAGGGCGGCACCTCAGCTTGCAGTACGGGTGCCGCCCTGAGCTTCGTCAGCTGCATCCGCTTGTTCGACGGCTCGCTTTCTCAAGAGCCCTGCGGAAAGAGGAACTCGAACAGCGCTTTCTCGAAGGCCTCTGGCTGCTCAATCCACGGCCAGTGCCCGCAGCGGTCGAGCCACACCAGGCGGCTGTTGCTGAGGAGCTGGTGGTTGGCTATTGCCACCGACTCGGGTGTCGGGTCTTGGCGACCATGGATGATGAGCGCTGGGATTTGGACGGTGCGCAGAGCAGCTACCCGTGCAGCGGCACCCCGATCGTACGCGGGTCCCAGGTACTGTGCGGCCTCTGGGTTGTAGTGCTCTCTGCCGGGCTTGAAGACTGCAATCGCCTCGTTGGCCTTGTCGCGGTCGTAGAACTGCGAGGGGATGATGGCCCGGAGGACTTCGACCGCAGCGCGTTCAGGGTCCCTGGTGATGACGTCAGGCTGAGACCAGTAGCGTTGAGCCGCTCGGTCATCTGCACTCATGCGGGCCGCCATGTTGTCAGCGAACGCAGAGCCGAATGGAGCCGGAGACGCGGGCCCGGATCCGACGAGTACAAGGCCTTTCAGGCTTGAAGGGAACTTGGAAGCGTACTCGAGCGCTAGCGCGCCACCCCAGGAGCAGCCCCAGACGGTCCATTTCTCGATCCCCAACGCCTGGCGAAGTGCCTCGAGGTCCGCCAGCGTGCCCTCGAGGGTTATGGCCTCCGCCGTCTTCGGGATGGAACCACCAGAGCCCCGCTGGTCCGGCACTATAGCCCGGGCCCGTCTTGCGATGATCTGGGCGACAGGCTCCATACCCTCTCCAGACAAGCCTGGTCCGCCCATCAGCACTAATACCGGCTCGCCTTTGCCGTAGTCAACGTAGTGCAGCACCAAGTCGGGCCGAGAGAGCGTCTTGGCGACGCCAGCTCCCGCATGGCGCGGGTTCTCCTGAGCAGGCACCGCTGCGGCCGCCAACCAGACCATCACGGCCACCAGCTTGAAGGCACGACCGGACTCAGCCATGAGAGCGCCTCCTCCTGCCGGTAACGTCGCATCTCCGTCAAGTCCGTCGAACTCACAGTATCTCGACCTATGTATCTGGATGGCGCTGACCAGCCCTAATGAATATCAAAGGTCTTGATATCCCGATAAGCCGGTCTTCGTATCCAGATAAGCTGCTCCCGTTGCCGGGGACACGCAGCTCGGGCACTGGCTTGTGCCCGAAAGATTTTGGACTGTAACCCTCGTTCTTGTGGAACCCCCGTTGCGGAAGGCCACTCTACGCCATTGATCGGGCCGATTCAAGTGGCGCGGCAGGGGTGCGCATGTCTCCCGCCTGCGTCACGCGCCCTCATCCAGCGGCTGCGCACGCCTTTGCCGCCGCGATTGGGCACGTGCGTGGAGATCATGGTGGTGCTCACAGCGGCGTGCCCGAGCAGTTCCTGGCTCGTTCTGATGTCGTAGCCGGCTTCCAGCAGGTGCGTGGTGAAACTGTGACGAAGAACGTGGCCGGTGGCGGGTTTGGACAGGCCGGCGCGCTGGGACTCCTGGCGCCCAAGGCGTCGGGGAGCGCGACACCGCCTCGCCTTTTGGCCAGATCGTGCAGGTGCTGCTGGCGCACCAGCGCCAAGTGTCTTCGTAGCGGTTCTCGGGTCGAGATCGGCAATACGGTGACACGATCCTTGCGGCCCTTGCCGTCGCGGATCGTGATCCAGACCTACGACCAGTCGCAAAGGCAGGCTTCCAGGGCCGCCATCGCGCGCGACTGCGAGAACTCGGCGCGGGCGCGCGCGCGGCCGGCCTCGCCCAGGGCGCGGCGGCGTTCGGGATCGGACAGCAACGCGCCAATGGCCTGAGCCAGGGCGGGAGCGTCGCCAGCGTCGACCAGCAGACCCGTCTCGCCGTGGCGCACGAGTTCGGGGATGCCGTCGACGCGCGTGGACACGACGGGCAGGCCCAGCGCCATGCCCTCGAGCAGCGCGTTGGGGAAACCCTCCTCGAACGAGGGCAGAACGAGCAGATCGCTATCGGCCAGCAGGTCGGGGACGTCGGCGCGAAAGCCGAGCCAGCGCACGGCGTCCTCGCCCAGGCCCAGCTCGCGGGCGCGCGCCGGCAACGTCGCGAGCCCTTCCCCTTCGCCCGCGATCAGGAAGAGCGCGTCCGGCGAGCAGCCGGCGGCGCGCAGCCGCGCGACCGCTTCCAGCAGCACGGCCTGCCCCTTGCGCCGGCCCACCTCCCCCACGCACGCCACGACGGGACGCTCCGGCGCGATGCCGAGCTCGGCGCGCGCGCGGCCGCGGCGGGCGCTCGCGGCGTAAGCGTCGACGTCGATGCCGTTGGGGATGATCCGCAGCCGCCCCCGATCGAACCAGGGCGCGCGCGACAAGACGCTCTCGCCCACGGCGCGACTGTTGACGATCAGGCGATCGACCCAGCGCCGGTAGACGAGCCGGTAATGCCAGTTGTCCTTGAGGGGGACCGGGCTGCCGCGTCGCGCGACGAGGTGGAATCCTCGCCGGCCGCGCGCCGCCAGCGCCGTCAGGCGCGTCTCGCGCTCGAGGTTCACGATCGCGGTCGTCGCCCGCTCGGCCGCGAAGATCCGCCGCAGCGCCGCGATGGTCCACGGCACCAGGATGCCCCCCATGCGCAGGGGGCGCGCGCGAAGACCACACGCAGCAGCCCGGCGGGCGAGTTCTCCGCCGGGCTGTCCCACGAGACACACGCGATGTCCGCGCTCGGCCATCGCCCGCGCCGCCGCGAGCATCCACTGCTCGCCGCCGCCCCAGCGGGGCAGCGAAGAGACGAAGACGAGCGAGACCGGGCCGGCCACGGCGCGCCCGCCGCTAGCGCGGGATCGCCATGAACACGCGCCCGCCGCCCCCGGCGGCGCCGCGCTGCCAGACACGCAGCAGGATCGGCTTGTCCTGATCCTTGGCCAGCAGCCGGCGGTACTGCACCAGATCGCCCACCGGCTCGCGCGCGACTTCCGTGATGATCTGCCCCGGGCGCAGGCCCTCCCGGAAGGCGTTGCTGGTCTGGTCCACGTCGACGACGACCAGGCCCGCGACGTCCTCGGGAATGTCCATGGCGGCGCGGTCGCGGTCGGTCAGCATGCGCACGCGCACGCCCTCGAGGCCGCCCTCGCCCTCCTCGCTCCGCTCGTCGCCGCCCTGCGCCGCCGTCTGCAGATCCTCGGGCAGCGCCGCCAGCTTCACGCGCACCGGCAACTCGCGGCCGCCGCGCCAGACGGTCAACTCCACGGTCTCGTCCACGCCGGCCAAGCTGATCAGGTTGCGCAGGCGGGCGCGGTCGTTGACCTCCTTGCCGTCGACCTGAAGAATGATGTCGCCGTCGCGCAGACCGGCCTTCTCGGCGGGCGTGCCCTTGTTGACGTCGGAGACCAGCACGCCGCGCGGGCGGTCCAGATCGTGCACCTTCGCCATGGCCTGGTCCACGTCCTGCACCTGCACGCCGAGCCAGGCGCGCGTCACCTTGCCGTCGGACAGGAGCGAGTCCATGACGCGCCGGGCGAGATTGCTCGGGATCGCGAAGCCGACGCCGGCCGACGTGCCGGTGGGGCTCATGATCGCGGTGTTGATGCCGACCAGCTCGCCTCGCATGTTCACGAGAGCGCCGCCGGAGTTGCCGCGGTTGATCGCCGCGTCGGTCTGGATGAACTCCTCGTAGTCGAGCATGCCGATCGAGCGGCCCGTCGCGCTCACGATGCCCACGGTCACCGTCTGGCCCAGGCCGAACGGATTGCCGATGGCCATCACCTGGTCGCCGATGCGCAGAACGCCGGAATCGCCCAGCGGCAGGGCGGCCAGGCCGCTCGCCTCGATCTTGATCAGCGCGACGTCCGTGGGCGCGTCCTGGCCGATGACCTTCGCCTCGTACTCCTGGTTGTCCTTCAGCAGCACGCGGATCTTGCTGGCCTGCTCGATGACGTGGTTGCTGGTCAGGATGTAGCCGTCGGCCCGCACGACCACGCCCGAGCCGAGCGAGCGCTCGACGCGCTCGCGCTGGCCGTTTCCCTGCTGCGGCTCGCCGAAGAAGCGCCGGAACATGGGGTCGTCCAGGAACGGGTGCTGGAAAGCCTCGCCCTTGACCACCTTGTCGGTGGAGATATTGACGACGGCCGGCATCGCGACCTCCGCGACGTCGGCGTAGCTGCGCAACTCGCCGCCGACCGCCGCGGGGGCGGCCGTGCTCTCGGGGGTGCTGAAACCGGCGGGCAGGCCGCGGCCCCGACCGCCTCCGCTGGTGACGGTGACGCCGATCACGAAGCCGACGGTCAGCAGCAGGGCGCCGGCGACCCAGCCCACGGCAGCGCGCTTGGGTCTCTGGTTGTGCATCGCGGTTCTCCTTTGCGGCAGATGGCCTCTGGCGGCGCCTTCTAACGGGCCAAGCACGGAAAAGTTTCCGATTCCCGCAACCGCCCGGCAAACGGCAGGCCCGGCCGCAGACCGGGCCCGCCCTGTCGCTCCGGGCGCCTGGGGCGCGAGGCTAAGCCGCGGGCCTAGCCGTCGTCGCCGATCGCCTCCACCGGGCACTCCTCCATGGCCTCGCGGCAGAGGACGATCTCCTCCTCCAGCTCCGGCTGCTTGTAGACGTAGCTGTAGCCGTCCTCTTCGTTGCGCTCGAAGTGGTTGGGCGCGGTCTGGCGGCACAGGTCGCAGTCGATGCAGTTGGTGTCCACGAAGAAAGCGCCCTCGACGTTCAAGGCGACCTTGTCGTCCCGATCTGCCATGGCCAGATGCCTCCTGAAGGCTGGCTGGTTGTTGGGGCGCGCGTCCGCGCCCCTCGCGATGCTCTACATATCATCTTTCCGCGAACTGTCAATCCCGCGCGCCGTCGCGCCCCGCCGCGGTCAGCGGTTCTTGAACGGCAGGAACGTCATGAAGTCGGCGTGATGCACGACGTACGCCTCCGTCGACCGCTTGACCAGGTCGCCCTCTCCCGCGTGGGCCGCGATGATGTGGCAGACCTTGGGGGGCACCCCGCAGCGCATCGCCAGCGCCACGCCGGTGAACGGATGGCGCAGCGACTTGCCGAGGTCGCTCTCGGTCGCCTTGCCGTCCTTCCGGGTGTACTCGAGCAGCTTGCCCACATCGGCCAGGATCGCGCCCGCGATGACCGTGTCCAGGTCCACCGGCAGCTCGCGCCCGAAGAACTCGTTCATCTTCTCGGCCGCGGCCCTCGCGACGTGCACCACGCACCGCTTGTGCGCCATGAAGCTGACCTTGCAGTCCTTCACCAGGAGCGTGAAGGGGATCTCCTCGAGGTCGCGCGCGACAAGGTCGCTCTCCGCCAGCGCGGTCTCCCAGGTCTTGGCGGTCGCCTCGCGCAGCTGCGCGTCCTGGATCCATGCGAGTTCGGGCCAGAGCTTCTGGATCTCGGGGGTCATGCCGGGCTCCTTGATCGGGGATGGCCGTGACGCGCCGGGCGTCCGCGGACGCCGCCCGCGTCGAGTCGGGTCGCGCGGCCATAATGTGCGCAAGGGCGGCGGGCCCCGTCAAGGCATGGCCTCGGGGAGGGGCCGAAAAGTGGGAACCACGCGGGCGCCCGGGGCATTTCAGCATCAGCATCGAACCCGCGCGGGCATCTCGAGAAGCATCTCGCCTCAACACTCGCGAAATCGCACGGCAGGCCACCGTGCATTGCAAAGCGGCACGCCGCCGCCGCGGCGCGCGGGCTTTTGCAGCGAGCGGGAGCGCGCGGTCGGCGCGCAGCCGCGAGCGATCCGGAAGCATGCGAAAGGAACAGGAACGCAGACGGCCGGACCACGCCGACGAGACTCTTGCGACTGCTCTGGCATCGTGGTTGCAGCCTCACCGCGCGTGCAGACGAACGACTCGACCCCGCCCGGCCGGGAAGGAACACGAGACAGCAGCCCCGCTCCTGGACGAGAAGAAAGGCCGGTAACCGAAATGCGCCATGGCCACCGCAGAACCCACTGGCTTGTCGCCATCGCCCTGTCGGTGTTCGCCCTTGCCCCCGGCGCCTTCGCGCAGACCACGACGCTGCAGGTCGCCTACACCTGGACCGCGCCCACGACGGGCTCGCCCGTCGTCGAGTATGTCGTCCAGCACTCGGTCGACGGAGGCGCGTGGATTCAGATCGCGACGGTCACGACGAACAGCTACGTTCTGGCCGCCACGGTCGGCGAAGCGCACCAGATCCGCGTCGCGGGCGTGGACGCCTACGACCGCCAGGGCGTCTGGTCGCTCCCGTCCGACGCTTACACGCCGGATCTGGGCGCCCCCGGACAGCCCGGCAAGCCCATCGTCATCCCCTAGCTGAACACGAGCCCTTGCCCCGGGTGATTCCCCCCTCATCACCCGCTGGCCGGCGCCGCCCCCCGCGGCGCCGGCCGTTTTTTCGGGAGGGGCCTGGCGGGCGGAATTCCCGGCGTGTTACTCTGGCCGGAAACGGCCGACGGCGGCTTCTCCGGAAAGATCGAACCTCGGGAGGGAGAACGAGAAGAATGTGCCCTGAGGCGCGCGAAAGCTCGACACCGTCCTCTGCCGGTTGGCAGGCGCTGCTGGCCGGCTCTCTGCGAGATCGGGCTCGGGCCGCCGTCGATGACATCGCCCGGGCCCTGGCCTCACCGCCGGTGGCGTGGATCCCTGATTTCAACGCCGAACCATACCGCATTGCCCGAGGTGTATCCCTGCACTCGGGCGCCGCGTCTCTGGCGTTGTTCTACGCCTATTGCGACAAGAGCCAGCTCTCGACGCTCGGGTGCGCCGACCAATTGACCAAGTACCGGGAGTACGTCGGCGGCGCTCTGGAGGTCACGCGCCTCGAACCCGACTTTATGCATGGACTGTCGGGTGTGCTCTGGAGTCTGGATCACATCGCCACATTCACAGGTGAGCCGCTAGAAGGCCTGGACGACGCGATGGCTGATGCTGACGCGTTTCTGGCGGAGCACGCGTTGGCCGAGGAGGGGTTCGATCTGTGGTCGGGCCTGTGCGGCTACGGAATCTACGCCTTACCTCGCGCGGGCGAGCCGAGCGCTCGTCGCCTACTTGACAGTCTCGTGGAGAGTCTGTTGTCGACAGAAAACCAGGAACCCGGCGTGGCGCCCTGGGTCCTGCGGCCGCAGCTGCTGAGAAGGCCTCATAGGGCCGCCCCGCGGTTCCCGCACACGCACCTTGGCGTGGCCCACGGCATCGTCGGCGTGGTCGGTTTTTTGGCGGAGGCCCATCGGCGCGGGCTGGGCGCCGGGAAGATCCCGGACGTTTGCGATCGCGCCTGGCGCTGGCTGGACGCCCAGAAATCCACGGACGACCGCGGACCGTTCTGGCCCAATTTCGCAGCGCCGGGGACGCCACCCGCCCGGGGCATGGAGATGTGGTGCAACGGCATGCCGGGCATAGCCACGGCCCTGCTGGCTGCCGCGCGGAAGCTCGGGCACGACGAGATGCGGGCGTGGTGCATCGCCCGGGCGCACGAGCTGGCCATGCTCGCCAGAAACTCGCCGCCGCTCACGGACATCAGCTTGTGCCACGGAACGGCCGGCCTCGGACACATGTTCAACCGGTTTTTTCAGCACACCGGAGACGAGCTGTTTGCCGACACTGCACGCGCCTATTTGCAGCTGACGCTCGATCAACAGCGCCCCGGCTATGGCGTCGGGGGATTCGCTGCCTATGGGCTCAATTTGCTGGGCGATTACGTGGATCTGTTCGACCCGGGCCTGATGATGGGCAGCAGCGGGGTTGGCCTGGCTCTGCTGGCCGGCGTCTCTGGCCAAGTTCCGCTCTGGGACCGGGCCCTGCTCTTGTCCTGAAGCGGCCCGCTTGAACGCCGGCGCAAGCCCCTATAAAAATTCGACTGCCCGGGGCGCCGGGCAGTCTGATTGCGAATCATGACGTTAGGTTAAGCCAGCCGAGCCCGCGACGCCGCCCTTCGCGGACAGGGCGCGCTCAGCACACGACGATTACACAACACACGGCGGAACAAACGACACGGGAACCACCGAATCCATGCAAGGCAGTACAGTGGTAGGTCCGCAGGGCAAGGTCTTATAGCAACAAGGCTTGGCGCCCCCCGCGGCTTGATTCAGTTCCTCGAAGTTCAGCTTGCGCAGCGTGTCCTTATTAAGGGCTATTCTCTTCATTGGGCCACCTCCGACAGATGGTTAAACAACGCAGGCCGTTTCCCTGTCCTCCATAGAAGGACACTGGCCCACACGAGTACTTCGTTAGCGTACGAAATGGAAATCATCTTGTCAATTCGTGCAACCGAAGCGACCCTCCTCTAGGGTCGACCAGTCACCATGGCCTTTGGGGCCCCTCTGAAAATTCGATGCCGGGCGCCATCGGCTCAGTTCGCCGGCAGCGCGAGGCCGGCCCGCACGACGATCGTGTCCCAGCTGTAGTCGATGGGCAGGCCGAACTCGACCAGCCGCGCCGACTCGAAGCGGTTGATCGTGTAGGTCGCGCTCAATTCGAACGTGTCGATCTTGAGCCCTCCGCCGAAACCGAAGGCCAGCGCGTCGCTCGACGCCTCGTACCACGACACGGGCAGCGTGGTCACGGTCTCGTCGCGGTACATGTTGTGGCAGAGGGCCAGGCCCGCGCTCACAAAGGGCTGCGGCTGGCCGCGCCGCGTTTGGAAGAAGTGCTGGATGTCGAACCCGTAGCGGATGATCGAGGTCTTGATCGCGAACAACTCGTCGCCGTCGGCGTACGTGAAGTCGCCGAAGTCCTGGTAGTGGAACGACGGCGAGACGGCCCAGCCGCTCGGCCAGGTCACGCGGGTGCGCACGCCGACGTCGTACCCGGCCTCCGCCCCGAAGCCCAGCGGCGTGGCGAAATAGTCGTCGCCCAGGTCGCCCCGCGGCATGACGGCGCCCCCCTCCAGGACGATGTCCACGTCCGGGGGCGAGGCCCAGCGCCGCGGGCGCGCGGCCGCGTCCGCCGCCGCGAAAGTGGTGAGCGTGACCAGCAGCGCCGCCGATCCCACGGCGACATGGGCGAATTTGCGCCCGTTCATCGGGACTCCTTTCGGCTGCGGTGATGCGCTCAGGGGGCTGCGTCCAGGGGCGCGCGGCGACCGCCGGAGGCGCGGCCGTCGTCGCGCCGAGCCTACCGCGCGCGACCCGTCGCACGCAAGCGGCCAATCTCCCCTTTTCCGTGGCCAGCCAACGTATTAGGGTTTTGCCTTCGACCTTTGCCCGCGCCGCCGCGGCGGCGGCGCCGCACAACCCGTTGGTTCGACCCGCCCCCGGAGGACTGATTCATGAGCGCACCGCCCGTGGACCGGCACTTCGCCCTGCGCAAGCTGCACAGCCTGCTCGGCGTCGTGCCGATCGGCGCCTTCCTCGCCTTCCACCTCTTCGAGAACTCGCTGGCTCACGCGTGGCACGGTCTGAGCGCCGCGGAGTGGACCGAGGAGGTCGTCCACAAGATCGACGGCATGCCCTACATCGAGTTGGCCGAGATCCTGCTGATCGCGCTGCCGATCCTGTTCCACGGGATCTACGGCCTGATCATCTGGCTCGAGGGGCGCGCCAACCCGCTGCGTTACGGCTACTTCCGCAACTGGATGTACGTCGTGCAGCGGGTGGCGGGGGCCATCGCGCTCGTCTTCGTCCTGACGCACGTCTGGCAGACGCGCGTGCAAGTGCTCCTGGGCCACGTGACCAAGGACGAGCTCTACGCCAGGATGGCGGCCGTCTTCAGCTCGCCGGCTCAGCAGGCCTGGTACGCTCTGGGCATCCTGGCCGCGGTCGTGCACCTGGCCAACGGGCTCTGGCTCGTCGGCATCACCTGGGGTTTGACGACCGCGCCCCGTTCGCAGCGCATCGCGACCGGCTTGTGGGCGGCCGTTGGCGTCGCCCTGCTGGTGCTGGGCACGCTGGCGCTCACCGGCTTCCAGGCCCCGCTCAACCTCGCGCACCTGGCGCTGCGCTGACCGCGCGAAAGGAACCGTGATGGCAGCTAAGAAACCGAGAGTCATCGTGGTGGGCGGCGGGCTGGGCGGGCTGTGGGCCACGATCCGCGCCGCGGAGGCCGGCCTCCAGGTCGACCTGTTCTCCCTCTTCCAGGTCAAGCGCAGCCACTCCGCCTGCGCGCAGGGCGGCATCAACGCTTGCCTCGACACCAAGGGGCAACGCGACAGCATCCGGCAGCACATCATCGACACGATCAAGGGCGCGGCCTACCTGGTGAACCAGCCGCCCGTGAAATCGCTATGCGAGGAGGCGCCCGGCCTGATCCGCACGTTCGACCGCATGGGCGTGACGTTCAGCCGCACGCCCGAGGGCGTGATGGACCTGCGCCTGTTCGGCGGCGTGAAGAACAAGCGCACCTGCTTCGCCGGGGCCACGACCGGCCAGCAGCTGCTGTACGCGGTCGACGAGCAGGTCCGCGCCCACGAGGACGCGGGCAGCGTCAAGAAATACGAGTGGTGGGAGTTCTTGAGCCTCGTGCGCGACGGCGCGGGACGCTGCCGCGGCATCGTCGCGATCGATCTCAAGACCATGGAGACCCGCGCCTTCGCGGCCGACGCCGTGATCCTGGCCACCGGCGGCCTGGGCCTGGTGTTCGGCCTCTCCACCAACTCGACCAACTCCACGGGCGCTGCCGCGTCGCGCTGCTGGCAACAGGGAGCGCGCTTCGCCAACGGCGAGTTCATGCAGTTCCACCCGACCGCGATGCCCGGCGACGACAAGCATCGCCTCATGAGCGAAGCGTCGCGCGGCGAGGGCGGCCGCATCTGGGTGCCGCGCGACCCCAAGGATAAGCGCGAACCCGCGCAGATCCCCGAAGCCGAGCGCTGGTACTTCCTCGAGGAGTGGTACCCGGCCTACGGCAACACCGTGCCGCGCGACGTGGCGTCGCGCGCGATCTGGAAGGTGTGCCGCGACCTCAAGCAGGGGCTCAACGGCCAGGACCTGGTCTATCTCGATCTGTCCCACCTCGACGCCAAGTGGCTGCGCACGCGACTGGGCGGCATCCTCGAGATCTACGAGAAGTTCTCGGGGGAGGACCCGACGCGGCAGCCGATGAAGATCTTCCCGGCCGTGCACTACAGCATGGGCGGCCTGTGGGTGGACTGGGAGAAGGACGAGAAGACGGGCGCCATGAAACAGCCCAGCCCGCGCAACCACCAGACGAACGTTCCCGGTCTGTTCGCCTGCGGCGAGTGCGACTACCAGTACCACGGCGCCAACCGCCTCGGCGCGAACTCGCTGCTCTCGGCCTCGTTCAGCGGCCGCGTCGCGGGCGAGAGCGCCGCGGCCTACGTCAAAGGCCTGGGCAAGACCCTCGCGGCCGTCGACGCCGGTCAGCCCGCTTTCGCCGACGAGAAGAGGCGCCAGGACTCGCTCAACAACGAGCTGCTGTCCAACCGCGGCGACGAGAATCCCTTCCTGTTGCACAAAGAGCTCGGCGAGCTGATGCGCACGAAGTGCTCCATCGTGCGGGACAACAAGGGACTCGACCAAGCGCTGTCCGCCCTGGGCGAGCTGAAGAGCCGCTCGCGCCGCATGAAGCTCGACGACACGCGCAGCTGGGCCAATGCGCCGCTGATCTACGCGCGCCAGGTGCAGGACATGGTCGTCCTGGCCGAGGTGATCGCCAAAGGCGCCCGCATGCGCGACGAGTGCCGCGGCTCGCACTGGAAGCCGGAATTCGAACTGCCGATTCCCGAGGGCAAGTTCCCGGGCGATCCGGAGTTCGAGGAATATCGCGCGAAGTGGAAGCGCGAAAACGACAAGTGGCTCAAGAACACGCTCGCCGATTGGACGCCGGACGGCCCGGCGATCAGCTACGAGCCCGTGGACACCAGCGTCCTGCCGGTCGAAGAACCGCGGGACTACCGCTAGAGGGGGAGGCTGACGATGTCCGACGTCATTCGTCTGAAGGTCAAGCGCCAGGACCGCCCCGACGCCGAGCCTTACTGGGAGGAATTCGCGCTGCCCTGGAAGCCGCGGCACAACGTCGTGTCGCTGCTCATGGCGCTGCGTGAGAATCCCGTGAACGCCAAGGGCGAGCGGGTCGCGCCGGTGGTCTTCGAGGCCAACTGCATGGAGGAGGTCTGCGGCTCCTGCACGATGATCATCAACGGCAAGGTGAAGCAGGCTTGCTCGACGCTGATCGAGGGCCTTCAGCAACCGATCACGCTCGAGCCGATGACCAAGTTCCCGGTCGTGCGAGATTTGCTGGTGGACCGTCAGCGCATGTTCGACGCGCTGCGCAAGGTGCGCGCCTGGGTGCCGATCGACGGGGCCTGGGACATCCACGTGCACGCGCCGCGCATCAGCCCGCGGGAGTGGGAGCTGAATTACGACTTCTCCCGTTGCATGACCTGCGGCTGCTGCATGGAGGCCTGCCCGCAGTATCATCCGGGTTCGCAGTTCATCGGCCCGTCCCCGCTCGGACAGGCCTGGCTGTTCAACAACCACCCGACGGGCAAGTTCAGCGCCGAGGACCGCCTGCACGCGCTCATGGGCCCGGGCGGCATCACCGACTGCGGCAACGCCCAGAACTGTGTGCGCGCCTGTCCCAAGGAGATCAAGCTGACCGACGCCATCGCGAAGCTCGGGCGGCAGACGACGTCGCAAATGCTCAAGGACATCTTCTCCCGCTAGACCGCCAGCGGGACGCGGAGCGGAAACAGGGCGCGGTTCCGACGGAAAGAGCCGCCCGCGAGGGCGGCTCGTCCGTCAGGGGCGCCGCCGAGGCGGGCGCCGGCTACAGTTTGGTGATCCGAACCTCGGCCTCGCCGTCGCGCACGTGCACGAGCCGGCCGCCCGGCATGAACTGCACGGCGCGCACCAGGTCGTCCACGCGCAGTTGGCCGTCGCGGCAGCGATGCAGGACGCTCCGCGCGGTCCGGAGCGGGAGACGGCAGCGCACGCGCTCGTCCGGGCCGTCGTCCACCTCGATGAGCAGATCGCCGCCCTCCTTGCGCACGAGGACGTGGCTGTCGGCTTCCCGCACCTCGGCCAGCGTGAAATCGGGCAACCGCTTCAACTCGTCGATCATGGACGCCGCGATGGGCAGCCACGGCTCCGCCTCGGCGAGGTCCACCCGCCGCGCGTGATCCGGCACGAACGGCAGCGCGATCTGCGCCAGCGCGAGCGGCACCGGCACACAGACGCGCGCGCCGTCCGTGCCGCCCTCGCGCACGTCGACGATGATCACGCCGCCCAGCGCCGCCAGAAGGAGCGGTATCACCATGAACAAGGCCAGCTTCGTCATGGCGCGACCTCCGAGGTCGGAAGCAATCGGGGCGCCCCGGCGCAAGGCGCGGAAGCCCCGCCGTCAGGCTCAGTCGCTGTCGGGAGCGGGCTGGTCGTCCACCCAGATGCGCACGACGTCGGCGCCGTCCTCGACCCTGACCAGTTCTCCCTCGCCCGCGCGGCGCAACTCCGCCAGCACCGCGGTCAGGTTCAACTCCTCGCCCTCGCCGGCGAGCAGCGCGTCCATCAGCGTGACCGGCATGCGCAGGCGCACCTTCTCGCCGCAGGCCTTGTCGCCCGCGTGGTCGACGTTCACGCAGACGTGCTCGCCCTCGCGGAAGACGCGGACCTTTTCGCCGCCGTCTTCCACCGTTATGAACTCGGCGTCGCCGGCGTCTCGCGCGGCCTTCCAGATGCGCCGCAGGTCGGCGACGGAGATGTCGGGACCGTCGGGGCCGTCGGCGCCGTCCAGGCGCACGTGCATGTGTTCCTTGAGAATCCCCTCGGAGCCCATCAGCGCCGCCTCGGCCAGCGCGAGCGGCAGGTTCACGTTCACGCTCGCCTTGCCCTCGGCGCCCTCGCGCACCTCGACGTGGATCCAGGGTTCCTTTTCGGCGGCCGGCGTCTTGCCGGCGAGAGCGACGGCGGGCGCGGCGAGCGCCAGCACGAGCGCGCATGCGAGCAGGGTTCGGGTCTTCATCGCGAGTCCTCCCGGCTGGAAGATGACCGGCGGCCGCCCGGGGGTCGGCGGCGGCCGGTTTGCCCTCAGAGCATAGACTCTAGACGCAGTGGACCGGGTCAAGGTTCCACGTCCGGGCCAAGAAAAGCCCGCCTTTGGCGCCGGCGCGGGCCGGACGGAATCCGGCGGCGGCCGCCGGCGTTAGCGGGGCGGGTCGCCGGGCAGCGCCACGCGGAACTCGGTGCCGTCGGCCAGGGGCGCGCAGGACACCTCGCCGCCGAGCGCAATCGCGTGCTGCCGAACGATATACAGACCCAGGCCGGACCCGAATGAGTCCGCGGAGGCCTTGTAGAACATGTCGAAGATCTTGGTCGCGCAGGCCGAGGACACGCCGACGCCGTTGTCCCGCACGGTGAGTTCGAGGTTCGACTGTCCCTCTTCGGCGGCGGAGAGTTTGGCGGTCACCTCGACGCGCAGGTCGGGCTTGCCGCGGTCGCGGTACTTCACTGCGTTGGAGAGCAGGTTGTTGACGATCTGCCTGAAACGCAGCGGATCGCTGCGGAACAGACGCGCCGGCGTGACGTCGAGACGGAACTTCACCGGCATGTCCACCACGAGGTCCTTCACGCCGGCCCAAGCCTCCTCGCACACCGACGCGATGTCGATCACCTCGCTCGTGCGCTCGATGCGGCGGCTGCGGCTGACCGTGAGCATGTCCTGCACCAGCGAGTCGAGCTTGTGGATGTTGTGGCGCACGCGCTCGATGATGAGCTGCCTTTCGTCGGCGTCGGGTGCCCCGTCGGCGTCGAGGAGGATATCGACGAGGCCGGCCACGGCCACCAGCGGCGCGCGCACGTCGTGCGAGGCGGCGTAGATGTAGGCATCCAGTTCGCGGTTGGCCTGCTCCAGATCGCGGTTGGCCTGGGCCAGCTTGGCGATCGTCAGCTCCTGCTCCATTTCAAGACGGCGCCGCTCCGTCAGTTCGCGCACCGCCACGTCGCGGGCCAGCCGGGCCGCCTCCGAGCGCCGGACCAGGGCCCAGCCCAGGACGCCCAGCAGACTGGAAATCGCCAGGTTGAAGAGCAGCAGGAAGTGCGATCCGGCGTACGCGTGACTCCCGATGAATTGCGTGTGTTGCGACAGGCAGACGCACCACGGCCGCCCGTGCGGGATCGTGATCCAACGCTTGCTGTACCCCGTTCCCACGTCGGGCGGCACAGGACAGCTCGTGAAGACGAGCCGCTCGTTCTCGCTCAGCGTCACGTGGAAATCGCCGAACACGCCTTCCGCCAGCGCGGCCCTGACACTCTCCTCCATGCGGAACACGCCGTTGACGAAGCCGATCAGCTTCCCGTCCGCGACGACCGGCCAGAAGGAGGCGAAACCCTGCCCGTCCTGCAGCAGTTCGACGCAGGGCGTGAGCGTGACGACGGTCTCCGCCCGGGCGCGGGCGAAGGCTTCGCGCACGCCGGGTTCGTGGTGGCGATAGACGTCTAAACCCATGACCCCCAGGTTGCGATCCTCAGGGACCACCTTGGTGACCACGCCGTCGGGCTCAACCCAGTTGATGGCCTGGAAACCGCGCTGGGCGCGGCACAGGGCCGTCGCGAGGACGTTGAAATCGCCGCACACGAACCGGTCGGTCGAATGTTGCGCGAGATCGCCGGTCAGGACCGCCAGCCCCGACATGCGCGCGTCGAACCAGCTGTACAGGCGAATGGCCACCTGGTCGGCGACAGTCTCTGCGTAGCTCTTCACGAGCTCCTGCCGATGGCGCACCTGCATGCGCCACAGCAGGACCGAGAGGACGGCCAGCAGCGCGAAAAGGAAGGCCAGGACAAGCCAACCTCGCCGGACCGTCACAGCGCGCTCCCTTCTAGCGACGGTAGGTGCCGATCAACTCGGCCGTCGCGAGCACCTTGCCCTCGATGGCGCGCGGTCGCGCCGCCCCGTGAGTGTTAGCGGGGCGGCGCGGGGGAGTCAAGCCGAGCGGCAGAGTGGATTCAAAAGTCTTCGCCGCGCCTCAGCAGTTGGCGCCACTGGCGGATCGCCTCCGGAGTCGCCCGGAGCGCTTCGCCCAGCGGCGCCAGGCAGCGGACATTGAGATTCGCCTCGGGCGCGACATTCTGCTCGCGGCGGTGCCGCGCCACGCCCGGCAAGAGAACGCCCATGACATAGAACAGGCGCAGCGCCTCGGAAGTCCAGATCACCCGGATGGTCTCGTCGGCCGCCGCGTCGAGGCGGGCTCCGTACCGGTGCAGCTCCTCCAGCAGGGCCGGCGCGGGGGCGTGAAGCTCCCAGGGCAGCGCCGTCACCGCGTGCAGGCGCAGGAAACCCTCGCGCCGGTAGCTGGCCAGCACCACCGTGCCGTCGTGAAGGACCCGCGGGTCGAGCAGGCTGACGGAGCGCAGACCGGCCGTGGACGACGGCGGCAGAAGCGAGATCACGAGCTGGACGTCCCTTTTGGACAGCGGATGAACGAGGGGCGGCAAAAGAGGCGTGACGATCACGCGAGGAGGGTGGACCAGGGGCGGGGGGGCGACGGTTCCCGCGACTTGCATCGACGCGCGCCAGGCATTCACGCCCAGCTCCTTGTGCTGCTCCGACATCACCGCTCCTTTCGCGCTGACCGCGCGCGATGCCTGACGGGCTGCGCAAACCGCCGTGTATGCGCAGCAAACGTGGCTCCGGGCCGAAGCGATGATCCTGGCGATGCGCTCGCGAGTTGCTGGACGGCGCCGGGCAACGCTCCGGACGACCGCTCCCGCGCGCCGTCGGGTCAAGCAGAGAAACCCTCTGCCCTCCGTGCGGCGCCGCGTGCGACCGGGTGATCTTAGGCGATGTGCGGCAAGGATTCAACGCGCGCGCTGTCCCACGCGAAGGAAAACCCGCCGGGTCGCGGGCAATCGCCTACTAACATAGTAAGATATCCCCGCGCGCAGGGGTCCTGCGGCCGCCGCGGGCGGCCACAGGGTCAGATCCCGAACGTCAGGCCCGCGGACCAGGTGGTCAACTCGTTGCCCACGTTGACGTCGGCGTTGAGCCGCACGCCGAGGTTGAGCGTCGCGCCTAGCGTGAACCGGCTGGTCTGCAGCCCTTCGACGTTGAAGTCGATCGGCACGACGTCGTCCGGTGAGCGGATCCACTCGTAGGTGACGTCGAGATCCGAGCTCTCCCGCGCATAACCGCCGTACACCGTGACCATCGTGAACGACTTGCTCGCCGCCAGGAACCAACTGTCGGCGTCGGCGTTGAGATCGTCGCCGATGTCCAGGCTCTGACGGAAGAAGCCGACCATCGCGTCGAGGGGCAGCATCGGCAGGAGTTGGTTGAGCCCATACTGCAGGCCGTATCCCCACAGCCTGACGGCGCCGATGTCGCCCGCGTCGATCGCGGGCAGCCAGCGGGCGGTGGCGCGCAAACCCAGGACGCCGCCGACGGAGACCTCCGGCACGGCCAGGGGCGCCGTGCGGGTCTGCCAGACCCCCTCGATCCCTTCCATTTCCGCGACCAGGACGCCGTCGTGGTAGGCCTGGACGACGCCCCTGACGTGCTCGTCGCCGAAAACCGTCGGACCGGTCATCACGACGGTGCCCTCGTCGCCGTAGTACGGATCGGTCGGCGCCACGCCCCAGTCTTCGTCGAGCGTGACGTCCACCTCGCGCGAGAAGAACGCGTCCTCTTCGGCCAAGCGGGCGGCCATGGCGCGCACGCCGATGGAGACGGTGAGGCGCGACGCGGGGATGGCGGCGGTGGAGTAGAGGCCGCTGTTCTGGTTGGCGCCGAAGGATTGGATCAAGGGCGCGAGGTAGGCGTGGGCGTACTCCTGGCCGACGTTTTCCAGCAGGTTCTGCAGATCCTCCGCATCCTGGGCGCGGCAAGCGGGGGGCAGCGTGGCCGAACCCAGCGCGACGCCCCACAGCAGGGCCGCGCCCCAAGCGCGGCAAGGCGAGCGGAACATGTTCGTTCTCCCTTCGCGGGCGATGCCCGCCGTCGCGCGACCGCCCGGTACGCTATCACACGCCATCAACGCCCACCAGAGGGCGCGGGCCGCCCGGCGCGCGACTGAGAATCGTTCCCTCAATCCGTCGGGGGCGGGAGCGACCGCGCCGCGAGGTCGGGGCGATGCAGGAATCGCGCCTGCCGGGCGCGGTCGCGGAAGACTCCAGCCACGCCGAGGATCACCAGCGACGCGCCGGCAAGCGTCCAGCCGGTGATCGCCTCGCCCAGCACCAGCCGCCCCAGGACGACCGCGATGACCGGGTTCACGTAGGCGTACGTCGCGGTGACGTTCATCGGCAGCAGGCGCAGGGTCTGGACGTAACAGGTGAACGCCACGATGGAGCCGAACACGGCGAGGTAGGCCCAGGCGCCCCACGCCACGGGGGTCGGCGTCGGGCGCGGCTCGCGCAGAACGACGGCCAGCAGCGCGAAACCCAGTCCGCCGAAGAGCTGCTGCCACGCCGACGCGACGAGCGGCGCGGTCTGCAGGGAGCGCCGACGCTGCCAGATCGAGCCGGCGCCCCAGGTGATGGGGGCGGCCAGCAGCGCGAGCACGGACATGACGTCGGCGCGCGCGCCGTGACTGAGCACCGGCCAAGCGAGCAGTCCGACGCCCGCGAAGCCGGTCAACAGCGCCGCCACGAGCAGCGCCGACGGCAGGCGCCGATCCAGGTGCGATTCCATGATGGCGATCCAGATCGGCATCGAGCCGACGAGCAGCGCCGCCAGCCCCGAGTCGGCGCGCTGTTCGCCCCAGGTCACCAGGCCGTTCGCCAGCGGCCACAGCAGCAGACCGCTGCCCAGCAGGCAGACCAGATCGGCCCGCCGCGGGCGCAGCGGGCGCCCGAGCGCGGCCGCGATCAGCAGCAGCGCCAGGCCGGCGACGATCACGCGCAGACCGCCGAGGGTGAAAGGAGGAAAGCCGGCCCCTTCCCGCACGGCGAGGCGGATCGCCAGGTAGGTGCTCCCCCAGACCACGTACACGACCGCCAGACAGGCCAGGCCGGTCCGGTTGAGCTTCTCGCCTTCCATGACCCGCCTTCCCGCCCCAGGGCGTGCGCACGGCGACGCCGGGGCCGGGACACTATCGCGTCCGCCGCCCTTTCTGTCTTCCCCTTTCGGACGCACACCGCGCGCTCGACCGCTTGCGCCGCGCGCGGGCCGGGCCTAGACTGCGCCGGCCATGCCCGCTGCCCCATTCGAGCGCGACGGATCCACCCGTGCCGGCTTCCGCCTGGAAGAGCTGCCCAGCGGCTGGCTGATCGGGCGTTTCTCTCTGCTGGCCGCGACGCCGGGCATCGCGCACGCCGTCACCACGCGGCGCGGCCCCGGCTTCGATCCCGGCGCCGGCGCCGCCGCGCACAGGCGCTCCGCCGCCGCGATGGGCGCCGCGTTGGGCGCGCGCGCGGTCGCGTTCTGCCGGCAGGTGCATGGACCCGACGTGCTCCAGGTGGCGCGGGGCGGTCCCGCGGGTCCAGCCGACGCGCTGGTGACCGCGACGCCCGGCCTGGGGGTGTTGGGCCGCAGCGCGGACTGCCCTCTCGTGTTAGCGGTGGCGCGAGACGGGCGCGGCCGCGCCCTCGCCGTCGGCATGGCCCACGCGTCGTGGCGCTCGACGGTGGCCCGAATCACCGAGCGGATGATCGCGCGCTTGCTCGCGGCAGCGGGAGGGGACGCGCGGCCGGCGCGCGTGGTCGCGGCCATCGCGCCCTCGGCCGGGCCCTGCTGCTACGAGGTCGGGCCGGACGTGCGCGACGCCGCGTTGGCCGGCCTCGGGCCGGGGGGCGCGGGGTTCTTCGCGTGGCGCGACGGGCGCCTGATCTTCGACTTGTGGCGCGCCAACGTCGCCCAGTTGCGGCGGGCCGGCGTGCCCGCGCCGGCCGTGCAGACGGCGGGCGTGTGCACGATCTGCCGTGCCGATCTCTTCCCGAGCTGGCGGCGCGAGGGCGAGGCGGCGGGGCGGTTCGCGGCGATGATCGCGCTGGCCGGCCCCTGACGCTCAGGCTCGCGGGCGGTACGACGCCATGAACTCGCCGATCGCTCGGTACGCCTTCTCCAGCACGTCCTCGGGCGGCAGGTACACGACTCGGAAATGCTGAGTGCCCGGGGCCTGGCGAAATCCGCTGCCGTTGACGACGACCACCCCCGTGGCCTTGAGCAGCTCCTGCACGAAGCGCGTGTCGTCGTCGCACTGCACGCGGGGAAAGGCGTAGAACGCCGCGCGAGGGCGCGCGCAGCTGATGCCCGGGATGGCGTTGAGCATGCGATGCGTGAGCTCGGCGCGCCGCTCGAGCTTGGCCAGGACGACCGGCAGATGGTCCTGGGGTCCCTCGAGCGCCGGTTTGACGGCGTATTGCAGCGGCGAGTTGGCGCAGATGCGCGCCCGCAGGATCTTGTTCATCGCCTCGACCAGCGGCGCCAGGACCGCCTGGTCGCCGCTGACCACGCCCCAGCCGATGCGCCAGCCGGGCGCCAGATACGACTTCGACACGCCGTTGAACGTGATCACGGGCGCGTCGGGGTCGAGCGACGCGATCGAGATGTGCTTCTGCCCGGCGTACAGCAGCTTGTCGTAGATCTCGTCGGCGACCACGAGCAGGTCGTGCTCGCGCGCGAGCTTCAACAGGCCCAGCAGCGTGTCGCGGTCCGCCACGGAGCCGGTCGGGTTGTTGGGGTTGATCAGGACGATCGCGCGCGTGCGCGGCCCGATCCTGGCCGCGATGTCGTCCAGGTCCGGCTGCCAGCCGTTGGCCTCGTCGAGCAGATAGGGGTTCTCGCGCACCTTCAGCTTGGCCAGCACCGCCGTGTAGAGCGGGTAGCCGGGCGCGGGCGTCATGACGTCGTCGCCCTCCTCGGCCAGCGAGCTGAGCGCGATCTCGATCCCTTCGCTCGCGCCCGTCGTGACGAAGATGTCGCGCACGCCGCGGATGCCCTGCCGCTCGACCTGGCGTGCGATGGCGTCGCGCGCCTCCTTGATGCCGGACGACGGCGTGTAGCCGTTCTGGTTGTCCAGCATGGCCCGGTGCGCCGCCTCGATCATGTGGGACGGCGTGGCGAAGTCGAATTTGTTGGGATCGCCGATGTTGAGGTACAGCATCTCGCGGCCGGTCTGGGCGACCTGCTCGGCGAGGACGACGATGTCGCGCACCGCGTAGGTGATACCGTCGGTGCGCGAGGCGGGACGAATGGCCTGGCGCGTGCTCATGGCGACCTCCCGAAAGCCACGTTCTGCGGCCCGGCGCGCGAGGCAAGGCGGGGCCGGGCTCAAAGATCGCCCGCTGCGGCCGCCCGGTCCAGGGGATTCGGCCGCGGCGCGCAAGGGCGAAAGGCGTTATGGTGTCCGACACGGACCAGGTGAGGAGGCGCGCGGTGAACTGGCGGCGATGGCTCAAGATCGGGGCTCCCGTGGCGGGGGCGGCGGGCGGCTGGCTGCTGTCGTGGGTCTCCGTCTGCTCGGGCAGCACCTGAAGCATCACCACGAATCCGGCCCTGAGCATCGCGCTGGGCGCGCTGGTCGGCTGGCTGGCCGTCTCCGGGGGAGGCGGGTCGAAGTGATTCAACGGCGGGGGCGAGTCTTCACGAACGCGGTCGCCACGGCCATCAGGCCCCGCAACACTTCTTGTATTTCTTTCCGCTGCCGCACGGACAGGCGTCGTTGCGCCCCACCTTCGGCTGCTCTCTCACGTACGGTTTCTGGCGGACGAGTTCGCCCTTGACCAGCTTCCAGTCGCCGTCGGCGCGGGCGAACGCCGCGATCTCGTGGTGATGGCGGCGCTCGCCCTCGTGCGTGTATTGCGCGACGAACTCGACCTGTCCTTCGGCGTCGTCCGGGCCCCCGGCCTTCGTGTCCAGGATTTCCAGGCTGTGCCATTCGGAGTTCTGCGACCAGTCGCGGATCCCGTCCTCGTCCTGATCGCCGCGGTGGTCTGGATGGGTGGACTGGAGCAGGAAGGGGATCTCACCGCGCGCGTAGGCGCTGTAGCGGGCGCGGAGCAGCTCTTCGGCGGTGGCGGCCGGCCGGACCGCGCGGATCACGGGCTCGCAGCAATCCGCCCAAAGGCGGTCCGAGCCGCAGGGGCACTTGTCCATCTTTCGCTCTCCCATTGAATTGGCGGAGTCTGGAATATAGCCCGCCGGGCGGGTGGGGTCCAGCGCCCGGCCCGCCGGCCGCGACCGCCCCTCAGGGCGCGTCGCGCCGGGCCAGCGAGCAGACCGCGATTTGCCCCCCGTCGCGCGCCGGATCGAACAATGTGCCGTCGTAGTCGGCCAGGTGCTCCTGGAGCGTGAAGCCGGCCTGGGCGTGGAGGCGTCCAAGATCTGCCGCCGTCAAGGGATGCAGCGTCTGCTCGCCCTCCCAGAGCGTGCGCCCGTCCTCCTCTAGGCGCGTCAGGAAGCGCACGGCCGCGGGGGAGACGTCGCGATACACGCGGTGCAGCCGCAGCGTCGCGCCTCCGGGGCCGGCGGCTTGGCGCACGGGGAACTCGTAGTCGCCGCGTCCGAGCACGAAATCCCAATTCACGATCTGCAGCACCCAGCGCCCCCCGGGCACCAGCACCGTGGCGAGCCTCGCGAGGAAATCCGGCCACTGCGGCAGGGACAGGTGCGCGGCCGTGTTGCCGACGCAGAAGGCCAGATCGAAGGGCGCCCGGGGCGCCGGGCCGACCGCGAGTTCGTCCAGCCGGCGCATGTCCAGCACCCGGAAGGCGGCCGCGGGGTAGCGGCGCGCGGCGGCATCGATCATCGCCGACTCGATGTCCACGCCCACGACGTCGTGCCCCGCCTCGCCCAGCCGGCCGGCGTGGTGGCCCGGCCCGCACCCCACGTCGAGCAGGCGGCGGCGGCCGGGGCCGGCGCGGGCGGCGAGAAACTCGCGGACCTGCGGCTGCGCGGGGAAGAGGGCCTCGTAGTGCGCGGCGAAATCGGCGAAGAAACTCACGGCGATCACCCCGACCGCAGCATACCCCGTCCGCCGGGCGCGCGCAGCGGGCGCGCGGCCGCGAACAATCCGCAACTTCCCCGGGTAGAATCCGTCATCCATGGACCAACAGGAGGCCTGAACGTGATCCAGACCCTGCGCGACGTCAAATTCCTCTTCACCGCCCCCTTCATCCTCGCCCTGCTGTTGGTCATCAATTGGCTGACGACGCCCGGCGACTGGTGGGTGCAGTGGGCGGCGCTCGGCCTGGGCATCGCCTGGTTTATCGCCCTGCTGCGCGTGCTGCGGGCGGCGATCCTGATCGGCGGGTTCGCCGCGCTGGGCGCCTGGCTCTGGCGGCGCGACCAGCGCGGGCGCGAGCGCGTGATCTAGCCGGACCGGCCCGCAAAGCCGAGGGCGGCGCGCCGCGCCGCCCTCGCTTTCAGCCTTGCCGCCGGACCGGGCAAGGTCCGGCTCAGCCCGCGGTCTTCTGGCTCTTCGGGCACGACGCCTTGCTGGGGCACTTGCCGCAGCCGCTGCGCGCGGCTTCCTTGGCGTCGGCCTCGCGCACGCCCTCGAGCTTCGCCTCGGGCGCGACCTTCGTCACGGCGGCGGTCAGCGTGCCGGGACAGGTTTTGCCCGACTCGAACGTGACGAGAAACTTGCCCGACTCGGTCTCGGCTCTCGCGGCGACGACGCCCTTCTCTTTCGCCAGCGCCTGCGCGAGCTCCTTCACCACGGCGCCGTCGGCCAAGTTGGGCACGGCGAAGATCGCGGTCTGCGCGGCGGGTGCGCTCTCCTTGGCGGGAGCGTCCTCGGCGAAGACCACGGCCGCGGCCGCCGGCAGAAGCATGGTGATGGCCGCCGACAGGACGAGGATCTTGGTGCGCATCAGCTCGACCTCCTGGAACGGATGAAACAGGCCTCGCCTCAACGGCGAATGCTCTCGACCTCCACGCCGTTCACTTCGCGAACGGCGAATACTCCGAACCTGAACTCGCCCGTGGAATCGTCGTGCACGGGCCCCTCGATCGCCTCCCTGAGCGCCTCCGCCGTGGTGACCGCCGGATCGTAGGTCACCTCGACCTTGGCCCGCGCCGCCCACGCCGTGAACCGAATCGCGCCCGGGACGCCCGCGAGCTGCCCGGCCGCGCGCTCCGCGGTGTCCACGCACCGCACGCCGTCCACGACGAACACCGCCCGGCGCGTCGCCGTTCCCGGCGCGTGTGCCGCGAAATCCCTCACCACGCTGGGCGCGGCCAGCAACCGCGCGCCCCCGACGCCCGCCGCGGCGGCCGCGACCACCAGCGCGGGCACGATCCACGCCGGCGCCCTCACGGCTTGCCCCCCGCCCAGCGCAACTCGAGCGCGCTGTCCGTCGGGCATGCGCCCGTGCACTCCAGGCAGAGCGTGCACTCTCCGGACCGCACGATCCCGGCGCGCGAGACCTCGATCAGCTGCGGGCAGGCCCGGTCGCAGGCGCCGCACGCCGTGCAGGTCCTCTCGTCGCGCGCCAGCCGCAGCAACCCGCCCGCGGACAGGGGCCAGATCGCCGCGCCCAGGGGACAGAGATAGCGGCACCAGGCCATCGGCAAAAGCAGGCCCAAGACCATCAGGCCGCCCAAGAGGGCATAGCTCCACGCCCTCACGTCGTGCCCGTGGGCGCTGAACAGGACATAATAGGGATCGTAGCCCCGGAAGACCAATTCGCCGGTGGTCCAGGTGGCGCCCAGCACGAGGGCAAGCACGGCCGCGCGCAGGACGACGCGCAGCATCCGGTCCGCGCGCGCGGGCACCCGCCAGGCCCCCGTGAGGTCGGGGCGCCGGAACAGCCGCCGCGCCAGCTTCCCTTCCCACTCCGCGAGGGCTCCCACCGGGCAGACCCAGCCGCAGAACGCCTTGCGCGCGACGAGCGTCAGGCCCAGCAGCGCGATGAAGAGGGCCAGGTTCGTCTCGCCCGCGGCGCAGGTGAAGCGCTGGCGGGTGAAGAAGGCGTAGGCGGTTTCGAGGCCGCCGAAGGGGCAATACGTCTCGACCGTGGTCACCGATCGGCCCAGGGCGAACCGCACGCCCGCCATCGCCGCGGCGACCATGACGGCCAACTGCATGGCCAGGCGCAGCCGTTTCACGCGCGGGGCTCCTGCGGCTTCGGGGCGGACCGGGGCAGGAGGCGATCGCGGGCCTCCCGGACTGCCGCCAAGGTTAGCAGCCGCGGAGGCCCGCGTCAAAATCTGAGTGTCGCCGTAGGATATCGCGCCTTGGCCGCGAAACCGCCCCGCGGCCCGGTTCTCACACCTGGAACAGGTACTGGATCTTCGTGAAGAACTGCCGCTCGGTCAGGCGCCGATCCGGCGGCAGGTCTGGGAACGCCGCGTTGAAGTCCCGGTAGTCGTAGGTCGAACCGAGATAGAACACCGAGAAGGAATTGAGGCGGTAGGTCAACAGCGGGTCCACCTCCCACTTGCGGCCATAGTACATGTGGTACAGAGGGAACTCGCCCGTCTGGGCGTAATCGCGCGCCACCGGGTCCACGGTGTCGTTGTGCTGGACGACCAGGCGCAGCGACAGGCGCGGATCGACTTGCAGGCGCACGCGGGCGCGGACGATCGTCTGCCTGAACAGGAAGTCACCAGTCGCGGCGTCCTCGCTGCGGATGTAATCGAACGTCGGCTCGATGATCAGGCGGTCCAGCGGCTTGAACTCCATCGCCACCGACAGGCTGGTTTCGTTGCCCAGCCCGAGCGTGCCGAGCGCCGGGCCGCGCCCGAAGCTGCCGCCCACGGCGCAACCGAAGGCGTCGGAGGGACGCGCGTTCAGACCGAGGCGCACGCTGTAGAGATCGTCGAATTCCACGCCGCCCCACTTCTCCTGGCCCACGATGTAGCCGCAGTTCAGCTGTGTCTGCGCGCGGCGGAGCTGGACCGTGACCTGGCCCAAGGCGTGCCGCCACTTGCGCGCCCCGTCCCTGTCCCAGCGGCCGTCCACATACACGGCCGGCGTGACGCTCTCAAGCAGGCCGCCCTCGCGCAGGAAGGTGTAGCTGGTGTTCACGAAGGCGTTGCGCTGGTCGTTCCAGGGATCGTAGCCGGTCTGGGTCCGGTACGTGGGGGCGAGCTGGTTGTAGTCGAGCACGAGGTTCCAATGGCGGGAGCGCCGCCGCAGCTCGGTGATGAACGCCACGCCGGAATAGGATTCCCCGTCGAGGTCGACCGTGTGCCGGCCGTCGGCGAAGGTCGTGCCGGGGCTGATGACGATGCCCTCGGGCTCCGCCGTGTGGCTGTAGATCCACTGGCCCACCCAGCTGTAGGCGCTGGACAGGCGCAGGTTGAAGTCGGCGGCCAGGATCGTCCCGGAGCCGCCGGCGTCGTAGCGGCGATCGGTGCCCATGAAGCCGATCCGGGAATTGGCGCCCACGCTGCGCAGGCCCCGCAGCACCGTGACCGTGGAGCGGCCGGGCGCGGCGCTGTAACTGCGCTCCTCGGTGGGCACGATGTACGGTGAGTGCTCGTCGCGCGCCAGCATGAAGCCCAGGCTGTTGCGCTCCCAACGCGCGGTGCTCTTGGCGGCCAGCTGCGGGTCGTTGACCATGCGGGTGTAGAACGAGTTGAAGAGCGTGCGGAACAGGTCGTTCCCCTCCTGAAAGAAGGGCCGCCGCTCGGGGTACTGCTGCACGATGGGCGTGTTGACGTTGATCTGGGCCGCGTCCGCCTCGATCTGGCTGAAGTCGGGGTTCGCCGCCGCCTCGACCGTGAAATCGGACGAGACGGAGTACTTGGCTCCGAAGGAGAGCTGGCCCTCCGGGTCGCGGTTGTCGAAGCCGGAGGTCGCGTCCAACTGGTCCGCGATGTTGCCGGTCTGGTAGCAGACAAAGGAAGGCAGCAGTTCGAGCCCCTTGCCGGGACGCACGCCGCTGATGCCGGTGACCGTGCCCCACTGACAGGGTCCGCACTGCTCGTTGCGATCGTAGGCAGCCCACGAGTAGAGGCGATAGCTCTCCCGCGGGTGGACCCGCGTGAAGTTCAGGCGCCAGTTCTGGATGTCGTGGTTGGGGAAGCGCAGGCCGGCGAGCGGGATGGCCATCTCCACGACGTATCCGGTCTCGGTGACGCGGGCCGCGGCGTTCCAGACCATGTCGAAGCCCGAATCGGGGCCGTGCACGCTCGTCCACATCACGTCGCGCTGGATCCCGTACGGGTTGACGTAGAACTCGTAGGCCCATGTGGCGTCGCCGAAGGTGTCGATCTGCACGCCGGCCGCGTCGTCGGCCTCGTATTGGTCGCGTTGGCACATCGTCGCGCGCAGGTCGGCCGGCCGATCCGCGCAGATGAAGCCGACGTAGAGGTTGTCGTCGTCGTACGTCAGGTACGCCTCGGTCCTGGCTTGCGGCGCGATGTTCTCGCCCGGCGACCGCTCCACGAACCGATCGGTGCGGGCCGCCGCGCGCCAACCGGCGTCCGTGAGCAGCCCGTCGACGCGGATGTCGCCCGCGGCGCGCGACACCGCCATTTCCGGGCGAAAGAGCGGCGCGTCGGCGGCCACGGCCGCAGCGCCGCCGCCGAGGAGCGTCAGCAAGGCGAGGATCGTCTGAAGCGGGACAATCGCACGGGGCCGGTCGTGATTGGGGCTCATCCGCCACCTCCGCAAGCTGCGCTGGACAGAACGCTCCGGACGGTGTCGGGGGGATGGTTCATACGGGCGGCGGGGGAAAAAGTTCACCCGCCGGAGCCGGCCGGGTCCGTCTTCACGCGCGGCGCCTCCACCGCCCTGAGCGTGAAATCGTCGCCCGCGACGCCCAGCACGAGCAGCTGCTCGGGGCGCGCCCCGCCGGCGAGGATCAGGTCCGCGACGCGGTCCTGCACTTCGCGCTGGATGACGCGTTTGACGGGCCGCGCGCCGAAGACCGGGTCCCACCCCAGTTCCGCCAGACGCGCCACGGCGGCCGGCTCTGCCTCGAGCGACAGGTCCTGTTCGCCGAGGGAGCGGCTCACCTTGGCCAGCTCGAGGCGCACGATGCGCTCGATGAGCGGCTTCGTCAGGGAGTGGAAGCGCACGATGCCGTCGACGCGGTTGAGGAACTCGGGCCGGAACACCTGGGCGAGATCGGAGAGCAGCCGCTTCTCGGCGTCGCGCTCCTCGTCCGCGGAGGCGTCCGGGCGCGGTTCGTACGCCGCTTCCTGGCAGAGGTTCGACGTCATCACGACCAGCGTGTTGCGGAAGTCCACGACGCGGCCCTTGCCGTCGGTCAGCCGCCCGTCGTCGAGCAGCTGCAGCAGGACGTTCATGACCTCGGGATGCGCCTTCTCGACCTCGTCGAGCAGGATCACGCTGTACGGGTGGCGGCGGATCGCCTCGGTCAGCTGCCCCCCAGCCTCGTGGCCGACGTATCCCGGCGGGGCGCCGATCATGCGCGCGACTGCGTGCCGCTCCATGTACTCCGACATGTCGAGCCGCACGAGCTGCTTCTCGTCGCCGAACAGTTCGGCGGCCAGCGCCTTCACGAGCTCGGTCTTGCCCACCCCCGTCGGCCCGAGAAAGAGGAAGGAGCCGAGGGGACGGTTGCGGTCGGTCAGGCCGGCGCGCGAGCGCCGGACCGTGCGCGCGACGCGCTCGACGGCGGGGTCCTGCCCCACGACCCGCGCCGCGAGCCGCACCTCGAGCTCGCGCAGGCGCTGCGCCTCGTCCTCGACGAGGCGGCGCGCCGGGATGCCGGTCCACTTCGCGACCAGTTCGGCGATGTCGTCCTCGCCGACCTCTTCCTTCAGCAGGGGCGCCTCGCCTTGGATAGCGGCCAGGCGTCCGCGCGCCTCGGCGATCTGCTGCTCCAGCTGCCGCCGGCGGCCGTACTTGAGCTCCGCCGCCCGCGCGAGGTCGCCGCGCCGCTCCGCGTCCTCCATCTCGACGCCGAGCCGCTCCTGCTGCGCCTGCAGTCCGCGGATGGCATCGATCGCCTCCCTCTCCTCTTCCCAGCGCGCGCGCAGGACCGCCAGCTCCTCGCGCAGCTCCTGGAGCTGGTGGTCGATCGTCTCGCGGCGCGCGACGGCCGACTTCTCGGTCTCCTTGCCCAGGGCGAGCCGCTCGATCTCGAGCCCGCTGATGCGCCGTTGCAGGTCGTCCACCTCGGCCGGCACGGAGTCGATCTCCATGCGCAGGCGCGACGCGGCCTCGTCCATGAGGTCGATCGCCTTGTCCGGCAGCATGCGGTCGCTGATGTAGCGCTGCGACAGCTTGACGGCCGCGACGATCGCGGCGTCGGAGACGCGGATGCCGTGATGCACCTCGTACTTCTCCTTGAGGCCGCGCAGGATGGCGATGGCCTGCTCGGCCGCCGGCTCCTCCACGCTCACCGGCTGGAAGCGCCTCTCGAGCGCCGGATCCCGCTCGATGTGCTGCCGGTACTCGTCCAGGGTGGTCGCCCCGACGCAGTGCAGTTCGCCGCGCGCCAGGGCCGGCTTGAGGATGTTCGAGGCATCGATCGCGCCCTCCGCCGCGCCCGCGCCCACGAGGGTGTGCATCTCATCGATGAAGAGCAGGATCTCGCCCTCCCGCTCGACGACCTCCTTCACGACCTTCTTGAGGCGGTCCTCGAACTCCCCGCGGTACTTCGTGCCAGCCACGAGCGCGCCCATGTCCAGCGCCAGCAGGCGTTTGCCCTTGAGCCCCTCGGGCACGTCCCCCTCCACGAGCCGCCGCGCGAGCCCCTCCACGACGGCGGTCTTGCCCACGCCGGGCGAGCCCACGAGCACGGGGTTGTTCTTGGTGCGGCGGCTGAGGATCTGCACGACGCGACGGATCTCCTCGTCGCGCCCGATGACCGGGTCGATCTTCCCGGCGCGGGCGAGCGCGCAAAGATCGCGCGCGTACTGGTCGAGAGCGGACTGCTGCGCGCCTCCCGCCTCGCCCTCGTCGTCGCCCTGGTACGCCGCGTCCGCGGCGCCCGTCTGCTCCAGGGCCTGCGCGACCTTGTCCGGCGTGACGTCGAAGGCGCGCAGCACGCTGCCGGCGCGCCCCTTGTCGGCGGCCAGCGCCAGCAGCAGCTCACGCGTGCCGGCCATGCCGCCGGTCTTCTTCTGCGCCAGGCTGCCGGCCTCCAGCAGCAGCTTCTGCAGCTCCGGGCTGGCGCCCGGGACCTCCTTCGTCCGCGCCACCGGCAGCGATTTCAGCTCCTGCTCCACGGTGCGGGCGATCAGCTGCGGATCGCGCTCGAGGGCGCGCAGCGTCTGGGAGGCCAGGCCGGGCGCGGCCAGCATCGCCCACAGGACGTGCACCGGCTCCAGCTCCGGATGGCCCATCTCGTAGGCCTTGCCCTGGGCCTTCTGCAGCAGCTCGGCGGCGTTGACGGTGAAGTTCTTCATCGGGATCTCCTCTGGTCTTCCCCGGGGACCCGGTCCTCGACAGAAGGGCGGCCGAACCGGGTCATCTGGGACAATAATGCAGATCGCGTGCCGGGAACCGACAATTTGGAGTGAACAGATCTGATGGTATATTTTATTGTGTGACAATGAAATAGCAAAAACGGCGCCCGGCGCCGACGCGAGCGGCCGACTCTGGGTCCGGCCGTGACATCCTCTCCTGACATGTTGTCATGCCGGTCGTGGCCAAGGGGAGCATACGCGCGTGTCAAGCGCCCAAGTGATTGCCACGCCTGTCCGGATTTCCTAACATTCAGGACAGGACCCGCCCCTGGTTCGAGAGGTTGTCCCATGAGGCCGACCCTGTTGTCCGTGCTGGCGACGCTGGCTCTCTGCCCCGCCGCCGCCGCGCAGCATCCGCCGTGCGACGAGGACCTAGTCTATGCGAGCGTGGTCGAAGCCACGATCCGCCTCGGTCACGACGCCGCCCATTACAACTGCTGCTCGGATTTCACCTACGCCGTGGAGAGCGTTGCCGGCGGCATGCTGGTCACGGAAACGGAGATCCAATTCATTCCGTGCGATTGCGAGTGCTGCTTCGACCTGGGAGTGAGCATTGAGAACGCGCCGGCCGGCGAGTACAGCCTCACCTTGCGGTGGTTCGAGTACGAGACCAGAGCGTGGCGCGAGTACTCCTTGCCCGTCGTCGTGTCCGATTCCGGCCAATCCGGCGATTCGACCGCGAACGAACCCGCTCGTGACGGCTGCGATTCGACGCCGGGCGCTGCGCCCAGCTGGGGAGCGTTGAAATCGGCCTACCGTTGAGCTGGCCCCGTCACCTGCGCGCGACCGGCGACGGCCCCGCGCGCCCCGGGACCCTGCGCTACAAATTGGCGGCGGGGCGATCCGGAGGACCCGCCTCCGGCGGCTCCACGTGGATGACCACGCGCGCCACGCCCGGCAAGCGCTCGCGCAGGCCTTGCTCCATCCGCTCGGTGAGTTCATGCGCGGCGGTGATGGCAAGATCGGCGTCCAGGGTGCAGTGCAGCGAGACCACCGGTCCCGCCTCGCTCTGGCGAACCACGACGTCGTGCGGGAGCCAGCGCCCGGCGTGATCGAGCGAGAGGTCGCGCAGGGCCCGGAGCACTTCGGCGGCGCTCAACTGCGCCGGCGCTCCGGGCGGCGTCGGCTCGAGATGCGTGACGATCCGCGCCAGGCCGGGAACGCGCCCGCGCAGGTCCCGCTCGAACGCGGTCGCCCGCTCGTGGGCCGTGGCGACGGTGTCGGACTCGCTCACCTCGAGGTGAAGTTCGACGGAGCGGCTGCCGAGCACGTCGTGGGCATGGATGTCGTGGACGGCGATCCCGGCGCGCGCCGCCGCCTCGCGCACGAGCGGGGGCAGGAGGTCGCCGGGCAGGGCGGCCGGGGCGCTGGCCGGCTCGACGTGCACCACGACGTCCGCCCCGGGCCGCAGGGCGCGCACCGCCGCTTCCGCGGCGTCCGCGATCGCGTGACCGCGCTCGAGCGTCGTGCCGGGCGCGACCCGCAGGGTGACGTCGGCGAAGGCCTCGGGTCCGCTGCGGCGCAACCGCACGCGCCCCACCTCGACCACGCCCGGCAGCCGTAGGGCCGCGCGCACCTGGTCTTGCGCGCCCGCCGACACTTCGTCGAGCAGGTCGGCGATCGTGCGCCGACCGAGCCGGATGCTCACCCACACGACGATGCCCGCCACGGCCAGCGCCGCCAGAGCGTCGGCCCGCCGCAGCCAGGCCAGCCCGGTCCGCTCCGCGACGAGCACGGCCGCCAAACCCACGATCACGACCGACGACGACCAGATGTCGGTCGAAAAGTGCAGAGCGTCCGCTTCGAGCGCCTGGCTGTCGTGCTTCTTCGCGGCGCGCAATAGCGCGCGCGAACGCGTCCAGTCGACTGCGATCGACACCGCCATGACCCCGAAGGCCCAGAGAGACGGATCCACCTCGACGTGTTTGAAGAAGAGCCGCTCGACCGCCTCGACGACGATCCAGACGCAGGTGACCAGCAGAAGGAACGTCTCGAACAGGGCCGAAAGGTTTTCGATCTTGCCGTGGCCGTACGTGTGTCTGGTGTCGGCCGGGCGCCCCGACGCGCGCACGGCCAGCAGCGTGATCACGGCCGCCACGAGATCGAGCGCGGAGTGCAGCGCCTCCGACAAAATGCCGAGACTGCCCGTCGCGACGCCCACGACAACCTTCAGGCCGGTCAGGACGACGGCGCCGACCACGGAGCCGAGCGCAACGGCGCGCTTCTCGCGGTCGGCGGCGGCGGCGAGGGAGGCGGTGGTCGGAGCGGGTGTGGCGCGATCGGGCGTCATGGCTGCCGCGATGATCGCACCTGGACACGGTTCTTGAAAGAGTTCGCCGGGTCCCCGAGCGCGTCATTGCCGGAAGGCCGTGCGGCGATTAGAATTGCGTATGCGGCGCGCCGAGCGGGGCGCGCCGGGCCGAGGACCGGGAGCGAGGTGACGGTCGTGCAACGCGACAGGATCAAGAAGGTGCTCGCGCAGGGGCGGGCGGGGAGCCAGCACGTCGTCTGCGGATGGGTGCGCACCAAGCGCGAGACGAAGGGCCCGGCGTTCGTCGTGATCAACGACGGATCCTGCCAGGACAACCTGCAGCTCGTCGTGGAACCGGACACGGCGGCGGCCGCGCTGCTGCCGCGGATAGGCACCGGCGCGGCCCTGCGCGCCAGCGGCGCCCTGCGCCCGTCGCAGGGCAAAGGGCAGCAGTGGGACTTCGTCGTGGCCGACTTGGAGGTCTACGGCGAGGCCGACCCCGCAGCGTACCCCCTCCAGAAGAAGGGGCACACGCTGGAATTCCTGCGCGAGATCGGCCATCTGCGCCCGCGCACGAACACCTTCGGCGCCGTCTTGCGCGTGCGCAACGCGCTGGCCCTGGCAGTGCACGAGTTCTTCCAGGGACGCGGTTTCGTCTGGGCGCACACGCCGATCCTGACGGGCAGCGACGCCGAGGGCGCGGGCCAGCTCTTCCAGGTCACCACGCTCGACCTGCTGGCCGTGCCGCGCGCGGCGGACGGCGGCGTGGACTACGAGCGGGACTTCTTCGGGCGCCGCGCCTATCTCACGGTGAGCGGCCAACTCGAGGCGGAATTCCTGGCCCTGGCGCTGGGCGACGTCTACACGTTCGGCCCCACCTTCCGCGCCGAGAACAGCAACACGGCCCGGCACCTGTCCGAGTTCTGGATGATCGAACCCGAGATGGCCTTCGCCGACCTGCGCGACGACATGACGCTGGCGGAGGATTTCGTGCGCCACTTGTGCCGCACGGTCGTCGAGCGGTGCGAGCCGGAGCTGGCCTTCCTGGCGCGGCAGTACGCCGAGACGGCCCTGCCCGTCGCGGAGATCGCGCGCCTGGCGGACGCGCGGTTCGCGCATTGCACGTACACCGAGGCGGTTGCCGAACTGGAACGGGCGAGCGGCGGGGGGCGCCGATTCGAATACCCCGTCGCGTGGGGCCGCGACCTGCAGTCGGAGCACGAGCGGTTCCTGACCGACGAAGTGTTCCACGGGCCGGTCATCGTCACGGACTACCCGCGCCAGATCAAAGCGTTCTACATGCGCAGCAACGACGACGGCCGGACCGTGGCCGCCATGGACGTGCTCGTGCCGCGCATCGGGGAGATCATCGGCGGCAGCCAGCGCGAGGAGCGCCTCGACCGGCTCGAGCAGCGCATGAGCGAGCTTGGCATCCCCTGCGAGGGGTTTCAGTGGTATCTCGACCTGCGCCGCTTCGGGTCGGCGCCGCACTGCGGTTTCGGGCTGGGCTTCGAGCGCGTCGTGCAGTACCTGACGGGCATGCAGAACATCCGCGACGTGATCCCCTGCCCGCGAGCGCCGCGGGAGATCGGGATCTGACTTGCGGGACAAGGAGGAGACGATGGCCACCAGCGACAACCTGAAGACCGCCTTCGCCGGCGAGAGCCAGGCCAACCGCACGTACCTCGCGTTTGCCAAGAAGGCCGCGCGCGACGGCTTCCCGGGCATCGCGCGGCTGTTCCGGGCCGCCGCGGCCGCCGAGACGGTCCACGCACACGCCCACTTGCGCGTGATGGGAGGGGTAAAGGACACCGCCGAGAACCTGCGCGCCGCCATCGCGGGCGAAGCGCACGAGTTCCGAACCATGTACCCGGAATTCCTCCAGGAGGCCGAGACGACGGGCGACAAGGCCGCCGCCCTGTCGTTCCGCTACGCGCTCGCCGTCGAGAAGATCCACCACGACCTGTACACCGAGGCGCTGGCGGCATTCGAGTCGGGACGCGACGCGCCGACTGCCGACATGTGGGTGTGCGAGATCTGCGGCCATACGATCCGCGGCGAGACGCCGGACAAGTGCCCGGTCTGCGGCGCCGCCCGCGAGAAGTACGCGAAGGTGGAGTAGGGCCTCAGCCCCAAAGGACGCGCATGTTGCCCCCGGTCGTCGACACAGCCTGGCTCGCCGAGCGCGCCGGCGAGCCGGACCTCGTCATCGCCGACGTGCGCTGGCAGCACGGGCAGCCCGACTACGGGCGCGCCGGTTTCGAGACGGCCCGCGTGGCCAAGGCGGTCAGGCTAGACCTCGAGCGGGACCTGTCCGACCTTTCGGATCTTTCGCGGGGGCGCCATCCGCTGCCCCGGCCCCTGGACCTCGTCGCGGCGCTCGCGCGCGCCGGCATCGGCCAGGGCACGCTGGTCGTCGTTTACGACGACCAGGCCGGCTCGGTCGCGGCGCGGCTTTGGTGGCTGCTGCGCTGGCTCGGCCAGGAGGGCGCCTGCGCCCTGCTGGACGGCGGGCTGCAGGCGTGGCTCGCGCGGGGGCTGCCGGCCGAGAGCGGCCCGGCCGCGGCGGCCGCGCCGCATCCACGCCCGCTTGCGCCCATGGCGCGCGCCGACCTTGCCGCCACCATGTCCGAAGTCGAGCGCGAGGCGGGCCGCGGTCTTCTCGTCCTGGACGCGCGCGCGGCCGAACGATACCACGGGCAGATCGAGCCGATCGACCGCCGCGCCGGACACATCCCCGGCGCGGTCAGCGCGCCCTACGCCCAGAACCTCACGACGGACGCCGTGCCGCGGTTCAGGACGCCGGCGCAGCTGCGGGCGACCTACCAAGGGCTGGGCGTGGACGTCGCTCGGGGCGACGCCAGTCGTGTCGTTTGCTACTGCGGCTCAGGGGTCACGTCCTGCCACGATCTCGTCGCCCTCGAACTGGCCGGGGCGCGCGGCGCGCGCCTCTATCCCGGCTCGTGGAGCGAATGGGTGGCCCGGCATCCGGAGGCGGGGCAGCCGCCGCCGGCGGCCTAGACGGAGACGGCGGGCGCCCCGCGCCCGTCCGGCAGCAAACCGTAGTTCCGAGAGGAGATTCGCCATGCGACAACCTTTTGTGATCGTCGCCCTCGCCTGCGTCGCCCTGGCAGGGGCAGGAGCTGTCCACGCCCAGGAAGGCCAGACAGACCCGGCGACCATGGAACAGCTGCTGACGAAACTCATGACTCCCGGAGAGCAGCACCGGCAGCTGGCCCTCATGGCCGGCAGCTGGACGACGACCGTCACCTCGTTCACGGAGGGACAGCAACCGACCGTCTCGGAGGGCACGTTCGTGTCGGAGCCGATCCTGGGCGGGCGGTACATGCTCGGGCGCTACGCCGGCATCATGATGGGACAGGCGTTCGAGGGGCTGAGCATCGACGGCTACGACAACGGCAAGCAGCGGTACTTCAGCCTCTGGTTCGACAGCATGGGCACCAACTACTACCTGGCCCACGGCAGCGCCTCGGCCGACGGCAAGACCTTCTGGCATCGTGGCACCATGGAATTGGGCCCGATGGAAATCCTGTCGCGTTCCGAGACCGTGCTCGTCGACGACGACACCGTGAAATTCACGATGTGGCAGACGATGGGCGGCCAGGAGATCAAGGCGATGGAGATGGTTTACAAACGGGTCAAGTGAGGGGGCGCTCCGTTGGGGGCGGTTCCGTTGCGGGCAGGCGGCCCGCCAGACGGGAGACGACATGTCCGAGCCTGGATCGAGCGGCCTTTTGCGCGGCTTCCCGAAGTCCTTCTGGACCGCCAACGTCATGGAGCTCTTCGAGCGCGGTGCCTACTACGGCATGAACTCCGTGCTCGCCGTGTACCTGAGTAACAGGGTGCGGGACGGGGGCCTCGGCTTCACGGAACAGGCGGTCGGCTTCCTGCAGAGCATCGTGTACGCCCTCACGTACATCGTGCCGATCCTGGGCGGAGCGCTGGCCGATCGGTACGGCTACCGGCGGATGCTGCTGGTCGCCTTCGGCCTGCTCTCGGCGGGGTACTTCGCCGCCGGCCAGGTGAGCGCCTACGGCGTGGTCTTCGCGAGCCTGATGCTCATGGCCACGGGCTCGGGTCTGTTCAAGCCGATCATCTCGGGCACGATCGCGCGCACGACGACCGAGAAGAACTCGGGCTTCGGCTTCGGTATCTACTACTGGATGATCAACCTGGGCGCGTTCCTGGCGCCGCTGGTCGTGAGCTGGCTGAAGGGCTTCTCGTGGTCGTACGTCTTCCTCGCGTCGTCGCTCTACTGCGCGCTGATGTTCATCCCCACGCTCTTCGTCTATCGCGACCCCCCGCGCCCCCAGAGCACCAAGACCCTGCGCGAGGTGCTCTCCGGCGCGGCCATGGTGCTGGGCGACGCCCGGTTCATGCTGATGATCGTGGTCTATTCCTGCTTCTGGATCCTGTACTTCCAGAACTTCGGGTCGGTGCTCTGGTACCTACGCGACTTCATAGACGGCGGACCCGTGGATCGTTTCTTCGCGTCGTTGGGCGTGCCGTTCAAGTTCGACGCCGAGCACGTCACCGTCATCAACGCCGGCACGATCATCCTGCTGCAGGTGCTCGTGAGCCGGATCGTGCGCGACTTCCGGCCGCTGCCGACCATGGTCGCCGGCATCTTCATGGGCGCCTGCGGCTTCCTCTGCCTCTCCCTCTCGACGAGCGTCTGGGTGTTCATCGCGGGCATCGCCGTGTTCTCGCTGGGCGAGATGACCACGCACCCGAAGTACTACAGCTACATCGGGATCGTGGCCCCCGCCGACCGCAAGGCGGTCTACATGGGCTACGCCTTCCTGTACGGCGTGATCGGGAGCCTCGTGGGATCGAGCGTGGGCGGCGCGATGTACGAGTCGATGCTCAAACCGCTGATCGGTCAGGCCGGCGTCGAGGCGAAGCTGCGCGGGTTCTGGTTAATCTTCGCGGCGCTCGGGGTTCTGGCCTCGCTCGGCATGATCGTCTACAACCGGATCTTCGGTCAGGACACGCCCCGCACCCGCGCCCTCGCACGGCTCGTGATGACATTCGTCTACCTGCTGATCGTCGGGCTCGGCGCGTGGTTCATCATCGCCGCCTGGCGCGGCGAGGGGCCGGTCTCGCCCAAGATCGTCGTGCAGGCGGTCATCATGCTGGTTTTGGGCGGCGGCGGTCTCGCCATCAACGCCGGGCGCGCGAGACCCGGCAGCCGCCCCAGCAGCATGCCGAGATAGACGAGGACGAGGACAGCTAGGACGAGGCTGTCCACGGCTGTTCCTTCAATCCAGAACCCACGGCACGGGATGCTCGGTCGCTTCGGCCGGCGCGTACGGCACCAAACGCATCACTCCGATCACGTTCGGGACCGGAGAGGGGCTCGGCACCTGCCCGGCGGCCGGTGAGTCGGGCGCGAAAGCGCCGACCAGTTCGATCTCTTCGCCGCCCGCGTTCACATAGATCTGAGCCACCGGCCCCCCCTCGAGGTACATCATGTTGCGCAGTCCCAGCGGCAGGGCCAACACGCGGTCGATCAGGTCGCGCATCGGATAGGCCGCCCTGCAGTGGACGAAGAGCACGCGTCCGGCGGTGTCGATGCCGGCCGCGACGGCGCTCCAGGCGCGGGACTGCGCCGACCACACGTTGCGACCGTCAATCGCCACCATCCGGATGCTCTGCACGAGCGAACCGTAGTGCCGCGACAGCTCTTCGAAGTCCTGCAACTCTCGATCGATGATCTGAACGGGGGCCGTGCCCTCGCGCAGCGGATCGAACGCGAGCACCGCCATGTGCTTCGTCACGCGCGGATTGTTGACGTGCCTGCGCGTGCGCAACAGGGAAACCGCCGTGCGGTAGTCACGCGCGTACATGCCCGCGTTCACGGCGGCCACGAGGCCGTGGTGCCGGCACCACTGGCGGGGAGTGAGCGCCCGACCGTCCTGCTTCACGGAAGCCATGAACAAGCGCAGGCGAAACCGGTCGGGATCCACGCGCAGCACGCCCACGACGCCCGGGTCGAGGTCCGTCGGCCGGTCGATCGGCAGCTCGGCCCAAGCGAGGCCGGGTTCCAACTGGCGCCAGTCGCCCTCGGGCGGGACCGCCTCCGTCACCGGCAGCGGCGACTGCGCCGCCACGACCGCCACCATGGCGAGACTCGTCCCCACGAGGCGGATGACGGACAGATAGGCGGTTGCGGCACGCATGCGCCAAGCCTAACCGATCAGGGGTTGGCGAGCCAGTCCACCTGGTGACCCTCGCCCGGCGCCGGCGTTTGCCAGCCCTCCAGCAACCGGCGCAGGTCCAGTCCGGGCAGGGGGCGCTGCCGGCGGCGGTTCCACGCGAACAGCGTGTCCTCCGACGCCTCCACGTGCACGATCCGCACCATGGCGCCCGCGGCCGCGATCTGCGCCAGGGCCCGTCCGCGTTGGGCGCGGCTCAAGAAGGTCCCGAACCAGAGAAACGGCACGCCCTCGCGCAGCAGCGCGCGCGGCGCGTCGAGAGAGCAGTCCCGCGCCGGCGGGCGCGCCGTCCCCGGCACCTGGCCCGCGGCGAGCAACGGGTCCTCCTGCGCGACGATTGGCCAACTCGGGCAGTGCTCCAGCCCCCACGCCTGCTTGCCCGCCCCGGGAGGCCCGCACACCAGGACCACGCGCCCGGGCCCGGGCGCGGCCACCGGCGCGTCGGGATCGCGCGCGGCCGCGGCATCCAAAGCGAGGTCTCCGTCTCGCAGGTAGAGAAAGCGCGCGTGCGCGGACGCGAAGTTCCGCGGCCGATCCAGACACCCTTGCGCCCGTGCCTCGGCGATGAAGGCCGCGATGCCCTCGAACAGGCGAGCCTGTTCCGGGCAGACATGCGCTTGCGCGTCCGCTTGCGCCAGCAGGGCCAGGCGATCGCAGCGAGCAGCCTGGCTGGCCCTGATCACCAGCCATCGCCGATCCGGTCGCCGGTGAATGAAAAACGGCAACTGGTGGTGCAACACCAGCGCCGCCACGGTCTCACGCCACGCCACCGGCGCGCACAGCCGCCACAAGATCAGGCGCGACATCACCTCGCCGCGCGCGGCGTGTCCCCGCGTGCTGACCAGGCCCCGCGCATCGCGCTGCAGGCAAGCGGGCTTCGCCGCGTCGTGCAGCAGCGCGGCCGCCAGCAACACCGCCCGCTCGGGCTCCGGCAGGTCTCGCCACGCCGCCAGCCCGACGAGCGCCTCGCACGCCAGCCGCGTGTGCACCAGGGCATCGCCCTCCTGGTGCCAAGCGGGGTCCTGCGGGCAGCCTTCGAGCGCGCGGATCCATGGCAGCGCCTCTTCAATGTCTTGCCAATCGAGACGCCACCGCGGCGGGCCTGGGCAGAGCGAGGCGAACAGGTGTGGACCAGACACGGCATCCTCCGGGGCCACCGGGGCCGGGCGCGAGTCGAGGCACGCCTGAGAATTCGCGGATCCTAGCGCGTCCCCTCGTGTTCGTCACGAGCGGCGCCGAGACAGGAACAGGGTTTCGGGGCGCATGGGGCAAACTCTTGGCATGGTTCATGTTTTGTTTGCCATTTTCCCCATGTTCCTCGATTTCCCCTCGCACCCCTGCGTCTGTCCGACTCCGTCCGCTGCGACTGACGCGTCCGCCCGTGGCGCCGCGGCGACCGCCTGTCGGGCCCGCCTGAGCTTCGCCGACTCCTGCGCCCGCGCGCTCGACCTGTGTCCTCCTCCCTTGCGGAAGTAGATCAGTCCCGCCTGCCGCCAGACAGTTCGCGCCAGCCGGCGCACCAGGTCGTCCATGGTCCGCAGCGCGACCGGACGTCCCAACACCACCGACAGCTCAGCCTCCAGACCAGCCAACCCGCGCAGATCCATCTGCCGCTTGTAGTGAAAATCCACCAGGAGCGCCACGCGCTCCGGTGACGCCTCCTCGCGCGCGCCGGCGCTGCCGTCCGCTGACCGACCCGGATCGTGTTCCGCGCCCGCGGGGCTGCTGCGGCCCGCGTCGCCCTGCGACAGCCACGCTTCCCTGCCTTCGCGCCCAGCCAAGTCGGCCAGCGCGCCGTCCAACACCGCCGCGCGCCAGATGTCGTGGCGGCAGCAGAAACTCGCCAGCGCGTGCGGGGCGCGCGCCGACGGCGATGTTGGCCGCGTCGCTGACGGCGGGGCTGGTGGTGGCGGCGGGTGCGCCCACAGCTCCGGCGCCGCGCCGACCGCCGCCGCGAGATCCGCGGGCGGCACGTTCACCACGAGCCGCCAGCGCTCGTGGCGCAGGCCGCCGCGTGGCCGCGCTGGATCCAGACCGGTCCAGGTCGGCGTGAGCGCCGTCCGCAGGCGCGCCACCGCCGCCGCTTCGACGGTCGGGCGCAACTCGAGCAGGAAGCCCAGTCGCCGCACGACCGCTCCCACGCCCAGCCGTAGCGCGTAGTCCACCAGGCGTTCCGTGTCCAGCGTTCGGGGCGCCGGTCCCCCTGCATCGACGAGCACGTCCGGGCGGACGATCAGGGGCGCCACCGCGGCCAGCCCACCACACAGCTCCGGCCGGCGCAGGGCATCCACGAGCGTGCGCTCCGGGTTCGTGAACTGGATCGGCAGACCCGGCCCGACGCTCCGCTCGCCGAGCCCGAAGCGGGCCGAGGCCGCGCACGCGACGACGCACAGGTGGCCTCCGGGTACGGCGCGCACCCGCCGCGGTCTGGGGCTGGACGCCGTCCAGAGGCTTTCCGGCACCTTGGCCCATCCGTGCAGGAACAGCGCGCTGCCGTGGGAAAGCCACGTCTCTCCAGACCGCAGCAATTCCAGCGCGACGACGCGCAGGGCGGCCTGCACCGTTTCATTCATGGCTGTTCCAGCCGGCACGTGCCGGTCGAGCGTGGACACGTCGCCGTTTTCCTGTCACTGGACGTCCACGCGCCGCGCCGCCCGCAACCGCCCGGCGCGCGTCCGGCCAGCCCCACGCCCGCATGGCCCCGCCGACAAAACATGAGCTCCTCCAGCGCCTCGCCCCATGCCACCGAAATGCCAGACGCGCTCGCGGGCCAAAGGCGGCGCCCGGCCGCACCGGCGGCGGGCGCCGCAGCAATCGGCTTGCCTGAGGAATCGACCAGAGGGCGCAGGCTCAGGAGGCGGCGTTGAGGCGGAAGCTGTCGAAAAAGCGGCTGATCTGGAGGTCGGTCAGACCCTCGGGGCCCGCTCGCCAAGCGCTCATGATGACGACACGGTCAGGCAGCAACATGCCCTGGATCCACATCACGCGACTGCTGCCCGTTTCGCGGCAGAAGACTCTCACCCCTTCCCAGCCCTCTTGCACGAAAGGCCGCTGGGCGATCAGCGACACGCCGTAGCGTTTGCCGATGTCCTCGATCTTGCGCGTGACGTTGTCGGGGGTCGGCGGACCGCCGTCCTCGCCTCGTTCCCCGAAGTAGACGGTCACCATGGCCCCTTCGCCGGGATGGCCCGTGCGGTCGGCGAACGCGTGCACGACCGAATACTGCCCGTCTTTGGCGGGCGCGGGGGAAAGGCGCGTGCGGATGGATCCGCAGGCGGGCGGAAAAGTGACCGTGTATCCCCCCTCCTGAGAGGTCCACGTCGCCTCTTCCTGGGTCGGGACCAGCCCCAATGGCGCCTTGGCGGCCGTGTCGGCGGCCGAGGCCTGGCGACCCGCGTCGGCGCCTGGCGCGGACTCGCGCTTGCCGCAGCCGGCCAGCAGAGCCGCGCTCAACAGCGCCGTCGTGAGAATGATGCGTTGAACGATCATGATCGCCCTTCCGCCTGCAAGCGCTCCAACTCGTCGAGCAACTCCCTGAACTGCGCGATCACGCCCTCGATGGGCTCGGCCGTGGTCATGTCCACGCCCGCGCGCCGCAGGGTGTCGACGGGGTAGCGGCTGCTGCCCGAACGCAGGAAGTCGAGATACCGGTCTCGAGCTCCGGTGTCCGCGGCCAGGATGCCCCGCGACAGGACGGTCGCGGCCGCATAGGCCGTCGCGTACTGGTAGACATAGTAATTGTAGTAGAAGTGAGGGATCCGACACCAGGTTCGTCCGCCCCGCGCGGGATCCAGCCGGACGAGCCCACCCCAGTATTCGCGCATGAGGTCGAGGTACAATTCGTCCAGGGCCGCGGCGGTGAGGGTCTCGCCCGTCTCGGCCAGTCGGTGGACGCGGTGTTCGAACTCGGCGAACATCGTCTGGCGGAACACGGTGTCGTTGATCTGGGTCAGCCAGTGGTCGAGCAGGTAGAGCCGCCGCTCGCGCTCGGTCGTTTCGGCCAGCAGGTGGTGGAGCAGCAGGGCCTCGTTCAAGGTCGAGGCGACCTCGGCCGTGAAGATCGGGTAGTCGGCGTAGACGTAGGGCTGACTCTCCGTCGCCAATCGCGAGTGGAGCGAGTGTCCCAGTTCGTGGGCCAGGGTGAAGGTATCCCGCAGGGTGTCGGCCCAGTTCAGCAAGATGTAGGGCGGCGTGCCGTAGGCGCCGCCCGAGTAAGCGCCGCTGCGCTTGCCTGCGTTCTCGTGCACGTCGATCCAGCGCTCGTCGAACCCGCGGCGGACGGTTTCCACGTACCAGTCGCCCAGCGGCGCCAGCGCCCGCAGTAGGAGCGACTGCGCCTCCTCGTAGCCGAACTTGAATTCGGCGCCGGGAAACAGCGGCGCGTAAAGGTCGTGCTCGCAGATGGGGTCCACGCCGAGCACCCGCTGCTTGACGGCGGTCCAGCGGTGCACGACGGGCAAGTTGTCGCGCACGGCGCGCATCAGGGCGTGAAATACCTCCACTGGGATCGCGTTGGTTCCCAACGACGCTTCCAGCGTGCCTGGCCAGCGCCGTTGCCGCGCGAAGTAGGCGTGGTTGCGCACGTTGGCGTCCAGGTTGGCCGCGAACGTGTTGGACAAGGCTCCATAAGTGTCCATGAATTTCTCGTACGCCTCGCGGCGCACGCGGCGATCCGCCGACTTGATCAGCTTGGCGAAGCGCGCCTTCGTCAGCTCGACCTCGCGGCCCTGCTCGTCTCGCACGGCCGGAAACACGAGGTCGGCGTTGTTCAGGGCGTTGAAGACCTGCCGCGCTCCCCGCGCCAGGTCGGCGGCGCCGGCCAGCATGGCCTCGCGCGCTTCGTCGAGCGTGTGCTCGCGCAGGCGCTGCACGTCCTCGATGAAGTGCTCGTACGGTCGCAGGCCCGGCTCTTGCGCCAGGAAAACCTTCAACTGGTCGGGCTCGACCTTCAACAGTTCCGGTTCCAGCCAGCAGATCGCCTCACCGAACCGGACGGAGAGCGTGTCGGCGCGCCCGTCGCGCGCGGTGTGGTCGGCGACCCGGGTGTCCTCGTCGCTGCGCATCGAGGCGTACACCCTCACGACCGCCAGCCGTCGCCGCGTCTCCAGAACCGCTTCCAGCGTTTCCAACAGGTCGCGCCCCGAGCGGCCGAGCGTGCCGCGCCGCGCCTCCAGCCCAGGCAGGGCGGCCTCGACCGCGGCGAATTCCGCCTCCCAGGCGTCCCAATCCGCGAACACACGGCTCAGGTCCCAGCGATAACGCTCCGGGACGCTCGCGCGCGGAACCGCCGCACCCCCGCCGCCGGGGACGCCGTCTGGCTGAGCGACGCGGTCCGGTCTCAGGCGTGTCTCGCTCCAAGTCATTGTCGTGCGTACCTTTCCATGGACAATCCCGGCGCAGACCGACTCGCGGCCTCCATTGTTCGGCAAGGTGAGGCGGGCGGCAACGGCAAATTGGCGAAAAGTGCGAACTCCGTGCGCTCATGGCGGCGGCGCGGGCGCCCGCTCCTAGAAGATGAAATCCGTCGACAGCCACTTGGAGCGGCGCTGGCGCAGGATCTCCGTCACGAGCGCCTTGTTCGCGCCGGTCCCCTTGGCCGCCACGAGCGCCCGGATCGAAAAGACGCGCAGCGCGTCCGAGACCGACAGCGTGCCCTCGGCCGAGTCCTTGCGGCCCGTGAAGGGGAAGGTGTCTGGTCCGCGCTGGCACTGGCTGTTGAGGTTCACGCGACTGACCTGGTTGACGAGCGGATCGAGCAGCGCGCCGATCGCCGCGGCGTCGCGCCCGAACAGGCTCACCTGCTGCCCGTAGCTCGACTCGGCCACCCACCGCAGCGGCTCGTCCACCGTGGCGAACGGCGCGACCGGCACCACCGGTCCGAACTGCTCCTCGCGCCAGAGCCGCATGCGCGCGTCCACGGGCGCCACGACCGCCGGCGAGAAGAAGGTGCCCTCGACGCGCGCCCCGCCCGCGTTCGCCACCTTCGCCCCGCGGACGACCGCATCCTCCACCAACCCGCGCAGGTACTCCGCCTTGCCCGTCTCGGGCAGCGGGGTGATCCGCACGCCCTCCTCCCATGGCATTCCGCGCGAGAGACCGTCCACCCGCGCGGCCAGGCCTTGCAGAAAGGGGGCGTACACGCTCTCGTGCACGAACACCATCTTGATCGCCGTGCAACGCTGTCCGTTGAACGACAACGCCCCGAGCGCGCACTCGGAGAGGGCAAGGTCGAGATCGGCATCGGGCAGCACGATGGCGGGGTTCTTGGCGTCGAGTCCCAGCACGCAGCGCAGGCGGTGCGGCGCCGGGTGCTGCTTCTTGAGCAGGTCGGCCACCTTGGCCGTGCCGATGAAGGCCAGGCAGTCGACCCCGCCCGACGCCATCAGCGGGCCGATGACCGTGCGCCCGTCTCCGTACACCGTGTTGACGACGCCGGCGGGAAAGGCATCGCGGAACGCCTCGAGCAGCGGACGCAGCAGCAGCACGCCGAACCTCGCCGGCTTGAACACGACGGTGTTGCCCATGATCAGGGCCGGGATGAGCGTCGTGAAGGTCTCGTTGAGCGGATAGTTGTACGGCCCCATGCAGAGCGCCACGCCCAGCGGCGCCCGCCGGATCTGCCCTAAGATCCCCTCCGCGAGCGTGAAGCGCGACGACACTCGGTCCAGTTCCTTGAGCGCGTCGATCGTGTCTCGCACGTACTGCAGCGTGCGATCGAACTCCTTTTCGCTGTCGGGCAGCGTCTTGCCGATCTCCCACATGAGCAGCCGCACGACCTCGGCGCGCTTCTCGGCCATGCGGAAGGCGAACTCCTCGACCGCCTCGATGCGGCCGGCGACCGGCATGGTCGGCCACGCGCCGCGCCCGTGGTCGTACGCGCGCGCGGCCGCCTCCAGCGCGGCCAGCGCCTCGGCCTCACCCAGCAGGGGGTAGTGGCCCAGCGCCACCTGCCGCGGAGGTCCGTCGGGGCGGCGCAGACAGACGGGGGAGAGCACGTCCTGGACCGGGCCGTCCCAGGTCCGCAACTCTCCGGCCAGCAGGTAGTCGCGCTGGTGAACGGGCGCGCAGGCGTGAGCCAGCGGGATATCGCGCAGCGCAGGAAACTGGATGATCGCAGCGGGGCTGTTCATGGCCGCTCCCGCGACCGGCGCCTTCAGCCCGGCGGGCCGGTCCGTTGGAGTTCGGGACACACACGCATCGCAAGACATATTTTCGATCGGCGCCACCGTCAAGCGGATGGCCCGTCCGAGCCGACACTTTACGCGGGCGGGACCGCGCGGCGTGGATTTTGGGGGCTCCGCCGGGTTGCCGCGCGGCCTTCGCTTCTGTTATCTTTAATACCAGACGATTTGAATCCGGGTCGGAGCCGTCCGAATCCCTTCTTCCGGACGGCGAGCCCCCTTCCCCCGACGACCGAGGTTCGCCATGAGCTTCGCCCGTTTCGCTTCCGCCCTGGCCGCCGCCGGCCTGTTCCTGTTCCTGGCGCTGGACGCGACCAGGACAAGCGGGCCGCGCCCTGGGGCCGACACCCCCTACGCCGCCGAACAGGCTCGCCTCGAGCGCGTGCGCGACCACGCCGCGCCCGGCTCCGCCGAGCGCTTCAAGGCCGAGCGCCGGCTGTCGCGCCTGCATAAGGCGCGCGCGGGCAAGCCGGCCTTCGACGAGCCTGACCAGTTCGCGCGGATCCTCAACGAGATGCGCATCCCGGCCGATCGCCGCGAGCCGGAGTACGCGGCGGGCTATCGCGCGCGCGAGTTGCAGGCCGCCAAGGCGGCTCGCCCGGCGGTCAAGGAGATGCTGGCCTGGCGCAACGTCGGCCCCGGCAACGTGGCGGGGCGGGCGCGCGGCATCGTGGTGGACCCCGACGACCCCGGCCGCGGCACCTGGTACATCGGCAGCGTGGGCGGGGGCGTCTGGAAGACCACCGACGCCGGCGCGAGCTGGACGGTGCTGACCGACGGCTTCCCGGTGCTGTCGGTGCAGTCGCTGGCCATGGCCCCCAGCAACCACGACGTCATGTACGCCGGCACCGGCGAGAGTTTCTACAACGTGGACACCATCAACGGCAACGGCATCCTCAAGACGACCGATCGCGGCCTGACCTGGACGCACTTGGCCTCGACGATCGACGACCCGGCCTTCAACAACGTGGCGCGCCTTGTCGTCAGCCCCGTCGATCCGGACGTCGTGCTGGCCGCCACCACCGTGGGGCGCTACAAGGAGTGGGTGCTGCAGCGCTCGAGCATCTTCAAGTCCACGGACGGGGGCCTGAACTGGACCGAGGTGTTCGCTTCGACGGCCCTCGGCAGCTACAGCCGCGTGAAGAAGATCCAGCAGCTCGTGGCCGACCCCTCGAACTTCAACATCCTGTACGCGACCGTGGACGAGGCGGGCATCCTCAAATCCACCAACGCCGGCGACACGTGGGCGTGGATCAACACCGGCATCACCGACTTCACTGGCCGCTTCGAGCTGGCGATCTCGCCGGTCAACACCAGCCTGCTGTACGCCTCCGCCGAGGGCGCGAGCCAGGCGGAGCTGTGGATCTCGAGCAACGCGGGCGCGAGCTGGTCCCGGACCATCAATTCCGGAACCGCCTACAACTGGCTCGGCTCGCAAGGCTGGTACGACAACACCATCGTCTGCGATCCAACCAGCACGAACATCGTGTACGTGGGCGGCATCTATCTCTACCAGATCACGCTCGGTGGTCTGTACCGCACGACGACCCCGTTGACCACCGGCCCCGTGCACGTCGACCATCACGGCCTGGTCGTGCTGCCGGTGGGCGGCGGAGGCTGGCGCCTGCTCAACACCAACGACGGCGGCGTCGGTGTGTCGGCCAGCGCCGCGTCGGACTGGAGCCAGCCGATTGACGGCCTGCTCACGACCCAATTCTACGGCATCGACAAGCGTCCCGGTGCGAGCGCCTACTTCGGCGGCATGCAGGACAACGGGACCTGGTTCTCGCCGGAGGACCCCGACCCGCTCACGCCCTGGATGTACGCCATCGGCGGGGACGGCTTCGAGACGTCGTGGCACTTCGACGATCCACTCCTGATGATCGGCGGCTACCAGTACAACGGGCTGCTGCGCTCGCTGGACGGCGGCGCGTCGTGGGAGGAGGCCGCCAACGGTCTCCTCGATGTCGGCTCGGCAGATGCGCCCTTCATCACCAAGATCGCCAAGAGCAACCTGTCGCCCGATTTCCTGTGTGCCGTGGGCGGAGACGGCGTGTGGCGCTCCCGCGACTTCGGCGCGAGCTGGACCAAGGCCGCGATCTCCTCCGCCACCTGGGGCTCGATCAGCGCTTTCCACGACGTGAAGATCTCGCGCGCTGATCCCGACGTGGTGTGGGCGGGCGCGCGCATGGACGCCTCCGGGCGCATCCACCTGTCGACCAACGGCGGCGCCTCCTTCGCCGCGGTCCCGAACTACACGAGCGTGACGATGGGCGGCATCTCCGGCCTGGCCACCCACCCCGCGGACCCCGCGACGGCCTACGTGCTGTTCAGTTTCGCCGGCCGGCCCAAGATCCTGCGCACGACGGACTACGGCCTGACCTGGACCGACATCACGGGCTTCGCGGGCGGCGCCCCCAGCACCAACGGATTCCCCGACGTGGCCGTCTACGACCTGCTCGTCTTCTCGGACGACCCGTCACACCTGTGGGCCGGCACCGAGATCGGCCTGGTCGAGTCGCTGGACGGGGGCGCCACCTGGGCGCTGGCCGACAACGGCCTGCCGAGCGTGTCAATCTGGGACCTGACCGAGGTCGAGGACGAGGTCGTGCTGGGCACGCATGGTCGCGGCATCTGGGCCGTGACGATGCCCTCGCTCATCGAGGGCATCACCTACAAGCCGCTGATCGACGCCATCTATCAGGCCCCGGACGGAGCGTTGAGCGTCGATCTGAATCTGCGCTCGGCGTACGACTCGACCGTGGTCTACGTGGACGGAGCGCCCGCGCTAACGCTGCCGGCCAACGTCCCGAGGCAGGATGCTCTCGTGCAGATCCCGGTGTTGAGCGCCGGCGAGAGGGCCGTGTTCGCCCGCGGCCACCTCGGCGACATCGCCTACGACTCCGTGACCAAGACGATCGCCGTCTTCGCGCTGCTGCCCGCGCGGCTGGAATACGCGGCCGACTTCGACGCGTCCGGCGCGGGGGATTTCGTCGGCGTCGGCTTCTCCGTCGGCCCCGACGACGGTTTCACCGGCAACGCCATCCACTCCCTGCACAACTACCCGGACAATGCCACGCTGACCTTCATGCTCCTGGCGCCGATCCGCGTCGCGCCGACCGACGCTGTCGTTTCCTTCGACGAGGTCGCGCTGGTCGAGCCGGGCGAGCCCGGCGCGGTGTTCGGCGACGCCAGTTTCTGGGATTACGTGGTCGTGGAGGGCAGCCGGGACGGTCTGACCTGGCTCCCGTTCGCCGATGGCTACGACTGCAACGCCGATCCGGCGTGGAGGAGCGCCTTCGAGGCCGGCCTGCCTGGGGACAGCTCGATGCTGCGCCGTCGCACCATCAGCATGACGCCGGTCTTCGCGCCTGACGAGGCGATCCTGGTGCGCTTCCGGCTCTTCGCCGACGCCGCCGTCAACGGATGGGGCTGGATCGTCGACAACCTCACCATCCAGCCCGGCGCGGCCACCGCGGTGAACGATCCCGTCCCGGCGCGGCGCCTGCGGCTCGAGCCGAACGCCCCGAATCCGTTCAACCCGTCCACGACGATCCGCTGGGTCTTGCCGAGCGAGGCCGACATGAGCCTGCGCGTTTACGACCTGCGGGGCAGGCTCGTGCGCACCGTCGTGGCCGGCCCGCAGGCCGCCGGGGCCGGTTCGGCTACCTGGGACGGCCGCGACGACCGCGGCGCGAGCGTGGCCAGCGGCGCCTACGTCTATCGACTGCAGGCGGGGGATCTGGTCACGCAGCGGCGCATGATGCTCGTGCGCTGACGGGCTGGCGCGCCGCCGGGCGCGCCGGCCGGCGTCACCGAGGCCTCCAGACACGGGTCCGGTTGCGCCCGGCGATCTTCGCCTCGTACAGGGCGGCGTCGGCGCGCTCGATGCTCGTCTCGATGGGCACGTCCGCCGCCAGATCGGCGATCCCGAAGGAGGCGGTCAGCAGGATGGGTGTGTCGGTGTTCGAGGCCATGGGCACCGTCGCCATGCCCTCGCGGATGCGCTCGAGCACGGACAAGGCGGTCGCCTCGTCGCAGTCCGGCAGGGCGATGAGGAATTCCTCGCCGCCGTAGCGGAACACCTTGTCGTAGGGTCGCAGGTGCTCCTTGAGGTAGTGCACCGCACCGGACAGGGCTTGGTCGCCGGCCACGTGCCCGTGCGTATCGTTGATCGCCTTGAAATTGTCCAGATCCATGATGGCGACGCAGCAGGTCTGGATCTCCCGCTTGGCCAACTCCCACAATTCCCGCAGCCTCGTGAGCATGCCGATGCGGGTGTCGGCGCCGGTCAGCGGATCGTGATTGTAGAGGGTGTCCTCGATCTCGTTCTTGAGCGTGAGCAATTGCAGGCGCATCCGGTCGAGGGCGTCGAAGAAGCTGTCGTGATCGCCGGTGGTCACGGTTTCCTCGTTGGCCGCGGCCAGCAGGACGCGCGACGCCAAGCGGTGCATGCGCTCGTGCTCGACGGCGACCGCCGCCATCGCGGGAAACTCCATAAGAACCGGCGGCAGACGGTGGTAATACCATTGCCCGAACTGGCAATTCCGGTGCGCCAGCTCTGAAAGATCTTGCTGGTCCCGCGCAAGGCGGCAGATCACCGTGCGGGTGATGGCCTTGGCCCACTCTTCGTGATGCCGGATGGCCTGCTCAAAATTTCGCAGGGCCGACCACAATTCGTCGTCGCGCGAGGACATGAACCGATCCTCCATCTGGTCTGATGGGAGCGCGGCGTCAGCTGGCTGGTTTTCGCTCTTGGTGACACTGCCCATAGCCGCCGCCGCGCCCGCCAATAAATCAGAGTCATCTTATCCAATTAAAACACAGACCTACACTTCCGCAACAAGACCGCCTATAGCGGATTTATTTAGTGTTGTTTATCCTTGACTAACGGGGGATCTCAACCGTTTCGTCTCGCAGATCGAGGCTTGGGCATGCGCAACAGACGGCCGGCGCAGGCGGGGACGCCGCGGCGGCACCCCGAAATCCTTTTCCGCAAGCTCCTGGAGGCGGCTCCGGACGCGGTGGTGATCACCGACCGTAGCGGTTTGATCGCCATGGCCAACCCGCAGGCCGAGAAGCTGTTCGGCTACGTCCACGGCGAGCTGGTGGGCAAGTCGGTGGAGGTTCTGGTGCCGGACGATTTGCGGAGCGCTCACCGGGAACATCGGCAAAGGTATGCGCTGGATCCTCACGTCCGGCCCATGGGCAACGGCAGTGATCTGCGCGGACGCCGCAAGGACGGCACCATCTTCCCGGCCGAGATCAGCCTCAGCCCCGTGGACGGCGAGGACGGTCCGCTGGTCTTCAGTTCCATCCGCGACATCACAGAGCGCCTGAAGCGAGAGCAGCAGATCCAGGCCAATCTCAACATCCAGAGCGCCATCGCGTCGATCTTGCGCCTGTCCCTCGAGCCAATCTCATTGGAGTCATTTCTCGAGAGAACGCTCGAACTCCTGCAGGACCTGCCCTGGCTCAACCTGGAGAAGAAGGCCGCCATCTTCCTGGCCGACGACGCCACCCAGACTCTCCTCATGAAGGCGCAGATCGGCCTGCCCGCGACACTCTTGGCCAGCTGCGAACGCGTGCCTTTCGGCAAATGCCTGTGCGGCCTTGCCGCGCAAACGCGCCGCGTCGTCCATTCCGCCTGCGTCGGCCACGACCACGAGGTGGTCTACGACGGCATCTCTCCCCACGGCCACTACTGTGTGCCGATCTTGTCCGGGGAGCGCCTGCACGGGGTCATCAACCTCTACATCCAGCACGGACACGCGCAGGACCCCGCGGAGACCGCTTTCTTGCAGGCGGTCGCCTCCGCCCTGGCGGGCACGATCGAGCGCAAGCAGTACGAGCGGGAATTGGCCGAAAGTCGCGAGCGGTTCGACCTGGCGGTCACCGGCACCAACGCCGGCATCTGGGATTGGAACATGCTCGCCGACGCGGTCTACTATTCGCCCCGCTGGAAGAGCATGCTCGGCTGTCGCGAAGAGGAAATCGGCGACTCCCCGGCCGAATGGAAGGATCGTCTGCACCCGGACGACCGTCGCCCGGTCCTGGTCACCATGCAGCGCTATCTGGAGGGCGGGATCCCGGAGTTGGAGATCGAATATCGCCTCCTGCACCGCGACGGCGCTTACCGCTGGTTCCTGGGCCGCGGCACGGTCGTGCGGGATCAGGACGGCCGCCCCGTGCGCATGGTCGGCTCGCACATCGACATCACCAGCCGCAAGCAGACCGAGGAATCCCTCCGCTATCAGGAATCCCAGCTGAGGGCGGCCCAGAGGATCCAGGAGAAGATCCTGCCCGAAGCTCCGCCCGACCTGCCGGGCTTCGACATCGCCGGTGCCTATCGGCCCGCCGACTTCGCCGCCGGCGACCACTTCGACTACTTCACGGCTCCCGACGGATCCCTGCTGCTGGTCGTCGGCGACGTCAGCGGGCATGGCTTCAGCACGGCCCTGCTGATGGCCTCCACGCACGCCTATCTGCGCACGCTGGCCAGCATGGGGCTGGACATCCACGAGATCCTCGCGCGCGCCAATGCCATCCTCACCCAAGAAACCGAGACCGAACAGTTCGTCACGGTCATCCTGGCGCGGATCGACACGCAGACGCGCCGGCTGGACTACGTCAGTGCAGGCCATCCGACCGGCTACGTGCTGGACGCCGCCTGCAATCTCAAACGAACCCTCCCTAGCACGTCCCTGCCGCTGGCCGTCCTGGACGGCGCCGAATTCAAGGCCGGTTGCGCGACGACCCTGGAGCCGGGAGACCTCGTCCTCTTGCTGACCGACGGGATCCTGGAGGCGCGTTCGCCCGCGGGTGAGCACTTCGGCGGCGAGAGGGCCCTGCGGGCGGCATGCGCCCAGCGGCACGCCGGCGCGGCCAAGATCGCGACGGCGGTCTGCGAGACGGCCCGCGCCCACCTCGGCGGCCAGGCGCAGGAGGACGACTTCACCGCCTTGGCGATCAAGGTGCGCTAGCGCTCCGCCGCCGCGCGCGGCGACCGGTTCGCGCTCCTGGTTGTTCGCCGGCCGTTGCGGTATTCTGAAGCTGTCCCCCGCCGCCGCCCTGGAACCCCGCGGGGGAGGAGGCCCGATGATGGCCGGCCCGCCTCAGCCGTCGGAATCGCGCGGTCGAGCGACCGACGCCGCTCTCGAGGCGGAGGTGCATCGACTTCGGCGCGCCAAGCACGAACTCGAGATCCTGAACGAGCTCGCGCTCTCCATCAGCCGCGCGCCCACGCTCGACGACATCATGGGAAAGATCGTCCGCCGCGCCCGCCGCGCCGTCGGCGCCGACGAGGCCGACATCAAGATCGTCGAGCCCAGCGACCGCGGCGGCGGCGGCGACCCCATGCAGACCATCGCCCGCGACCGCGGGTCGCGAGCCGGCCACGAGGCCGTGGCGCTCGACAAGCGCATGATGCTAGGGATGATGCAGGCGCACCGCCAGCCGCTGCTTTCCAACGACCCGTGCCACGACCCGCGTTTGCGCGAGCTGTGCCGCCAGCGCGACGTGCGCTCGGTGCTGTTGGTGCCGATGGTGGTGAAGTCGGAGCTGATCGGCATCTTGATGGCCTTCAACAAGCAGGATGAGGGAGGATTCACGGAGGAAGACCAGCGGCTGCTGTCGATCATGGCCTCGCAGTCGGCCCAGCTGCTGGAAAACGCGCGTCTGGCCGAGCAGGAGCGGCAGCTCGCCCTCGTGCGCGAGCAACTGCGGCTGGCGCGCGACATCCAGCTCGGCCTGCTGCCCCAGGCGCCGCCCAGAATTCCTGGCTACGACGTGGCCGGCGTCAGCTTGCCGGCGCAGGAGGTGGGCGGCGACTACTTCGATTTCGTCCCCACCGTGGGCGGGTCGTGGGCGCTGTGTCTGGGAGACGTGTCGGGCAAGGGGCTGCCGGCGGCTCTGCTGATGGCCAATTTGCAGGCCACGCTGCGCGGACAAGCCCGCTTCAATGAGCGGCCCGAGGTGTGCGTGACCTGGTCGAACCGGTTGCTGTGCCAGTGCACGGACCCGGAGAAGTTCACGACGCTTTTCTACGGTGTGCTCGATCCCGCGACGCACGAGCTGCGGTACTGCAACGCGGGGCACGAGCGTCCGCTGCTGCTGCGCGCCGGCTGCGACGCACCGGAGTCTCTCGCCGGCGGCGGCCTGGTCCTGGGTATTCTCGAGGATTTCCCGTATGCCGGCAGCTCGCTCACGCTGGGGCCGGGCGACCTCCTCGTCATCTACTCCGACGGCGTGACCGACGCCACGAACCGCGCCGAGGAGCCGTTCGGGCTCCAGCGCCTGACGGAACTGCTCCACCGCGCAAGCCGGCAGAGCGCCGCCGCGGCCGTCGCCGCGATCGTCGCGGCCGTGAGGGAACACGCGGAAGGCACTGAGCAGGCGGACGACATCACCCTGGTCGCCGTGCGCCGGGTGGCTCGTGACGGTCCCTAGCGCCGGCTTCGGCGGCTTCCCTGCCGGCGACCGGGTCAGCGGACCAGGACCGCCTTCACCGCGCGTGATTCTCCGGCGGCATGACGCAGGCGCACTAGGTACACGCCCGATGGCAGCGCGCCGCCGTCGGCGCCGCGTCCGTACCAGCGCACGCGGTGCCGGCCCGTTCCCAATACGCCAAGGAACACCATCTTGGCGCGTCTGCCGCCCGCGTCATAGACCTCAAGGTTCACTTCGCCCGCCCTGCTGGTCTCGAAGATGATCTCAGTGGACGGATTGAATGGATTGGGCGCCAAGGATTCGATCCTGAGCAGCGCGACGCCGGGCGTCTCCGGGGCGACTGGCTCCGCGACGGGCGTCAGCGACATCCTGCGCAGAGCCAGACTGTGGTATCTGCCCCCCGCCGGAGCCACGAAATTGTCGTTCGGCTGAGGGACGGCGCACTGCCCATACGTGTCGGAACCCCAGGCCACGACCGTCCCGTCGCTCTTCGTCGCCACGGTGTGATCATAGCCGCCGGCGACCGCCACGAAATTCGCGTTTGGCGCCGGCACATTGCACTGGCCCGAGACGTTCAATCCCCAGGCCACGACCGTCCCGTCCGATTTCAGGCCCAGGCTGTGCCGCTCGCCCGCCGCCACCGCCACGAAGTCAGCGTTCGGCGACGGCACCGTGCACTGCCCATAAGTGTTGGAACCCCAGGCCACGATCGTTCCATCGGACCTCAGGCCTAGACTATGGACGGCCCCCGCGGCAATGCCTACGAAGCCCTCGTTTGGCGCCGGGACGTTGCACTGATAATTGCTGTTCTGCCCCCAGGCAACGATCGTCCCACCCGACTTCAAACCCAAGCTGTGGTACTGGCCTCCGGCCGCGGCCACGAAGTCGACATTCGGTGTCGGAATGTTGCACTGGCCAGACGTGTTGTCCCCCCAGGCCACGATCACGCCGTCAGCCTGCAGGCCCAGGCTATGAAAATAGCCGCCCGCAACGCCCGTGAAGCCCTCGTTCGGTGCGGGGACATTGCATTGACCCGACGTGTTCAGTCCCCAGGCCGCGATCGTTCCGTCGGACCGCAATCCCAGGCCGTGGTACCAGCCACTGCCGACGGCCGCGAAATCCGCGTTCGGCGGCGGCACGTTGCACTGGCCATCGGCATTCGATCCCCAGGCCAGAAGGGTCCCATCCGTCCTGACCGCCAGACTGTGAAAACCACCGCCGGCGAGCGCGCAGCAGTGGCCGCCGGACGGTGGCACGCTGCACTGGCCTGAGTCGTTGCGCCCCCACGCCACGACCGTCCCATCCGACTTGAGCCCCAGGCTGTGGTAGCCGCCGCCGGCGATGGCCACGAACTCCGCGTTCGGTTCCGGCACGGTGCACTGCCCATAGGTGTTGGACCCCCAGGCCACGACTGTCCCATCGGCCCTCAGCCCCAGCGAGTGGAAACCGCCGGCCGCCACGGCCACGAAATCCTCGTTCGGGGCAGGGACAGTGCACTGGCCGACGGAGTTCGACCCCCAGCCCACGATCGTGCCATCGAGCTTCAAACCCAGGCTGAAATACATGCCGCCCGAGATCGCCGCCCAACCGCTGTTGGGCCAGGGAACACTACACTGGCCCAGTCCTGCTTCGCCCCAGGCCACGATCGAGCCATCGGATTTCAGAGCCAGATTGTGATAGCCGCCCGCCGCGACGGCGACGAAGCCAGCATTGGGCGCGGGCAGGTTGCACTGGCCATCGCTGTTGTCTCCCCAGGCGGCGACCGATCCGTCCAGCCTGAGAGCCACGCTGTGGTCCCGCCCCGCGCCGACCGCCCTGTAACCGGCCTCCGGCGAGGGGATGTCGCACTGGCCGGCGGCGTTGTCCCCCCAGGCCGCAGCCGCGGTGGCGGGACTGACGCCCAGGCTGTGGCCCCAGCCCCCCGCGATCGCCACGAGACTGTCGACGGCTGTTTCAGCCACGACGACCTGGTCGCCCCAGCCCAGGATGGATCCCGCGGTTTGCCCAAGCGCGACGCTCGCGCCCAGGACAACAACACCCGCGCAGACCAAGCCTCGAATCCTGGCCATCTTCTTCATGTTCGTCCGCCCCCTCTCGGAATGTGGCGCGGACCCCCTGGCCTTAGCTTGTCCGCGCCCTTTCCAGCAACTCCCTCCACTTCGCGTCCACGAGCTGCTTCACCGCGGCGCTCATCTCGATCACCGGGGGCCATTGCCGCGCGTAGCCATCTTCGCCGGGCCACTTGCGCGTCGCGTCGATCCCCATCTTGCCGCCGATCAACGCGACGCTCGTGGTGTGGTCGAGCTGGTCGACGGGACCGGTCACCGTGAAGGTGTCCCGCGCGGGGTCGACGGCGTTGCTGGCGCGCCAGAGCGTCTCGTGCGGATCCTGCACGTTCACGTCCTCGTCCACGACGACGATCGTCTTGGTGAACATCATCTGCCCCATCCCCCACAGAGCGTGGCACACCTTGCGCGCGTGGCCGGGAAATCGCTTGCGGATGGACACCAGCGCCAGGTTGTGGAAGCAGGCCGCCACCGGCAGGTGCAGGTCCACGATCTCGGGCAACGCGGCGCGCAGCAGCGGCAGGAACAGGCGTTCGGTGGCCCAACCCAGGACGCCGTCCTCCATCGGCGGGCGGCCGACGATCGTCGTGAGATAGATCGGCGCGCGGCGCGACGTGATCGCGGTGACGTGGAACACGGGAAACGGCTCGGCCAGCGAGTAGAAGCCGGTGTGGTCGCCGAACGGTCCCTCCACGCGCCGCTCGCCCGGCTCCACATAGCCCTCGATCACGAAGTCGGCTTCGGCCGGCACCTCGAGATCGCAGGTGAGCGCCTTCGTGAACGTGATGGGCGATCCCGTGAGGAAACCCGCGAGCAGCGCTTCGTCGATGTCTTCCGGCAGCGGCGCCGTCGCGGCGTACGTGAGAGCCGGCGGGCCGCCGATCGCCACGCAGACCGGCATGCGGCTGCCGCGCCGTTCGTACAGGTCGTGATGCGCGGCGCCCGTCTTGTGCACCTGCCAGTGCATGCCGGTCGTGCGCCCGTCGAAGACCTGCAGGCGGTAGAGTCCGATGTTCCGCCGTCCGCTGTCCGGGTGGCGCGTGATCACGAGCGGCAGCGTGATGTACGGTCCGCCGTCCTGCGGCCAAGTGGTCAGCACCGGCATGAGGTCGAGCAGCCCGCGGCGGTCTAGCTCGTCCCCCTGCACGACGATCTCCTGGCAAGCGCCCCGGCCGACGGATTTCGGCAGCGCGCCGCTCCACTCCTTCAACTTGCCCAACATGCGCAGCTTTTCCCAGAGCCCGTTGGGCGCCCCCGCCTGCAACGCCGCCTCGATCTTGCCCGCGGCCTCCTCGATCGCCTCGCAGCCCAAGGCCCAAGCCAAACGCCGCGGCGACGCGAACAGGTTGATGAGCAGCGGGACGGGCCGTCCGTCCGCCGCGCGCGCGACCGTGGCGCACCCCGCCGCCTGCCCCAGCGGGCCGGGCCGCGGTTCCTCGAACAGCAGGGCCGGGCTCCGGCCGGTCTTCACGAAGCGGTCCGCCAGCTCGGTGATCTCCAGGTACGGGTCCGCGGGCTCCCGGACGCGGACCAGTTCGCCCCGCTGCTCGAGATGGCGGCAAAAGGAGCCCAGATCGCGGTTGGGAAGGGAACCGGGCATGGTGACCCCGTTTCGAGGTGGCCGGCGGGACCGACGGACGGCCCGCCGGCGTAAGCCTGCCAAGCCGCTTCAGGTTAGCAGCACGGCGGTCGGGGAGCAACGGCGGTCGGGCAGGAGCGGGCCGGTATCACACTTGCTCGTTATCGCTCATCAGGTCGCGGGATTGCAAAAAGCCCGCGGGCACGCCGCTTTCGGGGGAGGGGTCTGATGCGCCGCAGCGCCTTCTGGAAACAGCTCTCGCGCCTGGTCCCGGCGCTGGCCGCCGCCCTGGCCGTGGCCGGCTGCCTTGGCGACGACGGGGGATCGACGGGCACAAGCTTGCCGCCGCCGGAGGGCTGCGCCGACACTCCCGTTCAACAGGTCGTGAACCTGATCAACGAGGAACGGGCGGGCGCGGAACTGCCGCCGCTGGCCGTCGACAGCCGCCTCGCCGCCGCGGCGCAAGCGCACAGCGAGGACCAGGCGGCCATGGCCACGCTGACACACACCGGATCGACCGGCACGACGGTCGCCGACCGCGTGACCGCCGCCGGATATCCGTGGATCACCCTGGGCGAGAACGTGGGAGGAGGGCAGCTCACCGCCGCCGACGTGGTCGCGGACTGGATGGCCAGCCCCGGGCACCGCGCCGCCATCCTGAACGAGACGTTCGAACATCTGGGGGTCGGCCTGGCCTACGCGACGACGGGAATCTACCCCACGTACTGGACCGCCGACTTCGGCTCGTCGTCCGACGAGGGGATGATCCCGGCCGACGGATGCCATCCGTAACGAATGCGTGTATGCTCGCGGCCCTTGCCATGGACCGGAAAGGAGGTCGGCATGGGTTGCGATCCCACCGCCCGGCACGACCTCCGGCGAGGTTTCGCCCGCCACTGGACCCTGGATCCGACCGTCACCTTCCTCAATCACGGCTCGTTCGGCGCCTGTCCCGAGGCGGTGCTCGCCGAGCAGTCGCGCCTGCGGGCTGAACTGGAGCGGCAGCCGGTCCGCTTCCTGTCGCGCGAGTACGAGGGCCGCCTCGACGCCGCGCGCGCCTCCCTGGCGGCCTTCGTGGGCGCCGACGCCGAGGATCTCGTCTTCGTGAACAACGCGACGACCGGCGTGAACGCGGTGCTGCGGTCGCTGCGCTTCGCGCCCGGAGATGAGCTGCTCACGACCGACCACGAGTACAACGCCTCGCGCAACGCGCTGGAGTTCGTGGCGAGGCGCGACGGCGCCACGGTCGTGGTGGCCGAGGCGCCGTTCCCGCTGGCCTCGCCCGACGAGTTCGTCGACGCGGTGCTGGCGCGCGTGACCGCGCGCACGCGGTTGGCGCTGCTCGACCACGTCACGAGCCAGACCGGCCTGCTGCTGCCCATCGAGCGTCTGGCCGCGGAGATGGCGGCGCGGGGCGTGGAGCTGCTGGTCGACGGAGCGCACGGCCCCGGCATGGTGCCGCTCGACTTGCGGTCGCTGGGCGCGCCGTATTACACGGGCAACTGCCACAAGTGGCTCTGCGCCCCGAAGGGCGCGGCGTTCCTCTGGGTGCGGCGGGATCGTCAGGCGCGCATCCGGCCCTGCGTGACCAGCCATGGCGCCAACAGCCCGCGAACCGACCGCTCGCGCTTCCAGCTGGAGTTCGCCTGGACGGGGACCGACGATCCGACGCCGTTCTTGTGCGTGCCGGCGGCGATCGCCTGCCTGGGTTCCCTGCTGCCGTCGGGATGGAGCGGGCTGATGGCCAGAAATCGCGCCCTGGCGCTGGAGGCCAGGCGCGCGCTGTGCGGAGCGCTCGGCGTGGCGCCGCCGGCCCCGGACGCGATGCTCGGCTCGTTGGCCGCCGTGCCGTTGCCGGACGGGCCCGCCGGCGCGCCGTCGACGCCCCTTGCCGGCGACCCCCTCGAGCGCCGGCTGGAGGAAGGCCACGGCATCGTCTGTCCGATCTACCCATGGCCGGCGCACCCGCGGCGGCTGCTGCGCGTCGCGGCGCAGGCGTACAACACGCTCGACCAGTACGAACGCTTGGCGGCGGTGCTGCCGCGGGAGCTCGCCAGCCTCTGAGCCCGTTCGCGGTCAGACGTCGCGCGGCTTGCTGGCGACCAGTTCCACGACGCCGTGCCGCTCGGTGCAGCCCGGCGCGTGGGAGTGCGCAGGACCCTGGCCTTCGCAGTGGAAGACCACGTTCCAGCCGATGAGCAGGTCGAGAATCTCGCTGCGCGCGAGAAAAGTGCGCACCATCCCTTGCGGAGAGCGGAAGGAGTGCAGGCCGATCCGCCGCCACTTGTCGCGGCAGAGATCATAACAGGGATCGTCCACATGGACCGTCGTGAGCATGAGCAACCCGCCGGGAGCCAGCCAGCCGATCACGCGGTAGAGCAGGCTGGCCGCCTCGCTGCGGGTGAGTTCCTGCAGGCGGTCGAAGATCAGCACGGCGTGGAAGGGGCCCTCGATGCCGGCAGTCAAAGGACTGCCCTCGCGCAGGTCCACTTCCAGGCCCTCGCTGTCGGCGGCCTGGCGCAGCGCCGCCAGGGCGGCGGGGTCGTTCTCCGTGGCGGTCACGCTCCAGCCGCGCCGGGCGAGGGGTAGGGCCCGCTCGCCGCGGCCCGCCCCGATCTCGAGGACTCTCCCGCCCGCGGGGATGCGGTCCACGAAGCGCAGCAGCAGAGGCAGCGCGCCCTCGCCACAAGGGCCGGGCGGGTGTTGGCGCTGCATTTTCTCGTCCGGCATCGGCTCCTCCCGGTTCGGCGCCGGGCCGCCCGCGCTCGCCCGTCGCGGCTTCGAGCTTAGCGAATGAGATGGACCCGCGTCCAGGGGGACCCGGGTCTGCCCGGGTCGCCCGCCGGCTAGCGTCCCTGCGCGACCCGCTGCCGCATGCGCCCCTCGACGCGGGCGTCGATGGTACCGGCGGCCGCCGCGGCCTCGAGCACGGCGTCGGTGACCGTGACGCCGGCATACCGGGTGGTCGGCGGATCCATGGCCAGGTAATCCTTGGCTTGCAGGCAGACATAATCGGGCGCCGCCGCCCGATAGACCCGCCCGTCGCGCGCCGGCTCTCCTGCGACGCGCACGTCCTCGACCTCGACGTGGTCGCCCACCTCGCGCCAGGCGTAGGTCAGGCCGGAGATCTGCAGGATGCCGCCCCGGTGGGCGGCCAGTCGCGCGTTGTTCAGGGCGATCCGGCGCAACTGCTCGCCCGTGAGTTCGAAGGTCACGAGCGTGTTCTCGAAGGGCAGGATCTCCTTGACGTCGAGCGCGGTCAGCGGCCCCGCCGGCTGATCCCGGCGGATGCTGCCTGAGTTCACGAACGCCACGTCTGCTCGGGCGCGCGCGCGCAGCGCGTCGGCGATCCAGCTGCCGACGTTGCTCTCCTGCCGCCCGCTGTCGCGCCAGTCCGAGGCGAGCGTGGCGATGACGCGTCCGAATTCCTGCCGGATGCGCTCCTCCCAGTGAGCGGCGGCCGCGACCAGGGTATCCGGCGCGTCGTCCGTCGCGCCCGCGGCCAGCAGCTCGATCGCGCGCCATTGGTGGCCGACGACGCGCCCGGCCTCGATCCGCAGGTCGAGCCGGCCCAACTGGCGCAGGTGCGAGCCGGCCTGCACGACGATCGGGATGTCGGCGCCTGCGACCGCCGGCTTCGTGAGGCGGGTGTGCGAGTGCCCGCCGATGATCACATCCAGGCCGCTGCCAGCGAGCCGGGCGGCGAGCCGCTTGTCGTCGTCGAAGCCGCTGTGGCTGATGAGCAGCTGCACATCGGTGGTCTCGATCAGGCGCGCCAGTTGCTCCCGCACGACCCTTTCCTGGTCCCGCAGGGAGAGGCCGCCGGTGCGAGCGGGGGAGGTGACGGCGAACAGGCCGGCGCAGGAGACGCCGATGATGCCGATCCGCAGGCCGGCGCGTTCGATCACCAGCGGCCCCGGCCGCAGGAGCGGCTCGCCCCGCTCGTCCAGGATGTCGTCGGCGAGCAGCGGGAAGAGCGAACGGGCCGCCAGGGCCAGCGCGTTCGCGCGCCCGTGGTCGAACTCGTGGTTGCCGATCACGCCGGCGTCGTATCCCAGCAGGCCGAGCAGGTCCTGCCAGCCGCCGCCACGCGCGCCGTCCACCTCGATGTCGCAGATCGGATTGCCTGTCATGAAGTCGCCGGCGTCCAAAAGGAGCGAGACAGGCGCCGCACGCCGCTCGCGCGCCAAGCAGGCCCCCAGCGCGACGACGCCCCCCACGGGCGCCCGATCGTCGCGCCAGGCGGCCGGCGCCGGCAGGAACGCGCCGTGCGCGTCGTTGGTGTGGAAGAGGGTCAGGTCCCAGGGTGCGCGATCCTGCGCCGCCGCGGGGTCGCGCCCCGGCTCGGCGCGCCCCCCGCCGGCCGCCAGGGCGACAGCGGCCATCGTCAGCGCGGCCGCGGCGCGAAGGGCGGACGGCAGATCGGCAAGGCGCAGGATCATGACGGGGACTCCGGCGGTTGGGGCCTGGTCGGCGCGACCGGCGCCGCTCGCAAGTGAAGGAGGACCTCGCGATTGCCCCCCTTGCCGCCCGACAGCGGCGATTCGACCGTCGCCACCACGGCACAAGCGGGGGCGAGCGCCGACAGCTCGGCCAGGACATCATCGACGACAGCCTGGAGGCGCTCGATCGGCAGCACGCCCCGCTGCAGCCACGGTCGCGGCGCCTCGTAATGGGGCTTCAGGAGCGAGACGATGTCCCCGCCCGGCTCCAACAGGCGCAGCGCCGCGGGCACGATCCGGCGCTGCCGGGTCCAGCCGACGTCGATCGTGACGAGACCGCACGGCTCGGCCAGCGCGGCGTGGAGGGCGTTGGTCTGCTCGTGCACCACCACGCGCGGATCGCTGCGCAGCCGCCAAGCGAGCACGCCGCGCCCGGTGTCGACGGCATGCACCCGGGCGGCGCCCTGTCGCAGCAGGACGTCGGTGAAGCCGCCCGTGCTGCACCCGAGGTCGGCGCAGATCTTGCCCGCCGGCTCGATTCCAAACACGGCGAGCGCCGCGGCCAGCTTGGCGCCGGCGCGGGAGGCCCAGGGGGGAAGGCCGGGGCCTGGGTCTGGCGCGCCGGGCCCGGCTAAGGCGGCGGGATCCATCGGGCGATTCTACACCACGCACCCCCGGTCGGTCAGCCGCCGCCTGGACGCGCGGTCAAGATCCGGCCGGGTGCGCCGATCATGTGGGAGACGCGCTGGCGTCCCCGGCCAATTGGCGCGTACATTAGTGATTGTCGCGCGATGGTCCAGGGGGCGGACCGCGCCGTCCAGCGAACTCCTTCTCTCAGGTGACGAGGCGATCGGCGGGAACTCATGAACCGCGCCAGGCTGCAAGCACACTTGCCCGTCCTGTTGCTGCTGATCGCGGTCGTCTTCGCCGCCTTCGGGCACGTCCTGTCGTTGCCGCTCTGGAACTCGTCCGCCTTCGAGGTCCTTCACGACGCCGAAATCCTCTCCAGGGATCCGGGCGTGATGTTCAGGCATGTCGGGAGCCTGGTCAGCCAGCCGCTGGTGCAGTTGCTGTTCATGGCGGAGTACCGCGAGTTCGGCATCGATCCGACCGGCTACCTGGCCATCAACCTGTTCATTCACGCCCTGAACGCGTTTCTGGTCTATCTGCTCGTGAACATGCTGTTCGAGCGCAAGCGGATGGCGGTGCTGGCGGCTCTCCTGTTCGCCCTCACCGTGGGCAGCTACGGCAAGATCCTGCTCTCGTTGGCTAACCAGGAGAACCTGTTGCTCGCCAACCTGGAGCTGACGATGCTGTACTCGCTCATCCGCAACGACTATCGGCACGGGGGAAGCCTGCGCTCGCCGTGGTATGCCCTCGCCCTGGCGCTGTTCGTGCTGGCGGGGCTCACGCAACCGTCGAGCTTTTCGCTGCTCGGCTGCCTGATCGCCTACAAGTTTTTCTTCCACGCCAAACGGGGGAGGCGGGCGGTTCTTTCCGCCGACCTGCTGATTCTGGTGGCTCTGGGAATCGCTTTCCACGTGGCGCAGCAGGTGTGGGCCAAGCCGACGCACATCGCCTTCCCGGACTCGGACGCGCCCTTGCAGTTGACCTGGGCATCGATCAAGAATGTCTTTCGCTACCTCGTGCTCATGCTCTTCCCGCTCCAGCACAGCCTGATGCTTTCCCAGTCCAACCCGTTCTTCCGCGCCGTGTACGAGGGGCGGACCGTCATCCGCTTCCTCTTGACCCTGGCCATCATCTCTTACAGCTTCTTCGGCTTCGTCTTCGGCAACCGGGCCCTGCGTTTCTTCATCACCTGGACTTTCCTGACGGTCGTGCCGTTCGCCTTCACCATGTCGCACGGCAACTGGCTCAATCTCAAACACCTCTACCTGGTGTCGCTGGGGTTCTGCGTCATCCTCGCCGCCGGCACCACGGCCTGTTACGATCTGCTGTCTCACCGCCGCTTCAGGCGCTGGTTGCCGTACCTCGTGCCGGTCGCGTTCATGGGGGCCGCCCTGGTCTTGACCGTGAAGCTCGAGGCGCAAAACCGCGCCCACGCCCTCTCGCCCTCGATCCTGAACCTGCACGCGCAACTGGAGGCCACCATTGCCGCGCCCGACGCCGACGTCGCCCGCACGCCGCGTTGAGCCGAAGGACTTGAGACTGGCTTTCGCATCCCCTGCGCTTATCATTGAACGTCAGCGCGGCCGGGGCCGCGGCGCCCCGCGCCGGACCGGCGCAAAGAACAAACGCTTCGAGGAGGACGACGGTCATGGCGAAGTACCGGATCGGCTGGCTGCCAGGCGACGGGATCGGCGTGGACGTGATGGAAGCCGCCCGACTCGTGCTGGACGCCATGAGGTTCGACGCGGAATACGTGCACGGCGACATCGGCTGGGAGTTCTGGCGCCAAGAGGGGGACGCTTTCCCGGCCCGCACGGTCGAATTGTTGAAGAACGTCGACGCCGCCCTGTTCGGCGCCATCACCTCGAAACCCGTCAAGGCGGCTGAAGCGGAATTGGCCGCCGGGCTGCGCGGCACGGGGCTCGTCTACCGCTCGCCCATCGTGCGCATGCGGCAGCTGTTCGATCTCTATATCTGCCTTCGGCCTTGCAAGGCCTACCCCGGCAATCCGCTCAACTTCAAGGAAGGGATCGACCTGGTCGTCTTCCGCGAGAATACCGAGGACCTGTACGCGGGGGTCGAGTTCAGCCCGGTGCCGGACCAACTGCGCGACACGCTGAGCGGATTGTCGAAAAATTTCGGCCCCTTTGCCAAGCTGCCCGGCGCGGATTACGCGGTTTCGTGCAAGATCAACACGCGCAAGGGCAGCGAGCGGATCATCCGCGCCGCGTTCGAGTTCGCCAGCAAGCACGGGCGCAAGAAGGTCACGATCGTGCACAAGGCGAACGTCGTGCGCGCGACCGACGGCATGTTCCTGGAGATCGGCAAGGCTGTCGCGAAGGACTACCCCACCATTCAGATGGATGACGCCAACATCGACGCCATGACCATGTGGCTGCTCAAGAACCCGTTCAACTACGACGTGCTCGTGGCGCCAAATCTGTACGGAGACGTGATCTCCGACCTCTGCGCGCAGATGGTCGGGGGACTGGGCTTCGGCTGCTCCGGCAACATCGGCGAGAAGGTCGCCGTGTTCGAACCCACGCACGGCTCCGCGCCCAAGTACGCGGGGCAGTACAAGGCCAACCCCCTGGCGACGATCCTCTCGGTGAAAATGATGTTTGATTTCTTGGGCGAAAAAGCGCTGGGCGAGCGCCTGGAGGGCGCCGTCGCGGCCGTGCTCAAGGAGGGGAAGGTCAGGACATACGACATGGGCGGCAGCGCCTCGACCTTGGACATGGCCAGGGCCGTGACGGCGAGATTGTAAAGCGATCGCCGGTGGGGTGTTTCCCGGAAAGCGCTGGCCCAAAACTAGCCCGTGCCGTATGGTCATGAGTTGACGAGCCCTGTTCAAGATGCTGGAAGGGCCCGCGCTGGATCTCTTACGCCGCCTTGGGGTCTGGGGCGGATTTTTCCGGGCGGCCACCAGAAACAGCCACCCCACGAGCGGGAGCTTTGCGCGTCACGGGCTGCTTCCACGCTTGGCCGGCGCGAGGTCGCGCCCCCGGCTAGGCGGCATGGCAGGGGCTTCGGACTCAAGATCGTGGAGGTTCGGGACATGTTTGACAGGAGATGCCTGCCGCTTCTCGCCTGCGCCGCGACCCTGCTGCTGGCGGCGGCCGTCGTCGCGCAGGAGCCGATCGTGAGCACCTTCGCCAGCGACGACGAGGGGTGGGAGGCGTCCGGAGGCATGCTCTCTTACCAGGCCAGCGCGGGCAATCCGGGCGGCTACGTCGAATTCGAGGACCTGGAAACCGGCCTGGGCTTCGTCGTGGCGCCGACCGCCTTCCTCGGCGACCTGAGCGCCTACGACGGGGGGGCGTTGAAATTCGATCTCAAGAGCACCCTGGACAATGGCGAGGTCATGCTGGAGGCCTTCGGGTGGGTATCGCTCGAGTCCGGGCCGATCGCCATCGATCTGGACGTGACCCCCCGCGCCTTCCTCGAAGACTGGACCACGATCACGGTCCCGCTAACGGCCGACGCCTGGGAACAGCTGCCGGAAGACTGGGCGCTGCTGCTGACGAACGTGACCGCGATCAGGATCTACATCGATGCCCAGGACGGCACCGGCGATCGCGTCGGCATGGACAATTGCCGTATCACGCCCGCCGGCATGGTTCCGGTCGAACCGCAGCGCTGGGGAACGCTGAAGAAGAGCTTCGCGCCCTAGCACGATGACTGGCCCGGCCGGCGGTCCCGGGGCCGCCGGCCGGCGTTTCCCCCCCCTACCTGGGCCAGAGCCAACCGAACGTGCCGGCCGTCACGCAGGCGTAGATCAGGCCGTCGAGATTGGCCTTGAGGGTCGTCGCCAGCGCGCGCTTGTACCAGATGGTGTTCTGCCAGAGGGCGAGCGAGTAGCCTATGAACGCGGTCGCGCCCGCGAAGCGGAACACCGCCAAGTAATGAGCCCCAGGGGCCAAGGCGCGACCGGCGATGTAGGCCGCGAACACACCCACGACGAGGCTGTACACGAACCACAGGCACAGGCTCCTGCCCATCGCCTGCGGTCCGCTGGGCAGCACGGTCATGAAGACCACCGGGCCCTTGCTCAGCTTCTCGACGTAGGTCGGATCCTTCATCTCCTTCATGCTCCCGGCCCGCGGCACGACGTACTCGCCGGGCGCGATGCCCAGCGCGCGCAGGGCTTCCCTGGCGCGATCCTCGTCCGGCAGCGTCTTCCATTCGTTCTTGTGGTAGCCCAGGACCATGTGGATGAGCGAACTGATCACGAAGACGAGCACGGCCGACAGCAGGATCGGCAGCCACAACGACATCACGTGAACCATCGCGACCTCCTCTGGCCAGTGGGCGCGACCATACGCCTGTCCGAAGTGATTCCGGAGCCGGAGCGCGCGATCGGCGCAACCACGCGGGCGAGGATAGCCGACGGTCCCGCGCCCCGCGATCCAAAAGGCGGCGCCGCCGGCCAGTTCCCTGTTGTCGCAAGATCTTTCGAAACCTAGAATTGCCGGACGACGGCCGCCCTTGGGCGCCGAACCCGCCGGCGGCCGCCGCGACTGCTCGTTGTCGCCAAGCCAGGCCGCCCAGCCTCCCGGCGCGAGCCGGAGCGAGCGAAGGAGATCTTTCTATGAGCGAAAAACCCTTCCAGCCCGTCGTCCCGGCCGATTCCAAGATGCGGGAGTTCACCCTCCGCGCCCTGATCCTGGGCTTGGTCATGAGCGTCATCCTGGGCGCGGCCAACGCCTACCTGGGCCTGAAGGCAGGCATGACCATCGCCGCGACCTATCCGGCGGCGGTCATCGGCATGGCGGTCCTGCGCATCATGCGCGGATCCCTGCTGGAGGAAAACTTCGCTCGTACCGTCGGCTCGATCGGCGAATCGGTGGCGGCCGGCGCCGTGTTCACCATCCCCGCCTTCGTGATCCTGCAGATCTGGGACTTCAAGAGCGCCGCCAACTATTTCCAGGCCTCGGCGCTGATGATCGTGGGCGGCATCCTCGGCATCATGTTCGTGACCGTGCTGCGGCGCGTGATGGTCGAGGACAAGGACCTCAAGTTTCCCGAGTCGGTGGCGGCCGCTGAAATTCACAAGGCCGGGCAGCGCGGCGCCGAGGCCGCCGCGCAACTCTTCAAGGCCATGGGGTTCGGCGCGCTCATCCAGCTGTTGGGGAATTTCAAGCTCTTCACCGCCTCCAACGAGTTCGTGCTGAAGGTCGGGCAGATCGGCGAAAGCGCCGTGCGGTTGGGTCTCAAGTCCGGCGCGCCCACGGTGCGTGCCGGCGGCGTGTCCACGATTTCCGCCCCGGCCGTCAGCCCGGCCTACATGGGCGTGGGTTACATCATCGGGCCGGAGCTGGGCGCCCTGAACTTTGCCGGCGGCCTGCTGGCCTGGGGGCTGTTCGTGCCGCTCTTGATCTTTTTCCTCGGCCCAGACCTCACCGCCCAGTACACCGGCGTAGGCGGCGCCGTCGACTGGTCGTCGATGGTGCAGCACGTCTGGAAGTTCATCGTGCGCCCGATCGCCGTGGGCGGCATGCTCGTGGGCGCGACGTACACCCTGTACAAGATGCGCAAGAACCTCGGCGCCGGGCTCGGCCGCGCGGTCGGCGACCTCAAGAAGTCGGCCGAGGCGAAGTCGGCGACCTCCCGCACGGACAAGGATATCGGCTTCAATGTCGTGCTGGGCGGCATCGCCGTCGTTTTCCTGCTCATGATCGCTCTCTACGCGCACTTCTCCGGGATGATCGGCGGCGCGGTCTGCGCCGCCATCGTCATGCTCATCACCGGCTTCTTCTTCGCGGCCGTGTCCGGCAACCTGGTGGGCATGATCGGCTCGTCGAACAACCCGATCTCCGGCCTCACCCTCGCCACGCTGATCGTGGCGGCCATCGTCATGGTCGCGGTGGGCGCCTCGGGCGTGAAGGGCGTGGCCGCCGTGCTGGGCGTGGCCGGCGTGGTTTGCGTCTCCTCGGCGGTGGCCGGCGAAATGCTGCAGGACTTGAAGGTGGGGCACATCCTGGGCGGTACGCCCTGGAAGATGCAGGTCGGCGACCTGATCGGCGTGGTCGTGGCCGGCGCCGTCATGTTCTTCCCGCTCTACGTCCTGCACTTCTCCAACATCAAGCAGGGCGGCGCCGGCTTCGGCGACTCGCAGCTCTCGGCTCCGCAGGCGGGCCTCATGGCCACCCTCTCGCAGGGCATCGTGGGCGGCGAAATGGCCTGGCCGCTGGTTTTCGTGGGCATCGCCATGGGCCTGGCGCTGATCCTCGTGCGCGTCAAGAGCCCCATGCTCTTCTCCGTGGGCATGTACCTGCCGCTCGAGACGACCTTCGCGATCTTCGTGGGCGGCGTCATCCGCTGGATCGTGGACTCGACCGGCACGAGGCGCGGCTACAATCCGGCCCAGAAGGCGCGCGTCGAGAACGCGGGGGTGCTCGTGGCTTCGGGCCTGATCGCCGGCGAGGCCCTGCTGCAGCTGGGCGTGGCGGTCGTGGTGTTCATCCGGGAGAGCTTCTGGGAGATCAGTTGGGGCGGCGCGGGCTGGGCCGCGATCCTCTTCGCGCTGATCCTGGCGTTCTACCTGATCAGAGTGCCGCTGTCGAAGGCGGGCGCGGCCGACGAGCCGGCGCCGCCGACCGCGGTGATGTAGCCGCGCCGCGGCGTGTCCGAAGCGTAGGCGTTCTGCGTTTCGCGAAGAAGCATTCCTTGTGGTTGACCGCGTGCCGGCCGCAGGGTTACGCTCGGGTCGCCGGCGCAGAATAGGATCTCGCCCCGCAGCGCACCTGATGCGGGCGCGTCGGTCGTGGACAGGGGCGGTCGCGCATTGGTGCGGGGCCGCCCTCGCGTTTGGGGCCGGCGCTCGCCAACTGCGCTCAGCGGAAGAAGCCATGCGTCGCAAGATCATCGAGATCGACGAAAGCCTCTGCGATGGCTGCGGCGACTGCGCCGCGGGCTGCGCTGAGGGCGCCATCCAGATCATCGAGGGCAAGGCCAGGCTGGTGCGCGAGGGCTACTGCGACGGCTTGGGCGACTGCGTCGGCGCCTGCCACAGCGGAGCGTTGAAGGTCGTCGAGCGCGACGCGGCCGCCTACGATGCGCGCGCGACGCTGGAAAACCTGCGCGCCACGGGCGGCGCGGCGGCCGTGCGCCGCTTCGAAGAGGCGCAGGCGCGCCACGACGCGCCCGACGAGGCGGTCATCATCCCCTCCGAGTTGCAGCAGTGGCCCGTGCAGTTGCATCTCGTGCGACCCGGCTCGCCCTGCTTCCGCGGGCGCGAGCTGGTTGTCATGAGCACCTGCGCCCCGTTGGCCAGCGCCGAGATCCATCGGCGTTACCTGCGCGGGCGCGCGGTGGTCGTCGCCTGCCCCAAGCTGGACAAGACGGAACCGTATGCCGCGAAGCTGGGCGCGATTCTGGCCGAACCGAGCGTGCCCGGGATCATCGTCGTGATCATGGAAGTGCCGTGTTGCCGAGGCCTGTCTCAGCTCGCGCGGCAGGGGATCGAACTGTCCGGGCGCGATGACCTGGCGGCGCACGAACACACGCTGGCGCTGACGGGGCAGCTGCGGTCGGTGCGGGCGATCCGGTAGGCGCCCTCAAACGTCCAGACTGGGCACGTCCTCGCCGGGGTGGCGCGGGTCGGCCCAGTAGGCAAGTTCGGGCGGCTGCGCGCGCGGAGTGAACAGGACAACGGCAACAAGGAATAGATAGAGCGCGGCCACCAGCGCCGCAGGGAGCCACTCGGTCAGCCAGGCCGGGCCGGCCGGCAGCAACGCCGTCTCCGGCGGCGCCTGCGCGAACAGCCGCGCCATCCACGCCAGCAGCAGCAGGACGAAGACGAAGGCGTAGTTCCTCAGCAACCTCGCGCGCACCGCCTGCAGCAGCGTGATCTTGAAGCGCGGGCGCAGCAGGTCGTCGGCCACCATCACGCCCCAGCGGTCGATCGGGCTGTGCGGATCGCGCCGCAACAGCGGCCCGTAGAAATTCTCCTCGAGCATGCGCAGGCGCGCCCTGTACAGGTCGAAGAAGCGGAATCGCCTCGCCTCGTGCAGCATGAACACCAGGGTGGCGTACATGCCGCCGATCAGCGTGTCGCGGGCATAGGCCGGGTTGTTGAAGCTGAAGGTGAGCACCGCGAGCGTCGCGATGATCGCCCAGTTGGTCGTGGTGTCCAGGCGCGCGCGCCAGTTGAGAGAACGGCTCAACTCCCCGCGGTAAAGATGCACCAGCGCCGTGACGTACTCGCTTCGCGACAGCGGCTGGCTCTCGAAGTCGGGCCACGACTGCGCGCTGGGGTACGCGGGGCCGTTGCGGGCGGGCTTCTCGTCGCGCGTGGGCATGGACGGATCGTAGACCGTTCGCCCGGGGCGCGCAAGCGCCGGCGCCGGCGGCCCGCCGTCAAAGCAGCGCTCTGGCGCCCAACCCAGTCAAGAGCGCCAGCAGGAAGCTGCCCATCGTGCCGACGAGAATGTACTCGGCCTCGCGCCGCTGACCAGGCTGGGTGACCTCGCCGAAGCGGAAAACCGACTTGGCGGCGATGAGGAATCCGACCGCTTCGATCCGCCCGATCAGCACGAAAACCAGGATCAGGGAGCGCTCGAGGCGCCCGATCCACAGGCCGGCGTCGGGCAAGCCGCGCGCGTCGAGGTCGCCGGTCCCGAGCTCCGCGCGCCAGCGAGCGGTCGCGCGCCCGACGAGCGCGCCCTCGAACCACCAAATGAGCAGGCAGGCGTTGATCAGCCCGAGCAGTCCGGCGCCCGGCGCGATCGGTCGGGCGCCACGGCTGGCGATCAGCAAGGCCAAGATGCCGACCAAAACCAGATGAGCCCCCTGGTCGGCGAGAAAGGTCCCCGGACCGTCCCGGCGTCTGCGGGCCTTCAGCCCGTCGAAGAGCACGTGCCCCAGAGCGACCGCCGCGCCGACCCACCAAGCCCCCCATTGCTGAGCGCAAAGCCACGCCAACAGACCCGCCGCAGCGGCGTGACCGTAGAGCGCGGGGGCCCGCCAGGCGCGGGCTCTCTTCTGCTCCACCCAGCGCTTTGGTTGCAGCGGGAAGTCCGCCAGCAGGTGCGCGGCCAGCAGGGCCAGGGCCGGGGCAAGGGCCCGCTGCGCCAGCCCGACCATCTGCTCCATCGCGACCCCTTCCGGGCGCGGCCTTGCTCTAGACCACCGGCTCTGTCTGGCCCGCCGCGCGCGCGGCGAGCAGGCTGTCGCAGCGAGACAGCAGCGCCTCCACGGCCTGTATGCCCGCGGCGCGCAGCCGCTGCGCGATGGCCGACTGGCTGACCCCGTGCGCGCGCGCGATGCGCAGCTGCGTCTCGCCTCTCAGAGTCATCATCACCGCCGCGGCCTGCGCGGTGGACCAGCGCCGCACGACGTCGTCGAGAAACAGGCACGCCACTCGGAATTCCGCGTCCACCTCCGGCCACGGGGAGCGCACGCCCACTCGCCGCCGTTCCCGTTTCAATTCCTCCAGCAGATCCCCCGAGCGCATGAAGGCGTCGCCGTCGGCCTGGTAGCCCCGCGGCACCGGCTCCCACCCGCCCTGCGGGAGGAGCTCGAGGTATTCCGCCCGCCCGATGCCCAGCGCGAGACGCGGCACCAGCGGCGCCGCGGGCGGCTGGCCGTGCTCGAGGAACGCCATCAGGAAGAGCGCCGCCCGCAGGCCGCCTCCCTCCAGGACGATCTGAAAGGAATCGCCCCGGGAGACCTCGTAGCACGCCGCCCTCGCCGGCGGCGGCGAGGCGCCCGCGCCGAGGGGCTTTGAGAGCGCGGACAGGCCCGCGGCGAGCCGCGCGGGCAACAGTTTCCGAACCGTCACGGGCAGCCGCCGGGACTGGATCAGGTCCCCCGTTAGCACCTCCGTATAAGCCAAAGAACTCATATATGTAATTATAAGCCTATATAATTCATATGGTCAATATAAGTTTTTAAGCTAATTTAAAATTCAGAACAGCTGACCCTGGGCCGGCCCGGGTGCCGGGCGCTCGGGAAACCGGCCCGCGGCCGCGTCCTGGGCGATCCGCCGCACCGCCTCGCTGAAGGGCCGTTCGAGATCCGAGCGCTGCAGGAAGCGCAGATAGCTCGGATCCTGGGCGGCCACCTCGCGCAGCGACCGACCCCTGTGCTTGCCGAACGTGAAGACCGCGTCGCCGGCGTCGTTCCACGCCAACTTGCCCTCGGGATCGATCCAGTTTTCGCGGCCCTGGCTGCACACCGCGTGCAGCCCCGTCACGTCGTCCGGCAGGTCTTCGTAGCGCGAGACTTGGGCTTCGATAACGGCGAGCGTCGCCAAGGCATCGGCGAGCGCCGAGTGAGCCTCTTCGTGGTCGCGCGCGCAGTAGAAACGCATCGCGGCCGCCAGGCTGCGCGGTTCCCGCAGGTGGAAGATGCGCATCGCGTCGACGTGGCGGACCTCGCCGCGCGCGAGCGGGCGCCCGATGCGTTCGAACTCGGCCGTCAGAAGCGGCCAGTCGAAGCCGAGGGAGTTGAAGCCGGCGACGTCGGCGCCATCCAGCAGGGCGAGCACCTCGTCCGCGACGCTCTCCAGCGCCGGCGCGTCGCGAACGTCCTCGTCGGTGATGCCGTGCACCGCGGTGGCGCCCGCCGGAATCGGGATGCCCGGGTTGACGCGCCGCGACCACTCGGTGCGCCGCCCGTCCGGCTCCACGCGCACGAGCCCGATTTCGACCACCCGGTCGCGGCTGGTATCGGTCCCCGTGGTTTCAAGGTCGAAAACGACCAGGGAGCGTTCGAGCCTCAGGCGCCGCACGGGCTCAGACCCTCGCGTGGATCGGCACCTTGAAGATCCACTCCGGGTGCAGCTGACTGTTGCCGCCGTGGATCTCGCAGAGCGCCTCGCGCAGGCGCCGCGTGACCGGGCCCTCCTTGCCGTCGCCGATCTGGTGGTCGCCGCCGCCATAGTGCAGGACGCCGACCGGCGTGACCACGGCCGCGGTCCCGCAGGCCAGGACCTCCTTGAGCCGCCCGGCGTCCGCGTCGGCGCAGACTTGCGCGACGCGCGGGTGCTCCTCGACCCAGTTGTAGCCGAAATCGCGGCACAGCACGCCGACGGAGTCGCGCGTGACGCCGTCGAGAATGGTATCGCCGGTCGGGGCCGTGATGATGCGGTCGTCGTACACGAAGGCGATGTTCATCGCCCCCATTTCCTCGACGGTCCTCTTCTCCCGGGCGTCGAGCCAGACGATCTGGTCGAAGCCTTCGGTTTGCGCCAGCTTGATCGGCAGCAGCGCCGCGGCGTAGTTGCCGCCCGTCTTGGCGTAGCCGGTGCCGCCAGGGGCGGAGCGGACGTACTTTTCTTCGACCTTCAGCCGCAGGGGGCTGATGCCGCGCGCGAAATAGGAGCCCGCGGGCCCGATGATGATGAAGAACAGGTAATCGGTGGACGCCTTGACGCCCAGCCCCACCTGGGTCGCGATCATAGTCGGCCGGATGTAGAGCGCTTCCGGCGGCGTCGGGACCCAGGCGCGGTCCAAGTCGATGAGATTGTTCAGGGCCTCCATGAAAAGCGCCGGGTCGACCTCGGGCATGCACATGCGCTGGCACGAGATGTTGAAGCGCGCGATGTTCTTGTCGGGCCTGAACATGTGCACCGCGCCGTCCTGAGGGTTCCGGTAGGCCTTCATGCCCTCGAAGATCTCCTGGCCGTAGTGCAGCACCTTCGCGGCCGGGTCGAGGGAAAGCGGCCCGTACGGCTCGATCCGGGCGTTGCGCCACTGCCCTTCGCGGTAGTCCAGCTTGAAGATGTGAGGCGTGAAGATCTGGCCGAAGCCGTATTCGCCGGAAGGCGGCAGCGGCGGATTGGGGTGCCGCGTGACTTCGATGTTCATGGCAGCCTCCTCGCCGTCGGGTCAGGAACGCCGGTGCCGCCCGGGCCCGGCGGTCAGGGGCGGCCGCCAGACCCGGGCCGCCCTCTATCGTGGCCAAATCGGCTGTGAAAATCAAGACTTACGGGCTGAGAGGGGAACGTTCAGGCGCGATCCAGCGCGCGCTGCAGCTTCGACCTCTCTTGCTCCCGCGCGGCCACGCCGGCCTCGTCGAAAAGGCTGGCGAGGGCGATCCGCGCCACCTCGGCGTCGTCCGCCGGCGCGATTTCCAGCTCCAGCTCCCAGACCCTACGTCCGGGACCGAAATGGGTGCGGTCGATCTGCGCCCGCCAGCGCGCGCCGAAGCGAAACGTGCGGCGCAGGTTCGTGAAGCGAACGACCTCGTCAAGCGCCTCGCACGGGGCGGGCAGCAGGCCCCTCCACGAGGCGGGCAGGTGACTGGCCGGGTCGATCTGCGTCCGCCAGAGTTCGGGGCGCAGTTGCACCTGCTCCTCGCGGCGCTCGTGCAGGGCGCCCGCCCCCTCGCGCGGCCCCTTGAGGCTCAAGATCACCCGCTCCGGGACCCGCGCGGGGAGGAGCCCGCCGTCGGGAGGCGTCGCGCCGGCCGCCCAGAGCCACTCCGCCCTCAGGCGCAGCGCCCAGCGCTCCCGGCGCAGATCGCGCGCGCGTGTGTCGAAGAAGCGATTCTCCTGCAGGCGCGCGTCGACCGGGGAGCCGAGCCGCTTTTCCAGGCGCGCGGCCGCGGCCTCCGAGCCGAGATCGAACTTCCATTCCCGCTCGCGTGTCATGGCGCCAGCCTAAGGCGCGAGCCGGCGCGGCCGCAAGAGCGCGGGCCCGGGCAAGGCCCGGGCCCGGAAGATCACGTCACCGGCGGCGAGCAGCCCGCCGCGGCTCAGTCGTTGCGGACGAACACGCGGGTCGTGTAGCTGACGGGCTCCTGCCGCTCGGTCAAGCCGGAGAGGACGACCTCCACGAACCGCACGTTGGCGCGCTCCGCGGCGGAAAGCGGGCGTACGGCCATTTCCGTGCCCGCGGCGTCGAAATAGCGAAAGTCCACGGCCGTGACATCGCGCAGGATCAGCTGCGGCCCGCTGCCCGAATCCCGCAGGAGCTGATCCGCCGCCGCGTCGTACGTGTAGGTCACGTCCTCGGCCGGCTCGACGGTCTCGATGACCCCGTCGCCGTCCAGGTCCATTCGGCACTGGAACTGCTGCGCGTCGGCCAACGCGAAGGTCTCAAACCCGGATTCGGCGGGGTCGCAGCCGGCCGTCCGCAACTCGGTCGACATCAGGCCGAGCACCGCCCGCACGCCCTGTTGGTACTCCACGCGCGTGCTCATGGAGGAGTAGCTGCGGCGCGAGTTCGTCAGGAAGCCGAAGATCACGGCCACGGCCACGCCGAACATGGAGATCGCGACCAACAATTCTACCAGCGAAATGCCGCGACGGTCCCGGATCGGCCTGACGTCTGTCGAGCGAAACACGACGAACCCCCTCACCGCAAGGACACCAGAGACACCACGCGCAGGGCTTGCTGGCGCCGGCCGTCGAACCAGGTCACGGTGACGCCCACTCGATCGAGGCCCAGCGAGACGTTCTGCACATCCGAGGTCCAGCTCAGGAGCCCGACCGCGCCCGAATCGGGGAACACGCTGCCGAAGCCCGCGCCCCGCATCTGTTCTATGCGGCTCTGCGCAAGCGCGACGGCTTGGGTATAGCGGTCGGATTTGCTGACATCGCGCCTGGCGTTCGACTGGAGAACGGCGATCGGCACGATCCCGATCGTGAGGATCAGCAGAACTACGAGGATCTCGGTCAGCGTGAACCCGCCCCGATCAACACGCCACGGCGCCGGACCGCCGGCGGGAAAGGGCCGCGAGAATATCGGTTTCCTGCGCGCCATCAGTCGACCTCCACGACACCCGTTGGCAGCAGCGTGATCGTCCTGGTCGTTCCCGAGGAGCCCGCGACGTTGAAGCTGGCGCTCTCGGCCAGGCCCCACGGAAAGAACCGCGCGCTCGCATCGGCCGCCAGGGTGCAGCCCCGCTCGAAATCGCGGTCGGCCAGAACGTTGCCGGTCGCCACGTCCGTGACCGTGTAACCGTTTCCGCTAGCCGCCACGAGGATCACGCGCCCGTTGGCGATGGACGTCGACCGCGCCCATTGCAGATCGGCGGCCAGCCGGCTGGCTGAAGTAGAAAGCCGGTTCGCGTGGGTGTAGCTCGAGAAGCCCGGCACGCTGATCGCGACCAGCAGCCCGAAGACCGCCACGACGACCATGATCTCCACGAGACTGAAGCCTTTGGTGTTCTTCGACATGGCGATAACTTCCTCGCTTCCGGCCCGGCCCCGGGCCCAAGGACAGTGAGCCGCCGCCATGGCAGCAAGGCGTATGCCACCGATCGCGCTTTGCAACTAACTACAGAACAAGGAATTGCAGGGTAGGATCGGGTGCCGGCGGGCAGAACGCCCACCCTCGGCGGAAGGTCCGGCCCTCCCGCGTGCAAGACGCCCGGACCGGCGCGGCTAGCCGGGTTCGGCGGCGGGCGGCTCAGGCCGGATCGCGCGGGGCAGGAGCGCCCGTCCCAACAGGCCAACCGCCAGCTCGAACAGGCCCGAGAAGGCCAACACCGGCACCACGCCCAGGGCGTCCGCCGCCAGCGGCCCGCCCATCACCGACAGCAGCGACAGCGGTCCGAGCAGCGGCGTGAGCCAGCTGAACACGCGACCACGTCGATCCTCCGGGGTTTCCCGCTGCAGGAACGTGGCGAGGTTGATCTGCGCGACCGATCCCAGGGCGCCGAACAGCCCAAACAATCCGACGGCCGCGATGAAGCTGCGGTTGGCCGCGAAGAGAATCAGCGCCAGCCCGTCGATTGCCACCAGCCAGGTCACGTTGCGCAGCGCGTGGCGGCTCGTGCAGAAGAAGCTGGAGGCCAGCGCGCCCGCCAGACCCCCGAGGCCGGCCGCGGACATGATGAGGCCCAGATCCACGTCGCCGCGACCCAGCACGTCCTTCACGAACAGGACAACCAGCGGCTGCTGCATCGCGGACACGAACGCCAGCGCCGCCAGGAAGAAGAACGCGAAGCGCAGTTGCGGCTGACCCAACAGCCAGGCGGCCGCGTCGCGGACATCGGCGCGCACGCGCCCCAGGCGTCCCGCCCGCGACATGCCCGTCGCGGCGAGTGTCTGGGCGTGCGCCGGCCGCAGGTAGCTGAAGCGTCGCGCCCCCAGCAGGGCCGCCGAGGCGACGAACGACCCGCCGTCGGCCCAGAAGGCCGCGTCCGTGCCCCACAGCGCGACGATCGCTCCGCCCAGGGCCGGCCCGACCAACAGCACGAGGTTCTGCGTGACCATGGCGAGGGCGTTGGCGCGGCTGAGGTCTCGTTCGGGCACGATGTCGGGCAGCAAGGCGAAGCGCGCCGGGCCTCCGATCTGCCGTCCAGCAGCGAGCAGGGCGGCGAGCAGATACACCAGCGGCAAGGAGTCGGCGAAGGCCAGCGCCGCCGCCACGGCGGCGCTGCCCAGGTCGCAGGCGATCATCACGCTGCGGCGATCGCAGCGGTCGCTGAGCAGGCCGCTGAGCGGCCCGAGCAGGATGGCGGGCACGATCTGGACGGCCGCCAGCAGTCCCAGGTCCACCGCGCGGCCGGTCATCCGGTGCACCAACAGATACAGCGCGATGATCGCGATCTTGTCGCCCAACCCGGACACCGTCGACGCCGACCAGACCGTCAAGAAGCCCCTGTTCTGCAGCAATTCGCGCCAGCTGGTCATTGCGGCGCCTCCCGCCTGATCCCCGGGTGGCGCGCCAGCAGCCGGCGCAACTCCTCGGCGCGCAGTCGGACGACCACGCGGCAGAAGGGGCCGTCCCAGGTCTCCTCCAGCACGTCGCCCGTGCGATGGAAGACGGCGAGCGCCTGGCCCTGCGCGGCCGGCACCAGCAGGCGCACGATGATCTCGCGCGCGACGACGCGGCGCCGGATGGCCGCGCGCGCCGCTTCCACCCCCGCCGGCTCGCGCGCGCTGATGAAGAGCGCGCCGGTGTACCGGCGTGCGAAGCGCTGGCGAAACTCGTCGGCGTCCACGCGATCCAACTTGTTGAAGACGATCTGTGTGTCTCGATCCTCGGGCACGAGATCGGCCAACACGCGGTTCACCGCGTCGATCTGGCGTTGCGGATCCGGACTGGCGGCGTCCACGACGTGCACGAGAAGGTCGGCGTCCGCGACCTCCTGCAGCGTGGCCTGGAAGCTCTCCACGAGGTGGTGGGGCAGCCGGCGGATGAAGCCCACCGTGTCGGTCAGCAGGAAGCGGCGCCGCGCGTCGAGTTCGACGCGTCGCGTTGTCGCGTCGAGGGTCGCGAACAGCCGGTCCTCCACCGGCACGCCCGCCTCGGTCAGGCCGTTCATGAGGGTCGACTTGCCGGCGTTCGTGTAGCCGACGAGCGCCGCGGTGAACTCGCCGCGGCGGCCGTGCCGCTGGACGCGCCGGTCACGGCCGACCTCCACCAACTCCCGTTTCAGCTGCGCGATGCGCCGGCTGATCAGGCGCCGATCCGTTTCGAGCTGGGTCTCGCCCGGCCCGCGGGTGCCGATGCCGCCGGCCTGGCGCTCCAGGTGCGACCACAACCGGGTCAGGCGCGGCAGCGCGTACTGCAACTGCGCGAGCTCCACCTGCACGCGGGCCTCGCGGGTGCGGGCGTGCCGCGCGAAGATGTCGAGGATCAGCTCGGTGCGGTCGATCACCCGCGCGCCGAGTTCCCGCTCGAGGTTGCGCCCCTGGGCGGGGCTCAAATCGTTGTCGAAGACGACGAGGTTGGCGCTCGTCGACCCGACCAGCGCCTTCAGTTCCGCCAGCTTGCCTTTGCCGACGAACGTGGCCGGCTCGGGGCGATCTCGCCGCTGCTCGACTTGGCCCGTCACGACGGCGCCGGCCGTGTCCGCGAGCCGCCCGAGCTCTTCGAGATCCGCCGCTCCGCCCAGATCGCCGCCCAGGCGCAGTGGCAGGTGCACCCCCACCAGCACGGCCCGCTCGATCGGCGCGGCCGTCGCGGAGGGCCCGCGGCCATCGGCCCGGCGCACGTGCCGAGCCTGCGCCTCGCCGCGGTCATCCGGCCCGCACGGAGAATTTCCCTTGTCCGCCTTCCGCAAGCCCGGCCTCCCTGCCTCAGTCGCCAGCCGCTCCTTCGACCTCACGCCCCCATTGTTCCCACACCGCGAGCTGCCGGGCAAGCTCGCCCTCGAGCCGCGCCAGCTGTCCGTTGATCTCCTTCAGGCGCTCGGGCGGCAGGCGGGGCGTGGCGAGCTCCTCGATCAGCCGCGCGCGTTCCCGCTCCAAGGCCGAGATCCGCGCTTCGGCCTCGGACATCCAGCGACGGCGACGGGAAATCTCGTTCTTGCTCAAGGCCATCGGCGCGGCGCGCGCGGACCTGGCCTCCGGTGCCGCGCGCAGTTCCGGAGCCGGCGGCGGCTCGTCGTCAGAAGTCGCGGCGGGCGCGGCTTGTCGGGCATGCCACTGGGCATAGTTGCCAGGGAAAAGCTCCACGGCGGAGCCGGCGGCCGCGGCCGGCACGAACACCAGCAACCGGCGGACAAGGCGGTCGAGAAAGCGGCGATCGTGACTGGCGACGACGAGCGTGCCGGGAAAAGCCTCGAGCGCCTCCTCCAGCGCTTCGCGGCCCTGGATATCCAGATGATTCGTCGGTTCGTCCAGCAGCAGCGTGTTGTGCTCCTCCTTGATCAGGCGCAGCAGCGCCAGGCGGGCCCGTTCGCCGCCCGACAGGGCGCCCACCGGCCGATCCAGCGTGTCGGGTCCGAATCCGAAGCAGGCCAAGAAGCCGCGCAACTCGCCCACGCCGGCGGCCGGATCGACGTCCGCCATCTCCTCCAGCACCGTGCGCGTGTCGCTGACACCGCGCAGCAGTTGGTCGTGGTAGCCGAGGTCGACGTTGTGTCCCAGGCGCACGGTCCCGCGGTCCGCCAACTCCACGCCCGCCAGAACGCGCAACAGCGTGGTCTTGCCGCAGCCGTTCGGTCCCACGATGCCGACCCGCTCGCCGCGCGTCACGCGCAGCGATAGTCCGGCCCACAGCGGTCGCCCCGGGAACCCCTTGGCGAGCCCCTCGACCTCGATCGCCATGGCGCCGCTCTGTCGCTGCGGTCGAAGGCGCATGGCCGAGAGGGCCCGCGGCGGCGGCGGCCGCTCCAAGCGCTCTTCGCGCGCCAGCGATTTCCGCCGCGATTGGGCCTGCTTCGTTTTCTGGCCGGCGATGTTGCGCTGGATGAAATCCTCCGTCTTACGGATGCGCTCCTGCTGGCGCCGCCAGGCCGTCAGGGTTTGCCGCTGCCGCTCTTGCCGCAGGCGAGCGAACGACGTGTAGTTTCCGGGGTGCAGCCAAAGGCGACCGTCGGCGAGGTGGATCGTCTGCGTCGCCACGCGATCCAGAAACTGCCGATCATGAGACACGAGCACGGCGGCGGCCGTCGTTCGCAGAAGGTGATCCTCCAGCCATTCGCAGGCCGACAGGTCGAGGTGGTTCGTCGGCTCGTCCAGCAAGAGGAGGTCGCCGCGCCCAAGCAGCACGGAGGCCAGTGCGGCGCGGCGTCGCTCGCCCCCTGACAGGTCTCCCAGGGGACGCCACCAGAGCGCTGCCGGCAGCCCCAAGCCGCTCAGCGCCGCCTCGATCCTGGCCCGAGCGCTGTAGCCCTGCAGTCGTTCGTACTCGGCCTGCAGGCGCCCCTGGCGTCGCGCGAGCTTCTCCGCCTCGCCCGCCGGCGCGCTCTCCAGGGCGCTCGCCACCGCCGCGAGCTCCGCCTCCAGCGCCAGTTCCTCCGGAAAGGCGGCGCCCAGCACGCTTTCGTGCAGCGAGGCGGCGCCTTCGCTGCGCGCGTCGAAGGTGGTCTCCTGCTGGAGGTGGCGGATGGTTGCCCGCGCCGCCGCTTGGCGCGCGCCGCCGTGCAGGGGCAGCGCTCCGGAAATGAGGCGCAGCAGCGTGGACTTGCCGGCGCCGTTGTCTCCCACGAGCGCGTACTTGACGCCCGCCAGGAGGTTCAGGGATGCGTCGGCCAGGATGCGCTCGCGACCGTAGTCGAAGCTGGCGTTCTGCAGCGACACGAGCGACATGCGTGGCGGCGACCTCGTCGGGCGGGTCCCCGAGCGGCCGCGTCAGGGAATGACGGGCGGCGGGGCCGGGCTCTTCCGGTACTTGAGCGGCGCCACCCCACAGCGTTCCTTGAACGTGCGGGAGAAGTGGGCCAGGCTGTGGAAGCCGCACTCTCGCGAGACGCCGTCGACCGATATGTCGAAGCGTCGCAGCAGGCGCTTGGCGTTCTCGATCCGGACCTGGATGAGATAATCGCTGAAGCTCATCCCCGTCTCGGACCGGAAGAGGTTCGAAAAATAACCCGGCGACAGATGCACGTTGGCGGCCATGCGGTCGCGGTTGATGTCCTGCTTGTAGTGGGCCAGGACGTATCGGCAGGCGTACTCGGCCCGGTAGTCCTGGATCTGCGTCTTGGCGACCGCCTTCTGTTGGCCGCCCGCCTGCAGCGAAATGGGAGGCAACTGGCCGACCCACAGCTGGGCGTCCGCCGGCATCGGGGTGAGGCCGGGGGCTTGCGCGTCGGTCGCCCCCTCCCTCTCCTCGTTCAACGGCACGCGCGACAGGTACTCGATGACGTGTTGCGCGGTCTTGTGCACGTTCGACTTCTGAGCCACCAGCACCGGCGTGTTCAGGCGCGTCTGGTAGTGGGCCAGCGTCTGCTTGAGTGCCGGCGGCATTTCGGCGGCGTAGACGAAAATGAGCCGCGTCAGCGGCACCGAGGCCCCATCGTCCGGGGCTTGACACTGGCGCAGCAGGATCTTCGGACCGAAAAGGGCGAAGCAGAGCTCGGCTGGGTTTTGCTCGGCGGCAGAGCAGAGGAAAAGGATCTTCTGGTGGTCAGCCTTGCCGTTGAGGGACGTGGGCAGACAGAACGGAAACTCGACAATGAAGGTGTTCCAGGCTTCCTCGAGCCTTTCAAGCCTCTCTTCCACTGAAAATCCCCCCGCGGCGAGATGCGTTCGGGAGCTCAGCACAGTTGACGTTATGACGTGATCTACAAAAATATGTCACGTCATGTACTTTTCAAAATCATATGACAGCGGTCGGGTGTTTGTCTACTGCGAAATGCCGCAACCTTGGGCCGTCCGTCCCCCCCCGAGCCTCCCGCCAACAATCTCATTGTTTTCAATTACTTAGCGGCGAGCACCGCGTCATCGCACGAAGACGATGCGCTTGGTCACGGACCAGCCTTCCACCTGCAGCTTGCAGAAATAGGTACCCGAGGCCACGCCGCGCCCCGTGTGGTCGGCACCGTTCCAGACCGTCTCGTACTGGCCCGCCCCCAGCGGGCCCGCGTGCAAGGTGCGGATCTCCTGGCCGGTCAGGGAATAGACGCGCAGCGAGATCTGGGGCGGCGTGGACGCATACGGCATGGGCGCGGCCGGATCGAGGGGAAGGCGGGCGCCGTCGGGCGAGCCGGCGAAGGCCTCCTCCACCGTGGCCGGCACGCGGAAGCGCACGCGGGTCTGGAAGCGGAATGGGTTGGGATAGTTATCGAGCAGTTCAGGGGATAGCGGCAAGTCGCGGGCCTGGTGCGCCCCCTGTTGTTCGCTTGGCGCGCGCGCATGCGCGCGCGTGGCAGCGTCGGCCGCGTCGGCCGCGTCGGCCGTTGCGCCAAGCGGCGTCGCGCACGGCGCGTCGACCTTGAAGCCGCGCCCGCACAGGTACCAACCCTCCACGACGAGCGCCTGCGCCTGATCGCCGCAAGGCGCGGCGCCCGCGAACTCCAGGCCGAGACGTCCCTCGGCGCGGCTTTGGCGCAGCGGTGCCTGGGCCAAGTACGGGTCCTGCTCGTCCTCTGGGGTGAACGGCAAGACCTCCGGCCGTGGAGGAAGCCAGGCGACCGTCCAAGGCTCCGCGCCTGTCTCGGTCGCCGGTTCCCACAGCAGGGCGCGCGGAGAGCCCAGGCGTCGCTCGCCGGCAACGAAGCGGTCGGGGTCGATCAGCGCGTCATCCCCCGCCCGCAGATCGATCCACAGGCGCCAGCCTCCGACGGCGGTTTCGCAGTGAATGCGTGGCGCGTCCGTGGGCATCCACGCCGGTCTGAGCGGGGGCACGATCCAAGGCACGCGCCCGCCGTCCGTCTGGCCGGCGGCGCCTCGATGCACGACAAGTGCCTGGGCGAGATTGAAGCGCAATTGCAAAAGCGTCGGGGCGACGCTGATCGCCAGCGCCGCGCTCCCCTCGTCCAGCGGCACCCGCAGCCGCTCGCCGTCGAGCCGCATCGGGCGGCGGTCGCGGAGGGAGCCCTCCGGCAGGCGCGCCACGCCGATCCAGATCCTGTCCGCCGCGCGCGCCGCTTCCCCCGCGGCCGCGACGACGATCGTGGCGCGCTGCGCCGCATCCTGGCGGGACTGCGCGGCAGAAAACCACGTCAGGTCGGTTTCGCGCCAGACGAGCGCGTCGGTCTTGAGCAGGACGGCGTCGCTGCCGGAGGGCCCGTCCTGCTGCCAGGAGAGAAAGAGGGTCGGGCGCAGGTGCGCGTAGGCCCAGCGGTAGAACTCGAGGTGGAGGCCCGCCGGCGGCGAGTGGACGACCGCCATGGCGTCGCTGATGGCCGCGAAGTCTTCATCGGTCCGGCCGTCGCCGTCGTTGTCGCGGCCGTCGGCGCGGTCCTCGTCGACGCGGCCGTCACCGTCATCGTCGGCGCGCGGGGCGAATCCTCTCTGCCCGCGCTCATCGCCCTCGCGGAAGCGTCCCGCGAACGCGGCGGGCTCGCCGGCCGCCGCGGCGCCGGCCGCCTGGACTGCGGGCATCTCCAGCAGCAAGCGCTCGGTGCCGCCCGCCTGCCCGATCAAACGCAGGGAGCCGTCCCGTCCCACGCGCGCCTTGACGTCGGGCTGGAGTTCGTGCTCGGCCAGCGGTGGCGCCGCATCGGCGCGAGCCTGCCCGTCGTTTGCGCGCGGGGGCTCCGCCTTGCCCACGGCGACCAGCGGCAGCCAAATGGCGACCGCGATCAGCGTGTGGATCCTCATGTCGCGGGCGGTTCCTCCTGGCGCGCCGTCCCGGATCCGTCCCCGTTGTCGCCGCCCTCCTTGGTTGGCGGCATGTTCGCGCCGCTGGGCGCGACGGTTTCTTCTTGTGCGTCGTCGCCGGCCAAGCGGGCCACGCCGCTGACCAGATCGCCCTCGCCCAACGAGATGATGCGCACGCCCTGCGTGTTGCGCCCTATCGTGGAGATGTCTTTGACCGCCAAGCGGATGCTGATGCCGTTGCGCGTGATGACGAGCAGTTCCTCCCCGTCGCTCACTTCCTTGACGTCCACGAGCTGTCCGTTGCGCTCGGTCGTCTTGATCGTGATCAAGCCTCGGCCGCCCCGGTGCTGCAGCCGGTAATCGTCGAGCGGGCTGCGCTTGCCGTATCCGTTCTCCGTGATCGCCAACAGCGTGCTGTCGGCCTTTACGACCACCATGCCGACGACATTGGCTCCCTCGTCGAGCGCGATGCCGCGCACGCCCCGCGCGGCGCGTCCCATCGGGCGGATCTCGGCCTCGTTGAATCGGATCGAAAGCCCGTTGCTCCCCGCCAAGACGAGGTCGCGCGAGCCGTCCGTGACGGTCGCCGCGACGAGCCGCTCCTGCGGCTCGAGGGTGATCGCGCGGATCCCCGCCCGCCGCGGCCGGCTGAAATCGTTCAGGGGCGTCTTCTTGACGACGCCCTTGCTGGTGGCCAGCACGAGGTAGTGGTCGTCGCGGAAAGATCGCACAGGGACCACGGCGTGGATCTTGTCGCCGGGCGTGATGTGCACGAAGTTCGTCAGCGGCTTGCCTTTGGCCGCGCGCGCGACGTTGGGCAGCTCATGAACCTTGATCCAGTACAGCTGGCCCCGCTCTGACAGCACCAGCAGGTACTGGTGCGTCGACGCCACGAAGCAGTGCTCGACGAAGTCCTCGGTCTTCGTCCCCATCGCCGTAACGCCCTTGCCGCCGCGCCCCTGCAGTCGGTACACGCTGAGCGCCGTGCGCTTCGCGTAGCCGCCGTGCGTGATCGTCACGACGACATCCTCGTCGGCGATCAGGTCCTCGGCCGCGAACTCGCCGACCTCCAACGCGATTTCCGTGCGGCGCGGATCGGCGTAGGTCGCGCGGATCTCCAGGATCTCGTCGCGGACGATGCGCAACACGCGCTGCCGGCTGTCCAGAATTGCCTTCAGCTCGGCGATCAACTGGATGAGTTCGAGGTACTCCGCTTCGATCTTCTGCCGCTCGAGGCCGGTCAGCCGGGCCAAGCGCAGGTCGAGAATCGCCTGCGCCTGGATCTCGCTGAGCCCGAAGCGGGCCACGAGGCCGATCTTCGCGCTCGCCGGCGACTCGCTGCCGCGGATCAGCGCCACGATTTCGTCGATGTTGTCGATCGCGACGCGATAACCCTCGAGAATGTGCGCGCGCTCCTCGGCCTTACGCAGGTCGTACCGCGTACGCCGCACGACGACCGCCTCGCGGAAGCGCAGGTACTCCTGCATCATCTCCTTCAGGCTCAAAACGCGCGGCTTGTTGTCGACCAGAGCCAGATTGATGACGCCGAAGGTCGTCTGCATCTGTGTGTGCGCGAACAGCTTGTTCAGCACGACTTGCGGATAGGAATCCTTGCGCAGAACCACGACGATGCGCATGCCCTGGCGGTCGGACTCGTCGCGCAGGTCGCTGATCCCCTCGATCGTCCGGTCGTGCACGAGTTGCGCGATCTTCTCGATGAGGGCCGCCTTGTTGACCTGATACGGAATCTCCGTCACGACAATGATCGGCCGCCCCTTGGCGTCCTCGTCGATCTCGGCTCGCGCGCGCACCACGATGCGCCCTCGCCCCGTGGTCACGTAGTCCGCGATGCCCTGACGGCCCTGCACGATGGCGCCCGTCGGAAAATCCGGCCCCTGCACGTGCGCAAGCAGCGCCGCGGGTTCCAATTCCGGATCGTCCAACAGCGCCACGAGGCCGTCGCAGATCTCGCCGATGTTGTGCGGCGGGATGTTCGTGGCCATGCCTACGGCGATGCCGCTCGAGCCGTTCACCAGCAGATTCGGGATCGCCGAGGGGAGCACGGAAGGCATCTGCCGCGAACCGTCGTAGTTGGGAATGAAGTCGACGGTTTCCTTTTCGAGATCCCGCATCAGTTCCGTCGCGATCCTGGCCAGGCGCACTTCCGTGTAGCGCTCGGCCGCGGGGGCGTCGCCGTCTACGGACCCGAAATTGCCCTGTCCGTCGACCAGCGGGTACCTCAGGCTGAAGTCCTGGGCCATGCGCGCGAGCGTGTCGTAGACCGCGTTGGTGCCGTGCGGGTGGTAATTGCCTGTCGTGTCGCCGGTGATCTTCGCCGACTTGCGGTAGGGCCGGCCCGGCTGCAGATCCAGGTCGTTCATGGCGACCAGGACTCTCCGGTGCACGGGCTTGAGGCCGTCGCGGGCGTCGGGGATGGCGCGTGAAATGATGACCGACATGGAGTACTCGAGATACGACTCGCGCATCTTGTGCTCGATGTCGACGTCGAGAATCCTGCCGCCGTGTTCAGCCATGCCTTGATCCGTCCTTAGATGTCAAGGTCCTCGTAGGCGACGAGATGCGCGTTCTCTTCGATGAAGCGCCGGCGCGGCTCGACGTCCTCGCCCATGAGCACGGAAAACGTATGCACCGCGTCCTCCTCGCTTTCGAGCTGGACGCGGGTTATGGTGCGGGTCGCCGGATCCATGGTGGTTTCCCACAACTGCTGCGGGTTCATTTCGCCGAGGCCCTTGTAGCGCTGCACATAGACCCCCTTGTCTCCTCCCAGCTCCCGCATGTGGACGCTCTTCTCGGCGTCGGACTGCGCGTACAGCTCCCGCTCCCCTTTCTTCAGGCGGTAGAGCGGCGGCTGCGCGATATAGATGTGGCCAAGCGCGATGATCTCGCGCAGCTCCTTGAAGAACAGGGTGAGGATCAGCGTGCGGATGTGCGATCCGTCGACATCGGCGTCCGTCATGATGATGATCTTGTGATACCGCAGCTTCGCCAAGTCGAAGATCCCCGAGCCGACGCCGGTCCCCAGCGCGGTGATGATGGCCTTGATCTCGTCGTTGGCCAGCACCTTATCCAACCGAGCCTTCTCCACGTTGAGGATCTTGCCCTTCAGCGGCAGAATGGCCTGGAAGCGCCTGTCGCGCGCCTGCTTTGCCGAACCGCCCGCCGAATCTCCCTCCACCAGGAACAGTTCGCTCTCGGTCGGGTCGGCGGATTGGCAGTCGGCGAGCTTTCCGGGCAGCGAGGCGGAGTCCAGCGCCGACTTTCGGCGGGCTATATCGAGCGCGCGCCGCGCGGCCTCCCGCGACTGCGCCGCGCCCATGCACTTGATGACGATCCGCTTCGCTTCCGCGGGGTGTTCCTCGAGGAATTCCGACAGCCCGGCATTGACGATCTGCTCGACGAGCCCTTTCACCTCGGTGTTGCCGAGCTTCGTCTTGGTCTGCCCTTCGAACTGAGGTTCTGGGACCTTCACCGACACGACCGCGGTCAGGCCCTCGCGCACGTCGTCGCCGCTGAGCGTTGGAATCTCCTTCTTCAGGAGATTGTTCTTCTGCGCATAGTTGTTGAGGGTTCGCGTGAGCGCGGCCCTAAAACCCGTCAGGTGGCTCCCGCCCTCGCTCGTGTGGATGTTGTTGCAGAAGGTGAAAAGGCTCTCCGCGTAGGCGTCATTGTAGTCGAGCGCGACCTCCACCTGCACGCCCTCGAGTTCTCCCGCGACGTAGACCGGGGCGCCAGCGATCACCTGCTTTCCCTCGTTCAGCCAGCGCACGAACTCGACGATGCCACCCTGGTAATGGAAGGTCTTCGTGCGTTCCTTCTCGCCGCGGCGATCCGCGATCGATATGACCAAGCCGCGATTCAGGAATGCCAGCTCGCGCAGGCGCACCTGCAGTGTCTCATATGAGAAGGCCAGCGCCGGGAAAATCTCCGCGTCGGCGGTGAAGGTCACCTTCGTGCCGGTGATAGCGGGGTCGCACTCGCCGATCGCCTGCATCGCGCCCGTGGGCTCGCCGCGGCAATATTCCTGGCACCAGATCTTGCCCTCGCGGCGCACCTCGACGCGCAGGTGGCTGGACAGCGCGTTGACGACGCTGACGCCGACGCCGTGCAAGCCGCCGGACACCTTGTAGCTGCTCTTGTCGAATTTGCCGCCCGCGTGCAAGCTGGTCATCACGACCTCGAGGGCGGGCTTTCCCTCTGTCCGGTGCATGTCCACCGGGATGCCGCGCCCGTTGTCCAGGACGCTGACCCTGTCGTCCGCCTCGATGACGATCTCGATCCTGTCGCAGTAGCCGGCCATCGCCTCGTCGACCGAGTTGTCGACCACTTCGTACACCAGATGGTGCAGCCCGCGCAGCCCGGTGTCGCCGATGTACATGGCGGGGCGGCGGCGGACCGCCTCCAGCCCCTTGAGCACCTGAATGCCTTGCGCTGTGTAAGTCTTGGATGAGGCGGAGGCGGCGTTCATGCGACCATCCTGTGGTGTTGGGGCGTGGCGGGCGTCAACGCCCGGTCGCGCCGGGACGGGAGCGCGCCAACTTGCGGTTCCAATTGATTTCCTTGACCGAGCCCTCGCCGCAGAGTTCGTTGTAGCGCCGCACGATCAGCGGCGCCATCAGGGTCAGCTCCTGGCGCCAGACGGCGTTGTCCGCCTCCAGGGTCAGAACTCCGTCGACCAGGTCTACGGGACGCGAAAACTGCGCCACTCGCTCCCCCACGATCCGCGGCCACGCCTCCAACAGACCCCTGTCCGCCAGGCGTCGCTCGATCCCTGTCGCGGCCAGCACGCGGCGCAGGATTGCGCCGGCCTTTTCCGGCAAGCCCCGCCGCTCGCTGCTGACATCTTCGTTCATGGCAGTTCCTCCAGACGGCCCCCCTCCACTCGCCAGGTACGCAGGCCATCTGGTTTCCAGCCCGCCACGTCATCCGGCCGCGCCGTGGCGATCAGCAGCTGGTGGCGGGCGGCGCACTCTTGCTGAAGACGCCGCACCCGCGCCTTGTCCAATTCGCTGAACACATCGTCGAAGATGAGGATGGGGCGGACGCGCCTTTGCGCGAAGATGAGCTCCCCGTGCGCCAGCTTGAGCGCCAGCGCTGCGCTGCGCGCTTCGCCGCGCGACCCGTACCCCCGCAGCCCGATCCCGCCCAACAAGAGCTGAAAATCGTCCAGGTGGGGACCCGCCAGGGGCCGGCCGCGGCGCACCTCATGCGGCCCAATATAGTCCAACTCGGACAGGATTTCCTGGGCCAAATCCTCCCCCGCCAACCCCCGCCGGCAAGCCTCCAGGCTCGGAAGATAAACGAATTTGAGACAAGCACTTCCGGGGTCCATCTCCGCGTAGATCGCGGCGGCCCGCGGGTCCAGTTCTCTTGCCCAGGTGGCGCGGCTTTCGCACAGGGCCGCGGCCTCCCGCGCGATCTCCCGATTCCAGATCTCCGCTTCCGCGCGCACCCGGGACGGCGACGCGCCGGCGCGCCTTGCGTCGCGCAACAGCGCCGCTTTTTGGCGCAACGCGCGGTGGCAGTTCATGAGACGCCGGAAGTAGGCTTGGTCCAACACGCTCAGGCTCTGGTCGGCGAAGCTGCGCCGCAGCTCTGGCGCTCCTGCCGCCAGTTGCACGCTCTGCGGCTCGAACACGACGGTGGCCATGCGCCCCACCAAATCGGCGCGCCGGCGCACGGGCTCGCCGTCGATCCGCAGGCGCCCGGGGCCGCCTTTCTCCATGCCGCATTCGAACAGAATATGGTCGCCGTTGTCGGTGCGGCAGCTGACGGCAACGTGAGCTTGGGCCGCTCCGGCGGCCACCATGTCATCGTCGCGCGCGCCCCGGTAGGAGCGCCCAAGGGCAGGATAATTGAGCGCTTCGAGCAGATTCGATTTGCCCTGTCCGTTGCCGCCGTGAAAGACATTAACGGTTGGTGATAGGACCAGTCGCGAGGGAATCAGGTTGCGAAAACCCTCGATGGACGCCTCGAGCAGCCACATGCTGGCCTGTTCAATCCGCGGACAACCGCAGCGGCATGAGAAGGCAGAGCAGGTCTTCCCCGGCCTCCCCGCCCTCTTGGTCGGCCGCAGAAGGGCGCACCAGCGCCGCGCTCTGGGAGTCCTTGATGGCCAGCTCGATGGTCTCTGCCCTCATGTTCTTCAGGCAGTCGAGGAGGTAGTTGAAGTTGAAGCCGATTTCGAGCGCGTCCCCTTCGTAGCCGACTTCCAGCTGGTCCTCCGCCCGGCTGCCGTCGCTGCCCGTCGCGCTCAATTCCATTCGCCCGGACTCGATGCCCAGGCGAATCTGGTTGGTGATGCGATCCGCTGTGATCGCCACGCGCTTGACCGCCTGGCTCAGCGCTTCGCGGTCCACCGTGACGATCCGATTGTTGGATTTCGGGATGACGGCCTCATAGTCCGGGAATGGGCCCTCGCGAAGGCGGGTGTGCAAGACCGTGTCGCCCACGCGGAAGCTGAGTTGATTCGCGCCCAAGTGCAGATGGACTGTTTCCTCGTCTTCCGCCAGGCGCGCCAACTGTAGCAGACCCGAGGTATCGGCAATAAGCGTCCGTTCCTCGCGCGCCCCGAGCTTCAGCTTGCGCTCGACCCGCGCGAGGCGGTGCGCGTCGGTCGCAACCAAGCGTAGGCTGGCTGGACGCACCTCCCAGAGGATGCCCAGTAGAGCCGGCCTCGTCTCATCGCGTGAGACAGCGTACGAGGTGGCGCGGATCATCGAGGCCAAAGCGGCGGCTGGGACTTCCAAGGCCTTCTCCCCACCAAGTTCTGGCAGGGCGGGAAACTCGTCGGCGTTCATTCCCGGCTCTTCGAGCGCCGTGCGGCCGCTCGACACAGACACTTTGCCGCCTTTTTCTTCGATGGTTACTTCCGCTGGCGCCAAACTGCGTACGAAGGCCACGAATTTCGTGGCTGGCACGGCCGCCCGGCCCTTGCGCTTGAGCGTCGTTTTTACGCACACGGTCGTCGCCGAGATGTCCAGGTTCGTGGCCGAGAAGCGCGCGCCCTTATCATCCGCCTCGATGAGGATGGATGTGAGGATTGGAAGCGTCGTTTTTCCCGGCACGATTCCGGCCACGACATTCAGAGCCTTGAGCAGGTCTTCTTGCTGGATCGTGAACTTCACCTCAGGAGCCTCCGGTCAGGGCCATTTTCCGGGGGGCGCGGGGCCGTAATGATAGACTCAGGCGTGTTCCCCTTCAAGGAGGTATTCAAACAAGGTAGATGTAGTTGTAGTAGGGAGTGTGGATGGTGTGGACGGTGTGCGAGGGCTCTATAAGGACAGAGGTTTGACTGTTTCCGCGTCACGCCGATGAGTGGATCGCAAGTGGATGGATGTGGGCACAGGAAGTGGATAAAAGACAGGCTGTCCCCACCTGTGTCGCCGTCCACAGATTGCCAACCTTTTATGCGCGGGTTTTTGGACACGTTTGATCTCCGGCGTATCACACTTGGCTGTGGCGCCCGAGATCATCGAACAGATGGGGCGGAGGCGCTCTGTTGGCTAAGTTCCTCGAATAGGTCCTTGATGCGTCCGCGGAACTTGGGCTCGCGGTCGCACATGCTTTGTATCTTGTGGCAGGCATGCAGGACCGTCGAGTGATCGCGATCGCCAAAGGCCTTGCCGATGACATTGAGGGAGGCGCCGATCCTTTCGCGGGCGATGAACATCGCCACCTGTCGGGCCAGGGCCAAGTCCTGGGTGCGCGTTTTGGACTTGAGCTGATCGACAGTGACATGGAAGCGCTCGGCGACGAGGCGCGCCACGTCGGCTATCGTCGGCGTCCTGGCAGGAGAGGCCTGGAAATAGGAGGAGAGAGCATCCGAGGCCATTTCCAAGCTGATCTCGCAACCCGTCAGGCTGGCGAAGGCCAGCAATCGGACCAGCGCCCCCTCAAGCTTGCGGATGTTGTTCGTGATGTTTTCGGCGACGTACTGGATGACGTCGTCGGATATGTAGATGTGATTCGCCTCCACCTTCTTCTTTAGGATTGCCATACGAGTTTCGAGGTCCGGAGGCTGGATGTCGGTGATGAGCCCCCACTCGAAACGGGAGCGCAGCCGCTCCTCCAGCGTCGTGATCTCCTTGGGCGAACGATCGGAGGTCAGGACGATTTGCTTGTTGTCGTTGTAGAGCGCGTTGAAGGTGTGGAAAAACTCTTCCTGCGTCGATTCCTTGCCCGCCAGGAAAGCCACGTCGTCGACCAGCAGAACGTCCACGCCTCGATAGTTGCGCTTGAAGTCGTAGGTCCTGTTCTGTTGGATCGAGCGGATAAGGTCGTTCATGAATTGCTCTGCTGTGACGTAACACACCCTGCAGCCGGGCTTCACGGCGAGGGCCGCATTGCCGATGGCGTGCATGAGGTGCGTCTTGCCGAGCCCCACGCCCCCGTGGATGAACAGCGGATTGTAGCTGTCGCCCAGCCTGCGACTGACGGCCACCGCCGCGGCATACGCCAGCTTGGAGCCGGAGCCGACGACGAAAGAATCGAAGACATAGGCGGCATTGAGCCGGGCGCGCACCAGCGGCGGCGGCGCGTCGCTCAAGGCAGGCCCCAGGAGAGGCTCGACTCTGGGGCGCGCAGCGGGCGAGGGCGGGGTGGCGAGCTGTTCCCGGCGCGCGTCGGCCATGAGCTCGTCGACAGTCAGGCGACAGGTGGTCTGCACGCCGAAGTGAGCGCTCAAGGCCCCGTTGAGGGAGGGCATGTGGTGCTCGCTGAACCAGTCCAGGAAAAAGTGATCGGGGCAGAACACCTCGATGACGCGATCACGCCAAACACCTGGGCGCAGCGGCCGAAACCAAGTTTCGAAAGTCTGCTGCGAGACGCTCGGCCTGACAATGTCGAGGATGCCGTCCCAGTAAAGGTCGCGCGAGCCGTCGCCCAAGGCCTCGAGAGGCCCGCCGTCGACCCCAGGCAGACTGGAATCAGACATTGTATCCACAGCGCACCCAACCGGACAAGTCATTGCAAGAAAATCACATGCAAATAAAAAACCGCCACAACCCTAACTTATCAACAAAAGAAAAGCCTTGTGGACAACCCGGGGCGCCACTCGGAGACTTTTCAACCAAGGCGGCCGTAAGCTATCACGCGGTAGGGGGGGCTGCAAGGCAATTCTCCTCGCCGGGATCTCGGGGCGATTAATTCGTTGTTAAAAAATCACTTACTTATGGAACGGTGCCGGCCGGCGCAGCCGCGCCGGCGAGGCCGCCCAAACAGCTGGCCGGTGCCGCGCGGGCCAGCCCGCCCCCGCAACCCGTGGCCGATTGGCAGGATGACAGGTGGCACAACTGACGCGGCCTTCCGGCAGGGCTGCGCGCGCGTCCTTGACACGTCCCGCCCGCAACGCTAATGTTTCGCGGCTTGAACCATACGAGGAGGACTCCCCTTGAAGAGGACTTTTCAGCCCAGCCACCTTCGCCGCAGTCGAACCCATGGCTTTCGCAAGCGCATGTCGACGCGGGCGGGACGGCTGGTTTTGAAGCGCCGGCGCCAAAAGGGGCGCAAGCGGGTCTGCGTTTAGGCGCGGGCGTGTATGCCGCGCCCTCTGCGCAGCCGGCGGGATTTCGCGCTGGTCTACGCGGAGGCCGAAAAGCGCGTCGGGCGGCTATTCGTGCTCTATCTGCTCGCGGCGGAGGCGGACGCCACGGCCGTGGTCGCCAGCCGGAAGCTCGGCAAGGCGGTGCGGCGCAACCGGGCCAAGCGCCTGTTGCGCGAGGCGCTCCGCGCCGTTGACGTGCGAGCGGGCGGATCGCCCGGTCCACGGCGAGGGATGTGGGTCGTCGCGGTGGCCAGGCGCGGAATCATAGGTGCCGGTTTCCAAGAGGTGCGGCGCGAGCTCGCACAGTTGGTTTTCGGCCGCGATGCGACGTGAGAAATCCCTGTCCGGCGGCCGCGTCCCGCCCAAGCGCGGCGATCTCCGGAGAACAGCGAGCCTTTGACTTCCATGTGGCGCCTGCCCTACTCGCTGATCCGGCTGTATCGGCTAGCGATATCGCCCCTTCTCCCGCCGGCATGCCGGTTCACTCCCAGCTGCTCTGTGTACGCCGCCGACGCCTTGCGTCGCCACGGACTGTTGAGGGGCGGCTGGCTGGCTGTTCGCCGCCTCGCGCGCTGTCACCCGTGGCGCGCCGGCGGGTACGATCCTGTCCCTGAAACGTTGGGCCGGCCACCCCTGAGCGCGGCCCGCGGAGATGTCACGCATGGATAGGCGGACCGTTCTTGCATTCGCATTGATCTTCTTGGTCTACGTGGGCTGGCTTCAATTGTACAAGCATCTCTACCAGCCCCAGCGGGCGCCCGCGCCCGAGTCAGCGGCGGCCCCCGGTGCTCCAATGCAGCAGGAAGGGGCGACCGCAGCGCAGGCGCAGCCGGCCAGCGCCGGCTGGAGCTCTCCTGCACCAGCCCTCGCGGCCTCCCAGCCGGCGTCGGACCACCTCGCCGCGCCGCTTCAATTTCTGCCCGTCGCGCAGCAGCCCGACAACATCCACGTGGCGACCGATCTCTACGAATTGGAGATCTGCCCCACGGGCGCGCGGATCGCGGCGTGGCGCGGCCTGCGCTTCAAGGGAGCGGACGGCGAGCCGGTGCGACTCGTGCCGCAGGACGCGGCCCTCGCCGCGCCGGGCGACGGGGATCGGCTTTTCTTCCAGCGAGGCGAAATCGACTTGTCGGCGGCCCCGTATCGGTACGACGGCGCCGCCGCCGTGCGGCTCGGGCAGGACGACGGCGCGCGCAGCCTCGTTTTCGAAGCGGTCACCGAGGCTGGACTCGTCGTGCGGAAGATCTTCACGTTTCATGCGGACCGGTACTCCATCGACCTGGATCTGGAAGTGGCGCTGAGGGACGACGCGGCGCGGGTGGCGATCGGGCCTGTCCTGGGCGACCCCCTCCAGGCCCGCTTTGCCTGGCCGGAGGGCATCGGCAGTACCGAGCGGAACCAGAAATGGGAGCGCGACAGCTTCCGCGCCATCGCCATGGTGGGCGAAGAGATGGTGGTCAAGATGCGCCGCGCGATGGGGGCGGACGCGCGGAAGGTGCAAGCCGAACTGCAGGGCAGCGTGCGGTTCGCCGCCGTGCAGAACAAGTACTTCCTCATCGCGGGCTATGCTCAGCAGGCGGCGCAGGGGCGCGCCGTAGAGGGCAGGGTTCACCTGGACGGCGATCCCGCGCGAGGCGAGCAGACCTGGTGGATCGAATTGCCGCTGACGGCGCGCCCGGGCGCGACGGTCACGGGAGCGCGACTGGGCCTTTACGTGGGGCCCAGCGAGTACCAGCGGTTGGCCGAGTACGGCGTGGGGCTCGAGAAGACCGTGGACCTGGGCTGGAAAATGTTCCAGCCCCTGGCGGCGATCACGCTGCGGTTCATGAACTGGCTGTACCGCTGGATCCCGAACTACGGCATCGTCATCATCCTGCTGTCCATTCTCGTGAAGGTCATTTTCTACCCACTCACGCGCAGCAGCACGCGCTCCATGAAGCGCATGCAGGAGGTCGCCCCGCGCATCAAAGCGCTGCAGGAGAAGCTCAAGGGCAACCAGCAGAAGCTGAGCGAGGAAATGATGAAGCTCTACAAGGAGGAGAAGATCAACCCCATGGGCGGGTGCCTGCCCATGCTCCTCCAGATGCCGGTCTTCATCGCGCTCTACCAGGTCCTGCGCAGCGACATCGCCCTGCGCCAGGCGCCCTTCACGCTCTGGATCCGGGATCTCGGCCAGCCCGACGCGCTGTTCACGCTGCCCTTCTCGATCCCGTTCCTCGGCAACGAATTCAATCTGCTGCCGCTCTTGATGGCAGCTTCGACCTACTGGCAGATGAAGCTGACGCCGACCGCTCCCGCCGGGGGGCCGTCGATGCAGCTCATGAACAAGTTGATGCCGGTGATGATGCTGTTCTTCTTCTACTCCTTCCCGGCGGGCCTGGTGCTGTACTGGCTGGTCATGAACCTTGTCTCTGTGTACCAGACCTGGCGTATACACACGACCATTCCCGCCACTGGGGGTTCCCGGGTATGAGCGACACCATCGAGAGTCGGGGCAAGAGCATCGAGGAGGCCGTGGCGGAGGCGCTGCTGCGCCTCGGGGCGCGACGCGACGAGGTGGACATCACGGTGCTCGACGAAGGCAAGGGCGGCCTGTTCGGGATGCTCGGCGGCCGACCAGCCCGCGTGCGTGTGGCGCGGCGCCCGGCGGCCGGGCGCGGCGGTGGGCGCGAGTCTGGGCACGAGGAGCGCGGGGCGCCGCCGGCCCGGCACCACGGCCCAAGTCGAGACACGCAGCCGGCAGCTGCCACGCGCGAGGCGCCGAGCGGCGACAGGACGCAGGCGGACGCAGCGGCGCAGCGCAGAAAGCGGCATCGCGGTGGACGGGGCCGGCGCAGACCCGGGGAGGCCGACGCGCCGCCGCCCCTCGCTTTCTCGCCCGGCGAGGGCGGGGCGGAGGAGCCGCAGACGCGAGAGATCCCAGCGAGCGCCGAGGCCCCGCAGCCGCTGGTCCTGGCGGCCGCGTCGCTGGCGAAGCCGCAGCGAGGCGAGGCTGTCGGCGAGGCGCCGGCGGTTATCGAACGACTCGCCACGGAATTGATGGTGCGCTCGGGCTTTCCGTGCCGCTGCGAGGTGCGGGCCGGCGAATACCATCAAGTGAAGATCACGACCGACGAAATCAGCGCCGGCGTGCTGATCGGACGGCACGGTGGCACGATCGACGCCTTGGAGCACCTGGTCGAACGCATGGCAAGCCAGGCGGTCGGCGCGCCGGTGCGTATGAACCTCGACATCAACAACTACCGCCGCAGACGCGAAGAGAAACTCGTTCAGCGCGCCCAGCAGGCGGCCGAGCGAGTGCTCGCGACAGGGCAGCAGATGTCCTTCGAGGCCCTCTGCGCTCGCGAAAGGCGCGTCGTGCACCTCGAGGTCGCGCGGATGGCCGGCGTGCAGACCTTCACCGTCGAGGACGATCTGGGCAAACACGTGGTGGTCGCGCCGGCCGGGGCGACGCCTCCCGCGGGTGCGGATCGGGCCGCAGAGCCCGGCTACGGAGGCCAAACCCGGCCCGATCAAAGGACGGCGACGGCTCGCGAGAACGAGGAGGGCCAGCGGTCGGCGGCATTCGACGACGACGAGGCCTGAGAGCCGAGGGCGACAAGCGCGGGCGCGGGGCGGCCGGCGAAAGGTCGCCCCTTGACTTGCCGGGCGGCATGCACAAAGGGGCGCGATGCGCGACGCATTCTCGTATCGAGGATCCGACGCAGACACCATCGCCGCGCTGGCCACCCCGCCTGGCGAAGGGGGCATCGCCATCGTGCGCGTGAGCGGGCCCGCGGCGCTCGACATCCTGCGCGCGGTGTTCCGGGCGAAGCCGCCACACGCGGCGCCGGTGTCGCATAGGGCCCGCTTGGGCCTGGTGGTCTGGCCGACGGGCAGCGCCCCCGCGGGATTCGAGCCGGGCGCGCCGCTCGATGAAGTCCTGGCCCTGCCGCTGCTCTCGCCTCACAGCTACACCGGCGAAGACACCATCGAGCTGCAGGGCCACGGCGGTGAGCGCGCCGCTGGCCTGGTGCTGGCGGCCTGCGTGGCCGCCGGCGCGCGGCCGGCCGGCCCGGGCGAATTCACGCGGCGGGCCTTTCTCAACGGACGTCTGAGCCTCGACCAGGCCGAGGCGGTGGCGGACCTCGTGCACGCCGAGGACGAACTGGCCGCGCGCGTCGCGCTGGCGCAACTGCGCGGGGGCCTGAGGCGGGAGATCCAGGCGCTGGAGGCGCCGCTGCGCGCGCTGCTGGCACGCCTGGAGGGGTCGCTGGAGTTCGCGCAGGACGAGCCGGAAGCGAGCGTCGCGCGCGAGGAGATCGTGGACACGCTGAAGGCTGCGCGAGCGGAGGTGGACCGGCTGCTCGCGCTGGCTCCCGTCTCGCGCCGCGTGCGCGAGGGTGTACAGGTGGTGCTGGCGGGACCCCCGAACGCCGGCAAGAGTTCGCTGTTCAACGCCCTGCTCGGTCAGGAACGAGTGCTCGTGGACGCGCAGCCGGGCACGACACGCGATGTCGTTTCGGCCCCCCTGAGGCTGGAGGGTCTGACCTTCATGTTGCACGACACGGCGGGCCTGCGCGAGCGGGCGCGGCGGGTCGAGACCCTCGGCATCGACCGGGCCAGGGAAGTCATCGCGGACGCGGACGTGATCCTGGTGTTGCGAGACCTGTCGAAGGCGGGGCAGGCGGACGAGCTGGACGTCGCCGCCCTCGGCGCGGGCGCCGAGGCGGTGGTGCTCGAGGTAGGCACGAAGGTCGATGTCGCGCGAGCGCAAGCCGCGGGGACAGGGATCCGTATCCGGACGTCGGCTAAGACCGGGGCGGGTCTGGAGATCCTGCGCGAGGCGCTGCTGGAGGCCGCGGACGCGGGCAAGCTGCGAGACACGGCAGCCGCGGGCATTCTGCTCAATCAAAGACATCAATGTACATTGATGGATTGTCGCCAGGAGCTGGCGAGCCTGATCGAGGCCGTTACGGCGGGCGGCGCAGACGAGGAAGTCGTTGCCAGCCTGTTGGCTGCCCTGCTCCAGCGAATGGGCGAAATTTCTGGCCGCGTCTTCTCGGAACAGCTGTTGGGCGAAATTTTCAGCCGCTTCTGTGTAGGTAAATAGAATACATCAATTATGGCTGATGCATGTTTTCAGACAACCCACGATGTCATCGTGGTGGGCGGGGGGCACGCCGGCATCGAAGCGGCGCTCGCGGCGGCGCGCCTGGGCGTTAGCACATTGCTGGTGACCCAAGATCGTGCCGAAGTGGGGCGCATGCCCTGCAACCCCTCGATCGGGGGACTGGGCAAAGCGCAGCTGGTGCGAGAAATCGATGCCCTGGGCGGGGAAATGGCGCGGGCCATCGACGAGACCGGCATCCAATTCCGGATCTTGAACCGACGCAAGGGGCCAGCGGTGCGTTCGCCCAGGGCGCAGGCGGACAAGCTGGCGTATCAGGCACGCATGCTGGCCGCGGTCGAGGCGCAGCCGGGCCTGAGCGTGCTGGAGGCCGAGGTCATCGGCTTGCGCGTGGAGTTCTCCCGCAAAGAAGGGCGGCGCGTCAGCGGCGTGCGGCTCGCCGATGGCGGCAGCTTGCAGGGTTCGCGTGTCGTACTGGCCACGGGGACCTTCCTGCGCGGCCTTTTGCACACCGGGCAGCAACAGCGAGCCGGCGGGCGCGAGGGAGCGCCCAGCGCGGAGGGCTTGAGCGAGGATTTGCGGACGCTCGGCTTCGAGCTGCGGAGGCTGAAGACCGGCACGCCCATGCGGCTGCTGCGCCGGACGATTGATTGGCAAGCGCTGGCGGCCCAGGCGGGGGATCCCGACCCGCTGCCCTTCTCTTTGCGCACGCTGTCTTTCGCGCCGGAGCAGGTGCTTTGCCACATCACGTGGACCAGCGAGGCCACGCACCGCGTCATCCGCGACAATCTGGACCGCTCGCCCCTGTACGCCGGGGTCATCGAGGGCCAAGGGCCGCGGTACTGTCCCTCGATCGAGGACAAGGTCGTGCGTTTCGAACACAAGGAGCGGCACCAGGTCTTTCTGGAGCCGGAGGGGCGACAGAGCGAAGAGATCTATGTGAACGGGCTGTCCACGAGCCTGCCCGCCGACGTCCAGGTCGCGATGGTGAGGTCCATCGTCGGGCTGGAGGAGGCGCAGCTCGTGCGCTTCGGCTATGCGGTGGAGTACGACGCACTGCCATCATGGCAGGTCAGGACAACTCTCGAATCAAAGAAGATTGATGGATTGTATTTTGCCGGACAGATCCTGGGCACTTCCGGCTACGAGGAGGCGGCCGCGCAGGGGCTCATGGCGGGCATCAACGCGGCTCTTTCCCTGAAACATCAATCACCGTTGATACTTGGTCGCCACGAAGCCTATCTCGGCGTGCTGATCGATGATCTCGCCACGAAGGAGATCAGCGAACCCTACCGGATGTTCACGTCGCGGGCGGAGCACCGACTCTGGCTACGCTGGGACAACGCGGCCGCCAGGCTGCTCGGGCATGCCGAGAGGATTGGCCTGTTGCGCCCCGCGGAGCTCGAGCTGCTGCGCGAGGAGGTCGAGGCGGCGCGCCGCTTGCGAGAGCGGCTGGAGAGGGCGAGCGTCAACGACGCCAGCACGGGAGGGCGAATGGCGGCCGCGGAATGGGTGCGGCGCCCCGAGGGCGAACTGGCCAGGGTGCTGGCGGAAACGAATCGGGAGCTTTCTAAGTCGCTGCCAGACAACGAATTAAAAAGAAGATCCGTCATCGAGACCGTGGAGGCCGACATCAAATACGAGGGATATGTCGCGCGCCAGGAGAGGCTCGTGCGGCGCCAGGCGCACCTGGAGCACCTGGAGCTGCCGCTCGACTTTCCTTATCGCGACACGACCGCGCTCAGCTGGGAGGCGCGGGAAAAGCTCGAGAGGATGAGGCCCGCGACCCTGGGACAAGCGGGACGAATCGACGGCGTGCGCCAATCGGATCTGGCGGTCCTGAGCGTGCTCGCGCGCAGGGTTGGGGCTGCCGGGGCGGGCGGGGGGACGCCAGGCGCACAGGGCGGTCAGGATCGATGAGTGTCTTTCCTGAAGAGCTGCCGGGCCGGGAGAGGTTCGGCCCCCAGGCCGCCGAACGCCTGACGGCGTACGCGCGCGAGGTCTTGCGCTGGAATCGGGCGGTGAATCTGGTCAGCCGCGCGAAGGCCGGGGAGCATGTGGCAAGGTTGCTAGATCTCTGTATATCAGGGTTTTATGTTCTTGACACGATTGTGGCCGAGGCCTGGACGCGATGGGCGGAAGCGTCGGGGACGGTGGCATACGCCGACATCGGGTCAGGCGCGGGCCTGCCCGGAATCCCCTGGCGCATTTTGGTGGAGGAACGAACGCCCGCGCCGCCGGTGGGCTGGCTCGTGGAACCGCGAACCCGGCGGGCGTGGTTCCTGGCTCGACAGATCCAGATCTTGGGCTTGCGCAACTGCCGGGTTCAAGGGGGCCGCTGGGGCGATGTCAGGCTGGAGGAGGAAAACTACGCTCAGCCAAGGCCTTGGGTGGTGTCCTTGATGATGCTGGCCATGGGCGATCCCGAGGTGATCGCCGGTTGGAATAGCGCTTTGCCCCGAACCGCGGCGGCAAGACCGGGCCTGACCATCGTCAGGCTGCGAGGATCGCTGGATAAAGGCGAAACGGAGAGCGGCATCGCCCGCGCGCTGTCCTTGCCGGGCCCGGCGCGCCGCAGGGTGGTCCCGTTCGAGAGTTCCAGGGGTGGTGGAACCCTCATCGTATCCTTCCACGCCTGAGTTGGGCCAGGGCGGCAAGGCGAGCCGGATCGCGAAGTTCCACGTGGAACACGCCCGCCCTCCCGCAGGGTAAGCCCGCCGGGATCGCCGCCGGCACGTTCCACGTGGAACTCTCCCGCCGGTAAGCAACTGGACCATGACCGCCCGCCCCGCCGGCACTGAAGCTGGACATAGTCCACGGTTCTCGCCTATCTTGCTGCGCTATCGCGAGACCGCGACGCGTCGGCCAGCGCGGCTTTCACCGCACGCTTCCCGCCAGGAAGGATGACTCGGTCGCCATGGGCAAGATCATCGCCATCTCCAATCAAAAGGGGGGCGTTGGCAAGACCACGACGGCGGTCAACTTGAGCGCCAGCCTGGCGGTCGCCGAGAAGAGGACCCTCCTTTTGGATTTCGACCCGCAGGGGAACGCGACGAGCGGCTGTGGTATAACCGACTATAAAACAACAAGTTATGAAGTTCTTCTTGGCGGCGCGACCGTTGCCGACACGGTGCGCCCCGGCCCTGTCGGTTTTCTGGATGTGCTACCCGCGGATCGGCGCCTGTCCGGCGCCGAAGTGGAGCTCGTGCCCCAGCTGTCCCGCGAGCACTTCCTGGCCGAAGCCTTGCGCGGCCTGAGGGAGCGGTACGATTTCACGATCATCGACACTCCCCCCAGCCTGGGGCTCATCACGCTCAACGCGCTCACCGCGGCCGACTCGGTGCTGATCCCCATCCAGTGCGAGTACTATGCCCTCGAGGGATTGAGCCAGCTGCTCAGCACGATCCAACTGGTCCAAAAAGGGCTGAATCCGCGCCTGCGCGTCGAGGGCGTGCTCCTGACCATGTTCGACAGGCGGCTGAAGCTGTCCAACCAAGTGGCCGAAGAGGCGATCGACTACTTCGGTGAAACCGTATACACGACGACGATTCCGCGGAACGTCCGGCTGAGCGAGGCGCCGTCCTTCGGCAAGCCGATCCTCCTGTACGACGTCGAGTGCGCGGGCGCCCGCAGCTACCTCGAGCTGGCGGAAGAAGTCGTGGCGCGCAACGCCGCCGCGGCGGCGAGCAAGGGGGTCGCGTGAAACCGAATCGCGTGCTCGGCAAGGGGCTGTCCGCCCTCATCCCCGCCGCCGATGCCACGGCGGGCGGCAGGCTGGGCGACCGCGAAGCGCGCATGTTGGCGCTGGCGGAGATTGGCCTGAATCCGCACCAGCCGCGCAAGTCGTTCGATATCAACAATTTAGAAGAGCTCGCCTCCTCGTTGACCCAGGTGGGGGTCCTGCAGCCGGTCCTGGTGAGGCGCCTGCGTTCGGGTGAGAACGCACTGCCCTTGCCTGGGGATGCGCTGGCGGCTGGCGCGATGCCGAGCGATTCGGGACCGAGCTATTGCGTGGTCGCGGGCGAACGCCGCGTGCGCGCGGCGAGGCTGGCGGGACTGCGGGAGGTTCCCGCCATCCTCTGCTCCTACGAGGACACGGAGGCGCTGCGCGTGGCGCTGCTGGAGAACATCCAGCGCGAGGATCTCAACCCCATGGACGAAGCCGGCGCCTACCGCGACCTTCTGGCCGCCTACGGGGCCACGCAGGAAGAGTTGTCGGGCATGCTGGGCAAGAACCGCAGCAGCGTCGCGAACGTGCTGCGCCTGCTCGCGCTTGAGCCGGACATCCAGGCGTGGCTGCGGGACGGCACCATATCGCGCGGCCACGCCAAGGCGTTGCTTTCGGTGCCTGAGGGACCGCAACGCCTGCGTTTGGCGCGCTTGTGCCGGAGCCGCGGGTTGTCGGTGCGCGAGTGCGAGAGGCGCGCCCAGGCGCTGTCGACGCGGAGCGTGGGCGCGGGCCGCCGGCGCCGGCGCGGCTCGCCCGGCGACGAGACGCCCGAAGTGCGCGCGCTGCGCGAGCGCGCGGAGCAGCGGCTGGGAGCGCCCGTGGCCCTGTCTCGCGACGCGCGCACGGGCCACGGTACGGTCACCGTCCGTTTCTTTTCTGACGACGATCTCGTGCGCGTGCTCGATGCCATGGGCGTGGACACGAACCTCGGTTGAGCGGCCAGCGGCGCCGATCCGGAGCGATGAAGGGCCTGCGGAAGATTGTCGGTTTGCGCGCTGGTCCGCGCGAACGCCTCTACCTGCTGCTCGGCGTGCTCGTCGTGTGCAGCGGGGCGGCCGCGGTGGCGCTGCTGGTCGACCTGGCGCGCGCCCTGGCCCGCGAGGAATCGCTGTCGCTTGCGTTGCGCGAGGCGCTGGCCGCCGATCGCAGCCTGGTGCCGCTGCTGGAATCCCCTTATTTGCACGGTGCCCTGCTTCTGTCCGGGTGGCTGTTCTATCTGTCGCGCCGCAGACGCCAACTCGAGCAGCTGCGCCTGCGGCGCTCGGAGCAGAAGTACCGGAACATCATCAATCACGCCGGCGAGGCCATCTTCCTGCTCGACGAACACGGCCAAGTGCTGGAGTGGAACAAGGCGGCCGAGGCGCTGTTCGACGAACCCCGGCGCAACGCGCTCGGACGGCCTTTCCGGGACATCCACTTCTGCTACGGCATGGAGATGGAGCGCGCCATGGCGGACGCCGACCGCCTGGGCCGCAGCCTCACCTTCGAGTTTCCTTTCCCGCGCGGCGAGCGCCGCGGCGGCCAGCTCTCCCTCACGATCTCGCCCATCACCGCCGCCACCACCGGATCGCGCGAGCAGGCGCGGGCCTACGTGGTGATCGCGCGGGACATCACGAGCGAGAAGCAGCTGGCGACGAAGATGAGCGAGACGGAGAAGCTCGCCGGCATCGGCCAACTCGCCGCCGGCATCGCGCACCAGCTGAACACGCCGCTCGGCTCGATCCTGCTTTCGGCGCAGATGCTGGAGGATTCCCTGAAGGCGGAAGAGGAACTGGAGGACGTTCGGCGCATCATCCGACAGACACAGCAGTGCCGGGGCATCATCAAGGGGCTGTTGAACTTCGCGCGGCCGTCGGGCGAGGCGCGGGGCCTCGTGAACCTGGCCGACGCGGCGCGCGAGACGATGCACCTGCTCGACAAGAACATCAAGGTGGCCGGCGTGGAGGTCAGGATCGACGAGCGCGCGGAGGCGGTCATCCTCGGCAACCGCAACGAGCTCGACCAGGTCTTTTTCAACCTGTTGGCCAACGCGCTGGACGCCATGCCTGGCGGCGGACGCGTGACTGTCATGCTTCGCGACGGGGCGCCGGGCGAGGTCGAAGTCGAGTTCGCCGACACGGGGCAGGGTATCCCCGCGAAGGACCGCGGCCAAGTCTTCTTGCCCTTCTTCACGACGAAGGAGTATGGAAAGGGCACCGGACTCGGTCTTTCGATCGTGGCGCGCATCGTGCATGAGCACGGGGGCAGAATCGAGATGACGAGCAGGGAGGGCGCGGGAACAACCTTCGCCCTGGCCTTTCCCCGGGCACGCCCGCCGGCGGCGGCCCAGCAGGAGTGAGCCGTGCCTGTCTTGCGGTTGCCGCCGCGCGCCCGGATCATCTACCTGCCCGGCGACAACGGGCGCAGCCACGAAATTGTGCTGAAACGGCGTGCGATCGGGGCCGCGCTGGCCGTGCTGGGACTGGTGGTTCTCGCCATCGCGACCTTCCTGTCCACGTACGCGGTGCTGCTGATCCGCTCCGCTCAATTGTCGCGCGTGCAGCAACAGCTGAAGGCGGCCAACGAACAATTGGAGGCGGTGCGGAGCATCAACCGCGAGCTCGAGCAGTCGCGGCGCCTGCAGGATCAACTGCTGGACGTGCTGGGCGTCTCGCCGGCGCGCGCGCCGCAGGCGGGCCATCCGATCGGCGCGGGCGCGGCGGGGGCCTTCCAAGACGCCGGGCTGCTGACGGCGCCGCCGCCGGACCGCTGGCCGCTGGGCGGCTACGTGACGCGCGAGTTCGCGCCGCCCGGCGCGGGGGACGGCGACGCGCGCGCCGGGCACGAGGGCGTGGACATCGTGGCCCCGCTCGACACGCCGATCCTGGCGGCCGGCAAGGGACGGGTTACGGCGGCCGGCTGGGACAATTTTCTTGGCAACTATGTGGAAATCACGCATGGTCTGGGCTATGTGACGGTTTACGGCCACTGCAGCCGCCTCGCCGCGCGCGAGGGCGACCGCGTGGACCGGGGCCAGGAGATCGCCTTTCTGGGCGGCACCGGCCAGGCAAGCGCCCCTCACCTCCACTTCGAGGTTTGGAAGGACGGCGTGGCCATCGACCCGCGTCTGGTGATCGCAAAAGACCCGCCGCGCTAAAGGCGCGGGGAGAGCGAGGTGCGGAAATGCTGAAACGTGAGGGCGAAGCGCCGGAAGTGGACCGCGGCCAGACATCGATCCTGGCGCAGGGCTGCAAGTTCGAAGGGAAGATCGATGTGCGCGGGACCTTCCGGGTCGAAGGCGAGTTCCGCGGCAGCATCGCCACGCCCGAGAACTTAGTCGTGGGCAAGACGGGCGTCGTCCACGCCGAATGCCAGGTCAAGAACGCGGTCATCGGGGGGCAGGTGTTCGGGAACATCGTGGCCGAGCACAAGATCGAGCTGCAGAGCGGTTCGCGGCTCGAAGGCAACATCAAGACGAAGCGTCTCGTGATCGACGAGGGGGTCGTGTTCGAGGGGAATTGCAGCATGGGCGGCGAACGGCACGGCCTGACCCCCGCCGGCCCGGCGGCCCCTGGCGCCCCCGGCGCGGCCAGCCCGGCCGGCATTTTCAACCCCCAGCGCGGCTGAGGGCGACCGGCGCACGCGACGGAATCCATTGACAATCCAGCAGCCAAGCGGTTGCTTTGGGGCCGCTTTCGGGCGGGGCGGCCCCGCGCGCCCGCCGACCGGGAAGTCGCGGTGACCCAAGACCCCAACGAGCGTCGTGGCAAGCAGATACGGGACATCGGGATCTACACCGCGATCCCGACGATGCTCGCGGTGGGCCCGGCGCTCGGGTGGCTCCTGGGCCGACTGATCGAGAAGAGATGGGGGCACGATCCCTGGCCCAGCGCGCTGGGCGGCGTGTTCGGTCTGCTGGCGGCGGTCCGGCAGATTTGGCTCCTCGTCACACGGGATGGTCGCGACCGGTGAACGCGAAGGTCTTGCGCTGGGCGCGCCTGGGGACGCTCGTCGCGGCGGTCCTGTTGGGCGCCGGCCTCTGGCCGGCGGTCTCCGGACGCTTCGCCCTGGGCGTCGTGTTGATGGCGGGGTGGGCCACCCTGGGTCTGCGGCTCTTGGAGGCCCTGATGCGGCGCGCGCTGGTGCCCCCGGGCACGCCGCGCGACACGGGGCGCATCGTTCTGCTGGCCGGCGGCAAGCTTCTTCTCTATGCTGTCGCGCTTTGGGCTGTCTGGGCCCGCCTGTTCCCGCCGACGAGCCTGCTGATCGGGTTCTCTCTGCTGCTGGCCGCGCTGGTCGTGGCGTCCGCGACGACGCGGCCGAGCGCCCGAACGGCAACACCGCGGCCGCGAGGCGAGGATGCGTAGATCGACGACACTGCTGCTCGTTGTCGCCGGCCTCTGTCTGGGGGTCGGCGCGGCGTGGCCGGAGTTTTCGGCGGCGTCTGCGGCCGGTGACGCGCCGCATGCCGCGCCCGCCGCGGCCGAAGAGCCGGGCGCCGAGGCCGCCCACGACGGCGGGCACGGAGGCGGGCACCCCGCGACCCTTGTGTCGATCGTCGCGGCGCTCCTGCGCGGCGGCGGCCACGCCGACACGAAGGCGAGCGCTGGCCTCATGCGTTTCCAGGCGCAGGTCTTCGCGGCGATCGCGTCGGCCCTGCTGATCTGGCTGCTCAGTTCCGTGGCGCGGCGACGGACCGAGCACCCCTCGCGCTTGCAGATGGCGGTCGAATTGGTCTTCGACGGGCTGTACAACCTGTTCCGTTCGGTCATCGGCCCCAGCGCCCGCCGCTACACGCCGTACCTGGGCACGCTCTTCCTCTTCATCCTCTTCAATAATCTGATGGGCCTGGTGCCGTTCATGTTCGCGGCGACCTCGGTGCTCAACACCACCTTGGCGCTGGCGATCTGCACGTTTTTCTACGTGCAATCGATCGCCCTGCGCGAGAACGGCCTGCTTGGCTACCTGCACCACCTGGCGGGGTCACCGCGCAGCGGCCTGGAGTGGGGCTTCGTGCCCCTCATGTTCCCACTGCACGTCCTGGGCGAGTTCATCAAGCCGATGAGCCTTAGCCTGCGACTCTACGGCAACATCTTCGGCGAAGAGACGCTCACGGCCACGTTCATCGTGCTGGGCGCCGGGCTTTTGGCTTGGTGCCACGTCCCTTGGGTGGGCCTGCCGATCCAGTTTCCCATCATGTTCCTGGGCATGCTCACCAGCACGATCCAGGCGCTCGTGTTCACCCTGCTGTCGACCGTGTACATCGCGCTCATGCTGCCGCACCACGACGAGGGGCGCGGCGCAGCGGCGCACGCTCACTAGGCCGCGACGGGGCGCGGCGCGGCGGGAGTGTCCCGCCGGGAAGAAACCCCCGTCCTGAAGGAGGAGACATGGACCTGCTCGGATTGGCGCTCCCCCTGGGCGTCGGCATCGCCGCACTCGGCTCCGCTCTTGGCCTGGGCCGCGCGATCGGCTCGGCGATGGAGGCCATGGGCCGCCAGCCGGAGGCGATCGGCCAGATCCAGACCGCGATGGTCATCGGCTGCGCGTTCATCGAGGCGCTGACCCTCTACGCGCTCTTGGTCGCCATGGTCCTCCAGGGCAAGCTGGGCGGCTGAGCCGCGGCCGGTGACGGCCGGACCGTGTTCACGCACGCGCGGAAGGTGCCGAAATGCTTGAGGCGCTGGGAATCGACCTTGCGCAGATCCTGACCACGTGGGCGGGATTCCTGATCGTCGTCCTGATCCTTAGGAAGACGGCCTGGAAACCGCTCCTCGACTTCCTCGACGCGCGCCGCGAGAAGATCCGGAAGGACTACGCCGACGCCGAGCACGCCCTCTCGGACGCCGAGGCGCTCAAGGGCGACTTCGCGCACAAGCTGGCCGACATCAAGGCCATCGAGCGCGAACGGGTGCAGGAAGCGGTCAAGCGCGGCGAACAGTTCGCGGACGGAATCGTGGCGGAGGCGCGCGCCAAGGCCGAGGTGGCCCTGGAGAAGGCCAAGGCCGACATCGACATCGAGGCCGAGAAGGCGCAGATCCAGCTGCGCGCCGACGTGGTCGACATGACGATCGCGGTGGCGGAGAAGCTGATCGGCGAGCGGCTCGACGACGAGAAGCACCGCGCGCTGATCCGCCAGTACATCGAGAGCCTGGGACGGGTGAGCCATGCGTGATCCGCGCCTGGCGACGCGCTACGCGGGCGCGCTCGTGGCGGCCGCGAAGCGGACGGCGGACCTGGGCGCCGTGGCGGAGTCGTACGCCGCGGTGAGCAAGATCGCGGCGGCGGACCCGCGCGTCGCGGCGTTCCTCGGGTCGCCGCAGATCGCCAAGGGCGAGAAAAAGGCCATGCTGCGCGCGCTCCTGGCGGGACGCGTCGAGCCGGTGCTGCTCGACTTCTTCCAGCTGCTGGTCGATCGCGGCCGGCTCGATCACCTGCACGACATCGGGGTCGAGTTCACGCGGCTGGTGGAGGCGGAACTCGGCGTCGCCCGCGCGCGCGTCGTGACGGCCGTGCCGCTGCCCGCAGAGCTCGAGGGGGAGCTCGCGCGCCAGCTCGAGACCCTCACGGGCTCGCGCATCGTTATCGAGAAGAAGGTGGACCCGCTGGTGATCGGCGGCGTCTGCGTGACCGTGGGCGACCGCGTCATCGACGGCACGGTGCGCGCCGGGCTGCGCCGACTGCGCGATCAGATGCTCAAGGCCCCGCTCCCTGTCGGGGCCGGCCGCTGACGAGGCGAGGTGAAGGAATTGAAGCTCAAGCCCGAAGAGATCAGCTCCATCCTGTCGCAAGAGCTCCAGAAATACGCGAAGGAGCTCGAGGCGGAAAGCGTCGGCACGATCCTGCAGGTGGGCGACGGCATCGCGCGCGTCCACGGCCTGCGCGAGGTCATGGCCGGCGAGCTGGTGGAGTTCCCCGGAGACCTCTACGGCATCGTGTTGAACCTCGAAGAGGACTCGGTCGGCGTCGCGATCTTCGGCGACGACAGGCACATCCGCGAGGGCGACAAAGTCGCGCGCACGGGGCGCATCGCCGAGGTGCCGGTGGGCAAGGCCGTCATCGGCCGCGTCGTGAACGCCGTGGGCCAGCCCATCGACGGCAAGGGACCGATCCCGCAGGAGGAGACGCGCAAGATCGAGGTGAAGGCGCCGGGCGTGATCGAGCGGCAGCCGGTGAAGGAGCCGCTGATGACCGGCCTGAAGGCCGTCGACTCGATGATCCCGATCGGGCGCGGCCAGCGCGAGCTGATCATCGGCGACCGCCAGACCGGGAAGACCGCCCTGGCGATCGACACGATCATCAACCAGAGGGGCAAAGACGTCTTTTGCTTCTACGTGGCGATCGGCCAGAAGCAGTCCACGGTGGCGAGCGTGTTCCACACGCTCGAGAAGGCTGGCGCGATGGAGTACACGACCATCGTCTCGGCCTGCGCGTCCGAGCCCGCGCCCATGCTCTACATCGCCCCCTACGCGGGCTGCGCGATGGCCGAGCACCTGATGTGGCAGGGCAGGCACACGCTGGTGGTCTACGACGACTTGTCCAAGCAAGCCGCCGCGTACCGGCAGCTGTCGCTGCTGCTGCGCCGCCCGCCGGGCCGCGAGGCGTACCCGGGGGACGTGTTCTACCTGCACTCGCGTCTGCTCGAGCGGGCCGTGAAGCTGTCCGACGAGAAGGGCGGCGGCTCGCTCACCGCGCTGCCGATCATCGAGACGCAGGCGGGCGACGTGTCGGCCTACATCCCGACCAACGTGATCTCGATCACCGACGGGCAGATCTTCCTCGAGGCGGATCTTTTCTACTCCGGCGTGCGCCCCGCCATCAACGTGGGCATCTCGGTCAGCCGCGTGGGCGGCAACGCGCAGACCAAGGCCATGAAGAAAGTCGCGGGCCGGCTGCGCCTCGACCTGGCGCAGTACCGAGAGCTGCAGGCCTTCGCCCAATTCGGCAGCGACCTCGACAAGGCCACGCAGGCGCAGCTGCGCCGCGGCGAGCGCATGGTTGAGGTGCTCAAGCAGGGCCAGTACGAGCCGCTGCCGCTCGAGAAGCAGGTCGCGATCATCTTCGCGGGCACGCAGGGCCTGCTCGACGACGTGCCGCTGGGCGAGCTGCGCGCCTTCGAGATCGATTTCTACGTCTTCATGGAGAGCCGCCACGCCGGCGTCCTGCACAAGATCCGGCAGTCGTGCCAGCTCGACGACGAGACGGCACAGGACCTGCGCGAGGCGATCGGAGAGTTCAAGGCGCAGCGCCAGGCGAAGGCGCGGGCGCAGGCTTGACGGAGGAGCGCGGTGGCCGGTTCCGGGATCAAGGCGATCAACAAGCGGATCCGCTCGGTCCGCGCAACGCAGCAGATCACCAAGGCCATGAAGATGGTCGCGGCGGCCAGGCTGCGCCGCGCCCAGGCCCGCCTGCTCGCCGGGCGGCCGTACGCGCAGCGCCTGGCGGGCCTGCTCGGGAACCTGGCCGCCGGCGGCCTGGGCGGCCACCCGCTGCTCGAAGCGCGCCCCGCCCGCAGGCGCCTCTATGTCGTGGTGACTTCGGACAAAGGGCTCTGCGGCGCGTACAACCTGAACATCATCAAGCTGGCGCAGGCGCGCCTGGACCAGTCGCGTCGTGACGGGCTCGAGATCGCCGTCTACGCGGTGGGCAAGAAGGCCCGCGACTATTTCGCCAAGCGCGGGTACGCGATCTTCGAGGCGCACGCCGACTTCGGCGGCGAGGCCAACGCCGACCGCGCCAACCTCGTCGCCAATCGCTGCATGAGGGCGTTCGAGGACGGCCAATTCGACGAAGTCCATCTGGTGTACGCGAGGTTCGTGAGCACCCTGACCCAACGGCCGACCGCGCGCCCCCTGCTGCCGGTCACGCCGCCGCCCGGCGGTCCGGACGGCGGTCGGGCGCCCGGCGCGAACGCGGCCGCGGCAAGCCCCTCGGTCGCGGGCGCCCCGGCGACGGCGCAAGCCGACTACATCTGGGAGCCGGACCGGGCGGCCCTGCTCCAGGTGCTCATGCCGCTGTATGCCAGAAACAGCGTCTACATCGCGCTCTGCGAGTCTTTCGCCAGCGAGCACGGCGCGCGCATGGCCTCCATGAGCGCCGCCACGGACAACGCGGCCGAGTTGATCGACGCCCTGACGCTGCGCCGCAACCGCGAGCGCCAGGCAGGCATCACCCAGGAACTGAGCGAGATCGTGGGCGGAGCCAACGCCCTCTAGGGAGACCAAGGAGAGGACCATGGCCGAGAACTACGGAAAGGTCGTGCAGGTGATCGGTCCCACGGTGGACCTTGAGTACAAGGCCGACCACCTGCCCGAGATCCTCAACGCCATCGAGATCCGGGACGAGGCGAAGGGGATCGAGCTGGTCGTCGAGGTGGCGCAGCACATCGGCAACAACGTCGTGCGCTGCGTGGCCATGGATTCGACCGACGGCCTGGTCCGCGGCACGCTGGCGCGCGACACCGGCCGACCGATCAGCGTGCCGGTCGGCGCGCAGTGTCTCGGCCGCCTGTTCAACCTGCTCGGCAAGCCGATCGACGGCAAGGGCCCGGTACCCGAGCCCAACAAGACCGCCCCGATCCACCACGCCCCTCCGCCGCTGACCGACCAGGGCGAGGCCAACGAGATCTTCGAGACCGGCATCAAGGTGGTGGACCTGCTCGCGCCTTACGCCAAGGGCGGCAAGATCGGCCTCTTCGGCGGCGCGGGGGTGGGCAAGACGGTCATCGTGCAGGAGCTGATCCACGCCATCGCCACCGAGCACGGCGGCTACTCCGTGTTCTGCGGCGTGGGCGAGCGCACGCGCGAGGGCAACGACCTCTACCGCGAGATGACCGAGTCCGGCGTGATCAAGAACACCGCGCTCGTCTTCGGACAGATGAACGAGCCGCCCGGCGCCCGCCTGCGCGTGGGGCTGACCGGCCTGACCATGGCCGAGCACTTCCGCGACGAGATGAAGCAGGACGTGCTGCTGTTCATCGACAACATCTTCCGCTTCACGCAGGCCGGCAGCGAAGTGTCGGCCCTGCTGGGCCGCATGCCCAGCGCCGTGGGCTACCAGCCCACGCTCGCCACCGAGATGGGCGCCCTGCAGGAGCGCATCACCTCCACGCGCAACGGCTCGATCACGTCCGTCCAGGCGATCTACGTCCCGGCCGACGACCTCACTGATCCGGCTCCCGCGACGGCGTTCTCGCACCTCGACGCCACGACGGTGCTCTCGCGACAGATCGCGGAGCTGGGCATCTACCCGGCCGTGGACCCGCTCGCCTCGACCAGCCGCATCCTCGACCCGCGCCTGATCGGCGAGGAGCATTACCAGGTCGCCCGCGCCGTGCAGCAGATCCTCCAGCGCTACAAGGACTTGCAGGATATCATCGCGATCCTGGGCATGGACGAGCTCAGCGACGACGACAAGCGGACGGTGCACCGCGCGCGCCGCATCCAGAAGTTCCTGTCGCAGCCGTTCTATGTGGCCGAGGCCTTCACCGGCCAGCCGGGCCGCTACGTGAAGCTCGAGGACTCGATTCGCGGCTTCAAGGGGCTCATCGAGGGCGAGTACGACGACCTGCCCGAGCAGGCCTTCTATATGCTCGGCACGATCGAGGAGGCCGTGGAGCGGGCGGAGAAGATGAAGGCCGAGGCGTGATGGCGAAGTCCTTCAGGGTTGCCATCGTCACGCCCGAGAAGACCGCCTTCGAGACGACGGCGGTCTCGGTCGTGATCCCGGGCGTCGCGGGCTACCTCGGCGTCTGGGCCGATCACGCCCCCCTGGTCACCGCGATGGTCCCCGGCGTCGTGACCGTGCGCGAGCAAGACCGAGGGGCCCACGCCGCCGCCAAGCTCATGGCCGTCAGCGGCGGCTTCGTCGAGATCGCCCGCAACGAGGTCACGATCCTGAGCGACACCTGCGAGGCCGCGGACCAGATCGACGTCGACCGCGCCAAGAAAGCGCTCGAGCGGGCCCAGGAACGGCTGCGGACTCCCGAGCCCGGCATCGACGTCGAGCGCGCCAGGCTGGCGGCGGAGCGGGCGGAGGCGCGCCTGCGCGTGGCCTACCTGCGGGACGGGTCGCGGTAGCATCCGCGAAATCTCAAACTACAGTTGCACAATCACGCAACGGGATCAGGGGGCAGGCAGTATATTCGGCGTGTCACGGGGAAGGGCCAGGGTGCCTCGTGGCCGAGCGGATTGCCGCCTTGAGCGCAACGATCTCATTGGCGACAATCAGAATGATCGCCCGTCCTTGAAGTTGCTTCTCCGCAAAAAGAGGCCCCGGCCCACCCTGCGCGGCAGCGCTGTCGGTGGCAGGAGCCAGCGCGTGCTGTAGAATTCCATTGAGCCGTTGGCTATAATCATCTTCCTACAGAAGGAGGCACTCTTGAGGGAACACACTCCTTTGCACATTGTCATCTCCTCGGTGGTGCTTCTGGTCAGTGTTCCCGACGCGCTGGCAAACGACGGATATTACGCAGGAGACGGCGCCACGATCCGGCCGGCCCAAACCACACATGTCCAATTGGCTGGGGAATCTGTCGTTGTTACAATGTGGGGGCCCGATGAGAGCAGTCCTGGCAATCGCCGCATGAAATGGCGTGTCGACGCGACCCTTCACTTCCGGAATCTGGGTGAACCAACAACGGTTCTAATGGGCTTCCCCTTCGGCCCGCAAATCAACGTTTATCCTGGCAAGAGCGAGCGACATCGGGACTACTGGGATCCCCACTTTCGGACCTGGGTGGACGGCGAGGAGACGGCCACCACCATCATGGGGGCGTTGCCGGATGCCGGGCTGCACCGACCCGAAGGCGAGACCGTTTACACGTTTCCGGTGGCGTTCGCCTCAGATCAGGTCCGCACGGTGCGACACAGGTACTGGGCCGGCGGTTATGCAAGTTCCCCTGGCCAGAGCGACTTTTCTTACATCCTTACGACAGGGGCGCTGTGGGCGGGACACATCGATACGGCGGTTGTCCGCGTGATTTTCCCGCAGAAGGAGGCAAACCAAGTGGATGTGGTTTGTCCTCATGAGCATGACTCCTGGCGCGAGGGCGAGCAGATCGTTCTGGAATGGCGCTGGCAGGATCTGGAGCCCGATTTTGATTTGACAGTCAGATCTTTCCCCCGCGCCCTTCACGAAATGGCTCTCGACGAACTTACTGCCGGCACACAGCGCTACTGGCGTGGCTACAGCTTTGGCAGCGTGTTCGACGGTGAACGTCCGAATCCTTGCGAAGTCCGGTGGTTTTGCAACCGCACCCTCGCCGAGTACGGCTACCCGTTCCACACCGCATTTGTGCGTGCCCAGTTCTACCAGGATGGGAAGCTGAAAGAGGATCCAACCTACAGCGAAAGCTCTCTTGAGCCCCGCCACCGGCAGTTTCTAGAGTTTCTTACGTCCAACGAATGGGCGCACGACTGAGCAGATTTCCATCAAGCTAAACAAAGCGGAGCGCGCTCGTCTGGAAATTCAGACAGCCTCCCGTGACGGGCATCCATCCATTCCCTATCATCAGTGAGCGACTGCGTAACCACCCCACCCCGCGCCAACAGAGCGGCCGCAAGCGAGGGGGACAAACATGCACCGTTCCATCGCCACCGCGTTGGCCTTCCTTGTCACGCTGCTGCCCTGCGCGACGCACGCCAAGACCGATCCCACAGCAAATCGGTGGCGCGACGTGCGCGAGCACATCGAGGCCGGGCGGTGGGTTGCGGCCGACAGCATGCTGGCGGGCATCCTCGCGCGGGCGCAGCAGGAAAACGACAGCCGGAATTGGGCGTGCGCGTTGATCGAGCGGCGGAGCTTGATGCAAGGGATCGGGGCGCCGGAGACGGCATTGCGCGAACTGAAGGAAGCGGCGTGGCCGCCGGACAAAGAGGAGAGAGCGATCCTCGAGCTCAACTACGCGCAGGCGCTATCAGCCTACTTCCACCGCTGCTCCTACTTTATCCGTGAGCGCGAGGCGATGGCAGGTGTCGACTCGCTGGACCTGAAACTCTGGGGGCCGGATCGCTTCGCGCGCGAGATCGATGCGGCCTGCCAGAGGGCATGGGTCGGGCTGAGGGCATGGGGAGACCAGCCGCTCGCTGCCTGGGACGCCTATCTTATGCCCAACAACTACCCCGACGGCATCCGTGGCACATTGCGCGATGCGGTGACGTATCTGTGGGTATCCCATCTGGACGATTCATCGCTCTGGACGCCGGCGGTGTCGAACAGAACATATCGGTTCGACATCGACTCACTGCTGGCAGCACCGCAAGCGGGCCAGACGGAGATCGCGGCGGCTCTGGGCGACAGCGCCACCCACCCACGGCTGAAGATCGGCATCCTGCTGAGCGACCTGAGGCAGTGGCACTTGCAGCATGGACGCCAGGGCGCCGCGCTCGAGGCAGAACTGGAGAGATTGCGCCATGTACAGCGTTGGGCCGGCCGCGACGGCAAGGTGCGCGCGCGGCAGTCGTTGGAAACCGTGCTGGCCTCCGGCGACCCGAACGAGCCGTGGTGGTCGATGGGACAGTGGCAGCTCGCTCGTTTCCTACAGGAGGAGGAGGGGGCGGATCACCTCGTCCGTGCTCGCCAGGCAGCCGTCGCGGGCGCAAAGCGCCATCCCGGCAGCATTGGCGGCAGACTCTGCGCCGCGATACGCAAGGAGATCGAGTGTCCGGAATTCCGATTGGCGTCCATGGCGGTCGATGCTCCGGGCCAACGCACCATTCTGATCGTGCACCGCAATCTCGAGCGCCTCTACCTGCGGGCATATCGCAAAGATCTAGTGCGGCAATGGGAGCAGGATGACTCGAACGACGGCTGGCCCGAGGTCGGGGCCATCATGAACGCGCGCGAACCCAACCTGAAATGGTCGGTCGACCTCCCGCCGACAACGGATTACCGCGACCACAAGACCTGGACGGGTATGCCGGCCTGCGCGCCCGGACTCTATGTCGTGGCGGCCTCGGCATCGCCCACATTCGATACCAAGAATGACCGCCTTGCCAGCGTTGAGGTGCTGATAAGCGACCTTGTGACCACTGTTCAAGAGTGGCCCGGTGGCGCGACCATTCTCGTGCGCAACGGCCGGACGGGCGCTCCGGTGCCCGACTGCGATGTCACGCTGAGGCAGAGGCGAGATAAACAGTCCGCCTGCGATATCATGCATGGGCAGACCGATGCCGACGGACACCTGTGGTGCGACATCGCGCCCGGCATGTCGACGAGCGCGCTGGTCACACACGGCGACCACGCAGCGGTGGTCGACCATATCCATGCGGAGAGAGCAAGAAGGCGTGTTGCGGCGACGCAAGCCTTCATTTACACCGATCGCGCCGTGTACAGGCCCGGGCAGACGGTGCAATGGAAGATCGTCGTCTATGACGGCGATCAACACGAGATGACGATGCGCGTTGCGGCGGAAGCAGCGATCAAGGTCGAACTTCTGGACACCCATCAGCAGACGGTGGCGAGCATCGATGCCTCGACCAACGATTTTGGTTCGGCCTCCGGCACGTTCGTGTTACCCGAGCGCGGGCTGCTCGGCAATTGGAGCATACGCACCAGCACTGCGGATCGGGTGAGCGTGCGGGTGGAAGAGTACAAGCGCCCCACATTCGACGTGCGGATCCTTGATCCTGAGGCTCGGTTGTGCCTGGACCGACCGATCACACTGACGGGTCGGGCCGTCCACATGTACGGCCAACCTGTTAGCAGCGGACGCGCGAAGTGGATGGTGTGGCGGTCGGTGGATTACGGGCGCGGCTGGGATCCGATCGCGCCAGCCGGGTATCGCTCTGTTGCCTCTGGAACGACGGATCTGAAGGCAGACGGGACTTTTAACATCAGAGTCGCGCCGCCTAACGACCACGGAAACGTTTCCGAGGAGATGCCGCACACCAGCAGTTACATCGTGGATGTCGAGGTGACGGATCCAGGCGGTGAGACGCGCAAGGCTTCCCGCACCTTCCGCCTGGGCACGGCCTCGATCGTGGCGCGCCTCGAGGATGCGCCCGAGCTGTTCGTCGCCGGCGTGGCCGAATCGCTGTTGGTCGTGCGCACCGATCTGAACAATGTGCCGCGCGCCGGTGGCGGCACGTGGACGCTTTACGCGCTGATCCAACCACCGCACACGGTGCTGCCCGCCGAGGAGCCGGTGGCGCAGCCTACGCGGCTCGATTCCCTCTTCGCTACACCCGGCGATGGCCTTAGGCCACGGTGGGGGAACCCACCAGCCAGCCGATCCTTTATGGATTCGTGGGCCCAGGGCTGCGTGGAGAATTGCGGCAGCTTAGCCCACGACGAGCAAGGGCGCGCGACCCTGGTTCTGAATGTGGCGGCGCCAGGTCCCTACCGCCTCCTTTATGAGACATATGACGAAGAAGGACACTCCAGCAAGGTGGCACGGAATCTATTCGTCGGCGGCAAGGGTCAGGTGGATCTGCGGGTCCCTCTGGTCGTCTTGGCCTCGCGCCGCCAGGCAGCCATCGGTGACACGGCGCAGTTCTTCGTGCACTCGGGATTCTCGGACGCATCAGTCTATGTCCAGGTGATCGTGGGGAACAAGATCGTTCGACGGGGCTATCTCGAGGGGGGGACGGCCCTTGTGGAAGTACCGGTGGGCGCGACGGCTCACCGCGGACTCGTTGTGCATGCGAGCGTCGTGCGTGATTTCCAACTTCTTCACGATTCCTTCGAGGTACAGGTACCGTGGGACGAAAAGCGGCTCGACATCGTGTTCGCCTCGTTCCGCGATGCCTTGCAACCGGGACAGAGCGAATCGTTCACCATCACGGTGAAGGATGCGGGCGGCAAGCCGGCCAAGGGCGAAGCGCTGGCCTGGATGTACGACCGCGGTCTCGATGCCATCGCGCGGCAGCGTTCGCCCGACCTCCTGAACTCCAATGCTTCGCCGCAGGGTATGAGCCGGCTAAGAACGAACGTGAACTGGGCAGGACGTGGTTTACACAGCCCTTCAACCGAAAGTCCTCGCGCCATGCCGCGATTTGGAAGCGACAGACTGCGTGCGTTTCCCGGCTCGCGCGGAAAACACAATCTAGATCGTTTCGGAACCATGAGCGTGGCTGACAATGATTCGGACGTGGTCAGAAAACTGCGGTCCGAAGGCGTCACCGTGCTGCCACCATTCGACGTCCTGGGGGCACGCTACACCCAAAAATCTATGGTCGCCTTGCAGGCGGGGCCTGCTTATATGCCTGATGATATCATCAATGACCACGCGCTGGAGATCACCACGCCCCGGAGAGATTTCGCCGAGACGGCGTTCTTCTTGCCGCACGTGCAGCTCGATGATGCCGGGCAGGCGGTGATCTCGTACGCCGTTCCCGAGGCGGTGACGGAGTGGCGACTCCAGCTGCATGCGTTCACGCGCGACTTCTGCTTCGGATCGACAGAACGGACGGTGCGCACCGTCAAGGAGCTGCTGGTGCGGCCGTACCTGCCGAGGTTCCTACGCGAAGGCGATGCAGCGGAGCTGCGCGTTGTCATCGACAACGCCGGCGATGAAGAGCGGGCGGGCAAGCTCGAGCTGAGCCTCGAAAACCCGGTCGGCGGGCGCGATCTGCGCGACGACTTTGGCGTGACCGCTCCGCGGCGCACGTTCCGTGTGGCCGCGAAGGGTAGCGCGACGATCACGTACACCGTGAACGCGCCTTCCGCCCTCGGCTCCGTGCTCGTGCGCGTGGTGGCCGAGGCGGGCGAGCTGTCCGACGGCGAACAACACGAGCTGCCCATCCTGCCGGGGCGCATGCACCTGTGTGAGTCGCGCTTCGCGGCGTTGCGCGACAACACCGCCCGCGTGTTGGGCTTTGCCGACCCGGCGGAGGCCGATCCCTCCCATGTCGACGAACAGCTCGTCGTCACGATCGACACGCAGCTCCTGACCAGCGTTCTGCGCGCCTTGCCGTACTTGGTCGACTACCCATACCAGTGCACAGAGCAGGTTTTGAACAGTTATCTGAGCGCCGGCATTCTCGCGAAAATGTACGGCGACAGTCCGTGGCTGAGTTCTCTGGCATCGCAGCTCTCCGCGCGCGACACGCCGCTGGAGCGTTGGGACTATCCTGAGCCCAACCGTCGTCTGCGGTTGGAGGAGGCTCCCTGGCTTAGGGAAGCACACGGTGGGCGCACGGAGAGGCCACTCGTCAGTCTGCTTGATCCCGAGGCGGTCGCCCGCCAGCGCACGACAGCGCTGGCTCGCCTGCGTGATTTGCAGAGCAGCGGTTACGGCTTCCCATGGTTCCCGGACGGTCCTATGTCGGAGCACATGACGCTGCTTGTGTTGATGAACCTCGCGCGCGGTGCCGAGTTCGGACTCGACATGCCGAAGGACCTGGCACGACCAGCTCTGAAATTCCTGTACGGAATGTACTCGGAGTCAGGGCGGGACGAAGGTCAGCCAACGTTCAGCCTTGCGCTGACAACGCTGTTAAATTACGTGCTCTCGGTCTCTCCGCCGGAGGATTCCCGATATGGGTCAAGCTTCACGGACGATGACCGCGCGCGCATGTTGGCACTGTCGTGGGAGCACCGGATCGAGCTTTCCCGACAACTCAAAGCCTATCTGGCGCTCACGCTGCACAGGGCGGGGCGCGAGAACGATGCCCGCGCCGTCATGATGTCGCTGCTGGACTCGGCCCGGAGCGATCCCGATCTGGGCGTGTACTGGGCGCCCGAGGATCGCGCGTGGCTCTGGTACAACGACGCGATTGAAAGCCACGCCGTCGCGCTGCGCGCGCTGACTGAGATCATGCCCGACGACGCACGTATCGACGGGCTGGTACAATGGCTGCTTCTGCACAAGCAGCTCACGCACTGGAAATCGACCCGCGCCACGGCCGAGGCGATCTATGCACTCCTGCATGTCATGAAGACGCGCGGCGCCCACGGCATCCGCGAAGAAGTGCGCGTGCAGGTCGGCGAGCACGAACGGCGCTTCGTCTCCGATCCGGCCGATCCTGCGGCCGGGCACGATCAGATGGTGCTTGCAGGTGAGGAGATTGCTCACCAATCGCCGCTCGCGGTCACCGTTGCCAAGGCGACCCCCGGGCTCGCCTTCGCGTCAGCCACTCGGCACTACGCGACGCAGCAGATGCCTGCCGCGGCGGACGGCGACCTTTTGGCCGTAACTCGGACGTATTTCCGCCGTCATTTCGAGGGTCAGGCGTGGCTTCTCACGGCGTTGCGGGACGGGGACGCGGTGCAGGTGGGCGACGAGATTGAGGTGCACCTGAGCGTGAGCGCCCGGCACGCCGCGGAATACCTGCACCTACGTGACCCGCGACCCGCCGGCTGCGAACCCGAAGACGTCACTTCCAGCCACGGCTGGCATCTCGGGCTGTCTTACTACAAGGAAATCCGCGACTCGGGCGCCAACTTCTTCTTCGAATGGCTGCCGGCGGGCCAGTACACGCTGAAGCACCGGCTGCGCGCCACGATGGCCGGCGTGTTCCGCGTGCAGCCCGCCTCGCTGCAGTCGATGTACGCCCCGGAATTCGCTGCGCACTCGACGGGAGAGATTGTGAAGATCGCGCCTTGAAAGGTTTGCTGGGACGCGCGTCGGGGAGAAGACGCGAAAGTCTGTAAGTATGTCAATGGCAACCCTCTTTGGTGATTGCTGGGTTCCCCGGCACACACAGCGCACCGGCAGTTCTCGGTGGCAGCCAACCACAACCTCTATTTCACCTCCGAGACGGAGAGGGTCCGCAGTGGGCAAGACATTCTCATGGCCAAATATGAACATGGGAAGTACTTGGCGCCCGAGGAACTCGGCCCCAACGCCGACAGCTCAGGCTGAACGCGCGCGGGGCCGCTGGGTCCAGCAGGTCTTTGCGTGCGGAGTCCCCTGGGCGGCTACCTGGACGCCCCCATTTTCCTGCCGATGCTCAGGTACCACGCCTGGCTGTTGTCGTCGGCGCGCCCCCAGGCCAGATAGACGGGGCCCACGGGCGTCTTGGCGCCCAGCGCCAGCGTCACGGACCAGCGCAGGCCGCGCAGGGTCGCCTCGCGCGCGTCGGCCCACGCGTCGCCGGCCTCCAGCCAGACGCCGAGATGGTGCCGCGGGCGCAGGGCGCCCACGCGGGGGTTGATGGCGCGCCAATAGCCGGCCCGCCCGACGCCGTACGCGCGCCCGGCGAGCTCTCCCTCGCGGTAACCAGAGAAGGAGAAGAGTCCGCCGAGGCGGAACCAGTCGAAGGCCGGCGCGACGGTGCGCAAGTCGCTGCCGCCTTCCGCGGCGGCCCAGAACGTGTTCAACCCGGCCGTCGCGTAGCCGCGCAGGCTGGCCTGCGCGCGATCGTACACGCGCGGGGCCGCCAGCTGCGGCTCGGCCCGGTACCAGTCCGCGTCGAGGGCCAGTCCCCTTTTCGGGAAGCCGCGGTCGTCGAGGCTGTCCCAGGTCAGGCGCGCGGCGTAGCCCCCGTGGCGCCCGGACAGGGTCGAGACGTCGGCCTCGCCGGTGCGCAGCCACGCCTCGTCCCTCCCGTAGACGAGACCGCCCCGCAGCTCGGCCCGGTTGCCCAGCACGCGCCCCAGCTCTGCCCTGGCTTCGTCGCGCCTCAGGCGGTACTCGGCGAGGCGCTCGCCTTCGGCGTAGAGAGCGCGGCGCGCGGCGCCGGTCTCGCCGCGCAGCGCGAGGAACGAGGCCTGGTCGTACGAAAACGGCTGGTACCATTCGACCGACAGGTTCGGCGACGAGCCGGCCGCGCCATCCACCCGCAGCTCTCCCCCCAGCGGATTGAGTGCATGGCGCGTCCAGCGAGCGCGCAGGTCGTACGTCGCGTCGCCGGCGAAATCGTCGCGCAGGGAGAGCCCGAACTGCAGGGCGGTGGGACCGCAGTTTCTTTCCCGCGCCAGGACGCCCAGCCGCCAGGGGCGATCGGGCCCCGCCGCCGGCGCCTGGCCGTAAGGGCGCAGTTGCACCTCGACGCTCTCGAACAGCCCCAGCTCCCACACCCGGCCGAGACCGCGCTCCAACTCGCGCCAGTCCAGGCGCGACGCCGGCCCCAGGCCCAGCCGGCTCTCCACCACCCAGTCATCCAGCCCGGACGTGTTCACGACGTCCACGGCGACCACACGCAGCGGCGGCGGCGGGCGCCGGGAGCGGGCGGCCAGGTGCTCGGCGTGAGCCTCGGGCGTCAGCGCGTAGGGCGCCAGCGCCTGCGCCAGCGCCCGTGTCGCCTCTTCTGCGCGCGCCACCGCCCACGCGCCACGGCCGAACGACGAGCTGCTCAGATCGTCGAGGGGCGGGCTGATCACGAGCTGCGCCCGCGCGAGCTGCTCCCGGGACGTGCGCTTGGAGAGCAGCGCCCCCACCTGGCGCACGATGCCGGGCAGCGTTTTGAGCTCGTCCGGCTCGCTCTGATCGAGAGGGCGGACCACGTCCACCGCGATCACCACGTCGGCGCCCATCGACCGCGCGACGCTCACCGGCACGTTCAGCGACAATCCCCCGTCCGCGAGCAACCGGCCGTCCATCTCGACCGGCGGAAAGACGCCGGGCACCGCCATGCTGGCGCGGATCGCGCGCAGCAGGTCCCCGCCGGTGACGGCGATCGCCTCCCCGGTGCGCAGGTCGGTCGCCACGGCGCGAAACGGCGTCGGCAGCCCATCGAAACCGCCGTCGGGGGGCACCAACAACTCGGGCGCCGACAACGCGAACGCGAACTTCTGGCCCGCCACCAGGCCGCGCGGAAGCACGATCTCGCCGCCGGCGAAACCCAGCTCCAGGTCGAAAAGGTCGGCGCGGTCATCCTGCTTGCGGCGCAGCGAACGGTCCTGGCGACGCGGACGGTCGGAGAACACGTCGCTCCAGTCCAGCGCGACGAGCGCCGACTCGATCTGCGCCGGCGTCATGCCCGCCGCGTACAGCGCGCCCACGACGGCCCCCATGCTGGTGCCCGCGATGCAGTCCACCGGCACGCGCAACTCTTCCAGGACCTTCAACACGCCGACGTGCGCGAAACCGCGCGCCCCGCCCCCGCCCAGCGCCAGGCCGAGGCGTGGGCGCGCCCCGCGCGCGGCGGCGTCTGCCGCGGCGGGCGATTCAGGCACGAGCGGGGCGGCGCGCTCGAGGACTTCGGCAGGAACGGTCTCGATCTCGCGGGGCGGCGGCGAGGGCGCGGCCGCGTCGTTGGCCGAGGCGCTGAGTTGGGCGGCGGCCGGCGCGGCGAGCGCCCAGATGAGCAGCCCGTGGGCCGGCAGGCGGGCAATAGAGCGGCGACCGACCGAGCGGCGAGCAGCGGATGGCGGGCGGCGCGAAGGCAATGCGGTTTCCTCCGGGTGAGCGCCCATCATAGCGCAACGCGGCGGCCGAACAGCCCTAACCGCGCGGGATCTTCATGGCGCGGCGATGATTCACAAAGCCGAGCCCCACGATGATCGCGCCGCCCAGCAAGCTGAGCGCCGTGGGGCGCGCGCGCCAGACGACGAGGTCCAGCAGCAGGGACCAGAGGATCAGGCTGTAGTCGTACACCGCCACGCGCGAGGCCATCCCGGACTGGTAGCCGTACGTGAGCGCGATCTGCCCCACGGCGGCGAACGCGCCGGTCGCGATCAGGCACAGCCACTGAAAAGAGGTCGGCGTCACGTAGGTGGCGGCGGCGATCGGCAAGGTGATCGCCGTCGAGACCAGCGAGAACCAGAAGACGATGCGGTGCGGCGGCTCGCGGTCCTTCAACCAGCGCACCAGCGAGTAAGCCACGCCCGACGCCACGGCCGAACCGATGCCGGCCAGGGCCGGCAGCAGCGCCAGGTCGAGGCGCGGCCTGACGACCAACGCGGCGCCCAGGAAGGCGCCGCCCAACAGCGGCCAGGTCCAGCGTCCCAGTTTTTCGCGCAGCATCCAGGCGGCGAACAGCGTCGTGAAGAAGGGCGAAAGCTTGGTCAGGATGGCGGCGTCGGCCAACGGCAGGTGGTCGACCGCGTAGAAGTAGAGGAAAACCCCCAGCAGGCCGGTGAACGAACGCAGCAGCAAGGCGGCGCGATGGCGAGCCCGCGCCAGCGGGTTCTCGCGCAGCCGGCAGGCCACGGCGCCCGTGATGATCAGCGTCACGAAGTTGCGGAAGAACACCTTCTGCGCCAGCGGCAGCGGTCCCGCCAATTTGACGGCGGCGGCCATCAGCGCGAAGCCGGCGGCCGACACGCAGAGCCAGAGCACGGCCTTGCGGTAGTCGTCGCGGGTGCTGGCCATGCCACCTCCGGCGGGCCGGTCGGCGTGGGTGAAGCGGCGCGAGGCGGCCCAAAGATGGGGCGGGAAGGGGGCGGGGGCAACCCGTCCCGATCGCCGCGCCGCGCGCGACGCCCGGGTTCCGTCGTGGATCATCTGGCGCGCGTCGGCTAGAATCGCACGCATGGGTTCCAGCGGTAGCGAGCGAGGGTTCCGGCGCGAGATCCGCCTGTTCGATGCGACCATGATCGTCATGGGCGTGATGATCGGTTCGGGCATCTTCATCGTCAGCGCCGACATCGCTCGCACCGTGGGTTCGGCCGGCTGGCTGCTGGCGGTGTGGCTTTTCAGCGGCCTGGTCACCCTGCTCGCCGCCGCCTGCTACGGGGAATTGTCCGCCATGATGCCGCAGGCGGGTGGCCAGTACGTCTACCTGCGAGAGATCTACGGCCCGATGATGGGCTTCCTCTACGGCTGGACCCTGTTCATGGTGGTCCAGACCGGCTCGATCGCGGCCGTCGGCGTCGCGTTCGCCAAGTTCGCCGCCGTTCTGGTGCCGGCGGCGAGCGAGCAGAACATCCTGCTGGAGATCGGCCGCCTGAAGGTCAGCGCCGCGCAAGTCGTGGCGATCGCCAGCATCGCGCTCTTGACTTGGGTCAACACGCTCGGCCTGCGCGAGGGCAAGCTGGTGCAGGACGTGTTCACCATCACCAAGGCCGCGGCCCTGCTGCTGCTCGTCGCGTGCGGGTTGTTGCTGGCGCGCGACGCCACGACGCTGGCGGCCAACTTCCGCGATTTCTGGACCGCCACGCGCGTGGTCGTCGGACCCGACGGAGGCATCACGCGGGAGGCGCTGTCCGGGGGCGGCCTGCTGATGGCGCTGGGCGCCGCGTCCGTGGGCTCCCTGTTCGCCTGCGACGCCTGGAACAACGTCACCTTCACGGCGGGCGAGACGGTCGACCCCCGCCGCACCGTGACGCGCGCGCTCGTGCTGGGCGTGGCGATCGTGGTGGGGCTCTACATGCTGGCCAATCTCGCCTACATCATGGCGCTGCCGGTGGTCGGGGATCCCGGCGCCGGCGCCGCGTTCGGCCGCGGCATGCAGTTCGCCGCCGACGATCGCGTCGGCACCGCTGCCGCCGCGACGATCCTCGGCCCGCTCGCCGCGATCGTCATGGCCGTGCTCATCATGATCAGCACCTTCGGCTGCAACAACGGCATGATCCTCACCGGGGCCCGCGTCTACTGGGCCATGGCCCGCGACGGGCTGTTCTTCCGGCGCACGGGGACGCTCAACCGGCACCACGTGCCAGGCGTCGCGCTCGTCTTCCAGGGCGTCTGGGCGTGCGCGCTCTGCCTGACCGGCAAGTACGGCGACCTGCTGGACTACGTGATCTTCTCGGTGCTCATCTTCTACGCGCTGAGCGTGGCCGGCATCTTCATCCTGCGCCGGCGCCGGCCCGACGCCGAGCGCCCCTACCGAGCGCCCGGCTACCCGGTCCTGCCCGCGCTCTACGTGATCATCGCCCTGGCGATCTGCGTCGACCTGCTGATCGTCAAGCCGCGCTACACCTGGCCGGGCCTGATCATCGTCGCCCTCGGCGTGCCCGTGTACCGGGTGTGGCGGCGCACCGGACACGGACCGGCGGGCGCGCCCGATTCATGACCCGCGCGCGACGGGTGAAGCTAATGCCCTGGCCTGCCATCGCGTATCTCATCCTCCTGGCGGCGGCGCCTTTCGTGGACGCCGGCTCGCTGTGGGGGATCGATCATCTGCGCTACTATCCGGCGTCCGTGGCGGCGATCGCGCCGCTGCTCGCTCTCGGTCTGGCGCTTGCGGGGCTCAAAGCCGGCTCGCCCGCCGCGTGCGTGCGCGAGGAAGCCGCCGAGGGACGCTGGCGACGCGGCGTGCCGGTTGTGCTCTGCGCGGGATTCGGCGCGCTCTTTCTTGCCCTCCGCTCGAAAACGGCGCTGTTGGGCGACGGCATGCTGCGCCTGCGGGTCCTGCCGCTGAGCGAGTCGGCGGGGATGCCCCAGGTATGCCACGAGCCGCTGGCGTTTGCGGCGGCGCGCGGCATGCTGACCGTCGTGCGAGGCCAGAGCGATCCGGCGGCAGGGGCCTTTTGCCTGATGGCGATCGCCGGCGGCGTTCTCTACGTGGCTCTGGCCTGGGCGCTGGCCGCCCAGTTCGCGCGCTCGGCAAAGGGGCGCTTCGGCGCTCTATTGCTGCTGCTGACGCCGGGGCTGATGCAACTATTCTTCGGTTATATAGAAACCTACGCGATCGCCACTGCGGCCATCGCACTCTACGCGCTCGTGGGGTGCCTGGTTCTGGCGGGCCGTCTGGCCGCCTGGGCGCCGGCGCTCCTGCTCGGGCTAATCGCGCCCCTGCACTTCGGCCTCCTGACCCTTGGGCCTTCCGCCGCGGTCGCGGCCTGGTCCGGCGGCGCCGCCGCCCCCTCCATAGGGAGACGCCGGGCCTGGCCGGCCTTCGCGCGGGCGACTCTCGCCTGCGCTCTTGCGACCGCCGCTTTCTGCGCCGTGATGGCTTGGCTGCACGTCGACCTGGCGCGCTATCTGTCCGGCCTGCGCGGCGACCACCTTCTGCCGCCGGGCGGGGCGCTCTCCAATCGTCAGGCCTATCACCTGTTCTCTGCGGCTCACGCGGTCGATCTGCTCAACGTGCTGGCGCTGACGGTTCCAAGCGCGCTGTTGCTGGCGCCCGTGTTGGCCGGTGTTTCGTGGCGCGCCGATCCGGTGGGCCGCTTTCTGGGCTCGTTCGCGCTCTTTCCGCTTGTCGCGGCCGTGCTGATCAACCCGGAAATAGGCGCCTTTCGCGACTGGGATCTCCTGGCCATGCTGCTGACCCCGCTTGCGATCGCGCTGGCGTGGGCGTCCGCGCGGCGCATCGAGCGCCGACCCCGCGCACTTTTGGCGATCGTTTCCGTGGCGGCGGCGAGCGCTTTTTCCGCCTTGATCTGGGTGGGCGTCAACGCGCGGCCAGGCGCGGCGGAGGCTCGCTATCGCCGCTGTCTCGAAACAGGCTCGCTGTCCGTGCACGGGCGGGCCTACGGCTGGGAGACGCTGGGCGACCATCTTGCGGCGCGCGGCGCACCGCCGCCGGAGGTCGCCGCCGCATTCGAGCGAGCGATCAGCGCCGATCCGTACAATCCACGCTACTGGAATCTCGCGGGCCTTCACTTGGCCGCCGCCGAACGGCTGGACGAAGCCGCCGAGCACCTGGAGCGCTCCGTTTCCCTGCGGCCGGAGACGAACCCCGAGAACTTCAACAATCTCGGCACGGTCTACCAGAGAATGGGCCGACGCGAGGATGCCGTCCGCTGTTTCCGTCGCGCCGTCGAATTGAAGCCGGACTTCGTCGCCGCGCTGCGCAATCTCGGCCGCACCCTTATCGAACTGGGTGCGGCCCGCGAGGCCGAGTCCGTTCTGCGCGACCTGGTGCGGCTTCACCCTGATTTCGCCGCGGCGCAAGCCGATCTCGGACTGGCGATCCACCTGCAAGGGCGCACCCGGGAAAGCATCGAGCTGCTGGAGAAGGCGGCGGCCAAGGCGCCGCGCGATCCCGACTTGCTCTTCAATCTCGCGGCAGTCCATCAGGCGCAGGGCGACACGGCGACAGCCGTCCGATACCTGCGGCGGCTCATCGAGGCCAACCCGGCGCATCCCCTGGCCAACAGGGCGCGCGAATGGCTCGCCGGGTCGCGCTGGTCCGACCCGCTCCCCGCGCCGCGATCGGCCCCGCGGAAAATTTGACGCGCGCGACGGGACACGCGGCCAATTTCTTTGTATCTTGACCAATGCGGTCCGCTTTGGCCGTCGGGGTCTTGCGCCGAATCACGGCCGGCGCGGACACCCGGCTTGGCCCCGCGGACCGCAATTCTTATCATTGCCCCGGGCGGCGACGCGCGTCCCGCGCGACGCCCGCCGGGGAGGCTGGGGCAAGTGGGACTTCTGGGCGCGCTGGTCGGCGGCACGTTGGGCCTGATCCTGGGCGGCCCGCTCGGCGCCCTGGTGGGAGGCGCGCTGGGCGCGCAGGTCGCGGATCCCTCGCCCGAGCAGATCGGCGGCCGCCCCCGTCGGCGGCTCTATGGCCGGTGTCCCCGTTGCGGCGCCGCCTTCGCGCTCGAGGAGGGTCGCCCTCTCGCCTGCCCGAGCTGCGCGGCCGACCTGCGCGCGAGGGCGAGCGACCCGCTCGCGCAGGGCACGGCGCAGACCGCCTTCATGCTGGCGCTGATCAGCCTCGCCGCGCGCGTCGCGAAAGCCGACGGCCGCGTGTCGGCCGAGGAGATCCGGGTCTTCGACGAATTCCTCAGCCGCGACCTCGCCATGGGCGCCGACGACCGGCGGGTCGCCGCCCGCATCTTCAACAACGCGCGCGACGCCAACACCCCCACCGAGGCCTTCACGGCGCAGATCCGCGCGCTCTTCGCGTCGCGCCCCGACCGGCTGCGCGACCTGCTCACCTTGCTCATGCGCATCGCCTGGGCCGACGGCCGGTGCGAGCCGGTGGAGGAGCGCCTGCTGCGCGACGTCGCGGCGCAGCTGGGCCTGTCGGCGCGCGATTTCGAGGAGGCGCGGGCCGTTTTCGCGCGCACCGACATCAACGCCGCCTACGCGGTGCTCGAGGTCGAGCCCGGCGCCTCCGATCTGGAGATCAAGCGCAGTTACCGGCGGTTGGCCAAGGAGTACCACCCGGACACGCTCGGGGCGCGGGGGCTGTCCGACGACTTCCGCAAGTACGCGCAGCAGAAGATGCAGGCCGTCAACGCCGCCTACGCGCAGGTCAAGAAGGAGCGAGGGTTCTGATGCCCGAGCTGCCCGAAGTGGAGTGCGTCGCGCGCGCTTTGCGCCAGGCGTTGATCGGGCGGCGCCTCGATCGTCTGGACGTGCGTTTCGCCGGCGTGCTGCGGCCGTCCGCGGCGGCGGTCCGCGCGGCCGCGGTGGGCCGGACTCTCGTGGCGGTCCATCGCCGCGGCAAGTACCTCATCCTCACCTTTGCCGCCGGCGCGCGGCGGCAGATGGCGAGTGTCGCGCGCGAAGGCGCCGGCCGGGACGAGACGCATGTCATGGTCCACCTGCGCATGACGGGGCAGCTCTTCTGCGACCCGCAGTTTCGCCCCGATGCGCACACGCACCTGGCGCTCGACTTCGAGGGGGCGCGCGTCTGGTATCGCGACATCCGCAAATTCGGCCGCTTCACCGTGGTCGAGGACGCAAGGACGCCGCGGGCGCTCGCGCACGTCGGCCAGGACATGCTGGAGATCGGCTTCGCCGCGTGGCGCGAGCGGGTCGCGTCGCGTCGCGCGCCGATCAAGGCGGTGCTGCTCGACCAGGGCGTCGCCGCGGGGATCGGCAACATCTACGCGGACGAGACGCTGTTCGGCGCGCGGGTGCATCCGCTGACGCCCGCCGCCGCGCTCGACGGCGCGGCGCTGCGGCGGATTTACGGGCAGGCGCGGGCGGTTCTGCGGCTGGCAATCCGCCACGGCGGCACGACGTATCTGAACTTCCTGGATTTCCGCGGGCGGCCGGGCAATTTCCGGCGCAAACTGCGGGTCTATCAGCGCGAGGGCGAACCGTGCCCCCGCTGCGCGACGCCGATCGAGCGCCGCGTGGTGGCGGGGCGCTCCACCCGTCTCTGCCCGCGCTGCCAGCCGCAGCCGCCGGCCTAGACGCACCCCTCGGGCTTGGGCAGGCCGGCCACCCGGCAGGCCCCCTTCGTGGGGCCGGCCGGGAACAGCTCGTAGATGCGGGCCAGGGGAAAGCCCGTCTCTCTGCACAGCTTGCGGATCATCGGCGCGACCCCGAATCGACGGTAGTGGCCGCGCAAATGCGCGATGACACGCCAGTGCTCCTCGGAGAGGGTTTCGATGCCGTCCGCGCGCGCGAGGGCCGCCGCCACCGCCTCGTTCCAGCGTTCCGGTTCGGTCATGAAGCCGCTGTCGTCGATCTCGACCGTGATTCCGTCGCGCGAGAAGCTTGGCATACCGTTCCTCGGGAGTCAGTCGGTCTCATCGGCCTGGGCGAGCTTGCCGGCGCCGTCCGCTTCGCCGCCCTCGCCGGCCGTCTGTCGCAGCCAGGCCTTGCGGATCTTCAGCCAGTGGTTCTGGCGCGCCGCCACCGAGACGAGGCGCATTTCCGGCAGCAGCAGACCCGTCAGCTCCTGGCCGTAGACGCAGCCGGTGTCGATCCCGTACGCGATGCCCCGGCGCACGCCGCTGGCGTAACTGTGGTGTCCGTACACGACAGGCTTGGTCCCTTCGTAGGCGTTGAACCACGGCGAATCGCCGAGCATGCCGGTCAGGCTCATCTCGCCCACGGGCTCGCCGGTCAGGACCGACGGGTGCTGCTCATCGAGCGGCACGCCGGGCATCAGCCCCCAATGCACGAGCAGCGCCTCGGGCAGGTCCAGGTAATAAGGCAAGGAGCGCATCCACGCCAGGGCGCGCTCATAGAGCGCCGGCCCGCATTGCTGGCGCGTGATCCTCTGGGGCAAGCCGTTGATGCCGAGCAGGTGCTTACGCTCGTGGTTGCCCTGGATGGAGGCGGCGTTGGGGCTCGACAGGAAGAACTCCAGCACGCGGTCGGACTGCGGTCCGCGATCGCAGACGTCCCCGATGGCGATGACACGGTCGCCCGGTCCGACCCGCGCCTTCGCCAGTAATTCCTGCAGCTCTTCCCAGCAGCCGTGGATGTCGCCGACGACCAGTGTGCTCATGACGGCGCAGAATAGTCGATCCGGCGCGACCCGGCAACCCGGCGGCTCACTCCTGCGTTATGATGCCGACATGTCGTCAGCCGCGGGCGGGTCCCGCGCCGCTTTCGCGTTCCGGAGGGTTGATCATGCGCAAAGGTTTCGTCCATCAGGTCCTGGCCGCGGCACTCGGCGGGCTGTGCGCGCTCGCGTTAGTCGCGGGCCTCGTCGCGCTCAAGTTCGCGGGCGGCAAGGAGAAGATCCGCGACCGGTCCTGGCTCGTCATGGACCTGTACGGGAGCCTGCCCGAGTACGATGCCCCGGGCGGGGTGGCCGGCGCGGTCTTGGGCGGCGGCCAGACGCTGCAGCAGGCGCTCACCGGTCTCGAGATGGCGCGCGTGGACGACCGCATCGCCGGCGTGATCCTCAAGCTCTCCGCCAACTTCGGCGCCGGCGCCGGCAAGCTGCAAGAGTTGCGCGACGCCGTGCACGCGACGCGCCGGGCCGGCAAGCCGGTGGTCGGCTGGGCCGACTCCATGGACCGTTCCACCTACTGGCTCGCCGCGGCCTGCGACACGCTGCTGATGCCGCCGACGGCCTCCATGCAGCTCGTGGGCTTCTCCCAGAGCTCCTTGCACCTGAAGAACCTGCTCGACAGGCTGGGCGTGAAGGAAAACCTGCACAAGATCAAGGACTACAAGGCGGCGGCCGAGATGCTCCAGCGCGCCGACGCGAGCCCCGAGGCGATCGAGAACCGCCAGTGGATGATGAAAGAGCGGTGGGAGATGTTCGTGGCCGACCTGCAGGCCGACCGCGGCCTCTCCGAGACGCGGATCACCGAGTTGATGCAGAAGGCGCTGCTGACGCCCGCGGAGGCGGTCGAGGCGCGGCTCCTGGATCGCCTGGCCTATTGGGACGAACTGGAAGCGGCGCTCAAGGGGGAGGACGACGAGCGGCTGCGCGTCGTCGGCCTCGAGCGCTATGCCCAGGAAAAGCCCGCGAAGCTGGGACTCAAAGGCAAGAAGACCGTCGCCGTGATCCACGTCCACGGCATGCTGGGCGGCCGCGAGAGCCGCGTGGATCCTCTGCTGGGACCCATGATCGGGCACGAGACCGTTTGCGCACAGCTGCGGCGCGCGCGACGGGACAAGGATGTCGCCGCGATCATCTTCCGCGTCGACAGCAGCGGCGGCGAGGCGGTGTGCAGCGATCTGATCGGGCACGAGGTCGAGGTGACCGCGAATGTCAAGCCGGTCGTGGTGTCGATGGTGGACGCGGCGGCGTCGGGCGGCTACGGCGTCTCGTACCGGGCCACGAAGATCCTCGCCCTGCCCGCCACGACGACCGGCTCGATCGGATCGATCAGCGGCAAGCTGAACATCGGGGGGCTGCTGGACAAGCTGGGCGTGACCGGCAGCGATGTCACGCTCGGCCCCAACGCGCTCATGGAATCCGACCGGCGCGATTACACCGCCCAGGAGTGGGCGCTCTTCACCGCCAACCACTGGAGGGAGTTCAACGCCTGGCTCGCCGACATCGCGGCGCACCGCGGCCTCGACTTCGCGGCGGCGGAAAGGCTGGCGCACGGCCGCGTCTGGACCGGCCGGCAGGCGAAGGAGAATCGGCTGATCGACGACATCGGTGGCCTGCCCCGCGCGATCGAGGTGGCGAAGGAATTGGCGCGGATCCCGGCCGGCGAGAAGGTCACCGTCGCGCACTACCCCGAGAAAAAGGGGCTGCTCGAGTCCCTGACCGGCGACGGCGGGCCGGACGAGGGCGGCGACAAGTCGGTGGCGCTGGAAGCGGTCGGGCTGGCCGGCTGGCGGACGCGCGAGGCCCTGGGTGAGACCTGGCGCTTCATGGCCGGGTCCTCTCTGATGTTGGCCCCGGCCTGGGCGGGGGATTGAGAGCGCAAGCAGCGCCGGGGCCCGCCAAGAAACCGGAACCCGCCGCCCGCGCCGCGGTACAAGGACCGGCATCAGATAAAGACACGGTGCGACTCCGGCGCAAGCGGCCGACCCCACTCCCCCCGGGGCCGGCCGCTCGCCTGTCGTGTATACTGCCCGGTGGTCCAGCCGCGTCCGTTCCACAAGACAAGGAGGCCATCGTGTCCCGTCGCCAGATCCCGCCGGCGCTCGTCGTGCTTGCCGTCCTGGTCGCGGGCGCCGTCGCGCGCCCAGCCCCCGTCGAAACCTACACGCTACCCAACGGCCTGACGGTCGTGCTGCAGGAAGACCACCGCCTGCCGACCGCGGTCATCGCGACACGCTTCGCCGTGGGGTCGAAGGACGAGGCCCCGGGACGGACCGGGTTCGCGCACCTGTTCGAGCACCTCATGTTCATGGGCACGCACCGGGTTCCCGGCAACCAGTTCGACATGATCATGGAGGGAGAGGGCGGGGAGAACAACGCCTCCACGTCCGAGGACCGCACCACGTACTACAGCTGGGGTCCCGTCGAGATCCTGCCGACCCTGATGTGGCTCGACGCCGACCGCCTGCAGCAGCTCGGCGACGCCATGACGCAGGAGAAATTGGATCTCCAGCGCAACGTCGTGCGCAATGAGCGGCGCCAGGGATACGAGAACCGCCCCTACGGCGTCGCCGACCTGGCGCTGCCGGAGATGCTGTGGCCGCAAGGGCACCCCTATCGTCACACCGTCATCGGCGAGCACGCGGACCTTGAGGCCGCCACGCTGAGCGACGTGAAGGACTTCTTCGCAACGTGGTACGTGCCCGGCAACGCCGTCCTCGCCGTCGTGGGAGATTTCGACGCGGCGCGCGCGAGAGAGACGATCGCCACGACGTTCGGCGCCGTGCCGGCCAGCCCGCTGCCGCCGCGCCCCGGCGCCGCGCCCGTCAAGCTGGACGCCGAGACGCGCCGCCTGCTCACCGACAACGTCGACGCCCCCAAGTTGATCTTGGCCTGGCACTCCCCCGCTCTCTACGCCGAGGGCGACGCCGCGCTGACGCTGGTCGGCCGCCTGCTCGCCGGCAGCCCGTCGGCGCGCCTGAACCGCCGGCTGCAGATCGATCGCCAGCTCGCGCGCGAGGTCGACGCGTATCAGGACTCGCGCGAGTTGGGCTCTGCCTTCACGATCGAGGTGGTGGCCGCTCCGGGCGCCGACCTCGAGGAGATCAAGCGCGAGACGCTGGCCGCGATCGCCGAGCTGCAGCGCGACGGCCCGGCGCCCGACGAACTGGGGCGCTTGCAGGCCGTGTTCGAGGCCGGTTTCCGGCGCCGCGCCGAGAGCATGCTGGGTCGCGCCGTCTCCCTGACCGACTACCGCCACGCACTGGGCCAGGCCGATGCCTTCGAGTGGGATCTGGCCCGCTACGCGACGCTCACGCCCGCCGCCGTGCGCGACGCGGCGCGCGCGTCGCTGGGCGCCGGGCGCGCGGACCTGCACGTGCTGCCAAAGGGCGCCGACGTGGCGGGCGCCGATCTCGACCAGCGCCCGTCGCTTTATGAGCCGCGCCCGTTCAGCGCGCCGGCAATCGAGAGCTTCCGGCTGAGCAACGGCCTGCAGGTGGACTTCGCCCCGCGGCCGGGCTGCGGTCTCATCGCGGGCAGTCTCGTCGCGACGGGAGGCGACCGCCTGCTTCCGGCGCAGAAGGCCGGCTTGGCCGCCCTGACCGCCGAGATGCTCACGGCGGGCGCCGCCGGCCGCGACGCCGCCGGGTACGCCGCGGCCGTGGAGGCGCTCGGCGCCTCGATCGAGGCGCGCGCCGGCCGCGAGGCGCTGACGGTTTCGCTGCAGGGTCTCGCCCCGCGCTTGGACGCGACGCTCGACCTGCTGGCCGACGCCGTCCTGCGTCCCAATCTCGCGTCCGCCGACTTCGACCGCGAGCGCAAGCTGCTGTTGGCGCGGCTCGAGGCCCGCGCCGAGGAGCCCCGCGCTGTCTCCCGCTTGGCTGCCGCCGCCCTGCTGCACGGGCGCGAGGATTGGCGCGGTCGGCCTCTCGAGGGTTGGTCCACCACGGTCGGCGCCCTGACTCTGGATGACGTGCGCGCCGCCGCGCCTCTGTTGCTCGACCCCGCGCGCGCGCGCCTGGTCTTCGTGGGCGACGTCACGCGCGCGCAGTTGGAGGAGTCCCTGGCGCAACGCTTCGGCAAATGGAAGGGCAAGGGCGGACGGGCGGCGTCAGACGCGGCGTCGGACGCCACAGAGCCGCCGTCGGCAGGTTCCGTGGCGCCCGGCAACATCGCGCTCGTGGATCGGCCGGGCGCGCCTCAAACCGTCATCCGCGTGACGCGCGCGTTGAACGCCCCGGACGCGGCCGAGCGCGCCGACCGCCTCTGCGTGACCACGCTGCTGGGAGGAACCTTCACCAGCCGCTTGAATCAGAACCTGCGCGAGAAGCACGGCTACACCTACGGAGCCGGCTGCGCCATCGAGCAGGAGGGATCGCTGCACACGCTGGGAGCCTCGTCCTCGGTGCAGACGGCCGTCACCGGCGCCGCGCTGGACGAGTTCAGGCGCGAATTCGAAGGCCTGGCGACGGGCAACGTCACGGACGCGGAGGCTAGCAAGGCGGTGCTCGCGTCGCGCCGCAATCTGATCGAGGTGACGGAGACAGCCGCGGGTCTGGCGCGGAGCCTGACCGCCTACGCGATCCAGGGGCGACCGATCGATTCGCTGCAGGGCGAGATCGATGCCGTCGAGGGCGTGGACGTCGCGCGCGCCAACGCGTACGCCCGCAGCGGCATCCACGAATGGAACGGCCTGTTGGTGGTGCTCGTGGGCGATCGGGAGACGATCCTGCCGCAATTGCGGGCGGCGGGTTTCCCTGAGCCGATCGCGGTGGACGCGGAAGGAAGGCTGCTGGCGCCCTGACGTCGGAGTAAGGAGTTCGCCCTACGCGCTCCGGCGCGTCCCCGCGGCGCGCGGGGGTTTCTCCACGTTCAGCGCCCTGATGCGCGATGCGAGGGTCGTGGGCTTCATGCCCAGCAGCTGCGCGGCCCCGCCCGGTCCGAAGACCTTGCCGCCCGACCGAGCCAAGGCGGCCGCGATGTTCTGCCGCTCGAGGCGCCGCAGTTCATCGCGCGTGAGGGGGGCGGCCGCGGCCGCGCTGGGCGGTGCCGCGGCGTCGTTCGCCAAAGGCGGCCGGCGCCGCCGACCCGCGCGCAACGGCCCGAACGTCACGACCCCTCCCTGGGCGAGAAGCACGGCTCGCTCGACCACGGCGCGCAGTTCGCGCACGTTGCCCGGCCAGTCGTAGGCCCGCAGCCGCTCAAGTTCCGCGCTGGCCAGGCGCGGGGGCGGGCCGGGACCCAGGCGGGCGGCCAAGCGGGCGAAGTGGGCCGCCAGCAACGGCACGTCGTCAAGGCGCTCCCGCAGCGGCGGCACGTCGAGCGGGAAGACGCTGAGACGGCAGTAGAGGTCCTCGCGGAACCGGCCCTCAGTCACCTCGCGGCGCAGGTCCAGGGTGGTGGTCGCGATCACCCGGACGTCCACGCGTCGGGTCCGCGTCTCGCCCGCCGGACCGTACGCCCCGTCCTGCAGCAGGCGCAGGAGCTGTTCCTGCAAGGCCGGCGGCGCTTTACCCACCTCGTCGAGGCACACGGTCCCCCCATCCGCCAGCGGCAGGCGTCCGAGCGGCTCGCCTGGGAGAGCGGCGCCGCAGGGGATCCGGATCAGGGCGTGTCGACGGCGTGGCCCGGCCTCGTGGATCGCCCGCGCGAGGAGGGCCTTGCCGGCGCCGACTTCTCCCGCGATCAGGACGGCGGCGCCGGTGGCTGCCGTCAACTCCACCTGTTGCAGGAGCTTGCGGTGGGCGGGGCTGCGCCCCACCAGCTCGCAGGGGCCGGCGGCGTCGCGCAGCTCTGCCCGGAGATTGGCGTTCTCGTCCTCGAGCCGCCGCCGGGCGAGTTCGGCCTGCTCGAAAACGCGGGCGTTGGCCAGGCTGACCGCGGCGTGGCCCGCGAAGGCGCGCAGCCCCGCCAGGTGATCGTCGCCCAATTCGTCCCGGTCGTAGAGGGCGAGCACCCCGAGCGTCTCGCTCCGGCAGATCAACGGCTCGGCGGCGAAGGCGCGCACGTGCTCCTGCTCCAGCCACGCGCGGTCGGCCACCCCGTGCCCCCGTTCCGGCAGGTCGGTCACGACCAGCGGCGCGCCCGTCTGCCCGACGCGGCCCACGGCGCGCACTCCCAGCGGCACCCGCTGCAACGCGCCGTCGATCCGGTTGCAATCCACGGCCGGATCGGTCGGGTTGCCCGCGCTGGCCACCAGATGCAGACAAAGGGAGCGATCCGGACACTCGGCGGCCAGGTGACAGATCCCGCAGCGGTCTCCGGGGCCGGTCAGCCAGACGCGGGCGAGCGCCACGCGGGGGCAGGCGGCCAGCCCCGCGACGAGAGAGTGCAGCGCGGGGACCACGGCCCGCGCCTGGGCCATGGTCAGGGTCAGGGCGGGAAGAGCGCCGACATCCATGTCCTTAGAATTACATTAATTCGTAGTGAAGTCAACGATATTTCATGTATTACGACATTTGGTAATTAGCGTCTAATTCATGATGCAGTAAATGGTTGCGCGGTCAGATCGCGAGAAGCCTGCCTCCGTGGCGTGAGGAAGGCCAGCTCGGCGTAGAATTCCGCGCGGTCGAGCGCCTCGCCCGCCAGCACCAGCGCCAAAAGCGGCCACCCCGGCGGGGCACCCGTGGCCGCCCAGACCACGGCCGGCAGAACGAGCCCCAACAGCACGCGCGCGGCGCCCAAGGACGCGCCGCGGCGGCGCAGGGCGCGGCGCGCGGCCTGGCCGCGCCTCAACCAGAGCGCGAGCTTGACCGCGCCCGCCGCGGTCGCCACGGCCGGATCGCCCACCAGCAGCGCCGTGAGCCAGATCGCGGTGAGCGTGCCCATGGCGCTGTGCGGCACCGCGCGCACGGCCTGGCCGGGCACCCTGTACACCATGTCCATCGCGGCGAGCGCCGCCCACCCGAGCGCGAAGCCGGTCCACGCAAGCGCGGGGGCCGCCGGCGCCCCCGCCAAGGACGCGCCCGCGGTGACGTAGAACGCGGCGAGCAGGACGACCTCGCGGCTCACCCACGACGCGCGCAGGTTCGCCGCCGCGCGCCACAGTCGCCAGGGTCGGCCCAGGTGCAGGACGCTCACCCCCGCCCCCAGCGCCGCCAGGAGCAGGAAGGGCAACGGACGCGGTGCGGAGCCGCCCAGCACGCCGGAAGCGAACCAGGCCACCAGGCCGGTCGCGAAGCACGAGAAGACCGCCAGCGGCCACTCCGTGCGCAGACCCTGCCAGGTCGTCCGGCGGGGGGACGCTGGCGGCGCGCACCCCAGGGGCAGCCCCGGCGGGGCCGCGCGGCGCAAGCGCAGCGGCGCGATCACGAGCGCCGGGCGCAGACCGACCTCCGGCAGGCCCGGCGCTCGCGCGGGCGGGCAGGCCACGGCGTCGCGCCAGCCGAAGTTGAGGGCGTCGACGGGACACGCCTGCGTGCAGGCTGGCTCCTCACCCCGCTCCAGGCGCGGCTGGCAGAAGGTGCACTTGGTCATCAGGCCCGCCTGGGCATCGTAGTCGGGCGCCTCGTACGGGCAGACCCAGGCGCAGTAGGTGCAGCCCAAGCAGCGCTCCGACCTCAGCACGACGGCACCCGTGAGCGGGTCGCGCGCGTAGGCCCCGGCCGGACAGGCCGCCAGGCAGGCCGGCTTTTCGCAGTGGTTGCAGGCGAGCGAAAGGTGCAGGACGGGCGCGAGCGGCGAGCGCGACGGGTTGAACGTCGTCACGTGGCGGAAGCTTGTGCCGGCCGGCCGGTCGTTTTCCAGGCGGCAGGCGAGGGCGCACGCACCGCACCCGGTGCAGCGATCGAGGTCGAGCAGGAAGACCGCGCGGCTCATGTCGCCCTTTCCAGGCCGACGGCGACGTCGTGGAAGGCGGCTCCGTGCGCGAGGTCCGTCTCGCGCGCTGCCGTGAGCAGATTGACCGCGCCGCCTTCGGCGAGCCAATAGCCGTTCGTCACGCAGACGCAGCCGGGGCGCAGGCCGCCGTCCAGGCGGACCGCGACCTCGATCGCGCCGCGGTCGTTGAAGACGCGGACCTGGTCCCCTTCGGCCAGGCCCAGCCGGGCCGCGTCGCCCGGGTGCAGGCGCGCCAGCGGCGCCGGGGCGAGCGCGCGCACCGACGGCAGGTTGCCGAACTGCGAGTGGATCCGATCCTTCGTGTTCGGCGTGAGCAGGTGATAGGGGAAGCGCGGATCGCGGTCGGCCCGACGGGACCATTCCACGGGCTCGGTCCAATCCGGCAGCGGCGCGACCCGCCAGCGGCGAGCGGCCTGCGCGGACAACAGCTCGATCCGCCCCGAGGGAGTCGGGAAGCGCAGATCGTCGAAGGCGATCTCGCGGAACTCGGGCGACAGCACCGGCCCTTCTCGCAACCTTTCCAGCGTGAGGGCGGGGAACGGGGCCAGCTTTCGCGCCAGCCACGCCTCGACGTCGGCGTCGGCGGGGCCGGGCAGCGCCAGGGACGTTTCCGCGGGCGGCAGGCCCAGGCGGCCCGCCAGCAGGCGGTAGACCTCGGACTCGGGCTTCACCTCGCCCGGCGGCTCGATGACCTTCTGCTTCAACTGGATGTAGGGGTGCCAGTAGGCGTTGAGAATGTCGGTCTGCTCGAACATGGTCTTGGCCGGCAGCACGACATCGGCCTCGCGCGCCGTGTCGGTCAGGAACTGGTCGATCACGACGCGAAAATCGAGCGCGCGCAAGGCGGCGCGGACCGAGGGCGCGTCGGGGCACTGGGGCAGCGGATTGCCGCGCTCGATCCACGCGACGGTCACCGGCGGATCGCGCTGGGCCGGCAGATCGTGGCCCAAACGGGCGATCGACAGGGTCGCGCGCGTGACGCCGTCCGGGGTCGCGGGCGGGAAGAAGCCCAGCGGATCCTTCGGGTGGCTCCAGAGATGCGTCTGCAGGTTGGCGTAGACCCAGCCCGCGCCAGGGCGGCCGATGTTCCCGGTCAACGCCAGCAGGGCGATGATCGCGCGCATGGTCTGGCCGGAATTCGTGAACCGCTGCATCCCGAAGCCGGCGCAGATCGTGGCGGGACGGCGGCCGCCGAGTTCCTCGGCCAAGTGCGCGATCGTCGCCACGGGCACATCCGCGACGGCCGCCGCGCGCTCCGGCGGCCACCGGCGCAGCATGGCCGCGAACTCCTCGTACCCGTGCACGTGATCGCGCGTGAATTCCCGGTCCACGAGCCCGCGCGCCACGAGCACGTTGGCGATCCCCAAGGCGAGCGCGCCGTCGGTGCCGGGGGCGAGTTGGACGAGCAGGTCGGCCCCCTCGGCGGACTCGGTGCGCCGCGGATCGATCACGATCAGCCTGGCGCCGGCCGCCTGCGCCTGCCGGACGAAGTCCATCTGATGGATGTTGGTTTCGGCGGGGTTCTTGCCCCAGAGCACGATCAGCCGGGCGTTGACCAGGTCCCACGGCGCGTTGTGCGCGTTCTCGCCCAGCGTCAGGCGCGTGGCCTCGAGCCCGGCGGGCCAGCATAGATCGCCGTAAGTCGTGGTGCAGCCGCCGAAAAGGCGCCAGAAGGCGCCGCCGCAGCTGTTGAGCAGGCCCTTCGTGCCGCTGCCCGTGACGTAGGCCACGGTGCGCGGGCCATGGGCGGCGCGCGCCGCGACGAGCCGGCCCGCGATCAGGTCCAGGGCTTCGTCCCACGTAGCGCGGCGCAGGTCGCCGCCCGCGGCGCGGATCAGCGGATGAAGCAGGCGCGCGGGATCGTACACGCGCTCGATGTAGGAAAGCCCCTTGAGACAGAGGCCGTGGCCAGTCGCGCGGTTGCCGGGGTGCGCCGCGAGCGCGCGCAGCCGGCCGTTCTCCACCACGACGCGCATGCCGCACGTGCTGTAGCAATTGCGGGGACAAGCTGTGGTGAGGACGGGCATGGTTCGCTCCCGCGCGGCGCGGGCCGGGGGGCGGCCGTCCGTCCCGCTCGGCTTCCGGTACAATGCCCGACGGCCGGCCACGCGGGGAAGCGGGAAAACGACGCGCCGCCGTCGGCTTCAAAATCGGGGTGCGGCGGCGGGCCCACGGGCGCTATGCTCGCCCCCGGTGCGCCCCACGCGCCCGGAGGTCGCCCAGCCATGCCGACTAACGTCGAAATCAAGGCCCGCGTCGCGGATCCGGCGGCGCTGGAGCGCGCGCTGCTCGCCTTGCGGCCGCGAGGCCCGGAAATCCTCGTCCAGGAGGACGTTTTCTTCGCGTGCCCCGACGGGAGGCTCAAGCTGCGCATGCTGCGCGACGGGCGCGCGGAGCTGATCCACTACGAGCGCGAGGCCGCGGCCGGGCCGCGCCCGTCCCGCTACACCGTGGCGCCGACCAGCGCTCCGGCGGCTCTGCGCAGCATCCTGGCCGCCACGCTGGGGGAACTGGGGGTCGTGCGCAAGGTGAGGCGGCTCTTTCTGGTGGGACAGACGCGCGTGCACCTGGACAGCGTGGAGGGGCTCGGCGATTTCCTGGAACTGGAGGTCGTGCTGCGCGATGGCCAGTCGGCGGACGCGGGCGCGTCGATCGCGCGGGACCTCATGCGCTGTCTGGGGGTCGTTCCCGAAAGCCTGGTGAGGGACGCGTACTTCGATCTTTTGCGCGCGGACGCCGGCGCCGCCGGCGGTCGCGGGCGTTGACGCGGGGCGCGGTCGCGCCGGTCTTGTGCCGCCGACCAGGCCTTGCTAGCATGCGCGCTCTCTCCAGCGCGGAACGGTCGACCGTATGGATCTCATCCTGCTGCTGAAGGCCGCCGTCCTCGGACTGGTTGAGGGCGTGACCGAATTCATCCCGGTCTCCTCCACCGGACACCTGATCTTGACGCAGACGTGGCTGGGCCTGGAGGGCCGCAAGGTCAACGCCTTCTCCATCTTCATCCAACTGGGCGCGATCTTGGCGGTGGTCTGGCTCTACCGGCGCAAGATCCTGTCCGTGCTGGGCGGCTGGCGCCGGGAGGCGCCGGCCCGCCGCTTTCTTCTCAATCTCGTCGTCGCGACGATTCCCGCCGTCGCCATCGGCCTGCCGACCACGGATTGGATCGAGGCGCACTTCTTCCGGCCGCTGCCGGTCGCGCTGGCGCTCGTGCTCGGGGGCGTGGCGATCCTGGCCGTGGAGCGTTGGCGGCCGCGATCCGGCGTGGAGCGCGTCGACGACATCCCCGCGCGCAAGGCATGGGGTATCGGCGCGATCCAGGTGCTGTCGATCCTGTTCCCGGGCGTGTCCCGCTCGGGGGCAACGATCATGGGAGGGATGGCGCTGGGCCTGTCGCGACCGACGGCCACGGAGTTCTCGTTCTTTATGGCGATTCCCGCGATGTGCGGCGCCGCGCTCGTGAAGCTCGCCGGCGTGCGCGACGCGATCACGGCGGCAGACGCGCCGTTCTTCGCGGTCGGCTTCACGGTGTCGTTCGTTTCCGCGCTGCTCGTCGTGCGGGGGCTGGTCGCGTTCGTGTCG
>CALMJK010000017.1 GCA_937864225.1 uncultured bacterium | reverse complement strand
CCGGGTTGAACGGGTTCGGGTAGCTCTTGGCCGAGAAAACCACGTCAGGCGTGACCCCGGTAGCCGGGCTGCCGCTGATCTCGCCGAAGTACAGCATGATCTTGCTCAGGAACTTCGTCCGCGCCGGCGTATCCACCGGCGCCTTCGTCAGCGGGTCGTAGATGAACTGGAAGTCGTACGGCAAAGTGATCACGCGCGTGCCGTTGGTGAACGTGGCCAACGAGCCCGCCGCGTACGTGTACTCGCCGGACACGCCGTTGGGATCCAGGAACTCCAGGATCCTCTGGCCGTTGCCTGCCGGCGTGATCGCATCGAAGCGGTTGATGCTCGGGCAGCCGCCGTACGTGACGAACGGGAAGTCCAAGCCAACCGCGTTGCCGGCGATCGGCGCGACCGTCGGCGCGATCTGGTTTTCGATCAGCGGGCGCACGTCGTCAACCTCCAGGGCGACCTTCATGTAGGTCGTCATGAAGTTCTGCGACTCCGTGCCCGCGCGGCTCAGGTCGTAGCAAAGGTTGTCGCCCGTCGCGAAGAACCTCTTGTTCTGCTGGTCCAGCCAGTCGACCATGAGGAGAACGTCCGGGCTGGGGTCGTTCTCGTAGTCGGCGTTGGCGATCAAGCCGGCAGTCAGCGTGCCGGACGTGTACAGCATCGTCCGGTAGCCCGCTATCTGCGAAGCCGTCGCGCGGCCGCCCAGGCCGTTGCCCAGGAACGAGGACGGGCCCTTGGTGAGGTACGCGTCGTAGTCGGTGCCCTCGCGATAGCCCAACTGGGACAGCGAGGTCCACCACTCGTCGTCGCCGCCGTAGGCGAACTGATCGTTCCAGAACAGGACCTTCGGCTGATCGGCGACCGTCGCCCCGGTCATCGACGGCAGGGCCCGCACGATGAAGTTGTTGCTGTAGAGCATCGGCTGGTAGCCGTCCATGCCCGGGAACAAGGAGAAGCCGGTCGTGTCGAAGGGGCTCGTCATGACGCCGATATCGCCGCCCAGGTTGTCCTCAGCCTTGATGAAATAGTGGAGGACATCGCCCGGGAAGAAGAAACCGGTGTCCGGCAGGTCGAAGTTGAAGCGGTCCTTGATCAGGGCCGCGCCCGAGTACGTGTACCGGCCCGCCGCGACGCCGTCGATCAGGTTGCCGGTGCGGGTGAAGCCGATCGGCAGGGGAGCGCGCACGCCGTCGAACAGCGGGTTGGCCTTCATGCGCACGACAATGGTCGGCATGCCGTTGAGCGTCGAGCCCGCGCGAACCGGCACGACGTCGCAGACCGTCGAGTCGCCGGGGTCGTTGCGCAGGTGGTCGGGGTTGGAGATGTTGGCCGCGCAGTCCACGCGCACCGAGTTGGTGCCGAGGTCCGCGTAGTTGACGATGCCGATCTCCGGGAAGTTGTCCTGGAAGAGGTAGTACACCGGCACCGTGATGGCCGGCCCGTCCATCTCCCAGACGCGGAAGCTGATGTTGTCGATGTACGGAGCGGGCGTGGCGTCCAGCGCGTTCAACATGGTCTGGATGGGTCCTATCTTGACCTGGACCTTGTTGGCGCCAGGCTGCACGGCTGTCGACACGTTCTGGAACGCGCGCAGCCAGACAGCGCTGCCGTACCAAACCGTATTGTCGTTGTCGTCTCGCCAAGTCACGCCGCCGTCGGTGGACGTCGCCACCCACCAGTTGTAGAACAACTGATTCGCGTAAGGCAGATGCGGGTAGATGCTGTACGCCAGCCCGCCGCCCGCGTATCCCGCCGGCCAATCCATGATCGGCGACAGGATCAGGTTGTTCAGCAGGTAGCCGGGGCCGGCGACGCCGCCGTTGAGGTTGACGACGTAGCCGTCCGGACCGTAGGTCCAGGTGACGCCGACAGTGCCGCCCGTGCCGGGCACGACGATGCCGTCGTCGATGAACGCGACGCACGGCGTCGCGTTCTCCGTGCAGTCGTCGATGTCATAGAGGCGAGGCCAGACTTTGGAGAAGTCTCCGACCGGGGGCGGATAGGAGAGTTCCCAGCCGCCCAGCGTCTCGTCCTCGAAGTCCGTCGTGGAGACCACGACGTCGTTGAACGACACGATGATGTCGTCGATCGAGCAAGCGCCGTAGGTCGGCCAGGAGCAGTCCTGATCGCTCCAGCCGACATCCGACGTGACTTCCCAGCGCAGCAGGACCTGGTCCAGGCTGTCGCCGACATAGTCCGCCGGCGAAACCGAGATGAGCTGGTCCACCACGACCGGCGTGAAGACGTTCGTCAAGAGGTCCTTGTTGGCGTAGGTCCAGATCGCCACATTCTCGATGCCTTCCTCGCGCGAAACCTGCAGATTGACGTAGTCGTAGTCCGGCTCGACGTCGTAGTTCAGCAGCGCCTGGATCCGGACGTTCGTGGCCACGGTCGGATTGGGCACCGTGCCGTAGAAATCGATCCGCTCCATGTAGCTGTTGCCGTAGCCCTCTGGCGGATCGCTGGGCGAGCACGGCTCATAGTAAGCGCCGCACCAGACGCCGTTGCCGGTGCCCGGGTTGTTCCACGTCGAAACCTGCCAGCGGGGCGCCGTGAACGCGCTCATGTCGATGTGCGTCCAGCCGTCCCAACTGGGCGCTGTGCCGGCCTGGAAGTCGCCGTCATCGCGGTTGGGTCCGCCCAACAGATAGATCGTGTCCACGGCGGCCTTGGTGGCAGCGGCGGACGCGCTCAGGTCTGCCTGCTCGCCGAACATCGCGGGCCGCACGCGGTCCCCACGATACGTCGTGCCTCCGGCGGCCATCGCCAGAGCAGCGAAGAGGACCAGTGACAGACAGACGAGGGATGTGAGTCTCTTCATCGTTTCCCCCCATCGTTGAACAAGTCAACACATGGTGATAGAGACCATCTGCACGGCGCGGCCAAATTTCACGGCCCTCCGTGCGGCTTGCTGGAGGCGAAAGTTCGTTCGGTGGCTCGAGCCCCCGCTGGGGAAGCTCATGACGAGCCCCAGAACTCCTCCTCCTTCCTTCACGGCAGCTCAGCGGATTCGTCGAATGCGTCAAGTGTCAAGTGCTGGTGACGCATCAGAGCGGAACCGGAGGGCGACTCAAGTTGCACGGCATTATGCCCCCGAGTCGCAAGGGCAGAATATCCCACTAGCGCGGTAGAGTCAAGAGTCGTGAGCAAAAAAACTTGCGGGGCGATCGCCGGACCGCCCCGCAGCCAAAAATGCCCGTTCAAAATCGCGCGCGCGACGCCCGCCCGAGCGGCGTGGGCGCGGGCTCAGGATTCCGGCGGCGCGAGCGCCGAGAAATCCGCGTAACGCACGAAAAGACCGTGGATTTCCCGCAAAAACGCGTGCCGCAGGCTCCTGAGCCCTTCCTCGGCGACATTGACTCTCACCTGATCAAAAAAACTGTCGATGGCCGGGCCGAAGCCCGAGAGAAGCCGAAAGACCTCCTCGTACCGCCCCTGCTGCTCGGCCTGCGCCAGAGGCTGGATTGCCGCGGCGCCCATGGCCAACAGGGCCCGTTCGGCCGGCTCCGGCAGGCGCGCCAGCGGCGTGCCGTCGGGCGCCTCGCCGCCGCGGCGCCACCGCCGCGGGCAGTCGTCCAACTCCGCGCCGGCCAGGAACCGGCCTTCGAGGATGTTCTGGCAGCGCTTGAAACCGGTCGCCAGCAGCAGAAAATCCGGCTGGTCGCGGAAGCCCGCCAGGGCGCCCGCCCAGGCCAGGGCGTCGCGCGGGTCGTTCCCGCGCGCAGGCAGCACGGCCCTGACCACGTCGGGAGCGCAACCCAGCGCCTCCAGTTCGCCCGCCAAGCGCACCTGGATGAACTCGCCCAGTTCGCCGCGGACGGTCGCCTCGCGTTGGGCCGCGGCCAGCGGCGCCAGCGCCAAGCGCAGCAGCTCGCTTAAGCTCACGCGGACCTTCAGGTCGAGCAGGATGCGCAGGATCGCCAGCGCGTGGCGGCGCAGGCCGTAGGCGTCCTTGGTCCCCGTCGGCGCGAAGCCCGCCAGCCAGCACCCCGCCAGCGTGTCCAACCGGTCGGCGAGCCCCAGCACGCTGCTGACGCGATCGCCGGGCAACTCGTCGCCGGCGCCGCGCGGCAGGTAGTGCCGCTCAATGGCGACGCAGACCTCCTCCGCCTCCCCGGCGCGCCGCGCGTAATGGGCCCCCATGATCCCCGCGAGCCGCGTGAACTCCTTGCCGTCGCGGATCATCTCGCTCACGAGATCGGTCTTGCACAGCAGCGCGGCGCGCGGCAGGGCCGCCGGGCAGGGACCGCCGTCGCCGCAGCCCGCCTGCCAGAGCTCCGCGACGAGTCGCTCCAGGCGTCGCGTCTTGTCAAGCAGGCTGCCGAATCCCTCGACCCACGTCACGTCGGCCAACCGCTGGACCTGCTCGTGCGGCGGCCGGCGCTGATCGAACTCCCAGTAGAAGAGCGCGTCGGAGAGCCTGGCGCGCAGCACCCGCTCGTTTCCGCGCCGGACCTCCTCGAGCGCGCGCTCGCCGCCGTCGCGCACGGTCAAGAAGTGCGGCCAGAGCCGCCCGTCCGGGCCGGCGACGGCGAAGTAGCGCTGGTGCGCGCGCAGCGCGGTGACGATCACCTCGGACGGCAGCGCGAAGAAGCGCTCCTCGAAGGCGCCGCGCAGCGGCCGCGGATGCTCGCTCAGGAACACGACCTCTTCGAGCAGTTCTTCGTCCCGGGTCCACGCGGCTCCCGGCAGTTCCGCCACGGCGGCGTCGAAGCCGCGCACGATGATGGCGCGCCGCTCGGCGGGATCCACCAGCACCGCGTGCTCGCGCAAAGTCGTGAAGTACGCGCCGGCGTCCGGCACCGCGAAGACCCGATCTTCGTCCAGCGTCCGGTGGCCACGGCTGGTGCGGCCGGCGACCCGGTCGCCCAGCCTCATCGGCACGACCGCGTCCCCCAGCAGGGCGAGCAGCCACTGCAGGGGCCGGGCGTAAGCGAGGTCCCCCTCGCCCCAGCGCATCGTCTTGGGAAAAGGAATCCCGAGCACGACCCGCGGCAGCTCCTGCGCCAGCACGTCCGCGGCCGCCCGTCCCGGCACGCGGCGGCGCGCGGCCAAGAAGCGCCCACGCGGCTCCGCCACTTCGTGGCAGTCCTCGAGCGCCACGGCGTTCTTGCGGGCGAAACCGCTGGCCGCCGGCGTCCAGGCGCCGCTGGCGTCCCGCGCCGCGCTCAGCGCCGGCCCCTTGACTTCGATCACGCGGTCGGCCTGCCGCGTGGCGAGATCCGCGACCCAGACGGCCAGCCGGCGCGGCGCGGCGACCGCGCGCACGCCGGCGCACGCCAGGCCCGCTTCGGCCAGCAGTTTCGCCGCCGCCTGTTCGAGGTGCGCGATGGCCAGGGGCTGGAAACGGGCCGGCAGGTCGTCGCTGCCCACCTCGAGCACGAACGGCAGGCGCGCGATGGCGTCCTCATCCGCGAGGCGGGGCCCGGCGCCGGGCGGGCGGGAAGCGTTCATGACGCCTCGCCCCCCGCCGAACCGGCCAGCAGCGGGAAGCCGAGCGCCTCGCGGCTGGCGACGTAGGCCTCGGCGGCCCGCCGCGCCAGCGCCCGGATGCGACCGATGTAGCCGGTGCGCTCCGTCACCGAGATCGCCCCCCGCGCCTCGAGCAGGTTGAACAGGTGGCTGCACTTGACGACGGCGTCGTAGCCGGGGAACACCAACCCGGCCTCGAGCAGCGTCTTGGCCTCGCGCTCGCGATCCTCGAAGTGCCGGCGATACATCGCCACGTCCGCGTGCTCGAAATTGAATGCGCAGAATTCACGCTCGCACTGCCCCTGCACCTCGCCCCAGGTCATCCCGCCGCCCCAGCGCACGTCCCGGATGTGATCGACCCCCTGGATGAACATGGCCAGGCGGTCCAGACCGTAGGTCAGTTCCACCGACACGGGACGGCACGTCAGGCCGCCGACTTGCTGGAAATAGGTGAATTGGCTGATTTCCATGCCGTCGAGCCAGACCTCCCAGCCCAGGCCCGCCGCGCCCAACGTGGGCGATTCCCAGTCGTCCTCGACGAAGCGCACGTCGTGGTCCCGGGGATCGATCCCGATGGCGCGCAACGACTCCAGGTAGACGCCCTGCGAGTCGGCCGGATTGGGCTTGAGGACCACCTGGTACTGGTAGAACTGCTGCACGCGATTCGGATTCTCCAGGTAGCGGCCGTCCTTCGGCCGCTTGCTGGGCTCGACGTACGCGACGCGCCACGGCTCTGGCCCGAGGCAGCGCAGGAAGGTGTGCGGATTGAAGGTGCCGGCCCCCACCTCCGAGTTGTAGGGCTGCACGGCGACGCATCCCTGCCGGGCCCAGAAGTCGGCCAGGCGGGCGATCATCTCCTGGTAGACCATGCGTCCCCCTTCTGCGCGGCCGCGCCGGCCGCCGCCGGCCGGCGCCCGGCCCGCAACAGGTCCAGCCCGGCGGGCAGCCGATAACCCGGCAGGTGGTAGCCGAGAAAGCGGTGCAGCAGGATGCCGGCTTCCCGGTCGTTCCGGGACGCCCCGCCGTCGGCCGTCCGCGGCTGCGGATCCGCCTCGAGAGCCTTCAGCAGCGCCACCGTCCCCGCGCAGACGGACCACCGTCCGTCCCCCGGCGCGCCCGCCGCGCAGGCGGGGCAGACGACGCCGCCGGCGCCGGCGCTGAAGACCACGCCCGGATCCTCCGCCAAGGGCACGCCGACGCCGCAGACGGCGCAGGCCTCCAACGTCGGCGCGAAGCCGTGCACCGACAGCAGGCCGAGTTCCAGGCCAAAGTAGAGCCGGGCCGCGGCCTCGGCGGGGGCGCAAGATAGCATCTGCACGAAACGGCGGCAAAGGCCGAACAGCGCCTCGTCCGGCCCGGCGGCGGGCCGGCAGCGGTCGATGAGTTCCATGCCGGCGAGCAGGTAGGCGGTGCGCTCGAGGCTGTTCCCTATCGCCAGGGGGTCCAGCAGCGCGGAGCCGCCCCGCAGGTATTGCAGTTCCCGCGCCGGATCGAGGCCGCACTCCACCGCCACCAGCCGTCCCGGCTGCACGAGCGGACGCAGGGCGGAGGCGCCAGCCCGCGCCCCCTTGGCGATCACCCTCAGGAAGCCGTGTCCCGCCGTGAGGAGCGAGGCCACCACGCTCGTCTCGCCGGTCGGCCAGGCGCGCAGCACCAGCGCGTCGGTGGCGACCATCGGCCGCGACAGCACGCTCACGAACCGGGCTCCTTTGCCTGGCTGCGCAGGCCGTCGCTGGCGGCGGCCAGTCTCTGCGCCTGGTCTGGCGTGAGCAGGGCGCCGCCGGAGATGATCAGCCGCATCGCCTCTTCGATGGAGAGGTCGAGATACCTCAACTCGGTCCGCTGGATCAGCAGCAGGAAGCCCGAGGTCGGATTGGGCGTCGTCGCCAGAAACACCGCCACCGTGTCATGGCGCCCGTCGTCGGCGGTGACGAACCCGATGGCGTGCATGCCGCGCCGGGGGTACTCAAAGAGCGCCACGCGCTGGAACGCGTGGCGCTGCGGGCCCAGCAGCGTCTCGCCGATCTGCTTCGTGGTCTCGAAGACCACGCGCGCGACCGGGACCCGACGCAGCCAGCGCTCCACCAGCGCCAGCAGCGCCACGCCGAAGACGTTCTGCGTCAGCGCGCCGACGAGAATCAGGAGCAGGACCAGGACCACGACCCCGGCCAGCGTCAGGAAGAAGTTCGGCACGTGTTGCAGCGCCGCGAAGCGCTCCAGCCAGGGACGCACGAAGCCGTCCACCAGCCGGTAGATCTGCCAGAGCACCCAGGCGGTGATGGCCAGCGGCGCGACCGAGAGCAGCCCCGCCACGAAATACTGCCGCAGACGTTTCATGGCCGCCGCCGTCAGTCCTTCCCGCCCGCGCGCGCGACCCAGCCGGGCAGCGGCGCGGACGAGACCACGCGCACCCTCAGGATGCGCTGGTCCTCGACCTCTTCGACCGTGACGCTCAGGCCGCCGATCTCGAAGACATCGCCGACTTCCGGGACCCGCCCCGCGGCCTCGTAGACAAGGCCTGCCAGGGTTTCGCTCCCTTCCTCGGCCGGCAGGGACACGCCGAGCAGTTCCTGCAGATCCTCGAGATCGATCTTCGGTTCGACGCGCACGGTGCGCTCGTCGATCCATTCGTACAGCCGCTCCTGATCGTCGAATTCGTCCTCGATCTCGCCGACGATCTCCTCGAGCACGTCCTCCATCGTGACCAACCCCGCGGTGCCGCCGTACTCGTCGATGACGATCGCCATGTGGATGCGGTTGTGGCGAAACTCCGCCAGCACCTCGTCGATCTTCTTGCTCTCCGGGATGAAATAAGCGGGGCGCTCGAGATCTCCGACCGTCTTGCCCCGGGTGACCAGCCGCCCCTCCTCCACCAGGGCCAGCAGGTCCTTGGCGTAGAGCAGGCCGGTGACGCGATCGACGGTGCCGTCGTGCACCGGAATTCGCGAGTGGAGCGTGGCGTTGACGGTGGCGACGGCGGCCTCGATCGAGTCCGAAGCCGCCAGCGTGACCATGTCGATGCGCGGCACCATGATCTCCCGCACCGCGGTGTCGTGGAATCCGAAGATGCTGTGGATCATCTCCCGCTCGCCCGCCTCGAGATCCACCGCCTCCTCTTCCCCGCTCAGCAGGCTGCGGATCTCCCCGGAGGTCAACGGCGGCGGCAGGGCCCTGCCCGCGGTGGCGGCGGCGTCCGCGTGGCCGAGGAGCCAGACGAGCAGGTTGTTCCAGGGCGTCAGCAGCACGTGCGCCGGCATCAGGCAGCGCGCTCCCCAACGCGCCCAGCTCAACGGATCGCCCGCGGCCAGCCGGCGCGCCGCCATGCCGCCCAACGACCAGAACGCGACGGCCGCGAGCCCGGCCGCCAGCAGCCCCCGCTCCGCGCCCGCCGCGCGCGCCGCGGCGACGGCGCCGACCATCGTGCAAGCCAGATACAGCGTGCCCAAGGTGATCTCGAAACGCCGCGGCGCGTCGAGATACGCGCCCAGGGCGCCCCGCGCGGCCGCCGCGTCGAGCAGCTCGTGCTGATGCAGGCCGCGCACGCGCCGCAGCGCCGTCAGGAGCCCCGCCAGCAGGGCGGCCAGCATTCCCGCCGCGATCGCGATCGCCAGGGCCGCCGGCGACCAGGACGGCTCCCCTCCCGCGCCCATCGTCACTCTCCCTCCGCCGCCGCGCCGCCGCCGCCCAGCAGGGGGTGCTCGACGCCGTCCGCGCGCAGCAGTTCAGCCTCTTGCGACCGCATCTCGGCCGCGCTCCGCTCGTCGCCGTGCTGCCATCCCAGCACGTGCAGCATCCCGTGCACGACGAGCAGCGCCCACTCCGCCTCACGGTCCCAACCGTGCGCGGCGCAGCGCGCATCGATCCAGCCGGGAGCGAGGATGATCTCGCCGGCGAGCGTCTCCGGCTCGCCTCCTGCCGGCCCGCGCCACAAGCCGCGCGCCGCGCCCAACTCGCCCGCGGCCAGATCGGGACGTCCCGTCCCCTCCGCCTCGAGGTAGGAAAACGACAGGACGTCGGTCGGCTCGTCCTTGCCGCGCCAATCGCGGTTGACCGCGGCCATCTCCTCGTCGTCCACCAACGCGATGTTGATCGACCACTGCGCGTGCCCCGCGCGCGCCACCAAGCCGTTCAGCCGCCGGCTCCACGCCGCGGGCGGCGGCGTCGCGGGCGGGCGCCGCCGCTCCAACAGGCGCGCCTTCATCCGCCGGGCCCCCGCTCGGCCGCGGACGGGCGGGGCCCTTCGCGGCCACGCCCTTCGCTCCGCTCCCCGCCGCGCGCCGCGTCGCGCTCCCGTTGGCCGGGGTAGCTGATCCGCGCGTGGTGGATGCCGGTCAGCAGCAGCACGAACGCTTCCCTCACCCGCGCCAGATCCGCCATCGTCAACGGCGCGTCGTCCAACTCGCCGCTGAGCAGCCGCCGGTCGATGACCTGCTTGGTCACCTCGCGCAGGCGGCCGGGAGTCGGTTTGGCCAGGGAGCGGGCGGCCGCCTCCACCGCGTCCGCCAACATGAGGATGGCCGTTTCTCGGCAGTGTGGCTTGGGCCCCGGGTAGCGAAAATCGTCCACCTTTACGGTGTCCTGATTGTCCGCCTCGAGCGCCTTGTGATAGAAGTACTCCATCACGCTCGTGCCGTGGTGCTCGGGTATGAAGTCAATGACCGCCTGCGGCAAGCGCCAGCGCCGTCCTAGCTCGATGCCTTCCTTGACGTGCGAGGCCACGACGAGCGCGCTCATGCGCGGACTCAGTTCGTCGTGCCGGTTGACGCCGCCGCGCTGGTTCTCCACGAAGTAGTCCGGCTTGGCGAGCTTGCCGATGTCGTGGAAGAGTGCTCCCACGCGTGTGAGCAGGGCGTTGGCGCCCACGGCGCGCGCCGCCTGTTCGGCGAGTTGGCTCACGACTTGGCTGTGGTGATACGTGCCCTGCGACTCCAGGGCCATCTCCTTGAGCAGCGGGTGGTTCAGATCCGCCAGTTCGAGGAGGGTCAGGTCGCTGGCCACGCCGATGACCGGCTCGACGATCGGCAGCAAGAACAGCGCCAGGGCGATGGCCGCGACGGGGTTGCAAAGGCCCACCAGGCTGCGCACCCCCAGCGTCTTGAGCGACGCCCCCTCCGCCGCTCCTTGCGCGACGATCAGCAGCAGCGAGAGCCCGCAGAGGATCGCAATCGTGCGGTAGAATTGGCCGCGCTGCTGGATGTCGCGCAGTTGAGCGACGGTCACGACCCCCAGCACGGCCCAGACGAAGCCGGCCCAGGCCGCCAAACCGGGAATCGTTGCCAGGAGGGCCACCCCCAGCAGCGTCGTCGCGCCTCCGACGCGATCCCTGAACAGCACCGTGGTCATCAGCGCGAGCAGCGCGATCGGTACGCCCCAGACCCCCAGTGCCGGTCGCGAGAGGCTCAGCGCGGCACCGGCGAGGAACAGACCGAGGATCGTGAAGACCGCCCACAGAAAACGCGGCCTGGTCAGCACGAGCGGGAAATAGATGGTCGCGAACCAGCCGTAGGCCAGCAGCGCCGCCGCCAGCAGCAGAGCGTGCGCCAGCAACCGGCCACCGGTGGGCCCGGCCCGGCCCAAGCCACCGCGCTCGGCGAGCAGTTCCTGCAGATGGCTCAAGAACAACTCGTCCTGCGCGGACACGCGCACTCCCTGATCCACGATGCGTTCGCCCCGGCTGAACTCCCGGTGGGCGGGCACCGCCGCGCGCGCCGACTCCTGGCGCGCGCGGGTCTCGGTCGCGTCATAGATCAGATTGGGCGCGGCGAACGGCGCCAGCAGCGACGCCGCCCTGCCCGCCGCCGTCGCGTCGAGCCCGTGGGCGCGCAGCAGGTAGGGCAGCCGCTCCCCCATCAGCGGCAGCACATGGACAGCCGAGGCATCCAGCGTCGCTTCCGTGTCGGACCCCGCCACGTGGATCTGCGTGAAACGTCCGGCGGGCAGGACATCCACCAGCCCGGCGTCGAGAACTTCGCGCAGGGCCTCCTCCATGGCCCGCAGCAGATCCTCGACGTCGCGCGCCCCGAGCACGCGCCGCAGATCGTCGCGGCCCAGTTCCGGGTAGAGCGCCGTCAGCCTGTTGAGGCGTTCCTCGAACGGCACGTCCAGCCGCGCGCGCTGCGCGCGCAGATCCGCCCGCCAGGCCGCCAAGCGGTCCAGTCCGCTCGTCCCGCGCGGCTGCGGCGCGCGTCGGACCACCGGCGGCTCGGTCAGCGCGCAGTCCAGCCTCTTCAACTCCACCTCCGCCTCCGGCAGGGGAGCCTGGAAGTCGAAGGGCGCCACGATCTGGCGCGCCGCGATCTCGCCTTGGCGCGGGAAATGGCCGTCCGCGCGCGACGCCGGGCGGAAGAGCGCGACGTGCAGCAGCACCAGAAGCAGACCCGCGATCAGCGCCTGCGGCGGCAGGCGCCTCGCCGCCGTCCGACCGTTCTCGCCGCGGCCTGGCCGCGCCGCGGCGCGCGCCTCGCGCGCGTCCGACCACGGAGTCGGCTTGAGGAACCGCAGCGACCACCAGCGCACGCTCAGCACCTCCCGCCTTCCCTGGCCTCGTCCCGCAGGAACGCGTCCACGATGCGCCGCACCAGGGGGTGGCGCACGACGTCTCGCCCGTCGAGTTCCACGAAAGCCACGCCCTGGACGCCAGCCAGGATGCGCCGCGCGGCGAGCAATCCGCACTGTTCCTTGTCGCGCAGGTCGATCTGGGTGATGTCTCCCGTGATCACGGCCTTGGATTGTAAACCCAGGCGAGTCAGGAACATCTTCATCTGCCCGACGGTCGTGTTCTGCGCCTCGTCCAGGATGACGAAGCAGTTGCTGAGGGTGCGCCCGCGCATGTAGGCCAACGGCGCCGCCTCGATCACGCCGCTCGCCATGGACCGCGCGATGCGTCCGGGCCCGATGGTGTCGGCAAGCGCGTCGTAAAGCGGGCGCAGGTAAGGATCGATCTTCTCGCGCAGATCGCCCGGCAGGAAGCCGAGCTGTTCTCCGGCCTCCACCACGGGCCGCACCAGCAGCACGCGCTCGACCAGCCGCCGCTTCAGATACTCCATCGCCATCACGACGGCGAGGTAGGTCTTGCCCGTGCCCGCGGGCCCGATGGCGAACACCACGTCGTGGCCGCGAATGGCGTCGACATAGGCCTGTTGGCCCGGCGTCTTGGCGCGAACCGCCTGCCGCGCGCCGACGGCGAAGTACAGGGGCTCGCCCGCGCCGGCGTCGGCGGCAGGAGCCCCCTCGCCGGCGCCGAATTCCTCGTCCAGCACATAGGACACGCTGACCGCGTCCAGGGCCTGACCGTGGGCGGCCATGGCGATCAGGCGGCGGACCGCGGCCGCCAGGCTCGTCAGCGGCGCCTGCGGCCCACGCAGCACCATCATCTCTCCGCGGACGGTGATCGTGCCGTCGAATCGGGCCTCCAACAGGCGCAGGTTCGCGTCGTTCCAACCCAGCAGCGCGAGTTGGTCCACGCCGGCCAGCGACAGGATCGTCTCGCCCGCTTCCGCCGCGGGTCTGGAATCCTCGTCGCGGCTCATGCGCCCTCCTTGGGCCCGGGCACGAGTTGGAGGCCCAGCTCGGCCAACTGGGCGGCGCCGAGCGGGCCCGGAGCACCGTCGAGCGGCGAGATCGCCAGGTGCGTCTTCGGGAAGGCGATGACGTCGCGCAGCGACGAGCTCCCCGTCAGCAGCATCACGATCCGGTCCAAGCCCAGGGCAATGCCGCCGTGCGGGGGCGCGCCGTACTCCAGCGCCTCCAGGAAGAAGCCGAATTTCTCCGTCCACTCCTGCGGCGTCAGGCCACAGACCGCGAAGATGCGCTCCTGCAGCCGGCGCTGGTGGACGCGGATGCTGCCTGATCCGAGCTCGACGCCATTGCAGACCAAATCGTACAGACGCCCGCGCACCGCGCCGGGATCCGCTTCCAGTTTGTCGACGTCCTCGTCACGAGGCATCGTGAACATGTGATGCGCGGCCGTCCAGCCACCGGCCTCCGTCGCCCGCTCGAAGAGCGGGAAGGTGTGGACCCAGGCGAACGCCCACACTCCGGGCGGCGCCCAGCCGCAGCGCTGCGCGAGATCGAGACGCAGAGCGCCGAGCACGGCGAGGACCAGATCCCTTTCGCCGGCGGCGAACAGCAGCAGATCCCCGTCGTGGGCGTCCGCCCGCTCGATCAGCGCCGCCTGCAGACCGGGCGGCAAGAATTTCGCGATGCCGCCCTCGCAGCCGCCGCCCGCCACGCGCGTTGTCGCGAGTCCCCGCGCGCCCCGCGCGCGCGCGAACTCCTCCATCTCGCCGATCTGCTTCCGGCTCCAGGCGCCCAGCCCCGGCGCGGCGAGACACCGCACCGTGCCTCCGGCCCGCAGCGCGTCGTCGAAGACCGCGAAGCCGCACTCGGAAACCAGATCGTCCAAGCGCCGGATCGGCACGCCGAAGCGCAGGTCCGGCTTGTCGCTGCCGTAGAGCTCGATCGCCTCGTCGTAGGCAATGCGCGGGAACGGCGCCTCGAGCGCTATGCCCGCCGCCTCGGCGAAGATCGCGACCATCATCTCCTCGACCAGCGCGAACACGTCGGTCTCGCGCGCGAAACTCAGCTCGAGATCGATCTGGGTGTGCTCCGGCTGGCGATCCTTGCGCAGGTCCTCGTCGCGCAGGCAGCGCGGGAGCTGGAAGTAGCGATCGATGCCCGACACCATCAGGATCTGCTTGTAGAGCTGCGGCGACTGCGGCAGGGCGAAGAACCGGCCGGGATGGACGCGGCTGGGAACCACGTAGTCGCGCGCGCCCTCCGGCGTGGTCTTGATCAGCAGCGGCGTCTCGACTTCCAGGAAATCCCGTTCCGACAGGAATCGTCGCGCCGCCTGGGCGGCGCGGTGGCGCGTCTCCAGATTGCGCACCATCGACGGCAGCCGCAGGTGGACGTAGCGGTACCTGAGCCGCAATTCCTCCGCCGCGTTGGCGGCCTGCTCGAGCTGGAAGGGCAGGGGCAGGCAGCCGTTGAGCACGCGCAGCTCGTCCGCGACGACCTCGACCTCCCCCGTGGCCAGGTGCGGGTTCACCATGCCGGCCGGGCGCGGTCGCACCCGTCCCGACACGCTCGCGACCGATTCGAGCTTGAGCCCCTTGGCCGCGGCCAGGGGCTCCCCTTCCTCGCAGACCACCTGTACGACTCCCCACCGGTCGCGCAGATCGATGAACACGACGCCGCCCATGTCGCGGATGCGCGCGACCCAGCCCGCGAGCGTCACGGACTCTCCCGCGAGGACGCCGCCGATCTCCCCGCACCGATGCGTCCGCGCACCCAGACGAATCCCCTGCCGCTCACCCTTCACAGGCGAGAACCTCCCGTACCGTCGCCAGCACTTCGTCCTTGGCCACGGCTTGTTGCTGGCCCGTCCCCAGGTTCTTGAGCTGAAACCGCCCCGTCGCGATCTCCTCGTCCCCCGCGATCAACACGAGCCGGGCCCTGCGACTGTCGGCCGACCTCATCTGGGCCTTGGCCGCCCGCCCGCTGCAGTCCACTTCCACGCGGCAGAAGCCCCGCAGCCCGTCGACATGGGCCAGCGCATAGCGCTGCGCGGCCGTCCCCAGGCAGCAAACGTACACGTCGACCCGTCCCTGCCGGCCCCGTTGCGGATCGGGCGGCTCCGCGTAGAGATGGCGAATCGTCCTCTCGATGCCGAGCGAGAAGCCCACGGCGGGCGTGGGAGCGCCGCCGCACTGCTCGACCAGGCCATCGTAGCGGCCGCCGCCGCACAGCGAACTCTGCTTGCGCCCTTCCTCCGCGGTGATCTCGAACGTCGTCCTCGTGTAGTAATCCAGACCCCTCACCAGCGTGGGATCCTCCGTGTAGCGCACGCCCAGGTCGTCGAGCGCGCCGCGCACGTCCCGGTGATGATCGCGACAGTCCGCGCACAGCGCCGCCAGGATGGGCGGATAGGTGCCCAGCAGCGCCTGGCACGATGGCTCCTTGCAGTCGAAGAGCCGCAACGGGCTGCTCGCGATCCGCGCGCGGCAGGTCGCGCAGAAGTCTCCGGCACGCCCCGCCGCCCACTCCCGCAGACCCGCCAGGTAGGCCGGCCGGCAGACCGGACAGCCCGTGTTGTTGAGCAGGACCGTCAAGCCCTCCGCGTCCACGGCTTCGAACAAGGCGATGGCGGTGCGGATCACCTCGGCGTCGAGCACGGGACTGGCCGAACCGATCGCTTCCACGCCCACCTGGTGGAACTGGCGCAATCGCCCCGCCTGGGGCCGATCGTGCCGGAACATGGGCCCGATGTAGTAGAACTTCAAGGTGCCGGGTTGGCGTGCCAGGCCGTTCTCGAGATACGCCCGCACCACCGAAGCGGTGGCCTCGGGCCGCAGCGTCACGCTCTCATCGCCCTTGGTCAGAAAAGTGTACATCTCCTTGTCGACGATGTCGGTTCCCGCGCCCACCGAGCGGACGAACAGCTCGGTCGGCTCCATGATCGGCGTCCTGATCTCGCCGAACCCGAAACGCTCGAGCACCTCGCGCCAGCGATCCTCGCACCAGTGCCACTGTTCGACCTCCTCGAACAGCACGTCCCGCGTCCCCTTGAGGCGGCGATACCGATAATTCATGTTCGCTTCCGTTCCGGATGCCGACCGAGACCGTCCGTTGCGGTCGCGGTCGCCCTGCCCGGCCTCGCCCAGCGGGGCGCGCCGGTCAGCGCCTGCCCGTCGGCCGACAGGGACCGTACTGCCGGCGCACGAGGTCAAAATCGGATTCCAGCAGCAGATTGAACCCGTCCACGTCGATTCGCGCCAGCGACCGCAGCGCTTGCAGCTCGCGGACCAGGGCGCCTCCCTCCCGCTGCCGGCCCAACGCCAGCAGGAGCTCCCCCGCCCGCACGCGGTCCGCGACCGCCCATTGCCGCGAGACCATGACCACGACGTCAGGCAGGGCAGCGCTCAGCGGCTCCTCGGCCCAGACGCTGGCATCCAGCAAGCCTGCCTCCCGGAAGCGCCGAGCCGTCCACTCTCGCACCAGCGCATAGTCGAAGCACCCGCTGCGCAGCGCCTCCAGCACGGCCCCATGATCATATGGATCCGCTCCCCAACTCAGGGCGGCCGATCCATCGGCACGCCGGATGGAGCAGCGGTCTCGGCAGACCGGCCCGCAACCGGTCAAGGAAAGCGTGTCGCCCAGGATGGTGCGTCCCGGCGCCGAGAGCCAGGGTTGCCCCGCCCCGCCCGCCTCCCGCCGATAGACCAGCACCGCTCGCGGGCGCAGATTGTCGGGAGCTTGCCGGCGCGCCGCCGCCAACGCCGCGAAGGCGGCGGGCGGCAGACCCAGGGCCACGCGATCCGGGCACAGGACCAATCCGACGGCGGGCCAGGCCTCCGGCGGGACGGCGGCCAGTTCCGGCGCGACCAGCACCCGCATGGGCCTTGCCAGCCCGGCACCCAGGTAGTCGGCGAGCGCGCGGTAGATCGCCTCGCCTCGCACGTGCACCACGGGATCCACGACCAGCAACAGCCCGTCGGCCGGCTCCCCGCGGTGCGCGGGCCAAAACAAGGCCGAAAGGGTCAGGCCCGCCAAGATCAGCGCGGCCGCGGCGGTCCAGGAGAACCCGGGCCTCGGTCTCGACGCGCCGGGCTGCCGCGCCGCGAGCGTCATCGCGCCCGGCCCTCTTCCTCGTCCTCCGTCTCGCCCAGCCGCACGACGAACTGCTCGGGCGATAGCGCCTCGACCCGGCAGCATTCGGGCAGCACCGCCTGTCCTCGGATGTGATGCGTCCCCGGCCGCAGTCCGGTCGAGGAGACGGTGACGGCGAGCCGCGCGGCGGTCAGGTGACGCAGCGAATCCGCCGGCCCGCTCACGACGAGGGTCGCCACGGGTGGAAAGACCCCCGCGACCGGCTGACCGCTGTCGGTGAGCGCCAAGACCGGCAGATTGGCGAAGGTGCGCCGTTCCCTGGCCGCGACCGCCACTTCAACCTGTACCGCCTCCGGATCAAGATGCACGTCGGCCGACCAGGACACGAGCCGCCGCTCCAACGCCGTGCTGCCGCGCAGCCGCGAGAGATCGATCGGCTCCGTCTCGGCCCACGTCTGCCTTCTCAACAGTTCCTCGGGCCCGCTCGCCACGACCTCGGTCGGGATCGCCCTGGCGGCACCGGCCAAGGCGCGGTCCGCCGGCAACTCGCCCGCCGTGGCCACCCGCACCGGCAGGCGCCGCGTGGCCAGACGGCTCACCTGCAACGGCACCCTCACGGGTGCGGCCAGCCCGACCACGATCATGTCCGTGCGCACGTCCTCGGCACTCAACTCGCGCTGCTCCAGCGAGCCGACCGCGGCGTTCGCCAGATCCAGCACCACTCGGCCCGCCTCGCGCCCGAACCATCGGTGCTGGATCAGGCGCAGCTTGCTGCCCCGCAGCCGGACCGGCACACGCGCCGGCAAGCGCGATCCGGCCACTGTGACCCCCTCGCGCAGCCCGGTCACCACGAGCGGCAGCGCGACCGTCTGGTCGATCGTCGTCGTGGCCGCGACCTGGAGCCAGAACAACAGCGCGACGAAGAGGCAGAACAGCTTGAGGCCGAGACGATTCATCCGTTCACTCGTTCCCAGGCAGGCGCAAGCGCTGACCGACGCGGATTTCCGGCGTGCCCAGACGGTTGCGCGCGCAGATCTCCGCGATGGTGGTGCCGTGTTCCCGAGCCAATTGCCAGAGCGTGTCGCCGCGCCGGACACGGTAGCGGCGACCCCAGGGAGTGTCCACGCCGCCTTCCGCCGTCACCGTCCCGGCCGCCGCGACCAGTCGCGGCCCCGGCTGGCCGCGGTAGGCGGCCAAGCCGTCGACCAGCAGTCGCGCCAGGCGAACCGTGCCGGTTCCCGATTCGAGTAGGGCCCGATCGCCCTCGTTCGACAGGTACGCCAGTTCCACGAGTGCGGAAGGCATGGCCAGCGAGCGCAGCACCTGGAACCGGGCCTGCTTCACGCGTCGCGCGCCCAGGAAGTCGCAACGTCGCGTCGCGCCCAGAATCGCCTCGGCGAGCTGGCTGGACTGATCCAGCACCCTGGCCATGCGCAAGTCCATGAGAATAGAGAGCACGGAGTCATCCTGGGCATCGTCGGGCGCCAGACCCACCAGGTCGGCCGCATTCTCCTTGTCCGCCAGTTCCTGGGCTTCGCGGTCGGTCGCGCCCTGGAGCGAAAGGAAATAGACTTCCATTCCCGCCGTCGCGCGCCGCGGGTGCGTGTTCAAGTGCAGCGAGATGAAGACATCGCCTTTCTCGCGGCGGGCGATCCGCACGCGTTCGGCCAGACTGACGAAGTAATCGCCCCGCCGCGTCAGCACCGCGCGCCAGCCCGGCTGCGCCTCGATGCGGCGAGCCAGCTCCAGCGCCACGGCCAGGGTGAAATCCTTTTCCCGCAGCCCCGCGCGCATCGCGCCAGGGTCCATGCCGCCGTGCCCGGCGTCGATGACCACCGTGAACGGGGCCGCAGACGACGACGGGGCCGCGCTTTCGGCGGCCGGCGCCAGCTGATCGGCCGCCGCGGGGGACGTCCCGTCGACGCCGGCGACCGGGGAACTCTGGACATCCCCACCGCCGGTCTTTGCCTCGTCGGCCCTTTGCCGAGTCGCGCCCGGCTCGTCCCGGAACACGTCCACGACGATCCGTGGGGGGTGTCCGTCCTCGGCGGGCAGTCGGAAATGGCGAAACCGCCCGGTCAGGTCCAGATCGAGCACCACTTGCGCGCGCCCGACCAGCGCATTGCATCGGATTCGCCGGACCAGGCCGTCACCGACCGCCCGCTCCGCCGTGGTGGCGAAGCGGGCACCCGTGACGTTGATGGCGATCCGGGGCGGCGCCGCGACCTGCCGCACCTCGTAGGCAGCCAGGTCGCTCAGATCCAGCACGATGCGCGTGTGATCGGGCGCGGTCCAGTGCCGGACCTGCCGCACGACCGTGGCGCACGGGGCGGCCACCGGCAGCAACGCCAGCAACCCGAAGCCGGCCCCAACCGCCCGCAGACGAGCAGCCACGCCGCCCGCTCTGGCCGGTTCGCGCCCCACGCAAGGCCTCATGCCAGATTGACGCTCCTCTTCCCTACCCGCCAGGGGAAGGCGCGAGGACCATACCATGAGGGACCCGCCGGTGGAATCGGAAACGGGGGCCGCCCCGATCAACGACGGCGGGCGAACTCGTCGAAAATATAGGACATGGGATTGACCGGGCGCCCGTTGACCAGCACTTCGTAGTGCAGGTGCGGGGAGGTAGCCCGGCCGCTGCGACCCGACAGGGCGATCACGTCGCCGCGCCGGACCGCCTGCCCGCGCGCCACCAGCGGCTTAGACAGATGCGCGTACCTGGTGACCGTCCGCCCGTCGTGCTGGACGATGACCATGTGCCCGAACCCGCGCTCAAAGACAACGTCCCGCACTAGGCCGTCCGCGGTGGACACCACCGGCGTGCCCGCGGGAACCGAAATGTCCACACCTTCGTGAAAGGCCGGCTGACCCGTGAAAGGATCCATCCTCACGCCGAAAGTCGAGGTCAGCCAACCCCGGCCGACGGGCCGGATCGTAGGCAGCACCTTCTGCAGAGCGACGCGCTCCTGCAGCGTGTCGAGAATGGCCTGATACCCCTGCCGCTGCAGCCTGGCCTGGCGCAGCAGTTGGTCCAGCGTGCAATCGAGCGTGGCGACGCGGTCGGTTGCGGGATCGGCTCCGGTCGGCAGGGCGATCAGGGGCTCGCGCCCCCCGACGCCCGCCTCGCGCACGACCGCATCCAGGGTATCGAGCCCCACCGTGGCGGCCACGGTGGCTTGCAGATCCCAGGCAGCCGCCAGATCGGCCTGCAAGAGCGCGATCTTCTGCTCCAGCCGCGCGACCTGCTGGCTCAGGCCGTCGTTCACGTCCCCCCCGGACGCCCCGGCGTCCACGCGCTCGGAACGCCCGACGCCGCTCAGGAAACAGATCGCCATGGCCAGCAGCGCCCCGGCGGCCAGACCAGCCGCCAGGATCATGCCGCGCCGCAGGCGCAGCCGCCGACTCAGCCGAGGATCATCGAGGAGATAGAGGAAGGTGTCATAAGGCTTGCGAAGCATGAACCTCCGGCGGGCCGCGGGGATTGCGGTCCCGGATCATGGGCTTGAAGGCCACCTTCAGGGCGGGACTAACCTACATGTCGACAGATTCCTGTCAACCCTGAAGTGCAAAGCCGGCGCTCGCCCCTCAGTAGTAGTCGGTCAGCAGCTCCCGTCCCACGGTTCCCCGCATCTTGGCCAGCGCCTTTTCCTTGATCTGGCGAATCCGCTCCCGGGTCAAGCGCAGGCGGAGCCCGATCTGCTCCAGAGTCAAAGCCTCCTCGTGGCCCAAGCCGAAATAGAGAATCACGACCTCCTTCTCCCGGTCGCTCAAGACCGCCAAGCTGCGACGCACGTCCTCTTGGAGCCCGTGCTCAAGCAAGGCCAGGTCAGGGGCCGGCTGCGTCTCGTCGATCAGAGATTCGGCGAGCGACCGTTCGTCGTCGTGGCTGCCGGCATCGTCGAGGGTCAATTCCTGGCCGCAGTTGTTCAGGGCGTTGCGCACTTCTTCCACGGCCCGTCCAATGTAAGCGGCGATCTGCTGCGGATCGGGCGGCCGGACATTGCCGCCCTGGAGCACGTGCCGGGCGCGATTGATCTTCATGAGCAGAGCCGTCTGGTTCTGGGGCAGACGCACCAGACGCGCCTGGTCCAGCAAGGCCTGTAGGATCGCTTGACGGATCCACCAGACCGCGTAAGAGATGAATTTATAGCCGCGCTTTTCGTCGAAGCGGTGCGCGGCCTTCACCAACCCGATGTTCCCCTCGTTGATCAGATCCGCCAGGGCGAGTCCCTGCCCGCAATAGCGCTTGGCCACCGACACGACAAAGCGCAGGTTGGCGTTGACCAGCGCTTGCAGGGCCTCGACATCGCCACCGTGGAGGCGCGACGCCAGAGCGACCTCCTGCTCCCGCGTGAGGAGCGGGTAGCGGTTGATCTCCTTGAAGTAGACCTCAAGGCTCTTTTCGTGCGTCGGGGGCAATATCCGTCGGCGTTTCATGCTCCAGGCTCCTCGCACTGGGGTCTCCACCGGCTGTCGTCGAAATCCTCGTATCACTGCTCCGCGCCCGCGGCAGAGGGGATCACCCGCACGAGCCGCTCCACGCCGCCCGTGCGGACCTCAAATTCCATCGGCTCATGGCGACGCGCGGCACGATCGCGCGCCAGTTGGTAGTCCTTCAACCCGCCGATGGATTGGCCGTCGATGGCGACGATGACATCGCCCGGATGGATGCCGGCGCGCGCCGCGTCCCCGGCGGCATCCAGCCGCACGACGATCACGCCCTGCCCTGGGATCACGCCCAGCGCCTCTCTCAACTGCTCCACTTGCGGGGAGGGATCGCGCGCGTCCGCCACCTCGAGGCCCAGCCACTGTCCAGCCGCGCCAGGGCCGTGGGCGGCCGTCGCCGGCAATTCGACCGGCGTGATTCTCAGGCGCCGCGACTCGCCGTCGCGCCTGATCGTGCAGCTCGTTTCCATGCCCACCGGAGCCTCGGCGACCCGCAGGAACAAATCGTGCTCGTCCTCGACCGGCTGACCGGCGAACTCGTCGATGACGTCCCCGACCGCCAGGCCCGCCCGCGCCGCCGGCGAGTCCGGTTGGATGCCGGTCACGCGCGCTCCCCCGCGATCTGTCTCCGCCAGCGCCGGCTCCTGCGTCCGCTGCGGATCGCTCTCCGTCGTGACGATTCCTATCCACGCCCGCACGACCCGCCCGTGGTCTCGCAACTGCATGTAGATGCGCCGCGCAAAATTGCTCGGTATCGCGAAACCGATGCCCTGGCCGCCGGCGTTGATCGCGGTGGTGACGCCGATGACGCGCCCCTCCAGATCGCACAGCGGCCCCCCGCTGTTGCCGAAATTGATGGACGCATCGGTCTGAATGAAGTCCTGGTACCTTGGCGTGCCGCCGTCGATGACCAGATCGCTGCGGCCCTTGGCGCTGATCACGCCGACCGTCACGCTCCCCTCGAGATTCCCGAAGGGATTGCCCACCGCGACGGCCCAGTCGCCGATCAGGATGGCGTCCGAGTCACCGAACTCCACGGGCGTGAGCGCCTGACCGGCTTCGACCTGCAAGAGCGCGAGATCGGTGTTGGGATCGCTGCCAACGAGGCGCGCCGGACGCTCGCGGCGCTCGCCGGCGAGACGGACACGCACGGCATCGGCGTTGGCGACCACGTGAGCGTTGGTGAGGATGAGCCCCTCGGGGCTGACCACGAACCCGGAGCCGCTGCCCGTGCGGCCCAGACGCGGTCCTGTTCCGTCATCGCCCTGCGGAAAGAATCGCCGGAACAGCTCGCGCAACGGCGTGTCGTCCACCATGCCGCCCGTGACGGAACGGTCGGTGACGATGCTGACGACCGAAGGCCCCACGCGGCTGGCCACCGCGGCAAAGGGGGAATGCGCCCCAGGCTGAGCGGCGCTCGGCGAGCCCGCGCACAATGCCGCCATCGCCGTCAGGAGCGACGGTGCGAAGCGCGGAAACCGGCGGCGAGGCGAGACCACTGGGCCTCTGCCCCGTCCGCAGTGTCTTAGGGAACGCCCTGCCGCCATCGGGATCATCCCCCGGCTGCGCCGCCGATCCTGCCGGCACATGAGAGCCGACGACAGACGGACAACCGCGCTCAGGCCTAGTCGGTCTTAGCAAGAGGGGATCGCTTCGATGAGGGCGGTGGCGAGCCGCCCCGCAGCAGGGAACATCATGAACTTACCAGAAACACCCCAGGCCGTCAATCCCTTTCGGGAGAGGGCCTATCCGGCTCGTCCGCCGCGTCCTCGCCCAGGTCCAACGGCTGGTGCCAGACGGCCATCTCTTCGTCCCATGCCTCGTCCGCCAGGTCGGACGCGCGCGGCGTCGGGTCGATCGAGGCTTCAATCTCGCCTTCGTCCAGGCTCAGGCCCGCGGCCGCCTCCTCGATCTCACCCTGCCGTGCCGCCTCCGGAACCGCCTCGGGGCCGCCTTCGGCGCTTGCCGGCACCGGCACGCCCCCGGCCACGCCGGCACTGGCCCGGCTCTTCGATTTGGCCGTCTCGCGAATGACCTGTATCTCCTGTTCCTTGGCCGCGAGTTGCTCCTCCAGCCCACGGATGCGCACGCACAGCTCGCGCGTCCGGCCATCGGCGGCCACGTCGGCCCTGCCCGCCCCGAGCAGTTCGTACACGCGCGAGCCGAGTTCCTGAAAGGAGCGCTCGATCTGGCGCGAAAGCGCGAATTGGTCGTACTTCCGCACCCCGACGCGCGCCATCTCCCCGGTCTTGTCGGCCGCCACGGCATACCATTCCGTCATGTTGAGCTTGACCTGATCCCAGAGCGACATGACCCCTCCCCGCGGACCCGCTGCATTCAGGCGTTGCCCCGACTGACTCATTTGTATACAAAGATCATCCCATGAGCAACTTCGCCGCGACAACCGCCCTGTTCGTCGCCGACAGCCACTTCTGCCTCAAGCCATCCCCGGCGGAGCAGCGGCGCGTGGCGAGGTTCCTGGCGTTCCTGGATTTCGCACGAAGAGCCGATCATCTCGTCCTGCTCGGCGACATCTTCGATTTCTGGTTCGACCTGCCCCACTTCCGGCTCAAAGGCTACGAGGCGCTGCTCCAGGGGCTGGATCGCTTGCGCGACGCCGGGACCCGCCTCCACTTCGTCGGCGGGAACCACGACATCTGGGCGGCGAATTACCTGCGCGAGCGCTACGGGTGCCTGGGCGACGGTTCGGCGACGACCCTCGAACTCGGGGGCCTGAGGGTCAGGCTAGATCACGGCGACGGCTTCCTGGCCCGCGGCCTGTTCTACCATTCATTCCGCTCGCTGGTGCGGCTGCGCGCCGCGGCGATGCTCGCCAAATCGCTGCACCCGGAAGCACTCTACGCTTTCGCAACCTGGCTCAGCGGGACCAGTCGCAAGGCCCCACGCGACGAGATCGCGCTGATCCGGCAGCGCGCGGCGCTCAAGTTGGCCGCGGCGGGCGATGAACCTTGGGATCTGCTCGTCATCGGCCACGTCCACCATGCGTTCATGGCGGAGCACGGCCCTCGCCGTCTCGCCTGCCTCGACGGCTGGCTCGACAGCGAGGGCTATGGCGTCCTGGTGGGCAGGGAATTCGCTCTGCGCGACTTTGCGCGCGACCCGCTCCCCGATCTGTCGCGCAGCCAGAGCGCCGGGTGAGGGCTGGCGCAAGAGGATCGTCAGCCGGTCAATAATGCAATTCGATCGAGAACTTGTGGAAGCTCTCGAAACCTTCGACCTTTGACTCCTCGAACGCGTATCCCACTTCCAGCACGCCCTTGCGCAAACCCAGTCCGGCCGTGAGTCCCTGGTTCTCGTAATTGAGCCGCGTGCCGGCGCGCAGCGCGACCTCGGGAATGAGCCGGTACTCGGCGCCGACGTGGGCCTTGGCGTTGCCATCGTTGGGCATGAAGACGTCCCCCGCGAGCGTGAGCCGGCGGGCAAACAGGGCGTGCGGCGGATCGTAGGCCGCGCCCAGACGAACGGCGGTCGGCAGATCGAACGGCTCGGCGTCCAGGTTCATCTGCCCCCCCACATTGACGACCGACGCGCCCAGCACCAGCCCCTCGATCACGGCGCGGTGGCTGATGAACAGATCGACCGCGAAACCCGTGTCGCTGAAAAAGTCGATCTTCTGGTAGAGAACCTTGGCCGTGGCTCCCAACGCCACGCGGTCGGCCACGACCCTGGCGTAGGAAATGCCCACCGCCACGTCGTACGGCTCGAACGTGCCCTCCGGCACGCCGACCGGTTCCTCACCGTAGCGCTCGATCTCGTCCGCGTAGAAGCCGCCGAACTGGAAGCCCAGCACACCGCCCGCGGCATGGTGGGCCAGCGCCGCCGATTCCTTGCTGAACAGTCCGTAAAGCCGCTGATGCTGCAGGAGCAGATCGGTGCCCCCTCCCGCCAGCGCCAGATACGCCGGATTCCACCAGACCGCCGCCGCCCCCGCTGGCGCGGCCACGCCGGCGCCGCCCATGGCGCTTTCGCGCGTTCCGAAGGGGAGCCTCAAAGACAAGAGCCCGGCGTCGCCCGGCTGCCCGGCGCAAGCCTCGCCGGCGCCCAGCACGCCCCACAGCAACGCGCACGCCACCACGCCCATCGGAAATCTGCTCGCCAGCGCCATGAACAACCCCTTCGGCAGCGCCGCCCGCCCGGCGGCCTTGCCTATGATACAGAAGCCCGGGGCCCGCCCGCCACGTCCTTCTCAGCGCGCCACGGCCACGGCGACCACGCTGGTTTCGGGCGCGGACCCCTCTCGCTGCGCCACGAGCCGGCACAGATACATGCCGCTCGCCAAGTCTCCCGCGTCCAACAGAACTTCATGAGGCCCGGCGCTCGGGACCACGACCGCTTCGGAGCCGATCACCGCCTCGCCCTCAAGAGTGTGGAGATAGGCGCGCACCGTGCAAGCGCTCTGGAATTCAGCCCTGACGTGCAGCGCGCCAGAGCGCAGCGGCGATGGGTAGGTCAAGTGGCTGCCGGCGACCAGGAGCGCCTGCGCGTCGGCAGGAGAGGAACCGCTCAGGACCGGCGGCCACCGCCAGGCGTTGCCCCGCCACATGTCTTGGGCGACTCCAGACCCGTCGTCCACGCCGAGATTGGACAGGATCGTGACCCGGGACACCGGCTCCGTGACCAGATCGCCCCCGTCCGCCTCGCGTCCGCGGATGCGGGAGAAAAAACCGACGGCGGCGAGATCGAGTTGCCCGTCGCCGTCGAGGTCCGCAAGGACCGGCGTGCCGGCCGGGGCGGACGGTCCGGCGACCGGCCATCCAGACCGAACCCGCCCCTCTTCCCCGTAGAGATAGAGCCGTCCGTCCCTGCTGTGGAACAAGATGCCGCGCTGATCCCCCGACCACACTTCCAGCGGGCAAGGAGCACAGTCGGCCTCGACCGACTCGATGTCCGGCCGCGGCCGCACCGGCCAGCCGGACAGCGGAATCCCCGCCAGCGTGGCGGCGCTGAACCTGCCGTCGCCGGCGAAGGCCAGTCGCGCGGAGAGCGGACCGGTCACGGGCGTGTCGCCCGGCCAGATGTCCCGACGCGACAAGCCAGCGCCAGCGCTCTCCCACCAGATCGTCTCGGCCTCCCCCTCGCGCCCGGACACGATGGCGCCCCTCAGATTGCCGACCCGGCACGACACGATCGGCCAAGGTCCGGGCCTGACCGTCAAGGCGAAGCTGGCCACGAGGCGGGGACCGGGCGCCGCTCTCCAGTCGACCAGCCTGAGTTCGACCAGCCCCGTCGCCGTGTCCACGCCCGCCAGCGCCAGTCCGTCCGACTCGGTCGGCGTGGGCGCCGAGGCCGCGACAAAGCGACCCAGTTCCAACGGAGGCGCCCAGTCCGCCCCGGCGCCATCGATCAGGCGCAGTCGGGTACCGGCGCCGACACTCTCGACGACAGCGACGACGACTTCGCCGGCCGGTGCGTAGCCAACAGCCGCGTCATCCAGTGGGACGAGGACCGGCGGCAGAGAACAGGCGACCAGCGGCGCCAGCAAGCCCCGGCTCTCGGCATCGCCATCGCCGTCCGCCACCTCGGCGCCGTCGGCACCCCGAAACGCATACACACCGCCCGCCGCGGTGGTCACGATGTGCGGACCGCCCGGCGCGCCCGCCAGGAAACCTGCAGCCGCAGGCCCCGTCCAACGCGCGGGAGCGCCCTCGGCGTCCGTGCCGAGGGCGAGGACGCCGATCGTTTGCGGATCGCCATCGCCATCGCAATGCTCCGCCAAGTCCGGTTCGAAGGCGAAAACCTCCCCGCGCGAGCCGATCGCCACGGTTTCCAGACGCCCGTCCGGCTCGGCGTCGAGGTCGACGGCCAACAGATGCGAGCCTCTCAAATCGACTCCGCCCAGCTGCCGCGTGGCCGCGAAGCGCGGGCCCCCCGCCGGGGCCTCGTCGCGCCGGCAGCGAAAGCGCATGCTGTCAGCGTAGTCGATCACGGCGACGGGATACGTCTCGACGGTCACGCTTGAATCGAGGACCACGGAGGAAAAGCGATCGATCACGACGCCGGTCCACGCGCCGCCCGTCGAGCGCGTGTCGGGGCGCGTGTCGGAACCGAACGTGTCGTTGCCCTCGGCGCGAAAACTGTCGTGGTCCCCCCCCAGCAGAACCGCCGCGGAAATGTCATCCCGTGGCTGCCTTGAATCCAGATCCTGAATGCCGTCCGCCTCTTCGAGATCAACCGATTTGCGCCCAGGATCGGCGTTGAAGAGATTGGATCCGGCGTCTATGACGTCTTGCACGACACCCTCGTCGACATGCCAGACGTACACGCCGCTGCCCGCTCCCTTCACGCCAGGCAGGCGCGCCGCATTCTCGCTCATGAAGAAATCCCACTCGGCTCCGACCAGCCACTCGCGCAGATCGCTGGCGGGGTCGAAGAAACTCGTCGGCGTGCCGTCGCCGTAGATGGAGTCGGCATCGTAGAAATCCGGAATGTTGTTGCCGTTCAAATCTCCCGCGAACGAAAAGATGCGGTTGCCGTCCGGGTCCTGGAGCCGGTATTCCAGCAGCCAATACTCGCGCCCGCCTATTTCGACCTGCGCCAGCGCCGAATCGCCCTCGGCCGTCTCGATAGGGTCGAGACGGTAGGTGGCCATGGCTCCCGGCTCGATGCGGTAAGGCTCTGCCCACCCCATCAGCAGCTTGTTGAACGCCGAAGGATGGCAAGGGATGAAGCCAGCCGCCACGAACAGCCCGTACCCCATGAGGTCGAATTCCCCGACGCCCTGGCTGTCCGGACTGCCCGCCGGCGTGAAATCGCTCAAAGACAGCATGCCCAGCCGCAAACCCACCTCGAAGCAGTAGACCCCCAGCGATCCGAAATAGCCCGCGAAGCTGCCGTAGGGATCCTGGAATTCCGTTTCCGGCAGCACCAGAACGTGCTCCACGACAACCTGCTCCCCGCCTGGACCGATGTCGTCGGTGATGAGGAAAGGCTGAGCGATCACGCTGTCCTCGAACGCCAGCGCGAAATCTTCTGGGCTCAGATACGTGCTGTAGATCTGTTCGGGGGAGTTGTTCAGGATGTCGGTCTCCTCTCCCGCGCCGGCGTGAATGAGCACGACCGTGTCGTACAGCGAGAAATCGACGCTCGCGTCGCTGGCCAGCACGACGTCGCGGGCGAGCAGAACCGGGCGTTCATCCTCATCCTGAGGGTTTCCGTACCAACCCATTGGCCGGGGGAGATTCGTTACGTCGGCGATCACTTTGCACTCGAAGACGAAACGGCCCCCGCTGACGGCCGTGTAATACGCCGCGACATCCGCCATGACGTGCGCGAAATACAAGGAATCGTGCGCGGCATAGTAGAAATCGCTCTGGCGAGGGGGGGGGAATTCACCAGGGACCAGACCGTGCCTCCCATAGAGGAGGCTGTCTGAAAAATCGCAAAGCAAGGCCACCGCTCGGAGCGTGTCGGGCGCGCCCACGCCCGCCAGTCTGGCCTGCCGCAGTGCCGGCGAACCGTCGGCGGACAAGTGGGCCGTCTTCGCGCGCAGAGCGCCCCGTGCTGGCTCGGGCAACGACGGCATCGCCTCCGCCGACTCGACCAACGGCAGAGCACCCCTGGTATCGATAGGCCCCAGGAGCAGCAAAGCCGTCAAAACTCCCAATGCGCTCGCGGCGGGGAGGCCACGTGGTGGCGCGCGAAGAACCGACGCGCTGGTCAGGGACGCCATGGGCACGAGAACTCCGGGCTGCGTGAGGTTGACCGGCCGGAGGCCGGCGCGAAGGGATGCATTATAGGGACGCCTCGGAAGTCCCGTCAACGCGGGTTCGGCCCACCTGTTTGCCCGGAAGGGCCGGAGATCCGGTATTGCCGCCCCTGATCGGCAACAACTTCACTCCGGCCACTTCCGGCACCGCTGACCGCCGCCGGGCGGCGGATTTGGTTCCCGTTCCCCTCGGCTGCCAACCTCTTCAAGGATCGGTCCCGCCGCCCCCGCCCGGCGTGGGGGGAAACGATGGGTCAGCGATGAATCGATGCCACTCCTAACGACGGTCGTCCCGACTCTGGCCTTCTGCCGGCGATTTCTTGCCGCGCGAATCGCTCCCTGAAGACCGACTGGCGGGCGGGCTGCTCGGTCGCGCGGGCGATGAGGCTCGCTCTCCACCCTTTCCCGACGCCTCGGGCCGCACCTGCGGCTGCTCGCGGGAGGGCGTCTCGCCTCGCGCCGGTTCGTGCCGCTGCCTGAAATCGCGGGCGCGCTCGTTCTGTCCTGCGTTTGGTCGATCAGCCGGAGACGCCGGCCGCGACGGGCTCGTCCTGAGTCGACTCTCCGTGACCGCACCGCTGCGACCGCCGGACCAGATTCTCGTCCCTGGCTTGCGGGGCTCCACCGGGCGGATGCCACGCTTCTCCACCTCTTCACGCCCGTCGGAGCGCAGCGTCCCGTTGTCGCCCTCAGAACGCGCGCGAACGCTCCGACGGATCGAGCTGCTGCGATCGCTGCGCTCTTCGCCTTCCCTGCTCTGACGCGCGGAACGCGCGTTCCCGTCACCCAGGCGATTGGGCGTGAGGGCGTCCGCCGTTTCTCGCTGGCGGCCGCCCAACACGCGCCCGCTCTGCGTCCGCGTCCTGTCGCCAATGCGCACGCCTGCCGTGGACTCCCTCGCCGTAGGGGCGTCGCGGAACTCCGCGGGCTGACGGCGTTCTCGTTCGACATTCGCGTAACCGCCGCGCCCGCGCGTCCCTTTGCCCTCAGCGGCCGTGCCGACGTCGCGGGCAAGCTTCGTGCGGCTCGTCAAGGCCCGATCGACATCTCGCGACGGGCGCGTTGTCTTGATCGAGGACGTGACACTCTCCAGCCGCGCGTCGCGCGCCTTCGCGTCCACCAAGAAGCGCTGCTTGTCCAGCGGGACGTATCGCCTATCGCCGTCCTTCCAGCGCGTCCAGGCATCCCCCTCCCAGTAGGGAGACCACCGCCACACGTAGTAATCGTACGGCCAGCTGTACACGGACGCGGCCGGCCAGCTGTACCACGGCGTGTACCAGTAGTTCACCCAGGGGCTCCAGCTCCACGGATCCACGTAATAGTAGGCCGGGTAGTAGTAGACGGGGTACCAACCGAAGCGCACGTACCAGCTGTTGTACCAGCCGTAGTCGTAATGAATCGATATGACGCAGGTGTCGGCGTAAGGATCATAGACCGCGCTCCCGGTATGGCACTGAGCGCACATGTAACGCGGATGATCGACGCGGCGCCCCACGTAGTAGCTGGCATAGTTCGTTATGACATAGTCCTCGGCATTCTCCAGCCGCGTGACGGCAAAATTGACCTCGTTCATGGCCAGGAAAGGATCCCCGGCCACCACGAATCGATACGGGTCCTCGTTGGCCTCGTGGATGAAATCCACCTCCAGGTCGCGCAGATCGAACGGGTACATCGACACGATGGCCTCGACGTACTCCACGCCCTCGTCGGGGCCCGCGCGCAAGCGAGCCGCGCCCGCCCCCGGCACGGTGTAGGCGTGTCTCCCGAACACGAACCCGTCATCGTAACGGCTGCGCGGCCAGAGGATCGTGACCTCGCCTCCGGCATCGATGCGATAGACCACCGCGTAGGCGTCTTGGTTCGTTTCAAAGGAGATCGTGATCGGGTCGCCGCGCCGGTAGACGTCGTTCTCTTCGCGTCCGTGCCAGACATTCACCCGCAACTTCTGGTTCTCGTAACTCCAGTTCTCGTCTCCTCGGACCTCCAACGCTTCCGGCTGCGCGAAAGCCCCGGCCGCCAGTCCGGCCGAGCAACCGAGAAGGGCTCCGAAAATCGCGGCGCGAAGCAAGACCGCGCGTGCCGCTTCGCGACAGGCCCCGCCCTCTGCGCCTCGATTTTTGCCTAGGCCGCTGCTTTTCATGGCGTTTCCTCCTCGGCGATCGCCCGCCGATCACCGGCGGCGATCACACGACCTTCAGAACCTTATGACCTGCGCCGTCGCCTGCTCCCCTTCCACGGTCGTGGAGGGAGCCGCCTTCAGTTCGCGCAGATCGGGCACCATTTGATAGGCCCAATCGATCATCACTGAACTCGCGGCGCACGCCGTCACCGCGAACTTCGCGTAGTGCCGGTCCAATTCGGACGCCCCAATGAGCACGACGTAAGCGTGGCCCAAAATGAGCTCGACATCACCCGTCTCGGACCACCCGTACAAAGGTGCCCATGAGAGAACATCCAAATTCACGAAGCCCGCGTCATCCATGACGCTGCCATAATCCTGCAGCAGCACGTCGTCGCGATTGGCCCTGACGTGCAGCACGCCATCCACCGCGTGGACATAGATGTCCGCGAAGGAAAGGCGCCCATCGACGCGCGCGTGCGCGCTGAAATCGAAGCCGCTGTACGCGGGAACCACCGCGATGTCAAAGAGCTCAACGTTGAAACCTTCCGGGCGCGGCGTGTCGACGACCGTCTCGAAGCTCAACTCGCTCTCGTTGCCCGCGGCGTCGAAGGAGGCCACGGCATACTCGTAGTCGTGGCCGTTGATGACGTCCTCGTCGACGTAGAAATGGAGATTCGTCGCAAGATCATAGTTCTCGTCCCAGGCCAGATCGGTGAGGTGATCGAAGAATCCGTCGGCGTCATCGTCCCGATACACGGCGTATCCGGCGAGGTCGTCCTGATAGACGTCGTTCCAGTAAAGGGTGACCCGACCATCTCCCGTGACGCTGAACACGCCCGCAGGCACGGCGGGGGGCTCGTTGTCCACGCACTCGATGCAGTTGTTATCGGAGCAGCCACCCAGCCACAGCGAGCCCACGGCGATCGCCGCGACGAACCCCAACGCTCTGCCCGTCTTCATGATCTCCTCCCCATCGGCGTCCGCCCGGCTCGCTCCCGGGCGAGGCTGGAGGCCCTTCTGTCCGCAGTGCTGAGATCATCGCAGCCTTCGTGCCAAAGGCCGACGGGGCCGACACGCCTTGCCGCCCGCCGCCGACCCAGACCCGTCACGGCTGCGCCACTTGCCAAGGAACAGTCAAAAGGCAGGTTATGAGGACCAGCCCCTTGCCCTGCGCGCGGCGTCCGCGGCGGCGGGCGCCGCCCTGATCAGCCGCCCCTTGGCTCGGGACTGTGGCCAGACGAGTTCAATCGTGTCCAATTGGGGACGCCCCAGGTCCGCGTGCAGCGCGAGCGGAGAAGGGCAAGCCGGAGGGAGCGACTGCCAAAAATGAGGAAAGAGCCTCGCCCGGTTACCCGGGCTGGCCGGCCTTGAATCTCGCCAGTTCAAGGTCAGCCCGGCTCTTTCCCACAATTGCCCGTCCAGTGTTCCCTGCGCGGTCGGCCGCCGCAGGTTCGAGTCGGAGAGGGGACCGGATCCGCTGGCTTTCTCCATCCGCGTCGGCGGCTCTCGAGACCCCACCTCTCAAGAATCGACTCGCGGATCCCACACGATGAAAACTTCCTCTTCCAGCCGGTCAGCGACGAGGAACGCGGATCCGAGCCCCCCTCTCCGATTTCGAATCCCCTTGAGCTGCCTGAACCGCTGCGAAGCGGCCGCCTCCTGCTGCGTGCCTCTTCCGGAGTTGTCCAGAGCAGCGCGCATGCCAAGCGGCGCGTCTTGGTGGACTTAGTAAATTATTGTTAAATAATAACTTAGATCGAGTGTCCGACTGTGGCTCTCGCCGGCGACCGCCGCGGTCGAACATTCGTTGACAGCCAGACGCTGTCAAAGCGCAACTCAGCCTTTACCATCAAGTTATCATGTAAAAATTATTGATAGGCAGGGAAGGCGCCGGACAGAAAATTGCTGGAGAGAGGCGCGCGCTGTCTAGCGTGTCTGAAGTCCGAAGAAACGGATTTTCCTCAGGAGATTGGGATAACTGATCTTGAGCAGGCGGGCGGCCTCGGACTTGTTGCCGCCGGCCATCTGGAGCGCGCGGGCGATCTCCCGGCATTCGACGGTGGCGATCGTTTCGCGCAGGGGCGTCACGGGGCCCCCGTCCGACTTGGCGACGCTCTCCACCAACCCCTGCGGCAGGTGCTCGGGCTTGAGCACGCTTTCGCCGTGGGCCAGCACGATGGCGCGTCGGATGCACTTCTCTAACTCGCGGACATTGCCCGGCCAACTGTGGCCGACCAGAGCGTCCATGAAGGCCACGGTGTAACCCGGAGGCGGCACGCCCATGTCCTGCGCAAAGCGTTCGATGAAGTGCTGAGCCAGCAGCTGAATGTCGTCCGGGCGCTCCCGCAAGGGCGGCACATAGAGGGGGAAATCGAGCAGCCGGTAATAGAGATCATCGAGGAAGAGCCCTCGCTCGACCAGTTCGTGGAGGTTGTTCTTGCTCGCGCAAACGACGCGCACGTCCACGCTGCGCTCCTGGTTGGCGCCCACCGCGCGGATGATTTTCGTGTCGAGGAATTGCAGCAGCTTGCCCTGCATCGGCAAAGACATCTTGCCGATCTCGTCGAGAAAAATCGTGCCCCCCTCGGCTTCCGCCAACAAACCGCGCTTGTCGCCCACCGCGCCCGTGAAGCTGCCCTTGACGTGCCCGAACAGTTCGCTCTCCAGCAGGGACTCGGGGATGGCCGCGCAATTGATGGCGAAGAAGCGTCTCGGCGCCCGCCGGCTGAGCGCGTGAATGGAGTACGCCAGCAGACCCTTGCCCGTGCCTGTTTCCCCCTGCAAAAGCACGGTCAGGTCGCTGGGCGCGACCTTGCGGATCAGGCCCAGGACTTCCAGCATCGAATCGTTCTCGGTGATGATATTCTCGAAACTCGCGACGCCGGCGATGGGAGTGCGCGCTCCCGCGGTCTCTCCCGGCAAACGGCCTCGCGCCTTCTCGAACAGGAAAAGTCCCAAGAAGCCCATGTAGGTGGACAGGAAGTCGAGGGACGGGCGGCTGAAGCCATTCTCACCCCCCGGCTGCGATTGCTTGCCCAGGTAGAGCAGACCGAACCGTTTGCCGTCCAGACCGATGGGCATGAACACGCAAGCGCTCGCCCGCTCCTCGAGGGCCGGTACGGCCCGCAGAAGCGGCTCTTGGCTGGCCAAACGCGAGAACAAAAGGGGACCGGCCGACTCGAAACGGCCGGAGAAATTGCCGGCGCCGTACCAGCGGGCCAATTGCTCGGCGAGATTCTCCGACAGCCCTTCCCTGGCCACGATGCGCAGCGGTCTTTCGGCGACGCTATCCCATTCCAAGGCGATGAAGCCGTGATCGGCGCGCACGCGCTCCATGCCCGCCCGCAGCACCGAGGAGAGGTTTCTGGGAATGGCGCGATCGCCCCAGCTGAAAATGCCGGGGATTCCCGAAATGGCCTGCAGGTGGTTTTCACTGCTGCCGATCTCGTTCAGCAGCCCGCGCTCGATGCGGCCGCGCAGATCAGCCACTGCGAGTTCAAACCCAGTGTCAGCCAGCCCTCCGGCGTTTCGCTCCAACTCGTAGACCGTCAGCAGCGCGTCGTCGAACTGCCCCAGCCGCAGCTGCACTTCGCCCAAGCCCTGCTGGACGCGGCACAGAAGCCGCACGTCCACGACCTTGTCGCCCTGCTCCTGGGCCTCATTGAGGAATCGCTTGAGCAGGAGCAACTCGGGCTGGGCCGCGCTCACCAGCCGAGTCTCCAGAAACGCGAGAGCCGCCTCCACCCACTGCCGAGGCAGATTCTGCTGGCGGAACTGGGCTATCGCGTGCCGGAATTCCGCGTCGGCCACGCTCAGATCGCCGCGCTCGGCGCAGGCGCGCCCCAGCGTCAGATGGCAGAATCCAAGCTCGTACCGTTCGCCGCATTTTTCGCAAACCGCGACGGCCGCCCGCGCCGTTTCGATGGCCCCATTCAGATCGCCTTGCAGGCGCTGGGCTTCCGCCACGCGTCGCAGCAGTTCACCCTCGAGGTCGCTGATCTTGCCCATGGATCTGCACTTCTCGAGCCCGAGGCCATAATTGAACAAGGCCTTCTCGGGCTCGCCTCGCTGGAGAACGATGTCACCCAGGTACTCGTCCGCGATGACGGATTCGCGCAGGAGGCTTTCCTGATCGGAGAGCATTTTCCCTTCCAGGACATGCTCCTCGGCGCTCGACAGTCGACCCGTCTTCAATTCTAGATACCCGTAGGCGAGACAGGCCTTGGCCTGGCGATTGCGGTCGCCAAGGCTGCGCGCCAAACGGAGGCTCTTGTCGAGATCGGTCCGCGCCTCTTCGAAGCGCCCCGTCTTGCAGAAGATGATGCCTCGGTTCAGGTGCAAGCCAGCCAGCAGATGCGTTGCCCCCTGGCGCGCGGCGATGGAGATCGCCTTCTCGAGCAGGGCGAGGGCGCGGTTCCAGCGACAGGCGTTCTTGTGCAGCACGGCCAGATTGTTGTGCAGGGCCGCAGCGCCCAATTCATCCCCGATGCGGCGGCAGCTGGCGAGCGCGTCGAGATAGAACTCCTCTGCCTTGTCGGCCCGGCCGAGGCGGTGATGGCAAGCGCCCATCGTGATCTGCAGACTTGCCACCTCGCGGTGCTCATTGGTGACCGCCAGGATCGCGAACGCGTGTTTGGCCGTCTGAAGCGCCTCCGCGTGGGCGCCGTGATGGAACTGCAGCATGGCCCGCCGACCCATCAGCGGGGCGAGAAGACGAGCACGCTCATCGGCGTGCATGGCGTCGCCGCAGAAGTGCCGCGTAGCATCCCGAAACAGACTCTCAGCCAGACTCAGATCGCCCAGATTCAGGGCCGCATCGGCGCACTTGCGCAGGACAACGGCGCGCCTTTCGCACGGCAGCCGTTTCATCGTGGTCTCGTCCAGCAAACAGCGGTAATAATCGAGCGCAGAGGAATACGTCGAGGCTTGCGCGTGGAGATCGCCGATCTCCTCCAGACGGTCGCAATCGTCCAGAGTGAGCTCGCGCTGCCTCTGCGGGTATTCGGCGCCGGCCCTGAAGGAGTCCCCTGTTTGGTCGCTCATCCTGCCGCGTCCCCCGGCGAGTAGGTGGACTGAGAGCCTCAGGCTCCACGCGGATCCGCTAGCCCAGCATCACCTCTTAAGGCAACAGCAACTGCAACTGCACCATGAATTCCTTGACGAAACGCAGCAAGGCATCCTGTCCACTCACCGGAGTGACCGTGACGGTCATTCCAACAGCCTCAACAACATTCTTGCCCTTCAGGCCATCGATGATGTCGTCGGGGTCGCCTTTGGCGCCCTGGTCGCTGACATCCAGCAGCACATCATCGCTCGCCCGGTCGGTCGACACGAGATGGCTGACGCTGCTGTTCACGGCCGCGCTGGCTCCTGAGCCGCACGCGGCGAGCCCGAACACAAGAAGCGATATGGCCAGGGCACTTGCGCGGAATCGATACGACCTTGTCATGTTTCATCTCCTCCGCTCGGCGTCCACTTCAGTGGCTACGCCCACCCCAATCCTCACGGCCCAGGCCCGCAAGAGATTTTGCATCTTGCAACATTTTGAGTATACGCACTCTCGGCGACGCTGTCAAACAGGCAACCGGCCGCGGTCGGTCGCCTCGCGGTCAATCCTGGGGTTGGGTGCGCAACCCGTAGCGCGTGATCTTCTTGTACAGATTGCTGCGTTGCATGCCCAGGCGTTCCGCAGTCTGGCTGACATTATAGCGGTTCTCGCGGAGCTTGGCCTGCAGAAAAGCTGCTTCCGCCCGGGACTTGAATTCCTGGAAGTCATTGCAGGACAACAGATCGCCCTGGATGCCCGCCTTGGGCGCCCCTCCCGGCAGCTGGGGCAGGTCAGCCGCCCTGATGACGCCGCCCGGAGCCAAAATGAGCAGGCGTTCCACCAAATTGCGCAACTCGCGCACATTGCCGGGCCACGCGTGTTCCTTCAGCAGTCCCAAGGCTTCGGCAGAAAAAGTTCGTGGCGTGGTCTTCAGGGGCACCGCCAACGTTCGCATGAAATAGTCGAGCAGCAGCGGCACATCCTCGCCGCGTTCACGCAAGGCAGGCAGATGCACGGCCAGCACGTTCAACCGGAAGAAGAGATCCTGGCGGAAGCCGCTATCGGGACCGGCCAAGTCTCGATTCGTGGCGGCCACGATGCGCACGTCCACGTGCAGAGTCTCGGTCCCGCCCACGCGCTGAAACCGTCCCTCCTCCACGGCCTTGAGAACCTTGGCCTGAGCTTGCTCGCTCATGTCGCCGATCTCGTCGAGGAAGAGGGTGCCGCCATCCGCCTGCTCGAATTTTCCGATGCGTTGGCGGTCCGCGCCGGTGAATGCTCCCTTTTCGTGGCCGAAAAGTTCGCTTTCCACCAGCTCCTTGGGAATAGCGGCGCAGTTGACTTCGATCAGCGGACGCTCGCGCCTCGCGCTCTGCTCGTGCAGCGCGCGCACCACGAGTTCCTTGCCCGTGCCATTCTCGCCCGTGATCAACACGGTTGCGTCAGTGGGGGCGACCTTGTCGATGAAGGCGCGCACGTCGCGGATTCGCGGGCAGTCCCCGACCAGAGGGTCCCGGTAACCGCCCATCGCCTTCAGTTGCTCGCGCTCCTCGACAACGCTCAGGTGATCGAGACACCGGCGCAGCGTGACGAGAAGCCTGTCCCGATCCAGCGGCTTCTCGAGGAAATCGTAAGCGCCTTTGCGGACAGCCTCGACCGCCGTGGCGATATCGCCATGGCCGGAAACCATGATCACGGCGGGACGCGGCGCGACGGCGCCGATGTTATCGAGCACTTCGAAGCCGTCCATGCCCGGCATCTTGATGTCGAGCAGGACCGCGTCGATCCGCTCGGAGCCGATCAACTTGAGCGCGGCCGGCCCGGAGGCGGCCTGCAGAACGCGGTATTTCTCATAGGTCAGGATCTGACCGAGCGTCGCGCGGATCGCCTGCTCGTCGTCCACGATGAGGATGGTCCGCACCGGGCCCGTCCTTTCCAGCCGCGCCGCGGCGTCAGGTCAGAGCAGCCAATCTTCCAGCGCGGGACTCGGCCGTCGCGCGACCGGCGCGACGAGCGCTTCCGGCATGCCCCCAGGCAGCGCGATCTCGCGCCTGAGCCAGGCGGCGAGCGGAGCGAGCGGCGTTCCCGCCACCGCCGGCGAGTAGACCCTGCGGCGCCCGTCGGCGCGCGCGGCAAGCCAACCCGTCCGCGCCAGGACACCGAGGTGATGCGACACAAGGGACTGCCCGAGGCCCGTGGTGTCGGTCAACTCGCCGACGGTGAGCGGTTCCTCCAGCAGCAGACGCAGGAGCAACAACCGGTTGGGATCGGAAAGGGCCAGCAGACTGGCGGCAGCAGAGGTCATCCTTTACCTCGTGGCCCGACACTCGGCTCCCGAAAGCGCCCATCGACGCCATCCTTGCAGGGAGCCCCCGCCACCGTCAAGATGAGTTCGCCCGCGCGGCGCCTGCCGCTGGTCCGCGCGGCCGACCAGGGGAGTTGCAGATGCTCGACACCAGACCACTGCTGCGCGACGTGCTGCCCGAGGCGCTCGCACCACTGCTCGTCCAGCTGGGCGAACCCGCTTGGCGGGGCCGACAGTTGAGCGCGTGGCTGCATCGGAGCCGCGCCCTGCAGTGGGAGACCATGACGGACCTGCCCCGCGCCCTCCGCCTGCGGCTGGCGGACGCGTACGATTTGCAGGGACTGAAAGCGTTGGAACGAAGGATTTCCACCGACGGCACGCGCAAGCACCTGTTCGAGCTGCGCGACGGCGCGACGATCGAAAGCGTGATCATTCCCATGGAGGGACACTTCACGTTCTGCCTTTCGTCGCAAGTGGGCTGCGCGATGGCCTGCCGTTTCTGCGCAACCGCGCGGGGCGGGCTCGCGCGCGGCCTTAGCATGGGCGAGATCCTCGAGCAGGTCGTGCACTTGGAGCGCGACCTGGCGGCAGACCCCCCGACAACCCGCGGTCAGCGAGCTGGCAATCTCGTCTTCATGGGCATGGGAGAACCGCTGGACAATTGGGAGGGACTGGCCGGGAGCATCGCGACTCTGACGGCCGCCGCTGGCGGGGGAATCTCGCACCGGCGAATCACGATCTCCACCTCCGGCCCGCGGGAGGGTCTGAGACGGCTCATGCGCCTGCCCCAGTCGGTCGGCCTGACCCTATCCGTCAACGCCGCTTCGCCGGAGCTGCGACGCCGCCTGATGCCGATCCCGGGTCGCACGCCGCTGCCGGTCCTGCTGCGCTTCGGAGAACGTTGGGCGCGGCGGATCCACCGCAAGACGACGCTGGGCTATGTGCTCATCGCGGGCGTGAACGACGACCTGGCCGAGGCCCGTCTGTTGGCGCGCCTCGCCGCCGGACGCCCCTTCAAGGTGAATTTGATCCCGCTCAACAGGTTCGATGACGACGGCCTGGCACCTCCCGGTGTCGACCGCGTCCTGGCCTTCCAGCAGGTGCTTTTGCAGAGCGGCGTGCAGACCTTCATCCGCGCCAGCGGCGGTCAGGACATCGACGCCGCCTGCGGTCAGTTGCGCAGAAGAAGGCTGGGCTCGCGCAGCGGCCGCCTCGCCTAGAGCAGATCGGAGAGCTTGGTCTGATCGAGAGCCGCGACGAGCGCCTCCTGGGCCGTCCGCCAAGCCTCGGAGATCTGGCACTCCATCTGGCGATCGCACGCGTCGATGGCGCGCAGACAGTGGTTCAGGGCAATGCCGCCCTCACAGACCTCGACCACGCTGCGCAGGGTGATCTCCTCGGGCGGCCGGCCGAGCGAGAAGCCGCCCTTGACTCCCCGGTGCGACTTCACGATGTCCTGCTGGGAGAGCATCTGGAAGATTTTGGCAAGGAAGGCCTCTGAAACGCCGCAAGTCTGGGCGATGACCTTGAGCTGAACCGGCTTGACGCTGTCGCGCTTGGCCAGTTCCTGAAGGCCTCGGATGGCGTATTCCGTCTGGCGCGTGATCTGGAGCATGGACCGGCCTTCCTTACGAGAGCCCCATTTCCCTCCAAGCGGGAAAAGTGCGAATCCAACCCAGTGAAGTCAAGTAACCAAGTTCGCGCGCGGCAGGAGATTGGGGCCCTGCGGCGCGATCACATGGCGCGGCGATAGCGCCCACCGACCTCATAAAGCGCGTGCGTGATCTGCCCCAACGAGCAGCAGCGCACCGTTCTGAGCAATTCGGCGAAGATGTTGCCGCCCGACAGGACCACCTCTCGCAGGCGGGCGAGGGCCTCGGGAGCTTCGCCGGCGTGGGCGGCCCGGAAGGAGACGAGATCCGCCAGTCGAGCTTCCTTTTCCGCCTGCGAACAGCGAGCAAGGACGAGTTGGGCCACCGTCTCCTGGGCCGGCTTCTCGCGAACGAATGTATTGACGCCTATGATGGGCAGCTCGCCGGAGTGCTTGCGGTGTTCGTACAGCAGGCTCTCCTCCTGGATCCGCCCCCGTTGATATTGAGTCTCCATTGCACCCAAGACGCCACCCCGGGCGTCGAGGCGGTCGAATTCCGTCAGGACGGCTTCCTCCACCAGGTTCGTCAGGAGATCGATGAGCGCCGCTCCCTGCAGAGGGTTCTCGCACTTGGCCCAGCCCAGCTCCCGGCCGATGATGAGTTGGATCGCCATGGCGCGCCGCACCGACTCCTCGCTCGGCGTCGTGATCGCCTCGTCGAACGAGTTGGTGTGGAGTGAATTGCAGTTGTCGAAGATGGCCATCAACGCCTGAAGCGTCGTGCGGATGTCGTTGAAGTCGACTTCCTGCGCGTGCAGCGAACGACCCGAGGTCTGAATGTGGTATTTCAGCTTCTGGCTGCGCTCGTCCGCGCCGTAGACGTCGCGCATCGCGATGGCCCAGATCCTGCGCGCGACCCGACCGATCACGGTGTACTCGGCGTCCAGACCGTTGCTGAAGAAGAAGGAAAGGTTGCCGGCGAAGGTGTCCACGTCCATGCCGCGCGCTCGCCACGCTTCCACGTAGGTGAATCCGTTGGCCAAGGTGAAGGCGAGCTGGCTGATCGGATTGGCTCCGGCCTCGGCGATGTGGTACCCGCTGATCGAGACGGAATAGTAATTCCTTACGCCGTTCGCGTTGAAGTACTCCTGCACGTCGCCCATCATGCGCAGCGCGAACTCCGTCGAGAAGATGCAGGTATTCTGGGCCTGATCCTCCTTGAGGATGTCGGCCTGCACGGTGCCGCGAACACTCGCGAGGGTCATCGACACGAGTTCGCCGCGCTCAGCATCCGTGATGGGGCGGCCGAGTTCGGCTTCCCGCCGCGTCACCTGTTGGTCGACCGCCGTGTTGAAGAACATCGCCAAGATGATCGGCGCCGGGCCGTTGATCGTCATCGAAACGCTGGTGTTTGGATGGCAGAGGTCGAATCCCGCGTACAACGTCTTCATGTCGTCGAGCGTGCAGATCGACACTCCGCCTTCGCCGATCTTGCCGAAGATGTCCGGTCGCGCGTCGGGATCCTCGCCGTAGAGCGTGAGACTGTCGAAGGCCGTGCTCAAGCGCTTGGCCTCGTCGTTGCGGCTCAGATAATGAAAACGTTGGTTCGTGCGGGCGGGCGAGCCCTCTCCCGCGAACTGACGGCGCGGCTCTTCGTCGGCGCGCTTGAAGGGGAAAACGCCGGCGGTGAACGGGAAACTTCCAGGGAGATTCTCGCGCCGCAGAAAGAGCAGGCGGTCCCCGGCGTCGGCCAGCGCCGGCAATGCCACCCGGGGCAGGCTCAGGCCGGCCAGGGTCCGCACGTGCGTCGCGGTTCGGATCTCGCGATCGCGGACGCGGAAGACGATCTCTTCCTGCGCGTAGCGCTCGACCAGCGCCTCCCAGTCCTTCACTTCGTCCCAGGCCGCGCGCGCGGCCGTTCCGGTCTCGACGATCCGCTCGCGCAGGGCGGCCGCGGCCGGACCGTCCCCCCCGTCGGTCGCGCCGAGTTCGTTCAGGGCCGCCAGGAGCGCTTGGTGCCGACGCACGGTCCGCGCGTCGTCCTCTGCGCGCCGGTGGTAGCCTCGCACGGCTTGCGCGATCTCGCCGAGATAACCGACTCGACGGCGCGGGATCAGCGCGCAGACCTCGGGCGTCGCGCGCGGCTCGTGGGCGGGATCGGCCAGCGCCTCGGACAAGGAACGACCCGCTCGCACGTGCGTCAGCAGGCGCGCGAGGTATCCGAACAGCGCATTGACTCCCGCGTCGTTGAATCGGCTGGCCACCGTGCCGAAAACGGGCAGCTGCTCGTCCGGGGTGGCGAAGTCGTTGCGGCTGCGACGGAACTGCTTGCGCACGTCGCGCATGGCGTCCAGGGCGCCAGGACGTTCGAACTTGTTCACGACGATGACGTGAGCGAAATCGATCATGTCGATCTTCTCGAGCTGCGTGGCGGCGCCGAATTCGCTGGTCATCGCGTAAAGTGCGATATCGCTCACCTCGCTGATGGCCGAATCGCCCTGACCGATGCCGCTGGTCTCGACCATGATCAGGTCGAAGCCCCACGCGCGCGCCAAGGCGATGGCCTGTCCGACCGCCGCGCTCAACTCGCCCCGGGCTCCGCGCGTGGCGAAACTGCGCAGGAAGCAGCGCGGATCGTAGACCGCATTCATGCGAATGCGGTCGCCGAGCAGGGCGCCACCGGTGCGCCGCTTGCTCGGATCGACCGCGAAGAGCGCGAGGCAATGCCCTGGATTGGCCCGCAGGTAACGACGGACGAGCTCGTCCGCGAGCGAGCTCTTCCCTGCCCCCCCGGTGCCGGTCAGGCCGACGACGGCGGCGCGCCCGGGCGACGGCGTGAGGTCGGCTGGCGGCGAGGGCCGTTCGCCCAACTCCGCCAAGGTGAGCGCGCGGGCGAACGAGACGTCCTCGGCCGCGGGCCGCGCCGCGTCGCGCGCGGGCAGTCCAGCGGGACGGGCCGCCACCGCCGCCCTTGTGCGTTCGTTCATGTCCGCAATCATCCCGGTCAGGCCGAGGATCCGACCGTCGTCCGGGGAATAGATCCGCGCCACATCCTCGGCATGCAGAGCCTCGATCTCCGCGGGGATGATCACGCCGCCGCCACCCCCGAAAATCTTCACATGGTTCAGGCCCCTGTCGTCGAGTTGCCGCCGCAGGTAGCGGAAATACTCCATGTGCCCACCCTGGTAGCTGCTGACGGCCACCGCATCGACATCCTCCTGGAGGGCCGCGGTGACCACGTCCGGCACGGAGCGGTTATGGCCGAGGTGGATGACTTCGGCGCCCGACTCCTGAAGCAGGCGGCGGATGATGTTGATCGAAGCGTCATGCCCGTCGAAGAGAGCCGCCGCCGTCACGTAGCGCAGGCGAGCCGCCCTCATCGGTGCCGCGGCCAAACGGTCCATGCGACCTCCCCGGCGAGGGCCCTTGCCCACCTCGCCGAAACACCGGTGATCGTCCTCGAGCGCGATGATACCCGAGCCGTTGCCCGCGGGCAATCCGCGGACCGCCGCGCTGCGCGCGCGCCGCTCACGTCACGCCCGCGCAACGCAGCGCCTTCGTCGCAAGGCTGGACAGCGGGGGAAACGGCCCGTCGGGCCGTCTCCAGACCGATCCCGCCGGACATACCGCCGGCGTCTCCTTGTCGAGCCATTGCAGCCGTGTGACCGCCACGTCCAGCCGGAAGGTCGTGATGGCATGCTTGACGGTCCCGGCCTCGCCGACGGATCCGGCGGCTCCGCGCGCCAATCCCGCCCAGTCGCGCCAAGCCCGCGCGGCGAGCCGCGCGAAGCCGTCGTCCCGCCCGATCTCCGCGTCGCGGGCGGCGTACCAAGGCGTCGCCGGCAGTCCGAACAGTCCCCGATAAAGCGGCTTGAAATCGTCGCGCACCGAACGAGACGCCACCGGCAGCGACGCGAGCGGCGCCGTGCCGGGGGGCACGAGCAGGATCGCTCCCGCCATCTCCAGCACGAGCAGCGAAAGTCGGACCGCCACGGGCGCGCGGCGCGCCGCGGCAGGCGGCACCACGGCCGCGATCCCCGCCGCCCGCGCCCGGCATTGGCCGCTCAAGGGACAGATCGAGCAAGCGGGCGCCCCGGGCCGGCAGACGGCCGTCGCCAGATCCATCAACGCCTGGTTCCAGTCGCCCGGCCGGTGGGGATCCACCAGCGCGGCCGCCACGGCTTCCAGCGCGCGGCCCCGCAGGGCGCTTGCCTCCTCCGGCGCGGCGCAGAGCAGGCGCACCAAAACGCGCCTGGCGTTGGCATCCACGGCCGGAACGATCTCGCCCAGCGCGATGCTCGCAATGGCGCCCGCGGTGTAGGGCCCGACACCGGGCAATTCCTGCCAGGCGTTTCGCGTGCGCGGCAGCCTGCCGTTCGCTTTCGCGACGATCAGGCGGGCAGCCGCGTGCAGATCGCGCGCGCGCCGGTAGTAGCCCAGGCCCGACCAGGCGCACAGGACGTCGGCTTCGTCGGCCGCGGCCAACGCGCGCACGTCGGGGAAACGCGCCAGAAAACGCTCCCAGCACGGGGCTGCCGCGACCACAGTCGTCTGCTGGAGCATGGTTTCCGCGATCCAAGTGCCGTAAAGCGTGGGGTGGCCGCGCCAAGGCAGATCTCGCCGTGATTCGTCGTACCAGGCAAGCAAGCGCCGCCGCAGCCCCGCTGCCAGGCGCGGCCGCGGTGCGCGCGGCGCGGGCGCGCCTCGCGCCGCGCCGACCGCAGCGTTTCCCATCAGCGTGAAACGTCCCTCTTCGGCTGCGCCGCCTGCTGCCGCGCCTTCTGGAGATTTCGCTCGGCCTGCAGGCGATAGTCGGCATCGTTGGGCTCGCTCAACGGCAAGGCCAGAACCGATTCGAAAAGGCGGATTGCCCGGTCGTGCTGATCGAGTTCCAGGAACGTGACACCCAATTCCAGTTGGTGGCTGATGCGCTGCGGCGCGATGGCCATTGCGCGCTCGAAATATTCGACGGCCTTCTCGTGCGAGGCCCCCGACGGAACACCGCCATAGACAACCTTGGCGGCGAGCTTCAAAAACGGGCTCAGGCCGGCGATTTCCCGATTCCAGCGCCCGAGAACGTGCAGGGCGCGATCATTCTCGGGGTCGAGTTCCACGGCCCGCTGCGCCTCGTCGCGCACTTCCTTGGACATGTTGATCTTCTTCTTGCCGCCGGCGCTCAGGGCGAGGCGCCCGATCGCCACGGCCAGGTAGTGGTGCCCCCAGGTGTCGTCGGGCCGCGCCGCCACCGCCGCGCGCGCGTTCCGTTCCGCCGCAGCGTAGAGCCCCTCGCGAGTCGGTTTATCGGTTTCGCGATTGCCCAGGTCGATCAGAACGCGCGCCAAGCGCCAACGGGCCTCATATCCACCTCCGCCCTGCGCGAGGACAGACTCCGCCGCGGCCCGCGAACCGGCCAAATCGAGCGCGGCGTAGGCGGCGTCGCAGGCGTCGAGCTCATCGACCTCCGCGCGGGACGCCTGCGGGATGAGGGCGAAAAGCGCGGCCGCCGCGCCCAGCATTACCGCCCAGCGGGCCAGTGAGCGAAGGGGCGCGACTCGCGTCAGGCCTTGCATCATGGCGAAACCTCCGGTCATTTGCAGGGACGAAGTTGACACACGATTCCACGGCATGCTAGCGGTTGTCAACAGCCACCCGCCGGCCTGGCCCCGCCGACCCGCGTCCGCACGAATGGAGCCGCTCATGCCCATCCAGACCATCCCCGAGCTTTTCGAGAAAGTGGTTAGAGAACACCCGCGCAGCGACTGCTTTTCCTACAAGAGCGCATCGGGACGATATGTGAACATCTCCTCGCAAGCGGCCTGGGAAAAGGTAAAGGCGCTGGGCCGCGCGCTGGCGGAACTGGGCGTCGGACATGGCCACAAGGTTGCCATCCTGGCGGAGAATCGGTTCGAGTGGGCGTTGGCGGACCTCGCGGTGCTCGGCCTGGGCGCCATCGACATCCCCCTCTACCCTTCTTTGATGCCGGAAGCCATCGCTTGGATCCTGGAGGACTGCCGGCCGGAGATCATCCTGCTGTCCGGCCCGGCCCAAGCCGAGAAGATCGCGGCCGTGCGAGCGCGACTGCCGTTTTTGCGCCATGTCGTCAGCTTCGATCCGGTATCTCTGCCCGGCGCTGTGACGATGGAGGAATTGATCACGCGCGGGCAGCGTCTGCTCCAGGAACAGGGTGACCTGCCGCCCGTCGCGCTGGCGAAGCACGACATCGCGAGCATCATCTACACATCAGGCACGACAGGCTCACCCAAGGGTGTGCTGCTCACGCACGGCAATTTCGTGTCCAACGTGCTGGCCGCCGACGGACTCGCTCTGGTGGGGCCCAAGGACCGCGCCCTTTCCTTCCTGCCGCTCTCGCACGTGCTGGAACGCATGGGCGGTTTCTACTTGATGCTCAACGCCGGAGCAGGCATCGCCTACGCCGAAGGCGTGGACACCGTGCCGCAGGACCTGCTTGTCGTGCGCCCGACGGTCGTGGTGAGCGTGCCGCGGCTCTTCGAAAAGATCTACGCTCGCGTGCTCGGCACGGCGCTCGCGGGCCCGGCGATACGCAAGCATCTCTTCTTCTGGGCAAAGCGGCAGGGCGAGCGGTACGGCCGTCTCAAGCGGGAGAGGAAGCCCATCCACTGGTGGATCGGGACCAAGTTCCGTGTCGCGGATCGGCTGGTGTTCAGCAAGCTGCGCGCTCGGACTGGCGGGCGGCTGCGCTTCTTCGTCTCGGGTGGAGCGCCGCTCGCTCCGGACATCAACGAATTCTTCTATGCCGCCGGGATGGTCATCTTGGAGGGCTACGGACTGACAGAAAGCTCGCCCGTGCTGGCGGCGAACACCTTCGAGCATTTTCGGATCGGGAGCGTGGGGCCGGCGCTTCCCGGAACCGAGATCCGGATCGCACAGGACGGCGAAATTTTGGCGCGCGGCCCGCAGATCATGCCGGGCTATTACAACAATCCCGCCGCCACGCGCGAGACGATCGACGACCAGGGTTGGCTGCACACGGGGGACATCGGCCATCTGGACGCGGACGGATTTCTCTACATAACCGACCGCAAGAAGGACCTGATCATCACCGCCGGCGGCAAGAACGTCGCCCCGCAGCCGATCGAGAACTCGTTCAAGCACAATCGGTACGTCAGCCAGGTCATGGTGATCGGCGACCGGCGCCCGTACTTGGCGTGCCTGCTGGTCCCGAACTTCGAGAACCTCGTCAAATACGCCAACCGACGCAAGATAGGCTTCACAGACCTGTCGGGATTGGTCAAGCACCCGGAGATCGTGGCGATGTACGATCGCCAGCTGGCGCGCGTCAATGCGACTCTGTCGAGCTTCGAACAGGTGAAACGCTGCGTGATCCTGGATCACGATTTTACGCTCGAGGACGGAGAGCTGACCCCCACGATGAAGGTTCGCCGGCGAGTGGTGCAGGAAAAGTACAGGGCTCAGATCGACGCCATGTACGCCGCCGAGGGCCGATTCTAGCGGATCAGGGACGTTTCTCGGCGCGGGCGGCCAGGACGACGGTCAATCGCAGCAGTTGCGCGCCTCTTTGCAGTTCGACGACCACCTCGTCGCCAGGCGCGCGCGCCCTGAGCGCGAGCGTGTAGTCTTGCAGATTCCCGACTCCGCGCCCGTCGAACGCGACGATCACGTCCCCCGGGGCGAGGCCAGCCTGCGCGGCGGGGCTGTCCGGCAGGACACCGGCCACTCTCACGCCTTCGGCGCTCTCGACAAAGTCGGGCATGATCCCGAACCAGGCTCGACGATCCTCGGCGGATGGCGCGCCGACTCGCGGGCGCGCGGGCGGCGGGCCTTCGACGTCCGTGTAGACCAGCGATCCTTCATGCGTCCGCAAGCTCGCCACGAGATCCCGCGCCAGCCTCGCCACGCGCGCCAGCCCCTCGGAGCTCACGAGCCGCCAATCATCGGCGCGCGTGTGGTACTGGGCGTGCGGTCCCGTCATCAGGAACAGCGCGGGCATCCGCGCGTTCAGGAATGACACGTGGTCGCCGGCGTCCCAACCGCCACGGCTGATCTCCAGGCGCAAGTCGTTCGCCACGCCGGCCCCCTCGACCAGTTCCCGCAGCGCCTCGGCGGAACCCACGCCGGCCACGTACAGCCGTCCCTCGCGCAGCCTCCCCACGGAATCGAGATTGATCATGGCGTCCACGGAATCGCGGGCCATGGGCAGATGCTCGACGAACCATCGCGAACCCTGCAGCCCGATCTCTTCCCCCGCGAAGGCGACGAACACCACGCCGCGAGCGGGCCGCGGGTCCGCGGCGCCCTCTCCCCTCAACATGTGCGCCAATTCGCACAGGACGGCGACTCCCGAGGCATTGTCATCGGCGCCCGGGTGGTAAGCATCCGGCAGACCTCCGGCAGCAGCGCCGAGGTGATCGTAATGCGCGCCCACGACCAGCCATCGCCCTGTCAGGCGACCCCGGCCGGGCAGGCGGCCGCAGACATTGCGGGCGGCCAGCCCCTCCATTTCGGATCCCTTGAGCGCGAAATCCTGATGCCACCCGCCCGCATCGCCCGCCGCTTCCAGGCCCGCCGCGGCGAACCAGGCGGTGACGCTCTCCGCGGCGGCCAGCGCCTCGGGCGTGCCATTGCCACGACCCTTGAAGTCGGGCGAGCAGAGCGCGCGGACGCGCGCGATCAGCGCCGCCGTGTCCGGACAGGCCGGCCGGTTCCCCGCCGCGGCCGCCACGCCGCTGGCCAAAACCCAGATCACGACCCCGGCGAGCCAGCCGCCGCGAACGCGGCGGCGCGATGACAGGACACGCAAGACGACTCCTTTTCGATCGGCCCGCAGCGCGGGCGTTGATCGCCGGGCCCGACTCTGACAATATCGGCGCATGGAACCAGCCGCAATCCCTTCTCAGGCCTGGACTGGAACGCTGCCCGCGAGCGCCGCGGCGGCCGTGGCGGTCGTGCGCCGGCTGCAGGAGGCGAGCCACCGGGCCTACCTCGTCGGCGGGGCCGTGCGCGATCTGGTGCTGGAGCGTCCGCCGGGGGACTTCGATGTCGCGACCGACGCCACGCCGGCGCAAATCACCGCGCTCTTTCCCGTCACGCGCCTGGTCGGGGCCGCGTTCGCCGTCGTGTTGGTCTTCACCGAAGACGCGCCCGTCGAAACGGCCACCTTCAGGGTCGAGGGCGCCTACGGCGACGCCCGCCATCCCGATCGCATCGCGTACGCCGCGACGCCGGCAGAGGACGCCCGTCGGCGCGACTTCACGGTCAACGCCCTGTATCTCGACCCCACCGCAGGGCTGCTGCTAGATCCCGTGGGCGGGCTGGCCGACTGCCGCCGACGGTGCCTGCGGGCCGTCGGCGATCCGGCGGCGCGCCTGCGCGAGGACGCGCTGAGGCTGCTGCGAGCTCCCCGTCTGGCCGCCCAGTGCGGGCTGACGCTGGAGCCGTCGACGCGCGCGGCCTTGGCCACCGAGCGAGAGGGAATCAGGCGCATCGCCGCGGAACGCGTCGGTCAGGAGATCGCGCGACTGCTGACGGGCCCCGACCCGGCCAGCGGCCTGGAACTCCTGGCTGAAAGCGGCCTGCTGGCGCTCGTCATGCCGGAAGTCGACGCCCTGCGCGGCGTGCCGCAGCCGCCCGATTTCCATCCCGAAGGCGACGTCTGGACGCACACGTTGCTGATGTTCCGGCACTCGCCGGCGCGCTCGCTGCCGCTGGGGTTGGCGGTCCTGTTGCACGACATCGGCAAACCGGCCACGCTCACGGTGACCGATCGCATCCGCTTCCACGGGCACGCCCGGCAGGGCGCGCGGCAGGCGATGGCCATCGGGCGCCAGCTGCGACTGCCGATCGCGGACGTGGAGGTGGCGGCCGATCTCGTCGAACAGCACCTGCGCTTCATGCAGGTGCGGCAGATGCGACCCGCAACGCTCAAACGCTTCTTGCGCCAGCCGCGCTTCGAACTGCACCTGGAATTGCACCGCCTCGATTGCCTCGGCAGCCATCGCGATCTCGGCCACTGGGAATTCTGCCGGGAAAAGTTGGCAGAGATGACACAGGACGATCTGCGGCCACCGCCGCTGCTGAGCGGGCATGATTTGCTGGCCTTGGGGTATCAGGCGGGCCCCTTGCTGGGGCGCATCCTGCGCGAATTGGAGACGGCGCAGTTGGAGCACGAGATCGCCGACGCGGCGCAGGCGCGCGCGTGGGTCACGCGCCGGTTCCCGATTCCTCAGTGACCGGCGGCTCCGCCCAGCACGGCCCGCGTCGTGACGGCGCCGCCGCCGTGATCGACCAGCAGGGCGGCCAGCACGTCGAGATGGCCGCGCATGGTGGCCGGGGCGCAGCTGGCCGTCGCGAAGACGACCGCCAGCAGCCGCCGCGTCTCTTCAAGCACGCAGGTGCGCAGGGAGTCGCTGCTCGGGGAACCGAAGGGCCCCAGCGCATCGAAAAGACCGAGTCGGCCCGCGAGATGAACGGGGCCTTTCCGGATGCCGTCGTGCTCGTCGCCCTCGCAACCGAGACGCACGATCGCGTCGCCCCGCACCGCGTCTCGATCGTACAACCCGATCGGCAGCAGGAACGTGACCGAGGCCAAATTGCACGCGTCGACGGCGTTGTTGACGCGCGGGGGCGGCTGTTCTTTGAGCGCTCTGCGCAGCAAGGCCTCTGACGACGGGCGCGTTCGGGTCGGATCGACGCCGGCCGCCCGGTACAACCGTCGCGCCTCGTCCAGTTCGCGGATGTCGGCGGGCGTGTGTCCGGCGTGCCGCGCCCGCAGTTCGGCGAAGCGGGCCGCCAGAGCCTCGGCGAGCCCCGGATCGTCGCGCACGACGAAATCGTCCACCGCCAGCACGCCCACGCTGACGAGTCCGCTCAACGCTGCGTCCAGGGCGACACGCCGTCCTTCGATCAGTCGGATCTCATCGGCGGCGCCTGTCATCGGCCGCCGTACCTCCCCCCCGCGCCGTACATCCGCTCGTAGTAGGCGCGGTAGGCGCCGCTGCGGATCCGCTCCCACCAGGACCGGTTGTCGCGATACCAGTCCACCGTGGCCGAGACGCCCTGCGCGAAGTCGTGCGCCGGCGCCCAGCCCAGCTCGCGGCGGATCTTCGCGGCGTCGATGGCGTAACGCCGATCGTGTCCCGGCCGATCGGGAACGAAGGTGATCAACGATTCGGGACGGTCGAGCAGACGCAGCAGCAGGCGAACGATCTCGATGTTCGGCCACTCGTTCCCACCGCCGATGTTGTAGGTCTGGCCGGGCCGCCCGCGTCTGAGCACTGCATCGATCGCGGTGCAGTGATCCTCGACGAAAAGCCAATCGCGCACGTGCAGACCGTCGCCGTAGACCGGCAGCGGCTTGCCCTCGAGCGCGTTGGCAATCATCAGCGGGATCAGCTTCTCCGGAAACTGGAAGGGACCGTAGTTGTTGCTGCAGCGCGTGATCAGGACTGGCAAGCCGAAGGTGTGACCGTAGGCGCGACAGACCAGGTCGGCGGCCGCCTTGGACGCGGCGTACGGTGAATTGGGGGCGAGAGGGGATTCTTCCGCGAACGTTCCGGTCGCTCCGAGCGATCCGTAGACCTCGTCCGTGCTGACCTGCAAGAAACGCGCGACGCGCGCCGCGCTGGCCGCCGCCAGCAGGGTCTGCGTGCCCAGGACATTGGTCTCGATAAAGAGCCGCGGCGCGTCGAGCGAGCGATCGACGTGGCTCTCGGCCGCAAAATTGATCACGGCCTCGATCCGCTCCTCCGCGAGGACGCGCGCCACCAGGGCGGCGTCGCCGATGTCGCCGTGCACGAAGCGGTAACGCGGATTGTCCTCGAAACCCGCCAGGTTTTCCAGGTTCCCGGCATACGTGAGCAGATCCAGATTGATGACGCGGTCCTCCGTGCGGCCAAGCAGCCAGCGCACGTGATTGGCCCCGATGAAACCCGCTCCTCCCGTGACCAGGATGTTCATGCGCCTCCCTTCGCCCCGCCGCGCGGCGACTTCACGCCACCGCCTTGACTATGGCCTGTTCGCGCCGCCCTGGGCGATCAACTGCGAGGCGCGCAGCAAGCTGGGGAACGTCCCCGCGTCCGTCCACCAACCCTCGATCTCGCTCCACTCCAGTTGTCCGCGCTCGATGTACATGTTGTTCACGTCCGATATTTCCAACTCCCCGCGCGCGGAGGGAGACAGTTGCGAGATCATTTCGAAGACCTGGCGATCGTAAAAATAGATGCCGGTCACGGCGTAGCTGGACTGCGGTCGGGCCGGCTTCTCTTCGATGCGCACGATCCGTCGGCCGTCGAAAACCGGTACGCCAAAGCGCTGTGGATCGCTCACCTTCTTGACGAGGATGCGCGCCCCCCCGGCCTGGGCTTCGTAGGCCTCGACGGCGCCGCGGATCGAACGTTCCAGGATGTTGTCGCCCAGGACGACGCATAGCCGCTCTCCGTCGGCGAAGTCCTCCGCCAATCGCAGCGCGTCGGCGATGCCCCCCTCGCCCTCCTGATACGTGTAGTGAAGCTCCTTGAGACCGAATTCCTTCCCGTTGCCCAGCAACTGGAGGAAATGTCCGGCATAATTGCCGCCCGTGACGATCAGGATGTCCCGGATGCCCGCCCCGACCAGCGACTCGATCGGATAATGGATCATGGGTCGATCGTAGACCGGCAGCAGATGCTTGTTGGTGATCTTGGTGCAGGGAAAGAGCCGACTGCCAAGGCCGCCGGCCAGAATCACGCCCTTCATCTTCTCGGGCTCCCTTCGGAAAGCGTCGCGCGCGCGGCAGCGGCGAAGGAGGCCACGCGCTCGGGATCAATGGCGGGCAACGCGCCGGGAATCGGCCGCTGCAGATACGTCCCGACGATCCAGCCGTCCGCCCAGGGCGCGAACCGCGCCAGATTGTCCGGGCGCAAACCCGAGCCGACGAGCAACGGGCAATCGGGCAGGGCGCGGCGGACCTCGGCCAGTTCCGCGGGATCCGCTTCCGCGCCCGTCGCGGCCCCCGTCAAGACCACGCCGTCGGCCAGGCCGCGCCCGCGCAGATCTTGCGCCTCCTCCCCGAGTGGACGCGCGACGAGGGGAGCCGCGTGCTTGACCCGCAGGTCGGCCAGAATGCCCGCGGGCACGCCCAGACTGCGCCGGGCGCGCAGCGTGGCGTGCGCGCGTCCCTGCACGAGCCCCTGATCCGTCACGCAGGCGCCGCAGTGCACGTTGACCCGGATGAAGGCGGCGCCGACGGCGACCGCGACCGCCAGCGCGGCGCGGGCGTCGTTGCGCAGCACGTTCAGCCCGAGCGGCAGCCTGGGATGTCGGCGCCTGATCATCGTCGCGATGACGGACAGGGCCGCCACGGTGGCCGGCGGGACTCGGTCCGGCCAGAACGGCGCGTCATGATAGTTCTCCAGCATCATCGCGCCCACGCCGCCGTCGGCCAGGGCATCGGCGTCGGCCAGGGCGGCGTGCTCGACCGCCGCCAGATCCCCCCGCCAAGCCGGCGCCCCCGGCAGGGGAGCCAGATGGATCACGCCGATGACGGGAGGGGCGCAAAGCGCGGCGAACTGCTCGCGGCTCCACATGAACGCTCCTTGGAACAGCCGGCCACGCACCGGGAATCCCCCCGTGACCGCGGCCCATTATAGCCGCTCGCTCGCCGCGGCGATACCCCCGGCCGGGCACCCGGACGCCGACCGGGGTTGGCGAGCGCGCTTCGGTCGGCTACATTCGCGCCCTGGCGGGTTCCGCCGGTCGGAACCTCCGAGAGGAGAGGGCGATGAGCGATGTCCGTCACAGAACGGGATGGGTCGAGGTCATCACGGGCCCGATGTTCAGCGGGAAGAGCGAAGAATTGATCCGGCGCCTGCGCCGCGTGGAGATCGCGCGCCAGCGCCTGCAGACCTTCAAACCAGCCATCGATGACCGTTTCCACGCCACCGACATCGTCTCGCACAATCAGCAGCGCATGCCCGGCGAGACCGTGGCCAGCAGCGCGGAGATCTTGGCGCGCGTCGACGAGGCGACCGAAGTCGTCGGCATCGACGAGGGGCAATTCTTCGACCAGGATCTGGTCGAGGTGTGCAACATACTGGCGAAGCAGGGCAAAAGGGTCATCGTGGCGGGACTCGATCAGGACTATCGAGGGCGGCCGTTCGGACCCATGCCGGCCATGATGGCCGCCGCGGAATACGTGACGAAGCAGTTGGCCATCTGCGTGATCTGCGGCAACCCCGCCAACCACACGCAGCGCCTGACGGGAAGCCGTGCGCAGATCCAGGTGGGCGCCCAGGGCCTCTACGAGGCGCGCTGCCGCTGCTGCTTCCAGGCGCCGCCGGATGAGTCGCCGTCCGCTTGACGACGTGGATCAGGCGAACAGGAGGGGATCGACGCGCCAGCGACGGGCGCGCTCCAGCAGGCCCACGTATCCGGCTTCGCCCACCTCGAGCAGGCGCGACGCTTCGCTCATCTCCCACACCGCCGATTCTTCGCCCGGCGCGCCACCCGAGCACGCGGCGATCTCCTCGCCGAGAGCGATCATGGCGGCCATCCGCTGAGCCGAGCCGGCTTCTCCGAGGTGGTGGTGCATGCGCACGCCATGTTCGAGTTCGTCGCTGAAATTCCACTCCCGGATGAGCAAGGCGCCCAGCGCGCCGTGATCGAAGCCGAACCGCTCTTGCTCGACGAGTTGAGGGGGCACGCGAGTCTCGGTCGAGATCCTGAGGACTTCGCGGAAAGCCGCCGGTGACACATGGGAGAGCGCGAGTTGACCGACACCCTGCATGAGGCCGCCCACGAAGATCGACTGGGGCGACGCGTGCCGGAGTTGCTCGGCGACCGTCTGGCTGGTCATGGCCGAGAGGATCGACTGCTGCCAGGTCGTCAGCAGCGCAGGCTCCGCCTCGGCGTCTAGGAACGCGGACCTCGCGGCCGTGGCGAGCGTCCAGTTGCGGATCGTCATGAAACCCAGCCGCACGATCGCCTCGCCGACCGAGCCGACGTCGCGCAGCCCGCCGTAGAAAGGCGAGTTGGCGAGCTCGAGGATCTTGGCGGCCAACGCCTGATCCAGAGCGATCGCCTTTTCCAGTTCGGCCGCCGTCGTGTCGGGATCGGCGATGAGCGCCAGGATGTGGTTCGCCACGCGCGGCAACGCCGGCAGCTCGCCCACGCGCCGCACGACATCGGAAACCTGTTCCAGCGCCTCCACGCGTCGCGCTAGCGCGCGCAGGGTCTGGCGGAGTTCGCGCAGGTCGGTATCGTGCGGGGACAAGTGCGCACCTCGGGGCAAGAGCGGCCGCCGGGCACCGCGCCGGGCGACGCCGCGTCTGGGAGCCCTTTCCTCATCGGCCTTGTCCGCCTGGTTTTAAGGCTTTTCGGCCGCTTTCCCGGCCCGTGCTGGCGCCCCGGGCCGGTGCGGTTATCCTTAAAGCGACAAGGCAGGCCGCCGGCATCGTCACCGGCCACCACGGGGAGCTGAAATGACCACTCGCATCGCCAAGTCGTTCACCTTCGACGCGGCGCACCGCCTGACGCGCGTGCCCGCCGATCACCCGTGCGGCAGAATGCACGGTCACACCTACACGGTCACGCTGGTCTTGGAAGGGGAACCAGGCGATGAGTCCGGCTGGCTGGTCGACTTCGGCAGCGTGAGCGAAACGTTCTCGCCCTTGCGACGACAGCTGGATCATTCCTGCCTGAACGATCTGCCGGGATTGTCCAACCCCACAGCGGAATTACTGGCTCGCTGGATTTTCGAGCGGGTCGCGCGCGAGCTGTCGGGCCTCGTCGAGGTCACGGTGCAGGAGACGCCCTCGACGTGGGCGAGTTACCGTCCCTGAATCGCCCGTCGCTTCTGGTTGGACCGCGCCGTCTGCTCGTCAGCGCGCGGACCCTCCTGGGCCATCGAGGCTCTCGATGGCCGCGGCCGGCGTCCACCCCACCCAATCGCCGCCGAGCCCGACCTGCACCCAGCCGTCCTCGCGACCCCGCACGGTCAGCAACAGTCCGTCGTGCACGCGGAACAGGACGGGGAAGGATTCGGCCGGGCCGCTGCGGACTTCGGCCTCGGGCACGACGATAGCGACCCTTTCCTGCACGCGCTCGGCCCAGTATCGCCAGCCGACGATCGCGGCCACCAGACAGAGACCCACGCTCAAGGTGACCAGCGTCCTACGCAGCAGATCCCCAGCCGATCCGCGACGCCACACCACAAACACCGTCGCGGCCACCGCCCACATCAGCGCCAGCAGCACGACGCTCCACTCGTCCAGCGACAGCACTCCGAGCAGGTCGGCCAACTGCGCGACGATCGGCGGCAAGTCCGCTCCCTGCAATTCGCGATCGCGCGCCTGCGCGCGGACAAAGGCCAGGTTGGCGCGCGTATCGCGATCGCGCGGCGCCAGCCGCAAGGCTCGCAGGTAAGCAAGCTCCGCCCGGCCCAGTTCACCGCGACGCGCACAGGCGTTGCCGAGGTTGTAATGCAGGACGGCATCATCGATCCCCGCCGCGCGCGCGGCGCGGTAGTGCGTCATGGCCGCCGCATAGTCGCCCGCGGTGTAGGCGGCGTTGCCCTCGGCCACCAATTGCTCGGGAGTGCCGGCGCCCTCGGCGGGAGCGGCTTCAGCGATGCGCGGCCGGCACGTGGCCGCGCCGCCGATCAACAGCATGGCGAGCGCCGCCATCAGCGCGGCGGAAGCGCCGGAGTCTCGTCTGCGCGCCGCAGCCCGTTCCAGGTCCATGAGCAGGCGCGACGCCTGCGCGACCGCGTCGCCGGCGCTCGTCTTGCCGGGGCCGGCGGCCGCGCCCGCCGCGAAGCGCGCCTCGTCGTCGACCGCCAGCAGTCGGGCGAGAGCTTCGCCCGTGGCGGGCCGCCCCAGGCGCAGCGCGTAGTCCTTGACGGCGCCGGCGTCGATCGCGGCCGCCGCTTGGCCGGTTCGGTCGGCCACATAACCGCGCACGGCCTTCCCCACCGCCGCCAGCGCGGTCGTGGCCGGCGTCGCGCGGGACGCTTCCTTCAAGGCTCGCTTGGCCGTGGCCCAGGCTCGGGTCCGCCGCCAGCCGGAAGGGTCGGCCGCGGCGCGCCGTTGCCGCGCCAGCCGCAGCCGCAACGCGCCCAGCAGCAGGACCGGGGCCCCCGCCGCCAGCCACCAGCCAGGGCCGGCCACGAACGGCCGGGCCGCGCGCCGCAGCCGGGCCGGCGCGGGATGGACGAAAGCCAGATCGCGGCCCAGGCGTTCCAGCGGCCCGCTCGCGACCAGACCGGTCTCGCCGGCGGCGGCAGGTCCGCTGCCGGGCCGCACCTGCAACGCGCCCAGGTCGGCCCGCGCCGTCGCGAAACGCCCCGCGGCGGGATCGAAGTAGACTAGCGTCACCGGCGGCAGGACGAGCTGCCCCTCGTGACGCGGGACCAGCACCTTTTCCACGACGAGGCGGCTGGTCAGCCGATCGCCGCTCTTGTCCACGGCAAGACTCTCGCCGGCGTCGTGCAGCTCGACATCCGTCAGGGCGGGCAAGGGAACGCCGGCGAATCCCTTCAGGAATCCGTCCGCACGGAGCGAAACGCGCATCGTGGTCGGCTCGCCCCGCGCCGTCTCGCGCGGATCGAGCGTCGCTTCCAGCGCGACGTTCCTCGCCACCAGCCCGGAATAGCCGGCAGGCTCCGGCTTGGGAAGCGGCCGCACGTCGAGCGTGATGGAAGCGGTGCGCAGCAGTTGCGCGCGGTCGCTGCCTCGCGCGGTCCCGAAGAAACGATCCAGGCGCGCGAAGGGATCGGGCGGAATGGTCACCTCGGCCGGCTCGATGACCAGGCGACCCGGTCTCGCCGGGAACAGGGCGTAGCGGATCTCGGTCACCTCGTAGCGAACGCCCGCCAGCGTCTGGATGTAGCTCCGTTCAGGCGGCAGATCCTCGCGCCAGAAACCCTCGCTGCGCGGCGCGCGGTACTGCGGCGAATCCCACAAGGCCGTGCCGCGATGGAAACGGAAGACGAGCACGACCTGCTCCCCGACCCATGCGCGCGGACGATCGGCGGTCAGCGTCACGAAGAAGGGATCGCCTGGCCGTCCGGCCGAGACGCCGCCCCGCGGCGTCGACGCCACCGGCGCCGCCGGCTGTCGCGCCGGGCCCTGCCTGGCGGGCGGCCCGGCCGCCGCGGGCACGACTTCGATCTGGATCGGCTGCGTGTTGTAGATCTGACCTTCCACTTCGACGGCGAAGGGAGGAATGCGGAAAGAATCGGCCCGGCGCACGGTCAGGTACCAGGTCAGCCTCAGGCTGGTGTTCACGCGGCCCGGCACGACGTTGACGCTCTGGCTGGTGCCGCCGGACATCACATCGACGCCGTCGATGGCGGGAGGCTGGATGTTCGGCAGCTTGCGGAAGTCGCCCTCGAGCGTCAGCGTGAGCACGACCTGTTCGCCGGGCGCGACGCGCGCCCGGTCCACCTGCGCGCTGCAAGTGACGGCGCGCGCGGTCGACGCTCCCCAAGACGTCGCTCCCGCCAGACAAAGCACCGCCGCCAAGCCGACCAGCCGGCGCAGACCCGGCGCGCGCGTTCGGGACTCGCACGACCTCACCATCGCTTGCCGCTCCCCTCGGGCTGGCCTTGCAACCGCTTTTGCACCGACCGGCGCAGCTCGGCCTCGTCTCGGTCCAGGGCGCGCAGCAACTCCAGCGCCTGTTCGCGCGACATGTCCCCGGAGTTCCGGTCGCGATCCCCGTCCGGCTGGTCGTCGCCCGGACGCCGCTCGTTCCGGGGCCGTCCGTCGTCGTTCCCGCCGTCAGGCGGCGGAGTCTGCGCCGACGGCTGGGTCTGACCTTCGGGCGGTGGCTGCTGTTGTCCTTCGGCGGACTTGGCGGCGCTTTCGTCCCCTTCCTGATCCTGCCCGCCGGACTGCGACGCCTGCGGCGGTTGCGCCAGCCGGCGCAACGCGACTTCGAGATTGCGCAGGGCGTCGTCGCGCCCCGGGTCCAGCGCCAGCGACTCGCGCAGCAGATCCGCAGCCCCCGCGTCGGCGTCTTTCTGCGCGAGCAGCGCCGTGCCGCCGTCGTACAGCGCATCGGCGCGCACGCGGGGTTCGGCCGCCAGGGCCGCCGCGCGACGGAATTCCGAGACCGCCTCCGGAACGCGTCCCAGATTCGTCAGGGCCGTTCCCACGCCCAGCGCCAGGCGCGGATCATCCGGGTTGAGGGCACGGGCCGTCTCGAACTCCCGTAGCGCCTCCTCCCAGCGTCCCTGCTCGCCCAGGGCGCGCGCGCGGTCCGCCTGCGCCGCCCCGGCCGGCCGCAGCGGCGAGGCGAGGGCCGAGCCGGCCGTCGCCAGCGCGAGCATGAGCGCGAGGGCGCCCAGGGCGTGCGCGCCCGCGACGCGCCCGACGCCCCGGCGGCGCGGGTGCAGGAGCTCGCGCAGCGCCAAGCAGAGCAACGCCAGCGCCAGCGGCCACTGGAACCTCTCTTCGTAGGCCGCGATGCGCCGTTCGTCCAGATCCCGTTGGCCCAGGCGGGCGATCAGCGCGCGCAGCCGCACGGGGTCGAGCCCAGATTGACCGATCGTGAGCACCGCGCCCCCCGTCAACTCCGCCAGTCGAGTCAGCGTGGCCTGCTCGGGACGCGTCAGGACCACGCGCCCCTCGTCGTCCTTCAGATAGCCGGCCGAACGCCCCCGGTCGTCGGTGATCGGGATCAGTCCTCCCCGCGGATCGCCGACCGCGACCGGCAGCACCACGACTCCCGCCTCCCGGCAGGCCTGCGCCTCGCTCTCCCAGCCGCCCTCGAAGTCCTCGCCGTCCGTCACGAGCACGATCGCCCGCCTCGCCGCCCCCGCCGCCGCGCCGCCGCCGCGCTCGAGCAGGGCGCGCGAGGTTGCCAGCGCCTGGGCCAGACTCGTCCCCTGGGCCGTGATCATGTCCGGTTCCGCCTGGCGCAAGAACTGGCGCGCCGTCCCCAGGTCCAGCGTGAGCGGACACTGCACGTAGGCCGCGCCCGCGAACAGGACCAGTCCGACCCGCCCGCGGTCGAGCGACCCGAGAAAGATGTCGAGCGCGCCCCTCGCCCGGGCGATCCGGCTGGGCGTGACATCGGCGGCCAGCATCGAGTTCGACACGTCGAACGCGACGACCAGATCGGTCCCCCGCTCCCGCACGACCAACTCATGCGCTCCCCATTGCGGCCGCCCGAGCGCCAGCGACAGGCACGCCACGCCCGCCACCAGCAAGAATCGCCGCCAAGGCCGCCAGCGGACCGCCGCCCCCTCCACGTGCCTCGCCGCCCTGGCCCCGAAAAGGCGGGCCAGCGCGCGCCTGACGCGGCTGTCGCGCCAGCGCAGCAGCACCACCAGCAGCGGCGCCGACGCGAGGGCCAGGAGCCAGGCTTCGGCTGCAAAATGCATCGTCGCCGCCTTTCCCGGCGCCGGTCAGGGCAGCCGGCGCAACACCGTGGCGGCCAGCGCCGCCTCGAGCAGCAGCAGAGCCAGCGCGGGCGCGGCGAACAGCGCCATCAGTTCGCGGTACTGCGTGCTGACGGTCGTCTCGTAACGGGTCTTTTCCAGCCGGTCGATCACGGCGAAGATGTCGCGCAGCGCCTGGGGATCTCTGGCGCGGAAGTACTCGCCGCCGGTCAAGCCCGCGATGCGGCGCAGCAGATCCTCATCGATGCGCGTCTCGATGCGGGTCGTGCTGGGCCCGAACACGGGGTCGTCGACCGGATAGGGCGCGTAACCCTCGCGACCGACTCCCACCGTGTAGACCCGCATGCCAAGCGCCCGCGCGGCTTCGGCGGCGGTCGCCGGCTCCAGCGTGGGCACGTTGTTCATGCCGTCCGTGAGCAGGATGATCGTCCGGCTCTTGGCCTGCGACTGCCGCAGGCGGTTGACCGCCGTCGCCAGGCCCAACCCGATCGCCGTCCCGTCCTCGATCAGCCCCACCTGCACCTCGTCCAGGAAACCGAGCAGGATGGAGCGGTCGAGGGTCAGCGGGCACTGGGTGAAGGCCCGCGACGCGAACACGACGAGCCCGATGCGATCGACCGGTCTGCCCGCGATGAAGTCGCGGATGACCTCCTTGGCCACGGACAACCGGTCCTGCGGCTGGAAGTCCAGGGCGCGCATGCTCCCGCTGATGTCGAGGGCCATCACGATGTCGATGCCCTCCCCCTCCACGACGCGCTGCGTGTCGGCCAGGCGCGGCCGCGCCACCGCCACGACGAGCAGCAGCAGAGCCGCCAGGCGGATCCAGAACAGCGTCCGCCGCGCTCGCGCGCGCCAACTCCCCGCGCCGGCGGGCAACAGATCGAGACACGGGTGCCTCACCGCCGCCGGGTCTCCGGAACGCCGCCCCAACAGCAGGATGAGCGCCGCGAGCGCCGGCGCCAGCAGCAGCAGCCAGGGCTGCGCGAATTCAAACACGGCGGCCCCCTTGCGCAAGCCCCGCGGGAGCGGCCGCGTTCGGGTGAGCCCAGATGAGGTCGCGCAGGCGTCCCCAGGCCATCTCCCCCCTGACCGCGAGGTCCGCCGGCACGGGCGTGAACCGCGCGGGCACGCGCGAGACATCCATCAGCGCCACCGTGGCGGCCAGCAGACAGTCGCAGTCGCCGGCCGAGGCTTGGCCGGGGGCGTATCGCCGGGCATCGCAAGCGTCCAGCAGGTCTCGCCAGCGTTCGGCGTCCTCCCCCGCGTGACCGCGCGCCCGCAGCTTTCGCTCGATCTCGGCGGGAGTCATTTCCGCGGCCGGCAGGCCAAACCGGTTCCGCAGGTAAACGCGTCCGACACCCGCCAGGCGATCCAGGAAGCGCCGGCCCTCGCCCTTGCGCGGCAACTCCAGGGCGCGCAGTTCCTCCAGGGCGAGCGCGGCCGACAGGTAGGCAGGCGGCGCGAGCGCCGCGTCGGCTGCTCCCACCTGTTTCCGCCGGCCCCGCCGGGCGGCGACCGCCAGGACCAACGCCGCGAGCAACGCCAGCGCCGCCAGCCGTTCCCAGCGCCAGCCGAGCCCGACCAGCCTGCGCAGCGGCGCCGGCCCCGCGTCCGCCGGCAAACGCGGCTTGACCACGGCCACGGCCGCGGGACCCCCGGGAGAACCTTGCCACGCCAGCCTGACCGGTCCGAGCGCGTGCATCCGGGCGCTGACCAGGCGCCGCTGCCGGCCGCCCGCGGCCGCGCTCAGCAACACGGGCGCGGCGTCCGCGTCAGCGGGCTCCAGCAACAGGTCTCGTCCGCTCGCGGTGATCTGCTCGGGGCGCGGCGCGGCGCTCCCCGGCGGAAAATCCAGGGCGATCCAGACGGTGCCCCCCATGGCGACCGTGTCGGGCGCCACGCGCATCGCCAGCGGAGACGGCGCGCCCGCGGGTCCCGCGAGTTCCACCCTCACCGTTTCGGCGGGCGCCTCCGCCGCGACGGGAAGCGGGCCGTCCGCGCCGGCCATGACCGGCGCGCTTGCCGCGAGCGCGCCCAGCAGCGCGGCCGCCCACCTCGACCCGCGCGCGGTCACGACCGCCTCCGGCGCCGCTCGCGTCGCGCGAAAAACCGCTGCAGCGGCTCGACGTAGGAGCGATCGGCCACGATGTCCACCAGGTCCACGTGCTGGCGTCGCAACAGCCGGTCCAGATCCCCATCATGCCGGGCGACGCGCGCGGCCAGGTCGCGACGCGTGCCGTCGTGCGCGGTGTCCACGAGCTGCACGCGCCCGCTCTCGGCGTCGACCCATTGCACGAGCCCCAAGGCCGGCAGCTCTGCCTCGCGCGGGTCTCGCACGCGGATCGCGACGCAGTCGTGGCGGCGGCTCACGACGCGCAGTGAGGCGGAAAAATCGGGCGCCCAGAAATCGGACACGAGGAAGACCGTGGCCCGCCGCTTGAGCACCGAGGCCAGCATTTGCAGCGGGGCATTCAAGTCGGTTCCGCGCCCGTACGGACGGGCGGTCAGCAGCTCCCGTATCAGGCGCAGCACATGGCCGCGCCCGCGACGCGGCGGCAGGTACAGCTCGACGCGGTCCGAGAAGAGCACCAGGCCGACCTTGTCCCGGTTGGCAACGGCGGCGAGGGCCAGGACCGCGCACAGCTCAGCCATCACCTCCGCCTTGTCGCGTTCGCCGGAACCGAAGAGCCCGGAACGCGACACGTCCGCCGCGAGCATCAGGCTCAGTTCGCGCTCCTCGTCGAACACCTTGACGAACGGCGCTCCCGCGCGCGCCGTCACGTTCCAGTCGATGGACCGCACGTCGTCGCCCGGCACGTATTCGCGCACTTCCCTGAAGGCGACGCCGCTGCCGCGGAACACCGAATGGTACTCTCCGGAGAAGGTCTCCTCGACCAGCCGGCGCGCGCGGATCTCGATCCGGCGGACAGCCTCGAGGATCTCAGGCGGGATGGCGACGGACGCTGCATGTTCCGCCGGCTTCATGGCCTAGGGCACCTCGATGCCGGCGAACAGCGCCGTCACGATGTCGTCGCTCGTCAGCCGCTCCGCCTCGGCCTCATAGGTCACCAGGATGCGATGGCGCAGGACATCGTGCCCGCAGGCCTTGACGTCCTCGGGCACGACGAAAGCGCGTCCCTGCAGCAGGGCGCGCGCCCGCGACATGCGCACGAGGGCCAGCGTCGCGCGCGGCGAAGCCCCCCAGGATATCAGCGGGCCCAGCCCCAAGCCGAAGGCGCCCGGGTCGCGCGTCGCGAAGACCAGGTCGAGGATGTAGTTCTTGATCTTCTCGTCCACGAAGACACGATCGGCGGCGGCGCGCATCCCGGCCAACTCCGCCGTGCCGATGACGGGCCGCACGACGGGCGGCTCGCCGCCGCCCATGCGCTCCATGACCAGGCGCTCCTCATCGCGCGACGGATAGCCGATCCTCAGCTTGAGCAGAAACCGATCCACCTGCGCCTCGGGCAGAGGATAGGTCCCCTCCTGTTCGATGGGATTCTGCGTCGCGAGCACGAGGAAGGGATCGGGCAACGGGAAGGTTCGATCGCCGATCGTCACCTGCCGTTCCTGCATGGCCTCCAGGAGGGCGCTCTGGACCTTGGCGGGAGCCCGGTTGATCTCATCCGCGAGCACGATGTTGTGGAAGACCGGGCCGTGCTTGACCGTGAAAGCGCCGGTCTCGCGCTGATAGATGGTCGTGCCCACGATGTCGGCGGGCAGCAGATCGGGTGTGAACTGGATGCGCTGGAACCCGGCGTCCACCACGCCCGCCAATGTCCTCACGGCCATCGTCTTGGCCAGCCCCGGCACTCCCTCCAGCAGGATGTGCCCCTGCGTGACCAGCCCCAGGAGCAGGCCCTCGAGCATGGGGCGCTGGCCCACGATCACCCGCCCGATCTCCGCCAGCACCTCCTCGAGGCGCGCGGCCAGAGCCTGAGCTTCCTCCCGTGTGAGGGTCTTCACGTCGTCCATGGCGTCCTTTCCGGCTTGAGAGAGCTCTCGCCGCGGCCAACGGCCCGCCCTTCAACGCCCGTGGCGGGAACGCGTTCCCGCCCGGCGCCCTACGGTAGCCGAGGGAAAACCCCTTGCCAAGCCCAAGGGCAGGGCGTTTCATGAGCCGGATGGGGGACGGCGACGACAACGACCGGCCGGGACGGGTCCACTTTGAGGCTGTCCAAGCGCAAGATCGAGTACCTGAGCGGCAAAATCCTGAAAGCGATTCAGGAGAACCGTCGCGTGCACATCCTCACCCACGTCGACTTGGTGAAACGCGCGGCCGCGGATGCCATCGCGGCGAACTTGAGGGCCGAGGAGGAGCTCGACGAGGAAGTTGAGCGACTTCTCGCCCAGCACAGAGCGCAGATCATGGGCTCGGACGTCGATCTGGCCGTGTTGCGGCAGAAGATGAAACGGGAGCTCGCCCGCAAGCGGGGATTCACCCTCTGACCCTGAGCCCGCCGACGCGACCGGGAGAAAGCGCTGTCTTGAGGCTGACCGAGGAAAGAATCACGGTGATGGCGCGCCAGATCTGCGACGCCTTGTTGGACGCGGAACACGTCGATCTGGAGATCACCGAGGAACGGTTCCGCTTTCTGGTCGAGAGCCTGCTGCTCGAGGACCTGCGCCTGGAGGAGAAGATCGAAGAGGAAGCCACAGCCTGGCTGCAGACTCACCGTCCCTCGCTGCAGGAAGGCACTCCCGACTGGGAAGTTCAGTTGGACAAGGTCCGGGAAGACCTGGCCATCGCCAAGGGTTACGTCATCCGCTAGCCGCACTCCGGAGAAGTCGGACGCATGCGCGTGATGGTGGTCTCCCCTTATCTCCCTCACCGGCTGGTCGGGCACGGCGGCGGCGTCTCGGTGCGGGGACTGCTCAGCCAGCTGGCCCGCCGTCACGACGTCACGCTGTGCACCCTGTTGCGGCCCGGCGAGGCGGACTACCTGGCGGACGTGGCCAGCCTGGGGGTCGGCATCCGGGCAATCCCGTACGCCGACCGGGGGGCGAGCGGGTCGCAGCGCCTCCGGGTGAGCGCGGCCCGCTGCGGCGCCTGGCTGCGCAGCCGGCGCTCGGGACTCCCCTTCTACGCGGAAAAATACTGGTCTGCCGCCTTGCGGGCGGCCGTCCTGGCCGCCGCCGCCGAGACGCGGCCCGACGTCATCCAGATCGAGTACCTGCAGCTGGCGTTGCTCTGCCGCGACCTGCGCCGCTGGCGAGACGGCGGCGGCGGAAGACCGGCGACCAGCCCCCGCCTGATCCTGAATAGCCACGAACTGGGCTCCCTGCCGCTGCGGCGGCGCGCCGCGGCCAGCCGCGCTCCTTGCCGCCGGTTGGCCCTGGAAGCCCGAGCCCGCGCGTGGGAGCGTCTGCAGGTCCGGGCGACGCGCTGGGCGGACACGACCTTGTGCGTGACCGACCAGGACCGGACGCTGCTGGAGTCGGCCGGCGGCGTGCGCTGCGTGACCGTGCCCCTGGGGATCGACACGGAGTCCGTGACGGCGGTCTGGGAAGGCCGGGAACCCGCAACGTTTCTTTTCGTAGGGAGTTTCGCCCACCGGCCCAACAGGGTGGCGGCGAAATTTTTGGTTGACAAAGTCTGGCCACGGGTCGCCCAATACAGCGATTCCGTGCGGCTGGTCCTGGCCGGGCGAGGATCCGAGGCTTTTCTTGGGTCCCTGCCGGAGCGGGATGGCCGCGTGAGCGCCTCGGGGTTCGTGGAGGATCTGACGCCGCTTTATCGGGACTGCGCGCTCTTCGTGGCGCCGCTGAACGAGGGAGGCGGCATCAAGATCAAGATCCTGGAAGCCATGGCCCGAGGCATCCCGGTGGTCACGACGCCCATCGGGGCAGAGGGTATCGTCGACTCGGTCGAGGACGCCATGGTGATCGCCGCGGGCGAAGCGTCCTTCGCCGAGGCGATGATCCGGGCCCTGAACGAGCCGGAAGCTAGCCGGCTCCGGGCGCGGCGCGCCCGCCGGATCATCGAGGACCGGTTCAGTTGGTCGGCCATCACGGAGAGGCTGACCTCACTCTACGAGGGGAGGTGATCGATCGCGAACGAATCAAAGGGTAGGCTCCAGAAGGGAGCCACAGGGACCCCTGAGGCCCCTTTGATGAGAATGCAGATCGAGAACTTTCACGAAGGAGCGTAGACGATGGTCAAGCGACTCATGTTCCTCATCATCTCCCTGGCTGTCCTGCTGGGCATGGGCCTGGCCACCACCGCGGCCATCGCGGGGGACGGCCTGTATGGCCAGCTCCGTTGGCGCTGGGAAGGCTGGAATAACCTGGACGACGCGGACAGCGACAACGACGACGGCTTCGGCTACAACTTCATGCGCACCCGCCTCGGCTACAGCACCGAGATCGGCGAGCGCGGCATGTTCAATTTCTCCATCGAGAACACCCGCGTCATGGGCTTCGACGGCGTGCTGTCCGAGGAAGGCTACTGGTGGGGCCCCTACAAGGCGGCGCCCTGGTACTGGGACACGGAGCGCGTCGTGATCCACGAGGCCAACATGGGCATCGCGGATTTCCTGTTCAAGGGCTTCGACGCGTACGCCGGCCGCTTCAGCCTGTCGTACGGGCGCGAGCGCATCATCGGCCCCGAGGACTGGGCCTTCTACACCGAGCACCGCTTCGACGGCTTCAAGGGCCACTACGCCTTCGAAAAGGGCTGGATGGACCTGTTCTGCCTGAAGCTGTGGGAGTCTTTCGTCGAGAAGTATGATGGCAGCTACGACAACGGCGACGAGGATCTGCGCGGCATCTACGCGCACTTCGACGCCGCCGAGGGCATGTACATCGAGCCGTACGTCCTGTGGTACTCCACGGACAACTGGGGCGACGAGGACGAGGGCTACACGTACGACAACGACAGCTACTACGTGTTCGGCGCGCTGTTCGACTACATGAGCGACGCGGGTCTGCACTTCTACGCCGAGGGCGTGATGGTGTCCGGCACGGAGAACGAGCCCTACTACGAAGAAGACGACGAAGCCGTAGAGTACGACATCTCGGGCCTCGGCTTCTACGCGGGCCTCTTCTACGAGTTCAACTCGGAGTTGAAGCCGTTTGTGGGCGCCGAATTGAACTACGCCAGCGGCACCAAGATGGAAGACTACGAGAACAACGAGTACAAGACGTTCTGCTCGCCCTACGGCAGCTTCAGCTCGTACATGGGCGTCATGAACATGATCGACTGGTCCAACACGATGACGCTGCGCTTCTCGGGCGGCCTCACGCCGGTCGAGGGCACGGATGTCAAGCTGGACTTCTACATGTTCAAGCTCGCCAGTGACGAGGACACCGCCTACGGTGCGCGCAATCTCCTGAACTTCTCAGATGACGTGTACGACATGGACTCGCTGTGGGGCGAGGACGCGGACGACGACGGCGTCTTCGACTCCAAGAGCGTGGGCACGGAGATCGACTTCTTCGTGAACCACAAGATCGAGGACGGCGTCACGCTCGAGGGCGGCGTCTCGATGTTCAGCTTCGGCGACTACTTCGGCGCCGACAACGATTACGACAGCATCCTGTTCGGCTGGCTGGGCGCCCAGGTGGACTTCTAGTCCCGGTCGCGCGGACCAGGCAACGAGCGGGGGAGCCACGGGGCTCCCCCTCCTTTTTCTGTCTCCGCGCCGGCCTCCCGCGCGGGCGGTTCAACGACGGCCCAGCTCCGCGAGGATCGCGCCGGCGATGCGTCCGGCCAGCGTCTCCAGGACGAGCTGCGCGGTGGCGCCCCTCTCCCCTGGTTCCGACGGCGGGGCCGGACGGCGGTTCAGCGCCTGCCCGGCCCCGTCCGGCCGGCAAGCTGGCAAGCTCGCGGCGGCGGCGCGCCGCAGGGCGCCGACCTCGCGCGCGCCGAGCCGCTGCTCCCCGCCCAGCAGCCTAGCCAAAAGCGTCACTTGGGCCAAGCGCTCGACCGCTTCAAGGTGGAAGAAAGCCTCGGCCAGGTCCGCGGCCAGGGTCACGACGCCGTGATTGGCCAGCAGGAGAGCCTGGTGCCCCTCGGCGAGCAGCCGGCGCGCCGCGCGGGGCACTTCGTCCGTGCCCGGCGTGGCATAGGCGGCCAACGGCACCGCGCCTAGCGTGGTGACGACCTCGGGCAGGACGCAGCCGTCCAGCGGCTCGCGCGCGACCGCGAAGGCGGTGGCCCAGGGCGGATGCGCGTGGCAGACCGCGCCGGTCTGCGGGCGAGTTTGGTAGATTTCGCGGTGCAGCGGCCACTCGGAACTGGGGCGGCCTGCCGCCGGCTGGCGGGGCGCGCCCTGCGCATCCACGACGAGCAGGTCCGATTCTGCCAACAGCCCCTTGCAGAGACCGGCAGGGGTCACCAGAAAGAAACCGCCGCCGAGCGCAACGGACAGATTGCCCTCGGCGGCGATGATCAACTGTCTTTCGTAAAGCAGCCGGCCGATCCTTACCATCTCCCGGCGGAGATCGGCCTCGTCCCGCATGACGCGACCTCGACTCACTGGCTCCTGAAGACGAAAATGTGCGTCATGACGCGCTGGAAGAACTCCAGCTGCCGGCGTTCGGCGGCCGCCAGCGCGGCGACCTGGGTTTCGTCGAACTCCGGGTATTCCAGCGTGATGCGCTCGATGGCCTCCGCCTCCAGGCGATCGAGCATCTCCGTGGGGAAGCCCATCGCGCTGGCGAGCACGAATTGGTTGTTCGAGCCGGGAACGAACTGCGCGTCGATATCGTCCTCTCGGCTGAAGAACGCGATCTCCGGCTCGAGGCTGCCATCCGAGGGAATGCGCCAAATGCTGCGGTCATACAGCGTGATCGTGGGCGCGCGACGCGTCGAAACGAAGATGATCGTGCCGCCGTCCGCGCTCCAGGCCGGGCTCGTATTGCCGAACGGGATGCGCGTGCCATCGACCAGCACGCTCGTGGTCAGGCGTTTCAGGCCATGGTTGAGCTCGACGCCGCCGGTTTGGGCCAGACCCGTCGTGTCGAAATCGATCGTGAAGAGCTCGGTGCCGTAGAAAGCGCCGCCGCCCTGAATATCGAGCGTCGAATGAAAAGCGATCTTCCTCCCGTCCGGCGACCAGTCCAGCCCGCCCATCATGATCGCGCCGCGCGAGATCTGAAACGCCTGGCGAGTCGGGCTGTTCAAGCGAGCCACCCATATCGACTGCAGCGTGTAGTTGATCAGCGAATCGGGGAGCACGCGCGAGCCGCCGTAGCGGGTGAACGCGACCCATTGCCGGTCCGGCGACAGCGCGGGATCGCGGTGGTACCACAACTGGCCGGTGATCAGCAGGTCTTCCGCCTCGTAGTAGACGATCTGCGGAACGATGGAAGTCTGCGTGAGATCGGCCGTGAAGAGCCGGTCTCCGCGCTGAGTGCTCATCCAGAAAAGGAGGGTCTGTTCGTCGAGCCAAGCCGGTGAGCCCTTCTGGGCCCTGCGCAGCGGCTCCATTTGCCACAACTGGTCGCCGACGACGACGGCGGTCGGTTCCTGCAATGGCACGTACTTGGCGCCCGACAGCGCCAGCTTCTCCAACGGCTGGGTCGGCGTGGCCCCTTCCTGATAGGCGATGGTGATCAGGCTGCGGATGGTCGGCGTGTCGCCGATATAGGAGCCCGGCGGCGGCAACGCGGGCCAATCGGCCGTGAACGCGATTTGCGTCCCGCTGGGAGACATGGCCGGCTCGAGGTATTGATACGCGCTTTGGGACGTGTCCGTCGTGACCATGGCGAGATCGCCGGGCGAATGGTTGCCGCTCATGGGCAGCTCTTCGTTGGGATCGTCCTTCAGCGAGCAACCGGACACGAGCAGGGTGGCAACCGCCAACGGGAAAACCGCCTGCACCGCGGCGGCCATGTAGCGGGAGACGCTCACGACGACCTCCAGAAACTGGAAACAGCCCTCGCCCCGGCAGGGATGCAACCGCCTTATCGGCCGCGCCGGCGGCCGGCCGCCCCACTGACCGAAGCCAGATCAAAATAAGGCTTTCCCTCGGCTCAAAGCAACCGAGGACTTCGGAAACTTCAGCCCGACAGGGTGAAGCGAGTGGGAATCCGCAGCCAGGACCAGAGCGGATACTTGCCGAAGCGCGCCGGGTCGAACTCGGCCTGGAGCAGCGCCGCGGAAGCGGAAGCGGTCAGACGGGCATCCGGGCTGGACAGCGGCACGACCTGCACCACGCGACCGGCCGGATTGATGAGCACATCCGCGATGATCTCTCCGGAAATTCCCGCCTGCACTGCCTCCTGCGGGTACTGTGGCGCGATCCGGCTGAGAAGCCTGGGGGCGTGCCCCTGCAGACGCTGGTATCGCCGGAGAATGTCCAGGCTGCGGGTCAAGGTGCACTTGCCCAACCCCGCCTCGAGCGCGACGCGCGCGGCCGTCGTGTCGCCGCGGGCGCGGTGTATGTCTGCGAGCAGAAAATCCACGATCCCGTCGTCCGGCCGCGTCGATTGCGCGCCCCGGAGCAGATGTTCCGCGCGATCGAGCAGGCGAGCCCGGTTGCGCGGCCAGTTGCCGACGTCTGCGGCCGGCCCCTCCCTGGGCAACAGCTCCGGCTCGCCCTGACCTCCCATCACATAGAGCTGGCCCAAGGTGAGTTGCAGCAGCCCGTCGTGCGGATGGCGCCCCAGACAAATCTCAAGCTCCATGATCGCGTCCGAGCCGGCGCGATACCGGAAAAGCTCATATGCGGCCGACAATGAACGCTCCACGGCCGCAGGCGCCTCGTCCTCGCCTCGGCACCGGCTCAGCAGATGGGGTCGCCAGGGCCCCTCGGGGACAGGAGACTCGTGCATTTCCTCCTTGGCCTCGGACTTTGGCGGGGCGGGCGGCGGCTCGCCGCGCTGGACGGGGGGCGGCGTGCATCCGGCCAGGACCGCCAGCGCAAGCCAGAAGGACACGCGCGACCCGTGACCCGTCGCGTGCCGCGCTCGCCTGCAAGACATGGCGACCCTTCCCGTCCCGGACCCGCCCCGGCGCGATGATTCGCGCCCAGGCCAAACGATCTCGGCCAAGGTAACCTGCTCTCGGGCCAAGGCCAAGTGCGACAGGCAAGCCGGCCGTCAGCGGTAGAGCTGCTTGAGTTGACCCCAGCTCGCGTCCGTGGTCTGGATGCTGGCGTCCGCCGTGGCCGTGGTGAAGGAATCGCACTCGAGGCGGCTGCCCAGAGTGACAGTGTCGCCGATCATGTCCACAGCGAAAGCCGTGTACCAGTACTGTGGGACTTGCGGGTTCTCGTGGAGCACGGCGTAGGACTGGCCAGGGATCGTCGGCACGATCGTCAGCAGATCGCCATCGAAAATGGAGGTGGGAAAACGCCCGTCGGCCCGGTAACGGATCATGGTGAAGCCGCCTGCGCCGGCGAGCCAAGCCAATTCGATGACAAAGCCTCCCGACCGGACCGGCGCGAAATCCGTCACGGGCGCGTTGGGCTCCAAGCACAGCGGCGGCTGGCAATGATAGGGATCGGCGCCTCCCGCGTAGGCGCCGTGGCGAGGAGTGACCGCGGGAAGATCGCCTTTGAGAGCGCTGCTGATCACGGGGGCTCCGGTCCCGCCAATGCCCAGCAGATCCAGGAACACGGAGACCGCGCCGAGCGGCGCGAGAACCGAAGCCTCGCCCAGCAACGCGGGCCCGCAGGCATGGCCGCTCAATTCGATGTCGAGCGTCCAGTAGCTCGTGCCCGCGACCGGCACTGACGCCGCGACCAGGCGGAAGCCCTCGGCCGGCGCGAAGCCCAGCAATTCCCCCGAGGAGACCAGTCGGAAGCGAGCGCCCGTCATTTCGCCTTGCAGGTTGTAGGCCCAGACCGGGAAGACGATGACTGCGGGCAAGGGCGCCGGCAGCGGCAAAGCGCAAGCGTCCGGCTCGAGGCGGCCTGGCTGCAGGTCGATCCTTGGCAGGTAGTCGACGCCAAAAATCGTCACGTTCGGGGCCGCGACCGCGAGCGGCTCACAAATCGCCGCCGGGCACGGGGAAACTCCGCGCACGAGCGCGACCGTCACGGCCGCCACGGCTCCGCACCATCGGGGCAAGCACCTCCGCCACGCGGATCGCATGCCGGTTCCCTCCCAAGGGATCGCAGGCGTGAGTCGAGAACCGCCGATCCTCAGCAATCGGCTGCCCTGTTCCAGCTCCAGCCAAGCAGAATCTCTATAACAATAAGAGTAATTCAAAACATCAAATCAAACAAGCAAAACAGGGTGGGATTTTGATTGTGAAGCCTTATTGAGGCGTTTGGCTCGCCGGAGATCCGAGCAAGCGCAGAGGGCGAGGGCGTCAACCGCAGAAGTTGGACAGGCCTCTGTGCGTCACGGCCGGTCGTCAGCCAAGGCTCGGTCCAGCCCCACCGCCCGTTCCCACTCCGCCACGGCCTCTTCGTGCCTGCCAAGACGTTCGAGGATCAGGGCGCGGTTTTGTCTCGAGGCCGCGTCGCTGGGATCGAGCCCGATGGCCCGGTCCGCGGCCTGCAAGGCTTCGACGAGAAAACCCTGTTCCAGGCAGACGACCGCCGCCAAACTCCAAAGCCGAGCCTCACCTGCCGCGTCGGGCGGCGACGACGCGCCCGCCAGTTCACGCGCCCGGTCCGGACTGCCCACGACGCGATCCGCTTCCAGCAGAATCGTCTTGCCCGTCACGCCCAACTCAACCGGCCAAAAGGGAGCCAACAGCGCGATGGCGTCCTGGGCAGAACCGGTGCGCAAGCGGGCAAGCGCCAGGTTGTCCCTGAAGTCCGCCGCCTCCGGGTGCCGGGCGTGCAGCCGCTCCAAGAGTGGCAAGGCGCCGGTAAAGTCCTGGTCCTCCAACAGGAGCATGGCCAGGGCGCGCTCCGCTTCCGGGCAGTCGCCGCACAGCCGCGCCGCCTCGCGCAGATGCTCGCTCGCGCCAGCCCTTTGGCCGTACTGCAGCAGGATCTGGCCGTAGTCTAGCCGGGCACGCCAATTGCCCGGATCGAGGCGGGCGGCCGCTTCGAATTCGGCAAAGGCCCGCCCGCGCCGGCCCGCGGCCACCAGAGCCGTGGCCAGGTTCAGATGCACGGAGGCAGCGTCCGGCGCATCGCGCAAGGCCAGTTCGAACTGCGCGATCGCCTCGTCCGCCTGGCCGCAGCGGTCCAGCGCCACGCCAAGACGCTCGCGGATGCGCCAGACGATTTCGGGCTGCTGGGGCGTCGCCGCCAGCAGATCGCGTGTCAGGGCAACGGCGGCGGCGGCTTCCCCCGCCGCCAGCAGAGAATCGACACGGGCCAGGCGAGCCATGGACACCTGAGCCTCGTTCTGCGGCGCCCTTTCGACCGGCGGAGCCGCCGAGTGGACGACGGTCACCAGCGAGACCAGCGTGATCAGGATGATGGTCGCGACGAGGGCGATGTGAGGACCGCTCGCAAGAAAATGCCGCGCGCGACCCAGCAGCACGTTGAGCGGGTGGTCACGCCGCAAGGCTCTCAGCACCGGATATCGGCGCCTGCCCATCGCTTGAAGATCGGCGTTGATGCGCGGATCCTCCGGACAGTATGCGTTCGCTCTCTTCAGGTACCGAAAAGCTTGCTCGCGCCGGCCGCCCAGCAGATTGATCCTTCCGAGGGCATGGTATCCCCAGGGCTCGATGGGCGCCACGCGTATGGAGCGTACGGCCAGACGCTCCGCGGTCAGATAGCGGCGTTGCCCTTCGGCCAGACAGAGGGCCAACGTCGCCAGGCAGCCGGGGTGCTCCGGCACGCGGGCCAAGGCCTGTCGCAAGGAGCGCTCGGCCGCCTCGTGATCCCCGCGCTCCAAGCTCAGAACCGCGCTGCGCAGCAGCGAGTCTACGACCAGCATCAAGGCTCCATCTACGGCCGGAGACCCTGGCTGAAGACCCGGGGACGGAGGCATGTCGCATCGGCTCCTTGGCGCGCCGCCCGGGGATGGGATCTTCAGGATGCCTTTTTGCGCGGTCCCAAGGGTGCTTCGTGTGCCCTAAGAGCCGGCGACGATCCCGTCATTTCCCCGCGTGCCTTGCGCAGTCGTGCCGGCAAATGCCGTGCAAGGAGCACACCTATGAAAGAAAAAACACAGAAAAAATCAAAACCATGGGGCGTGTCCTCCCATCGCAAATGCTATAATCGTGGGAACTCTGTCCTCGGACCGTATCAATCCGCCATTGAGGAAGGGTGGGAGACGTGAGGGTTTTGTCGCGCGCGCGAGGCAGCGCCCGGAGGATCTGCCGGGTATGGATCCTGGCCGGCGGCCTGGCGCTCGCATGTTTTGCCTCGACCGCCGGCGCCTGGCAAAGCGCCCATGACGCCGTGGATCTCGTCTGGAGCCTGGACGGGGCGCAATGCACGGCCACGGCTCTGGCGCTGGTGGCTGACGGCGTTTGGACCGCCGCCGTGGCGCTCCCCGAGGATCTGACGCCTGGCGCGCACGCGGTGCAGCTGCAGTTCATGGTCGATGGCAGCATGTTGCCGGCCCATTACGGCCAGGACATCACGCGGAGCGATGGCGTCGTGTTGGCCGCCGACCCGCCCAACATCAGGGTCACGGTCGAGGCCCCGGGCTACGCCTGCTTCACGCTCAAAGAGAACGCTCTGACGTACGCGGTGGAACCGGCTGCGGGCAGCATCACGGCACGCATCGAGTACGCGGACACGCCGCCGCCAATTCCCGCCGACGTGCTCGAGCGCACGCGGGCTGTGGCCAGCGATCTGACGGCCGGCCTGGTGCTGGGCACGTACTTCTGTTCGCTGTCCGATGCGCGATTGATCGCCGCGCGGCTTGCGCCCGGGCGCACGTACGAGCTGACGTTCACGGCTCCGGGCTACTCGGCCGCCAGCGCCACGGTCGCCTTGGACAGTGATGCCGAGCAAGAAATCTCGGTGATCATGCAGAAGATCGTGGCCAACGAGACGCTAAGCTGGAGCGGAATCAAGAACCTGTACCGTTGACCGCACAGAGGACAGGGTCGGCCCTCCGACCCTAGCGCGGCGGGTGATCGTGCGCAACGAGGACGGACATCATCGCCGCGCGCGCTCCACGCGCCTGCGCTCGGCCGCGTGGGCGCTGTTGTGCCTGGCAACGCTGCCGACGCTGGCGCCGAAGCGCTCGGACGCCCTGCTGCGCATCGACTTCGAGCAGAAGTACTTCATCCACCCCGGCCTTCAGGTCCTGGACTTTTGCCTGATTCGGCCGGACAGCCTGTACCACATTTATTACATCGCCGTTGCGGAAGCGACTCCATCGACCCGTTGCTACGCGCTCGGCCATGCAACTTCGCCCGATCTCTACCACTGGACGATCCTCGACCCGGCCGTGGCGGCGGGTCCAGACTGGTGGGATGCCAACAGCGTCTGGGCCCCCGACGTGGTCCCCGACTCCCGCCGGGGCGGCTGGACGATGCTCTACACGGGCGTGGATTCGCTCAAGGTCCAAAGGGCGTGCGCAGCCCACTCCGCTGACCTCAACACCTGGACAAAGAGCCCCTTGAACCCCGTGTTCGTCCCCGACAGCCTGCAGTACTACTGGTCCGCGACCCTGGAGTGGAGCTCCTGCAGGGACCCGTTCCTCTACCGCGAGAACGGGGTCTGGCAAATGCTCTCCACGGCCGGCCTGCGCGTCGGCGACTACCCCGGCACCAAGCAGGGGATCGTGCACAGATCCGTGTCCGTCGATCTGACGACCTGGAACGACGCGGGGCCCTTGTGGGCGCATGATGGCGCGCTGAGTTGGCATGATCTGGAGAGCTCTCAATACGTGGTCCGCGGCGACTGGCACCATCTCTTCTTCACCGAACAGGACGTGAGCGGAGTCAGCCACATGGCGGCCGACTCGACCGGCGCTTGGACGCTCGCCGATCGCACGATCCTCGACTACGGCAACGCCGCAGAGATCGACGAATTCGATCCAGGCGTGGATGTCTTTTCCCGTTATGTCGTGGGCCAGCATCGCCTCACCGGAGAGCTGTTCCACGTCGCGCGCTTCGACACGCTGGTGTGGTTCTTGGAGGGGCGCGTGCCCTATGTGTGGAAACCGCATCCCCTCGACAAGGATTTTGTCTATCGCACGGGGGCCTCGTGCGTCGGCCAGCCCACCTACGGCGACAATCCGGTCGAGCGTGGCGAGCCGTCCTGCGGCTTGATCGGCAACGGCTGGTTCGGCAGCCGGGAGTACTACCAGGGACCGGGTTCGGATCGCGGCTCGCCCGGTTCCCTCATCGGCGATTCCGCGACCGGCAGCTGCGACAGTCGCCCCTTCATCATCGCGGGAGACTTCATACGGCTGCGTGTGGGAGGCGGCAACTACCCGCAGACATGTTACGTCGCCCTCGTGGACGCCGACGCCGACACCGTCCTGGCGCGCGAAACCGGGACGGGGATCGATTTCATGACGGAGAGAACCTGGAACGTGCGCCCTTGGCGCGGCAAGCAGGCCTTCATCCGGATCGTGGATGCGGAAACGGGCACGTTCGGACACATCAACGTGGACGAGATCCAGGAGATCTTGGACCCGGTGACGGACGCCGGCTTGCCGGACCCGCCCCGCGCAGAACCCGGTCTGCGACTCCTCGGCGCGCAGCCCAATCCCTGCAACCCTTCCGTCGAGCTCAAATTCGCGCTTGGGCGGGCCGGGCGCGTGGCCGCCGTGATCCGGGACGCCCGCGGCCGAACCGTCTGGATTTCGGCCGAGATGAGCGTCCCCGCCGGCCCGTTCGAAATCGCCTGGCCGGGAGACGACCGCGCCGGCCGACCGGTTGCCTCGGGCGTGTATTTTTTCACGCTCATGCTCGACGGCCGCGCGGCCGCTGCCGGCAAACTGGCGCTCGTGCGCTGACGGCGCGCGGCGCGGCGTCTCTCCTCGGCGGGTTTTACCTCACGATGAGCAGCGATCCGCGCGCCCTTGCGACATCCAGGCGCGCGACGAAGGCGTAGCGCCCGGCGGCGACGGGTCGGCCGTCGGCGTCGCGACCATCCCAGTGCGCGAGCAGGCGACCGCCCTGCAGGTCCGCCGCCGCCACGCGGCGCACCAGCCGTCCGCGCAGGTCGAAGATTTCGAATACCGCCGACCCGGCGCCTCCCCCCTCCACGTCGCGCTTGGCGACGGTGTCCGCGTCGAGGACCCACTCCATGCGGACCTGCCCGCGGGCGGGCAGGGGAAAGGCACGCGCCACGGCCGTGTCGGGCGCGGGCGGTTGTCCCGACAACCAGCCGGCGAGCGAGTCGCGCAGACCCTGGACCTCGTCCGGCGGCGCCAGCGTCGTGTTCTCCAACTCGCCTTCCCCACAAGCCTCTTCTCCGCCGAACAGAACCCTGACGTCCTCGGCCAGGATCTCACGCGCCCGCTCGGCGTGCGGCGTTGTCGCGTCCAGGCTCGCCTCGTCCAGCTCTCGCAGGGCGCAGTATGCTCGCCAGCGCTCCGGACGGACATCCAGATACGCCCATTCCAGGACGTGACCCAGCTCATGCGCCACGAGCGGCGGGATCGCCGCGTCCGGCACGGGTCCCATGCCCGGCGACAAGAAGAGACAGTTGCGGGACGCGAAGCTGCCGAGGGCCACGGCCGGAGGCGCCGGCAGCAGGAACACTTCCACGTCCAGTTCCGGTTGAATGCCCGTCAAGGACTGCAGCGCTTGCGCCACGGGCGCGGCGGTCAGGGGCACGAAGGTCTCGACATCGTCTCGCGGCAGACGGGGGTCGTCGGGCCCCAGGAGCAGTTCCACGCCGCCCGCCGCCGGGTGCCGCAGCCATAGCCGTCCATCTTCCCACGCCAGCCAGCGCTCGACGATCTCGGCGGCATCGTGGACCGTCGCGGTCAGGCCGCAGGGAGTCGTTACGACCGCCGCGCTCCCCACGGACGAGAGGGCCAGCACGACCGCCGGCACGCTCGCCCAGACCCGCCGTGCCGCGGCACCCGCTCCCGCCCGCCCGCCGTTCACCGGCGCCGCGAGTTCGCTCCGGCCGTCCTCATCCCTCATGCGCCATTCCTCTCCCCTATGCGCCGCGCCGCGGATTCGGCGACGCCCCTGATCGCTGACCGCGCACGGAGCGTACCGAACCGGCGGCGCCGCAGCCCGGGCGGCCTTTCCGCCGACGCTGGCGGCGGACAGGCGGAAAGTGGCATTTGCGTTCAGGATGACCGGCTCAACCGCGGCGGCGTCCGGCGCGAGTCCCCCGCGCCCGCGGGGCGCGTCCTGCGGACGCGGGTCTTTCCCGCGCCTTGGGGGCAAATGGCGCATGCCATCAGAAATGATTTTATCGCAATGTGTTTCGCTGGCGTCAGGCACCGCCTCATGGGCGAAATGCCCCCTGCCGGCCACCGCGTCTCGCCGCCATGGGGAATGACAGGGAATGGGGCCTAGGCCGCGGTGACGCCGCCCGTTGCCGTGGCGGGCGCCGCCGCCGCGGACGGCTGTGTGCCGAAGCGACTCAGGACGATCGCGCCCAGACCCAGCGCGAAGGCGAGGAATTTGGCCACCAGGCCGATCACGCCGAAGGCGACGGCCAGATCGGCCTGACCGGCGTTCAGCCCCAGCAAAGAGCCGATCAGCCCCGGCAAGTGCAGCAGCAACAGCCCGACCACGGCCGATCTGAAGGGACTGGGCGGAGTGTCGCCGCGCGCGGGCAACACGGCCCTGCCAAGCTGCCAGGAAGCGACGCCGACCGCCAGCAGGGCGACGCCCAGATAGGCCAGTCCGATGAGCAGCGCCAGCGGGATGCCGATGACGGTCAGCACGAACACGCCTATCAGGAAACCCACCAGCAGGTGCCCCGCGATGAGCCAGAGCAGCCCGTGCCCCAGGCAGGCACCGGGACGGAGCCGCAGCGCGTCAGCGGCACGGGTCAAGCGCGCCGGCGGAATGAACGCGAAGAAGACCGCGAGCACGATGACCGCCACGATGAAAAGGGCCGTCCGCCAAGCCAGGGCGATCCAGCCTCTCCACAGCAGTCGATCGGCCCCGCCCAGCCAAGTGGTCGGCCCCGGGTTCAGCGCGAAGACCCTGCCGCCCACCTTCGTGTCCTTGCCCCTGTCGAGCTGGCCGCCGACAACCACGGCATCGCCCCCCACGCGCGCCCGCTCTCCCAGATCCAGCCTGCCGAACACGGCGACGGCGTGGCCGTTGACCCTCCCCCGCACGATCACGTTGCCGAAAACGGCGATCGCGCTCCCGCTCACTTCCTCGTCCCCGCTCACGACCACGTCGCCGAAAACCCTGATCATGTCGCCGGCAATGACGCGCGGCGGCGAAGGAATCAACTGCCGCGGGAGCAGAAACGCGTGCCCGGGCGCGACGACGGCCAGACTGTCCGGCAACCGCGCGATCCGTTTGAGATCGCGCGCGTGCCCACGCAGAACGATCGTGTCGGGCGTCTCGGCCAGGATGGTGGCCGTGATCGAGCTTATGCCTTGGCTTATCTGCCGTCCGAGGTCAGGCGGGATCTCGATCCGAATCCGCCCCCCGCTCTCCTTGTCGCGCAATGAGATCGCCTGGTCTTCGATCTGGAAATCCACCGTCGACAGTTCGCGGCTGATCGTCGCGATTGCTCCGCCGAGTTCTTCCAGGGCTTGATCAAGAGCCTGCACGCGCTCGGAATCCGGCAGGGCGGCCAAGGCCTGCAACCGCCGTTCGGCGCGCGCGCGCGCGGAATCGGCCACAACCAGGGCACTGCGCTCGACCGGGGACGGAGGTCTTTCCGGGGCGGGCGCGACCGCGGGCTGTTGCGCCCGGGCGCCGCCGGGGGGCGTCGACGCGGCAACGCCGAGCACGAGACAGCAGAGCAACACGGGGCGCGCGAGACCCAGCCGACGCGCCTCGTGAAGACCTGGGCGGGCAGATGACTCAAGCACCGCCTGTCCTCTCCGCCGTCCCATGCAGGCGACGCGCGAACTTCTGCACGCGGATCAGCAGTTCGGGCAAGAGTCCGACAAACACCAGAATCGCGGTTGCGTCGGGCAGCATCCGCGCGGCCACCCCGCACGCCAAGCCCGCGGCAACGAGCGCTCCACCCGCCCGCGTCGCGGGCGCGCGCACGAAGGCCGGCAGAAATTCGTCGGTCAGGATCACCGGCACCCGCTCGCGCCGTATCGGTTCCATTTCGCGGTAAGCCTCATAGGGCACGCTGGCGAGGACGCGCGCGTCGAAATCCTTCGGAGGGGGAATCGCGCCCAGGTCTCCCAAACGCCCGAACAGCGCTTTCATCTGCGCCAATTTCTCTCCACAGTCGGAACAATCCCGGGCATGCAGGAAAATCTCCAAAGCGCGCTCGCGGTCCAGTTCACCGTCCAGGTAATCCTGGAGCCTTAGCTGCGCGTCGCGGCACGCTTCGCCACGGGCCGGTTTGTTCATGCTCTCGTTCATGCTTCGCTCCTTCGCCGCGGAGGAAGGACGGTCACCCCAAGACCGGCTCACGCAGGTGCCGCCTGCCGGCAACCCGTCACCCCTGCCTATCCGCAAGCCGAAACTCCGGGACGCCCGCTGCGAGGCCGGCGCCGCGCCCCAGAACGGGAGGAGGAGGGAGGCTCGCCAGGATAGGTCCGCCTCCGCTCCCCGCTCCTCAACAGGCAGGCGTCGTATCCCCCGACACGTACGGCACGCCTGCGACTGTTGGCTTCACGTTCGCCCGCGGACCTCCCGGCTGCAAGCGGTCTGCCGAGGACGCACGTTGCCTGCCGATACGCACTCTGCGGGAGTTTTGTTGCAGCCAGACGACAACTTCATCCGCTCCGGCTCCCCGCGACCCTAAATATCGTACTTTCGGTCGTGCAGGGCCTGAAGGATCAGGTTGCGGGCCCTGTGGATGCGGGCCTTGACCGTGCCCAGGGGCAGGTCGAGGATCGTGGCGATCTCCTCGTACGAGAGCTGTTGGTCGTGCCGGAGCAGCGTGATGATGCGGTAATGGGGCGGCAGGGAGACGATCACTTCCTCTAACCGCTCCATCGCCTCCTTGCGCTCCAGGACGCGATCCGGTTGGGGGCCTCCGTCCGGCAACGGAAGCTCGACCTCCTCCCCCGTCGAGCCGATCTGCTGTTCCAGCGGGAGAAAGCGGAGGCGGTTGCGCCGGAGATGATCGATGCAGTGGTTGGTGGCGATCTTGAACAGCCAGCTGGAGAAGGCATAACTCTCGTCGTACCGATCCAGCAACGAAAAGACCTTGATGAAGACCTCCTGGGCGAGGTCTCTGGCATCCTCGGCGCTGCGCGTCATGCGGTAGCACAACCCGTAGACGGGCGTCCGATAGCGCCCAAGCAGTTTCTCGAACGACGGTTCGTGACCGCGCTTGCACTTGCGGATCAGTTGCAGGTCGTTTTGCTGGTCTGACATCACGAATCCTCGCGGCGGAAGATAGAGGCCGGCCGCCGCAAGGGTCAACCGAGACCTTGGCCCGGAGGCCGCCTTGACACCCCGCGCCGGCCCGCCTAGACTCCCGCCGACCGCGGCGCGATGTACGCCGTAGACCGTCTGGCGGGGAGAGGAAAACATGACCACCATCGAGATGATCCAGGCGCGGCAGATTCTGGACTCGCGCGGCAATCCCACGGTCGAAGTGGAGGTCTTCCTCGCCGGCGGCGCCGTGGGGCGCGCGGGAGTGCCGAGCGGCGCGTCGACGGGTGAGCACGAAGCGCTCGAGTTGCGCGACGGCGATCCCTCTCAGTACGGAGGCAAAGGGGTCCAGCAAGCCGTCCGCAACGTCGTGGCCACGATCGAACCCGAGCTGATCGACGTGGACGCGACCGACCAGTTGCTGGTCGACAGGATCATGCTGGATCTCGACGGCACGCCCAACAAGTCGAAACTGGGCGCCAATGCCATCCTCGGCGTCTCCCTGGCCGTGGCCCGCGCGGCCGCGGCCGCCGTCGACCTGCCGCTCTATCAGTACATAGGCGGCGTCTTCGCCCGCACTCTGCCCGTGCCCATGATGAACGTGCTCAATGGCGGCGTGCACGCCGACAACAACGTGGATCTGCAGGAGTTCATGATCATGCCGGTCGGCGCGCCCAACTTCGCCGAGGGCCTGCGCTGGGGAGCGGAGATCTTCCATGCGCTCAAGAAGGTGCTGAGCGCCAGGGGGCTGACGACCAGCGTCGGCGACGAGGGCGGCTTCGCTCCCAACCTCCGCTCGAACCGTGAAGCCCTCGATCTGCTGCTGCAGGCCGTCGAGAAGGCGGGTTACCGCCCGGGCGAGCAGGTGGCGTTCGCTCTCGACGCCGCCGCCAGCAGTTTCTTCAAGAACAATCGCTACCACCTGAAGGCCGAGGACGAGAAGCCCTGGGACGTCGAGCGCCTGATCGAATTCTATAGCCAGCTGGTCGACACCTACCCCATCGTGTCGCTGGAGGATGGTCTCGCGGAGGATGATTGGGCCGGTTGGACGAAATTGCAGGAGCGCCTCGGCGGGCGCATTCAGATCGTGGGTGACGATCTGTTCGTCACCAATCCGGACCGGCTGCGCCGTGGCGTTCGCGAGCGCTGCGCCAACAGCATCCTGATCAAGCTCAACCAGATCGGCACCCTCACCGAAACGCTGGAAACCATCGAGTTGGCCAAGCGAGCCGGATTTTCAACGGTGATCAGCCATCGCAGCGGCGAGACGGAAGATGCCACGATCGCCAGTTTGGCGGTGGCCACCAACGCGGGGCAGATCAAGACCGGATCACTCTGCCGCTCCGACCGCATGGCCAAATACAATGAGTTGCTGCGGATCGAGGAAGAGTTGGGCGACCTGGCCGTCTATCCCGGCCCCGCCTGCTTTCCCGGCCACTCCTGACCCAAGACAGGAGGCCCGCAGATGGAGCTGCCTCAGACAAGAAGCCCGCAGGAGTGGGGGGCAACTGCCAAGGAAGGGATGGCGGCGCGGAGGCACGGCCGCGCGGGCGCCGCGTTCTTGCGCGGCGCGCCCCCGGGTGGACGGCGGCTCGGCTGGCCGCTGCTGCTGGCCGGCGCGCTCGGCGTCGCTTTGCTCACGGGCACGGCCCTGCTGGGGGAGAATGGTCTGGCGACGTGGCGCCGATTGCGCCAGGAACGCCTGACCGCCGCCGCGGAGGTCGAGGCTCTGCGCGCCCGCCGGCTCGAGCTGGCCGGCCGGCTCCAGGCCCTGCGACAGGATCCAGCCGCGCTGGAACGGATCGCCCGGCAAAAATACAGCATGCATCGAGAGGGCGAGGAAATCATTGAGGTCATGGGCGATGAGAACCTCGCGGCCGGCAGGATCGCTCCGTGGCCGTCGAGCCGCCCCGCCGCGCCGGGAGAACCTGAACTGGGCTTGAGCCGGCAACGCCCCAACGTCGTGCCCGCGTTCCCTCCCGAGCCGCCGCCGCAGGAGACTGAGCCGGCAACCCGCGCGCCTTGACAGGGGCATTGGGCGGGGCTATATTGGCGCCGCTTTAATGGAAGCCTTTGAGATCGTTGCGGTTGCGGGGTGGAGCAGTCTGGTAGCTCGTTGGGCTCATAACCCAAAGGTCGCAGGTTCAAATCCTGCCCCCGCTACCACTTTGAAAGAGTCCCTGATGCCTAGCGCATCGGGGATTCTTTTTATCCGCAGGTCGCCGCAGCCGCCCACCCCGTCGACCGTCAGGTTCTCCACGAAGGCGCGGATGACGCGCTTGCGTTCTTCCATGGTGCCGTGTTCGAAGAGCTGCCGGGCGTCTTAGAGGCCCGCCAGGATCGCGTCCACCAGGGTCTCCGGGTTCGGGACGCCGACGGGACCTGCTCGGGCTCGCGGAGGCTCCGCTCAATCCCCTGACGCTCCTCGCAGAGCCGTCCGAGCCGGTCCTTCAGGAGACCGCGGTGTTCGGCACAGGACGCGGCCAGGTCGATCACGAAGCCGATCTTCGTCGTGAGCTCCTGCAGGCGCCTCCTGCCCCTGTTGCCGAGGAAGGCGTCGATCCTCTGCCCCACGAAATCCAGCACGAAGTCGTCGAGCACCCGCTGCAGGAACGGGACGGGCCGGCAGACCGATTTGCCCTTGGTGATCGCCGCGCCGCAGACGTAGCAGGCCGTGCCGATGAGGGTGCCGTCTTGCCGCCGCTTGCTCGGGCAAAGAGTGCGGGGCCGATTTGGAGAACTCCCGTCATCCTCATGCAACCCGGAACCCTCGAATGCTCGTAGTCTCGGGACGTTGATCCCAGTCTCATCTCTGAAGGAGCGTGGGAACATGACGCGTCTGCTCGCTCTCCTGATCGTGCTCGGCCTTTCCGTCCCCGCTGCCGCCTCCGGCAGCGAGCCGACGGCCAATCCGCGCGACCCTGAACTGAACTTCGAACACGTCTGGCGTTCCATCGACCGGACCTATGGCCAGTTCAGCGTCAAGAATGTCGACTGGGACCTGCTCTACCGGATGCACCGCCCACAGGTCACGGCCGCGACCACGGACGAGGAGCTGTGGGACATCCTGGTCACCATGCTGGGGACCCTGAACGACGCGCACGTCTGCCTGGCCGACGCAAACCGACGTATCTGTGGCGGCGAACGACCGATCGTTACCCGGGACACCTGGGCCAAGGACTTCTCGCTGGACCTGGTGAAGACGAAGTACCTGCACGGCAAGTCGTCCGCTGCGCGAGAAGGCACCTACACCTCCGGCTGGCTGACCGACCAGATCGGCTATCTTCACATCGCCGATCTCAAGCGCGACAGCGAGCCGCACGCGCAGGCCATCGACGCTTTCCTGCGCGAGTTCGCGGACGCCCGGGCTTTGGTCATCGATGTGCGGGCGAACCCGGGCGGCAGCGGCCGGAACCATGAGATCGTGGCGAGCCGTTTCGCTGATTGCCGGCGACAGTATATGCAGTCCCAGACGCGCTACGGCCCGAAACACGACGATCTCTGGCCCCCGGAGTACAGCGCTGTCGAGCCGGCCGGTCCGATCCGGTTCACCCGGCCGGTGGTCCTGTTGACCCACCGGTCCACCGCCAGCGGCCCCGAGGGGTTCACGCTGGCCATGCGGGTTCTTCCCCACGTGACTGTCGTCGGCGACCTGACCGAAGGGGCATTGTCGTCCCAGTTTCCCGACCCCCTGCCCAACGGCTGGACGCTATGGGTGGCGTTCAAGGTGACCAGGGACCATGAGGGCATTTGCTGGGACGGGCTCGGCATCCCTCCTGATCTTTTCGTCCTGAACACGCCGGCGGAGATCGCGGCGGGTACGGACCGTCAACTGGAGTTCGCGCAGCGGCTGTTGGAGCGGGGCGCGCCGGAGCCGCAGGGCGAGGCCGCGAGCCTCACGGCCGTGAAGACATCCCTCGTCGACGAGTACGCGCGCGCCATGCGCCAGCAGCAGGTCGAGGCCGCGGTCGCTGCCTTGAATCGGGCGCGCGCAGCCGGCGCCGACACGGCCTTCTTCGGCGTGGACGAGGCGATGCAGTTCGCCAATCAGTGCCTCGGGCGCAAGCAATACCCCGCGGCGATCGGCCTGCTGGAAGCGTGCCGGGAGGAGTTCCCGAAGCTGGCCGCCACGTACGCCATGTTGGCTCAGGCCCATCTGGGCGTCGGCGACGTGGCAGCCGCCGAGGCCGCGCTGGCGCAGGGGAAGTCCGTCGAGCCCATGTTCCCCCCGGAGGCGCGGCAGATCGAGCGGGCGCGCCACGAGGTGCGGAAGGCGAAGCTGGGGTCCGCCGCGACGATCTTCGGACAGGCCCTGGCCGACGGAGGCATCCCGGCCGCGGAGAAAACGCTCCAGGAGTTGCAGGCCCGGCGGGACACGGGGCCGGTCTTCGATGAAGGCGACTTCAACGCTCTGGGGTATCAGCTTCTGCAGGCGGGCAGCCTCGAGAGCTGCGTCTATGTGTTCGAGAAGGCCGTCCAGCTCTACCCGGATTCCTGGAATGCCCACGACAGTCTCGGCGAGGCGCTTCTCAAGGCCAGCCGGCAGGAGCAAGCGATCCAGCACTACCGGAGGTCGCTCGAGCTGAACCCGCGCAACCAGGGGGCGGCGAAGATCCTGGAGGAATTGCGGGGCTAGTGATAGATGCACAACCAATTTCCTATTATGGACATGCAAATAGAGGGGCAGCTTTTGAGAAGGACCTCAACAGGGGGACGGCCGCGCATCCGGAGCGGGCTCAGCCCGGTTCACACGGCCAGCTCCGCGGCGTTTTAAGCCCCAAGTTGGCCAAGGGGTTCCGCTTGAGGTGGCACCACACCTGCTCGACGGGATTGAGCTCTGGCGCGTAGGGGCGTCCGCTAAGCGGGGCTTTCGTGCGGTCTCATGGCGACCTCCCGCACGGAAGTATAGGACATGAGTAATGCAGTTGTAATTAGAGGCGTGTAATCTTCTGCAACCAGGCCAGACCTTCGCCACCCGCACGTTCGAGTGTGAGGTAATATCGCAGCGCCTGCTCGGCTTCTAGACGCGATTGCGCACAAAAGCTTTCGGGAATCGCCATCGCTTCATCCCGTCTCTGCTCGGACTGGCTTACCGCAAGATGAATGAAGCACAGTTTGCAAAGGCGGATGGCCCAGCAACTGCGACAGCGTTCGGCGACCGGGTCCACGAGGGAGCGATAGAGGGCTTCCACAGCGCGAAGGTCGATGCCATGCCGGACATGGCCGATGAACATGATATCGTTGCCGCGCTCGCATGGCAGCAAGGAGCCGTCTGCGCGTACATGAAGCTTTCGCTGACCGGGTTGACAACTGCCTGTCGGCACGAAGGGTCCGCTGGTCAATATACTGCGGGATCGCTGGTGGTAACCAATGACATCGGCGTCGAACAGCGAACGCACAACGGGTGGCAGCTGTTCGTGCCGACCGGCCGCACATTCGGTCTTGTAGTACACCTCATAGGGGGCGAGTACTTGGTCAACGGACAAAGGTTCCCGGCTCATCTCGGCGACCGGAGTGAAATCCATGTAACTCAGATCCGCAAAGCCAAGGCTGGCGTCCGGCGGATCGGCAATGCCGAATTTCTTGTAGGGGGGAAATGACGAGAAGTAGTCGACGACATCCGCGAACACTCGGTAGGGCGGAGCCAGCACCGCATTGAAAGAAAGCAGGCGATGGTACTCGGGATCCAGAGCCAACAACCTTTCGATGCCAGCGATAACACGGGCATGACTACCGCAGCCGCTCAGCGCTGTGCGATAGCGATCGTGCACGTGGGCGGGACCATCGAGGCTAATCTGCGTGTTGATGCGGTTGTCGACTAACCAGCGGGCGATATCTTCGTCGATGATCAGGCCATTGGTGTCGACATTGATTATGATCCGTTCGCCTGCAGGGTGGCTTCGCGCTCTCTCGATAACCGCATGCATGACAGGGATGTTGAGCAGCGGTTCACCCCCGTAGAAAGAAATGCCTGGGCGGTCGACGGCGGAGCAACGGGCCAGGAAGAAATCTACCGCCGCCAGGGCTGTCTCGCGCGACATGAACACATCTTGGTGGCGCCGCGCACCTGGCCGGCCGAGGGTGTAGGGGCAGTATCGGCAGCGCAGGTTGCATTGTTCCGCGACCGTAAGCTGGAGTTGTCGGATTTCGTTCTCATATTTGGAGGGGTCATAGCGCTTCTGTGACAAAGGCTGGATGTCCAGGGTAACCGGTGTCAGCGCGCCGGTTTCCCGCCTCAGCTGGTCGATCTCGAGCAGAGTGGCCGCAACCGCTTCTTCTCCCCACCGTTGAACAAGATTCTTGCGCACGTGCTCCTGATCGATCTTGTCCAGGTGCGGCACAACGGCCGCCACGACATCATTGCATTCGTAGAGCTGACTGGTGACCGTGTCGAAAATGTACCAACAGTCTTCGTGACGAAAAACATGGGCGAGCGTGATGTCCTGGCTCATTGTGGTGCGCACCTTATCGAGGCGGGGGCTTTACATCTAACCCCTGCCACGCACTGACAGGAGCGCTTTCGAGGGCGTAAGTGGCTACCGGAGAGTTATCTGCTTTGTTGCCGGCACGATAGCTACACAGCCCGGCGGAAGCGGCTCCGCCGGGCTGTCACCTACCTGACTTTTCCCGCAGGCGATCTCGGAAATCGGATCACCTGGCGGCCCAATATCAACATTCGGTGCTAGTGCTGCATCCTCTTGAAATTGCGGAACTCAGTGGATTTGTTATTCACCGGGTCTATTGCGCATAGACACGTATAATCAACGCCTCCCTGCACACCCTTCAGTTCCTCATCGCGAACGCGCTTGATCATGGTGCACCTCCCAAAGCCGCCTCCAGGCGTTACCGGATGTCGGACTGCCCAATCAGCCCGTTTTCCAACCCGGAGTGGATGGGCTGAGGATACTGATTTCTTGAAGAGCGGTCAAGAGACCGACAGATAGTCTTTCCCGAAAGCATTCCCATTTCCGATCTGTTCGCGGCGCGGGGCCGAATCAGGCCAACACCCCCACCGCCGCCTCCACCGCTGCGAGGATCTCGCCGGCGCGAACGAGCGCCTTCATGGCCGTGTGGTCAGGGTATAGGGGACGGTCGATGTCCAGGTGGTCGACGTGCCGGCGCACGACCGCCTTGGCCGCCTCCACGCCGCGCCCCGGCGCCAGGTCGCGAAAATCCAACGCCTGCGCGGCCGCCATGAACTCGATGCCCAGCACGCCATGGGCGTTGTCCAGGATCTGCGCGTTCTTGAGGGCCGTGTTCATCCCCATCGACACGAAATCCTCCTGGTCGGCCGCCGCGGGAATCGAGGCGCAGGCGGCCGGCGCGGAGAGAATGCGCTGCTCCACGATGAGCGTGTCGGCGGTGTATTGGCTCAGCATCAGGCCCGAGAACATGCCGGCCCCCTTGGTCAGAAACGCGGGCAATCCCACGCTCAGGGCCGGATTGAGCAGCCGGTTGAGCCTGCGCTCGGACAGCACGCTCACCATCGTGACGGCGCTGCCGACCATGTCCATCGGCAGAGACACGGGCGTGCCCTGGAAGTTCGCGCCCGTGAGCGTCAGTTCGTGCTCGGGCAGGAAGATGGGATTGTCGCCCACGCCGTTGAGTTCGATCTCCACCTGGGATTTCGCCCATGCCACCGCATCGTGAGCGGCGCCGATGACCTGCGGCGACGAGCGCATGGAATAGGCATCCTGCACCTTGCTCTTGAGCTTGCCCGTCTGCAGGTCGCCTCCTTCCAGGCATTTCAAGATGGAACGGGCGCTCCGGACGGCGCCCTGGAAGCCGCGCGCCTGGTGCAAGCGAACGTCGTACGGTTTGAGGTTCGCGTGGAGCGCGGCGAGCGACATGGCGCAGGCGATTTCCGCCTGCCGCAACCAGCGGTCGATGTCATAAAGGGCGATCGCGCTCATCGCGGTCAGGAGGTTCGAGCCGTTGATGGTCGCCAAGCCATCGCGGGCCTGCAGACCCGGCACCGCGATCCCCGCGCGCCGCAACGCCTCCCCTCCGGGCATAAGCTCGCCCTTGTACCAGGCCTGCCCCTCGCCCAGCATGAGCAGCGCGATCTGGGACATCGGCGCGAGATCGCCGCACGCGCCGACCGAACCCTTCTGGCAAACGAAGGGCGTGACGCCCCGGTTGAGCATTTCCATCAGAGTCAGCGTGATCTCGGGGCGGCATCCCGAGTTGCCGTGGGCATGGACATTGATGCGCCCCGCCATCGCCCCGCGCACGTACTCCTCGGGGGCGGGATCACCGATGCCCGCCGAATGGTTGTAGATGAGGTAGCGTTGGAATTGCTGGACCTGTTCGTCCGTGAGGACGACTTCCGAGAATTCGCCGATCCCCGTGTTGACTCCGTACATGATCTCGTGCGCCGCGATCTTTCGCTCCAGCATGGCGCGGCAGGCGCGCAGACGCGCCAACGCGTCTGGATGCAATTCGACAGGCTCGTGATCGCGAGCGATGCGGACCAGCTTTTCGACAGTCAGGCGGCTGCCGTCCAGGACGATCGCCATGAATCCTCCTTCGCGCGATGGCATGGCGCGGGGCGGTTCCTGCGCCGCGGCGGTCGCAGACGAACACGCAAAGCGCGCGGAGGGAATAATAGTAATCGCCAGGGAGAGGCAGAAGAACTAAATGGACACCGCAAGATCGAGGCCTGCGCCAGTCGCGATTCGCCTTCAAACCGGTGGCGACGGCCGTAAAAGAGCGCGCAGCGAATCAGCGACCGCGCGCGCCGGCGACCCGGGGTCGGCCAGGGAAAGCGCCGCGTCAGCCAGCGCCAGAGCCTGCCGGGCTTCCTCCGGCCTGCCGAGAGAGGACAGAGCTTTGGTCCGCAGCAGCAGCGGACCCGTCAGGCTGGCGTTGGTGGACAGCACCTGTTCGGCTTGAACGAGCGCGCCGGCGGCCTGACCGAGCGCGAGAAGGCTTTCGCCGTAACGCCAGTGGACCCACCATCGCTCGTGAGGCGGCTCGCGGTTCATCTCGACCAGGGCGCGGCCCCATTCCGCCATCGCGGCGGTGGGCTCACCCAGCAGTTCGTAGGCCATGGCCTGATAAATGTGGATCTCCGCCTCGATGCGGCGCCGCGCGGTCTGGCTGCTCTTGTACGAATGAGAGTCGCGCCCGGCGACCGCGAGCGAGTCGCACAGGCTTTGGGCGGCGGCGGCCTGGCCGGAACTCGCGAGTCGGATCACCCTGTGCATGACCGAAGCCCGGCTGACCCACTGCTCGGCGACGGCCTTCCGCGCGAGCCGGGCCGCGACTTGCGCGCCGCGCTCCAGGTAACCGTAGTGGAACCAGACTCCGAGCAGATGGTCGTCGAAGGCCAGGTCCATTCCCGTGCCCGCGAGTTCCGTACGCGTCCGCTCGATCAACTCCTCGGCCTTGGCCAGTCGCCCCTGCGCCACGTACACGGTGATCAGATTGCTCACCGACGCGATGAAGTCGGGCTGCTTGCGCCACGCGTCAAGCAGTTCCCGCTCCGCGGCTTCATAGTCCCCGATCCAGATCAAGACCTCACCCAGGGAATCGTGCGGATTGGCCAGATCCGGCGCCAAGAAGGCGTATCGACGCAGGTGCGACAGGGCCTCCTCGTAGCGCCCCCGGCGGGCCGCGGCATAGCCTAGGTAGTTGTAGGCGGAGGCGTAATTGGGATCGATATCGAGGAGCTCCCGGTAGGCGGACTCGTGCGCCTCGTTGTCGCCGCGGATCATGGCCGCGTTGGCCCGCGCCACGATCACGAGCGGGTGTCTGGGCAAGCGTTCGACGAGGATCGACAGAAGCGAGTCCTTCTTCGCGTTCCATTTCTTGTCGACGTCGCACAACCTCAGCTGCACGAGCATGCGCTCGTTCTCGCGCGTCAGATTCCGCGCCAGGCTGTCCGCCAGGGCGATCCTTTCCTTGACGCCGCCCTTCCTGCCCCACAGAGCCCTGTTGTAGGCAAGCGTGGCCTGCGCCATGGCGAAATCCGGATCGAGGCGAACGGCCTCGCTCAGCAGGCTGTCCGCGGCTGCCCATTGGAAGGCGCGCAGCCTCGCCTCCCCCGCCTGATAGAGGGCCCAGGCGCGATCCGATCTGGTCGTGAATTCGGGGCGATCCTGCCCGAGCACGGTGAGTGCGGTGGCGATCCCCGCCACGGCGAGAAAGCTCATGCTGATGACGACCAGACGCCGGGGCATCCTGTTCCCTTCTGCGGCGACCCAGGCCAAGAGCCTCAATGGACAGAGAATACGCGACCCCGGGCGATTTGTTGCCAGAAAATCGAGCGGGGGCGCCGGCCGGCGCGGCGCGGCCACCGCCTTGACAGCCACCGCCCCACGCGCCTACGGTAGCGCGCCATGACGCCCCTCCCATCCGTTGAGAAAGTCCTGCGCCGCATCTACGCCTCGGCGCTGTGCATGGACGCGGGCTTCTTCCTGGTCCTGGCGGCCATCCCCTACAAGATCCTGGCCCTGGGCGGCGGGCCGCTGGCGCTGGGCGCGATCCCCGCGATCAGTTCGGTCACGTACATCGGACTGACCCTCGTGGCCGGCCGCCACAGCGACCGCGCGGGCCGCTTCGGCATGAACTCCTGGGGCTGCCTTTGCTTCGCCGCCTTCTGCGCACTGGCCTTGGCGGCCCGCGACCACGCGCCACTGGCCCTGGCGATGCCGCTGCTGGGCGCCGGGGCGGCGCTCTACTGGCCTGCGGTGCAGGCCGCCATCGGCGACCTCGCCAGCCCGCAAGATCTCAAGCGCGAAATCGGGCGCTTCAACCTGGCCTGGGGCGTCGGCAAGGCCTTGGGATTCTTGATGGGCGGGCTGCTGCTCGCTGCCTGCGGCTTCGCGGCGGCGTTCGGCACGGGGGCCGCGCTGGTGACGATCTCCTTCCTGCTGCTGCCGCGCGGCAGCGCCCCCCTCGCCGGCGGACGCGCTGCCCCCGGCGGCGCCGACGCGGCGGCCGTCGTGCCGGCCGCCACCGCCGCGACGTTTCGCCGCATGGCGTGGCTGGCGAATTTCGGCGCCTTCGGCGCGGGTGGCGTGCTCAACCACCAATTGCCCAAATGGTTCGCCGTCTCGGGCTGGAGCGAAGCGCGCTTCGGGATCTTCCTGGCCGCGATCTATCTGGCCCAGGCGGCGGCATTCCTGCTGCTGGCCGGGCGGGTGCGCTTCGCCTGGTCGGTGCGGCGGCTGCTCGTGCCGCAGCTGGCGGCGATGCTGGTGCTGGCGGCGCTGCCCCTCGCGCCAGGATGGGGCTGGCTGCTGGCGGCCGCCCCGATCCTGGGCGGCGCTTTCGGCGTGTGCTATGCCGCGAGCATCTTCTACAGTCTGCAAGCGCCGACCGGCAAGGGGCGCAACGCCGGCATCCACGAGTCGCTGATCGGGGCGGCCAACTTCGCGGTGCCACTGACCGCCGGCGGCGCGGTGCGCGCCAGCGGCAGCCTGGCGTTGCCCTACCCGCTGGCCGCCGCGGTCATGGGACTAGCCGTCGCAGCGCAGGCGCACCTGGCCAGGCGCCTGTCCTGGCCTCCACGGCCCGCTCCCGAAGGGAGGAGCCCTTGAACTACCCGGTCTGGGAACTGGCGATGGGCGGCGGCGCGCTGATTGCGGTGGTGTCGATCCTGCACGTCTTCGTCTCCCACTTCGCCGTCGGCGGCGGCCTGTGGCTGGTCGTCACGGAGAGCGTCGCGCGCCGGCGTCGCGACGCGCAGCTGCTCGACGTCGTGCGCGCGCACAGTCGCTTCTTCCTGCTGCTGACGCTCGTGTTCGGAGCGATCACGGGCGTGGGCATCTGGTTCACGATCGCGCTGGTTTCGCCCTCCGCCGTGTCCGCCCTGATCCACGCCTACCTGTGGGGATGGGCGATCGAGTGGACCTTCTTCGTGATCGAGATCGCCGCGGCCATGGTCTACTGGTACGGATGGGATCGCCTCGACCGCCGCGTCCACCTGGTCGTGGGCTGGATCTACTTCGTCGCGGCCTGGGCGAGCCTGGCCGTCATCAACGGCATAGTCACCTTCATGCTGACGCCGGGCGAGTGGCTGGAGAACCGCAGTTTCTGGGCCGGCTTCTTCAATCCGACGTATTTCCCGTCGCTGACGGCGCGCACGGCGCTCGCTCTGGGACAGGCCGGACTGTTCGCGCTGATCACGGCCACCGCGCTGCCGCGCACGACGGCGCGCGCCTGGTGCGTGCGCTGGAACGCCGCCTGGGTGCTGGCCGCCCTACTGCTGGGATCCGCAGCGGGAATCTGGTATCGCGGCGTCTTCCCGGGCTGGAGCGACGCCGTCCTGGGCGCCATCCCGATCCTGCCACTCGTGGCGCGCTGGCTCGTGGTCGGCGTCGCGGCGATGATCTTGCTGGCCCTCTGGCCGCTGCTGCTGCCCGCGCGCTGGAACCGGCTCGGCGCCGCGCTGCTGGCGACGGCAGGCCTGCTGGTGTTCGCGGCCGGCGAGTGGACGCGCGAAGCGGGCCGCAAGCCGTACACGATCCACGGCTATCTGTACAGCACCGGCCTGCGCGTCGAGCAGGAAGAACACCTGGTGGCCGACGGCGTGGCGGCCCACACGAAGTGGCTGGATCCGCGCGCCAGGCCGGCGGAAAATCCCGCGGCGTTCGGCGGCGAGCTGTACAGGAATCACTGCGCCTGCTGCCACACGCGAGACGGCTACAACGGCTTGCGCCCCTGGTTGGCGCACTGGGACGACGCGACGGTGCGCAACCTCCTGCCGCGCCTGCAGCACGTGCGCGGCCTGATGCCGGCCTGGCACGGCACGCCCGCGGAGACCGAGGCCCTGGCCGCCCACCTGCGGACCATGCGCTCCGCGGCCGCGGCCATGCCCACGGCGCCCGCCGCGGCCGCGCGCGAGGCCTGGCGCGTGTCGTGCGGACTCTGTCACACGACGGACGGTTTCCGGCCCCTGCGCGAGAGCCTGTCCGGCCTGTCGCGTGCCGAGTTGTCCGCTCTGCTCGACACGCTCCACGAGCTGACCGACGCGATGCCGCCCTACGCGGCGGCGCCCGCTCAGCGACAGCGACTCCTGGACCAGCTGGTGGCGCTGGCGGCAGCGCCGGCCGTCGCGCCGGTCGGCGCCGCCCCGGGAGGTGACGCGCGATGAACCCCACGCCGATCGTGCCGACCCCCGACGCCCTGCCCCTGCCGGCGCCCGCTGCGCTGCTTCATGTCCTGCTGCTGCTCACCTTCACCCTGCATCTCGTCGCCATGAACGCGCTGGTCGGGGGCGCCGTGCTGGCGCTCTGGCTGCGCGGACGCGCCGGCGCGGTGCGAGGCGCCGCCGACGTCGCCGGCAGGATCGGCAAGGCCCTGCCCGTGTGCGTGGCGGCGACCGTGACGTTGGGCGTCGCGCCGCTGCTCTTCTTGCAGGCGCTCCATGGGCGGTTCTTCTTCGCGGCCAGCGTGATCATGGCTTGGCCGTGGTTTTCGCTGATCCCGCTCTTGATCGTCGCCTACTATGGCGCCTATCTCGAGTCGTTCCGCGGCGCCCGCCTCGCCGGTTGGCGCGCGCCTCTGCTGGCGGCAACGGCGGCGATCTTCGCGCTGATCGCGTTGATCCAGGTCAACAACGCGACGCTGCTGCTGCGCCCGGATCGTTGGCCGACCCTGTATTTTGGCAACCCGCGCGGCGCGAACTGGAACCTCGGCGATCCCCAGGTCGTGCCGCGCTGGCTACACGCGCTGAGCGGAGCCGTCGCGATCGGCGGCCTGTTGCTGGCGCTCTGGGGCAAGGCCCGGCGCGGGAGCGATCCCGAGGGTGCCCGGCTCATGCGCCGCGTGGGCTTGGGCGCCCTGGGCTGGCTGACGATGGCCAATGTCGCCGTGGGCCTCTGGTTCCTGCTCGCGCTCGAGCGCGACGTCCTGCGGCGGTTCATGGGCGGCTCTGGGCACGCGACGGGACTGCTGGCGTTGGGCGTGGTGTCGGCCCTGGCGCTGATCGCTCTCGCCGCGCGGGCTCGCCGGCGCGACCAGGCGAGCCTGACGCCCGTGACGGTCGTCGCCGCCCTGACGATGATCGTCATGGTGCTGACGCGGGATTTCGCGCGCCAGACACAGCTGGCCGAGCATGTCGGGTCGCTGCCGGTCGCGGTGGCGACGCAGAGCGTCAACATCGCGCTGTTCGCGCTCCTGCTCGTCGCGGCGATCGCGATCGTCTGGTGGATGGTCCGCCGGCTGGCGCGGGCGGGGCGCTAGACCGCGGCGCGAGATCGCTCGCGGCGCCAGAGCTCGAGCACACCGGGGAAGGGTGCCAGGGCCCGTTCCACGACGCCCAGGCTGTGGGCGATGGCCACGCCGTAATTCGTGACCGGCACGCCCGCCTCGCGGCAGAGCCTCAGTCGGCTGAGCACCTCGCGCCGGTTCAACATGCACGAGCCACAGTGGACGACCAGTTGGAACTGCGCCAGATCGGCCGGAAAGTCGCGTCCCTGCGCGTGCTCCACCCGCAGTTCTCCCCCGACGTACTGGGTCAGCCAACGCGGGATCTTCACCCGGCCGATGTCGTCGGCGATCGCGTGATGCGAACAGGCTTCGGCGATCAGGACGCGCGCGCCCGGCCGCAGCCGGTCGATGGCCAGGCTGCCGACCGCGAGCTGCGCGAGATCGCCCTTGCTCCTCGCCTGGAGGATGGAAAACGAGGTGAGCGGCACGTCCGGCGGGGTGTCGGCGGCCACCTTTAGGAACGCCTGGGAGTCGGTCACGACCAGCTTGGGCGGCCGCTTGAGGCCGGCGAGCGCCGCGCGCAGTTCGCGTTCCTTGACCACGAGGCAGAAGGCGTCGCCGTCGAGGAGATCGCGAATGGTCTGCACCTGCGGCAGGATGAGCCGCCCCGCGGGCGCTTCCTTGTCGATCGGCGCGACGAGCACGGCGAGCTGCCCCGGGCCCACCAGATCGGCCGCGAGCGCCGGCGGGGCGAGAAAATCGGCCGGCGCGGCGGCGAGCAGCGCTTCGCGCAGATCGGAGAGGCCCTCGCGCGTCACGGCCGACACGGCGACGACGTCCACGCCGTCCGCGCGCAGGCGCGAGATCAGGGCGGGGCCGGGGGGCGCGATGTCGCTCTGGCTCGACACGACGATGACCGCCACGTCGCGAGCCCGCAACTCGTCGTACAGTTCTTGCTCGAACTCGGCCCAGGCGCCACGCGGCACGACGAGGACGGCGATATCCACGCGGGTCAAGACACGGCGCGTGCGCGCGCGCCGCAGTTCGCCCAACTCCCCCGCGTCGTCGAGGCCCGCGGTGTCGATGAAGACGACCGGGCCCAGCGGCAAGAGCTCGAACGCCTTCTCGACCGGATCGGTCGTGGTCCCCGCGTGTGACGAGACGAGCGCGATGTCCTGTTCGACGAGCACGTTGAGCAAACTCGATTTGCCGGCGTTGCGCCGGCCGAAGATGCCGATGTGGAGGCGCAGCCCACGCGGCGTTCGCTGGGCCATCACGCGCTCTCCTCGGGACGCGGCCGCGCGGGCGGCGACGCGGGCCAGCCGAGACGGCAAACACTTTCCGGCTTCACGAGCTCGTCGAATTGATCCTCGGCAAGCAGTCCCGTCTCGAGCGCGACCTCGCGCACGGTGCGGTGGGTCTGCGCGGCGCGGGCCGCCAGCTGACGCGCCGCTTCGTGCCCCAACAGCGGCACCAGCGCCGTGGCGCTGGCCGTGGCCCCCTCCCAGTGCGCGCGGCAGCGTTCCTCGTCGGCCACGAGACCCTCGACGCAGAGATGCGCGAGGGCGTCGTCGGCGCGGGCGAGCAAGTCGCAGCTTTCGAGCAGCGCGTGCGCGATGAGCGGCAGGAACGGGTTCAACTCCAGGCTGCCCGAGGCCGCCGCCAGCGCGACGGCCTGGTCATGCGCCATGACCAGCATGGCGGCCTGCGCCGCCGCCTCGGGAATCACCGGGTTGACCTTGCCCGGCATGATCGAGGATCCGGCCTGGCGCGGGGGCAGCCGCAATTCCCCCAGACCCGCGTCGGGTCCGGAGGAGAGCAGGCGCAGGTCGCCGGTGATCTTGAGCAGGGTCACGGCGTGCGCCTTGAGAATGCCGGAGACTTCCACGAAAACGTCGGCGTTCTGCGTGGCGTCCACGAGGTTCTCGGCGCGCGCGAAACCGATGCCGGTGATCTCACGCAGATGATCCACGACCGTGAAAATGTACTGTCGCGGCGCCCCGAGCCCCGTGCCGACCGCCGTGCCGCCCAGATTCACGACACGCAGCCGCTCCTCGCACTTGTAGATCCGCCAGCGGTCGCGCGCCACGGCCTCGGCGTAGGCGGACATCTCGCGCCCGAGCGTGATCAGGACGGCGTCCTGAAGCTGCGTGCGTCCCATTTTCACGATGTGCGCGAATTCCCTTTCCTTCGCCTGAAAAGCGTTCTGCAGCGCCACGACTCGTGCTTCGAGATCCCGCAGCAACCGGATCGCGGCCAGGCGCAGGGCGGTCGGGAAGACATCGTTGGTCGACTGATGACGGTTGAGATCGTCCAGCGGCGAGATGACGTCGTGGCGGCCGGGAGCGAGCCCCAGCAGGACGAGGGCGCGATTGGCGAGCACCTCGTTGGCCGCCATGTTGAGCGAAGTGCCGGCGCCTCCCTGAAGAGCGTCGAGCGCGACCTCCGCGTCGAGGAGCCCGCCCGCCAGTTCGTGGCAGGCGCGCTCGATCGCATCGGCGACGGCGGCCTCCGGCCAGATTCCCAGCGCGCGGTTCGCGCGCACGCAGGCCAGCTTGACGGCGCCCAGCGCTCGCGCCAGCTCGGGATGCGCTGGCCGGCCGGCGATGCGGAAGTTGGCGCGCGCCCGCTCCGTGTGCACGCCGTGCAGGGCGTCGAGCGGCAGGCGCACGCTGCCCAGCAGATCTTGTTCCTCGCGGTACTCGTTCATGGGGCCTCCGCGCGCGGCAGGGTCATTGGTAAAGGTCGCGTTCCCCCGCGACGCGGATGCGTTCCAGGCTTCTTCGCAGTTCGTCCTTGGGCGCGCCGGCTGGCATTTTCGCCAACTCATCCTCGATCAGCTTCTCGCCCGCGGCCCTGGTCGCGGGAGTCGCGTAGTCCGCCAGATACTCCGCGAGGGTCGTCAGCGCGTTGGGCGTGCAGAAGCGCTTGATGAAACCCGGAATCGCAAATTCCATGAAGTGCTCCCCGGTGCGGCCGAGCCGGTAGCAGGCGGTGCAGAAACTGGGCAGGTGGCCATCCAGCGCCAGTCCCCGCATGACCTCGTCGAGCGAGCGCACGTCACCGAGCATGAACTGTTCGCGGTCAAGCCGCTGATCCCCGGCCTCGCGCGTGTAGCCGCCCAACTCGAGGCGGGTGCCCGCGTCGATCTGGGAGACGCCGAATCCCATGGCCGCTCGGCGCAGGCCGTCGCTCTCGCGCGCCGTCAGGATCAGCCCGGTGTAGGGCACGGAGAGGCGCAACACCGCGATCAGGCGCAGGAAGTCCTCGTCCGAGACAAGCCAGCGGTCCGCCAACTCGCAGCCGAGGGACGGTTGGACGCGCGGGAAGCTGATCGTGTGCGGGCCGACCCCAAAGCGCTGCTGCAGGTGCAGGGCGTGGGCGACCAACGCCAGCGCTTCGAACCGCCAATCGTGGAGCCCGAAAAGGGCGCCGATGCCCACGTCGTCGCAACCGGCTTCCATCGCGCGGTCCAGCGCCTCAAGACGCCACAGATAGTCGGCCTTGCGCGTGCCCCGCGGATGCACCTGGGCGTAGGTCGCGTGGTGATAGGTTTCCTGGAAGATCTGGTAGGTGCCGATGCCGGCCTCCTTCACCAGCCGAAACCCGTCGACGTCGAGCGGGGCCGCGTTGATGTTCACGCGGCGGATCTCGCCCGGCCCGGATTTCGTCTCGTAGACCGCGCGCACCGTGTCGGCGATGAAGGCCGCGTCGTAGCGCGGATGCTCGCCGTAAACGAGGATGAGCCGCTTGTGCCCCTGGTCCTCCAGGGCGCGCACTTGCCGGCCGAGTTCTTCGCGATCGAGGGTCACGCGCACGGCCTCGCGGTTGCTGCGGCGGAAACCGCAGTAGACGCAGTCGTTCACGCACTCGTTCCCGACGTAGAGCGGCGCGAACAGCACGATGCGATTGCCGTAGACCTCTTCCTTGAGCCGGCGGGCGCCGGCCAGGATTTCCGCGACGACGTCCGGCTCGGCCGCCGTCAGCAAAGCCGCCGTCTCGTCGAGGTCGAGCGCCTGTTTGCCCAGACTTTTCGCGATGGCCTCGCGCGCGCGGGCGGGATCGGACGGCCGCGCCAACAGCGCCGTCAAGGCCGCGTCGTCGATGAAATCCGTCGCGTCTGGGCGCGGGCGCAAAGCTGGCAGCGGCATGTCAGCGCCCTTTCGTCGCCACGACGGCCCCGCTCCGCTCGCGCGCGCTCCCGGGACCGCTGCCGACGTGGCGACCGAGCGCCTCGACGCGGCGGCGCACTCGCGCGACGGAGCTCGCGGGCTCCTCGTGGCAGCATTCCTTGTCCGGATAGATCTCGTAGCGGGACCGGTAGCCGACCGGGGTCAGGTTGGGCATCACGACGTTGGCCCCGCGCTCGAGAGCCAGTTCATGTCCGCTTCGGCGGTCGAGCGTGGCGAGGGCGGTCGTGCTGGGAATGTTGGCCCGCGGGCAGGCCAGACGGGCCAGCGCGATGGCCTTGAGCGTCGTGAGCTCGTCGTTGGGAACCTGCCCGTCGCCGGGCACTGCGGCGGCGCCCGGTTCGGCGCCCAGGGGCGTGTCGGGGTGAGGCAGGTAGGGACCGACGCCGATCATGTCCAGGTCGAGCTCGGCGAAGCGGGCGATGTCGTTCGTCAGATCGCGCCAGGTCTGGCCGGGCAGGCCGATCATGACGCCGCTGCCGATTTCGTAGCCGAGCGCCCTGAGGCGCAGCAGAATGTCGATCCGATCGGCGCGGCGATCGGGTCGCGCCGGATGGAGGCGCTCGTAAAGCGCCAAATTGCTCGTCTCGAAGCGCAGCAGATAGCGATCGGCGCCGGCCGCGCGCCACAGGGCCAGTTCCGCGTCGTCGCGCTCGCCCAGGCTGAGCGTGAGGGCGAGCGGCGTCTCGCCCTTGATCCGCCGGATCGCCTCCGCGACCCAGTCCGCGGACAGGCCGGGATCCTCGCCGGCCTGCAGGACCAGCGTGCCGCAACCCAGTTCGGTGGCGAGCCGGGCGCAGGCGAGAGTCTCATCGACGGTCAGCCGATAGCGCGCGAGGCCGGCGCGTCCGGCGCGCAGGCCGCAGTAGGCGCACTGCCTGGCGCAGTGATTGGAAATCTCTACCAGGCCGCGCAGATGCACGGCCTCGCCAACTTGGCGGCGCCTGGTCGCGTCGGCCCGTTCCCACAACCGGACCAGCCTGTCGTGAGCGGTCTCGCGCAGCCAGTCCTCGATCTCCTCGCGTCGGATGGACATGTTCTCCCCGCCCGGGGCTAGCCGGCCCCGGCGCGTCCCCGGTCAACCGCGCCCGCCCTCTGGCATTCGCCGGACGCACGATGCGCTCCCAAGGTAGGAGGCCGCAGCGCGAGCGGCAAGACGGCCCGCCCGGCGCGCATCCTCGCTAGTGCCCGGCCGCGCCCCGGTTTATAGTCCCCGCGACCGTAGGGGGTGACCGATGACCGGCAGCGCGGCGCGCGCCATGGCTTACGACCGCTACGTGCAGCACCGGCTGTTCGTCGGGGGCGTGCTCCTGTTCGCTTTGTTGCTGCTGCTGCCCCCCACCGATGGCATGCGCCGCGTGGCCGCCGAGCGCGAGTTCGGAGCGGAGCGAGCCCGCGACGCCATCGCCGGCCAACTCTTCGGAGCGGCGGGCGCGGAGTTGCCGCTCTGGCAGGCCGAGACGGCGCGGCTGCTGGCGCTCGGCCTGCGTCACGGCTCGGGTTCGCCGCCGACCGTGCTCGAGCGAGGGGCCGGTCAGGCCGCCCGCGCGGGCGAGGCCGTGGGTCCAGCGGCGCTGGCGGCGGCACGACGCTTTGCCGGGACGCTCGCGCCGGGACCATGGTTGGCGACCCAGGCGGCGGCTCGCGCCAGCCGACGGCTCCACGATCCGCAAGAGTGGTCCGCCGAGGAACGCGCGCGCGCGGCGCGCGGGGCGCGCCACTTGAAGCTGTGCCTAGCGCTGGCCGCGCTGGTCGTGTACTGCCTGCTGACGGAGGCGATGCCGTTGCCGGGCGTGGCCTTCCTGGTGGGCGTGGCGCTGGTGTTGGGCGGCGTCGTGTCGCGGCGCGAAGTCGCCTCGCTCTACTGGACCGACGCCTGCTGGTTCATCCTCGGCAGCTTGATGTGCGCCGCCGCCTTCGTGCGCACGGGCGTGGACCGCCGCATCTGCCTGGCGGTGTTCAGTTCGCTGGCGCGGCCGCGCGTGGCGGCGGTCATCGCCATCCTGATCCTCGTCCTCGCGCCGGCGTCGTCGTTCATCTCGGACCACGCGCTGGCCGCGATGTTCCTGCCCGTGGGGATACTCCTCTACGAGACCAGCGTCCGCGAGCACGGCCAGGGCGACCCGGAACTGGCCAAGCTGCTGATGATCACGATCTGCATGGCCACGAACATCGGCGGCTTCGGCGCGCCGTCCGGCGGCGCGCGCAACGTGATCGTGATGGGGTATCTCGAGGAGATGGCGGATGTCTCGATCGGCTATGGGCGCTGGTTGCTGATGGCGATGCCATTCGTCCTGCTGATGATGCCCATCCTCTGGCTGCTGTTGCGCTGGCGCTTCCGGCCGCGAACGGTCGACTTGGGCCCGGCGCTGGCGCGCGTGCGCGCCGACGTCGCCAGGCCCGGCGGCTGGGATCGGCGGCAGGTGGCCGCGATCGTCATCTTCCTGCTGATGCTGGCGGGTTGGATCACCGAGGAGAACCTGCTGGCCAGGTTGCTCGGCGTCCGGCTGGGCATCGGCGTGATCGCGATCATGGGCGCGCTCGCCTATCTGCTCGGCGGCATCGTGAACTGGCGCGACTACCAGGAGCGGGTGGACTGGGGCGTGGTCTGGCTGTATGGAGGCGCGATCCTGCTCGGCAGGGCGCTCGACGCCACGGGCGCCGCGGAATGGCTCGCGCGCGCGCTGCTGGCCGCGCTCGCCGCGGCGGGCCTGTCCGGCCCGCTGCCGCTACTGGGCGCGGCCGGGCTGCTCACCACGCTCGTCACGAATCTCATGGCCGACGGACCGGCCGCCGCGGCCATGGGCCCTCTCACCCTTAGCATGGCCGCGGCTCAGGGAGGCGGCACGGTGCTCGTGCCGTTCATGGGACTTGTCACCGCCTGCGCGTCGTCGTTCGCGTACATGCTGATCATCGGCACGCCGCCCAACGCGATCGTGTACGCCAGCGGCTACCTGACCCCGCGCGACTTCCTGCGCGTGGGCGCGCCCGCGCTCGGGGCGGCGCTGGTGATCATGCTGCTGTTGGCACTCTTCTGGTGGCCTCGCTTCGCCTTCCCGGGGTTGGCGCCGCTGTAGCGGGGCGCGCTTCGCGTCGCGCTTTAAATAAACCAATTAAACTATTGTCATATAATAAATTACAAACATCATCCAAGGGGCGACCACCACGCGGCGTGTGTGTGCCGGCATGGGCACCGCCCCGACGCGGAGCCTTGGCGAACGGTCGGCGCGGCCGGCGGAGGTTGCGCCTGGACAGGCGATGGAGAGCCGTGTTGCACTGCCGTCGAGCGCCCCCCCGCGGGAATCGGCCCGCGCCGGAGCGTGACGGAGGGTTGCGCATGTCCGCCGAGTTGAACGCCACCCTGATCGGTCGCAGCGACCTGCATCACGGCCTCTTGATCATCCGGGTGCGGCCCGACACCCCGCCGCCTCCTTTCAAGGCGGGGCAATACGCCGTGCTCGGACTGCCCGCGTCGGCGCCCCGCACGCCACTCGCCGATCCGGATCTCCCGCCGCCCGACGGCGGCGCTTCGGATCCCGACAAGATCATCAAGCGCGCGTACTCGATCTCGTCGTCGAGCCGCCAGGGGGAGTTCCTGGAATTTTTCGTCGCGCTCGTGCGCTCGGGCGCGCTCACGCCGCGCCTGTTCGCCCTTAAGGATGGCGATCGGATTTGGCTCGGTCCGAAGATCGTGGGCATGTTCACTTTCGACGAGGCGCCCAAGACCAGCGACGTCGTGCTGATCGCCACGGGCACGGGGCTCGCGCCATATATTTCCATGTTGCGATCCGGTTATGATTTCTCGGCCCGCCGGACCGTGGTGATCCACGCCGCCCGCAACTCGTGGGACCTGGGTTACCGGCAGGAATTGGAGGCGCTGGCCGCCCGCTGGCCCACCTTCCATTACCTGACGGTCATCAGCGATCCGGATCGAGAGCCGGCGTGGACCGGCCGCGTGGGCCTGGTCTACGAGTTCTTCGACGACGGCAGCGTCGAGCGGCTCCTCGGCCACCCCGTCGCGCCCGACAGCACCGCCGTTTTCCTGTGCGGCAACCCTCTCATGATCGGCGGGATGATGGAGAGGCTCGGCGACTGGGGATTCACAAAGCACTCGCGACGAACGCCGGGGCAGATCTTCGTCGAGGAGTTCTGGAAGGATTGAGATCGCCGCGGCCGCACCGTGCCAGGAAGGGAGAGCCATGATCAGAGCATACGCCGTTCACGAGCCCGGCGGTCCCCTGCGGCCTCACAGCTACGATCCCGGACCACTCGGCGCCGAGGAGGTCGAGATCGATGTCCTCGCCTGCGGCATCTGCCATTCGGATCTGTCGATGATCAACAACGAGTGGGGATGGACCAGCTACCCGCTCGTGCCCGGTCACGAGGTGATCGGCAGGGTGGCCGCGGTCGGCGCGCACGTGCGCGACGTTGCGGTCGGCGACATCGTGGGGTTGGGCTGGATCAGCGGCAGCTGCCTGGCCTGCGACCAGTGTCTGAGCGGAGACCACAATCTGTGCGGCAAGGCCGAGCAGACCATCGTGGGCCGTCGCGGCGGCTTTGCCGACAAGGTGCGCTGCCGGGCGCAGTGGGCGACCCGTTTGCCGGCCGGGCTGGACGCGAGCAAGGCGGGCCCGCTCTTCTGCGGCGGAGTCACGGTCTTCAATCCCATCATCCAGTGCGGAGTGCTGCCGACCGAGCGGGTCGGCGTGATCGGCATCGGCGGCCTGGGCCACCTGGCCTTGCAGTTCCTGAGCAAGTGGGGCTGCGAAGTGACCGCGTTCACGTCGAGCGACGGCAAGCGCGCCGAGGCGCTGTCGCTCGGGGCTCACCACGTCGTGAATTCGCGCCGCCCGGGCGAGCTCGAGCAGCTGGCCGGCCGATTCGATTTCATCCTCTCCACGGTGAACGTGGAACTGGATTGGGGCCTGTACCTCGCCGCCCTGGCGCCGAAGGGCCGCCTGCACTGCGTGGGCGCCGTGCCCAGCCCCATCCCCGTGCCGGCGTTCAGCCTGATCGGCGGGCAAAAGAGCATCTCGGGCTCCCCGGTCGGGTCCCCCGCCACGATCCGCAAGATGCTCGAGTTCTGCGCCCGTCACGGCATCGCGGCGGTCACGGAACATTTCCCCATGAGCCGGGTGAACGACGCGATCGCGCACCTGGCTGCGGGCAAGGCGCGCTACCGACTGGTTCTGGACAACGACTTCTGAGCAAGCGCTGCCGCTGGCGAAGTTGTGGCGAACCCCTGGGCGCCGGTGGGCGACAAAAAAGACCCCGCCACCACACGGCGACGGGGTCGGTTTCGCGCAGGCGAGGTGTCGGCCGGCTTGGCCGGCTTCGCTCCTCGCCGCCGCTAACGCGGCGCTCTTTCCTTGGCCTCGTTAACGCTGAGGTTGCGTCCGTCCATCGCATGGCCGTCGAGGGCCTTGATGGCGTTCGCCGCCGCGACGTCATCCATCTCCACGAAACCGAAACCGCGCGGGCGGCCGGTCTCGCGGTCGTTGATCAGAGCGACCGTATGGACTGATCCGTGCTCCTCGAAGAGTCGGGTCACGGAATCGTTGGTCGCGGTGAATGGCAGGTTTCCGACGTAGATCTTCTTCATTCCTCTAGCACCTCAGATGCCGGCTTCTCCGGCAGACGCAGGCGCGGGTGGCCGCCGGATGATTCCAGGCGTTCCCCCGCGCTCCAAACCGGTTCGACGGTGTGTCAAACCGCATCCCCCGGCGGCGGGGGAAACTCGAAATCGAGCGCTGTAGCCACCAGCAAATGTAGCCGCAAACCGTGTCTCCTGCAACTTATTATTTTTCAAATATTTACGAAAGGAGCCCAGAACGTCCTTCAATTCCCGCCCCCCAACGATTCATCCGTCCTGGCGAATGTCCGCACTGTCAGCTAACATATGTGAATGTCTGGAGCGAGACTCGGGTCCGAGGTCCGCCGGCTGCGCACGCAAGCTGGCCTGTCGCTGCGTGCGTTCGCCGCGGAGTTGGACATCTCCGCGGCGCACCTCTCGGACATCGAGCACGATCGGCGTCGCCCTTCCGAGCGGTTGCTCAGGAAGATCGCCCATGAGCTCCGGGATGTCGGCGCGGCGTTTCATTCTCTCGAAATGCTCGTGACGGGACTCGATCGAGAGACGCGCGAATGGGCCGCATCGACACCGGGGGCGCGCGCGGTCCTGCGCAAGATCCTGGAGTCGGGTCAGGATCCCGCTGGTATCCTGCGCGTCCTCGACGAGGCGTTCGCGGACCGAGACGGTCGTCGGGGCCGCGCCGCGTGACGGGAGCGCCGGACCGCCAACACGACGGCAAGACAGGGGAGCGCTCATGTACGAGGTCGAACTCAGCATGGATCGGCGACAGGATTCCGGACTGCAGCAGTATCTGCGCACCATCGCGCGCTACAAGCTATTGACCAAGGAAAAGGAATTCGAGCTGGCGCGACGTCTCCGGGCCGGTCACGCCGGATCCCTCGATGAGTTGGTCAGCGCCAACCTGCGCTTCGTGGTGTACGTTGCCAAAAGGTACCTCCACCGCGGGCTTTGTTTCATGGACCTGATCGCGGAGGGAAATGCCGGGCTGATCACGGCCGCCCGGCGCTTCGACGAGCGCCGCGGTTTCCGTTTCATCTCCTATGCGGTGTGGTGGATCCGCCAGGCCATCCAGAAGGCGCTCGCCGAGCAGACCAACACTGTGCGCCTGCCGCTCAACCGCGCCCAACAGGCCCAGAGAATGAAGCGCGTCACCCAGGATCTCGAGCAACGGCTCCATCGCCGGGCGAACCAGTCAGAACTGGGCGCGGCCATGGAACTTTCGCGCGAGAAAATGCAGGAAATCCAGGCTGCGAGCCAGCCGCTGCTCAGTTTCGACGCCCATCCCTACGACGATGACTGGTCGTTGGCCGATTCGCTGGCAGACGAAAACGCGCCCAGCCTGGAGAAGCGCTTCTTCGACGACGAGTTGCGCGCCAAACTGGCCGGCGCCCTCGCCGTGTTGAGCGAGCGCGAGCGCGGCGTAATCGCGCGCTACTACGGTCTGGGCGAAAAACAGCCTGCTTCCCTCGACGCGATCGGGCGCGGACTCAACCTGTCCCGGGAACGCGTTCGCCAGATCCGCAACGAAGCCTTGGCAAAGCTCCGCGGAGCCGCCGAAGGCGATCTCTTGCTGGCCTACCTGTCCTGAACCTCCCCGAGCCGAACGCGGAGACGGCCTACATCAGGCCCCGCTTCCTGAGCAGGGGCTCGATCGCCGGCTCGCGCCCGCGGAACGCCACGAACATGGCCATGGGATCGGCCGTGCCGTCGCGCGCCAGGATGTTGCGGCGGAAAGAATCGGCCGTGTCCCGATCGAAGACGCCGCGCTCGCGAAAGAGGTCGAAGGCGTCGCTGTCCAGGACGGAGGACCAGATGTAGCTGTAATACCCGGCGTCGTAGCCGCCCATGATGTGCCCGAAGTACGTGCTGCGGTAGCGCGACACGATCTCGGGGATGAGGCCCCGCCGCGCGAACAGTTCCTGTTCGAAGTTCGCGACGTCGACCGTCGCGCCGGCGGGCAGGCCGTGATAGCCGAGGTCGAGCAGCGCGGCGGCCAGATACTCGGTTGTCGCGAAGCCCTGGTTGAAGAGGGAGGCCTTGTGGATCCGCGCGATGAGATCCTCGGGAATGGCCTCCCCGGTCCGGTAGTGCCGGGCGTAGAGCGGCAGGACCTCCGGATGGAACGCCCAGTGCTCCATGATCTGACTGGGCAGCTCCGTGAAGTCCAGCGCGTAATAGGCCGTGGCGTAAGGCGTCTCGGCCAGCAGGCTCTCGAGCGCGTGACCGAACTCGTGGAAGAGAGTCTCGGTGTCGTCCATGCTGAGCAGCGCGGGCGTGTCCTGCGTCGGGCGCGTGAGATTGCAGACCATCGTGGTGATCGGCGCGACCACCTGTCCGTGCCGCACGTGGCGCCCCCGATATTCCAGGCACCACGCTCCCCCCTCCTTGCTCTCGCGCGGGAAGAAGTCCAGATAGAGCACTCCCAGGTGCGAGTCGTCGGCCCGGCGCACTTCGTAGGCCTGGGCGTCCGGATGCGGGGCGGGGAGATCCGCCAGCGGCAGGAAGACTAGCCCGTACAGCCGATTGGCGACCTCGAACATGCCGTCGCGCACGCGTTCGACCGGGAAGTAGGGCCGCAGCTCGTTCTCATCGAGGTCGTACTTGGCCTTGCGCAGCTTCTCCGCGTAGTACCACCAGTCCCAGGCGGCGAGCGGGAAGGCTCCTTGCTCCTGATCGATCAGCGCCTGCAGCTCGGCGGCCTCCCGTCGCGCGACAGGCAGCGCCTTCTCCCAGAGCGCGTCGAGCAGTTCGAAGGTCTTCTCGGGAGTGCCGGCCATGCGCGTCTGGAGCTTGTACGCCGCGTAGCTGGCGAAGCCGAGCAGGTTGGCCTTTTCCGCGCGCAGCGCCACGATGCGCGCGAGGATCGCCTTGTTGTCCTTGGCGTCGCCGTTGTTGCCGCGATTGCAGTAGGCCGTGTAGATCTGCCGGCGCAATTCGCGATTGTGAGCGTACTGGAGGAACGGGATCATGCTCGGCTTCTGCGTCGTGAAGACCCACTTGCCGGGCAGGCCCGCCGCCGCGGCCGCCTCCGCGGCCGTCGCGACGATTTCCTCCGATAGGCCCGCGAGATCTTCCGGCTTGTCGACGACCAGACGCCAGTCGTTCGTCTCGGCCAACAGATTGTCGTCGAATTGGGTCGTGAGGGAGGCCAGTTCCCGGTTGATCGCCTTGAGGCGCTCCTGCCGGTCGGTAGGCAGCAAGGCGCCGTTCTGGACGAAGGACTCGTACAGCCGCTCGAGCAGATACGCGTCGGACGGGTCGAGGTTCTGGGCGACCCGCCCGTCGTGGACCGCCCTGATGCGCGCGAACAGGCGCGGATCGAGCGTGAGCGCGTCGCGGTGCCCCGCCAGGCGCGGCCTGATCGCCTCCGCCACCTTCTGGATGGCGGCGTTGGTGTTGGCGCCCGTCGTGTTGTCGAAGATGTTACTGACTCTGCCCAGCAGCTCTCCGCTCTGGAAATAGGCCACGACCGTGTTCCGATAGTTCGGCGCCTCGGGGGCGTCCACGATGCGCGCGACCTCGGCCGTCTGCCGCTCCATGCCCGCCAGGAAGGCCGGGATGAAGTGCTCGGGCCTGATCTGGTCGAAGGGCGGCACGCCGAAGGGAGTGTCGAACGACGACAGCAGCGGGTTGTCCACGTCGCCGCCGCCCGCCGCCAGCGCTCCGGCGGCGGCACAGACGCTGAGTTGGATGGCGCACAGGAGTGCAAGGAGGCTGGCGGTCTTCATGGCGTCGACTCCCGGAGGGCTGAAGGTGTCGCGCGCACGCGCCGGGGAAACCCGGGGCGACGCGCGGATCGCGGCCAGATGACCGGCCGAATTTAATGCACGAGCCGGCCGCGCGCACCTTTCGTCGCGCCAACCCGCGCGGGCCGAGGCGACGTCGGCGGAAAGGGACCGTTTCCGCTTGCCGCATAGGGCGCTATTGGCTATATTACCAAATTGCCAATTGTTCAGGACGACCAGCGCAAGGGAGATGCGACGTGGACCAGCAGACCCTCGCCCGTTACGAGGCCCGCGCGCGCGTGATCAAGGCGCTGGCGCACCCGACCAGGCTTTTCATCGTCGATGAGCTGTCCCGCGGGGAGCGTTGCGTGTGCGAGTTGCGCGAGCTCGTCGGCTCCGACCTGAGCACGGTCTCCCGGCACTTGGCGCTGCTCAGGGCCGCAGGCATCCTGACGGACGAGAAGCGCGGAGCCCAGGTCTTCTACCGTCTGCGCGTGCCGTGCGTGTTGAACTTCTTCGGGTGCGTGGAGGCCGTGCTCCAGGCGACCGCGGCGCAGGCCGCCGAAGTGACGAGGTAGCGCGTGGACTGGCGCAAGGAAGGGAAGCCCCTGGCCTGGATGATGGCCGCGTTTCTGGCCGCGTTCTTCCTCCCCGTCGGCTCGGCGCGTTTCGACCATGCCGTCACCGAGTCCTTTCATCTCCTGAAATGGTACGCGCGGGAGCACGTGCTGCTTTGTCTGGTGCCGGCGTTCTTCATCGCGGGCGCCATCGGGCAGTTCGTCAGTCAGGCGTCGGTCATGCGCTATCTGGGCGCGGGCGCCAGCAAAGTGCTGGCGTATGGGGTCGCCTCCGTGTCCGGCACCGTGCTCGCGGTCTGCTCCTGCACGGTGCTGCCGCTGTTCGCCGGCATCTACACCATGGGCGCGGGCCTGGGACCCGCCACCGCCTTCCTCTACTCCGGCCCGGCCATCAACGTGCTCGCCATCATCCTGACGGCGCGGGTGCTCGGCCTGCAGATCGGCGTGGCCCGGGCGTTGGGCGCGGTGGTTTTCAGCGTGGTCATCGGCCTGCTGATGCACGCCCTGTTCCGCCGCGAGGAAAGGGAGAAGGCGCGCCAGCAGGCGCAGTTGCCGGCGCCGCCCGCGGGCCGACCGCTGCGACGAACGGCGCTCTACTTCGCGACCATGATCGGCATCCTCGTTTTCGCGAACTGGAGCCGGTCGGACCAGGCTGGCGCGCTCTGGAGCATCATCTACACGGCCAAGTGGTGGATCACGGCAGCGCTCGCCGCCACGCTGGGCCTCATGCTGAACGCCTGGTTTGGGCTGAGCCGGCGGCGCCTGTTGAGCGCGGCCGTGCCGACCGTGCTGGCGGCGATCGTCGGGCAGGGGCACCCGCTGGTGGTGTTCGGCGTCGGCGTGGTGGCGCTCTGCGCCACGCTGGCGACCGAGAAGGGCGAGGCAGGGGCCTGGTTCGGGGCGAGCTGGGGCTTCGCCAAGCAGATCATGCCGCTGCTGCTGGGCGGCATCCTGGTTTCAGGCATGCTGCTCGGCCGCCCAGGCGAGGAAGGGCTGATCCCCTCCCGTTGGATCGCTGGCGCCGTGGGCGGCAACGGACTCGGCGCCAATCTGTTCGCCTCGGTGGCTGGCGCGTTGATGTACTTCGCGACGCTGACCGAGGTGCCGATTCTGCAGGGGCTGCTCGGGGCGGGCATGGGAAAGGGGCCTGCTCTGGCCTTGCTGCTGGCGGGACCAGCCCTGTCGCTGCCGAGCATGCTCGTGATCAACACGGTGCTGGGCACGCGCAAGACGCTGGCGTTCGTGGCGCTGGTGGTCGCCATGGCCACGGTCACCGGCTTGATGTTCGGCTCGTTCTCACGCTGAGGAGGGGTTGCCGTGAAGAGACTGCAGATCCTGGGCACCGGCTGCCCGAAATGCAAGAAGCTGGCCGAGCATGCCGAGACAGCGGCGCGGGAACTGGGCCTGGAGTTTGAACTGAGCAAGGTGACGGACATCAAGGCGATCATGGGCTTCGGCGTCATGATGACCCCCGCCCTGGCCGTCGACGACGTGGTCAAGTGCGTCGGCAGGGTTCCGAGCGTCGAGGAGATCAAGGCGATGCTGGCCTGATCCAGCGCTGTGGACGCCGGCGAGTCGGCGGCGGGGCAACAGTCGATAGGTGATTCCGACAAGGAGTTGCAATCATGAAGATGCGGCCAGGCATCACGATCCTCGCCATGGCGGCCCTCTACGCGGGGACGCTGACCCTTATGGCGGCCACTCCCGTGGACGAGACGGCGAATCCGCCCGTTCCGGCGCCCGCGAGCGCGGTCGCGGCCCAGCCGATTGCAGATGAAACCGCGGCGCCCGATCGCGTGGTGGTCTACTACTTCCACACGACGCAGCGCTGCCCGACCTGCCGCCGGATCGAATCCTGGTCCGAGCTGGCTTTGACCGCGGCCTTCAAGGACGAACTCGCGGACAGTTCCCTGGTCTTTCTGCCCGTGAACGTCGACGAGAAAGGCAACGAACACTTCGTGAAGGACTATGAACTCTATACCAAGTCGCTGATCGTTTCCGACCTGAGAAGCGGCGTGCAGTTGCGCTGGGAGAATCTGCAAAAGGTTTGGGAATACACGGGGAATCAGGCGCAGTTCTTCGCCTACGTCCAGAGCGAGGTGCGCAAGCACCTGGCCGCCGCCCAGGGCAGCGATCGTGGCTGACGAGTTGTGGGGCGTGCCGGCCGCGCTCTGGCTCGGCATCTTGACGTCGATCAGCCCGTGTCCGCTGGCCGCCAACATCGCGGCGGTGAGCTTCATCGGTCGACGCCTGGACAGCCCGCCTCGGGTCTTGCTGGCCGGCGCGCTCTACACGCTCGGCCGCATGACGGCCTACGCGGCGCTGGGCGTGCTGATCGTGGCCAGCGTCCTGTCCGTGCCCGCCTTGGCGCGGACGTTGCAGCACACCATGAACAAAGCACTCGGCCCCCTGCTGATCCTGAGCGGTGTGCTGCTGCTGGAATGGATCCGCCCGGTCTTCGGCGGCGGAGGCATCTCGGCCGCCATGCAGCGAAACGCGCAGCGCGCGGGGCCCTGGGGAGCTTGCCTGCTCGGCTTCGTCTGCGCGCTGACCTTCTGCCCCGTTTCGGCCGCCCTCTTCTTCGGCAGCCTCATACCGCTGGCGGTGCGGCACGGGTCGAGTCTGGGGCTGCCCGCCGCTTACGGGGTGGGCACCGGCCTGCCGGTCATCGCCTTCGCCGTCTTGATCGCCCTGGGGGCGCACTGGGTCGGTCGCGCCTTCGCTCGTCTGACCGTCCTGGAGCGCTGGGCACGCCGGGCCACCGGCCTGGTGTTCATCGCGGCCGGCGCCTACCTGACTCTGGTGCACGTGTTCGGTCTGCCGTAGCGGTCAAACCGCGCCGCGTCAGCGCCCCTCCGGCTCCCCGCGGATCCGCGCCAGCGCTTCCCGGCCGCTGGGGCTGTCCGGGTTGAGCGCCAGCGACTTCTCGTACATCGCGGCCGCCGCCGCGGCGTCGCCCGACCGCAACATCCCCTCGCCCAGGCTGTCGTACACATTCCACGATTGCGGAAAGAGCTCGACATTGATTCTGAACATTCTGATGGCCTGCTCGACTTTTTCCTCCCGGAGAAAGCGGTAGCCGGCGAGATTGATCTGCTCCTCCAGGAAATAGTACGGCGAGGAGTTCGCGTCGCGCGTCGCGACGATCTGCCCAATGGCATCATCGGCGGCGCCCTCTTCGACGAGGCCGTAGAGCCGGTCGGCCGCCGACTCCTGCCCGGTGGCGTCGCTCCACATCTCGAGGATGCTCGTGTAGTTGTTATAGCCGCTGAAGCCGGGGCTCGCGGCGAGTTCGGGAAACCGCGCCTGGAGAGCGTACTCGCGTTGGAGTTCCGCCAAGCCCTTGCCGGCCGCCACCCCCTGTTTGACGCCCTCCCACAGCGCCCGTACATAGTCAACGCGCGCCGCGAAGCCCGCCCAGGACAGTTCGCCGTTCCAGTGGCCCGGCACGAGCTTGCGGACGGCGTCCTTACGCGCCAGCAGCAGGTCCCAGTTGGCCAGCATCCGGGGGAAGTCGTGCGGCACGCCGGGTCGCGCCATGAAGGAGGCTAGGCAGCCCGGCGTGTCGGTCAGCCAGACGTCGGCCATGGTGTCGCCTGTCATGAGCAAACCGTGCTCCGGCACGAGGACCGCGATATCGCTGGCCGAGTGCATGCCGCCGATGTCGTACAGTTCGAAGGTCGTGTCGCCCACCCTCAGGTCCAGGCGGCCGGTGAAGGTCTTGGTGGGCGGGTGGAGATCCGCAGAAGATTCCCTGGCGTCGAGTGTCAGTCGCGTCCGCGTCACCTGCTCGCTCAACTTCGCCGCCGCGAGGGAATCCGCCCGCGCCGCCGCGAGCTGCCCCTCCAACTCCGCGAGGTAGGACTTGGCATACTCGAGGTTCTGTGCTTGCCGCTCGCGCTGGGCGATCATGCCCTCGGCGACGCGCGCGTGGCCGACGATGACGCAGTCGGCGTAGACCGCGTTCCCCCCCGTGTGGTCCGAGTGTTCGTGCGTGTTGATGAGGTACTTGAAGTCGTCGCGTCCAAGCTCGCGCGCGATGATGCGCCGCAGTTCGCGGTCCATGCGTGGATCGCCGGTCGTGTCGAGGACCACGACGCCCTCGTCGGTGGCGATGGCGACGGTTGCGGTCGACGAGATGTGATCGCCCAGCCAGACGCGGATCGCCCGGGAATCGAGTCTATCGATGTGCACGGGCAGTCCCGCCACGTGCTCGGCCGCGGCCCCCGCGGCGTTCAACAACAGCAGGCCTGTCACGGCCAACCACGCTCGCTTCGTCATCGCCGCCCCTTCCCTGTTCAGATCGCCCCTCGTCCCGCGCCCGCGCCCGCGAGCCGCCCCAAAACGGCCGCGGGCCCGAGGCAATGACAATGAGGATTCATACGAGCCAAGCCGGCAGATGTTGCCAACTGGCCCCCGGATCACTTCATGAGGAGGTATTCTCCGAACAATTCCGCCTCGCGATTGAGGATATCCGTCGCCTTGCGGGTGGCCATGAGCCCGCGCAGATCCGGCAACGCGCCGCGCAGGTCCGACGCGTAAAAGGACTGCACCGCGGCCAGCCGGGCCGCGTGCGAGGTGTCGATGCGGGCTCGCCGCCAGAGCGAATCGGGAATCGCGCTGATCAGGCGGCTGCAGAGCAGGTCGGCGGCGCCGAGAGCGGATGGAGCGGGCGCGCGCCGGTCATGGGCGCCGTCCGCCGCCCAATCGCGCCAGGCCGCGCGCCACCAGGCGGGGTCGGCCACGGGGATGGTTTCGGAAGGGACGCGTTCGGGGCGCGCGCTCGAATCGGCGACGGCCAGCACGGGCGCGGGCGAGGTCCGGGGCTCGGGCAGGATCTGCCACGGCTCGCCGGCGCGGTCCCGCCCGTCGGAGCCCTGGTAAGGGCGCAGCCACCACTGCACCCACGATCGCGGAATCAGCAGGCACGCCAGCAGGGACAGCAGCGCGGCCAGCCCGAAGCTGGCGAGCAGAGGCCTGGGATCGGCTTGGCGGCGCATCGTGCATTCTACGGCGGTTCGGAGCCCCGGTTCCCGAGCGTCAGGGCCGCGGGCCGCGCCCCGGCGCCACCGCGCCGTCGGCCAGGGCGGCCAAAGTCCGTTGCTCGAGCAACCGCATAAGGCGCCCGCGGATCTGCTGCCACTCGTCGTGCAGAGGGCAGTGTCCTTCGCCGGAACATCGCGGCAGACCGAAGATGCAGGCGCGGCCGAAATTCGGCCCCTCGAACAGAGTCACCAATTCCCACAGGGAGACGTCCGCGGCGGGGCGAGACAGCACGTAGCCGCCGCCGGGGCCGGGCCGCCCGGCGAGGATCCCCTGCTGGGCGAGCCGCTGCAGAACCTTGGCCAGCGCCGGTTCCGAGGCGCCGATCTCGCGCGCCAGCCGCGTCGTCGAGACCTTCTGCGCGCCTCTGGCCAGTACGGCGAGGGCACGCAGCGCGTGTTGCGTATCGGCCTTGAACAGCATGGAGTCCTCGCGCGATGGGTCTTGAGGCGCGTCTGAATTCCGGACCCTTATATCGCTTTTGGGGCCGGGGTGTCAAACGTTCAGGGCGCCGCCGCCTACGCGCGCGCAACGCTCTTTTCAGAACGCGGCCCCCATGCTAGGGTGCGGCTCGATTGCCACCGAGCCGGCCAGTGCGAAATCGGCCGCTCCCGCACCCTCCCCGACAAGGAGGCGAAATGACACGGTTCTGGAGACTCCGGGCCCTGGCGCTGGCGGGTGTCGTCACCCTGGCGACCGGTGCTCACGCCGGCGGCTTCAACATCTACGAGGCCGGCGCGCGGGCCACCGCGCTGGGCGGCGCCTTCACGGCGACCGCCGACGACGGTTCGGCCATCTTCTACAACCCGGCCGGCATCGCCTTTCTCGAAGGCAGCCTGATCGACGCCAACCTCATGCCGGTCGTGCCGTCGACCAAGTTCGTCGCGGCGAGTTCCCCCGATCCGGGCGAGACCGGCTGCACCACGGCGCAGAGTTTCCCCATTCCCGGTCTCTACGGCGCGCGAAACACGGGTCGAGGTCTGGCCTTCGGACTGGGCGTGTACGCGCCCTTCGGCCTGGGCGTCGAGTGGGAGGACCAGGAGACCTGGATCGGCCGCGACACGAGCTGGGACGTGGACCTGGCCACGATCTACGTCACGCCCACCGTGGCCTACCGCTTCGACGACCGCGCCGCGCTGGCCGTGGGCATGGACGTGGGCTGGTCGGAGATCAGCCTGAGCCGCTACACCGTGGTGGAATTCGGCGGACTGAGCACGCCCGTGAACGTGATCAACGCCGACCTGAAGGGATCGAGCAACCTGAACTTCACGCCGTGCGCGGGCCTGATGTGGCGCCCGCAGCCGCGGCTCTCCTTCGGCGCGATGTACCACCACAACAAGGCCCTCGAGTTCGAGGACGGCGACGCCCTCCTGACCAACGTCGCGCCCACCACGCTGGCCGCCACGATCGACGCCCAGATCGCCGCCCTGGGCGGCGCCGAGCAGAAGCTGAACACCGAATTGAAGCTGCCCTGGATCCTGGCTCTGGGCGCCTCCTACCGGTTCAGCGACACCGTGCGCGCCGAGTTCAACGCGGTGCGCTTCGGCTGGTCCGAGTTCGACGCGCTCGTGCTGGATTTCGAGACCGACGCCCTGGATCAGACGATCGAGGAGGCCTACGAGGACGTGTGGCAGCTGCGCTTCGGCCTGGACCTGACGCTTTCGCCAACGGTCAACGCCATGTTCGGCTACTGCCACGACAACACGCCGCAGCCGTACGAATCGATGAGCCCGCTGCTGCCGGACGCCGATCGCGAGGATTTCTCGTGCGGCCTGCAGGTGAGAACGGGCGACGTGAAGCTCGTCGGCTCGTACATGGCGGTGCTCTTCCACGAGCGCGCCAACGTGGTGGACGGCGAAGTGCTTCGCTTCAGCGACAACCTGCCCGCCGGGAGCTACGACTCGATCGCCCACATTTTCGGCCTCAGCCTGGGCTATGCCTTCTAGGGAGGTGCGGACCATGACGCGCAGAATCACGCTTTTCCTGGGGTGCGCGGCGCTGCTGGCCGCCCTGCTGACCGGCTGCGGGGTCGACAAGCCCCATAGCCCCACGGTCGTGCTGACCGGCACGGACTATTTCGAGCGCTATGTCGCGATCGGCAGCAGCATGACGGCCGGCTTCATGGACGGCGGGCTGATGCTGAACGGGCAGCTCGGCAGCTATCCGTCGCTCGTCGCGCGGCAGATGGGGCACAGCGTCGCCGTCTCCTCGTCCGCGACGTTCACGCAACCGTACATCCTGTCGCCGGGCATCGGCATCACCAGCACGGGCAGCACGTCCGTTACCGCGGGCGTGCTGTACTGGACCGGCACGGGAGTGGCCCTCCTCGGCACGACGCCGACGGCCAGCGTGCCTTCTCTGGCAGTCATGGCCACGCTGCCCGCGCCCTATTCCAACCTGGCCGTGCCCTTGGCGACGACAAGCGACGTGCTCAACGCGCTCACCTCGGCCAACAGCCAGGTCCCGAACAACCGCTACTTCGACCTCATCTTGCGCAACCCGACGTTCGGCAACGTGACCATGCTGAACCAGGCGATCGGCCGCAAGCCGACGCTGGTCACGCTCTGGATCGGCGCCGAGGAGATTCTCACCGCGGCCACGACCGGCAGCCCGGCGCTGGGCGTGAACCTGACGCCGGCGGCGTACTTCGCGGGCTGGTTGGACCAGATCATCGAGCAGATCCAGGTGAACGTCGCGCAGCTGAGCGGAACGGCGCCCTTGATCATCGCGGCCAATTTGCCGGTGCTGGACGACATCCCGTACTTCGTGCCCAAGGCGCTCGTCGATGCCATTGCCGGCGCCACGGTGCCGACAGATGAGAGCCCGGTTTCCTATGTCAGGCTCCCCGCCTTGAGCTTCCTGGCCGTGCCCGACAGCCTGCCGCTGGACGGCCGCTGGACGCTTTCCACGGCCGAGGCCGGCACGGTGACGGGCCTGATCGAAGCCTACAACGCGAACATCGCTTCGGTGTGCGACGAGCGGGACGTGCCTGTCGTGGACGCGCAGGCGCTGTTCGCCACCTTGCACGACGAAGGGCTCGACGGGCTGACGGGGGGTCTGTACGCCCTCGGCGAAGCGACCACCGCCTTCTCGCTCGACGGCATCCACCCCAACAACCGGGGCCAAGGCCTCGTGGCGAACGCGTTCGTCGAGGCGATCAACGAGGCGGCGGGCACTAGCCTGGCCGGCGTGGACGTCGGCTCGCTGGTCTGGGATCCGACCTACGGCACGGGCGACTGACCTGGCCGCGCCGTCGCAGCGCGCCTAAGGGGGCCCTGACGGGCCCCCTTTCTCCTTGCGAATTGGCTTTCGGGCTGACGCGATGCCCGCCGCGTGCTACTTTTCGCCGGCCGGGCGCCTTGTCCGGCGGGGAGGACAGGCGTGGGTTACCGCACCGGGGGAGGCATGCAGCTGGGCTTCGGGCCGCCGCTCGGCTCGACCGTCAAGACGCTGCTGGCCGTCAACATCTCCGTGCACATCGCGCTGCTGCTGTTGCCACCGGGTGCGCGGGAAGCGTTCGTCTCGCTGCTGGGCCTGGTGCCGGCCGACGCCCTGCCAAGCCTGCACCTCTGGCAGTTCGTCACGTACATGTTCCTGCACGGCGGCTTCTGGCACCTGTTCTTCAACATGTTCGCTCTCTGGATGTTCGGCTCGGAGATCGAGCAACTCTGGGGGCGCCGCGCTTTCCTCACCTACTACTTCGTGACGGGCCTGGGCGGCGGCTTGACCTACTGCCTGACCTCGTGGGGATCGCAGGCGCCGCTGGTGGGTGCTTCGGGCGCGATCTTCGGGCTGCTGCTCGCCTATGGACTGCTGTTTCCCGAGCGCCAGATCCTGCTCTATTTCATCATCCCCATCAGGGCGAAGTGGTTCGTGCTGCTGTTCGGCGTGTTCGAGCTCCTCGCCGCCCAACAGCGCTCGCTCGACGGCATCGGCCACTTCGCCCATCTGGGCGGCATGCTGTTCGGCTATCTCTGGCTGAAGGCGGGAGGGCCGCGGCGCGCGTGGCCGGGCTGGCCCGGCGCGGGCCGCGGCGGAAGGGCGCGCTTTCGCGTCGTGGGCGGCGCGCCGCCCGGCGCTGGGGCCAGGCGGCGGGAGCGCGTGGACGAGATCCTGGAGAAGATCTCGCGCGAGGGCCTGCAGAGTCTCACCGCCGAGGAACAGGAGATCCTGCGCGGGGCCGGGCGCAAACACTGAGCGTTCCCGTCCGCGCGCCCACAACCGCAGGGCCACGCCGTGACCGATCTGAGCGTCATCATCGTCAACTGGAACACCCGCGAGCTGCTCCGAGGCTGCCTCGATTCGTTGCCCGCGGCCACGGCGGGTCTCCAAGTCGAGACCTTCGTGGTCGACAACGCCTCCCACGACGGCTCGGCCGCGCTACTGCGCGGGCAGTACCCGCGCTGCCGCCTGATCGAGGCCGGACGGAACGTCGGTTTCAGCGCCGGCAACAACCTGGCGTTGCGCGAAGCGTCCGGACGGCACGTTCTGCTCCTCAATCCGGACACCGTCTGCCGGCCGAACTCGCTGGCCCGCCTCGTCGCGTTCGTCGACGCCACTGCCGACGCCGGCGCCGCCGGTCCCCTGCTCACGACGCCCGCCGGCGAACCGACCATCAGCTGGGGCAACTTCCCAGCGGCGCGTTTCCACCTGTGCGCCGCCCTTGACCCGCGGGGGACGTGGCTGCCCGCCCCCCGCGCGAACCTCCGGTTCACGCAGGTGCCGCGGCGGGACGAGCCGACGAGGGCGGTCGATTACGCCATGGGGGCGTGCCTGCTGATTCGCGGCGAGGCGCTGCGCGCGGTCGGCCCCCTGGACGAACGCTTCTTCATGTATTTCGAGGAGACCGACTGGTGCCGCCGGGCCGCGCGCGCGGGATGGCGCGTCTACTACTTCGCGGGCGCGGAGGTCGTGCACCTGGAAGGTCGCGCCGCCGACCAGGTCAGCGACTTCAGCCGGCGCCAGTTCCACCACAGCTACCGGCTGTTCGTCGCCAAGCACTACGGGCCGCGCCGCGTGTGGCGTTTCCGGGCGGCGCTGGGGCTGGAATACAGCGCGAAGGCGCTGTTGCGGGGGCTGGCGCCCGGCGACTGCGCGCGCAACCGCGCCTTGGCCCGCGCCCATTGGGCCACCGCCAGGCTGCAGTGGCGCGGCCGGATCGAGCCCGTCCCTCCCGTCTAGTCGTCGGATTCCGGCGTCTCTTCGGCGGCCGCGGGCCGCGCCCCACGCTTGCCGCGCGTGTCCGTCCGCCGCCTGTTGTCGCCTCCGTCGCGCGCGCCGCCCCGTCCACTCCGATTGCCGCCGCTTCGCGGGCGGCCGGTGCCTCGCGCCGGCTGCTCGCCCCGGGCCGCTTCGCCGCGCCTGGCGCCGCGCGCGTCGCGCCGCCCCCCGCTCGGGTCTTCGTCGCGCGCCGGCCCGCTCGGGCCGCCAAACGCCTCGGCGCGCGGCTGTCCGCGTTCGCCCGCGTGCGCGGTCTTTTCCACTTCCGCCACCAGGTCGCGCCCGCTGCCCAACGAGACGATGCGGAACTCCTCGCGGTGCAAGGCGGGATCGTCGAGCACGTCGATCTCGACGTCGTGAGCGCGCGCGAGGTCCCGGAACTGGTCGGCGCGGTCCTCGAGAATGTACAGCGCCAGCGTGGGATTGGCCTGGACCTGCAGGGCGCGCTCGCGCGTGATCGTGACGATGCGGTGCACCAGGCGCTCGATGCGGTTGCTGAGAGTTTCGAAGCTGAGCACCTTGCCCACGCCAGTGCAGTACGGGCAGGCGTCGCTCAGGAACGACAGCACCGACGGCCGCACGCGCTGGCGGCTCATCTCGACCAGTCCCAGATTGCTGACGGCGAACGTCTTGGTGCGCGCGCGATCGTGCTTGAGATAAGTGCGCAAATCGTTCAAGACGCGCCGCTTGTTGGCCTCGCTCTCCATGTCGATGAAATCGATCACGATGATGCCGCCGACGTCGCGCAGGCGCAGTTGACGAGCCACCTCACGGGCCGCGATCAGGTTCGTCTGGAGGATCGTGTCCTCCTGGTTGCGCTTGCCCGTGAAACGGCCCGTGTTGACGTCGATCGAGACGAGCGCCTCCGTCTGTTCGATGACGAGATAGCCGCCCTTCTTCATCCACACCCTGCGGTCGAGGCTCTTGCGGATCTCGTTCTCGATGTCGTACTGATCGAAGATCGGCAGGGCGCCGTGGTAGAGACGGATGCGTTCGTGCAGGGCGGGCGCGAACGTCTGCACGTAGTGGACGAGCCGCTCGTGGTCGTCCTTGTCGTCGATCACGAGTTGATCAACGTCGTCCTTGAAAATGTCGCGGATCAGGCCCACCACCATGCCCACGTCCTCGTGGACCAGGCCCACTCCCTGCTGCTCCTCGCCCGCGCGTTTGACCGACCGCCACAGCTGGGTGAGATAGTCCACGTCGCGACGAAACTGCTCCTCGGTGATGCCCTCGGCGGCGGTGCGGATGATGAAGGCGCCTTGGTCGGGGCGCATCTCGGCCAGCAGCTGCTTCAGGCGCACGCGCTCGCGGCGATCCTCGATCTTGCGCGACACGCCCACGCGCCGGCCCTTCGGCATGAGCACCAGAAAGCGGCCAGGCAGGCTCAGATCGGCCGTCAGGCGTGGCCCCTTGGTGCCGATTTGCTCCTTGGTGACCTGGACGAGGATCTCGTCCCCCACCTTGAGAACCTTGTCGATGTCCGGCAGGGACCGTTCGCGGCGTTCGTCCCGCCCGTCGACGCGCTCGCCCGGTGCGGGCGCGTCGACGTCATCGTCGTCGGGATCTTCGTGCACGAGGTCGGAGGCGTGCAGGAAACCTGCCTTCTCGAGCCCGACATCCACGAAGGCCGCCTGCAGGCCGGGGCGCACCGAGGCCACGACGCCCTTGTAGATGTTGCCCACGATGCGGCGCGCGTCGGCGCGCTCCATGAGCAGTTCGACCAGTTCCTCGTCCTCCCGGATCGCGATTCGGATCTCATGAGGCGTGGAGTTGATGATGATTTCTTTCTTCATGGGTGTCCTGTTCGGGCTCAGGCGTACAGGTCCCGCCTGAGCCAGCGTCTGGTGTTGATCTCCCCGATCACGTCGATGGGCGAACGCCAGCGACCCGCGGCGTCGCGGCCCAGCATGGCCGTGCGGCGTACTCGGCACAACCGCGGCTCGGGGAGAAGAGGACCGCAAAGCGCGGCCAGGAACTCATGCGGCGGCAGGCCGGCCGTGGACGCGTCGCGCACGAGCGAGAATTGCAGCGCGCCGTCCCCTCCTTGTTCCGCCGACGTGAACGACAGCGACCCGGGGACGAGCAGCGGACGCACGTCCAGCTCCACGTCCCCCTTCTCGCGCTTGCGCGTCCAGGGCCAAGCCGCGGCGGCCTCGAAGGCGGCGATGCGCCGCGCCAGCGCCCGACCGTCGGCGCCCTCCGGCGCGAGGCGCGGCAGCACGGCGCGGTAGTCGGCGCGCCCGACGCACGCCTCGACCGCCTCGGGCAGGTTGGGCCCGACCGGCGCCGCGCGCACCACGCGCACCCCCGCCGGCAATTCGGCGTTGAGCGCCGCCAACCAGCCGGGCGCGGAGCGCGCCAGAGCGATGTCGCACAACTCGCGCTCCCCCTCCACCCCGACCGGCAAGGGCGGCCCGAATTTCAGCAGCGGATGGGGATGGAAACCCTGGCTGTAGGCCATCGGCACGCCGGCCCGCCGCAGGGCCAGGCGAAAGAGCCGCTGGAAATCGAGGTGGCCCAGGAAACGCGCCGCGTCCAGCTTCGTGTACTCGACTCGCTGCCAGCAGCGCTGCGGGGCCTGATTGCGCCAGACCGTCCAGCGCCGCCGCTCCTGAGACGGGTCGTCGCGACTGGCGTTGCGCGGGTCGAACGGCGTGGGCGGCACCGCGGCGGACACCGTGGCTTGGTCGGGCGCGACGGGCGCCGCGGTCACGTGCCCGCTCGCCGGGCCGCACGCCCCGCAGCCGGCGCACTGTCCCTCGAGCCGACAGTCCGGGGTCGTCTCGCCGCGCAGGGCGCGCGCCCACTCCTCGCGCAGGAAGCCGGGGTCCACGGCCAGAATCCCGTCCCAGGGCAGGGGCGCCTCCGGATCGCGCGGAGCGAGCAGCGCGGCCGTGTCGACGCCCGCCGCGGCGCACGCCCGATCCCAGCGGTCGGCGTCGAACCACTCGCTCCAGCCGTCGAAGCGCGCGCCGTCGCGCCAAGCCGCGAGCAGGGCCTCCGCGCAGTCGGCGTCGCCCAGGCCGAGCACCGCTTCCAGCGCCGACACTTCCGGCCTGCGCAGGCTGACCTTGACGCGCAGTCGGGCGAGTTGCGTCTCCAAGAGCGCGTTGCGCCGCGCGATCTCGGCGCGGGGAGACTGTCCAGCCCACTGGAACGGCGTGTGCGGCTTGGGCACGAACGGCGAAACCGACACGGTGATCTGCCCCGCGCCCCGGGGCGCGAGACGGGCGACCCGCCCGGCGAGATCCACGATCGCGCGCAGATCGTCGTCCGTTTCGGTGGGCAGGCCGATCATGAAGTAGAGCTTGACGCTCTTGGCGCCCGCGGCAAAGGCGCGGCCGCAGCTTTCAAGCACGTTCTCGTCGGTCACGTTCTTGTTCATGACGTCCCGCAGTCGCTGGCTGCCGGCCTCCGGCGCGAACGTGAACGAGCCCGGCTCCTCCCGATGCAACTCGCCGTAGACGGCCGGATCGAGCGCGTCCACGCGCAGCGAGGGCAGCACAAGGTTCGTGCGCCCGCCGGCCAGCGCCTCGCGCGCGCCGCGCAGCGCCGGCGCCAGGGCCGAGTAGTCGGCGGCGGAGAGCGACAGGAGCGAGACCTCGTCCCAGCCGGTGGCCGTCACGCCGGCCGCGGCGGCCGCGGCCACCGCGCTGGCGTCGCGCTCCCGCACGGGCCGGGTAAGCATGCCGGCCTGGCAGAAGCGGCAGCCGCGCGCGCAGCCGCGCATGACCTCGAGGGTGAGCCGATCGTGGACCGGCTCGGTGACGGGGACCGGTCCGGCCGGAGGTTCGCAGGCGCCCAGATCGGGCAGCCGTCGCGGCCGCGCGGGCCGCGGCGCGTCGGGTCGCCACGCCCCCTCCAGCGCGCCCAGGCGCGCCAGCAGGGCCGCACGCCCTTCACCGGCCCGCTTGGCGTCCAACACGGCGACGCCCACCTCGCGCACCGTTTCCTCGCCGTCGCCCAGGAAGAAAACGTCCACGAACGGCGCCAACGCGCCGGGGCTGCAGGCGCCGTGACCGCCCGCGATCACGATCGGATCGCCGTCGCGCCGCTCGCCGGCTCGCAGCGGCAGACCCGCGAGATCGAGCATGGTCAGGATGTTCGTGTAAGTCAGCTCCCAGGCGAGCGTGAAGCCGACGACGTCGAAACAGCGCGCGGGCCGGCGCGTCTGCAGCCCGTAGAGCGGCAGCCGCAATTCGCGCATCCTGGCCTCCATGTCGGGCCAAGGAGCGCAGGTGAAGTCGGCGAAGATCTCGCGTCCGCCGTCTCGGTTGAGCTGCGCGTACAGCACGCGCAGTCCGGTGTGAGACATGCCGATCTCGTAGGCGTCGGGGAAGGCGAGCAGCACGTTGGCGCGCTCGTCGCGCCACGGCACGCGGCAAGCGCCGGTTTCTCCGCCCAGATAGCTCGCCGGACGGATGACACACGGCAGCACCAGCGCCTCGAGGGTGGCGCCGAGCGCGGCGGGATCGCTGTAACGGGCGTCGGGCCGGTGGCCGTCGGCCGGGTCTGCCTGGGTCACGTGCTCATGTCACCGCGGCGCGGATGATCACAACCGCCGCCGGGAACGAGGGACGACCACCTCGCGCTTCCCGGCCTCGTGGTCGAAGATCTCCTTGTCGTCCAATTCTTCATCGAAGGGCAGCGGATATTCGCCGGTGAAGCAAGCCGTGCAGAACCGTTCGGCGGCCCCCGTGGCTTGCAGCAATCCCTGCAGGGACAGGTAGCGCAGCGAATCGACGCGCATGTAGGTCGCGATCTCCTCCACGCTATGGCTGGAGGCGATCAGCTCGTTGCGCACCGGAGTGTCGATGCCGTAGTAGCAGGGATGCGTGATGGGCGGCGAGGCGATGCGCAGATGAACCTCGGCGGCGCCCGCCGCCCGGATGATCTTGACCAGCTTGCGCATCGTCGTGCCGCGCACGATGGAGTCGTCGACCAGGACGATCCGTTTGCCCTCGATGAGCTCCTTGACGGGATTGAACTTGATGCGAACCGACATGTCGCGCACGTTCTGCGCCGGCGAAATGAACGTGCGCCCGACGTAATGATTCCTGATCAACCCCAATTCGAACGAAATGCCTGAGGCCTGCGCGTACCCGAGCGCCGCGGTGTTGCTGGAATCGGGCACCGCGCAGACCACGTCGGCGGTGGCCGGACTCTCCCGGCCGAGGATTTCGCCGCAGGCGCGGCGGACCTTGTTGACGTTCTCCCCGAAGACCCGGCTGTCGGGACGGGAGAAATAGATGTGTTCGAACACGCAGCAGGTCTCGCGCGCCGGCGGCACGAGACGATGGCTGCGCAGACCGCCCTTCTCGATGACCAGCAGCTCGCCCGGCGCGACATCGCGCAGAAACGTGCCGCCAACGATGTCGAGCCCGCAACTCTCCGAGCAGACCACGTAGCTGTCGCCACAGCGTCCCAGACAGAGGGGGCGGAACCCGTTGGGATCGCGAGCGGCCAGCAGACGGTCGCGCGTCAGGACGACCAGGCTGTAGGCGCCCCGCACGCGGCTGAGAGCCTCGGCGAGCGCTTCCTCGATGGCGCTCTCGCGGCTGCGGGCGACCAGATGCAGGATGATCTCCGAGTCGCTGGTCGTGCTGAAGATGGAGCCCTCCCGCTCCATCATGCGCCGCAATTCGGGCGCATTGACCAGATTGCCGTTGTGGGCCAGCGCCGCCGCGCCGCGGTGCGAGGTCACCTGGATCGGCTGTGCGTTCTGCAGGTGCGAGGAACCGGTCGTGGAGTAGCGGACGTGTCCGATCGCGCTCGTGCCGGTGAGCGGGCGCAGCGTGGACTCGTCGAAGACGTCGGCGACCAGACCCATCGCCTTGTGGGTCGCCAGCGTGTGGCCGTCGGCCACCGCGATGCCGGCGCTTTCCTGGCCGCGGTGCTGCAGCGCATGAAGGACGAGACAGGCGAGTTGCGCGGCGTCGCGGGCGTTCGCCACGCCGACCACGCCGCACTCCTCGCGCCAGTTCTGCCCTTCCCGACCCATGGGTCCTCCTCGCTTCGAGCCGCGATCAGTCCGTCCCGTTGCCGGCGACGGCGCGCACAGCCGTCAGCCACCCCTGCAAGTGAGGATTCACCAGCAGGCCGCGACTGGCGCCGCGCGCGACCGTCAGCGCGTCGGCCAGGGCGGCCGGCTCTTCCCTGCCGGGCGCCAGGACGAGCCGCCACACGACGCCGGACAGCACGGGCCCTTCGTCGCCAGCGAGCGCAAACGCGCAGACATCCACCACGGCGGCTTCGCCGGCCGCCCGGCCCAGCAGCCGCTCGAGCAGGCCTGCGTCCGCGCGGCCCAGGTCCGTGGCGACCGCCGTGCCCGGCCACCCGGCGGGCAGCGCCTGGCCGCGGCAGGCGAACCCTGGCCGCGACCAGCGCTCGCCCGCGAAGCTCAGCTCGAAATGCCCGTAGTGGTGCTTGTTGGGGTTGAAAACCCGCCCGGCAGCCAACAGCGCCGCCACCGTGGCCCTGCTCTCGCCCGCGCCCGCGGCGTCCCGGCCCGCCCCGCGCTCCGCTTCCTGCGGCCAGAAGGTGTGGAACTCCGCCCGGCCGAGCGCCACGAGCCGCTCACCGCCCGCGAGGCGGTCGCGCATGACCCGCGCGGCGGTGGCGGCGTGCAGGTCCACCCCCTTGTGGCTGATCAATAAGGTAACCTGCGCGCCCAAAACCGCCTCCTTCGGCGCCCTCAACAGAGTTCCACCAATCGTCGCAACAGGCCGTGGCCGGGCCCGGGACCGGCCAGGGCCCGCGCGTCGCCCGCGGCGGCGCGCCGGCGCGCCCCCCAGGGGTGCGGCAGGTCCTCCGGCACCTGAAACAGGATCGCCGCCCGCTCCGGGTGCGGCATGATCGCCAGCACGTTGCCGGCCGGGTTCGTGAGCGCCGCCGCGCCCAGGAGCGCTCCATTCGGGTTGCCTGGACCCTGTCCGTCCGGCCCGGCGGCCGCGTAGCGCAGAGCGATCAGGCCTTCGCTGGCCAGGCGGTCGAAGAATCCGGGGTCCTCGTGCGTGAAGCGCCCCTCGGCGTGCGCCATCGGCACGGGCAGGCTCGACGGCAGGCCCGTCAGGAAGGGTGACCGGCAGCCGGGCCAGGGCTCCAGCACGACCCACCGGGAGTAGTACCCCTGGCGTCCCGGCACCCGGTTGGGCCCCAGCGCCAACTCCACGCCCCCCGGCTCCCGGCCAGGCGCCAGGCCCGCCTCCACCAGCACCTGGCAACCGTTGCAGATGCCCAGGATCGGCTTGCCCCGCGCCGCGGCCTGGCCCAGGACCGCCAACAGCGGGTCCTTGGCCGCGACGGCCCCGGCTCGCACGCGATCCTGATAGCTGAAGCCGCCGGGCACGAGATAGCCGTCGAAGGCCGCCAATTCCTTGGCCGGTCGCGTCCAGCGGAAGATCTCGGCCTCGCCGCCCGCCGCCGCGACCGCGCGCGCCGATTCGTCCTCGCAGTTCAGGCCCGGTAGCTGCAGCACGGCCAGGCGCGGCCGCCGCCCCCGCAGGACCGCCGGCGCCGCGAACACCGGCGCCTCGAGCGCCGCCTCGTCCGCGGACGCGGCCGGAAAACACGCCAGCGGCGGGCGGGCGGACCCCGCCCAGGGCCGCGTCAGCCCGTCGCGCCAGGCCCGCGCGAGATCAGCCAAAGGAATGGTCAACGCCGGCTCGCACGCCCCCGGCCGCACGGCGAGCCGCGGCGATGCGACGACCTCGCCCAGTGGCCACCATCGGACGCCCGTCCGGCTCAGCACCGCCTCGGCCCCCGCCGCCCGGTCCGACGGCACCGCCGCCACGAAGCCGCCCCGCTCGCTGAACAGGGTCTCGCGCGCGGTGAGCTCCGCCAACTCGGCGGGCAGCGCGACGTCCGCTCCCAGCGGCGTCTGGCCCTCGAGCCCCAGGGCCATCTCGGTCAACGCCAGGGCGAGCCCGCCGTCGCTGACGTCGTGCACCGCGTTGGCGTGCCCGGTCGCGACCAGCGTCACGATCGCCGCGATCTCGGCGCGCGCGGCCGCGAAATCGGGGCGCGGCGCCGCCGGCCGGCCCGCGCTGAAGCCCGCCTCGCGGTAGGCCGAGCCGAGCAGGTCGGCGGACGGCTCGCCCACCAGGTACAGCCGGTCCCCCGCACCCTTGAAGTGCTGGCTGCGGCACCGCCCGGCATCGGCCACGATGCCGACGCACGCGACGATTGGCGAGGGCGCCACCGAGCGGCCCGAGCGGCTCTGATTGTAGAAGCTGACGTTGCCCGAGACCACGGGCAGCGGTTCGCCCGGCGCATCGATGCGGCCCAGACCGCGGCAGGCGTCGGCGATGCCCCGCACGGCCTGGCGGAACTGCCAGAAGACCTCCGGGTCTTCCGGGTTGCCGAAGTTGAGGCAGTCGGTGATACAGGCGGGCACGCCGCCCACGCAGGCCACGTTGCGGCACGCCTCCACGACCGCCATCGCGCCTCCCAGGTACGGATCGACCGACCCGAGCACCGGGTTGCCGTCGACCGCGACGGCGACGGCGCGCGGGCAGCCGGGCAGCGGCGCCACGACGCCCGCGTCGGCCTCGCCGGGCCGCAGCACGGCCGCACCGCGCACCTCCGGATCGTAGTGGCGGTAGAGGTGCTCGCGCGACGCCAGGTTGGGGTGAGCCGCCAGCGCCAGCCACTCGGCGCCGATTTCGGCCTGCGGCCGCTCCGGCAGCCGCGCGCCGTCCGGCGGAACCGCGCGCGCCGGCTCGCGCCAGGGGCGGTCGTAGCGGATGCCCGCCGTGATGTTGCGCACCGGCGTGTCGCAAAGCATCCGCGCGCCATGGCGCAGGCGATAGACGCCATCGGGCGTAACGCGACCGACGCGCCGGGCGCCGGCGCCTTCGTACAGCGTGGGCAGCGCGAAGTCCTCGTTGTAGATGTCCAGGAACCGCTGCGTCAGCCGCGCCGGCACCGCCAGGCCGTAGCGCTCCTGGGTCTCGGAGCAGGCCACCACGCGCGCCGGGATCGCGCCGGGCGCCACGTGCACGAGCGCGAGATCGACGTCGCAGCCGAAGCCGCCCGCGTCGGCCAGTTCGCTCGTGACGCAGCTGATGCCGCCGGCGCCCAGGTCCTTGAAGCCGATCGCCGCCCGCTCGCGGCGCGCCAGGGCGAGCGCCTCGCGATTGGCCACCGTGAGCACGCGTTTGAGGAACGGGTCGGGCACCTGCACGCTGCCCTTGTTCTCGACGGCCGCCTGCGCATCGAGGGTGGCCGAGGCGAACGCGGCGCCCCCCATGCCGCTCCAGTCGGTCGGCTTGCCCACCAGGATGAGATCGTACGGTTCGTCCTTGGCCTGCGGCGGCACGGCGCTGTGGATCAACTCGTCGGCCCGCACGAGGCCCACGGCCACCACGTTGACCAGGCAGTTCTCGTCGAACGAGGGGTGGAAGTAAACGTCACCGCCCAGGTTGGGGACCCCCAGCGCGTTGCCGTACTCCCAGATGCCGGTGACGACCTCGCGCGCGATCTCGAGCCGCCGCTCCGCCCCCTCGCCCCGGGGCCAGCCGAAGCGCAGCGGGTCGAGGACGCCGATCACGTCCGCGCCCATGCAGTAGACGTCGCGCACGATGCCGCCGATGCCCGTCGCCGCCCCCTCCACCGGCATTACCTGGCTGGGGTGATTGTGGCTCTCGTGCGCGATGACCACGCCCCAGCGAGCGCCGTCGACCGTGCCGAACTCCACGACGCCAGCGTCCTCGACCGGGCCGAGGATCACGTTGGACGCCTGCGTCGGCAGAAACTCCTTGAGCACATGGCGGCTGCTCTTGTACGAGCAGTGCTCGCTCCACATCGTGTCGAAGAGGGTCAGTTCCGTCAGCGTGGGGTCGCGCTGCAGCAGTTCAGCGACGCGACGCGCCTCGGCCGGCGCCAGGGTCAGGGCCCACTTGCCCAGCGCCGACGCCAGTTGCGCGTCGGTCATCGCGCGCACGGGAACGATGTCGGCGCTGTCGTCGGGCCGGTTCATCCGCGCGTCGTGCCCTCCCCGTCGCCAGCGAGCGTCCGCGCGAAGATCGCGTCCACGTGCCGCAGATGCCGCCGCGGGTCGAAGCAGCGCGCCAATTCGGTGGGACTCAACCGGCCACTCACCTCGGGATCGCCGGCCAGGGCCTCGCGGAAGTCGATCCCCTCGTCCCAGACCCGCATGGCGCAGCGCTGCACCTGGGCGTAGGCCGCCTCGCGCGGCGCGCCAGCCGCCACGAGCGCCAGCAGCACGGCCTGCGAGAAGACCAGGCCACGCACGCGCGCCATGTTATCGAGCATGCGCTCGGGGAAGACGACCAGCCCATCGATCAGCCAGGTCGCCTTCTTGAGCATGTAGTGCAGCACGTGGCAGGCGTCCGGAAAGATCACGCGCTCGACCGACGAGTGCGAGATGTCGCGCTCGTGCCAGAGCGCGACGTTCTCCAGGCCGGCGTGGGCGTAACCGCGCAGCAGCCGCGCCAGGCCGGTGATGCGCTCGCTCACGATCGGGTTCTTCTTGTGGGGCATGGCGCTCGAGCCCTTCTGCCCCTTGCCGAAGGGCTCCTCGACCTCGTGCACGTCGGTGCGCTGCAGGTTGCGGATCTCCACCGCGATCTGCTCGAGCACCGCGCCCGTCAGCGCCAGCTCGCAGAGCAGCGCGGCGTGCCGGTCGCGCTGCACGACCTGCGTGGCCACCGGCGCGACGGCCAGGCCGAGCCGCCGCATCGTGGCAACCTCGACCTCGGGGTCGAGATGCGCGAGCGTGCCCACCGCGCCCGACAGCTTGCCGCAGGCGACGGCGGCGACGGCGGCGTCCAGCCGCGCCAGGCACCGTCTCAACTCGTCCCAGTAGACCAGCAGCTTCAGGCCAAAGGTGGTCGGCTCGGCGTGCACGCCGTGGCTGCGGCCGGCCATCACGGTGTCGCTGTGCTCCCGCGCGCGCCGCGCCAGCGCCGCCAGCAGGGCAACCAACTCGCCGCGCAGCACGCCGCCCGCCTCGCGCAGCTGCAGGGCCAGCGCGGTGTCGAGCAGATCGCTGCTGGTCATCCCCTCGTGCACGTGCCGCGCGGCCGGCCCGATGTGCTCGGCCAGGTTCGTCAGGAAGGCGATGACGTCGTGCTGGACCGTCGCCTCGATCTCGAGCACGCGCGCGGCGTCGAACGCCGCCCGGGTCCGGATCAGCCGCGCGTCCTCGACCGGGATCTCGCCGCGCTCGGCCCGCACCTCGCAGACGGTGACCTCGATCTCGCGCCAGATCTCGAACCGGCGCTGATCCGACCAGATGGCGGCCATTTCGGGGGTCTGATAGCGGGGAATCAAGTGTCGCTCCTGGACAGCCTGTCAACGGGGACGGCGACCGGCGCCAAAGGGCAAAAATACCGCATGGAGGCGGACTTGCAAAGCCCGATGCGCGCCGGTGTGCGCCGGGGTCAGCGCGCCACCATGACCTTGCGCTCCACCGTCGCGCCCGGGCCGTCCAGGCGCAGCACGTAGGCGCCGCTGGGGACGCGGCGGCCGGCGCCGTCGAGCCCGTCCCAGGGCACGGCCTGATCGCCGGCGTCCCGCTCCTCGTCGAACAGCACGCGCACGAGGCGGCCGCCGAGGTCGTGCACGCTCAGCCGCGCCCGGCCCGGGCGCTCCAGGAAGAACGAAATCATGGTCTGCGTGCGGAACGGGTTGGGCACGTTGGGCAGCAGGACGTTGGTGGAATCTGGCGCCGGCGGCGGCTCGCGGTACGGCGCGTACAGCGGCAGCGTGACCGGCCGGGTGCCCCGCGGATCGAGCCAGTCGCGCAGGCGCGTCGAGGGCGTGCCGCCCCCATCCCACGAGACGGAAAACCGTCCGTAGTAATCCGACGAGTCGTTGTCACAAGAGGCCCAGCCGCCGTACAGCTGGCCCACAACGTAGTGGTTCTGGTCGAACAGGGGGGAGCCGGACGAGCCTCCCTCTGTCGTGCCGGCGTCCCAATCCTCGACGCGCAAGTAGGGGACTGGCAGGGGAAACACGTCCATGTAGGAAGTGCTCAGCAGGGGGTCGTCCTCGAAGCTGATGCTCTTCTCGTCGCCGCTCGGATGGTGGATGCCCGCGGCGCTCGAGGGGTCGGCGGTGCCGCGGTTCCAGCCGGCGTACGCCACGTGCCAGGTCGTGTCAGGTTGGTCGTCGAGTTCCACGAGCGTGAAATCGGTGCCCAAGGCGGCGTTCCAGCCGGCCAGGAAGGTCGAGCCGGTCTGGAACTGCGCCAGCGAGCCGCCGCCCTGCTGGCCGCAGGTCGGGCTCTGGTAGTTCCAGTACACGACCAGCGCGGCGGCGTTGCTCGCCGTGATCCCGCAGTGGTCCGCCGTCATGAGCAGGGGCCGGGCGTCGCGCGCCGTGTTGTTGACCATGAAGCCGGTGCACAGGAGGCTGCCGGTGGAGATCCTGGCCACGGTCTGGATCTCGTCGCGCCAGGCGTCCCCCTCCGGGCAAACGACATCGATGTTGCACCAGCCCGACTTGGCCGGCGCGTCGGCAAGAAAGTCGCGGTAGCCGACGTTCACGACGGCCAACTGCAGCCGCCAGTCGCCGTCGCCGTCGCGGGGCACCGTGAGCTCGATCACGAGCTCGTCGCCCGGCACGACCGGTGTCCAGAGCTGGCCGTGCGCCTCGTTGTCGCCGGCGTCGAAGATCAGCGCGGCGGCCGGGTCCGCGGCCGGGTACACGCACAGCCGCGCGTCCTCGGGCAGCCAGAAGTGGCGGAAGCCGAGGTTGAGGGAGAGCGCGCCGGCGGAGGCCACGCGCAGCCGCCAGACCCGCCAGTTCGCGTCCAGGTCCTCCCACACGCCCGCGTCGGCCGGGCTGAGCCCGACCGAATCGGGGATCGCAAAGCGCAGCGGCAGGCCCAGCCTGCCCCGGCCCTCGTCCTCGGCGCGCCGCGCCGCGACATCGACCAGGGGCGCCGCGTAGACGGGCACGGTCGCCAGCGGCTGGAGCCGGTGCGTGAGCGCGGCCGGCCAGCCGTCGCGCACGCCCGCGTGGGACGAGGCGACCGCCAGCAGCATCGCCAGCATGGCCAACGGGATCAGGGCCGGCGACGCCCCGCGCCGGCTTCTCCGCGCACGCCGGCACGGCTCCGCAAAGGTTGCCATAGCTCCTTCTCTCGCGAGGTGGGGTCCGAGGGTGCGGCCCGCGCCGCCCCGCCATGCTACCGCGCCGCGGCGGCCGGGGCAACGCCCGCGGCGGGGCTTTCGACGCCGGCGCCGCGACCCCGGGAAGGCTCGGCGCCGCGCCGCGCCACGCTCAGGGCGCGCGCCGCGGCCGCTCCGCGAACGTGAGCGCGCCCTCGATCGAGCGCCCGTCGCGTTCCGCCACGAAGGTCAGGCGGTCGCCCACGTGCGCCTCGTAGATCAGCCGGTACACGGTGTCGATGCTCTTGAGGGGCACCCCGTTGATCCGGCGCAGGACGTCGCCGGGCCGCAGGCCGGCCCGCGTCGCCGGCGAGCCGTCGTCGATCCGCCGCACCAGAAAGCCGTCCAGGTCGCGCGTGCCCACGGCCTGGGCGAGGCTGGGCGAGAGCTTCCACAGCTCCCACCCCGCGTAGGCCTGGCGGAAATGCCCGAACTGGCGCACCTCGCGGATCAGCCACTGCGCGCGCTCGATCGGGATCGCGAAGCCGATCCCCTCGCTGCCGCCGCTCTGGCTGAAGATGAAGGTGTTGATGCCGACGACCTCGCCGTCCGCGTTCACCAGCGGCCCGCCGCTGTTGCCCGGGTTGATCGCCGCGTCGGTCTGGATCATGCCCAGGAAGAGCTTCTCGTCGTCGGACGAGCGCTTGATGTCGCGATTCAGGGCGCTGATCACGCCGACCGTGACCGTGGGCTGCGTGTCGGCCAACAGGTACCCCAGCGGCGAGCCGATGGCGATGGCCCACTCGCCGATGAACAGCCGCCGCTCCGCGGCGAGCGGGGCCGCCGGCAGGTTCTTGCCCTCGATCTGCACGAGCGCCAGGTCGTAGTCGGGCGCCGTCTCGAGCACGCGGCCGGGGAACTGGCGGCCGTCCGAGAGCGTGACGACGATCTCGGTGGCGTCCTCCACCACGTGATTGTTGGTCACGATCAGCCCGTCCCGCGACACGATCACGCCCGAGCCGAGCTCCTGCACGGGACGGCGGATCGCCTGGCGCGGGAACATGCCGGGATAGAAGCGGTCCCAGAACTCGAGGCCGGGCATCGCGCGCCGGAGGGTCTGATAGCCGATCACGTTGATGCTCACGACGGCCGGCGCCACGCGCTCCGTGGCCAACACGATCGCGTTGCGGCGCTCGTGCGCGAGCTGTCCGGCGGCCGCCGCCGGGGCCGCGGCCTGCTCTCCAGCGCTGGCGGCGACCGACGTCACCAAGACGGTGTCGGCGCCGGCGGGGCTCGCCGGCGGACGCGCCTCGGCCAGCCGCAGCGTGCGCTCGCGCGCGTAGAGCCACCCCGTGCCGACCAACAACCCGAACAGCAGCCCGATGACCACCCCGGTCCAGGCCGGGGCCGTGCGGCCGCTCATGCCGTCTCCCTCCTCAGCTGCGCTCGCCCTGCAGCTTGCGCCAGTCCGCCAGGAAGGCGTCGAGACCGCGATCGGTCAGCGGATGCGCCACCAGCTGGCGGATCACCTTCGGGGGTATCGTCGCCACGTCCGCGCCGAGCAGCGCGGCCTGCACCACGTGGCGCGGGTGGCGGATGCTCGCCACCAGAACCTCGGTGTCGAAGTCGTAGTTCCCGTAGATCTGCACGATGTCCTCGATCAGATCCATGCCCTCCTCGCTCACGTCGTCGAGCCTGCCCACGAAGGGCGAGACATACGCCGCGCCGGCCTTGGCCACCAGGAGTGCCTGCGAGGCCGAGAAGCAGAGCGTCGCGTTGACGGCGATCCCGTCGTCGGCCAAGGCACGGGTCGCCTTCAGGCCGTCGAGCGTCGTGGGGATCTTCACGACGAGATGCTCGCTCAGCTTGGCCAGCCGCCGCCCCTCGGCAATCATGCCTGTGGCGTCGGTGGCGATCACTTCGCCGCTGACCGGACCCTGCACGACCGCGCAGATCTCCTTCAAGAGCGCCTCGGTGTCGCGCCGGCCCTCGGCGGCGAGCAGGCTGGGGTTGGTCGTGACGCCGTCGAGCACGCCCATGGCCATGGCCTCGTGGATCGAGGCGAGATTCGCGGTGTCGATGAAGAACTTCATGTCTCCTCCCGGGACGCCGCGCGGCCGGGGAGCGGCCCGCGGTGGTGCGGATCGAGCAGCTCGGCGGGATAGCCGACCTCTTCCAGGAACAGGCCGCGCGGTGCCATTGTGCGCCCCGCGCGGCGCCGGTCGCGGGCGGCCAGAATGACCGGCACGTCCTGCGGCGACCGGCGGCCCAGCCCCACCTCGACCAGCGTGCCGGCCAAGACGCGCACCATGTTGTGCAGAAACCGGTCCGCCCGCACGTGCAGGATAGCTTCCGCCGCGGACCATTCAAAGCGGCAAAGATCCACGACGCACAGCCCCCGGCGGTCGCCGCTCACGGCGCCCGCCTTGGCGAAGCTGGTGAAGTCGTGCGCGCCGCGCACGAGCGCCGCGGCCTCGTCCATGGCGGCCCGATCGACCCGCCCGGGCAGCGCCACCGCCCACCGGGCGCGAAACACATCCGGCGCCAACCGCCAGTGGTAGCTGTAACGGCGCGACACGGCGGCGAAACGGGCGTTGAACGCCCACGCCACGCGATTCACGGCGAGCACCTGCAGATCGGGCGGCACCAGGCGCGGCAGGCGCTGGACCAGCCGCTCCTGCTCCCCGGCGTCGCGCACCGCGAGGCTGCAGACCTGCCCGTGCGCATGCACGCCCGCGTCCGTGCGCCCCGCCGCGGCGACGGCGACCTCGCGCCCGAGCAGGCGCGCCACGGCGGCCATGAATTCCCCTTGCACGGTGCGCAGGCCGGCCTGCCGCTGCCAGCCATGGAAGTCGGTGCCGTCGTAGGCCAGATCGATCTTCAGCCGCCGGCCGCCGGCCGCCGGCGCATCTGCGCCCAAGCCCAGTTCGTCGCGCGGGTGGGTCACGCCTGGGGCCTCCCCCGCCACAGCCACGCCGCCAACAGCGCCGCCCAGACGAGCAGGGCCGCCAACTGCGCCAGCGGCGGCCGCACCAGGCGCGGCGGCCGCGGCAGGCGCCAGCGCAGCGAGAGGGTCAGAGTCTCCGCGCGCCGAAACAGCGTTTCCAGCAGCGGCTGCAGCAGCCGCCCCGCGTCGAGGAGCCGCGCGCGCCAGCGTCGCGGCCCCGGCCCGGCGCCCAGGGCGCCGCGGCGCAGCCGCAATGCCGCGCCGACCCGGCGACCCTCGGCCATGACACCGGGCACCGCGCCCAAGGCGACGGCCAGCGTCACCGCCAATGCGGTCGCCCTGGGACCGCCGCGCCAGCCGGTCAGCCCCCACCACGCCACGCCCGCCACCGCCTCGCCCAGAGTGAAGGCACGCACCAGGAGCGCCAGGGCGGCGACCGTGGCGGCGGCGCGCCCCAACGCGATCAATCCCCTCAGCGCTCCGAACCAGGAGGGGTGTCCGAGCGGGGCCGCGGATACGGTCGTCACCGTGTGGATCGCGAGGACCAGCAGCGCCAGAAACCACCAGGCGCGGGCCGCGGCGAACTGCGCGCGCAGAGGCAGGCCACTGCGCCGCAGCGCCAGGCCGAGGCCCGTCAACAGCAGCGGCAGCCACCAGGCCGGCGCCGCCAGGAGCGTGGCCACCCCCAGCGGTCCCGCCGCCAAGCGCACGGCCGGGTGCAGCCGCGGGAACCACCAGTCGCGCACGGGCGCGGCGCCGGCGGCCGGGATCATCGCGGCGCCGGCGCGGCGCCGGCGAGCAGGTCCGCGATCTGCACCGCGTTCAGCGCCGCCCCCTTGAGCAGGTTATCCGCCACGACCCACAGCAGCAGCGCGTCGTCGCGGCAGGGGTCGCGCCGCAGACGCCCGACGTGCACCAGGCCGTCGCCGCTCACCTCGGCGGGCGTCGCGAAGCCGTGGGGCGAGGGATCGACCGCCAGGCCCGGCCAGGCGCTCAGGGCAGCGGCCGCGTCTGCCGGCGAGACGGACCGCGCCAGCACGACGCGCACGGCGGCGCTGTGAGCGTTCCAGACCGGCACGCGCGTGGCCGTGCAGCTGACCGGCAGTTGCGGCGCGTCGAGGATCTTGCGCAACTCATGCACGACCTTCGTCTCCTCCGCGAAGGAGCCGTCCGGCAGCGCGTCGCCGATCTGCGGCAGGGCGTTGAAGGCGATCCGGCGCGCGAAGACGGAGTCGGCGGGGGGAACGCCCCGGTCGGGCTCCGCCAAGTCCCCTGCCAGCAGGGCCGCGGCCCGATCTCCCCTTTGCGCGGCGGACTGCGCCGCCAGCTCCGCCACCGCGCGCCGACCGGCGCCCGAGACCGCCTGCAGCGTCGTGACGTGCACTTCGCGCAACCCGAAGGCCGCCTGCAGCGGGGCCAGCGCCAACGCCACTTGGATCGTCGAACAGTTCGGGTTGGCGATCACGCCGCCCGCGGCGCCTTGACCGGGCAGAAGCCGCGGCACCAGCGCCGCGTTGATCTCCGGCACGACCAGCGGCACGGCCGGGTCCAGACGGAAGCACGAGGAGTTGTCGACGACCCAGGCCCCGCGCGCGGTGAAGGTTGGCGCGTACTGGCGGCTGGCCGCCGCCCCGGCGCTGAACAACGCGATCCCGACGCCCTCGACCTCGGCCGCGGCCGCGTCCCGGCAGACCAGCGCGGCGCCGCGAAACGGCAGCGCCGTGCCCGCCGAGCGCCGACCGGCCAGCAACAGCGGCGGCTCGTCGACCCAGGAGCGGCCCGCGAGCAGGCGGAGCATGGTCCGGCCGACCAGGCCGGTGGCGCCGAGAATCGCAGTCTGCATAGGAGCGCGGGCGCGCGGGAAAGCGGGCCCGCCGCCCATGGTAACAGCCGCGCCGTGTCCGGTCAAAGCGCCTCCCGGCGTGGACAGGGCCCGGGCTCCCTGCTAAGGTCCAAAGCCTGGCCGCTCTCCGGAGGAACAGCCATGTCACGGTGCCCCTCGCCCGGCCGCGCCGGAATCGCCCGCGTCGCTGGATGGACGGCCCTGCTGGGCGCCGTCGCGGCGCTGGTCGCGCTCGTGGGCTGCGCGACGCCGCCGGAGCGCCTGGCCGCCCGCGAGGCGTGCGCGCGCTGGACCGACCGCCGCTGGGCCGATCCAGACTCGCTGGCCGCGCTCATCGCCGCCCGCGATGCCCACGTGCGCCTAGCGGCGGTGCGAGCCGCCGGCCAGATCGGCCGGCAGGAGGCCGTGCCCGAGCTGCTGCGCGCCCTGGACGACCGCAGCGGCACGGTGCGCGTCGAAGCGGCCGCCGCGCTCGGATTCCTCGGCGCGACCCCGGCCGTGCCCGCCCTGACGCGCCTGGTCGAACAGGAGCGGGAACGCGGCCTGCGCTTGGCGGCGATCGAGGCGCTGGGGCGCATCCCCGGCGGGGGACCCGCCCTGGCGGGCCCCGCGCTGCGCGCGGCCACGGCGGAAGCGGCCGCGGCCTGGGACGGCCTGCGCGAGCGCAGCGCCGAGCTGCCGGCCGACACCCTGCTGGCGCTCGTGCGCGAGGGCCTGGCCCGCGACGAGCGCAGCCTGTTGTGGCGGGTGCTGCGCTGCGCCGAGAAGGCCGCGCCCGATTCCATGATCACGGCGGTCGCGGCCCGCCACGCTCAGGCCAAGGACACCCAGTTGCGCGTGCACGCGCTGCGGGCTCTAGGCGCGCAAGGCACGCCCCAGGCTCTGGCGGCCATCCTCGAGAGCGGCGACCGGCGGCTCGCCCTGACCGGCGGCGATCGCACCCGAGCGCGCGTGGCGCACTTGCGCGCCCTGACCCGCTGCGCGCACGCTTTCGCCGGTGGCGCGGGGGCGAACGACGTGGATCCCGAGCTGCTGCGCACCGCCGCGCAGCTGGCGGCCGGCGCGCGCGACGGCGATCCGCACGTCGCGCGCACGGCGGGCGAAGCGATGGCGAGCCTGGCCGAAGGACACGAGTTGCCCGCCGAGGCCGCGCAGCGCCAAAGCCTGTTGCCGGCGTGGCGACAGCGCCTGCTGCCGGCGGCGCAGGCCCGCATCCACGACGCCGAACCGGCGGTGCGGGCCGCCGCCGTGCAGGCCTGGGGAGCGCTGCGGGGCGCGGCCGCGCAGGACGAACTCGCCGGCGTGCTGGCCACCGAGGCGGACCGCGACCCCCAGGTGGCCTGCGCCGCCGCGCGCGGGCTCGGTCAGGGCGGCGGCGCGGCGGCGCTGCGCCTGCTGGCGCGGGCCGCGACAGCGGACCGCCCCG
>CALMJK010000016.1 GCA_937864225.1 uncultured bacterium | reverse complement strand
GGAACCGCAGCGGCTGCCGAGGCAGCATGGTCTCGTAGACGGCTGTGATCTGATGTGGCAGCGGCTCGACCTGTGAGGTGTGCACAGCCAGCACGGGGTCGAAGAGGTGGGCCAGCCGGATGCGGTGAGCCTCGGAAACAAGCCGAAAGAGCGCTCCCTCCCCATCAAGACTCCATGGACGCCCTGCCTCGATCACCTCGATAGTGGTCTCGTCATGCCGGTAGAGCAGACGGTTCCCCAGCGCACCGGCGGGGTCCTTGAATGTCAACTCAATGGCATCCGACCCGAACCAACTGACGCTCACGACTGTGACAAAAGAGTCGGGCTTGATGCCTTTGACCGTGGCTCCAGGGCGGAGTTCCTCAAGTTTGGACATGGCCCGACCTTTGAGCTAATGGCCGGCGACGGTCAACTACGGACAGGTATCATGAGGCAAGCCTTCCGCATGCCAAACGGGCGAATGGTGGACGATTGGCAGATTGTGCCACAAACGGTAAGTGGTTGCCAGATGACAGAGTTCAGGCGATGGGCTGAGAAGGCGACTATCAGGACTAAGGCTATCCCCAATAGCCGGCCGTCCTGCCAGAGCGCAGGAACTGTTTCAACACGCCGAATCGCTGATGCGATTGGCACAGCAACGCGGCAGCTTACTACCTCGCGTGGGCTCGCTTCACAGATCCCAGCGTTGGTTTCACCTCACTAATCAGAGAACCGTCTGGCCGCGCGCTCGGTTTTCCCGGGTCTGAATACCTCTCGCCGTGACGGTATCCACGATGTCTAGCCTCGCGCCGGTTTCGAACGACGGCGGTTAGCGGTAATCGCGCTTGAGGCTGCCCAGGGACTTCCGCGGCGATTCAACGGGAGCGAAGGAGGGCCTTGGCCACACTACCCATACATGCGCGATATCCAGCCAGATCCACCATTGGCCAGCACGTGTCTGCAGTCTACGGAGCTGCCAGTCAGCAATGTCAGAGACTGGAACAGGCAGCGGAGAAAACGGTGGCTCATTGTAGCCATGGTCTAGTCTCCAGCCGTACTGTTCCGAGTAGGACCAAACCTCACCGTTGGTTCGAAGGACTTCGCAGTTCGAAGACCCCTCTCTCCAAAACAACGAAGCGATCTCATGGGGGCATTGGGATCCACGGGTGCCGCATGGCAAAGGGGGGCAAGGGCGAGCAGAAACAACAGCGTTAGACAACTGAAGCGCATGACGACTTCCCCTTTCATGTGGTGAGTTGAGCGAAGGCCTAAGTCTGGCAGGCTGGACATATCGCAAGCGTCGGGGGAAGCCGGCAAACCCTGCTGGAGAGCTAGCAGTGTGAATCTGGAGAGCAACCTAGTGAGGTCGACCCGGGATTGACCCAGCCCAACCTCGAAAACAAACAGCGGGCCGCCGCCATCGGCAACCCGCTGCTGTGAAACATTTTAGCTGGTCGGGGCGGTGAGATTCGAACTCACGACCCCTTGCACCCCATGCAAGTGCGCTAACCGGACTGCGCTACGCCCCGACCGCGCGCGCGACGGCGGCCCGGTGGGCCCTGTCGCGGCAGCGCACCAATCTAGCACCCGTGGCGGTTGGGGACAAGGCCAAGCGAGGCGGCGGCGCGTTAGCGGCGGGCGGCGGGGCGGCCCAGGGCGCGCACCAGGTCCAGGATCTCGCGCAATTCCTGCTTGAGACGGGCGATCTGCTCGGGGCGGTCCAGTTGGGCGAACTGGATGGCCAGCTGGGGCGCGGCGTCGACCTTGGCCGCGTCGTCGTCGCGGCGGTTCTTGTGGGCCTGGCGGCGGAGCTTGCGCGCGCCGTCGATCCGGAAGCCCTCCTTGTAGAGCAGGTCCCGGATGGCCAGCACCTCCTCCACGTCGTGCCAGCGGTAGGTGCGGCTGCCCGAGCGCGACTTGCGGGGGCGCAGGGTGGGGAACTCGCTCTCCCAATAGCGCAGCACGTGCGCCTTGACGCCGGTCAGCTCGGCCACCTCGCTGATCGAGTAGTAGAGCTTGGCGGGGTTCTGGGCGTCCTGCATGCCGCGCCTCCTTTCCGTGGACCTCAGTCGTGCTCCGCGCGGGGCTCGCGCTCCATGAGCCCGCGCATGGCGACGACGGGCGATCTGCCGGAGAATAGCACGTCGTGAACGGCTTGTGTGATAGGCAGTTCAACGCCGATCCTCAGGCCCAACTTCAAGGCGGCCTGGGTCATCACCACCCCCTCCACGACCTGGAGCGAGGCGGCCAGCACCGCCTGGGGGTCCTTGACGCCGCGGCCGACCTCCTCCCCGAAGTTGCGGTTGCGGGAGTAGCGGCTCGTGCAGGTCGTGATCATGTCGCCGATGCCCGACAGGCCGTAGCAGGTCTCGCGGCGGCCGCCCAGCGCGCAGGCCAGGCGCGCCAGCTCGGCCAGCCCGCGCGTCATGACGGCGCCGCGCGTGTTGTCGCCCAGCCCCAGGCCGTCGCAGATGCCCGCGGCGATCGCGATCACGTTCTTGAACGCCGAGGCGATCTCCACCCCGACCAGGTCGTCGTTCGTGTACACGCGCAGCGCGGGCCCGCCCAGGCGCGCGCGCCAAGCGACCCAGTCCACGCCGGGGCGGCCCGCCAGGACCAGCGCCGTGGGCAGGCCGCGCGCCACCTCCTCGGCGTGGCTGGGGCCGAGCAGCACGCCCACCGGGTGATCGCCGCCCGCGCGATCGCGGCCGGTCTCCTCCTCCAGCACCTCGCTCAGGCGCTTGAGGGTCGCGATCTCCATCCCCTTGGTGAGCGAGATGACGGGCGCGCCGGCGGGCAGGCCGGCGGCGGCCAAGCGCGCCCCGGTCTCGCGCACCGCCTGGCTGGGCACCACGACGAACGCCGCCTCGGCCCGCGCCACCGCGTCGGCCAGCTCGAGCGTCGCGCGCGCGTTGGGCGGCAGCGTCACGCCCGGCAGGTAGGCGGGGTTCTCGCGCGTCTCGTTGATCGCGCGCACCTGCGCGGGATCGATTCCCCAGAGCACGACCTCGTCCCAGGCGTGGCACAGGTGGTGCCCGAACGACGTGCCCCAACTGCCCGTGCCCAGGACGGCCGCGCGGCGCCCGGCGCTCACGGCTGGCTCCTGTCCTGCGGCGGCCCCTCCAGCGGCTTCTCCGAGCCGTCCTGCAGGCGCCGGATGTTCATGCGATGCTTCCAGATCACCCACGCCGCGATGGCGAGGGTGAACCCGAAGATCGTCTTCGAGAACTGCTCGGACTTCCACTCGAAGAAGGCGACCGCCACGGGCAGGACCGCGGCGGCCGACAGGCTGCCCAGCGACACGATGCGCGTGGCGGCGAACACCGCGCCGAAGACGCCCAGGCCGACCAGTATCGGGTACGGCGCCAGGATCGCGTACGCGCCGGCCGTGGTGGCCACCCCCTTGCCGCCGTGGAAGCCGACGAAGGGCGAGAGCGTGTGGCCGACCGCCGCGGCGAAGCCGGCCGCGATGCGCAGCACGTCGGGCGGCACGTGGAAGGGCAGCGGACCGTCCGTGCCGCGCCCGCCCAGCAGCGCGGTCATCAGCAGCACGGGCACGGCGCCCTTGATCATGTCGAGCAGCAGCACCAGCACGCCCCACCAGGGGCCGAGCGTGCGGAAGACGTTCGTCGCGCCCAGGTTGCCGCTGCCGTGCCGGCGCAGGTCGATGCCGCGCACGCGGCGCGCGACGAGGAAGGCCGTGGGGATCGCGCCCAGGCAGTAGGCCAGCAGGAAGCAACCCACGTACAGCAAGCCGAGCCCCCTAGTGCCGCTTCAGGCGGATGTACAGGCGCGTGCCCGTGAAGCCGTACGCCTCGCGCAACCGGTTGTTGATGAAGCGCAGGTAATGGCGGGCGAAAAAGGACGGCTCGTTCACCGAGAGCACGAAGACCGGCGGCGAGCTCTCCGCCTGCACGCCGTAGTAGATCTTGCCCTGCCCGCCACCGTGCGTGCGCGGCGGCTGCTCGCCCACGGTCCGCTCGAGGAAGCGGTTCAGCTCGCCCGTCTCGACCCGGATCTGCCGCCCCTCGTGCACCGCCCACACCTTGTCCAGCACCTGGGCGCTGCGCTGTTTCGTGAGGGCCGAGAGGGTGATCCACTGCGCGTAGGAGAGGAACGGCACCTCGCGCAGGAAGTTCTCCCACACCGTCAGGTGCGTCTTGTGGTCCTTCTCGACGAGGTCCCACTTGTTGAACGCGACGACGATCCCCTTGCCCTGGTCGTGGATCTGGCCGGCGATGCGCGCGTCCTGCGCGACGGCCCCCGCGGCCGCATCGACCATGAAGATGGCCACGTCGCACGCCTCGATCACGCGCTCGGTGCGCACCGCGGCGAAGACCTCGATGGCCTCCTCCACGCGCGAGCGGCGGCGCAGGCCGGCGGTGTCGATCAGCCGCAGCGTGTGGCCGTGCCAGCGCAGGTCGGTGTGGATGGCGTCGCGCGTGGTGCCCGGCAGCTCGCTGACGATGGCCTCCTGGCGCCCGACCAGCAGGTTGAGCAGGCTCGACTTGCCCACGTTCGGGCGGCCCACGATCGCCACGCGGCAGTCGCATGGCGTTTCGGCCGCCTCGGTCGGGAACCCGGCCACGACGCGGTCCAGCAGGTCCCCCACGCCGCGCCCGTGCAGCGCGCTCAGCGCGAAGGGCTCGCCCAGGCCCAGCTTCCAGAACTCGGACGCGGCCAGCTCGATCGCCGGCTTCTCGGCCTTGTTCACCGCCAGCACCACCGGGCGGCCGCTCTTGCGCAGGATGTCCGCGATGTGCTCGTCCCAGGCGCTCACGCCCGTCTGCCCGTCGACCACCAGCACCACCACGTCCGCCTCGGCGGCGGCGTCGATGGCCAGGTCGGTGACCACGCGGTCGAACTGCGAGACGGTCTCGCCGAACGGCACGATGCCGCCGGTGTCGAGCAGCAGGAAGGGATGCCCCGCCCAGTCCGCGCGCTCGGCGATGCGGTCGCGCGTCACGCCCGGCGTCTCGTGCACGACCGCGCGGCGCTCGCCGATGATGCGGTTGAAGAGCGTGGACTTGCCCACGTTGGGACGCCCGACGATCACGACCGTGCGCAGCGACACGAGCCCTCTTCCCCTGGCGCGGCCGTGCTCGCAACATCAGCATTGACAAGCAGATCGCGCAAGTAGCGCCGAAACTACTCCAAGTCCGCCCAGAAGTCAATGAATCCGTCCTCGGGCGGCACGAGGACTTCGTGCGGGCAGTCGGCCGCCACGGCGGCCAGCTCGAGGTCGTCGAGGGTGAGGCCGTCGGCGTTGAACATGCGCGGCGGCAGCAGCACGGTCCGGCGCGGCGCGGCGGGCAGCGCGCGCAGCGCGGCGCGCACGTCGGCGCCGGCGAGCAGCCCCGCCACGGTGACGGTCGGGCCAAAGAAGCCGTTGACGACCGGCACGACCTCCACCGGCGGCGCGCCGGCGGCGCGCAAGGCCGGCAGCAGTTGGCGCGCGAAGGCGCGCTCGCCGAGCGTGCCGGTGAGCACGGTGAGCGGGCGGCGCGGCAGGCGCTCGCGCAGGGCGTCGCGCCAGGCGCGGCGCAGGTGGACGGTCAGGCCGATGCCGTTGTCGACCTGCGGGAAGTCGTCGTAGGCGGCGGCCGCGGGAAAGCGCGTGCCGGCCAGCAGGTAGAACTCGTCGCTCAGGTGGACGAACGTCTCGCCGGCGCGGTCGCGGGCGCGGCGCTGCGCCTTCGCCACCCGCGCGATCACCGCGCGCGCGATGCTCGGGGTGACCGGGTCGAGCGGCGTCAGACGCTCGCGGTGGGCCGTCAGCCCCACCGGCACGATCGCCAGCGAGGCCACGCCCGGGTGCAGCGCGAGCAGGTCGCGCATCGTGCGGTCCAGGATCGCGCCGTCGTTCCAGCCGGGGCAGAGCACCGCCTGCGCGTGGATGGTGATGCCGCCCGCGACCAGCTCGCGCAGGGTCGCCAGCACGTCGAACTGCCGGCGCACGCCCAGCAAACGCGCGCGCACGTCGGGATCGGTCGCGTGCACCGAGACGAACAGGGGCGACAGGCGTTGCTCGAGCACGCGCTGGAGGCCGCGCCGCCCCAGCGAGGTGAGCGTGACGTAGTTGCCGTAGAGGAACGAGAAGCGGTAGTCCTCGTCCTTGACGTAGATCGCCGGGCGCATGCCCGGGGGGTTCTGGTCCACGAAGCAGAAGACGCAGCGGCAGGCGCAGGTCTTGAACTCCAGCGGCGCGAAGGCCGCGGTCACCTTGGGCAGCGCGTCCGCGGGCAGCGCGACGGTCACGGTCCGGCCGTCCGCCCGCCGGATCGTCAGCGACATGCGCCGCCCCTGCGGCTGGTAGTAATAGAGATCGAGCATGTCCTCGACGGCGCGGCCGTCGATGGCCGCGACCTCGTCTCCCTCCTGCCAGAGGTAAAGACGATCGAACGGCTTCGGAAAGGGAGCGACGAGGCGGATCATGCGGCCAGTAACGCACGGAACCGGGCGGAGGGCAACGGGGGGTGTGCGCGCGCGTGCGTCCGCGGGCCGACGCATGCTAGAGTGGCGCCACCATGCTGATCCTGACCGACTGCCCCGACGATTTCGCCTGGCCCGGCCTGTCCGCCGGCGACTGGGCCCGTGGCCAGACGCGCGCGCGGCCGGAGACGGACGCCGACGCCGCGCCGTGGCGCGCGCTGGCGCCGGACAGTGAGATCTGGTGGAGCGCGGAGGTCCCTTCCCCCGAGGGGGCCGGGTTCTGGCGGCGGCTGATCGTCGTGCGCGAGGCGCCCGCGTCGCAGTTCGACGCGCTGCGCCGACTGTGCGGCGACGGCTGGGCGCTGCCGGGGCCGGTGGCGACCGTCGCGCTGACGGGGCGCGGGTTCCACGGGCATCGCGGCCGCGTCTGGCAAACGGCGCCGGGAAACCTGCACCTGTGCGCCGCCCTGGCGCCGGACGGGATGCCGGCGCGCGAGGCGCTGGCGCTGGTCGCCTGGCCGGCCGTGGCGGTGGTCGAGGCGCTGCGCTCGGTTGCCCTGGGCGGGCTGCGGCCGGGAATCAAATGGGTGAACGACATCCTGCTGGACGGGCGCAAGGTGGCCGGCGTGCTGACGGCCTCGCAGAGCCAGGACGAGCGCGTGACCCTGGCGCTGCTGGGCATCGGCCTGAACGTGCGGGTGGCGCCCGCGGTGCCCGCCGACGCGTTCGTGCCGCGCGTGACGTCGCTGGCGGCCCAAGGCGTGACGGCCGACGTCGCGGGGGCGTGCGCGGGCGTGCTGGCGGCGTTGGCGCGCGGTTGGGCCGACTGGCGGGCGCGCGGGCAGGCGGCGCTGCTGGCCCCCTATCGCGAGGCGTCGGTGATCGTGGGCCGGCGCGTGGCCGTGTGGGACGAGGATGCAGGTGCGCGCGCAGGCGGCGGCGGTCCGACCGCGCCGCTGGCCGAGGGCGTGGTCGAGGCCATCGAGGACGATCTGCGCCTGCGCTTGCGCGGGCGCGCCGAGCCGGTGGCGCGCGGGCGCCTGGCGCTGCTGGACTGAGGCGCAAAGAATCGCGCTGACGGCACGGACTTGGCTTGACAACGGCATTTCCCGGCTGTCATGCTCAAACATTACACCAGCCAGGACCCCCGACCGCTGGAGGCCGCCGTGTCCGAACTGGCTCTGCTTGCCATTTGCGCCATCGCCTGTCTGGTCGTTTTCGTCGTGCTGGCGGGCCTGGCGCTCCTGATCCATGCCATTTCCCTCGTGTTCCCGCCGCCGCATCCGCGGACGGATCGGGCGCTGGTGGCCGCCATCTCGGGGGCCGTCGCCTCGCTCTACCCCCAGGCGCGGGTCACCCGCATCGAGGAGGAGAGATGATCAACGCCACGAAGCCCCGGAAGATCAGGGTCATGTTCACCCCCTTCCGGGACGGCCTGCAGAGCCTTTTCGGCGGCAAGGTGCGCCTGAAGGACATCCTGCCCACCATGGAATTCGCGGCGCAGAAGGCCGGCATCCGCCACTTCGAGTTCGGCGGCGGGGCGCGCTACCAGGCGCCGTACTTCTACGTGGGCGAGGATCCGTTCTGGTGCCAGGACGAGATGCGGCAGGCCGTGGGGCCGGACGCGGACCTGCAGATCCTGACGCGCTCGGTGTCGGGCGTGACGCTCACGACGCAGCGGCTGAAGGCGCTGCAGTCGCAGGCGCGGCTCATGCACAAGCACGGCACGACCTGGGACCGCAACTTCGACTACATGAACGACGTGGACAACCTGGTGCGCACGGGCCAGCCGATCATCGACGCCGGCATGCACCACCAGGTGTGCGTCGCGCTCATGGGCCTGCCGTTCCAGGACGGAACGGTGCACACGGCCGACTTCTACGTGGGCATCGTGCGGGAGCTGCTCAAGCGCGGCATCCACTTCGACTCGGTCTGCCTCAAGGACGCCTCGGGCACGGCGGATCCACGCACGTGCTACGACACGGCGCTGGGCCTCAAGAAGATCCTGCCCCCCGAGGTGCTGCTCTGGCAGCACACGCACGACACGGCGTCGATCGCGGTGGCCTGCTACATGGCGGGCATCGAGGCCGGCGTGGACGGCGTGGACCTGTCGGTGCGCCCGATGGCCTCGGGCACGGTGCAGCCGGACGTGCGCTCGCTGGCGCACGCGCTCAAGGGCACGGGCTACTCGCTGGACATCGACGTCGGGCGCATGCACGAGATCGAGGGCATGCTGACGTCGGCGCTGAGCGAGTACGACTTCGATCCCGTCACGACGGCGGCCGACGCGCGCGTGGTCGGCTTCCCGATGCCGGGCGGCGCGATCGGGCCCAACGTGCACATGATGAAGGAGGCGGGCATCCTCGGGCGCTACTCCGACGTGCTGGCGGAGTTCCCGGTCGTCGTGCGCGCGGGCGGCGCGTGGACGAGCGTGACGCCGGGCAGCCAGCAGTACTGGCTGCAGGCGTTCAACAACGTGCTGCACGGACGCTGGAAGAAGATCAACGAGGGGTACGGCAAGGCGGTGCTCGGCTACTTCGGCCGCACGCCCCTGCCCCCCGATCCGCAGGTCGTGCAGATCGCGAGCGAGCAGCTCGGACTGATCCCGTTCGAAGGCGATCCGCTCGACGCCGCGCCCGACGGCCTCGTCGAGGCGGAACAGGCGCTGCACGACCGCAACCTGCCGGTCACCGAGGAGAACGTGTTCCTGGTGGCCGCCGCGATCGTGCCGGGCAAGAACCTCGATCTGAACGAGGGGATCCGGCTGCTCACCAACAAGGCCAAGATCTCGCTGCCGCTGAAGAAGAAGCCGCAGGACGCGGCGGCGGCCGTTGCGCCCGCTCCCGCGGCCACGGTGGCGCTCGCTGCGCCGGCGGGACCGTTCACGACGACCTGCACGGTGGTCGAGGGGGCCACGACGCGCAGTTTCCGGATCACGATCGACCCGCCGGGCGGCGGCGGCGCGGCCCAGGTCGCGGGACCGATCGTCAGCGCCGCGCCCAGCACCGGGGCGCCGGCCGCGCGCGTGGGCGGCACGCTGGTCTACTCGCCGTTCGAGGGGCAGGTGCAGCTCGTCGAGATCAACGTGCGCGTGGGCGACACCGTCGCCATGGGCCAGGTCGTGGCCGCGGTGGAGGCGATGAAGGCCAAGCACGACGTGAAGGCGCCCTGCGCCGGAAAGGTGGTCAGCATCGACGCGGAGATCGGCGCCGACATCGGCGCGAGCCGCTCCATCCTGACGATCGGAGGGTGAGCGATGGATGTCGCGGCGACCCTCCTGCGGGAATCGGGCTTCGCCGGCTTGGGCTGGCAGAACCTCGTCATGTTCGGCATCGGCGGGCTGCTGATCTGGCTGGCGATCCGCAAGGGCTTCGAGCCGCTGCTGCTGATCCCCATCGGCTTCGGGGCGATCCTGGCGAACCTGCCGCGGGCGCTGCTGAGCGTGTCGGACGCCTACGCGCCGGCGGCCGGCGCGCCCTTCCCGCCCCTGCTGCAACTGGTCTACGACAGCGGCATCCGCACCGAGTTCTTGCCGCCGGTCATCTTCCTGGGCGTGGGCGCGCTGACCGACTTCCGCCCGCTGCTGGCGCGTCCGGTCACCTTTCTGCTCGGGGCGGCGGCCCAGCTGGGCGTGTTCGTGGCGGCGGTGGGCGCGAGCCAGCTGTTCGGCTTCAGCAACGGCGAGGCGGCCTCGATCGGCATCATCGGCGGGGCCGACGGGCCCACGTCGATCTACCTGACGGCCAAGCTGGCCCCGCACCTCTTGGGCGCGGTGGCGGTCAGCGCGTACAGCTACATGGCGCTGGTGCCGGTGATCCAGCCGCCGATCATGCGGCTGCTCACGACGCGGCAAGAGCGCGAGATCAACATGCCGCAGGCCAAGCCGGTCTCCTCCACGGCGGTCGTCGTGTTCCCCATCGCCACCGCGGTCGTGGCCGCGCTGGCCGTGCCGACCTGCGCGCCGCTGATCGGCCTGCTCATGTTCGGCAACCTGCTGCGCGAGTCCGGCGTGACCGAGCGCCTGCACAAGACGGCCGGCTCGCACCTGATCAACGCCGTGACGATCTTCCTGGGCCTGACGGTCGGCGCGACCATGGAGGGCTCGGCCTTCCTGCACCCGCGCACGCTCGCGATCCTGCTGCTGGGCGCCGTCGCGTTCGCCTGCAGCACGGCCGGCGGCGTGCTGTTCGCCAAGCTGCTCAACCTGTTCCTGCGCGGGGGCCAGCGCGTGAACCCGTGCATCGGCGCGGCCGGCGTTTCGGCCGTGCCGATGGCGGCGCGCGTCGTGCAGACGTTCGTCTCGCGCGAGACCGGCGGCCGGGTGAACCCCCTCATGCCGGCCATGGGCCCCAACGTCGCCGGGGTGATCGGCACGGCCGTGGCCGCCGGCGTGTTCCTGACGCTGATCGGACGCTGAAAACGCGGCGGCGGTGGAAAGACAGGGCCCCCGGCCGGCGCCGGGGGCCCTTGCTTTGCGCGCGCCCCGCGGGGCGCCAGACAACCGCGCTGCTGCCGGCTAGAAGGCCACGCCCAGCGCCACGATCCAGCCGCTGTTCTTGACCGACACGTCCTCGCCGCCTTCGTCCACGTCCGGCCAGTCGGTCAGGCCCAGCGTGTAACGGAAGTCGAAAACGACCGTGGTGCTGGACATGGCGAAGTCGAGGCCGCCGCCCAGCACCAGGCCGAAGTCGACGCCCTTGACGTCCCCCGGCATGTCCATCTCCACCTCGACCCCATCGACTTCCGCCTCGAGCTTGTCGGACATCTTGAGGGAGGCGACGGGCCCGGCGAAGAGGTTGGGCCGCGTGCTTCCCGCGGTCGCGAAGCGGTACTTGAACAGCACCGGGATGTCCAGGTAATCGAGCTTGAAGGTCAGCTTGTTACCGCCCTCTTCGTACTTGGCGCCCTTCATCACGTAGAGGACTTCCGGCTGCAGCGCGAAGTTCGGGCTCAGGGCGAACGTGAAGAAGCCGCCGGCCGCCAGCCCCATCCGCGACTCGGGCTCCAAGCCCTCGAACTCAGTGTCGTCCCCGGTGAAACTGTACATCGCCAGCCCCACCTTGAACCCCTTGGCCACCAGCCCCGTGTCCTGCGCCGCCGCCACGCCGGCCAGCGCCGCCATCGCCACCACGGCCACCAAGAACAAAATTCGTCTCATGCCCGCACCTCCGTCCGCTCGAGTTGTCTCCGCCGGCTCCCCGCGCAAAAACTCGCAGCCGCGGGCCCGTGCCGGACATTGTCGGCGCGACCACGCCTTTGGGCAAGTGCAATCACGGGTGGGGCGCGGCGGGCGGGCGGCCGCTCACGAGCCGAGGCCGATCCGCTCCAGGCAGGCGAGGTATCGGGGATCGGAACGCACGGAGTCGCACGCCGGATGCACCTTGAGGTAGGACATGCGCGGATCGCGCCGGGCGAAGCCCTCCGCGAGCCAGGCGAAGCCGCGCTCGGTTTCGCCCAAGACGAAGCAGATGCACGCCTGCGGAAAGGGCGAAATGAATTCCGACCGCGACCGCTCCTGCATGGCCGCTCGGATCCGGCGGGCCTGGTCGGCTTGGCCGGCGAGCGCGTACGCGACCCCGAGCCAGGATTCCACTTGCGGCTTGCGCCCGCCGGAGAGGTCCCGTTCCCGATCGAGCGCCTGCACCGCTTCCTGTCGCATGCCCTTGGCGGCGTACGCCATCCCCAGGAACATGTTGATCTGCGGATACGCCGGATCCATCTCGAGCGCCTCGAGGCCGATTTCGATGGACTCGTCGTGCCGCCGCGCGTAGTAGAGCACCTCCCCGAGATCCTGCCAGAGCGCGACCACGAGCGGATCGAGCTGCACGGCCCTGCGCGCCTGCGCGACCGCTTCCTCGCCGCGCCCGACTTGCAGCAGGAAGAACGCGTACGCGTCGTGGTCATAGGCCGTGGTGGATCCCAGTTCCAGGGCCCGCGCGAACTCACGCTCGCCGGCCTGCCAGTCCCAATCCATACTGCTGAGCTGCGCCAGCGCCGTGTGGGCCTGCGTGAGAGATTCATCGAGAGCCAGCGCCTTCAACGCGCACTCCCTGGCCTTTGGATACGTTTCCGCCGGCGACAGGTGGCCGTAGGTCGAGAGCATCCAGTAGGACTTGGCCAGCGCGCTGTAGGCGGGGGCAAAGCGCGGATCCAGCCCGAGAGCCTCCTCGAACAAGCCGATGCCCTTGCGCGTGTCCGCGGCGGTCTGCTTGTGCAGGAAGAAGTTGCCCTTCAGGTAGAGCCGGTAGGCCTCGGCGCTGGCCGGGCGCCTCGGGTCGAGCCGGTCCCGCTCGTCGGGCGACAGCGAGACCCGCAGCGCCTGCACGACCTGCAAAGCCACGTCCCGCTGGGCCGAGAACACGTCGGCCAGCGTGACGTCGTACGTGTCCGCCCACATGCCCCGGTCGGTGCGCGCGTCCACCAGGCGCAAGGAGATCCGCACCCGGTCACCCGCCTGCCGGACCGAGCCTTCCAGCACCGCCCCGACGTCCAGGACGCGCGCGATCTCCGGCAGCGGGCGCTCGACGCCCTTGAAGCTCATGCTCGAGGTGCGCGAGATCACCTTCAGGGCGCGAATCTTGCCGAGCTGCCCGATCAGCTCGTCGGTCATGCCGTCCGCGAAGTACTGCTGATCCGGCGCGCCGGAGAGGTCCGCCAGCGGCAGCACGGCGAGGGAATCGATGCGCGGCGGCGACAGCGCCAGCTGCGCGACGCCCCAGGCCACGGCGGCCAGCAGGATCGCCGCCGCGCCGACCGCCGCGGCGCGTTGGGCCGGTCTCCAGCGGCGCCAGCGCGCCTGCAGACCGCGTTCGCGCCGCGCGCGCCCCGCCGGCAGCGCCCGGCGATCGGCCGCCAAGGTCGCGAGATCCCGCAGCAGATCCGCGACGCACCGGTAGCGCCGGTCGGCGTCCTTCGCCAGCGCGCGCGCCAAGACGCCGTCGAGGCCCGCAGGAAGGTCGCCGGCGGCGCCGGCGAGCGGCGCGAGCTCGTCGTGGACGATGGCGTGGGCCAGCGCGGCCGCATAATCGCCGCGAAAAGGCGGACGCCCGGCCAGCATCTCGTGCAGGAGCACGCCCAGCGCCCACACGTCGGTCCGCTGGTCGATCGCCTGGCCCAGCACCTGCTCCGGAGCCATGTACGCGGGCGTGCCGGGGGTCGTCCCCGTCTCGGTCAGGCGCGTGGCGTCGCCGACGCGGGCCAGCCCGAAGTCCATGAGGACCGCGCGCTCCGCCCCTTCCCCCTCGTCGGGCACCAACATGACGTTGGCCGGCTTGACGTCGCGATGGACGATGCCGCGCGCGTGCGCCGCGACCAGGGCCGCGCCGACCTGGCTGGCGATGCTCAGGGCCTCGTCGAAGCCGACGGGCCCCTCGCGCAGCCGATCGCGCAGGCTGCGGCCCTCGAGGCAGGACATGACGATGAAGGTCCGTCCGTCGGCCTCGGCGATTTCATGCACGGGGCAGATGTTGGGATGCAACAGCGCGGCGGCGGCGCGCGCCTCCTGCACGAGACGGGCCCGATCCTCCTCGCGGGTCGCGGAGTCCGGCGGCAGGAATTTCAAGGCCACCGTCCGACCGAGGGCGAGATCCTCGGCGCGGTAGACCACGCCCATCCCGCCCTCGCCCAGCTTGGCGACGACGCGGTAGTGGGAAATCATCTGGCCGATCATGCAATCTTCCCCAAGGCGCCGCGCGGCGCAGACCCTCGACCGGACGGCCGGGCGACCTCCAATCTATCAGAGCCAGCGGGCCGATGTCAGCGGGAATGCGGCGGTGGACCCGGTCAAAACCGAATGCGCAGGCCCACGGCGGGCCGTTGCGAGCCGAAGGGGGCCTGAAAGAGCGGCGTTGCCATGGGCGCCTGTCGAGCGCGCAGCACGTTCTGGCGTCGCACGGCGCGCGACACCTGCACTATGTCCAGCACCATGTCGACGAAGACGAGCGTGAAGGCCACGGCGGTCAGTTGCGCCGCCGCGTTCGGTTCACCGCTGTCGCCACTCAACGATATCAGGTTGGGCCACTCCGCTTGCGTGGCGGCAATGGCGCCCAGCGCCGAGAAACCGACGCGGACCGCGATCCCGGTCATGCCGCGGCGTCCGCAGCCCCCATAGAAGTACCCGACGGACGGGCCGAACAGGACGCCGGCCACCGCCATGGTGCCCCCGACGGAAGACGCAAGGCCGTCGTTCTTGGTGAGCTGCAGCCCAAGACAGAGCGGCGCCAGGGTCGCAAACGTGGAAAGCCTGGTCGCCTTGCCCGGCGACTTCGGCCGGAAGCTGTTCGGCGCCCCCGGCTCGCCGGCCACGCCGATCGAACTGGCCGGCGTGAGGGCGCTGGACTTCGTCGCCTGCCCCATTTCGGGATTCACGAGCAGGGCCAGGCAGATCGCGATCGCGATGGCCTTCATGTCGGGCACCTCCCAGCGTTGCCAGCGAACCGCGGATCGGGCGGGCCATCCCGTCCGCGCTGACGCCAGAAGAACCAAACCCCGTGCCCGGTGAATGCGCGCGCGAACCGAGCGCACAAACCGTTTCGCTCAAGCGCCTTGCGTCTTTTGTCCTCTGCGCCGGCCGGCAGCGGGGACTCCGGCACCGTGCCCCCGAGCGCACAGAGCTATCGAAAAGACGATACAGCGCCCGACGCAGAGTTTGGGAGGCGATGAGGGCGGCTGGATCTGAGCACGGCTAGTGCGTATGAGCGGGTGCGGTCAGCCGAGTGGCTGAATGCCGTCCTTTTTCAGGCGTTTCCGCAGCGTGCCCGGGGACACGCCGAACTGGCGCTGAAGTGCCATGCAGGTCCTCGAGAAGACCTCCTCCCGCCAGTCACTGAACGCCGCCCCCATCTCCTGCTCGGCGCGCTCAATCAGGAGATCGAATTGCTGCCGCAACGCTGGCCTTGGAACCAATACGAGCCCCGCAAAGGCGAAGCCTTGCCACTCGTACCAGTCCGTGTTCTCTTCCGAGAGAGACTGGCAGAATTTCTTGTAACCGTTGATGTCTGAGTAGCTAGCCGAGGCGAACAAGTCCCGATGAAGTTCGTGATGCGCCAACTCGTGCGCCAAGGTGAACCGATATCTGGATTCCAAGCTAGGGTCTTCGAAGAGATTCAGATCGACGGTGATCGTCTTCAGGTCCCTGGAGATGTAGCCCTCAATGCCGTGCTGCGCGCGCAGACCAGGGCATGGGTACACTCTAATGCCGAGTTTCAACTCGACGATCTCTTCAATTGGGATCGGGAATGTTTCCTCCGGATGGTGGCGAGCTAGGAACTTGGACGCAACCACCGCGATCTGGTCGTAACTGAGTACCGGGGCTTTGGCCGGTTGAGCCAATCTCATCCTCCTCGACGGATGAATTCGATCAATTCATCCATCTTCTCTGGGGAGACTCGCTGTCCGCGGAAGGTGCGGAACAGGACCGGCAGTTTATCCACGAGTTCAGCATCATCAAGGAGGTCCCCTGGTAGGCGACCGCTATCGGCGGCCGCGAGATCGAAAAACTCAAGGTAGGCGTCGGAGCCAGGCAAAAGCCTCAGGTGGCTGGCATACTCCTCAAGTTTTTCTCTTCCTGGCGGTGGCAGAAGGCCGCGCTCGATCTTACTGACATTGCCCGGATCGAGGCCCGCGTCGGAGCAAAAGCGCCTAAGCGTCAACCCGAGCCCGATCCGGCGCTCTCGGAAGAAGTCACCGAACTTCGAACTCATGGTCCACCTCCCCTTCAATCTCTGCAGGTCTGACGGCCCCTGGAGACCGTTGATAACTTCGACGTCGCTGTTGTCAAATAATAACAACACATCTGCGGGTTGTCCACCTCGGACTTGGTGAATCGCCGCAACCGGCAAGCTTCCACATGGCGGCCCCGTATCCGAAACAGGTACGCAGAACATACTTCGCAAAACAGAGCGACCGGCAGCTTCTGTAACTGCCGGTCGCTTCATCACTTATTGGAGCGGGCAACGAGGCTCGAACTCGCGACCCTCAGCTTGGGAAGCTGATGCTCTACCAACTGAGCTATGCCCGCTCCGTGAGGGGCAAGGTATCCCGGCGGGGTGGGGATGTCAAGGGCGGCGCGGGGCGCGCAAGGCGATTGGCGGCATCAGGTTGCGGCGGCTTCTTCGAGCAGGCGCGCCAGCGTCTGGCGCAGCGCCGGGTCGTCGGGTGCACCCGTCGCGGCCTTGGGCAGCGGGCGGAACCAGGTCTCCTGGCGCTTGGCGTACTGGCGCGTGCCCGCGACGATGCGGTCCTCGAGCGCGTTGGGCAGCAGCTGGCCCTGCACGCAGGCCACGATCTGGCGGTAGCCGATGGCGCGCAGGGCGCGCGCGGCGGGGCCGTGCTCGCGCATCAGCTCCTCCGTCTCGGCGATCCAGCCCGCGCGCAGCATGGCGCGGGCGCGCGTGGCGATACGCGCGTGCAGCTCGGCGCGCGGCCGGGTCACGTACACCAGCGGAAAGCGCAGGCCCAGCGCCGGATCGGGGACCTGCTCGGCCAGGTGGGCGGACATCGCCCGTCCGGTGGCCAGACAGATCTCCAGCGCGCGCTGGCTGCGGTAGCGATCGGCGGGCGGGATGCGCTCCCAGCTGGCGGGGTCGGCCTCGCGCAGGCGGGCGCGGATCTCCTCGTCCGGCAGGGGTGCCAGTTGCGCGCGCACGCGCTCGGTCGTGGCCGGGTCAAGGCCGGGCACGCGCAGCAGCCCCTTCTGCACGGCCGCCAGGTACAGGCCCGCGCCCCCGACCAAGAGCGGCACCTTGCCGCGAGCGCGCACGTCGCGCCAGGCGGCGCTGAAGTCGCGCCGGAAACGGGCGGCCGAGTACGCTTGCGTGGGCGGCACGAAGTCGATCAGGTGATGGCGGCAGACCGCCTGCTCCTCGGCCGTCGGCTGCGCGGTGCCCAGGCGCAGGCCGCGATAGATCTGGCGGCTGTCGAGCGAGATGACCTCGAGCGGCAGGCGCGCCGCCAGCTCGAGCACGAGAGCCGTCTTGCCGACTCCCGTGGGCCCGGCCAGCACGGGACAGACGCCCCCGGGGGCGCCGCCGGCGGGATCCATCAACGCCGCCCGAAGCGCTTCTCCAGCTCGTCGAGGCCCAGCTGGATGAGCGTCGGGCGCCCGTGCGGGCAGGAGAGCGGCAGGTCGGTGGCGAAGAGGCGGTCCACGAGGTTCTGCATCTCGGCCACCGTAAGCAGCTCGCCCGCCCGCACGGCGCCGTGGCAGGCGTAGCTGGCGAGCAGCGCCTTGCGGCTCTCGTCGCCGGCGTCGCCGCTGTCGGCCAGGTCGTCGAGCATGTCCAAGAGCAGCTGTCCCTCGGCCCAGTTCTTCAGGTGCGTGGGGATGCCTTGCACCAGCACCGCGTGCCCGCCGAACGGCTGGATCAAAAAGCCCAGCCGGGCCAACTGCGGCTCGTGCGCCAGGAAGGCCTGCACTTGCGCGGGCGTCAGGTCGAGCGTCGCGGGAAAGAGCAGCTGCTGCGTGGACAGGCTCGCCGCCCCCTCCCCCAGCGCGCGCGCGGCCTCGTTGTAGAGGATGCGCTCGTGGCCGCTGTGCTGGTCGATCACGACCAGGCCGCCGCGTGTCTGCGCCAGGATGTAGGTGCGGTGCAGCTGCCAGAAGGGCGCCGAGCGTTGCAGCAGCTCGTCGCCCGCGCGGGGCGGGGCGGTCGGCCCGGCGCCCGCGCCCGTCGCGCCCTGGGCGCCGAAGAGATCGGCCTGCCCTGCCGGCCAGTCCTTGTCGTCGTGCTGGCCGAAACGGCGCTCGAGATAGTCGCGCTCGGCGCTCGCCAGGCCGGCCAGCAAGCCCTCCAGGCGCTCCGGATCGGCGCTCGCGGCAGCAGTGGGCAAGGCGGCGCCGTCGAACTCCGGCGGCGCGACCCGGCGCAGGTTCAAGCCTTCCTGCAAACCGCCGTGGATGAGCGAGTACACGCTGCGCTCGAGCAGCAGGCGCACCTCGGTCTTGGCGGGGTGCACGTTCACGTCCACCTCGCCCAGTGGCACCTGCACGAACACGATGGCCACGGGATGGCGGCCTGGCGGAATGACGTCGCGGTAGGCCTGCGCGATGGCTTGCGAGAGGGCGGCGCCGCGCACCGGGCGGCGGTTGACGTAGACGTACTGCTGCGTGCGGTTGCCGCGCGTCCAGGTCGGGCGCGAGGCTAGGCCCGCCACGCTCAGGCCCCCCTGCCCCTTCTCGAAGCGCGCCATGTGCTCCATGACGGAGGGCCCGAGCAGCTCGCGCGCCCGCGCGGGCAGGGAGTCGACCGGCAGCAGATCGAGCAGCGTCTCGCCGTCGGCCAGCAGGCACCAGCGCACCTCGGGGTTGGCCAGGGCGTAGGCGGTGATGACGTTCACGACGGCGCGCTGCTCGGCGGCGGCCGTGCCCAGGTACTTGCGCCGGGCCGGCGTGTTGAAGAAGAGGTCGTCGACGCGCACGGTCGTGCCGCGGTTGCGGGGCGTGGGCTCGCGCCGCTCGACCTGCCCCGCGGCCAGCGTCAGCATTCCGCCCACCTCCTCCCCCTGCGCGCGCGAAACCAGCGTGAGGCGGCTGACGGAGGCGATGCTCGCCAGCGCCTCGCCGCGGAAGCCGAAGGTGTCGATGGTGACGATGTCGGCCGAGCCGCCGATCTTGCTGGTGGCGTGCCGCTCGCAGGCCAGCGGCAGGTCGCGGAAGGGGATGCCGTGGCCGTCGTCCTCGACGCTGATGGAGGCCAGGCCGCCGCTCTGCACGGAGACCCGCAGGCTGCGCGCGCCGGCGTCGAGAGCGTTCTCCACCAGCTCCTTCACCACGGACGCCGGCCGCTCGACCACTTCGCCGGCGGCGATGCGGTCGATGGTCGCGCTGTCGAGCAGCCGGATCGGCTTGGGCACGGGCGCGTTCATGAGACGACCTCTGAAGGCGACGGACGCAACACGCGCGGGAAATTGCAGAGTAAGCGCCGGGGTGCCCGGCGTCAATGTCGCGGCGGTCTCGCGCCGGGCGTGGCGCGGGTCCGCCTCATTCGAGCGGTTCGAGGGCCGCGATGGCGGCGGCCAGCACCGCCTCGGGATCGTCCTGCCGGCCGGGGTAGAGCGCGCGCCCGGTGGCCAGGGGCAGCGTGGCGTCGCCGCACAGCTCGCGCACGAGCGCCACGAGGCGACGCTCCAGGCGCGACACGGCCTGGATCTCCTCGGGCGCCATCACGAGCAGGGTGCCGTCCGTCAGCGAGGTGACGAGGTCCGACGTGCGCACCATGGGCGCCAGGCGCGCCGCCAGCGACGCCGCGGTGGCGCCGTCCCAGGGCACCAGGGCCAGCGGGCGCAGCGCGGTCAGCGAGAACGCGCCGTGGTAGCGATCGCAGCGGTCCATCTCGCGGCGCAAGGCCTCGATCAACAGCTCCCGGCGCCCGCGCGCCGCCACTTCCTCGGTGGGCATGAGCGCCTCGGCTTCTTCGCGCGCCGGCTCCGGCTGGGGCGGCGCAGGCGGGCGCTCGCGGCGGCGCAGCAGCGCCGGCAGCAAGCACGCCAGGCGCGAGGCGAGCTCCGCGTCGAATTCCGTGAACACCGCCCCGTCGAGCTTGTGCAGCCGGCGCTTGCCCGCCAGCAGCAGGCCCATCGCGCGGTCCGTCTCGGGCGCGGTCACCGCCAGCAGGCAGGTCTCCTCGTGCCGCGGCTCGATGGTGTCGGAGAGAAGCGTCGTGCGCCAGCCGCCGCCGCGCGCTTCCTCGAGCAGCCGACCGGCCGTCTCCATCCATGGCACGGGCGGCGAGCCGTTGCCGGGCGCCACGCGCGCCACGCCGTCCTCGACCGACGTGACGACGAAGACCTCCGCCGCGCCGGTGAGATGCCCGGCGGCCGCCGCCAGCAGGTCCAGGGGCGAGTCGCAGCCCGCGGGGGCGCCGGGGTCGGCCGCCGCGATGTCGGTGAGCATCGCGGTGAGCGCGGCGAAACGCTCCAGGCGATCGCGCTGGATGAAGCGGCTGATCAGTTCGGGCAGGCGTTTCTCGAGCAGCCAGGCCACCTCGCCGAAGATGTGATGGAAACGCTGCGCGTCGGGCGCGGCCACGAACGCGGCGGTCAGGATCGCCTGCACCCGCGGCGCGCCGATCGGCAAATAGAAAATCGTGCGCGGGCCGGGCTCGCCCGCCTGGGGCGCGCCGACCTCCCGCACGACGAGCGGGCTGCCGGTCTGCAGCACCTCGTTCCAGGCCGCGTTGTCGGGCAGCCGATGCACCACTTCGCAGGAGCCGGCGCCGGGCGCCGGCGCCACGAGCAGACAGCCGTCCTCGCACGCCAACGCCAGGGACAGCGCCTGCGCGCCCAGCCGCTCGCCCAGGACCGCGGTCCAGCGCGATAGGATCGCGCCCAGGTCCTGCGGGCCGCGCATCAGGTCCTGCAACTGACCGTCCAGTTCGCGGAACAGCTCCCCCTCCTGCGCGCGCTGGATGTCCAGGAAGCGGCGCAGGATCAGGCCCAGCCGCCGCGCCAGGCGGTCGATGGTGGCGAGGTCGCGCTCGTCCAGCAGGCGGTCGCCGACCGTCACGCTCACGTTCAGCACGCCCACCAGGCGGCCATCGTGGACCAGCGGGGCGCTGACGGCGGCGGCGATGTCGGGCCGCTCGCGCGGCTCCTCGCTGACGGCCTGGCTCAGCACCAGTTCCGAGCGCAGGCGCTGCGCCACGCGGCCCGAGATGCCGTGGCCGAGCTTGACGCGCGTGGCCTGCACCACCGCGTCGCTCAAGCCGTACGCGCAGGCCAAAAACAGCTGCCCGCTGCGCTCGTCGTGCAACATGATCGAGCCGGCCGTGGCGCCCACCGCGCGCGTGGCCAAAGAGAGCAGCCAGCGCAGCAGCGACTCGCGCTGCAGCGCCTCCTCGATCCGGCTGAGCGTGCGGTGGATGGATTCGGTCTCGCGCTCCAGCCGCACGACCGGCTGGGCCTCGGCGCGCGGCTCGCGCGCGGGCGGCGCGGGCGGCGCCAGCAGGCGCAGGAAATCGGGCGTGGCGATCGCGGCGAAGCCGAGGCGCGCCGCGGCCTCCACCACGCGCTGCGCCTCGGCGCACTCGGGCGGATAGACCCAGTAGTCGGCGTCCTTCAACGGCTGCGCTTCGGGGCCGCTGTAGACGGGGATGCGCATGACCTCGGCGATGGTCGTGCCGATCGACTGGCCGGTCGGGTCCACGACGCCCACGACGCGCGCGTCGCGCCGTCGCGACAACTCGGCCAGCAGCGCGACCTCGTTCTCGCCGGGCAGGATCAGGACCACGTTCCAAAGGGCGGACGGCGCCATCGCTCCTCCGGGCCATGACGTGCGGATGCCCCTTGTGCATCGTCATTTAGGGCGGCGACTTGACCTCCCGCTGCGGGGCGCGGCCGCGGCGCGGGCGGCGGGCGAGCCACGGGCTCGGTGTTGCGCCGAAGGGCCGCGATTTCGTGATTTCATAATACGTTATTTGTCAGCGATTTGTTGTCTTATTTTCACAAGCCACATGAAGCTTTCGACGGGGCTCAGCCGCTCCAGGTCGAGGGCGCGCAAGGCTTCCAGGGCGTCGCGCTCGCCGTCGGTGAACAGGCTGAGCTGCTGGGGCATGGCCGCGCCGGGCGCCGGCCCCGCCTCGCCGGCGGGGCGCTCGGCGTCGCCCGCGAACAGCCCCGACACGAGGGCCCGCTGATCTTCCAGGGACAACTCCTCCAGGATGCGCGCCGCGCGCCGCAGGACCGGCTCAGGGATGCCGGCCAGACGCGCCACGTGGATGCCGTAGCTCTTGTCGCTGCGGCCAGGCCGCACGGCGTGCAGGAAGACGATGCGTCCCTCCCACTCCCGCACCTCCAGGCGCAGGTTGAAGAGGCCCGGCAGCTGTCCCTCGAGCTCGGTCAGCTCGTGGTAGTGCGTGGCGAAGATGGTGCGCGGGCGCGGTCCGGTCGCGGCCTGCAGGTGCTCGGTGATGGCCCAGGCCAGCGACAGCCCGTCGTACGTCGAGGTGCCGCGTCCGATCTCGTCCAGGATCACGAGGCTGCGCCGGCTCATCTGATGCAGGATGTGCGCGGCCTCCGACATCTCGACGAAGAACGTGGACTGGCCGCGCGCCACGCTGTCGCTGGCGCCCACGCGCGTGAAGATCCGATCCGCCAGTCCCAGGCGCGCGGCGGCCGCGGGCACGAAACAACCCGCCTGCGCCATCAGCACGATCAGCGCCACCTGGCGCAGGTACGTGGACTTGCCGCCCATGTTGGGCCCGGTCAAGAGCAAGAGCTGACGGGTCTCGCCGTCGAGCAGGGTGTCGTTGGGGATGAAGTCGTGCGACAGGAGCGCCTCCACCACCGGGTGGCGCCCCTGCGTGATTTCCAGGCGCAGCGAGTCGTCGCACTCCGGCCGGCACCAGCCGCGCTGCTCCGCGAGCTCGGCGAAGGCCAGCAGCAGGTCGATCCGCGCCACCTCGCGCGCCGCGTCCGCCACCTCAGGCAGGCGCCCCGCGACGACGGCGAGCAGGTCGCCGTAGACGCGCGCCTCGAGTCGCTGGGCCTCTTCCTCCGCCGTCGTGATCGTGCGCTCCGCCTCCGCCAGCTCGTCGGTGCTGAAGCGGGCGGCGTTGACCAGCGTGGAGCGCTGCCGCCATTCGGGCGGCACCTTGTCGAGATGCCTGTTGCCCACCTCGAAGTAGTAGCCGAAGACGCGGTTGAAGCCGACCTTCAGCGTGGAGATGCCGGTGCGCTCGCGCTCGCGCGTCTGCAGGCCGGCCAGGAAACCCTTCGTGTCGCGCGCGAGGGCGCGCAGGCGATCCAGCTGGGCGTCGAAGCCTGGGCGCACGACCCCGCCCGCCCGCAACGTGGCCGGAGGATCCTCCGGCAGGGTCGCCAGAATGCGCGCGGCCAAATCGCCCAGCGAGGGCGCCGCGCTCGCCCACCGCGCGACGGGGTGGGCCGCGTGGCCGTCGGCCCCGGCCGACGCGCGCAGGGTCTCGATCGCCTGCAACGAGGCCGCCAGCTGCTTGAGCTGCGCGGGCCCCAGCCGCCCGGCGGCCGCCCGCGCCGCCCAGCGCTCCACGTCCCCCACGCCCCGCAGCGTCGCGCGCAGGCGCTGGCGCCACGGCCGGTCGTCGACCGCTCCGCCCACGCCGGCGTGCCAGAGCGCGAGCTCGGCCAAGTCGGTCAGCGGCTCCGCCAGCCGGCATTCGAGCAGGCGGCGGCCGGCGGGCGTGACGGTCGCGTCGAGATGATGGATGAGCGTGCCCTCGCCGCGCTCGCCGCGGAAGGTCCGGAAGATCTCGAGATTGCGCAGCGTCTCCTCGTCCAGCAACAGGCGATCCGCGCGCTCGCTGTAGCGCAGCGAGGTCACCTGCGCGGGCCGGCGCAGCGCCAGCGACGCGAAATAGCGCAGCAGCGCCCCCGCGGCGCCGGTGGCCAGCGCGCGGTCATCGCGGTCCAGCCCGAAGACCCGCAGGCCCGCCACCTGGAAGTGGTTCTCCAGGGTCTGCGCGGCCAACGCCGGGTGGAACCAGGACGCGTTGACCGGATTGACGACGACGCCCGGCAGGGCGGCCCGCCAAGCCGTCAGGTCCTCGGCGGCGACCCCTTCGCCCACGATCACCTCGCGCACGGGGCGGCGCTCGCAGAGCGAGGCCAGGGTCGTCGCCTCCTGGCCGCACACGAAATCGCCCGTGGACGCGTCCAGCAGCGCCCAGCCGACCTCCAGGCCCGGCGCGCCGGACAGATAGGCCAGGCAGAAGCTGGCGCCGGCGCCGGGCAGCAGCTGCGGGTCGGTGGCCGTGCCGGGGCTGATGACCTCGGTGACCTCGCGCCGCACCAGGCCCTTGGCCTGCGCCGGATCCTCGACCTGATCGCAGATCGCCACGGTCAGGCCCGCGGCCAGCAGCTTGGCCAGATAGCCGTCGAGCGCATGGTGCGGCACGCCGGCCAACGGCACCGGATGGTCACTGTTACGGTCGCGCGTGGTCAGCACGACGCCGGTGACGCGGGCGAGCGTCTGCGCGTCGTCGAAGAAGGTCTCGTAGAAATCCCCCATGCGAAACAGCAGGAGGGCGGTGGGATGGCGTGCCTTGATCTCCAGGTATTGCGCGAGCATGGGAGTGACGCGCGGCTCGCTCATGGACGCGCGGCGTTCTGGACGACGATCGCGGACAGTCCCCGCTCCCGGCGCAACTGTGCCGCGGCGCGCATCGCCGCCTCGCGGTCGCGCCACGACCCCAGCCGCACGCGATACAGCGTCGCGCCCCCGGGCGTGCGCTCCGTCTGCAGGCGCAGGCCCGTCAGCTGCCCTTCCCAACTCGCCATGAAGGCCCGGGCGCGCTCGGCGTCGGCGTACGCGGCCAACTGCAGGGTCCAGCCCTCTTCGTCCCGCGACCTGTCCACTCTTGCCCCGGCGCCCGCGGCCGCGGCCATGGCCGCGTCGGCCCAGAAGGCGGCCTCGCCCGCCAGCGGCGCCTTGCGCAGGCGCCTGGCCTGCGTGAGCGCCTCCAGGGCCGGGGTCCAGCGGCCGCGGGCGTACTCGATGGCGGCCGTCTCCTCGGCGAAACGGGCGCGCAGATCGGCCGGCAGGTCGGGGCGCGCCAGCGCACCGTGCAGCAGGCGCAGCGCGACCGCCGGATCGGTGGCCAGCCGCACGGACCACCACAGGTCCTGCGCGCTGCCCGGCACGGCGGCGCCCAGCTCGCGGGCCGCGCGGGCGGCCTCGTCGTAGCGGGTTTCGCAAAAGAGGGACTCCACGTCGCGCCAGGTGGCGGCCAGCGACGCGAGCGCCGGCACCAGGATCGCCGCGGCCACCAGGGCGATGGCCACGCGGCGGCGCGGGAGGCGCGGGAGGCGGACGCCCGACACGCGCGAACCTCCTTCAGCGCGGCGAAAGCCCGATCGTGTCGAGGGCCTGGCAGGACGGGCAGACCCACAGCACGTCCGGCTGCTTGGCGCCGCAGGCGCGGCAGCGCCAGGCGCGGGACGCCGACGGCATGCGCAGGAAACGCCAGACGCGCGCGAAGTCGGCGTCGGGACGGGCCGCGGCGAGCAACCGCAGGAAGGGGGCCGCCACGTCCGGCGTGAGGTTCGGGTCTCCCGCCTTCTCCGCCAAGAGCTCGATCGCCTTGGCCCGCTCGCCGAGCTTCTCGTAGAGCAAGGCCAGGTTGATCCACAGGGCCGGAGGCGCCGCCTCCGACTGGCAGGCGGCCTCCATGATGGGGATGGTGCGCTCGAAGTGGCCCGACTCCAGCAGCACGTCCTGCAGCGCGGGCAGGAACAGGCGCATCTCCTCGGGGTGGGCGACCAGCCCGGCGGTCATGATCTCGGTCGCCTCGGCGAAATCCCCCTCGCGCGCCGCCACCAGGGCGCGCACGAAGTTCAGGCGCCCTTCCCACGGGCCGCGGGCCTGCACGCCGCGCAGCAGCTGCCTCGCCTCGGCGGGGTGCCCGTCACGCACGGCCCGCAGCGCGCGGTCGAGTTGGAACAGCTCGAAGTCGGCCTGGAAGCGGGCGCGCTGCGCCGGGTCGGTCTTCTTGGCCCCCTCGCGCAGCGCGCGCGCGGCCGCCGCCTCGTCGCCCAGGCCGAACCACTGCCGAAAGCGCGAGCGCCAGAAGCGGGTCGAGCCCGACGCGATCGTCTCGAGCTCGTCGAGCACCTGCCGCGCCTCTTCCCACTGCTTGAGCTCGATGAGGTCGTCGGCGAGGGCCAGCGCGATGGACATCCGCTTCTGCTCCGGCACGTCGCCCCGCACGGTGAGGGTGCGGTGCAGGACGGCGGCGCGGCGCGCGTCTCCCGCCGCCCGCAGCAGATTGCCCAGCTGCAGGTAGGGGTCCACCGAGGCGGGCTCCGCCTCGATGGCCAGGCGCAGCGAGGCGATGGCGCCCTGCAGCTCCCCCGCCAGCCACAGCTCGAGGCCCTTGGTGTAATGGTCCTCCTGCAGCACGATCCGCCGGCGACGCCGGAAGATCCAGAGCAGGGCGCCGGCGGCCACCGCGCCGACCACGACCAGGAAGATCGCGGTGGAACCGTCAGTCATCGTTCACTCCCGCCGCGGGCGCCGGCTGGAAATCCTGCAAGGGCAGCGTGCGCAGGTTGGCGATCTCCTTGTCGCGGCTCTGGATCGTGCGCCGCAGGGCGCGGATCTGCGCGTGGACGCGCAGCTCGCGCACGGCGGCCATCACGAAACAGGTCAGAAAGCCGAGCAGGAACGCCAGCAGCAGGACCCAGAAGATCTGGATGTCCAGGTACTCGTGCCCGAAGACATCGATGTCCACGGCGCGATTGCTGTTGGCCCCGAAGAAAACGACCAACACCACCAGCAACGCCAAAAACAGAATGCCCTTCACGACCCACACGATCCGTCACCTCGCCTCGCGCGCGGCCCCGCGGCGGCCTCGCCCAGGAACGTCGTGTCCTTGAACCCGGTGATCAGCACCTCGTGCTCCTGTCCGACCGCACCGTCGCGCAAGGGGAGCACAACCTTGCGATTGTTCGTCGTGCGCAGGCGCCACCAGCCGGCGCCGCGGCGCGCGCGCGCTTCCACGGCGGCGCGGACGGTCTGCCCGACCTGGGCCGCGGCGAGCTGGCGCCACGCCTCGTCTTGAGCCGCCATCAGCGCGGCCAACCGCTCCCGCTTCGTGGTCTGCGACACGTCGTCCGGCAGCCGCGCGGCCGGCGTGCCCGGACGGGCCGAGTACTTGAACGAGAAGATTGTATCGTAGCCGACGCCTCGCACAAGCTCAAGCGTATCCCGGAAATCCGCGTCCGTCTCGCCCGGAAAGCCCACGATGAAATCGCCCGAGAAGGTGACCTGGGGGATCCAGGCCCGGGCCTTCTCCACCATGCGCAGGTAGTCGGCGCGGCCGTAGAGCCGTTTCATACGCTTCAGGACGCGATCGCTGCCGCTCTGGGCCGGCACGTGCAGCCAGGGGCAGATGGCGGGGTCGGCCCCGATGGCCCGCAGCAGCCGGTCGCTCAGGTCGCGCGGGTGGCCGGTCAGGAAGCGGACCCGGCGCAGGCCCGGCACGGCGGCCACCCGCTCGAGCAGGCCGGCGAAATCGAGCGCCTCGCCGCAGCGGTAGGCCGTGACGTTCTGGCCCAGCAGGGTCACCTCCACGCCGCCGGCCGCCACCACGGCCGCCACCTCGGCCAGGATCACCTCCGGCGCCTTTTCGCGCTGCGGGCCGCGCGTGAGCGGCACCACGCAGTACGTGCAGCGGTAATCGCAGCCCTTGTGGATGGTGACCAGGTGCGAATTGTTGGCGGGATTGGCCGCCGGCGGCGCCACGTAGTGCGCGTCGCCGCGATGGCCGATCGCGATCGGGGCCGGCTCCTGCGGCCCGGCGCGCAGCGCGATCTCCAGCAGCTCGGCCAGGCGATCGTACTGGTCCACGCCCACGGCCAGGTCCGCGATCCGGCGCCCCTGCACCAGCACGCCGGCCAGGCGCTCGGCCATGCAGCCGCAGACGCCCAGCAAGGCGCGACGCCCGTCCCGCGCGTAGCGCTGGCGCAATTCGCCCAGGCGGCTGATCACGCGGTGCTCGGCGTGCTCGCGCACGGAACAGGTGTTCAACAGCAGCGCGTCGGCCCGGTCGGGATCGTCCGTCTGGCGCCAGCCGTGGGCGCCGAGCAGGCCCACGATGGCGGCCGAGTCGTACACGTTCATCTGGCAGCCGTACGTTTCCACGTAGACCAGGCGCCCGGGCGGCGCCTCATCGCGCGGGCGATCCATCAGCGCTCCGGCGCCGGGTCGGGGCCGGCGGCGGACGGTGAGAGCGGCTCGACGGCGTCGGCGCGCAGGGCGCCGGCGCCGAGGCGCGCCAGGCGCACCCGCACCAGCGCGCCGGCGCGCACGCGATCCGGCACGAGCACGGTCGCGTAATTGTCGGTCGTGGCGGTGCGCCAACCGGCCGGCGCCGCCCCGTCCTCCACGACGGCCTCCCGCCAGCTGCCCGCCAGCGAGGACTCGAACGCCGCCCGCTGGCGGCGCGAGAGCCGGCGCAGCGCGGCGGCGCGCTCGCCGGCCACGGCGGCCGGCACGGGCTCGTCCAGCGCGGCCGCCGGCGTGCCGGGGCGGGGCGAGAACCGGAAGACATGCAGGTACGTGAAGGGCAGCTCCGTCAGCAGGGCGCGCGTTGCGGCGAAATCCGCGGCCGTCTCGCCCGGATAGCCGACGATGATGTCGGCGCCCAGGCCCGCCGCCGGGACGGCCGCGGCGTAGGCGGCGACGGCGGCGCGGGCCGCGTCCGTCGTGTAGGGACGGCGCATGCGCCGCAGCACCGCGTCGGAGCCGCTTTGCAGCGACAGGTGCAGGTGCGGGCGCAGTCGGGGCCCGTGGCGGACGAATTCGGCCAGCAGCGCGGGGGTGAGTTCGTCCGGGTGCAGGCTGCTCAGGCGCAGCCGCAGGTCGGGCAGGCGCGCCAGCAGCTCCGCCACCAGCCCCGCCAGCGTGGCCTGCGCCCCCAGGTCGCGCCCGTAGCTGCCCAGGTTGACGCCGGTCAGCACCAGCTCGTGGAACCCCGCGGCGTGCAGGGAGCGCGCCTGCGCCAGCACCTGCGCGGGCGGGCGCGAGCGTGCGGGGCCGCGCGCCCGCCAGATCACGCAGTAGGCGCAGCGCAGGTCGCAGCCGTCCTGGATCTTCACGAAGGCGCGCGAGTGTCCGGCGAAGCGCTCCAGCGGCGCGTCGGCCAGCGGGGCGCGCGCGCCGAAGGGCGTCACGCGGACCAGGGGGGGCGCGGCGGCCGGCAGCGCCGTCAGCCAGGCGCCCGGGTCGTCCTTGTCCGGGTTGCCCACGACCGCGTCGACGCCCTCGATCGCGGCCACGCGCGCCGGCTGGGTCTGCGCGTAGCAGCCGGTGACGACGACACGCGCCGCCGGCCGTCGCCGCCGGATCGCGCGCGCCAGCTGCCGGCACTTCTGGTCGGCCCGGGCGGTCACGGTGCAGCTGTTGATGACGTACACGTCGGCCTCGCTCGCCCACGGCACGACGTCCCAACCGGCCAAGCGAGCGTCGCCCCCGGCGCCGCCCACCGCCTCCTTCATGGCCTCGGTGTCGAACTGGTTGAGGCGACAGCCGAGCGTGGCGAAGGCCACGCGCAACGGGCGCTCGGGCGCGGCGCCGGCCATGGCACGCCTCCCGTGCGGTGACGCGACGGGGGTGGCGGCCGATCCCCCACCCCCGTCAACGGGCCAGCAGCGTCGCGGCGCCTCGCGCCGCGCGACGCTCAGGACGGGCTCTCCTCGGCCGCGATGTCGGCCAGGTCGTCGTCCTCGGCGCTGTGCGGACGGCTCTCGCCGCCGGCGGCGGCCTCGGCGGCGACCACGTCCTCGAGGCGCGGGTGCGTGTCGATGAAGGCCTGCAGCTGATCGCGATCGTCCTTCAGCCGCTCGGAGATGGAGAGCACGATGCGACGGTTCTCCACGTCCATCTTGATGACCTTCAGCAGGATCTCCTCGCCCTCGCGGAAGTAGTACTGCGGCTTGTCCAGCTTCGGAATGCCGAGGTGGCCCAGCGGCACGAAGCCCTCGAGGTCGTCGGGCAGATCGACGATCACGCCGTGATCGAGCATGCGCGACACCTTGCCCTGGGAATCGCGTCCGGCCGGAAACTCCGCGGCCAGCGTCGGCCACGGGTTCTCCTGCAGCTGCTTGATCCCGAGGCTGATGCGGCGCTTGTCGATGTCGATGTCCAGGATCTGCACCTGCACCGTGTCGCCGCGGCGCACGATCTCCTTCGGGTGCCGCACGCGCTTCGTCCACGACATGTCGCTGATGTGGACGAGGCCGTCGATGCCCTCCTCGACCTCGACGAAGGCGCCGAAGTCGGTGAGGTTGCGCACCTTGCCCTCGAGGATCGTGCCCACGGGGTAGCGCTGCGCGAGCGACAGCCACGGATCGGGCTCGCACTGCTTGAGCCCGAGCGAGATCTTCTCGCTCTCCTTGTCGATCTTGAGCACCATCACGTCCACTTCGTCGCCGATGTTGACGACCTTGGACGGATGCTTGATGTGGCGGGTCCAGGACATCTCGCTGATGTGGATCAGCCCCTCGATGCCCTTCTCCAGCTCGACGAACGCGCCGTAGTTGGTGATGCTGACGACCTTGCCGCGCACGACCGTGCCGTCGGGGTAGCGGCGCTCGACGTCCTCCCACGGGTACGCCTGCAGCTGCTTGAGCCCCAGCGAAATGCGCTCCCGCTCCTGATCGAAGTCGAGCACCTTCACCGAGATCTCCTGCCCGATCTGCACGACCTCGCTCGGATGCTGCACGCGCCCCCAGGAGAGGTCGGTGATGTGCAGCAGGCCGTCGATGCCGCCCAGGTCCACGAAGGCGCCGAAATCGGTGATGTTCTTCACGACGCCGGTGCGGATCTGGCCCTTCTCCAGCTCGGAGATGAGGGCGGACTTCTTGCGCTCGCGCTCCTGCTCCAGCACGACGCGGCGGCTGACCACGACGTTGCGGCGCCGCTTGTTCTTCTTGATGATCCGGCACTGGATCGTCTCGCCGATCAGGCTGTCGAGATCGGGAACCTGGCGCAGCGCGACCTGGGAGCCGGGCAGGAAGGTGTCCACGCCCCACAGCTTCACCACCAGGCCGCCCTTGATGCGGCGGTCCACGACCCCCTCGACGACCTCGCCGGTCTCGTGGGCCTGTTTGATCTTGTCCCAGACCTTGAGGAAGTCGGCGCGTTCCTTCGAGAGGACCACCAGGCCGTCCTGGTTCTCGATCTTCTCGAGGAAGACATCGAACGTGTCGCCCTCCTTCACGGCGGCCTGCTCGCCGAACTCCTCGATGGGGATGACCCCCTCGCTCTTGAAGCCGATGTCCAGCAGGACCTCGTTCTCGCGCACCTCGACGACGGTGCCCCGCAGAATCTGGCCTTCCTGGATCTCCTGGATCGTCTGCTCGTACTGGTTGATCAGCTGCAGCTGAGCGACCGGGTCCAGGTCGCCGTCCTCGACGTAGTCCTGGTTCACGATGGCGGCGGGATCGAATTCCTTGGTCAACTTGGGAGCGGCCGGAACGGTCGCTGCGGGGAAGCTGTCCTCGTCGTCGTCGGCCCAGCGGCGCGACGGGCCGCGACGCGGCCGATCGCCACGGTGGCCGTGAGAACGCTCCTCCCCGGAAGAGGTGGAGAAAGCCATGAAACGATCGCCTCCTTGTGGCATGGATTGGCCCGGCCCAAAAAACCGGGCAGAAAGGGTAATTTACACGTTTTGCGCCCGCTTGGCAAGGCGCCAGAGGAGGGGCCGGCGGGCGCGGCTCAGGCCGGGGCGCGGGACCCGAAGACGCGGGCCTCGCGCCGCGCGCAGCTCACGGCCGCGCGCTCCCGATCGGCGATTTCCCAGGCGGTCTGCGGGTTCTGCGCGAACGACCGGGCTTGCAGCTCCCCGTAGATCGCCTCGAACAGCGCCCCGATGCGGGCGCTGATCTGGCGCTCGTCGTGCCGCGCCCGCAGGGCGGGCAGCGCGCGCAGGCGCACGGCCGGGGCGAACCGCACTTCCAGGGGCGAATCGGACGATCCGCCCGGCTGCAGCCCCCGCGTGCCGCGCACGAAAACCGGCACCGCCGGCGCCAGCGAGCGCTGCATGAGCAGGCCCAGGCCGCTGCGCACGGGGCCCGGCCGTCCGGGCGGACGTCGCGTGCCTTCCGGGAAGATCAGGATATCGCGGCCGGCGGCCAGGTGCTCGCAGGCGACGTGGAACGCCCCCGCGTCGAAACCGCTGCGCCGGATCGGCACCGCGTCGAGCGTGCGCAGCACCGCGCGCATCGGCGGCAGGCGAAAGAGCTCCGCCTTGGCCAGCGTGTGCAGCGCCGGGCGCCGCAGCGTCGCGCCGACCAGGGGGGCATCCCAGTAGCTCAGGTGCATGGGCGCGACGATGACGCCGCCCGGCAGATCGAGCTGGCGCCGGTCCTGCTCGCGCAGGCCGTAGAAGCGGGCCAGCACGCCGAACACGGCGTACACCACGCGGCGCCGCGCGCACAAGCGGGGCTGGTCCGGCAGCGCTGGCGGGGGCGTCTGTTGCGCGACGATCGCGGCGACCGCCGCCGCCGCGCGCTCGATCTGCTCCGGCAGCTGCCAGGCGCTCGTCTCCAGCACGGCCGCGTCGGGCGAAATGGTCAGCGGGCTCTGCCGCCGCGCGCTGTCGAGGCGGTCGCGCTCGGCCAGGTCCGCCGCGACGGCGGCCGGGTCGACCGCGTGGCCGCGCAGGCGGTGCTGGCGCACCCGCCGCTCGACGCGCGCCTCGACGGTCGCGTCGAGATAGAGCTTGGCCGTGGCCAGCGGGAACACGGCGCTGCCGATGTCGCGCCCCTCCATGACGACCCCCGCGCGGCGGGCCAGGGCGCGCTGGCGCTCGACCATCTCGCGCCGCACCTCGGCGTGCGCGCTCACGTGCGAGACCGCCGCTTCCACGGCCGGGGTGCGGATCGCCGCCGAAACGTCGCGACCGTCCCAGAACACGCGCGCCTCGTCCTCGCCCGGCCGCAGCTCGAGCCGCGCCCCGGCGAGCAGGCTCGCGATCCGCGCCTCTTCGCCGGGCTCCAGGCCGGCGCCCAGCGCCGCCCAGGTGAGGGCGCGGTACATCGCGCCCGTGTCCACGTAAAGCAGGCCGAACTGCTTGGCCAACGCCCGCGCGGTCGAGGACTTGCCCGAGCCGGCGGGACCGTCGATGGCGATGACCGCGTCCGGCGGCACTTCGCCGAGCTGCGCCGGCGCGCCGGCTTGGTTGGAGAAGGCGTCCAGGTCCGACATGGGCAGGCTCGCTTAGGCGTCGCGGCCCGAGGCCGCGGCGACGGCGTGGCAGGCGGCGGCCAGGGCCGCGAATTGCGCCGGCGTGAGCGACTGCTGGCCGTCGCTCAGGGCGCGGGGCGGGTCGTCGTGCACCTCCACCAGCAGGCCGTCCGCGCCCGCGGCCACCGCCGCGCGCGCCAGCGCGGTCACGTAGGCCACATCGCCCGCGGCGTGGCTGGGATCGACCACCACCGGCAGGCGGCAGCGGGCCTTCAGGACCGCGACCGCCCCCAGGTCGAGCGTGTTGCGCGTGGCGCCCTCGAAGGTGCGGATGCCCCGCTCGCACAGCACGACCTGCTCGTTGCCCGTCTCCAGCACGTACTCGGCCGCGCAGAGCCATTCGTAGACGGTGGTCATCATGCCGCGCTTGAGCAGCAGCGGCCGGCCGCTGAGGCCGGCCTCCCGCAGCAGCGGGAAATTCTGCACGCTGCGGCTGCCGATCTGCAGCATGTCCGCGACGGCGGCCACGCGCTCCACCTCGCGCGGGTCGAGCACCTCGGTCACGATCGGCAGGCCGGTAACGGCCCGCGCCTCCGCTAGCAATTCCAGCGCGTCCGGCCCCAGACCCTGGAAATCGTGCGGCGAGGTGCGCGGCTTCCACGCCCCGCCCCGCAGCATCTGGGCGCCGTTGGCGGCGACCGCGCGCGCGATGCGCAACAGGCCCTCGCGCGATTCCACGGCGCACGGCCCGGCCATGAGCACGATCCGCGGCCCGCCCAGCGTCACCGGGCCGACCCGCACCTGCACGGCCGCGCGCTCGGGCGTGCGCAGCGCGCGCAGCGGCCGCTCGGGCGCCGCGCCGGTGCCGTCGGGCGGCAGGCGCAGGGGCGCGGGTTCGCCGCTCACGTCAGGATCTCCTCCAGCGCCTGGATGCACCGCCGGTTCTCCTGGGGCAGGCCGACGCTGATGCGCAGGGCATGCTCGTCCAACCCCCAGCCCGCCATCGGCCGCACGATCACGCCCCGCCGCAGCAGGGCCTGCGCCAGCTCCGCCGCCGCGCCCGGGCAACGCACCAGCAGGAAATTCGCCTGGGACGGCGTGACCCGCAGCCCCAACGCCTCGCAGCGGGCGGCGAGCCACTCCAGCTGCTCGCGATTGCGCTTGGCCCGCTGCGCCACCACGTCGTGCCGGCGCAGGCAGGCCAGGGCCGCGGCCTGCGCCAGCGAGTTGACGTTGAACGGCTCGCGCGTCTTCTGCAGCTGCGCGATCAGGTCCGGATGCCCCACAGCATACCCCACGCGCAGCCCGGCGAGCGAGTGGATCTTCGAGAAGGTGCGCAGCACGACCAGGTTCGGGTGCCGCGCCTGCAGCTCCAGGCTGCGTGGATAGTCCGCGGCGACCGCGTAATCGCAGTAGGCTTCGTCCACGGCCACGAGCGTCCGCGGCGGCAGCGCCGCCAGCAGGGCGCGCAACTCAGCCTCGGTGTTGTACGTGCCGGTGGGATTGTTCGGGTTGCAGACGATCACGAGCTTGGTGCGCGCGTCCGCGGCGCGCGCCATCGCCGGCAGGTCGTGGCGGTCGTCCGCCGTCAGCGGCACCGCGCGCCCGGTCTCGAAATGGACGTCCGTGGCGATGCGGTAGACGATGAAGCTGGGATGCGCGTAGACGACGTTCTCGCCCGGCGACACGGCCGCCCGGATCAGGAGGTCCAGCACTTCGTTCGAGCCGTTGCCCAGCAGGATCGCCTCCGTCGCCACGCCCAGATGCGCGGCCAACGCCCGCGTCAGTTCCCAGCACGACGCGTCCGGATAGCGGTTGCCCGTCTCGGCGGCCGCGCGGATCGCCTCGAGAACCTCGGGCAGAGGACCCTCGGGGTTCTCGTTGCTGGCCAGCTTGATCACGTCGCGCAGGCCCAGCTCCCGCTGGACCTCCTCGATCGGACGGCCCGGGCTGTAGGGGCGGGTGCTCAGGATGCCGGGGCGGAAGAGGCTGGGAAAATCCACGCGGCCACCGTCCTCGCTCAAGAGTTTGCTGCCCCGGGCCCCGCCGCCGCGCGGCGCAGCGCGGTCTCCTCGCGCGGCGTGAGGCGGCGGAACGCGCCAGGCGCCAGCCGCCCCAGCCTGATCGGACCGACCGCGGTCCGGTGCAGGCGCAGGACGGTCAGCCCCAGCAGGGCGAACATGCGGCGCACCTGCCGGTTGCGTCCCTCGCGCAAGCCGACCTGCCAGCGCCGCGCCCGCGGGCCGGGCAACGGGGCCAGCCGGGCGGGCAGGCAGGGACGGCCGTCCAGCGTCAGGCCGCCCGCCACGACGGCGCGAACCCCCGCGTCTGTCAGAGGCGCGTCCAGCTCGACCTCGTAGTGCTTCCAGACCCCGTGGGCCGGCTTGAGCAAGCCTTGGGCGAGCTGGCCGTCGTCGCTCCAAAGGAGCAGGCCCGTGCTGTCGGCGTCAAGGCGGCCGACCGGCACGGCCCCGGGCGGCAGACCCGCGCGCGTCCGGAAAGGGGCCAGGCCCTGCTGGCCCGCCTGCGCCCGCAACGTGGAGACGACGCCCGCCGGCTTGTGGAAGGCCCACACTCCCCAGGCGGCGGGCAGCCGGATCTCCTTGCCGTCGAGCGCGACCGTGTCGCGCGCCGGATCCACGCGCGTCTCGAGCCCGGCGATCGCGACGCCGTTGACGGTGACTCGTCCGGCGCGCACCAGGTCTTCCACGCCCCGGCGCGAGCCGAGCCCGGCGCGCGCAAGGAAGCGGTTGAGCCGGATCGCGCCGTCAGCCGTCGGCCTGTCCAAACTCGTCCGGCTCCTCCCGATCGCGTTCGCCGACGCGCTCGCGATCCGGCAGATCGCCCGCCGGCGGCGCGTCGAGCGGCTCGTCGGCCTCGGCGTCCTCGCCGTCCGCTTCGGCCTCCTCGAAATCGTCGTCGGTGATCTCCTGGCCGAACTGCAGCGCGAAGCGCCTGAACTCCTCGCGATCGCCCATGACCTGCTCGATCTGCGGCAGCGCCGGCAGTTGCCCGAGCCCCTTCAGGCCGAGATGGCCCAGGAACTCGCGCGTCGTGCCGTAGAGGATGGGGTGGCCGACCGTCTCGGCGCGCCCCGCCACGGCGATCAGACCGCGCTCGAGCAGCGTCGCGAGGGCGCCCGTGCACTGCACGCCGCGGATATCCTCGATCTCCAGGCGCGTGATCGGCTGCCGATAGGCGATGATCGCCAGCACCTCGAGGCCCGCCTTGGTCAGGCGCGCGTGCCGGCGGCCGCCGTAAAGGCGGTTGACCAGGCCGGCATGCTCCGGGCGCGTGGCGATCTGCCAGCCGCCGCCGAATTCCACGACCGTGAAGGCCCGTCCGTCCCGCTCGTACTCGACCCGCAGCTCCTCGATCGCGGCCCGCAACTGGGGCGGCGCCACGTCGGGGAACAACGCGCGCAACCGGCCCATGGCCAGCGGGGCTTCCGTCGCGAACAGCAACGCCTCCAGCTCGTGCTTCACGGCAGCACGGCCTCCTCCCCGCTCACCGGCTGCGCCACGCCCACGCGGATCCAGACGGGGCCGTTGAGCGCGGTCTGGATGAAGCGCGCCTCGCCGCGCCGGCACAGCTCCAGCAGCGCGATGAACGTCACGACCACTTCCATCCGGATCGCGTCTTCGGCGAACAGCTCGTCGAAGCGCAGGTTCGTGGCGGTCAGCAGACGCTCGCGGATGCGCTCCATCTTCTGCGCGACCGTGAACGGCTCGCGCTGCACGGTGTGCACGGGCGGCTCGGCCAGCTTGTCGAAGACGTCCGCCAGCGCGGCGAGCAGCTCGTACATGTTGAAGCGCAACTGCGGCGGCGGCAGTTCGGCTTCGCCGAGGAAGGGCCAGCGCGTCTGGCGCACGTGCCAGCGGCTTCGCTCCTCCTCGCATCGGCGCAACTGCGCGGCCGCCTCCTTGTAGCGCTTGTACTCCAGCAGCCTGCGCACCAGCTCGGCGCGGGGATCCTCCTCCTCGATAGTCTCTTCCGGCTGCGTGGGCAGCAGCAGGCGCGCCTTGATGCGCAGCAACGTGGCCGCCACCACCAGGAAATCGCCCGCCGTGTCGAGATCGAGCGCCTGGATCACGGCCAGATAGCGCAGGTACTGGTCGGTGATCTGGGCGATCGGGATGTCGTAGATGTCGATCTCGTCCTTCTGGATCAGGTACAGCAGAAGGTCGAGCGGGCCCTGGAAGGCCTGGAGATCGACGCGATAGGCGTCGCTGGTGCGGAAGTACTCCAGGTCGGGCGGCAGGCGCTCCAGCCAGCCAGGGGCGCCGGCCACAGCCGCCGGTTGGCTTTCCTCCATGGGACGGATCACGGTCGCTCCTTCTCAGCCGACGTGGATGGCGGCGCGCGCGTGCTCCATGGTGGCGGCCGCGGCCGCGCGCGCGGCGGTGCAACCGGCCGCGACGATGTCCGCCACGCTCGCCGGATCGTTCTCGTAGCGTGCCCGCCGCTCCCGCAGCGGCGCGAAAACGGCGATGGCGTGGTCGGCCAGCATCCGCTTGCAGTCGACGCATCCGCGCTGGGCGCCGCGGCACTCGGACGCGGTCTGCGCCGCCTCGGCCGGCGCGAACTTCTGCCAGTACGTGTAGATGCCGCAGACCTCGGGATGGCCCGGATCGTTACGGCGCAGCCGGGCCGGGTCGGTGAACGCCGGCTTGAGGCGGTCGCGGATCTCCTGCGGCGAGGCGGCGATCTCGATGGTGTTGCCGAGCGATTTGCTCATGCGCTTGCCGTCCGTGCCCGGGAAGCGCGGGAACTTGGTCAGCAGGGCCTCCGGCTCGGGAAAAACCTCGCCGAAGAGATGGTTGAAGCGCCGCGCCATCTCGCGCGTCAGCTCCAGGTGCGGCACCTGGTCCTCGCCCACCGGCACCGCGTGCGCGCGGTAGGCCAGGATGTCGGCGGCCTGCAGCACGGGATACCCGAGATGTCCATAGCTGATCTCGCCGCCCAGGTTCAGGTCGCGGATCTGCTCCTTGAAGGTCGGGTTGCGCTCGAGGCGGCCCATCGACACGAGCATGGCCAGCAGCAGGTAGAGCTCGGCGTGCTCCTTGATCTGGGATTGCACGAACAGGACCGAGCGATCCGGGTCCAGGCCGGCGCCCAGCCAGTCCAGCACCATTTCCCGCGTGTTGGCCGGGATGTCGGCGGCGCGATCGAGGGCCGTGGTCAGCACGTGCCAGTCCGCCACCATGAAGAAGCAGCGGTACGAGCCCTGCAGCTGCACCCAGTTCTCGAGCGCCCCGGTGTAGTTGCCCCAATGCAGCCGCCCGGTCGGACGAGCGCCGCTGAGGACGATGCGGGATGGCTGCGGTGGATGCGAAGCTGCGGGCGTCAAGCGTGCCTGCCTCGGAAGTCGGGACCGCGCCGGGCCGGACGAACGGGCGCAACAGTACCATCGCCCCGAGGCCATGTCAAAGCGCGACGCCCGCTCAGGCCCGGCGCCGGACGCGGGCCCGGGGATGGGCGCTGCGATAGGCCTCGGCGACGAACGACCGGTCCACGTGGGTGTAGATCTCGGTCGTCGACAGGTCGGCGTGTCCCAGCAGCGCCTGCACGACGCGCAGGTCCGCGCCCCCTTCCAGCAGATGCGTGGCGAAGGTGTGCCGCAAGACGTGCGGGCTGACCGCCGCGCCGATCCTCGCCGCCCGGGCGTGCCGCTTCAGGAGTTGCCACACGCCGACCCGCGTGATGCGTCCGCCGCGGCGATTCAAGAACAGCGCCGGGCTCGGGCGTTTGCCCCGGCAGGCCGGACGCCCGGGCGCGAGCCAGGCTTCGACGGCGCGGGCCGCCGGTTCGCCCAGCGGCAGCACGCGCTCCTTGTCGCCCTTGCCCAGCACCCGCACGAATCGCGCCGCCAGATCCAGGTCCGCCACGTCCAGGCCGCACAGTTCGCTCACGCGCAGCCCGCACCCGTACAGCACTTCCAGGATCGCCCGGTCGCGCAGACCGGCCGGCTCGCCGGCTGGCGGCGTATCCAGCAGGCGTTCGATCTGGGCGCGGTTGAGCACGCGCGGCAGCGGGCGGCCGGCGCGCGGCGCCAGCAGCGTCTGCGTCGGGTCGGCCGCGGCCAGGCGCTCCGCCACCAGGAAGGCGAAGAATCCCCGCAGCGTCGACAGCAGGCGCGCGCGCGAGCGCGGCCCCAGCCGCTGTGCGCTGGCGATCAGGAAGCGGCGCAGGTCGGCGTCCCGCACGGCGCCCGGGTCGACGATCCGCTCCGCCACCGCCCAGCGCCGCAGCCCCGCCAGATCCCGCCGGTAGGCCAGCAACGAATTCCTGGCCAGCCCCTTTTCGGCCGCCAGGTGCGCGAGGTAGGCCGCCACGCCGCTGTCCCACGCGGTTTCCATCAGCGCCGCGCGTCCGGTCCGAACCAGGCCAGGATCCGCTCGACGTCGTGCCGGGTCAGGCCGCGCACGTCGGCCAGCTCGGCGCGCCCCGCGGCGCGGACCCCCGCCACGGATCCGAAGCGATGCAGCAGCGCCAGCTTCTTGACCGCGCCGATGCCCGGGATGTCGTCCAGCTCCGACGCCGCCTGGCGGCGCTCGCGCAGCAGGCGGTGGTAGGCCAGGGCGAAGCGATGCGCCTCGTCGCGCACGCGCTGCAGGAGCAGCCGGCCCGGGTCGTGGCCCGGCAAGGCCAGCGGCGGGCGCCCGCCGCCGCGATACACCAGCTCTTCGCGCTTGGCGAGGCCGATCACCTCCGTGTCCGGGAAGCCGCGCGCGTCGAGCACGTCGCGCGCGACGCCCCACTGTCCCGCGCCGCCGTCGACCATGACCAGGTCCGCGGGCCGCTCGCCCGCGGCGGCGAGTTTGGCGTAGTGGCGGTCCAGCACTTCGCGCATCATCGCGCAATCGTCCGCCGCCGCGACGTTCCTGAGCCGGAAGCGGCGATATCTGGCCTTCCACGGCTTGCCGTCGCGAAACGCCACCAGCGACCCCACCGCCTCGCGCCCGCTCAGGTTCGAGATGTCGAAGCACTCGATGGTCGACGGCACGGCGCGCAAGGCGAGGGCCTCCTGCAGCGCCACGGCCGGCGCCGCGATGCGCTTGCCCGCGCCAGGGGCGCGCGCGGTCAGCCGCCCCTGCGCCTCGAGGTGATGCGCGGCATTGGCCAGGGCCAGCGCGACCACGGCCTTCGCCGTGCCGCGCCGGGGCCGGCGCACGGCGACCCGGCCGCCCCTGCGTTGCGCCAGCCACTGCTGCCAGAGGTCACCTTCCGGCAGGTCGTGCGAGACCACGACCCGCGCCGGCACCTCGGGGCAACGGCTGTAATATTCGCGCAGCAGCTGCGCGAGGAAGACCTCGGTGTCGCTGGCGAGCCGGTCGGTCAGCAGAAAACGGTGCGTCGTGAGCACCTTCCCGCCTCGCACGCGCAGGACCACGCCGCTGGCGTGGTCGCCGTCGCGCACGACCGCGCAAGCGTCCAGCGCGCCGCCCAGGCCGCTGACGGCCTGGGCCTGGCCCAGCGTCTGTTCCAGGCGGCGCAGGCGGTCCCGAGTTGCGGCCGCCGCCTCGTAACGCCGCGCCGCCGCGTGCGTCTGCATCTCGGCGCGCACGGCGGCCAACAGACGCCGATCCGCGCCTTCCAGGAACAGCAGCAGCTGGCGCACGCGCCGTCCGTACGCCTCCTGCCCCTCGTAGCCGACGCACGGCGCCGAGCATCGCCCGAGCTGCCAGTCGAGGCAGGGGCGCGCGCAACTCTGCCGCGGCAGGTCGAGCTCGCAGGTGCGCACGCGGAACGCCGCGGCCGCGAACTTGAGGGTCTCGCGCAACGCCTTGGCGTCGGTGTAAGGACCGAAATGGCGCGCCCCGTCGGCGGCCAGGCGGCGCACCACGCTCACGCGCGGAAACGGTTCCTGCACGCTGATGCGCACGTACGGGAAGGATTTGTCGTCCTTGAGGCGCACGTTCCAGTAGGGCCGGTACTCGCGGATCAACTGGGCCTCGAGAATCAGCGCCTCGACCTCGTTGGTGGTGACGATGACGTCGAAGTCCGCGATCTGCCGGACCAGGTGCTCCGTCTTGGCGGACAGGTCGGCTCCCGGCTGGAAATAGGCGCGCACGCGCGCGCTCAGGCGTCGCGCCTTGCCCACGTAGATGACGCGGCCCTGGCGGTTCTTGTGCAGATAGACGCCCGGCGCGTCCGGCAGGGTGGCCAGGCGGGCCAGGGCCGCCGGCGCTTGCGCGCCCGGCGCCGCTTCGTCAGAGGTTGACACGGCTCGTTTCCGCGGCTAGATTCAAAGGTCCTTTCGGCCCCAGGAGGTCATTCCTTGCCTCATCACAAAAGCGCCAAGAAGCGAGTCAAGACCAACGAGCAGGCTCGCTTGCGCAATCGGCAGAATCGCAGCGAGTTGCGCACCGCCATCAAGACCTACCGCGCCGAGGCGCCGGCGGCCACTGCCGAGACGCAGCCGGCCAAGCTGGCCGCGATCACGAGCCTCGTGGACGTGCAGGCGCGCAAGGGCACCATCCCCAAGCGCCGCGCCGCCCGCTTGAAGTCTCGCCTGGCGAATCTCGCCAACAAGGGCTGAGCTCCGCCTCATTTTCGCCGCGAGGGCCCGCCAGAGGGGCCCTCGCCGCGTTTCGCCTCAAGGGCCGCCGCGCGTGGCCAACACGTCGCTCAGGCCGTAAAGGCCGGGCGCCGCCGCGGCCGCGAAGCGGATCGCCGGCAGCACCCCGCGGCCGAAGGCGCGCCGCGAGTGCGCGCGATGGGTCACCACGAGGGTCTCCTCGTCGTCGGCCAACGTCCAGGCGTGCTCGCCCGTGATTCCGCCCAAGCGCAGCGCGTGGGTCGTCACGGCGCCGCCGCCGCGCGCCCGCTCCCAGGCGGCCGCCAGGTGACGGGCCGTGCCGCTGGGCGCGTCCAGCTTGTGCCGGTGATGGGTCTCGACCTGCGCCGCCTGGAAATCCTCCGGCAACGCGCGCGCCAGCAGCTCCAGCGCCAGCTGGAGCGCGGCGATGCCCACGCTGAAATTCGCGGCCAGCACGACCGCGTGGCGCGCGGCGTACGCCTGCAACTGTGCGAGCTGCGCCGCGCCGTGCCCCGTCGTGCCGACCACCAGCGGCGCCTCGGCCGCCCCGGCCCCGCGCAACAATCCGCCCAGGGCGGGGGCCAGCGAGAAGTCCACGATCACCCCGCCCGCCGGCGCCACCTCCCCCAGCCGCTCCTGTCCCACGAGCGGCAGCGTCGCGTGAAAGGAGCCGACGGCCTGCTCTCGCCCCGGCTCGGTCACGAGCGCGGCCAGGCGCAGGTCGGGCGTCGCGGCGACGAGCTCGGTCACCAACCTGCCCATCCTCCCCTGCGCCCCGTGCACGGTGACGGCGATCATGCCGGCGCCTCCCCGTCGCGCGCCAGCAGCGGCGCCAGCGTGTCATGGAAGAACGCGGCCAGCCGCTCGGCCGTGGGCGGCGCGACCGTCGCCAGCGGCAACCGGGGCTCGCGCGCGCACAGGCCCGCCAAATGCAGCAGCTCCTTCACGGGCACCGGATTGGACTCGAGGAAGCAGGCCTTCACCACGGGGTCGAGGGCGCGCGATAGGGACCAGGCCTGGCCAACGTCGCCGGCGGTCCAAGCGCGCCACATGCGCGCCACCGTGCCCGGCAGCAGGTTGCTGACCACGGAAATCGTGCCGCGCCCGCCCCGGCCCCAGATCGGGAAATTGAGGCCGTCGTCGCCCGACAGCACTTTCAGGTTGCAGCGCTCGATCGCCTCCTCGATCTGATCGAGGTTGCCGCTGGCCTCCTTGAGCGCGACCACGTTGGGCTCGGTCGACAGCAGGGCCGCGGTGGCCGGCAGCAGGTTCACGCCGGTGCGGCCGGGCACGTTGTAGACGACCAGCGGCAACTCGACCGCGCGCGCCACCGCGCGGAAATGCGCCAGCAGGCCGTGCTGCTGCGGCTTGTTGTAATAGGGCGTGACGACCATGGCGGCGTCCGCGCCCCAGTCGCGGACCGCGCGCACGGCCTCGATCGTCGTCGCCGTCGCGTTCGTGCCCGCGCCGGCGATCACCGCGCAGCGCCCGCGCGTCAGCGCCACGCACTCCCGCACCAGCCACTCGCGCTCGGCGGCGGTCAGCGTCGCGCCCTCGCCGGTGCTGCCGGCCGGCACGATTCCGGCCACCCCGCCGGCGATCTGCCGGCCGACCAGCCGCCGCCACGCGTCGCGGTCCAGCGCGCCGTCGCGCAGCGGCGTCACCAGCGCCGTGTACACGCCGTCCGGCAAGGTCCAGGTCTTGTCAGTCATGCCAATCCGCCTCCCCCTCGAAGGCCACGACGGCCGGCCCGCGCAACGTGAGCCGCGTGCCCCCCTGCTCGTCGTGCACGTCCAGCGTCAGCACGTCGCCCCCGCGCGTGAGCAGCGCGACCGGCGGAGTCGCCCTTCCGAGCCGGCACAGCAGCAGCGCCGCCGCCGCCGCGCCCGTGCCGCAGGCGAGGGTCTCGTCCTCCACGCCGCGCTCGAAGGTGCGCAGCCGCCACGGACCGTCCGGCGCCAGCGGCGGCGAGACCCAATCGACATTGGTGCCCTGCGGGGCGAACGCGGCGTGGCGCCGCAGGAACGGGCCCCACGTCGGCAGCTCGACGCCCGCGACGTCGGGCACCGGCACCACGAGGTGGGGCACGCCCGTGTCGGCGAAATGGTGCTCCGCAAAGGGCGAACCCGCCACCGGCACGTGCAAGCGAACCGGGCCGGGCGGCGTGAGCGTCACGGCCACCTCGCCCGCTTCGCAGCGGCCGCTCACCAGTCCGGAGGCGGTGCGGAACTCGCACTGCGCGCGCTGGACGAGGCCCAGCCGCCGGGCGAACACCACCGCGCAGCGGGCGCCGTTGCCGCACATCGCGGCCTCGCGGCCGTCGGCGTTGAAATAGCGCATGGCGAAATCCGCGTCCGGCACCGCGCTCACGACGATCAGGCCGTCGCCGCCCACGCCCCGGCGCCGATCGCACAGCGCGGCGATGCGCGCGGCGGTCAGCTCTCCCGGCGGCTGGCACCGCGCGTCCACCATGATGAAATCGTTGCCGGCGCCGTGCATTTTGACGAACGGCAAACGCGCGGTCATGGCACCTCCGGCAGCCGTCGCCGCTTCAGCGCAAGACGGGCAGGTCGGTCGCGGCGCTTTCGGGCGGGGCGCCGCGCCAGAGGGTGAGGGTATCAGGGAAAACCGGGGCTCGGAAGCGGGTTTCCAGGCCCGGCAGCACGAGCAGCGAGTCGGCCCAGGCGTGCGGTTCCAGCCAGATCCGCACCGTGTCCGGCGGGCGCGCGACCAGGCTGGGCAGCGAGTCCCCGTCCAGGTCGGTGAAGAGCACCAGGCGCACGAGACCCGGCCCGACCTTGTCCCACGCCACGCGTGCGCCGCGCTCGACCGGCTGCCTGCCGCGCGGCGCGCGCGCCAGCGGACGGGCGACCAAGCCCGTGTCTGTCTCCGCGATCCGCTCCACCCAGCCCAAGAGCGGCGCCGTCCAGGGCGCCGTGCTGTCGACCTGCCCGGCCACCGTGCCGGGGTCGTCCGGCGCAAAGAGCGCCAGTTCCGGCAGCGCCAGGCGCGCGCTCTGCGGCGTGAGCCAAAGCGTGTCCGGCGCATCCCGACGCGCCTCCCGCTCGCCGGGCCGGCCGTCCCCGTCGGCGTCTTCAAACGCCCGCAGCAGCCACGGGCCGCCGGGCACCGGCAGCCACGGCAGTCGATAGCGGCCGAGCGAGTCGCTCTCGGCGCGGCGCAGGGCGCTGGCGCGGGGGCTGTCGTCGGCGGGCCCCGCCACCGGCAGCAATTCCACGACCGCGCCGCCGACGGGCTTGCCGCCGCGCGCCAGGACGCCGGCGACCTCGCCGGCGGGCAGGCTGTCCGCGGTCGCCAACGGGAAAGCGCGCGCGCCGACGCTGGGCACGCGGTGCGCGTCCGGCAGGCCCCGCACGATCTCGACCACGATCACCGTGTCCGGCGGCAACGGCTCCGCCAGGCGCACGCGCGCCTGCCGCCGGCCGCTCCAGTCCGTGTCGGCGATCTTCACGGGTGGGTACAGGCGCAGGAAGCGCTCGGCAGGCCGCGGCTCCACCTTCTCCGAGAACGAGAAGAGCAGCTCCCGCACCTCGCCCAACCCGACCGTTCCGGACTCCGGCCAGGCGGACGCGAGCCGGGGCGGCGTGCGGTCCTCGGGACCGCCGGGCGGCGGCTCCACGCTGGCGCACCCCGCGGCGAGCGCCAGGGCCAGGCTCGCCGCCAGCGAGCCTGCCCTCGTGCCCGGCCGTGCCGCGCCGGCCGCCATCGCCTACGCCATCAGCAGGGCCAGGATGGCCCGCTGCGCGTGCAGGCGGTTCTCGGCCTGATCGAACACCGCCGAACGCGGGCCGTCCATGACGGCATCGGTGATCTCCTCGCCGCGGTGCGCCGGCAGGCAGTGCAGCACGATGCACGACGGGTCGACGTCCGCCAACAGGTCGTCGTTGATCTGGAAGCCCGTGAAATCGCGCAGCCGTTTCTGGCCCTCCGCCTCCTGGCCCATGCTGGTCCAGACGTCGCCGTAGATGACGTGCGCGCCCTGCATGGCCTCGCGCGGATCGTTCGTGATCACGTACGACGCGCCCGCGCGATCGGCCTCTTGCAGGATCCGCTCGTCCGGCTCGTAGCCCCGGGGGCAAGCCAGCACGAACGTGAACGGGAAGCGCATGGCCGCCGTGAGCCAGCTGTTGGCCAGGTTGTTACCGTCGCCGACCATGACGACGGTCTTGTTCTCGACGCTGCCGAGGTGCTCCTCGATGGTCAGGATGTCGCCCATCACCTGGCAGGGATGCAGCAGGTCGGTCAACCCGTTCACGACGGGCACCGTGGCGTGCCGGGCTAGCCCGTCCACGTCCGCCTGCTTGAAGGTGCGGATCATGATGCCGTCGACGAAACGCGACAGCACCTTGGCCACGTCGTGCACCGATTCGCGCTTGCCCAGCCCGATTTCCTGATCCGTGATGTACAGCGAGGTGCCGCCCAGCTGGCGGATGGCCACCTCGAAACTGACGCGGGTGCGCAGGCTGGGCTTGGCGAAGACACACGCCAGCACGCGGCCCGGATGCGACGGCGGCAGCTTGTGCGCGCGCGCCAGGGGTTTTTGCGCCTTGGCCAGGTCGAGGATGCGGCGCAGGTCTTCCGTCGTGTGCTGCTCGATGCTGAGGAAATCCTTCCCGTTCTTCAGTGCCATGCCCCCTCCTCAGGGAACGCTGCGCGCGACACGCCGCCGCTACAGGATGTAACGGCTGAGATCTTCGTCGCGCATGATGTCGCCCAATCGTTCTTGCACGTACCCGCGGTCCACGACGAAGGTTCCCGCCGCGCCTTCGGGCGCCGTGAACAGCAGTTCGTCGAGCACCTGGGCCATGACCGTCTGCAGCCGGCGGGCGCCGATGTTCTCGAGCCGCCGGTTCAATTCGGCGGCGGCGCCGGCCACTTCCGCGACCGCGTCCGCGCTGAATTCCAGCGCGCAGCCGTCCACGGCCAGCAGCGACGCGTACTGCTTGATGAGCGAGGCATCGGTCTCGCCCAGGATGCGCACGAAATCGGCCTCGCCGAGGCTTTCCAGTTCGACGCGCACCGGGAACCGACCCTGCAGCTCGGGAATCAGATCGCTCGGCTTGCTCATGTGGAAGGCGCCCGCGGCGATGAACAGCACGTGGTCCGTGCGCACCGGTCCGTAGCGCGTGTTGACGCTGCTGCCCTCCACCACGGGCAGCAGGTCGCGCTGCACGCCTTCCCGGCTGACGTCGGGGCCGCCGCCCCGCTCGCCCCGCGTCGCGATCTTGTCGATCTCGTCCAGAAAGATGATGCCGCCCTGCTCGGCCAACTCCACGCCCTCGCGGCCCAGGCGCTCGTGATCCACGCGCCGGTCGAGCTCCTGTTCGCGCAGGACGCGGCGCGCCTGCGCCACCGGCAGGGTCAGTTCGCGCCGGCGGCGCGGCATCATCTGGCGCAGAGCCTCCCCCAGCGTCGCCTCCAGCTCCTCCCCGGCACCCATGACGTTGCCCAGGGCCAGCGCTTGCGTCTCGGTCGCGATCGTGACTTCGCGCTCGTCGAAGACCCCCTCGCGCAGCTGCGCGCGGATCTTCTCGCGGCTGCGCTCCCAGCGCTGCGCGCGCTCCGGGTCGCTTCCGGCCAGCGGCGGGAACAGCAGGTCGATCAGCTGCTCCTCGACGGCGGCGTCGATCTCGGCTTGCAGCTGCTCCTGCCGCGCGCGGCGCAGCAGCGCCACCGCGTCGTCGACCAGGTCGCGCACCATCGAATCGACGTCGCGCCCCACGTAACCCTTCTCCGTGAATTTCGTGGCCTCGACCTTCACGAAGGGCAGGCCGGCCAGGGTGGCCAGCCGGCGCGCGATCTCGGTCTTGCCGACGCCCGTCGGGCCGATCATCAGGATGTTGTTGGGCACCACCTCGGCGCGCAGCGCCGGATCCAGGCGCAGCCGGCGCCAGCGATTGCGCAGCGCGATGGCCACGGCGCGCTTGGCGGGATCCTGGCCGATGACCCAGCGATCGAGTTGGGCCACGATCGCCCGGCACGTCCAGTCCAGGCCTTCACGCGGGAAGGGATTCTCCGCCGTCATTGGCTTCCTTCGCGCCGCCCGTCAGGACGGTGATGTGGTCGTTGCTGTAGATGCAAAGCTCGCCCGCCAGGTGCAGGGCGTCGCGGCAGATTTCCGCGGCGGTCAGCGCGGTGCGCGCGCAGAGGGCGCGCGCCGCGGCCAGCGCGTAGCCCCCGCCGCTGCCGATCGCGGCCGCTTCGCCGTCGGCTTCGATCACGTCGCCCGCCCCGGAGACGGTCAGCAACGCATCGGGTCCCACCACCAACAGCAGCGCGTCCAGACGCCGCAGCACCCGGTCGCGACGCCACTCGCGGGCCAGCTCGATCGCGGCGCGGCGCAAATGGCCCTGGTAGCGCTCGAGATGCCCCTCGAATTTTTCGAAGAGGCTGAGCGCGTCGGCCACTCCGCCCGCGAAACCCGCCAGGACCTGGCCGCCCGCGAGCGGCCGCACCTTGACGGCGCCGTGCTTGACGGCCATCTCGCCCAGCGTCACCTGCCCGTCGCTGCCGATGGCCCAGCTGTCCGCTCGCCTCACCGCCACCACGGTCGTCGCCCGCAGCCTCATCGATCCCTCCGGCGTTCGCGCCGTTGTCAGCGCGCCCGCGGGTGCGCCTTTTGGAACGCCTCGCGCAGGCGCTCCCGGCTCAGGTGAGTGTAGACCTGCGTCGTGGACAGGTGCGCGTGCCCGAGCAATTCCTGCACGACGCGAATGCCCACGCCGCCGTCGAGCAGGTGCGTGGCGAAGGAATGCCGCAGCACGTGGGGCGAAATCCCCGTGGCCTCGCCCAGCGCCCGCGCGTGGCGCGCCACGATGGCCTGCACCGTGCGGCGTCCGATCCGCCGGCCGGGGCGCCCCATGAACACCGGCTGGCGCGCCTCCGCGGCGGACAGGGCCCCCTCGCGCGCCGCCAGCCAAGCCACGGGGCCCAGCCGCGCCTCCAGATATCCCGCCAGCGCCTCGGCCGGCAGGCCGATCAGCGGCAGCAGCCGCTCCTTGCGGCCCTTGCCGAGCACGCGCACCCGCTCGCCCGTGAAGTCGAGGTCCCGCAGATCGAGCGCGACCACCTCGGCCAGCCGCAGCCCCAGGCCGTACAGCAGTTCCAGCAGGGCCCGATCCCGGCGTCCCCGCGCCGTGTCGGGCGCCGGTAGATCGAGCAGCGCTTCCAACTGCGCCACCGTCAGATCCCTGGGCAGCCGGCGCGAACGCCCGCCGGACCCGCGCGCCAGCGTGTCCGGCGTCGCGTCCAGGCGCGCGGTCAGGCGCAGCCAGCGGTAGAACGCGCGGATCGCCGCCAACTGCCTGGCCACAGTGGCCCGGCTCCGGCCGGCCTGGCGCAGGTCCGCCAGATGATCGCGCACCAGCGTGCGCGCTTGGGCGAAGGCGCGCCAACGGGCATCGCCCCCGTCGCGCAGGACCCCGTCGGCACGGGCGCGCGCGAGGAAGGCCGCGACGTCGCGTCCGTACGCTTCGACCGTGCGCGGGCTGGCGCCCATTTCGACGCGCAAATGGGTCTGAAAAGCCCGCAGGACATCCGCTTCCATGCCGCCTCCCGCCGGGCCGGCGAATGTATCACCCGCCGCGCGCGGCGGCAAGCAGGCGGCGCGGGCCCGGCCCGGCCAGATAGGCGTCGAGCGCCGCCAGCGAACGCTGCGCCTGCGCGAGGTTGCGCTCGCGGCGGCCCCGCACGGCCTGCGGCAACGGCGGCAGCAGGCCGAAATTCGCGTTCATGGGGACCAGCCGCGGACTCGTCGTGTCGAACAGGAAACCGCCCAGCAACGACCCGATCATGGTCTGCGCCGGCCAGTCCGGCAGTTCCACGCCGAGGCTCTGGCCGGCCAGCAGCCAGGCGGACACGAGTCCCGAGGCGATCGACTCCACGTAGCCCTCCACGCCGGTGATCTGACCCGCGCAGCGCACGTGGCCGTGGCCGCGCAGCGCGAAATCGCGGTCCAGCACGCGCGGCGTGTCGAGGTAGAAGTTGCGATGGCACTGGCCGAAGCGCGCGAACTCGGCGCGCTCCAGGCCTGGCAGCAGGCGCAGCACCCGCTGCTGCTCGCCGTGCTTGAGACGGGTCTGAAAGCCGACCAGGCCGAAGAGCGTGCCCGCGCGGTTCTCCTGGCGCAATTGCACGACCGCGTGCGGGCGGCGGCCGTCCCGCGGATCGATCAGCCCCACCGGACGCAGCGGACCGAACGCCAAGGACTGCGGCCCCGAGCGGGCGATCTCCTCCACCGGCAAGCAGCCGGCGAACAGCTCGGCGCGATCGAAGTCGCGCGTCGGGACACACTCGGCCGTCACCAGGGCCTCGCGCAGCGCCTCGTATTGCGGCCGGTCGAGCGGGCAGTTGAGGTAGTCGGCCTCGCCCTTGCCGTAGCGCGCCGCGCGGTAGAGCCGCGTCAGATCGAGGGAGTCGAGCGTCACCGTGGGCGCGATCGCGTCGAAGAAATGCAGACCCGCCGCGCCGCTCAGTTCCTCGAGCCGGGCCACGAGGCCGGGCGAGGTGAGCGGGCCGCTCGCCAACAGCCACGTGGTCCCGTCGTCGGCGGGCAGCGCGGTCACCTCATCGCGCGCGACCGTGATGAGGGGCTCGGCCGCGACGCGCGCCGCCACCGCCCGGCTGAACAGCCCGGGATCGACGGCGAGCGCGGCCCCCGCTGGGACCGAGGCGTCCCGCGCCGCCGCCAGCAGTCGGCAGCCCAGGCGGTCCAACTCCGCCTTCAGCAGGCCGGACGCGGTGGCCAGTTCGCGGCTCTTGAGGCTGTTGCTGCAGACGATCTCGGCCAGGTCGCCGGTGCGGTGGGCCGGGGTGGTGCGGCCCGGCCGCATCTCGTGCAAGACGACGGGCAGGCCAAACCGCGCCAGCTGCAGGGCGGCCTCGCAGCCCGCCAGACCGCCGCCCACGACCTGAACGGCCGCGCGGCGAGCCGGCACCGTCGTCAATCCAGCGCTTCCGTCTTGCACTGCGGGCACACCAGGTGGCGCCCCTTGGCCTGGCTGAATCTCTCGACCAGGTAGGGGCTGCCGCAGCCGGGATTCTCACAGGGGCGGTTCACGGGCCGATTCCAGGACACGAAGTCGCATTGCGGGTAGCCGGTGCAGCCGAAGAAGGTGCGGCCCCGCTTGCTGCGCCGCTCCGCGAGGTCCTTGCCGCACTTGGGGCAGGCCACGCCCAGCGGCAGCGGTCGCGTGTGCTTGCAATCCGGGTAGCCGGTGCAGGCGATGAAGCGCCCGAAGCGTCCGGCGCGAATCTGCAGCGGTTGCCCGCATGCGGGGCAAGGCTCGTCGAGGGCGTGGATCTCGTCGGGCAGCGGCTGCGCGTGGCGGCACTCGGGATAGCGGGGACAGGCCAGGAACTTGCCGTTGCTGCCCCACCGCTCCACGAGCTTCGCCTGGCCGCATTTCGGGCAATCGAGATCGGTCGGGACGTTGATCTCGCGCCGCAGGTCGTCGCGCCGCCGCTCCATTTCGTCGAGTTCGGCGCGGAAGGGCGCGTAGAAGTCGCGCACGACCTCTTGCCACGGCAGCTCGCCGCCCTCGATGCGGTCGAGCTCGTCCTCCATCGTGGCCGTGAACTCCACGGCGAACAGGTGCGGCAGCGCCCCGCCCAGCACCTGCCACACCTCGCGGCCCAGGCGCGTGGGCACGAACTGGCGGCTCTCACGCTCGACGTAGCCGCGATCGATCAGCGTGGAGATGATGGCCGCGTACGTGCTGGGGCGGCCGATGCCGCTCGTCTCCAGCTCGCGCACCAGGGAAGCGTCGCGAAAGCGGGCCGGCGGCTGGGTGAAGTGCTGCTTGCCCTCGGGCGGCGCCGCCAATTCCGTGGCCGCGCCCTCGGCGACCGCGGGCAGCAAGCGCTCGGCGTCCGCCTCGGCGTCCGGATAGACCCGCAGAAAGCCGGGGAAGGTGACGATGGAGCCCGTCGCGCGGAACTGCAGTCCGCCGCCGGCGACGGTGATCGACGTCTGGTCCAGGCGCGCGTCCGGCATCTGGCTCGCCACGGCCCGCTGCCAGATCAGCTCGTACAGGCGGAAATGGTCGCGCGGCAGCAGGTCGCGCACGCTTTCGGGCGTGCGTTCGAAGGAGGTGGGCCGAATGGCTTCGTGCGCGTCTTGCGCCTTGGCGGGACTGCGATAGACGCGCGGCTGGGGCGCGACGAAATCGGGTCCGAAGCGGGCGCCGATCAGCTCCCGGACCTGCCGCAATGCTTCCTCCGACACGCGCACGGAATCGGTCCGCATGTAGGTGATGAGCCCGACCGGCCCTTCCTCGCCCAGATCGAGCCCCTCGTAGAGAGCCTGCGCGACCGCCATGGTCTTCTTGGCCGAGAAGCCGCAGCGCGCGGCCGCCTCCTGCTGCAGGGTGCTCGTGATGAACGGCGCGCGCGGCGTCCGCTTGCGCTCGCGGCGCTCAACCTGCGCGATCCGGAAGTCCTTGTCCGCCGCGCGCACGCGCGCCAGCACATCCTGCGCGGCCGCCTCGTCCGCCAGCTGCGCGCGCGCCCCGTCGACCGAGATCAGGTCGGTCGCGAACTCCTGGGGCCCCTCGGGGCCCTGGGCCGCGAACAGGGCGTGCACGGTCCAGTACTCCTGCGCGCGGAACGCCTCGATCTGCGCCTCGCGCTCGCAGATCAGCCGCAGCGCGACCGTCTGCACCCGCCCGGCGGAGAGCCCCTTGTAGAAGAGTTTCCAGAGCTCGGGCGAGACCTGATAGCCGACCAGGCGGTCCAGGATGCGGCGCGCCTGTTGGGCGTTCACCTTGCGTTCGTCGATCTCGCCGGGCTGCGCGACCGCGCGCGCGATCGCCGCCTGCGTGATCTCGTTGAATATGATGCGGCGGATCGGCTTGGCGGCGCGCTCCAGATGGTTGGCGATGTGCCAGGCGATGGCCTCCCCCTCGCGGTCGAGGTCCGTGGCCAGCAGCACGAGTTCGCTCTTCTTGGCGGCGTCGAGGAGTTCCTTCAGGACCTTGTTCTTGCCCCGGATCACCGTGTAGTCGGGACGGAAGTCGTGCTCGACGTCCACGCCCAGCTTGGTCTTCGGCAGATCGATGACGTGGCCCACGGAGGCCTTCACGGTATAGCCGCGTCCGAGGTACTTCTGGATCGTCTTGGCCTTGGCCGGGCTCTCGACGATCAGCAGCGTCTTCGTCATGACACCTGTTTCCGGCGCCCGCACGCCGCGTGGCGCGCCGGCCCCTTCCGTTAGGCGCAACGGTCGGGCACCCTAGCACAGGGCGCGGCGAGCCGCAAGTCGAGGCGCTTCACGACAGACGCCCGTGGCACTTCTTGTACTTTTGGCCGCTGCCGCAGGGACAGGGATCGTTGCGCCCGACCTTGGGGGCCTCGCGCACCACCGGGCGCGCAGCGCCCGCCGCCGGCGGAGCTCCCCGCGCCGGATCCGGCGGCCCCGCCTGCGCCGGGCCGCCGCCGCCCCAGGCGGTCGCCTCGTCCTTCTGCGTTTGGAGCCGCTCCTGGCGCGTCGGGCGCGGCGGCGCCTGCGCCTGCACGAGCTCGGCCCGGAAGAAGAGGCGCACCGACTCGTCCTCGATCGTGTCCATGAGCGTTTCGAACATGCGGAAGGACTCGCCCTTGTACTCCACCAGCGGATCGCGCTGGCCGTAGGAACGCAGGCCGATGCCGCTGCGCAGCATCACCAACTGATTCAGGTGGTCCTTCCAATGCTCGTCGATCACCTGCATGAGCACGAAGCGCTCCAGCTGGCGGGCGATGTCCGGGCCGATACGGTTCTCCTTGGCGCGGTGCCGCTCGACCGTCTGCTCCCGCAGGCGTTGCGCGAGCGCGTCCGCTCCTATCCGCAGACGCTCGTCCGGCGCGACGGGCAGCGGCGCAAGCACCAGCGCCAGCCAGTCGCGCGTCAGCGCGTCCCACTGCCAGTCGTCCGGCGGCCGCTCCGCGGGGCAGTGTTGCGCCAGGAGGCGCTCCGTCGCGCCGTCGATGTAGTCGAGCAGGAGCTTCGAGCAATCCTCCTCGACGAGGATCTCCCGCCGCAGCCCGTAAATCACCTCCCGCTGGCGGTTGGCGACGTTGTCGTACTCCAGCAGATGCTTGCGTATCTCGAAGTTCTGGGTCTCGACGCGCACCTGGGCCTTCTCGATGGCGCGCGTGACCATCGGGTGCGTGATGACCTCCCCTTCCTTCACGCCCAAGCGGTCCATCACCTTGATCAGGCGGTCGCCGCCGAACAGGCGCATGAGGTCGTCCTCGAGCGAGAGGAAGAACACCGACGCGCCCGGGTCCCCCTGGCGGCCCGAGCGCCCGCGCAGCTGGCGATCGATGCGCCGGCTCTCATGCCGCTCGGTGCCGATGATGTGCAGGCCGCACGGCGTGTCCTCGAGGCAGTTCTTTTCCTGCACGACGCCGTCGCCCTGGCAGCCGGGGCGGCCGCAATTGATGTGACAGCCTTCCTCGCATTGGCGGACTCCCGGCTCCAGCTTGATGTCGGTGCCGCGGCCGGCCATGTTGGTGGCGATCGTGACGCCGCCGCGCCGCCCGGCCTCGGCGACGATCTCGGCTTCGCGCTTGTGGTGCTTGGCGTTCAGGACGTTGTGATTGATGCCGCGACGCGTGAGCAGCCGGCTCAGCAGTTCGCTGACCTCCACCGTCGTCGTGCCCACGAGCACGGGCAGGTCCTTCTCGTGCAATCGCACGACCTCGTCCACGATCGCGTTGTACTTCTCCTTCTTGGTCCTGAAGATGACGTCGTCGTAGTCCATGCGCCGGATCGGCTGATTCGTGGGCACGACCACGACTTCCAGCTTGTAGATGTCGTGGAACTCCGCCTCCTCCGTTTCGGCGGTGCCGGTCATGCCCGCGAGCTTGCCGTACATGCGGAAGAAGTTCTGCAGCGTGATGGTCGCCAGCGTCTGGGTCTCCCGCTCGACCTTCACGCCCTCCTTCGCCTCCAGCGCCTGGTGCAGACCCTCGCTGAAGCGACGCCCGGGCATTAGGCGCCCCGTGAATTCGTCCACGATCAGGATCTTGCCGTCCTGCACGACATACTCGTCGTCCTTTTCGTAGAGGGAGTAGGCCTTGAGCAACTGGTCCACGTTGCTGATCTGTTCGTTCTTGAGCGCGTAGGCCCGCTCCACCGCCTCCAGGCGGCGGGCGTACTCCTCGGGACTCAAGGTCGTGTCGGCGTCCAGCTCGCCGACCGCGTGGGCCAGGTCGGGCAGCACGAAGAAGTCGGCCTCGTCCTGCGCCAGCAGGTCGCGCCCCTTCTCGGTCAAATCGACGCTGTGGTGCTTCTCCTCCACGACGTAGAGCAGGTCCGCGTCCGCCTCCCACATCGCCTTGTCCCGCATGTAGGCGGCCTCGGTGCGCTGGATGGTCTCGAGCACCCCGGGGATCTGGACCAGGCGCCGGAAGCGCTTCTGCTTCGGGGCGCCGCGACTGATGCGCAGCAGCGTGAGCGCGGTGTCCTGATCGATCGCGGCGTCGTCCTCGTCCCCGCCCGGCCCCAAGATCTTCTCAACCTGCGCGACCCAATCGTTGACGATGCGCTGCTGCTGCCGCACCAACCGCTCGACGCGCGGCTTGAGCTCCTCGAAGCGGTGCGTGGAGCGATCGACCGGGCCGCTGATGATCAGCGGGGTGCGGGCCTCGTCGACCAACACCGAGTCGACCTCGTCCACGATGGCGTAGGCGAATCCGCGCTGCACCAGGTGGTCGCGGTGAATGGCCATGTTGTCGCGCAGGTAATCGAAGCCGAATTCGTTGTTGGTGCCGTAGGTCACGTCGCAGTTGTAGGCCTCGCGCCGCTCGGCGGGCGTCATTTCGGTCACGATGTAGCCGACGGTCACGCCGAGGAAGCGCAGGATGCCGCCCATCCACTCGGCGTCCCGGCGGGCCAGATAGTCGTTCACGGTGACCAGATGCGCGCCAGCGCCCCGCAGCGCGTTCAGATACAGCGGCATGACCGCCACGAGGGTCTTGCCCTCGCCCGTGGCCATCTCGGCGATCTTGCCCTGATGCAGGACCATGGCGCCGATGATCTGCACGTCGTAGGGAACCATGTCCCAGACCATCTCGCGGCCCCAGACCGGCCACGCGGCGCGCCGCTGCGCCTGACGCCGGCATGCCTCCCACACCGCCGCGTAGGCCTCGGGCAGCAGATCGTCGACGGTCTCGCCCGCGCGCAGGCGGGCCCGGAAATCCTCGGTCAGGCCGCGCAAGGCGTCGTCGTCGAGCTCGCGGTAGCCGTCTCGGCAGGCCTTCACTCTTTCGAGCAGCGGCAGGAGTTTCTTGTAGTCGCGGTGGGATTTCCGGCCGAAAACCTTCTCTATCAGCCCCGCCAGACCCGGCGCCATCGGCTTCGTCCTCCCGATCGTAGAAAAGGGTCCCTCCCGGCCGGCCGGGACGAGACCCGTAGCGAGCGCGCCGCCCGCCGCGCGAGCGGGCCGGTTCCGGGGCTGAAGCTAGGACGGACGACCGGCGCTGTCAACGAGACAGCAGGCCCTTGAGCTGGGTCATCAGGCCCCCGCTGGGCACGCTCGCCTGGGCCCGCCCCGCGTACTGTCGGGCCAAGGGCTGCGCCGGATCGAGCTTGAGCGCGTCGGCGAAGATCTTTTCCGCGAGCTTGGGCAAGCCCGCGGCCACGTACACGTATCCGAGCCGCGCGCAATAGGTTGCGTTGTACGGCTCCATTTCGAAGGAGCGCCGGCAGAAATCGCGCGCCTTGTGCAGATTTTCCCCCGCCTTGGCCAGCGCGTACCCGGCCAGCGAGAGGTAGCCGGGGTTGTCCGGTTCGACGCGCACCAGCGCCAGCAAAAGACGCGCGGCGTCCTTCACGCGCCCCTCGTCGACCAGTTGCTCGGCCTTGATGAAGGCGCGGCCCGCCTCGCCTTGGCCCGCCCACGGGCGGGGGGCGGCGGTCGCGGGCCTGGGCTCGCCGTCGTCGGCGGGGGTTTCGATCGCCGCCGCGTTCGCCGCGCCGTCCGCTTGCCGCGGCGCGCCGCGATCTTGCAGGTCGAGGTCGTAGGTCTGCCGTCGCGCGGGATCCAACAGGACCGTGTAGGCGCGATTGATCTCGATGAAGCGCTCGGTGTCTTCGGGGCGCTGATCCTGCCGGCGCAGGTCAGGGTGATAGATCTTGGCAAGCCTGAAGTAGGCCGCACGGATCGCGTCCTCGGAAGCGCTCGGGTGCACCTGCAGGATGTCGTAGTAGGTCAGCTCCGCCACGTCAGGCCTCCGTCAGGGTCGTCAGTTCCCTGAGGGCGTTCAAGACCAGCGGGTTGCACGGCTCCGCCTCCTCGGCCAGTCGGAGTTCCGCGCCGGCCTCCGTATAGCGCGCGGCTTCCAGCAGCGAGACACCCAGGTTGATGCGCGCCTTGTTCAGGCGCGGGTTCAGCTCCAGCGCGCGGCGAAATTCCAGGATGGCGTCGTCCAGCATCCCGGCGTTCCCGTACGCGAGCCCCAGCAGGTGATGCAAGTCGGCGTACTGCCCGTGCGACTCCAACAACCCGGCCAGGATCGACACCGCCAGCCCGTTGTCGCCTCTCTGGATCGCTTCCAACGCTTGGGCCCGGCGCAGGTCCAATTCGCTCGGCGCCGCGCCGGTGAACTGCTCGATGGCGGCCTGCATCTGGGCGACGTCCCCCTCGCGGCATTGCCGCACCAGTTCCGCCGCCTGCCCCTTGAGCAAGGGCGGACAGACCCGTTGCATTTCCACCAACGCGTCGATGGCCGCCGCGGAATCGCCCCCCGCCAAGAGCGCGCGGGCCAGGTTCAGCCGGGCGCGGTAGAAGCGGGGATTGCGGGCGAGCGCGTCGTGGAAACTGGCGGACGCCTCGTCGCGGCTGCCCAACTGCAGCAGGGCTTCTCCCAGCTTGTTGTGAACGTCGGCGTACTCGGGATGCAGCGTCAGGGCCTCGCGCAGGAAGTCGACGGCCTCCTGTGCCCGGCCTTCATCGAGGGCGTGCTCGCCGGCCTGGATGCAGGACTCGCACAGGTGAAAGGCCGCCTTATCGCGATAGCGACCTTCGGGCAGGGCGAGGTAGGCGCGGAAGGCGCGCCTGGCCGCTGCGTAGTCGCCGACATCGTAGGCCCGCAGCCCTTCCGTGTACGGGCCGCCCGGCAGGAAGCGCAGGAGCTGTCGCAGGAACATGGGCCTCGTTCTCCCGGCCCGGCCGGGAGGAGGCGCCTCACCTCATCCAGACCAGGGCCAGTTGGATGACCGCCGCCGTGCCCACCGGCATCGTCAGGTTGTCCCAGCGGCCATGGGTCCAGCGTTCCATGAGCGCGGCGGCTAGGCCGCCCAGGAGCGCCAGCCAGGGCTGCGGCCCCATGACCAAGAGCACCATCATCATGGACACGACGAGGCAGCCCAACGTGCCGGCCAGGGTCTTGCGACCCCTCTTCATGACCACGTGGCCCCTCGCCTGGCCCGCCCGGCGCAACTTTCGTTTCGTAGCCCAGTGGGTCCAGGCCTGCCCCACCAGCGCCGCCGCCGAGTCCCCCCACGTCAGGCACAAAATGCCCGCCGTCGCCGGCTTGGCGGGGAAGGCGGCCGATGCGAGGGTGACCCCGATCATCATGACCGAGGCTCCCGACAGCGCGTGCCGCTCGTCCCGCCGAAAGACCAAGGGGAATTTGCGGTAGACCCACAGCGCCCAGCGCCGCGAGCCCAATCGCGCCAAGTCCACGGCGATCACAAAGATTGTTGCAAGGGCCAGGCCAGCCGTGGCCAACGGTTCATCGAGAAAATACGTCCAAAAAGCCAGGAGCGTCGAAGTGAGGTGGATCCCCTTGCGATCCCATTCGATCTCTTTGCGCAGCGGCAATTGCACGCGGGGAACTGTCTGCGCGACTGTCGCTTGCTTCTCATGGCGGCGGAACCGCGGTCGGCCCCGGCGGGCGCCGGGCGTGGTTCGCGGGGGGTCGGGTCGGGTTGTCGGCATTCCCAACGCTGCCCCATCCTTGCAAAAAGGACCCAAATCTACCCGCCGGTGGGGCAAAAAGCGCTCAGGAAGCGCCGGAAGCTTGCCCGGCCAATATCCAACCGTAAATCTCCCGGTCGATCAATACCTTTTCAACATACGCCCGCGTCTCGGCATAGCCGATCCATATAAGGAAGAGGTCGGGGGCGACCGGTCCGCCCAACTGCCGGAGCCAGCGCCGGACAGCGCCCAAGCCCGCGTTGTAGCCCGCCAGGACCCGGTAGGCGTCGCCGTCGAAGGCGACGCCGGCCTGCTTCAGCAGCTGCGCGCCGGTGGCCAGCGACCATTCGGGCCGGCGCCAGATGGGCCGGCCGGACGGCGCCCCCCGTTCCGGGTAATGGAAGGGCATGATCTGCAGCCAGCCCAGCGCGCCGGCCGCGGAGCGAGCCGCCGGATCGAAGAGGGACTCGTTGCGCGCGACGGCGAGCAACAGCGCCGGATCGAGGCCCGTTTCGCCCAACTGACGCCGCAGCGCCGCTCCCCCGGGAACCGGATAGAGCAGCGGCAGTCGCGCCTGCAGCGACAAGCCGCCCGCCGGCAGACCGCTGGCCAGAACCAGCGTGGCGTTGGCGTCGTCGGCGGCCAGGGCCAGGCCCAGCAGGGCATGGCGCTCGGGCCACGCGGGCCATCTGTCCGCGTGCAGGGGGGGACGGGCCGCGGCGAAGGTTGCCTGGGCTCCCGCGGCGTTGGCGATCGCTTGCGCAAGCAACCACGTCAGCGCGGTCTCGCGAAACGGGCTCCGCGCCAGATACTGCCCCAGGGCCGGCGGCGCCAAGTCCTCGCCAGGGTCGGCCGCCGGCGCTGCAGGCTCGCGCGCGAGGGCCGCGGCGTACATCGCCGTGGCGGGGTCGGTGGTGGAATCCACCCGGCCAGCCGCCAGCGCGCGCCCCCAGGCGCGCCAGGCCACCCAGGCCTTGCCCCGCGCCGGCCACGCCCATTCGCCAGGCGTGACGCCGATCGGCAGCGCGGCGCCCGCGCGCACCACGGTCTGCGCGTCTTGCCTGAGGTCCTGCCCGTCCTTCACGATGGGCGCCGGTTGCTCGCCCGCCAAGCGCTCGCGCAGCCGCCCGCAGCGCTGCGCCCAGTCGGCTCGCTCCGCGGGCGAAAGGCTGCTGTCGACCAGGGCGAATATGCGCGCGGCCTCGGCCCGTCGGTCGCGCACCGCGGCCAGCACCAGGGCCTGCCGCGCCCAATCGGCGGTGGCGTCGCGCTCCACCGCCTGTGCGGCGGGGGACGCCGTGGCAAAGGCGCGGCGCAGGTCGGCCAGCGCCCGCTCCCAATCCCCCGCGAGCAACCGTTCCTCCGCCGCCCGCCGCCACAAGCGCGCCGCCTGTGCGGGCGGCAACGGCTGCGCGGCCAGCAGCGACTCGGCGCGCGCGGCGTACGTGCGGCCGCCGCGCAGCAGGCCGCGCAACCACACCGTCAGGAAACCCCCGTCCGCCGGCGGCCGTGGATGACGCCGGTAGAAGGCGGCGTGGGCCTGCGCGTCGGCGAGGGAAGCGGCTCCCACGCCGATCGCCTCGTCCGCCGCAAAACCGGCGCCCTCGAGGCACGCCTCGTCCAGCCAAGTCTTCGGCAGGCGCACCAGGAAGCGGGCCAGCGAAGTCGAACCGCTTCCCGGCGGCAGCAGCGGCTGTCCCTGCCAGCGCTGTCGCGCCACCCAGATGGCCCACGCCGAGGCGCCGTCGCCGCGACCCAATTCCAGCATCTCCGGCCAGGGCACGCTGTCCGGGGCCGCGGGCGCCGCCAGGGCGCGCAGCCGGCGCAACCGCAAGGACCAAACGAAGCGCTCCTCCGGCGCGAGGTCCAGGCTCTGGGCGCGCTCCAGCAGAAGTTCTGCGCGGGCGGTTGCCGTATCATAAACTCCAATTTCATAATAATATAAAGTGTTTAATTGAAGTATTTCCTTAGATAACCATCCGCCACGCCACGCGCGGCTGGAATCGGCCCGCGCCGGCTCGCCCAGGTACCGCAGCCGCGCGCGTTGCTCCCGCGCCCAACCTTCGCTCCCGGCCTGGCCGCCCGCGATGGCCACCAGCAACGCGGGCGCCTGTGCCGGCGCCTGCCCGCTCCACGCCGCTAGCAAGCTCTCGGCGGCGGCCTGCCAGAGCGCGTCGATCCGGCACGGCATGAACAGGTCGCGCGGCCAGCCCCCCTGCAACGCCACGCTCGCCGGATCCTGATAGTGACCGACCCGAAACCGCTCCAGAAAAGGATCGACCAGGGGCGACGCGGCCGTGGGGCCGACCTCGAGCAGGCTGCCCAGCAAGGCCGCCGCCGCCAGCCAGTGCCGCTGCCGCTTCACGGCAACACCACCACCTTGCGCGTGGCGCGACGGCCGCCCGCCTCTTCCAGATGGAACAAGTAAAGGCCCGCCGCCACGCGCTGACCGCGCCCGTCCAGACCGTCCCACGCCAGCAGGCGCGCCCCGCCCGCCAAAGGCCACTCTCGCACGCGTCGTCCCCGCAGATCCAACGCCCACAACCGTCCCCTGGCCTCGGTCGGCAGCTCGACCATCACGCGCACCGCTCCGGCCGAGGGATTCGGATAGGGCAAGCCCAACGGCGGCGGCTCGCGCTCGCTGCGCGGCGCGCCCGCCACCACGGGGCGCGACGCCACCGGGCCCAGCGCCGTCAACGCCAGCACGCGCGCCAGGCGCCGGCAGCCGGGCGTCGCCGCCGCCAAGTGGAACGCTCCGCCGCCGCTCTCGGGCAGGGCCGGGCAGTCGCCGCCGGGCAGCCAGGTCGCGCCATTGTCCTCGCTGACCTCGACATGGAAGGAAGCGGCCACTTGGCCCGGCCAATTCCAGACGAGGTCGCCTCCCGCGTCGGGCGAGAGCGCCGGCTCCCACGCGACCGGGAAGGCGCTCTGCGGCGCCATGGTCAAAGTCTGCAGGCTCGCCACCAGCCAGCCGCGTCCGCGGTAAAGCGTGTCGCTGGCGAAGCGCAGGCGCAGCCGCACCGGGCCCGCGCCGGCGCGCGGCACGAGGAAGACATCGGCGCGCCAGATCGCCTCCCCCTGCGCGCCCAGCGAGTCCTCGGCGGCGAAGGCGGGCCGGTCGTGCAGCGCGCAGGCCGCTTGCGGCGCGATGCGCCCGTCATAGCCGTCCACCGGCTGCGCCGCCGCCACGCTGCCGTCGGGCAACAGGAACTCCACGACGCCGCCGTCGAACGCGATGCCTGGGCGCACGAGTTCGCCGTGCATGGAGTGGATCAGGCGCACCGCCAGCGCCGCCGGCGGCAAGGGGCCCGACATGAGCGTGATGTCCGCGCCGTTGGCGTAGCTCACCAGCGGCCACGACCCCGCGTCCACGTACGCCGTGCCGGTGCAGGCCAGGGCCGCACCGCCGTCGGCGCGCGCAACGCCGCTGTCGCTCCAGCGGTGCCAGGTCGTGCCGGGCAGGGATCCTGCGTCCTCGATCGTCCACTCCTGCGGCCAGTCCCCGGCGAAGTCGAGCGGATCGCTCGCGCGGCTCCAGAGCCAGGAGCGGCTCGTCTCCTGCGCGAAACCGGGCTCGCCCGTCAGCCTGATCGCGAACTGTGTCAACGCGGTCTCCTCGCCCCCCTCGGCCGCCAGGTACCAGACGGGCGGCTCGGCCGGCGACCACGAGAGTGTGGCCGGGTCGCGCAGCAGGGGCACCGACACCGACAGCGCGCCCCCGGCGAACGAGCCCCAGCTCTGGCCCGCGGTGACGGCGATCTCGGCGAACAGGCCGGCGATCGGCACGCCGGTCTCCGTCGCGCCCAGGCGCAGCAAGCAGGCCCCCGCCTCGGCGGGCTCGAAGGCGAAGGTCACCAGGCACGCCGGCGTCGCGCTGTCGACCAGCCGCAGCACGCACGCGACCTCGGTCTGGCTCGGCGCGATGTCGGTGAGCGAGACCTCGGTCGGCCCGCCGTACCCGCTGCTGGCGGGGATGGTGTCGGGGGTCAGCGCGTCGGCGCCCTCCGCGTTGGGAAAGCAATCGGAGGGTCCGCCCGCGTCCAGGCCTTCGGCGAGCGTGCCGTCGCCATCCGCTTCCAGCAGCCGCACGCGCAGATGCCGCGTGTCGGGGTCGAGGCTGGATTGGGCGCGCTCGGGCAGGCTCTCGTCGACGTGCAGCACGAGCAGTTCGCCCGGCGCCATGCCAGCCTGGTCGTACAGCCCGGCCGCCGGATCGCCGCGCGTCTCGAGCAGGAAATATTCCGCGCCTTGTTCCCCCCGTGTCCAGACTCGCCAGACCTGCGCGCCGGTCGGCGGCGGTCGCAGCGTGTCCGCCGCCGCCCCCGGCAGGCCGCGTCGCGTGACCACGTCGCGCCAACCGAGTTGCGCGCAGCTGTAGGCGTCGGGCAACGCCGGCCCGCGCCCGCCGAAGCCGAAGGCGCCCGCCGCCATCAGGCTGAACACGCCCAGACCGCCCCGCCCCGCGACCTCGCTGCCCGTGACGGGCAGGAACGGGTCGTAGCGATCCTCGAGCCCCAGCAGGTGGGCGGCCTCGTGCGCCCAGACGCCGAGCTCGCTGTGCAGGCTGGCCACCGCGTACAGACGGGCCAGGGTGCCCCGGTCCGTCACGGGCCCCTCGAGATAGTACTGGAGGGCCTGGATGAGCCCGTCCTGCGCGTCGTTCTCGTCGCCGATCTCGTTGTGCAGGATGAGCGCGCCGTCCAGTTCGCCGTCGTCGTCGCCGGTGCCGGGAAAGCCGTCGGGCCCATCGTTGTCCAGACGCGAGAAAGCGATGCCGGCCTCCCGCGCGCCCTCCAGCGCTTCCTGCGCCAGCCGTCGCGTGCGCGTGGCGCCGGCCAGCCAGCGGTCGGAATAGGCGCTCGCGGGCGCGGCCAAGCGCACCAACGGCGCCAGCACGAGGTCCAGGTCCGCTCTTCCACAAGAGGCCACGCGGAAATAGTGCCACAGGGAGCCTGCGGGCAGCAGCGGCGCGTCCGCGACCTGCGCGCCCTCGAACGCCGTCGGCAACACCGCGCTCAGGCGCGCCCCGAGGGCGACGCCGGGGTCCCAGTCGGCGGGCAGCCGGTGGTCCGCGAAATCCACCGGGATCACCAGCAGCGTCAGGCGAGCCGGACGGCCCACGGCGGTGGCCGCCGCGGTGGCCGCGCGCACGTCGGCGCGGCGCGCCGCGCGCAGCGCGGCCAGCGTCGTGTCCACGGGCGCCGGGGCCGCCGTCGCCCCCGCCGCCCAGCACGTCCCGACCAGGCCGGCGAGCAACGCGGCCGCCGCGCGACCGGCCAGCGCGCCGCTACTCCCACTCGATCGTGGCGGGCGGCTTGCTGCTGATGTCGTACACCACACGATTGATGCCGGGTACCTCATTGATGATCCGATTGCTCACGCGCCCGAGCACGTCGTCAGGAACGCGCGCCCAGTCCGCCGTCATGCCGTCGCGGCTGGTGACCGCCCGCAGCGCCACGACGGCCTCGTAGGTGCGCTGGTCGCCCATCACGCCCACCGAGCGCACCGGCAGCAGGATGGCCCCGGCCTGCCAGATGCGATCATACTGCCCGCTGGTGCGCAGTTCCTGCATGAAGATATGGTCGGCCGCCTGCAGCAGGCGAACCTTCCGCGCCGTGACCTCCCCCAAAATGCGCACGGCGAGCCCCGGTCCCGGGAAGGGGTGGCGCTGGAGCAGCGGCTGCGCAATGCCCAGGGCCCGCCCCACGGCGCGCACCTCGTCCTTGAAGAGATCGCGCAGCGGCTCGACCAGCGCGAAGCCCAGCTCGGCGGGCAGTCCGCCCACGTTGTGATGCGTCTTGATCGTGCTGGAAGGCCCCGACAGCGAAACCGACTCGATGCGGTCCGGGTACAGGGTGCCCTGGGCAAGGAAGGCGAACTCCCCCTCCTCCCGCGCCGCCCGCGCGAACACTTCGATGAAGGTCGCGCCGATGATCCGGCGCTTGCTCTCCGGTTCCTCGACGCCGCGCAAGCGCTCGAGGAACAGCGCGCCGGCGTCGACCCGCCGCACCCGCCGCCGCAATTGCCCGTTGAGCGCCTGCTCGACGGCGTCGGCCTCACCTTGCCGGAGCAGGCCGTTGTCCACGAACACGCAGTGCAGACGATCGCCGACCGCCCGGTCCACGAGCGTGGCCACGACCGTGGAATCCACCCCCCCGGACACGCCGCACAGCACGTGCCCGGCGCCGACCGTCGCTTGGATCTCCTCGCCGGCTTCCTGCACGAATTCCGCCGCGGACCATTGCTCGGTGAGCCCGCAGATGCCGCGCGCGAAGCCCTCCAGCATGCGCAGGCCGTGCTCGGTGTGCGCGACCTCCGGATGGAACTGCGTGCAGACGAAGCGTCGGCCCGGATCCGCGGCCGCGGCGAACGGTATCGTTTCCGAATGCGCCAGCGCGACGAAACCCGCGGGCAGAGCCGTCACGCGATCGCCGTGGCTCATCCAGACCCGCTGGCTCCGGGGCAGGCCGGCCAGCAGCGGGCTCTCGCCGGTGACCGTGATCGTGGCGGCGCCGTACTCCCGCTGGTCCCCCGCCTCGACCCGTCCGCCCAGGCGCCGGCACATCAGCTGCATGCCATAGCAGATGCCGAGCACGGGCCGCCCGGCCGTGAAAAGCGCGTCGCCCACGTCCGGCGAGCCCGCCGCGGTGACCGACGCCGGCCCGCCCGAAAGGATGATGCCGCGCACCTGGGGATCGTCGACCGCGTCGCGCCACCGGTGGTAGGGCCACAGCTCGCTGGACACGCCCAGCTCGCGCAGGCCGCGCGCGATCAGCATGCTGACCTGCGACCCGAAATCGAGCACCACGATGCGAGGGTGTCCGGCCAGCGCCATGCGCGTCTCCTGCCTCAGTGACGGAAGTGCCGGCGCGACGCCAGACAGAGCGTCAGGCCCCGCGCGGCCGCGGCCGCCGCCACCGTCGCGTCGCGCACCGATCCACCCGGCGCGATGACCGCCGCCACGCCGGCGTCAGCGAGCAGCTCGATGCCGTCCGGAAAGGGGAAGAAGCCGTCAGAGCCCGCCACGGCGCCCCGCACGTCGAAACCGCGCGCGGCGGCCTTGCTCAGCGCCAGGCGCACGGCGTCGACGCGGCTCATCTGTCCCGCCCCCACCCCCAGCAGGCCCGTTTCGTCCGCCAGCACGATCGCGTTGCTCTTGACGTGCTTGGCCACCCGCCACGCCAGGTTCAGCGCGACGCGTTGCCGCGCGTCGGGTTCGCTGCCCGCCGCCGTCCGCAGCTCGGCCAGCTCCGGAAACCCCTCGTCCTCGTCCTGCTGCAGGACCAGGCGCCCGAAGGCGCGGCTGGTGTCCCGGGTGGCGGTCGCGAACGCGTCCCGTTCCCACGTGAGCACGCGCACGTTCTTCTTGCTCCGCAGCGTGGCCAGGGCCGCGGCGCCGTAAGCGGGCGCCGCCACGATTTCCAGGAAGCGGCCGGCGAGCAGCTCGGCGGCCGGCGGATCGATCGGCGACGTGAAGGCGAAAACGCCCCCGAACGCGGCGTCGGGGTCGCAGGCCAGCGCGCGCTCGAGCGCCGCGCCCGGCGACGGGCCCAGCCCGAAGCCGCACGGGTTGGTGTGCTTGATCACGGCGCACGCGCACTCGTCGAAATCCGCGACGAGCTTGAGCGCCGCCACGAGATCGACCAGGTTGTTGTACGATAGCTCCTTGCCGCCCCACAGCCGCAGGCCGCAGGCGGTCAAGGCCTCGGTCAGATCGCGGGCCCCGCCCACGAGCAGGCGCGCCCCCTGATGCGGATTCTCGCCGTAGCGCAGCGCGACGGCGCCTGTCGCCTCCTTTTCCGCGCCCGCGAACCACTGGGCGATCGCCTGGTCGTAGCCGGCCGTGCGCGCGAAGGCAGCGGCCGCCATGCGCCGTCGGAAGCTCTCGCTGGCGTCTCCGTCGTGCCGCCGCAGTTCCCACAGGAACTCCTCGTAATCGGCGGGCGAACTGAGCACCGTGACGCGGCCGAAGTTCTTGGCGGCCGCGCGCAGCAGCGCTGGCCCGCCGACGTCGATCTCCTCGACGAGCGCGCCCTCGGCCGTTGCGCCGCGCAACGCCTCCTCGAACCGGTAGAGGTTCACGCACACGACGTCGAAGGGCGCGATCCCCAGATCGCGCACCGCGGCGAAGTCCGCTTCCGCCGGGCCGAGGATGCCGCCGTGGATGGCCGGGTGCAGCGTCTTGACGCGTCCGCCGAAGATCTCCGGGTAACCGGTGACCTCGCTCACCGCCGTCACCGGGAAGCCGTGCTCGCGCAAGAAGGCGGCCGTGCCGCCGCTGGCGACCAGTTCGTAGTCGTACGACTGCATGACCGTCGCGATGTCGGCCAGGCCCGTCTTGTCCGTCACGCTCAGCAACGCCCGGCGGCGCCGGTTCAGCTCAGGAACGGTCGCCACCGCGTCACCTCCGCGGGAAAGAGCAGCGCCAGGACCTCGTGGTAGCGCGCCGCCGTACGCGCCAGTACCTCTGCCGGCAGCGCAGGCGGCGGCGGCTGGCGATTCCAACCGCACGCGTCCAGATGGTTGCGCAGGATCTGCTTGTCCCAACTCGGCGGTTCCCGGCCGGGCAGCGCCGCCCCCGCGGGCCAGAAGCGGCTCGAGTCGGGGGTGAGCACTTCGTCGATCAGCACCAGCTGCCCGCCGACGCGGCCGAACTCGAACTTCGTGTCCGCCACGATCACGCCGCGCGGCGCCGCGTACCGCGCCGCCGCCGCGTACAGACGCAGCGTGAAGTCGCGCGCCGCCGCCGCGTCCGCGTCGCCCAGCAGCCGCGCCGCGTGCGCGAAATCGATGTTCTCGTCGTGCCCCACGTCCGCCTTCGTCGCGGGCGTGAAGATCGGCTCCGGCAGCTGCTGCGCCAGCGAAAGCCCCGGGGGCAACGCGATCCCGCAGATCGCCCCCTCCCGCTGGTACGACTTGAAGGCCGATCCGGCCAGGTAGCCCCGCGCCACGCACTCCACCGGCAGCCGCTGCGCCTTGCGCACCAGCATGCTGCGCCCGCCCAACTCGTCGCGCAGGCAGCGGAAGCGCGGCGGGAACGCCTCGGGATCGGCCGTGAGCAGGTGATTGGGCACGTCGCGGAAGAAATCCAGCCAGGCCAGCGTCATCACGGTCAGCACCACGCCGCGACCCGGCACGACCTCGTTCATCACGACGTCATAGGCCGAAATGCGATCCGTCGCGACGATCAGCAGCTGCTGGCCCAGGTCGAAGATCTCGCGGACCTTGCCCTGGAAATCCGGGGCCAGTCCGAGCTCCGTGGTGCTGCGTAGCGCTCGCATGGGACTCCTGTCGGCAAGACGAGCGGAAGGGCGATCGGCAGGCCCGGCCCGTGGGTCGGCGGCATCTTAGGGAGGCGGTCCGGGGGTGTCAAGGCACGCCGCCCTCACGACGCCGCGACGGCCGCGGCCCGTGCGCCACTGCAGCGAGCCGTCGGCGCGCCACGTGAAGCACAGCGTCCCGTCGAGGTCCGTGCGCAACAGCGCCAGCGTGTCGTCCGCCGCCGTGAACGGCCCGTGGCTGGGGTGGCGGTGGCGGTTGCCGAGCCCGCAGCTGATGGCGACGAGGGCGGGCCGCGTGGCGTGCAACAGCGCCGGATCGCCCGAGCTGACGCTGCCATGGTGACCGGCCTTCCACAACTGCAGCGGCGCCACGCCGGCCCAGTCGGCCAAGAGGGCGCGCTCGCCGGGCCGCTCGAGGTCGCCCGTCCACAAGCCCACCGCCCGCCCGCGCCGGGTGAGCGCCAGCGCGACGGAAGCATCGTTCTCGCTGGCCGGCGGGGCCGTCCGGTCCGCCGCGTGCACGCAGACCAGCGCCCAGTCGCCGGCGGCATGCAGCGTGTCGCCGGCGCACGGCAAGCGCACCACCGCCCCCGGGGGCAGACCGAGCGCCGCGGCCTGGCAGCTGCCGCCCAACCACCACGTGTCCACCCGCAAGCCGGTCGCCACCGCCCGCGCTCCCCCCGTGTGGTCGTCGTGCGCGTGCGTCAAGACGACGCCCTTGATTCGCCGCAGCCCCTCCCGCACGAGCCACGGTCCGGCGCTGCGCTCCCAGGCGGAGCCGGCGCGCAGCGGCGGACCGGTGTCGAGCACGACGACCTCGCGGTCCGGAAAGACGAACACCGCGCAGTCCCCCTGCCCCACCGCGAACTGCGCGATGGTCAGGCGTCCGGCCGGGGCCGCGCGCCCAAGCGGCAAAACGCCCGCCAGGCACGCCGCCCCGGCCAGCAGCAGGGGCCACGCGCGCCCGCCCGAACCCGTCCGGGCGGCGCGCTGCAATCCGGCGCCCACCAAGCCAGAAGCGAAGAGCAGAACGGCCAAGCGCCACGGCCCCAGCGGCGGAATGCCGACCGCCCAGGCAGCTGCGGCGTCGATCGCCGCCGTGCTGGTCTCGAACAGCCGTGCCAACAGCCAGCACGCCGCGAAGAGCGCGTCCGCCAGCCATGGCCACCAGAGCGCGGCCAGCAGCGCGAGGCTCGCCAGCCAGACGATCGCGGAAAAGAGTGGGACCGCGTAAAGATTGACCAAGGGCGAAAGCGGATGGATCCACCCGAACGCCGCCGCCGTGTCGGCCAGCGTGAACCATTGCGCGCCCAAGGTCACCGCCAACCCCAGCGGCAGCCAGCGCCAGCGCGCCGGCGCCCGGCGCCAGAACGGACGCCCGCCGCGCACCGCGACCGTCAGACCCGCCGCGGCCAGGTATGACAGCCGGCAGCCGACGTCGAGCACGCACCACGGCTGCGCGTGCACATTGAGCCAGAACAGCACGCCCAGCACGTGCAGCGGATCCTGGCGGCGGCCCGCCAGCCGAACGCCCAGCACGCACAGCCCCAGCCCGCAGGCCCGCAGCACCGCGCCCGTCATTCCGGTCAGCACCGCGTACGGCGCCAAAACGAGCAGCGCCATCAGCAGGCGGGCCGTGGAGCCGGGTCGCAGCGCACGCGTCAGCGTGAAGAGGACGCCGAGGATGATGCCCACGTTCAAGCCGCTGACCGCGAACAGGTGCGCCAGCCCGATGCGCGTGAACGGCGCCTGATTGGCCCGCGCCGAAGCGTCGCGCTCGCCCAAGAGCACCGATCCCAACAGCGCGGCCTCGCGCGGGGGCAGCTGCGCGGCCAGGGTCGCCAGCAAGCGCGCACGCAGCGCCGGCAGCGCCCGCCCCAGCGCGCCCGGCCAGCGTGCCGGCAAGACGGGCGCCTCGCGTTCGCGCGCGTCACCGGCCGCCGGGCCGTGCCATCGGCCCTGCCAGAGCACGCCGCGTCCAGCCAAGAAACGGGCCATGGCGAAGCCGCCCGGAGTGGTCGCCCCGGGCGCCGCGCCCCCCTCCACCTCGCCCGCCAGCAGCGCGCCGAAGGCCGGCGCCGGGCCCTGGCCGCGCAGCAGGATGGCGTCGCCGGCCCGCGGCGGCGGCCGCGTGTCCCCCGTCAGCCGCCCGCCGAGGCCGACCAGCACCGCGGGAGCGCTCCAGCCGTTGCCGGAGAGATCGGGCCAGCCGGTCACGCGCACGAGCGCGCCGGCGCGCCAGACTCGGCGCCGACTGGGCTGCCACGGGGCGGGACAGATCGCGTCCGGCCGGCTGCGCCGCGCCGACGCCTCCTGCCGCGCCCACCCGTAGGCCAAGCCGCCGGCCAGCGACCAAACGGCCAGGTCGGCCGGACCGGGCGCCCGCAGGGTCAGCAGCGCGGGCGCGAGCGAGCCCACGCGCACCCACCAGTCCGGCGGCGGGCGCGCGGGCCGGCGCGGCGCCGGCCGCCGGCCCGCGTCCCATTCTCCGGCCGCGCAGGCAAGCAAGTGGATGAGGGCCCAGAGCAGCGGCCAGCGGCGGCGGGCGTCGAGCGCCAAACGAGCGCACGCCCGCCTGGCACTCAGCAGGCGGGCGGCAGGATCAGCAGGGGTTCCTCCAGCGGTCGCCAGAACATGCACCGGTCGCGCCCCTGGTGCTTCGCCAGGTAAAGCATGCCGTCGGCCTTGCGGTAGAGCTCGGCCGGTTCGGTGCCGCCTTCGGGGAACGTCACCCCGCCGAAGGAGAGGGTGACGCGGAGCGGATCCGTCACTTCGGCCACGTTCACGCGCAGAGACTCGAAACGCTCCAGCAGGCGCTGGCAGACCTCCTGCGCCGCGCCCGCCGGCGTGGCGGGAAGGATGAGCGCGAACTCCTCACCCCCCACCCGGCAAATCAGGTCGATGCGGCGCAGCACTCCCTGCATCTCACGCGCCACGCTGCGCAGCACCTGGTCCCCGACCGGGTGTCCCCACGTGTCGTTCACCTGCTTGAAATGGTCGATGTCGGCCAGGACCAGGGATAGCGGCGATTCGTGCCGGCGAGCCCGCTCGACCTCGAGGCCGAAATGGCCGTCGAAATAGGCGCGGTTGTGCACGCCCGTCAACCCATCGGCGTGAACCAGGCGCGCCAGCCCCAAGTGTTGCCGCCAGCGCGCGGTGACGAAACGCGCCAACTGTCGGCCGTCCGCCAGCAGCGCCGCCCGGCCGACCAGCGGACCGGCCGTCACGAACAGCAGGCCCGCCTCGGGTCCGGTTTCGCCCTCCTGCGCCGCCAATTCCGGAGGCGCCGCCAGCGGCACGCCGACCACGCCCGCCACGAGCGTCGCACCGCCAGGCGCGGCTAGGACCCGGGCCAGGGGCGGCGGCAGTTCCGTCCCGGCCGCGAACCACAGCGCGTTGCCGGGTTGGCGATGCCGGCTCCAGAGTGGCAGCGGCGACAGCGCGTCGCTGCCGAGGACGCGCCGCGGGGGCACCTGCAGATCCGCCGCCTCGGCCAGCACGACCGCCAGCCGCAATTGCGGCACGGCCCGCTCCAGCAGCTCCAGAATGCCCTCGAGCACGACCTGAGGGTGGGTCGACAAGGGCTGGCCCAGGGGAAGGCTCCGGTCATTGCTCAGGGCCTGCAGCATGCGCGCGAGGGAGGGCGCTCCGAACTCGGCGTCCGCGTTCGCCGGATTGAGCACGCCCGGCGCGGGCAGAAGGTCCGCCGCGGCGCCGTCGGTCCCGAGCAAGGGCTCCAGGTCGATCAGCCCGGTCTCTCCCCGCAGCAGGAAGAGTTGCCGCCCGGGACGACCGCTTTCCACCGCGACCCGCACCAGGTCGCCGCGTCGCGCCAACTCGCGCACGACCGCCACGGCGACCTGCCGGGCGCGTTGAGGGTCGCCACCGGCCAAGGCGCGCCGCGCCGCTCGCCTGAGCGAGGGACCGATCTTTTCCAGCGGCAAGATGCCGCCGAGTAGGCGCTGGGCGTAGGTCCTTGGCGGCAAGATCTGCTCCCCCGGGTCGGGCGGTGCGAAACCGCTTGACCGTGGCGGCGAGGTTCGCAATGCTCCAATGATCAATTATGACATATGGTGAGACGCGTGACAATGAGCGCGTCCCGCGCCGGACGGAACCGAGTACAAGCGGCAGCGTTCTTGCATTGCGTTTCGCGTCGGCGAAAAATCCAGCCCAAGCCACTCGGAGGAGCGCAACGGATGGCCACCCCTCCCCGCCCACCCGCCGACCCGGCCCGCGCCGCGGTCGGTCGCCTGATTCCCTTGGCTGCCTGCTGGCTGGCTCTGGCCGGCCTGGCCGGTTGTGCCACCACGCGCCCGGCCCGCGACGCCGAGCTCAGCGCCGGCACCAACGGCGCGGCCGAAACCGCGACGGACGCCACGGCGCACCCGGTGGCCATGTGGGACACGCTCGGCGCGGCCAGCTTGCCCGCCGAGCGTCAGGCCTGGCTGGCTGAGCACGAGCAGGTGAGCGACATGGAGGAGCTCTACCGCCAGGCCGTCGGGCTCGTCGCCCGGGATCTGCTCGATCCGGCGGACGACCTCTTGTATGAACTGAAGCGCACTTTGGCGCTGCCGGCGCCCGAGGAGGCCGACAGCCTCACGCTCGCCTATCGCAAGAGCCTGGACCGCCGCCTCATCCTGTTGGCCGGGCTCTGCGCCGAGGCCCGAGCCCTGCGGGGCGATTGGGCCCCCGCCGATTCCCTCCTGGAGAGCGTCTATGCCGACCTGCGCGGTCTGGTCCTGCCCGACACGCTGGTGACGCTGCCGCAGGGGGCGCGTCGCGCGCTCGAGGAACAACTGCTGGCCGTGGACAACCAGTTGGTGCGCGAATGGATCGATCATTTCTGCGGCGCGGGCCGCGCGAACTTCGCGCGCTGGCTCGAGCGCCGCGCGCAGATCGAGCCGATCGTGACCGGCATCCTGACCGAGGCCGGCCTGCCTCCTGAACTGTTCTACCTGAGCGTGATCGAGAGCGGGCTCAGCCCCACCGCCCGCTCCAACGTGGGCGCGGTCGGCTACTGGCAGTTCATGCCGGGCACCGCGCGCCATTTCTCGCTGCGCCGAGACTGGTGGGTCGACGAGCGCCGCGATCTGGAGCTCTCGACGCGCGCGGCCGCGACCTACTTGAGTCAGCTCTATGCCTACTTCCAGAACTGGCCCCTCGTGCTGGCGGCCTACAACGCCGGCGAAGGCCGCGTCGACCGCATCATCCAGCGCGCCGGTCACCGCGATTTCTGGCGCCTGCCCCTGCCGGAACAGACTCGCCACCACATCCCCAAGTTCATCGCCGCCTACCGCATCGGGATGGATCCCGCGCGCTACGGCTTCGCCGCGCTCGAGCCCCGACCGCTGCAGTACGACACCGTGCGCCTCGACACGCCGACCGACCTGAAGGTGCTGGCGCGTTGCGCGGGCGTGGACGAAGAGCAGCTGCGCGCGCTCAACCCGGCCCTGTTGCGCGGCGTGAGCCCGCCCGGCGCCACGGACTACGCCGTGCGCGTGCCCGCGGGCAGCGGCGAGGAGACAGCCGCGAAACTCGCCGCGTTGCCCCCGAATGAGCGCCTGACTTGGCTCAGGCACACGGTCCGTCGCGGAGACACGCTCAGCCTCATCGCCAGCCGGTATGGCTCCAGCGTTCAACAGCTGCGCGACGTCAACCGCCTTGGCCGCTCCAGCCTGATCCATCCGGGCCAGCAACTGGTGGTGCCGGTCACCGGCGGCGGACGCGCGGCGGCGGACGCGCGGTTGAGCGCCGAGACCTCGCCCACGTCCCTGGCGTCGGCCGATGCCGCGTCAGAGCGCGTCTCGTACCGCGTGCGCCGGGGCGACACGCTCAGCGGCATCGCCCGCAAGCTGGGCGTGAGCCTCGCCCACCTGCGGCGCGAGAACGACCTGCGGGGTAATCTGATCCGGCCCGGCCAGCGCCTGTACGCGCGCCGGCCCCTGCTCGACCGGGCCGGCTGACGCCGGCCCCGGTCCGCTCGCGCTCTAGAAGCGCGCCGTCACGCTGATGCGGTGGGAGACCTCGTCGATGCCCAGCTTGTCGCCACCGTAGGCATAGTCGACGGTCAGAAAGTCGAGGCGGAAGCCCGCGCCCGCCGTCAAGTCATCGCTGCCGAAGCCGCTGTCGAAGCCGCCGCGCAAAAACACGCGCTCGCGCAGGTCCAACTCCAGACCCAGATGCAGGTTGGCGCTGACGCTTCCCCACGCGAACTGGTCGGCGTCGCCATAGTCTTCGAAACGCGTCTCCAGGGCCCCGGCCAGCAGGACGCCGGCATGCCACGCCGGCAACGGCTGCCGCCAAGCCAGGCCCGGCACCAGGGCCGGCACGATGACCTCGTTCTTGCCGGTGGACCATGACAGGTACGTGGTGGTCACGTCCTGCAACTTCAGGCCGAAGTCGAGATTTCGCCAGACGCGCGGCCGCAGCAGCGCCGCGTCGAGGCCGATGCCGAAACTGGATTCGTCGGCCACGCTCTGGCGGATCAGCTTGAGCGACCCGCCCAGCCGCCAATCGCCGCGCTGCTCGCCGTACGACACGAAGAGCGCCACCTCCGAGTCGCTCTTGTAGACGATCTGGTCCTGGAGTTCGAACAGTCCCAGCGACTCCTCGTCGCTGATCTGCGCGTCCCCGTTCACGTCCAACTGCGAGAACAGGTGCGCGGTCACCGGAATGTCGTCGATGCCCAATCGGATCAGCGCCAGGCCGAAGCCGGCCGCCTCGCCTCCCAACAACGCCCAGGACACCGGCTGCGCGTAGGCGGCGAAGTCGCGGTCGACGAGGCCGCCGAAGCGCTCCTCGTGCATGAGCAGCAGTTGGCGCGTCGGCATGGCGGTCAGGCCCGCCGGGTTCCAGAAAACGGCGGACGGGTCATCCGCGACCGCCGTGAACGCGCCGCCCAGCGCCATGGCGCGCGCCCCGCCCCCGCCCAGCATGAATTCTCCCGCGTATTTGTCGGCGCGGGCCTCGCCGGCGCTCGACAACAACAGCAGCCAGCAGCACAAGCCGACCAGCCAGCCGACGCGGCGCCCGACCGGCGCATGGCACGACAGAGCGTTCACCATCGATTCCTCGCTGACCAGGGGGAAGAACCATCGCTCGCGACGTGGCCGCCAGCCCGCGCCACGCCGCCGCTTCCATTCCATTATAAGGCAGCCCGCCCCGCGCGCAAAGGCCGCGCGCGGCGCTACCGCAGCCCGAACTTGCGGATCTTGCGGTAGAGAGTCCGCTCGCTGATGCCCAGCCGCTGGGCGGCCTCGCGACGCCGCCCGCCCGTCGCGCGCAGGGTCTGCTCGATCAACCCGCGCGAGAGCGTTTCCAGGTCTCCCCCTCCGTCCTGCGCCACCGGGCTGTAACCCGTCTCGCCGGCGTACGTGTCGACCACGCTGCCGCCCCAAATCGGCGTCCCCGTGGCGCGCCCGCCCTGCAGCATGGCCTTGATCTCCAGGACGTCGCGCCGCAACTCGACGAGCGTTTGCAGCAGGACCTCCCGTTCGAACGCGTCCGTCGCGCGCGGCAGCGCCACCGGCAGGTGGCGAGGATCGATCGGCCCGCCCGTGCGCACCTCCGCGGGAATGTCCTCGGCCTCGATCAAGCCGTTCTGCCGCCGCACTACCACCGCGCTGATGACGTTGCGCAGTTCCCGCACGTTCCCCGGCCAAGCGTACGCCTCCAGCGCCTTCAGCGCCGGTCGGGACAGACCCCGCACGTCGAGGCCCAGGCGCGCGTTCTCCTGCGTCAGGATCGTTTCCGCCAGGACCGGGACATCCTCGCGCCGTTCCCGCAGGGGAGGCAGCGTGATCACGACGACCCGCAGGCGGTAGTACAAGTCCTGTCGGAAGCGGCCCGCGCCCACCTCCAGCGCCAGGTCGCGATTGGTCGCCGCGACCAGCCGGATGTCGCTGTGCAGGGTGTCGCGCCCGCCGACCGGCGTGAACTCGCCGGTTTCCAGCGCCCGCAGGAACCTCGTCTGCATCGCCAGCGGCAACTCGCCCACCTCGTCCAGGAACAGGGTGCCGCCGTCGGCGCGCTGGAAAACTCCCTCGTGCCGCGCGATCGCGCCCGTGAACGCGCCGCGCGCGTGCCCGAACAGCTCGCTTTCGAGCACGCCTTCGCTCATCGCCCCGCAATTGAGACTGACGAACGGACCGCGCCGTCGGGGCGAATTGTCGTGGATGGCCCGCGCCACGAGTTCCTTCCCCGTGCCGCTTTCGCCCAAGATCAGGATGTTCACATCCAGCGGCGCCGCCTGCGCCACGAGCGCGATGACCCCCGAGATGGCCGGCGACCGGCCCACGATCCCGCTGCGCTGGCGCACGGCCCGCAGGCGCAGGAGATTCTCCACGACCGTGCGCAATTCCGCCGGGGTCGCGTCGGCGCCCAGGCGCCGGATGTCGCCGCGCGCGCGCTCCACGCCTCCCCCCGCCGGCAGATCGGCGCCGCCCACGACCACCAGGTCGGCGTCCCCCGGCAGGGCGTGGAACTTGCCTATCGCCAGTTGGGGACGCGCGAACCCCCGCGCGTCGAACAGCAGCAGCGCGCCCTGTCCGTCGGCGAAACGCGCGAGCGCCTCGGAGGCGGAATCGTGCACGCTCAGCTCGACGCCGGGCAGGCGCCAATCGGCGACTTCCTTCCAGCGCGAGCTGTCCCTCCCCAGCACCACCAGACGCAGATCCGCCACGTCATCCTCCCGACCCCGCACCCCGGGGTCGGGCGAATGATACAACGGCGCCGCGCTTGGCGCAGCCGCAAAGCTGGGCTTCCCGGGGGCCGGGGACGGGTTAGACGAAGATCTCCATCTCGGCTTCCAGCGTCTTGCGGAGCTTACCCGCCACGTCCGCGAGCTGTTCCGCCGTGAAGCCGAGAATGCGACTGGCGTCGCAATCGACAAGCTCGATCGACTCGTCGTGGACGAAGCCGATGCCTTGCTGATGACAGATCCGATTGGCGAGATCGAGATACAGCAGCAGCAGATTGTCCGCCGAGAAGCACTCCGGGCGGTGGTGCCTCGCGATGATCGACTCCAACAGCGGCGAGAGCTTCCATTTGTTGACCAGCAGGGCGCCCACCTCGGCGTGATCGAAGCCCAGCATGTCCCGCTCGGTCTCGGCGAAGCGTTTGTTCTCGTTGTAGACCGCCTGGACGATCTCATCGAAGCGGTCCGCCGCCTGTTGATTCAGAACGAGCTTCCCGATGTCGTGCAAGAGGCCCGCGAGGAACGCCTCCTCGGCCAGTTGAGGCGACTCCGCTTGCACCAGCAACCGGCAGGCGCAGGCCGCGCCGATGGAATGCTCCCACAACAGACGTTCCTTCAAACCCATGCGCACTTCGTTCGCCGCGTACAGATTGCGCGCGGCGCTGGTCACGACAAGGTCGCGGATCGAGTTGAAACCCAACATGACGATGGCCTCGGTGAGGGTTTTCATTTTCCGGCTGCGCATGTACATGGCCGAATTGGCGATCTTCAGAATTCGCGCGGCCATGGCTTGGTCGTCGCTGATCACCTGCTGCAATTTCGCCGCGGAAGTATTCGGGTCGCGCGAGAGTTCCAGGACCTTGCTGGCGACCGGCGGCATCGCGGGCAGGTCCTGCGTGCTCAGGACGAGCTTGCGCACGTCGTCGTGGGAAGCGCCGCACGGCGCCACCAGTTCGGCCTCGCCCGGGCGCGGAACGACTTGCGCGCTGTCCGCCATGCTCGCTCCTCTAGGGCGGGACGCTGGCGACCCTCAGACGGTGACGTTCACCTTCGCCTCCAACAGCTCGCCCACGGCCGCCGTCGCGGGGCGGTTGCGACGCTGTTGGATCTCGGTCGTCAGGCGCCCGATCGACTTGAGCCCTTCGTGCCGGTCGATCTTGCCTTTCAGGCGCAGAATGGCCTTGGTGTGAATTTGGCAGACGCGTGATTCGGTGACGTCGAGGATCTCGCCGATTTCCTTCAGGGTCAGTTCCTCGTAGTAGTACAGAACCAGCACGAGCTGCTCTTTTTCCGGCAGCTCCGCCAGACGTTGGACGATGAGTTCGCGCATCTCTTCCTGCGCGATGCTGCGCTCGATTTCGTCCGAGCGCGGGTCGGGCAGGTAGTCGCCCAGGCCGCTTTGCTGCTCCTCGTCGGAGTTCGCATCCGCGTCCAGCGACATGATGGTGGCCAGCGCGACCTCGCTCAACAGGGCGTCGAGCTCGTGCAGTTCGATGCCGAGCTCGCGCGCGACCTCCTCGTCGGTCGCCGCGCGACCCAGACGCACTTCGAGCCCCGCATAGACGGCTTCCACTTGCTTCGCTTTCCGCCGCAGGGAACGCGGGAACCAGTCCTGGCTGCGCAATTCGTCGAGGATCGCGCCCCGGATCCTGGGAATCGCATAGGTTTCGAACTTGATGCCGCGCCGGTGGTCGAAATTGTCCACCGCCTGGATCAAACCCAGCAACCCCGCCGAGACGAGGTCGTTGTACTCCACGTAGTGCGGTAGGCCGATGGCCATCCGCCCCGCGACATAGCGCACGACTCGAAGGTACTGTTCCACGAGCTTCTGGCGCGCCATCTCGTCGCCTTGCTCGAGATGCCGAACCCAGAGATCGTAATGAGCGAGTTGGACGTCCTGCGGCATTCTCTGGTCCCCTTGCGTGATTGCCGTGTGCCGGCGCGCTGCACGAAACATGCCATCGTCATGCGCGGCAAGACTTTCCGGGTCCCGCCTCCAGCCATTCCGCGCCGGAGGCGCCCCTCCCCTAGGCGGTCGCCGCCCGCGCCAAACGGCCGCCGCCGTCGAGAATCCACGCCGCCAAAGCCTCGGCCCGCGCCAGTTCCGGCGCGGCCTGCGGCCAGGCGCCGCACGTGACGAAGGAGAAGGGCAGCGCCACCCTGCTGGCGAGGTCGAGCAGCTTGCCCGGTTTCCGGGCTCGATCCAGGCGGGTCACCGCCGTCCCGTCGCACCGCCAGGTCCGCGCCGCCCGCCAAAGGTCGGCCTGTTCCTCCAGATCGGCGTCGGCGGGCACGACCAGGTGGCGGCGCAAAGCCGCGCTTTCCGCCACGAAGCGCTGCAAATCGCCCGCCGCGGCGAGGGCGGCGGAAAAAACGGCCGGGGTGTCGATCAAAACCGCCCCGTGCCGCCCGAACCGCTCCACATGGCCAGCCAGTTGTTCCGCCCCGTGCACCACCGCCGCGTCAAAGCCGTGCCGCGCGGATTCGACCCGCACCCGGGCGATCTCCCCCTCGTGCCGAGGCAGCAGCTGCAGAAACAGCGGGCGGGCGCCCGCGCGCCGTAGCCGCGCGGCCACGCCCAGCGCGAGATCGGTGCGGCCGCACCCCGCTGCGCCCAGAAACACGTGCGCGCCGCGCACGCCGTCCCACGCGCCGCCGCTCACCCTCAGCGTGCCCCGCAGGTGCGCCTCCGCGTCTTGGCGCGCGGCCGCCGGCAAGCCGGCGAAGCGATCGGCGAGCTGTGCGATCGTCGACGCGGAGGCGCCGGCGGTCGCCAGAACGTCGGCCAACGGGTACTCGGCCCCCGCGCCCTGGACGCCTTGCGCGCGGCCCAGCATGGCGGCCAGGCGTTCGATGCGCGCCGCGTCCCCCTGCCGCGAGGCGGCCGCCGCGCCGGCGGCAGAGGCGACGCGCACTTCCACCAGGCGCCGGCTGCCCAGGCCGTCCGCCGCGTTGACCACCACCGTGCGGCTGTCCAGCACGCCGACATCCGCGCCGTACAGGGCGCGCGCGCGCCGCAAAGCCTCGGCCAGCGACGGCGCCGCCACCCGCGCCGCAAAGTTGCCGCTCATGCCGCCACGCGTTTCCACGACGTCCCTCCCGCTGCCTCGACATCCGGCCAAACGGCGGCCGAACGTGCGCGCGGGCAAACGCAACCGCTGTGCCAGCGGCGCGACAACACGGGCCATCGCCCGCGCGCCGCCAACGCTTCCTCGGCGCACGCGAATTCACGGGGGACCTGCGTCGAGTCGGCCGGGACACCCACGCGGCATGGCGGCCGGTGGTCCGTGGGCACGGGTCCGCCGCGTCCGCAAATCGGCCAGGCATGATCAGCTTCGGTGCAGCGCCGCGGAGGGAGTCGGCGCCCTTGCGTCGTCCGGACGCGCGTCAGGCCCGGCCAGGCCGGACCGCCGCCTGCCGCGCGCGTGCGGCGTTCACTTCAAACCAATTTCTGCAGCCGCTCGGCGCGATTGAGCAGCTTCGTGATCCGGACCGCGAAATGGTCGTCGGCCACCACCACTTCGCCGCTCGCCAGCAGCGCGCCGTTGACCAGGATGTCCACCGGCTCGTTGGTCGGCCGGTCCAGCATCACGACCGAGCCGGCCGCCAGATTGAGGACGTCGCGGATCTTGAGGCGCGCGCGTCCCAATTCCACCGTGACCCGCAGGTCCAAACCGAGCAGCATGCCCAGATTGTCGGTTTCGGCCGGCGCGTCGGCCGGAGGCCGCGTCCGCGCCGCATCGCACGGCGGCTGCGCCGGCGGCCTTTCGGGCTTCTCCACGAGCTTTTCCGTGGCCATGCGTCTCACTCCTCGCTGTTGCGCCCGGTGATGCGCAGCGCGCGCCGCTGGCGCACCTGTCCGGCAATGGCCGTGAAGAGCGGCAGACCCTCGATTTCCAGCACGAGCGGCGCGTCGACCGGCTTGTTCAGCACGAGCAGGCGCCCCTCTGCCAGTCGCAGGATCTCCGCCGCATTCACGGTCGTCTCGGCCAGCTTCGCGACCGCTTCCACCTCGATGTTCTCGAGTAGGCTGCGCACCAACTCGCGGTCCGGACCCGCGGCCGGGCCCTGGTGCGCCGCGCCGGCCTGCTCGGGATCGAACAGTCCGCGCACCGGCTCCAAAGAGGCCGCCGGGATGCAGAAACCGACCCTCCCCTCCACGGCCTCCAGATGGAAGCTGTACTCCAGCAATACGGCGCCCTCGCCGGGAGCCAGCGCATTCGCATAAGCCGGGTTGTTCTCCACGGCCAGAATGCGCGGCTCCAGCGCCACGAGGCGCGCGCACGCCTCCTTGAACAGATCGACGAATCTGAGCAGGATGCTGCGCACGATGCTCAGCTCGATTTCCGTGTATTCGCGGTAGTGGGCCTCCGGCTCCGCCGCGCCTCCCAGCAGCTTCTTCAGCATCGCGTAACTGAGCGAAAGATCCAGGTGGAGCAGCGCGCGGCCCTCAAGCGGCGCGAAACTGACGACCGCCACGCACGTCGGTGTGGGCAGTTTCGCCGCGTATTCGCCGAAGGTCTGCAGCTGCAGTCCCAGGAACTCCAACGCGCAGTTGACCCGAAACTGGTTCGTGAAATGCGCGGTGCCCGCTTTCGCCAGGGCTTCGCAGACATTCAGCAGATTCTTTTCGAAGCCGCGCGAGATGCCGCACGGCCGCGTGAAATCGAAGGGGATGACGTCTCTCGTCGTCCCGCCCGGCACGGCATGCGCCCTTTCCACCACGGCGCCTTCCCGCTTGTCCGCGTCCTCCGCGACGGCATATCGCAGCAGCGCATCGATTTCGGCGTGGCTGAGCAGCGAGTCCATCGGGTCTCCGCGATCTGGACGCCAGCGGCGTCCTATTGGATCATAAGATCCGAGAAATAGACGTTGATCAACGCGTTCAAGGGCAGCTTCTCGCCGATACGCGCGGCGATCTCGCGGCGCGCGTCTTCCTTGCCGTCGGGCGTCAACAGGTGCGCGGCCGTCCGCTGCGAAAGACTCATGATCACAATGTCGCGCAGTTGGGGACGCCGTTCGCCGACAAGCGCCACCGTCCTGGCCCCCGCCACCTCGAGACTGACATTCGTGCGCAGATAGTGCGGCGCGACGCTGTCGTCGCGCAGGGTGACGATCATTTCACCCAGCCCGACGAGTTCGCCCGTGCGCCCGCTCGGCACGCTCACCCGGCCCGCCCCGGCCTCCGCCGCCGGCCGCGGCGCGAATCGGGGCTCGATGAAGAGCCTGGTGATCGCCACGGCCGTGAGCAACTGCGCGATCACGATCACGCCGAGCAGGACAACCTTGTTCTCGAACAGGCCGCCGGAACCCGGCTGTCTCGCCGCCGGCAGTTGCGTCGCGTCCCTCTTCTCGATCTCGATCATCATGTCCGCCTCATCCTGCGCCCAGCCCCGCCGGCTCAACGGCGCCACTCCATCATGAATTCCACCCGCCGGTTGCATGCCCGCCCCTCGGGCGTCGCGTTGTCGGCGACGGGCCGGTGTTCACCGCACCCCGCCGCCGACAGCCGCTCGGCCGCCACGCCGGCCGCCTCCAGCCCTCTCGCCGCCGCCACCGCTCGCGCCGCCGACAGCTCCCAATTCGAGTCGAAGCGGCCGTTGTGGATGGGAATGTTGTCGGTGTGCCCTTCCACGCGCACCGGGTGGGTGAACTCGCCGAGGAGGCGGGCCAGGCCCGCGATCAGCTGCGCCGCCTCCGGCTTGAGCTCCGCCTGCCCGGACGCGAACAGGCACGGCGCGCTCACCCGGACCGCGATCCCCTCTTGCCCCACGTCGATGTCCACTTCCTTGTCCAACCCCGCGCCAAGCAGGCTTTGTTCCAATTCGCGGGCCAGTCTGGCGGCCATCTGCCGCTGCGGCGGCCGCTCGCGTGAAGCGGCCAACTCCGGCAAGTGCAGTGAGCTGGGCGGGTGGCCGGTCAGGCCGAACGCCCCCCGCAGGGACACCGCCGCGTCATGGAATTTGGTCTCTTGGATGGTCGAAAAACTGACAAGCAGGATGAAGAAAACCAGCAGCAAGGACATCATGTCCCCGTAGGTCATGACCCAGGCCTGGGTGTCCCGCTTCTCGTCGTGGCGCGTGCGGCGACGTCCGGGCATGGCTCCTCCCGCCTCAGGCGGCGCGCCGGTGCAGGCGCTGTTCGCGTTCGCCCTCGAGGCGTCGCCGGACGTCCGGCGTCAGATACGACCGCAGTTTCTCCGCCACGATGCGCGGCGAATCGCCGCTCTGGATGGCCAGCACGCCGTCGATGATCATCTCGCGCAACAAAACTTCCTCTTCCGAGCGCGCGCCGAGCTTGCCCGCCAGCGGCAGGAACACGACGTTCGCCAACAGCGCCCCGTAGAAGGTCGTGATCAGCGCGATCGACATGCCCGGGCCGATCATTTCCGGCCGGTCCATGTGCGACAGCATCCGGATCAGGCCGATCAAGGTGCCGATCATGCCGAAGGCCGGCGCGAACATGCCGGCCGCTTCCAGCAGCTTTCGGCCCTCCCGATGCCGCGCCTCGAGCTGCGCGATGTCCGTGTCGAGGATCTTTTCCAACAGCTGCGGGTCGGTGCCGTCGACGGCCAGACGCAGTCCCTTGCGCAGAAATTCATCCCGCTCCGTTTCGGAGTCCTCCTCCAAAGCGAGCATCCCGTCCTTGCGCGCGCGCTCGGCACAGGAGACCAGCTTGTCGATGATGACCTGCGGATCCTGATGCCGGTGAAAGAGAGTCTTGCGCACGACGGCGCTCATCTTGCGCACCCGCGGCAGCGGGAAGTTCGCCAGCACGGCCGCCAGCGTCCCGCCCAGCACGATCGCCAGCGAAGGCAGATGGAAGAACTGGCCCAGGGAACCGCCTGTCGCCACGGCCCAGACGAGGATGCCGAAGCCGCAGAGCAAGCCCAATAGCGTCGCGATGTCCACGCGAGCCTCCTGACGCGCCGCAAAGGCCGTTAGCGCCCTTGCCCCTCGAACACGGACCCCACGCCACCGGCCGGCACGGCGTAAGCCCGCGCCGCCCGGCGATACGCGATCGCCCGCTGCACGACCTCGTCCAGAGCCTCCTGGACCATGATCTTGCGCCCGGTCGTCAGACTGATGAGCGTGTCCGGCGTGCTTTCGATGAACTCGATGAGATCGGCGTTCACGACGAGCTCGCTCGCATTGAGTTTCGTGACTTTGATCATGACCTTTAGCTCCTTGCCGCGCACCCTCCGGTCCGTTCAGCGCAGGATCGAGACCAATTCCCGCAGAATCTCTTCCCCCGTCGTGACCACGCGCGTGCCGCGCGGCAGCGCCGTCGGCCGCCCGCCGGCCGGCGCCTGCTCCGGGTCTGGCCCTGCCGCGGGCCGCGTCCTCGGGCTGGCGGCATCGGACATCATTTCAACCCCCGACGGCTCAAGCGCTCACTGATCCGCGCGGCCAGAGCCTCTTCCATGTGGGAGAGAATCCGGGCGGCGGGCCGTTCCCTCATGCAGAGCATGACGTCCACGATCGTGTCCATGTCGAGGGCGGCCAACAGCGGCGCCGCCTTTTCCGGCTTCATGGCCTCGTACATTTTCGCCAGCTTGGCCAACGCCTGGTCGGGCGGCCGGCGAGCCTCGCCGCCTCGCGCCTGCAGCGAATCCAACAGCGCCCGCACTGCGCGCTGCCTCTCGGCCAGTTCCTTTGCTTCGACCGCCAGGTCGCCACGCAGCGAAAGGAGCGCTTCGCGTTCGAGTCGCACCTGGTCCCGCTCCAGAAGGAGGTCGGCGGACACTTGCGCCGTCCCCGCGGCAGCGACGATCGCGACGCCGCCCGCGGCTGGCCCGGCCGGCGCGCGCGCCACCAGCACGCGTCCCAACAGGATCACGCCGCCGAAGATCAGCACGAACGTGATCATCGACATCGCCAGCACGCTGCGCATGGAATCCTCCCACCGCGGCCAGGCGTTCCTTTTGCCGGCCGGTCAACGCCACGACATCAGAGGCGTCCACGGCCCACGGCAGGGCCTCGCGCGCGATCGCCCGCGACTAGGCCACCAATTCCGCACCCTTGCTTCCCTTGCCCAGCATGATGGCCCCGGCTTCCTCGAGGTTGCGCACGACATCGACGATCCGCGCCTGCGCGTCCTGCACGTCCTGCAGCCGGACCGGGCCCATGAACTCCATGTCTTCCTCGATGCCGAGAACGGCTCGTTTGGACATGTTGTGGAAGATCTTGTGCTTGATTTCCGCCGTCGCGCCCTTGAGCGCCAGCGTCAGTTCCTTGCTGTCGATTTCCTTGAGGATCTCTCGGATCGCGCGGTCATCGAGATTCACGAGATCCTCGAACATGAACATCAGGCTCTTGACCTCGTTCGCGCAGTCGATGTCGATCTCGCGGATTTCCTCCAGGACCTCCTGCCACACTTCCTTTTCCACTTCGTTGAGTATCTCGGCCACTTGCCGCTTGCCCCCGAATCGGCGCCGGGCCTGCGCGAATTCCCCCTGCACTTGCCGGGCGATGATGTTTTCGACGATCTCCAGCGCCTCCCGATCGGGCCGCTCCAGAGTGGCCACGCGGTATGCGACTTCCCCCTGCATCGGAGCCGGCAAAAGAGCGAGCACGGGCCCGCTGTAGCGCGGGTCCATGTGCGCCAGCACCACGGCCGCGGTCTGCACGTGTTCGTTCTTGAGATAACCCGCCACCGTCGCCGGATCGATCTGTTTGAGACTCTCGAAACTCTGGATGCCGCTGTAACCGGTCGCGCGGCTGAGGAGCGCGCCGGCCTTGTGTCTGCCGAGCGCTTCCTCGATCATTGCGCGCGCGCAGCACTCCCCGCCGTAGTCGGCGTCACCGGTCTTGCGGCGCAGTCCTGCGAACTCCGCGATCACCCTGGTCCGTTCCTCGCTGGGCACGCGACCCACCCCGGCGATCGCGCGGGTGAGCTTCTCGATCGTCTCCTCGGGAAGACGCTTGATCACCGGTCCCGCGACCTTCGGTCCCAGCGCAATCAGCAGAATCGCCGCCTTGCGCAGTTGTTCGTTCACCGCGCCACCGCCTTGCCGGCTATTGGGCGTCGCACGGCGGCGTCCCCGCCGCTGTCACGCCCGTTCCCCCAGCCATGCCTTGACCAACTCCGCCATCGCCTCGGGATTGCCCGCGGCATAATCCCTCACTTCGTCGACCATGCGGTCCGCCTCCGCCGCGGCCACGGCGGCGGCCGCGCCGTTCGCGGCCTCCGTGCCGTCGCCGCGCCCCGCGGCGCGCCGGGCGCCGGCCGCGCCAAGGCCAAGCGGCTTCTGAAAGGCGCCAAACAGCACGAGCAGCAACGCCACGCCCGTCGCCAGGAGCAGCGCGTTGCCGACGTTTCGCGCCGCGGCTGGCAGCCAGGCCCCGCCCGGTCGCTGCGACGCCGGCGCCGGCCGGGCACCGCGCCCGCGGAAGCGCATATTGACCACCTCGACGCGGTCGCCACGCTCAGGATTCACGCCCAGAGCGGTCTGCACGACCCGCTCGAGCTGCCGCAGCTCGTCGTCCGTCAAAGGCACGTAGCCGGTTGCGTCGCCGGCACCGGGCTGCAGGTGATGGCCGTCCACGAACACGCTCACGGACAACCGGCGCACGTTCCCGACCTCGCCTACGAGCGTCTGCAGCGTCTTGTTGATCTCGTAGCTGGTCGCCGATCTCTCGGAAGCGCCGGCGCTTTGGTTCGTCGTGGACTCGTCGTGCTCCTCGCTGCGCACGACAGCGCCGGCCGGGTCGTAGATCTCGCGGCTCTCCTGCAATTGCTCGAAGTTCAACGTGGCGTCCACGCGCACGATGGCCTGACCTTCGCCCAGCACCTCCGCGAGCATCGTTTGCGCTTTCAGCGCGAGATAGCCCTCGATGTCCTTCTTGAACGCGAGCTGTCCGGCCGCGCTGTTCAGGTCGAAGCCCCGTCCGTTTGCGCCCTTGTCGTCCGCATCCGGCGGAAGCTCGGCATGCGGGGACAGGTTCGCGGACCGCCCGACCTGGTCGGCGTCGTTCCGCCATGCCGCCAGCGCCAACACGCCAAGCGTCGCGGCAAGGGCCAACGCGCCCACCGCGAGCTTTCGCTTGGCGGACAGGCATCCCACGCGCTGTCCGCTGCTGCCCGGTTCCTTTTTGTTCCCTTCCACGTGGCCACCTCGGCACAGCGCGTGGCGATTCACACCACGAGCCGTATGATTTCCTGGTAGGACGCCAGCAGCCGGCTGCGGATCTCGAGCATGAGCTCCACGGTCAGCTCGCCGTCCGTGGCCATTTTGGCCGCGCCCCGCGCCCGGCGGAGCGGGACGGGGGACGCTTGGCGGCAGCGGCGGCCATCGAGCAGCGTCGCTGCGGACACGCGGCCGCTCATGCGAGCCCTCCAACAGCCTCGCCCATCTGACCGCATCGCGCTTTCGGCTGCCCGTCGCGTCTCATTTCAGACCGCGCTCCTACCGCGGGATCACCACGCCCGAATCGCTGTACAGGTGAAGCTTGTTGCGCAGCGTGCGCACGCTGATGCCCAGTAGGCGCGCGGCCTGCGTGCGGTTGCCGTTGGTCTGTCGCAGTTTGCGCAGGATCAGTTCGCGTTCCATGTCCGACAACGTCATGTCGACCGGCAGCGCGCCGGCCGCGACCGCGCCGCACGGCTCCATCTCCTCCGCGAGGTCCAGGAGCGACTCCTCCAACAGCAGGCCGTTGTTCATGATGACCGCGCGCTCGATGATGTTCTGCAACTGGCGCACGTTGCCGGGCCAATCCATCTTGGCCAGCGCCGCCATCGCGGCCTTGCTGATCATCATCAACGGCTTGCCGTTTTCCGCGCAGAAACTTTCGACGAAGTGCTGCGCCAGGATCGGTATGTCTTCGCGATGTTCGCGCAGCGGGGCCAAATGCAACGGGATGACGTTGAGCCTGAAGAACAGGTCTTCGCGGAACCGCTTCGCCGCCACCTCGTCACGCAAGACACGATTGGTAGTGGCGATGATCCGCACGTCGATCTTGGTGGCGTACTTGCCGCCCAAGCGCACGAATTCCCGCTCCTGAAGGACGCGCAGCAGCTTCGCCTGCATGGCAAACGGCATTTCGCTGATCTCGTCCAGGAGCAGCGTGCCGCCGTCCGCCAGCTCGAATTTGCCCTTGCGCGCCTGGACGGCGCCCGTGAACGCGCCGCGCTCGTACCCGAACAGTTCCGACTCCAGCAGGGTCTCGGGGATGGCCGCGCAGTTGATGCGGATGAACGGCCCGGCGCGACGCGCCCCGGCCAGGTGGATCGCTTTCGCCGCGACCTCCTTGCCGGTGCCGCTTTCCCCCTGCAGCAGCACGGTGCCTCTTGCGTCCGCGATCATGCCGATCTTTTCCCGCAGGTCGCGCATGGCGGGACTGTTGCCCAGCAGACCCCACTGCTCGCGCCGCGCCGTGACATTCCGCCGCAGCGACCGGTTCTCCTCGCGCAGACGGCGGTATTCGAAAGCCCTGTGCAGCGCGTGCTCGAGTTGCTCAAGCGTGAAAGGTTTGGTCAGATAGGCGAACGCGCCCCGCTTGGTCGCCTCCACGGCTTCTTGTATCGTGCCGAAGGCCGTCATCATGACCAACAGGGGTGGCTCGGTCGCGCGGCCGGCCAACGCATCGAGCAAGGCCAGACCGTCATGCCCCGGCATGCGCACATCCGACAGCACCAGGTCGGCCGACTCGCGTTCGAGGCAGCCCAGGGCCTCGGCGCCGTCGCGCGCCACCTGCACTTCGTAACGCCCGCACAGCGCGGCGTGGAGCCACTCACGCATGGACTGTTCGTCATCCACCACGAGGATCTTCTGCTTGCTAGACATGGCTCCCCTTCTGTGCGCCGGACGCCGCGCGACGCGCGGCACCAGGCGCCGACGCCACCTCGAGACAGGCCACGGCGCCGCCCTCGTCCGCGTTGGCCAGCGACCAGGCCAGACCGTGCATCTGCATGATCGTGTCCACGCGGGCCAGTCCGATGCCCAGATGCCCCGCCTTCGTGGTCACGAACGGCTCCGCGGCCTCCGGCAGGATCTCCCGGGGCAAGCCGGGCCCGGAATCGGCCAGCAACAAAGCCACGCGTCCGTCCCGCGGCGCCACCGTCGTGATGGCCACCCGGGCCGACGCTGCCGCCTCGGCCGCGTTGGCCAGCAGTTCGCCCAGCACGAGTTGGAGATCGCGCGCCGGCAGCAGCAGCGCGCCCGTCGCGCCCAGGCAGACCTTCGCCACCAGTCTGGGGTGCACGCGCCGGGCCTCGGCGACGGAGGCGCCGACGGCCGCGTCCAGCGTGCCGTCCGGCGCCGACGACGGGCGCGGGAACGCCAAATCCTGCACCGAACGCTGGACCGCCTCCATCTGGGCGACTTCGGCCAGGATCCGGCGCGCCCACGTCGTCGTGCGCTGCTCGTCGGCTCCCGCCACGATCAGGCTCGCATAGCCTTTGATCCCGCACAGATTGTTGCTGGTCTTGTGCAGATAGCCGCGCATGAGGCGGCCAGGGCGTCCGGACCGGTCCATTTGCGCGCTCGCCAGCATCGTCATGCTCAAGCCCCCGTTTTCGCGAACAACAGGCGGTCGTTGGCCTCTTCCAACTCCAGGATCTGCTCGATGAGGTTCCCGACTTCGCGCAAGGCTTGATGCAGGGCCGCCGCCGTCGCGCCCCGCAAGGCGTGCCGCTGCGCCTCGCACGAGGCGCTTGAGGACGCGTTCTCTTGTTCGAGACGGGATATCTCGTCGAGACGGGCTCGTTTCGACTCGAGCAGGCACCGAATCTCCGCGAGCGAGGCCCCGGACCGGAGCAGATCGCCCTGCTGCCGCGAAAGCGCCAGCACCTCGCCGTACAGACGGATCTCCGTCTCGTACAGCGCGAGCGAAGCGCTCAGCGCCGGTTGGACATTCTTGGTCCTGGACATCGCTCTCGCTCACTCCATGCACAAACGCCGCGCTTCAGGGCGTTGGGCCGTAGGGCAAGCCACATGCCCCGGCCCGCGGCGGCGCCCTGCCCTGGCGGCAGCCGTCATGAACCTAATGTATTATCTGAAGATATTTATGTAATGTGCTGTCAATTGGTGTGATACATAACATACGAATTGGGAGCCCAACGCCGCAGCCTCGGCAGAAAAATGGCCCCGGCAGACGCTGCTGCCGGGGCCGCGGCCGAGCTCCTGTCAATGGTGGCCGGAAGCTGGGCAGATCCGCGCCGCCCTCACTCCCGGGCTTCGGCGGCCAGCGGTTCGTCGCCGTCGCCGTCGTCGCCGTCATCCTGATGATAGAGACGCAGCTTCTCGCGCAGCGTCTGGCGCGAGATGCCCAGCAGCCGGGCGGCGCGACTCTTGTTGTTGCCCGTCGCCCGCAACGTGTACAGGATCTGCCGCCGTTCCACTTCCGCCAGGCAGACCAGGCCCGCCTCGGGACCGCTGGCCGCGCCTTCATCCGCCAGGCGCGGATCGCGGCCGGCGCGCACGTGCGGCGGGAGGTGCTCGGGCACGATCCGCCTCGGTTCCTCGAGGATCATGATCCTCTTGAGCACGTTGCGCAGTTCCCGGACATTGCCGGGCCAGGGATAGCGGCCCAAGGCTTCGCTCAGCAGCGCGTCGGCGGGTACGCACTCGGTGCCGAGCGTCGCGTTGAACTCCCGGATGAAGCGGTTGGTCAGGACCGTGATGTCCTGGGGACGTTCACACAACGCGGGAATGTGAATCTCCACGACCTGCAGCCGATAGTAGAGGTCGTTGCGGAACGCTCCGCTGCGGATCTCGTCCTCCAAACGCCGATTCGTCGCCGCGACGATGCGCGCCTGCACGGACAGTTCGTCGCGGCCACCCACGCGCCGGAACCGGCGGTTTTCTATCACGCGCAACAGCCTGCTTTGCAGCAGAATGCCCATTTCCCCGATTTCATCCAGGAAGATCGTCCCGCGCCCTGCCAGTTCGAACAACCCCTCCTTGCGCGCCTTGGCATCCGTGAAGGCGCCCTTCTCGTGCCCGAACAGCTCGCTCTCGAGCAGGCTCTCGGGCACCGCGGCGCAATTGATCTCCATGAACGGCTCGCCGCACGTTTCACCGGCCTCGTGGATGGCGCGGGCCACGATCTCCTTTCCCGAACCCGAGGCGCCTTGAATGAGCACCGACGTGTCGTGACCCGCGCGGCTGGCGCCGAGTTTGTCCAGCACGCGGGCGACTTCCGCCAGCCCCGGACAATCGCGGATCATGCTGATGGCATCGTTCCGTTCGCCGCTTGGCACCGCGCGCGGCGCCGGCGCCGCTTCTTCGCGCTCCGCCGCCGCGCGCTCCGTCGCGCGCAGGGCCGCGCGCACTTGCGCGCGGATGGCGTTCAGCCGAAACGGCTTCTGGATGAAATCGTATGCCCCGGCTCTCATGGCCGCCACGGCCGTGTCGACGTCGCCGTAGGCCGTCATCAGGATGAAGGGAATGGCCTCGCCCCGGTGTCGCAACGCCTGCAGCGCCTCAAGTCCAGACACGCCCGGCAACCGCAAGTCGCTGATCACCAGGTCGAAGGCGGATGCGTGGCACCTTGCCAGCGCCTCTTCGCCGCTGTCCGCCGTTTGCACCTCGTAACCGTCGGCCATGAGGGCCTCCGCCAGCGATTGGCGGATGGCCACCTCGTCGTCCACGACCAGGATCCTCTTGCTCATGCTTCCTCCCGCGCGCCCGCCGCGCCTTGCCTCGGCAACAGAACTCGGAAAATCGTCTGCCCATTTTCGCACAGCGCGCGGATCTCGCCCCCGTGCGCCACGACGATCTTGCGGCAGATCGACAGGCCCAAGCCGGTCCCCGCGCTCTTCGTGGAATAGAAAGGTCGAAACAGGCGCTCTGCCTCGCCCGCCGCGAAGCCGGGGCCCGCGTCGCGCACCTCGAGCACCGTTCCCTCCGCCAACTGGCCGGCGCCCGTTTGTCGGTCTCGCCATTCGACCCCGGACTCCAGACGCAGCGCCAGGACGATGTCCGTGCGCGGCGGCGCGGCGTCCAGCGCGTTGAGCAGGAGATTCAGCAGCACCTGCTTGATCTGCCCGCCGTCCACGTCCTGCTCCCAGGCGGAAGGATCGCGTTCGTCAGGCGACAGCTCCAGCCGCAGGCGCAACTGCCGCTGGCTCGCCTGTGCCGCCAAAAGAGCCAGGCAGTCGCCGGCCAGGTCCGCGATATTGGCGCGGGCCAGGCGCGGTTCATACGGCCGCACGAAACCGAGCAAGCGCGTTATCGTGGCGTTGATGCGTTCCACTTCGGCGATGATCACGTCCAGGTAGCGCTTGCGCGCATCGCTCGCCGTCAATTGTCCGGCCAACAACTCCGCCTGGGCGCTCAATCCCATCAGCGGATTGCGAATCTCGTGCGCCAGGGCGGCGGACATCTCCACCAGGCCCTGCAGCCCGTCCGCGCGAACCCGCTCGGCCTCGAGGCGCTTGGCCTCGCTCAGGTCCTCGACCACCAACACCAGCCAGCGCTCATCGCGGCCGCGCCCCGGCATCAGCGAAGTCTGCAGGAGCACCGGGATGGTCGCGCCGTCCGGCCGCAAAAGGCGGCCCTCGCCGCGGAACACGCCCGTCTCGCTCCAGAACAGGCGCGCGAAGGGAGCGCCTGCGACCCCCGTCAGCTGAATCCGTCCTTCGAGGAACAGTTCCGGCAGATCGGGGCCCAGGGGCAGCCAATCGCGCGCAACCTCGGCGTCCCTCGCTCCCCCCTCGCCGCGCCCCCGACCGATTTCCGTGTCCGGCGCCTCGTCCGTGGCGGCCTGTCGATCCACGCCCGTCAGCAGACGGCGCCCACAGCGGTTGCAGTAGATCGTCCTTCCACTCTCGTCCACGACCCAGATCCCGCTGCGGACGGTCTCGAGCACTCTGGCGTTGAAGGCGCCCAATTCGCGGATGCGATCGAGCATCTGCGCGCCCGCGACCTCATCCGCCAGAATCACCTGGACGGCCTGCAGGAACGGCAAATGACGCTCCCGGGCGTCACCGCTTGGGGGGAGCCAATCCAGCAGCAGCAGGAATCCCAGGCGCGTGTCCTGGTGATCCAGGGGCAGGGCGGTGATGGCGCGTTGGCCGGCGTCGGCCGCGGCCAGTTCCATCTGGAAGATGCCCGGCGAAAGCTGTCGCGCGCTGCCGCTCGGTCCGAGCTCCGACTCGAGCCGCACGAGCACGCGGTCCCAGACCGACTCCTCCCAGCCAAAGCTCCGGCGGGGCGTGTACGGTGCGTCCGGCGCGCCGCGCAGCACCAGCGCCGCCCCGCGCGCCCCCAAAAAGCCCGCCAAGTTTCCCAACAGGTTCTCGAGGGTCGCGTCCCAGTTGCGGGCGCCACTCAATTCGCGACCGATCCTGTAGAGCAGCGCAAGCTGCCCCATGTGTTCCGTCAGCTCTTGATTGGACTGCTCGAGCCGCGCCTGCGAAGTGATGAGCTGTTCCCCGACGAGCGCCAGCTGCTCCTGCAGCTGGCGCCGATGGGCGCGCAGCCGATCCACCGTTTGCTCACCCTGCAGTCGCAACGCCTGCCCTTCGCGCCAGCGTGCGCGGCGCGCGCGCACGCGTGACAGCGTCGCGGCCCATTGCTCGGAAGCCACGGGGCGCGGCAGCGCGGCGAACAGTCCCGCGTGAAACAGCTCCGCCAAGTCGGCGGCGTCCAGAGAGTCGTACAGCAGGATGGCCAGCGTGCCCGGGTGGGCGCTCAGCAGCGCGTCGAGCTGTCGCGCCAATTCGCCGCCGCGCGCGCCCGGTTCGACCTGCGCGCCGTCGATCAGCAGGCAGGCGGGCCCGGCCGCGTCCGCCTGCGCGTCCGCCGAGGCCAGCAACGGACCGGCCGCCTTCACACGGGCGACGCGCCCGGCCTCGCCGACCTCCGAGCCGGCCGGCCCGACCAGCACCGTCCACGGCGGCAGGGGGTGCGGCCAGGAATGCGCCCGCGGCGCGGATGCAGACTCCAACATCGGCCCGCCTAGCTCTTGAGCACGCCAGCCTATTCCGGACGGCGGTTACTGTAAAAATTTTTGCCAGTTCCTGCAATACGAAACTGCGCTCCCCAGCGGCGGGGAGCGCAGGAAAAGGCAGAAATTCCCGATCAGTCCTGCAAATCCTCCAGCCGGCGAACGACTCGGCCCACGCGCGCGGCAGTCTTCCTTTGGACCGCGTCATCGCCGTACGCGCCCTGGGCCAGCCGGGCGCGGGCGCGCGCGACGCGCCCTGCCCGCGTTTCCGGCAGCCGCGCCAACGCTTCCCTCGCCGCCGCGAGGTCGCCTGCCAGCCGCTGCCTTGCGTCCTGCTGTCCCGTCTTGCCGGGAATGCGGGGAACCACGGCCTTGCCCTTTCTCGGGAGGACTTTCGGCCACGCCTGGCCGCCATCGCACGTTAGCAAGCTTGCGCTGCCTGCGCAAGCGCTCGGCCGTTGCCGCGGGCCGGTCCAGGCCGCGCGACGCGATCTTCCCGCGTCATAAAGGGGGAAACGGCGCCGAGCCGCTCGGTGCCTGCGCGAGGGCTGGCTCAGGTCTTCTTCTTGTTCGGGCGGTCGCCCGCGTCGCGCCCCGTCGCCTCGCCGGGCTCGGCGGGCCGCCCTTTCCGGCGCAAACCGTCGACGTCCGGAGCGGGTGAGCCGGCCGCCCGCAGCGTGATGTTCTTGATCTCTTCATAGATTTCGAAGCGGTGCACGGGAATGGCGCGCGGGGCGTCGATGCCGATCTGGACTTGATCGCCCCGGATGTCGACGATCATGATCGAGATGTCGTCCCCGATCATGATCTTCTCGTTCCGCTTGCGGCTGAGGATGAGCACGGGACCTCCCTGTCCGCGGGGGCCGAGAGCGAGCCCGGCCGCATTGTATCACACGCCGATTTCCTGTCTCTGCCCGACCTCTCGCCGCAGGCTCGCCGCCCGCTCAAACCGGACGTAATCGATCTCTTGCCTCAGCGGCAGGTCCTCATCCTCGACGATGTGCTGAACTCCCAGCCGGCTGCCCGTGTGTACCAGAAGCGGCGCCGCGAGATTGCCGATGAGGCGCGCGCCCCCGGGCAGCACGGTGGTGACAATGAGAACGACAACCTCCCCCGCAACTCCCGCCCCGAGGCCAGCGGCGAGTTCCACAGGGATGGCGGGCGCACAATGCGGATGGTAATACTCCGGTGTGGTCACCGGGAAACCAAACCCCGCCTCATCCAGCGATTGGAGCCACTGTAGGGGCAGGTCGCGGTCCATGTCGAGCAGGATCCAGCGACGCAGGTGGGGCAGTCCCACCAGGCCGTCCGGCAGGGTGATGACGTCCCGCGGCGAGCAGCAGGCATCGGTGGCCTTTGGGCAAGAATGCGCGCTCATGCTCAGGTCTCCGTTCCCCGCCCAGCCCGCAGACGGTGCTCGTCAACGGGCGACGCTCGGTTCAGCGCGGGCCGCGCCCTCGCGCCCCTCGCCCTGGCCCGCCTCCCGCAAGGGCAGGGTGAAAGAGAAGGTGCTCCCTTCTCCGGGCTGGCTGACGACCCGCATGCTCCCGCCATGGGCCTCCACCAGCTTCTTGACGATGACCAGGCCCAATCCCACGCCCTTGATTTGCCGCTGCGCGGAACCGGCGCGCCGATAGGGTTTGAAGAGTTCCGCCAAGTCTTCCGCCGAGATGCCCACCCCGCCGTCGCTCACCTCCACGACGGCCAAGGTCCCCTCGCGCCGACTGGTCACGCGGACCCATCCATTGTCGGAATTGTATTTGATCGCGTTGCTGAGCAGGTTGAGCAGAATCTGTTTGACCCTCAACGGATCCCCGTCGACCGTCAAGGGCCCCTCGCTGTAGTCGGTCGAGACGCTGATGCCCCGGCTTCCCGCGAACAGCGCCAGATCCCTGAGCGCGTCCTCCACGACGGTTTCGAGCGGCATGGCCTCGCGGTTGAGGTTGACGAAACCGGCGTCGATCTTGTTGATGTCCAGGAAATCGTTGAGCAGCGACGAAATCTCCATGATCTTGGTTTCAACGCCGCTCAAGAACTCGCTTTGCACCTCGTTGAGCGGTCCCGCGCGTCCCCCGACCAGCAACGTGACGTAGCCGCGGATCACGGAGAGCGGTGAGCGCAGATCGTGCGCGATCATCGAATAGAAGTCCGCCTTCATGCGCTCGTCCGCGATCTGTTGCGTAATGTCATTGAACACGATAGCCAGCGCCGGCTCGCTCTCGCCCAGTTGCATGGGCGTGGCCACGGCGGTCACCACGCGGTCTTCGCCGCCCAATTTCAAGTTCAGGCGGCGCCCTTCGCGCGTGCCCTGGCGAAGGACGCGAATCTCCTCTTCGGCGACGCCCAGCGCGTGCAGGATCTCCTTGAGCGTGCGGAACTCGGCGATCTCACGCGGTATTTGAAACAGGTTGAGAAAGGCCTGGCTCGCCTGCGACACGCGGTCGCAGCTGTCACAGATCACGATCGGTTCGTGCAGCAGCTTGAAGAATTGGCTCAGCTTGTCGCGCTCGCGCAGCACCTTGTCCTGCAGATCCTTGATCCGCATGAAGGCGCGGATCTTGGAATCGAGTTCCTCGGCCGGAATGCGCTTGGAGATGTAATCGTCCGCCCCCATCTCGAGGCCGAGGACGCGTTCGCTGCTGATGTTGTCGGAACTGATCATCAGGATGGGGATGAAGCTGGTCTCCTGATACCGTCGCAGGACGCGGCTCACGGCGAACCCGTGCATGCCGGGCAGTTCCTTGTCCAGGAGCACGAGATCGGGAAGCAATTCCATGGCGCTGCGCACGCCCGTTTCGCCGTCGAAGGCGAGGTGGACGTCGTAGCCCCTCTTTTCCAGCACCATTTTCAGGTATTGGCAAACAGGGCGCGAATCGTCGATCACGAGAATGGAACGCCGCCGCTCGCTCTCCATGCCCCTCCCGGTCCCCTGGGCGGACTTGCGCGCCCGGAACCGCGTCTGGGCCGTTATCGGCAAAACAGCGGCCCGCCTTTACTGAAAGGCGGGCCCCGAGGGCAAGCTCAACGTGTCGGCGATGGCGCCTAGGGGACGTCGGTCAGCAGCAACGCGATGTGCTCTTCCAGGCGTTGCAAGGCTTCCGGCTCAAAATGCGTGAAAAAAACGGCGATCTCGTAGCGGTCGCGCCCCGGCTCGGGGCACTCGGGGGAACTGCGCACGACGATGCCCTCGCATCTCACGGCCGCCGCGCGCGGCGCGCCCCCGTCCAGACCCGCGACCGGCAACTGGAACAGCATGTCCAGCTTGGTCATGGGCTCGATGAAGTGGTCGGATTGGAAATAGACACCCGAAGAACTGATGTTCAGCGTTTCCAGGTTCGCCAGCGCGAGACTGCCATCCCGTCGCGGGAGCCAGATCTCGACCCCCAAACGGGCCTCGACCCGCTGAGCTCTGCGCCGGTCGGCCTGTGTCGCTGCCATGAAAGGCTCCTTCCGCCCGCCTCGGCCACGCCCCCTTGTTCTTATCGACCGGCGTCGCGCCGACTTGAGCAGCGCGCGACGCCGGCCGGGGGCGGACGCATGGACGGGATCCAGCGCCGTTTCCGCTACTTCTTCTTGTGCCGGTTCTTACGAAGGCGCTTCTTGCGCTTGTGCGTCGCGATCTTCTTGCGCTTCCGTTTTCTGCCGTTGGGCATCGTCAACCACCTTTCCGGTCCTCAAGCCACCTCGCCGCGGTCAGCCGGGGAGGCAGCCTCGCTCGCAGTCTGTCAATATAAGCGTCAAGGCGCCGCTAAACAACCAGGGGCTTGAGATCAGCCGGTGGGCTCCCCGTTGAGTCGCGCTTTCAACTCGTTGGAGGCCTTGAAATACGGCACCAGTTTGGCGGGGACCATCACGGAATCGCCGCTGCGCGGGTTGCGCGCCGTCCTTGAGCGCCGGCTCTTCACCTTGAAGCTGCCGAATCCACGCAACTCGACCTTGTCGCTGGATTCCAGCGCGCGGCTGATGTTCTCCAGAATCATGTTCACGATGACCGCCGTATCCTTCTTGCTCACGCCCGTCACGCCAGCGATCATTTCGACGAGTTCGGCCTTGGTCATCGTTGCCCTCCGCTCTGAGGTCCCTGCACGCGCCCCCTCGCGGCACGGGTGGCGCGCGCATCTCTGTATCAGCGACTCAATTATGACAATCCCGTCCGATCCGGCAAGCGTTTTTTTACGTCAAGATGCGATTAACTGTCGATTTCCGAGGATGATGCGTTGGCCACGCAGGAATCCACCCTCCCCACCAGCACGGCCCGCACCGGCCCCTCCCGGCCCAGGACCGCCGCCGCGGCGCCTCCCTCGTCGCACAGCAGCACCCGCTCTCCGGGCCCCACGCCGACCGCGTCCACCGCGATCTGAGCCCCCCCCGCCGGCTGGCCGACCGCGTCGAGGGGCTGCACGATCAGCAGCTTCCGGGCGTCGAGCGCGGAATGCTTGACGGTCGCCACCACTTCGCCCACGACCATGCAGACCTTCACGCGCCGCCTCCCGTCCACGGAGCGTAGCGAACCTCGTCGACGATCCCCAGCACGGCCGCGTCCACCGGATTGAAAGGGTCGGGCAGCGCCTTGGCGGCCTCGCGGGCGGCGACCCAGAAAACCACGTCACCCGGACCGGCCCGCACCGTGTCGACCGCGACGAACGGCGCCCCGTCCGGCTGCAGCTCGAAGGTCAGCGGCTCGAGCACCAGCAGGCGATGCCCGCTCAGCCCGGGCGCCTTCACCGTGGCCACGCAGGTGCCGGTCACGCGGGCCAACCGCATGTCACGCCTCCGGCGGCGGATCGGCCGGGAGAGCATCCCCCGCCAGGTCCCGCCCCAGCCAGGCCCGGAGATCCGCGTGCGGCGCGGCGATCACTTCCGTCGCGACCAGGAACTCCTCGTGCTCGACGGCGGCGCGCGCCGCGGCGACTCCCGCCTCCACGTCCGCGACTTCCCCGCCCAGCTGCAAGAATCCCTTGCCGCCGATGCCTTGCGCCAATCTCAGACGCAGCAGCCTGACGGCCGCCGCCTTCAGAGCCGCATCCGCCGCGCGAACCGCCGCCGCGCACGTCGAGGTCTCGACCAGACCCAGCGCCGCCACGGGCGTTCGCGTGCGCCCCGCGCGCAAGGCTTCGGGGACGCCCGGGTGCAGATCCGCGATGAAGAGCGCATCGACGAGCTTGCACGCGGCCAAGGCCACGGCGCGCTCCACGGCGGCCTCCACCGAGGCCACGTCGCCGTCGACCGCGACCAGCATGCGCCCGCCCGAAACCGGCGCCAACAGGACCAGGCGCACGGGTGCCGTCTTGACCATCGCGTCGGCGATCACCACGCCGCGGGAAAGATCGCGCGTCTCCACGAAACCCAGGCTGCGCAAGCCGCCAGTCGCCGGAATCAACGCCAGCCCCTTTCAAACGATGCGGAAAGCGCCCACCAGCACGCAGCGGCGACGACGACAGAAAGTGCGCGCGTCCGTCAGTCCCTCGCCCGTGGGCGAGGCGATGGTGAAGCTCGTGGGCCCCTCGCCGCCGGCGCCCAGGCCCGCCGCGCAGGAGCCGTTCTTCACGAAAATGGACGTGTCGATGCGCCGCGCCATCTTGCTCAGCATTTCGACATCCCGAGAATGCATCATCGCCGTGTGACGGTTGCCCTGCTCGAATTGCACCGCCATCTCGATCGCGACATCGGCGTCGGCAGCGTCGACGATCGGCAGAACCGGCAGCATCTGTTCCGTCCAGACCAGCGGGTGCTCCGGCGGCACGCAGGCCAGGGCCAGCGGCGGGTCGCCCCCCTCCGCCACGCCCGCCGCCCGCAGGATGCGGACGGCGTCGCGCCCGATCCATTCCCGCCGCAGCAGCGCCGGCCGGCCTGGTCCCGGGCTGCTGGCGATGATCGCCGCCTCCACGCGCGACAACTCCGCCGGCGACAGCACCCGGCAGCCCCGCGCCGCCATCGCTTCCAGCAGCTTCGATCTGACACCAGCCTCGCAGACGACCACCTTTTCCGCCACGCAGATGATGTTGTTGTCGAAGGAGGCGCCCTCGACGATGCAGCGCGCCGCTCGTTCCAGGTCGGCCGTCGCGTCCACGACCACCGGCGGATTGCCGGCCCCGGCCGCGATCACCTTCTTGCCCGAGCCCAGCGCGGCCTTCACCACGGCCGGGCCTCCGGTGACCACGACCAGGCGCACGTCGGGATGGGCCATCAGGGCCTGCGCGGACTCGATGCTCGGCTCCGCGCACGCGTGCAGGAGATCGACCGGGCAGCCCGCCTCCCGCGCCGCCGCGTTGACGAGCTGGATCGCTTGCGCCGTCACGCGACGCGCGCTCGGGTGGGCGTTGAAAACGACCGTGTTGCCCCCCGCGAGCATGCTCAGACCGTTGTTGATGACCGTCTCGCTGGGATTCGTCACGGGAGTGATGGCGGCGATGACCCCGTACGGGGCGTACTCCGTCAACGTCAGGCCGTCGTCGCCGCTGATCGCGGCCGGCGCCAGGATCTCGGGGCCGGGGGTCTTTTCGATGACGAGACGATTCTTCAGAACCTTGTGGGCAGCGCGGCCGAGGCCGGTCTCCTGGACCGCCGCGCGCGCCAACTCTTCCGCCCGCGGCAGCAGCGCACGGCGGATCGCGCCCAGGTAGGCCGTCCGATCGCGCAGTGGGATGTCGCGGAAGATGGCGAAGGCCGCCTTGGCGGCCGCGACGGCCGCGGCGGGGTCGGAGTGCAGCTGCGCCTCGCCTTGCCCGGAACTGGCTGACCGCCGCGCAGCCGGGTCGTCCCAACGTCGCCAACCCTCGGCGGCGGTCTCGGTCACCGCCCTTGCGGCCCCTTCACGACCCAGGTTGCGCCGCACGGCGGCGCGGATCGCCGCGGGGAGGGGTTGCCCGGCATCTTTCACGAACTACCCGCGCCTTTGGCGTAACGCACGACGCCACCGGTCTCGACCACGTCCACGATCGCCATGATCGTGCAATCGACCGGGCGACCGTCGGTGGCCTTCGTCAGCCGCGCCGAGGAGCCGCTCGCATACAGCACCAGCTCACCCTCGCCGGCGCCCACGGCGTCGACGGCCACGAGAAAGACGCCCTTGCCGCGGCCGTCGAGTTCGCAATTCTCCACCAAAAGCAGTTTCGCACCGCCCAGCTTCGGATCCTTCCGGGTCGCGACGACCGTGCCAACCACCTGCGCCAGCTGCACGTTCCCTCCTACTCGTCCGCCACGCCCCCGATGGGCAGCACTTCCTGCAAATTCCCGTGCGGCCTCGGAATGACGTGCACGCTGACGAGTTCGCCCACTTTGCCGGCCGCGGCGGCACCCGCGTCCGTCGCCGCCTTCACGGCCGCGACGTCGCCGCGCACGATGGCGGTCACGAACCCGCCCCCAATCTTCTCGTAGCCCACCAGCTGCACGTTGGCTGCCTTGACCATCGCGTCACTGGCCTCGACCATGGCCACGAAACCGCGGGTTTCGATCATGCCGAGGGCTTCCTTCATCGTCGCCTCCATCTCCTCGGGGTAGTGCGGCGGGCAACCCGGCCACCGGGCGCCACGCCCCTGCTGCCGGCGCAGGCTATCACCGGCGAACTGGGCGCGTCAATGCATGGCTGGGGAAAAGGAGAAGTCCCCCACTGCCGCCGCGTGCCCCACGAGAGAAGCCTACCACACGGAGAGTGTAAGCATTCGCGGGACAGTTCGCGCACAGCGCAGGAGACTTGTGCCATGCGCGGTATCAAGGCGCGTGCCAACCGCGTCGCGGGCCCGTACGGGCCAGCGGGCGTGGCAGACGGCCATTTGCCGAGGAGAAACGCGCCGCCTCCCCGTGGAAGATGGGGAAGCGGCATGCAATTCCGCGCCTGCATCCGCCGCCAGCGGGCAAGTTGCGCGGTCTAGTCCGAGCGCGCCAGGTCCAGGAAGAGTCGCTCGTGCGCCGGCAGGAAACGGCACCCGCGGCGGGCCATGACCGTGGCGGCGACAGCGGCCGCCCTTTTCGCATCGTAGGGAGCACCCGCCGGGTCGCCCCACGTGTAGTTGGGCAGGGTCTTGGGCGGAAAGCCGGCGCCGAAGACGTTGCTGGCGAATCCGACCACGCTGCCGGTGTTGAACAGGGTGCCGATGGCGCTCTTGGCGTGCTCCGCCATCGACACGCCGACGAATCGCAACCCGGTGTCGACCGGCCCGAGCCCATAATCGATCCGCACCGCGCCGTAGTTGTTCTTCAAGTCGCTGCAGGTCGTGCCCGCGCCCAGGTTCACCCACGCTCCCAGCACGGCGTGCCCGATGAAGCCTTCGTGCTGCTTGTTCACGAAGTCCAAGAACAGGCTTTCCGCGATCTCACCCGCCACGCGGCACCCCGCGCCGATGGAGGTCTCGCCATAGATCCGCGCGCCTGCCTTCACCAGCGTGGCCGGGCCGATGTACAGCGGTCCTTGCAGGTAGCAGTGCGGCTGCACTTGCACGCCGCGATCCAGGACGACGGGCCCCGCCTGCCCATCGATCACCGTGCCCGGCGCCAGGCTCGCCTCCGAGCCGATCCAGACTTCCCCCTGCACGTGCAGGTCCGGGCGGGCGCCCCCCGCCAGCTTCGCCAAGGTGGTCCCCATCGCCCAGGGCGGCTGATCCGGCCAAGCGCCCGGGTCGGGCACGATCCCGAAGGGACGCCTTGGCGGCAGGCCGGCCTGCGCCGCCGTGAGCGCGCAATCCGCGCCGATCGCCTCGCCCAAGCCGGGCACCAATTCCCAAAGGCCCCTCCAGGCTGCCCCCTGCTGCCGGCCCTCCGTCGGATCGACCGGGCACGGCCCCAGATCCGCCAGGTCCGGCGCGAACGCCGCCGGCCGCCGCGCGTCGCGGCTCCAGACGCCGGCCGCCGCCGCGCGCTTCTCCCAATCCGCCCAAGCCGCCAGCCAGGCCACGGCCCGCGCCGGGCCCAGCGCGCAGGCCAGCAGGCCGCCCTCGTCCGCCCACGCCCACTCCTGTCCCGCGGCCGCGCGGCACAGAGCGCCAGGAAACCTCGCCAGCGCGCCGAGGCGCGCGTTGACGAAGAGCGCGCCCCCGCGCTGCGCGGCGGCCCGACAGGCCTCGACGCCGACCACCGTGCCGGGCTCACAGTTGAGCTCCTGCAAGGCCGCCAGCAGCCCGCGCGGCAACAGGCCCAGGCGCGCCTGGCCTCCCACCTCGGGCAAGTCGCGCTCGAAACGCTCGCGCAGGTTCAGCAAGCCGCCGCGGATTTCATACAGGGGCAGGCTCCAGGCCAAGGGCCGGAAATCCACCACGGAATGATCCTCGAAGACGACCACGATCGGCGGCACGCGGCACCTCCCAGCCCTAACGTCGGCACGGAGCAGACGGATGGTAAGTCCGGACGTGACCGACGACCAGCGCTTTCGCGCCTTACGCCGCGCCGGCCCGCCGCCGTCTCAGGAGTCGAAACGAGAGCCAGACGAGGAGCGCCGGCAGCGCCAGGGGCAGCAGGACAACCGCCAGCGCGGCCGGCAACGCGAGCAGGCCCACGACCAGCAGCGCCGCGAGCACGGGCAGGGCCACCAACAGCCACAGCACCCCGCGCAGCAGCCAGCCCAGCAGCACGAAGGGGATGGCCAGCAGGTGACAAATTGCGCCCAGCAAGGCGACGGCCAGGCCCACGGACAGACCAATCCCTGCCAGGACGAGGACGAGCAAGCCAAGTTCGAACATCGCGGCGGCCTCCCTCACGACGGCGACGTCCGCGACCCGGGGGAAGGACCGGACGCCACTGACATAACCTTGGCACGCCCGAAATATTCGCCTCGGCGGGAAGCCTCAGCGGGGCAGGCGCAGCAGCAGCAGGGCCGCCGCCGCGAGCAGCGCCGACGCCGGGATCGTCAGGACCCACGCCCACGCGATGCGCGCCGCCACGCCCCAGCGCACGGCCGAGAGCCGCCGCAGGGACCCGACGCCCATGATCGCCCCGGTAATGGTGTGGGTCGTGGAGACCGGAATGCCCAGCCGAGCGGTACCCAGGAGCGTGATCGCGCCCGCCGTTTCCGCCGCGAAGCCGTCGACGGGCCGCAGCTCCGTGATGCGCATGCCCATCGTGCGCACGATGCGCCAGCCCCCCGACAGCGTGCCCAGCGCCATGGCCGCGTGGCAGGCCAGGACGACCCACATGGGAATGCTGAACTCGTGCGTCAGACCGGATGTGTACAGGACTCCCGCGATGATGCCCATCGTCTTCTGCGCGTCGTTGGTGCCGTGCCCGAGGCTGTAGACCGCCGCCGAAAACAGCTGCAAGCGGCGAAAAAGTTTGTCCACGCGCCTTGGAGTCTGGCGCCGACAGATCCAATTGATGCCCAGCATGAACAGAAACCCCAGCACAAGGCCCAGCAGCGGGGCGACAACGATGAAGAGCACCGGCTTCATCCAGCCCGACCACACGATCGCGCCCAATCCGGCGTGCGTCGCCGCCGCGCCCGCGTACCCTCCGATCAGCGCGTGGCTGCTGCTCGTCGGCAAGCCGTACCACCACGTGATCAGGTCCCAGGCGATCGCGCCCAACAGCCCCGCCAAAATCACCTCGGGCGTGACGGCGTCCAGGTGCACGAGGCCCCGTCCCATGGTTTTGGCGACGTGAGTGCCGAAACCGAACGCCGCGACGAAGTTGAAGAAGGCCGCCCACACGACCGCGCGCCCAGGGGTCAGCACGCGGGTGGACACCACCGTCGCGATGGAATTCGCGGCGTCGTGGAAGCCGTTCACATAGTCGAAAACCAGCGCGATGATGATGATGACGACCGCGAGCGCCAGCATGTCAGGCCTGCTTCACGAGCACGGTTTCCAACAGCACGGCGGCGTCTTCGCAGCGGTCGGTGGCCGCTTCGAGCATGGCCAGCAGTTCGCGGGTCTTGATCAGGCGGATGGGGTCCTTCTCCTCGCGGAACAGGCGCCCCAGCGCGCGATGGCAGATTTCATCCGCCTGATTCTCGTAGGCGTTCACGCGGACGCAGGCCTCCCGGATGCGGTCGGCGTGCCGCAGGTCGTGCAGCAAGGGGATCGCCTTCTTCAATTCCATGACGGCTTTCTCGATGATCGCCGCGAGATCGCGTTCCGGCTCGCCGAAGAACGTGATGTCGTACAGCTGCGTGCAGGTCGCCGCGCGGTCCACGAGATCCACGATGTTGTCCAGGGCCGTGGCCAGCGTGCTGATGTCTTCGCGGTCCAGCGGCGTGATGAACGTGCGCGACAACTCGCGGTAGATCGTGTGCGTGATCTCGTCGCCGCGATGCTCGAGATCCTCGATGCGCGAAGCCAGCCGCGCGCGCTCGGCATCCTCGGGGGCGGCGAAAAGAGCGCACAGAACTTGACAGGCCTCGGCGATGTTTTCGACGTCCTGCACGAACAGCGCCAGAAATTGGTCTTCGCGCGGCAGGAGCTTCCTGATCCAGCGATCGACGCGCACGTCTGTTCCTCCCGGACCTCCCACGGCGCGCGGCGCGCTCAGCCGATTGCGAGCCCTTGCGCAAGGCACAAAACGCCGCGACCGGAGGTCACCGTTCCGATTGGCCTTATCGACATGCCTTCAATGGATCAATGCAACGGCGCATTCGCTCGAGTGGACGGTGGTGGAGCCAAGGGGGATCGAACCCCTGACCTCATGACTGCCAGTCATGCGCTCTCCCAAACTGAGCTATGGCCCCACCCCAGAGCCGATCAGAAGTCTAATATGAACCGGTCCCCTCCGCGTGTCAACCGCCGCCGGCACACCGCCTTGACAGGGATGCCGGTCCCAGCTAACATCCTGCCCACGCTGGGTGCCGGAGTGGTGAAACTGGTAGACGCGCGGGACTCAAAATCCCGTGTCCCTCTGGGACGTGTCGGTTCAAGTCCGACCTCCGGCACCACCCGCCTCATTTCTCCAGCATGTACGCGTAGCGGTAGTCGCGCGGCGGATCGAAGGTCTCCTTGATCGTGCGCGGCGACGTCCACCGCAGCAGGTTCAAGCGCGAACCGGCCTTGTCGTTGGTGCCCGAGGCCCTGCTGCCGCCGAAGGGCTGCTGTCCCACGACGGCGCCGGTCGGTTTGTCGTTGATGTAGAAATTGCCGGCCGTGCCCGTCAGCTCGCGGCTCGCCGTCAAGATGGCTGCCCGATCGCGCGCGAACACGGCGCCGGTCAACGCATAAGCCGCGGTCGCGTCGCAAAGCCGGAGAGTCGGCACGAAGTCCCGCTCCGGATAGACATGAATCGTGAGCACGGGGCCGAAGATCTCCTCGCGCATCGTGCGATAGGCGGGATCGCGCGCCTCGATGACGGTCGGCTCGATGAACCAGCCCCGCGTTCCGTCGCTCCCGCCGCCGCACAGGATGCGGGCCTGCCCGCGCGCCTTGCGCGCTTCGCGCACGTAACCGCTTATCGTCTCGAACGCGGCGCCGTCGATGACCGCTCCCATGAATGTCCGGAAGTCCGTCACGTCCCCCATGCGGATCGACGACACCGCCGCCACGAGTTGTTCCTTCACGCTCTTCCACAGCGTGTCCGGGATGTAGGCTCGACTCGCCGCCGAGCATTTTTGCCCCTGATACTCGAACGCGCCCCGCACGAGCGCGGTCACGAGCGCCTCCACGTCCGCGGACGCGTGGGCGAAGACGAAGTCCTTGCCGCCCGTTTCGCCCACGATGCGCGGGTAGCAGCCATAGCGCCCGATGTTCGCGCCCACCGTGGCCCACATGCCCTGGAACACCGGCGTGCTGCCCGTGAAGTGGACGCCAGCCAGCTCCGGGCTCGCCAAAATGGGATCCCCCACGTCCCGTCCGCTCCCCGGCACGAGATTGATCACGCCGTCGGGCAACCCCGCCTCGCGCAGAATTTCCATGATGAAATGAGCCGCATAGACCGCGCTCGAAGCGGGCTTCCACACCACGGTGTTCCCCATCAGGGCCGGCGCCGTCGGCAGGTTGCCCGCGATCGACGTGAAATTGAACGGCGTGACGGCGAAGACGAAGCCGTCCAGCGGTCTCTGCTCGAGAAGGTTCCAGCAACCCGGCGCCGACTCCGGCTGCTCGCTCATGATCTGTTGCGCGAAGTGCACGTTGAAGCGCCAGAAATCGATCAGCTCGCACGCCGCGTCGATTTCGGCCTGGAACACGGTCTTGCTCTGCCCCAGCATGGTGGCGGCGTTCAGCGTGGCGCGCCAGCGCCCGGCCAGCAGATCGGCCGCCCGCAGCAGAATGGCCGCGCGCGCCTCCCACGGGGTCGCGGCCCAGTCGCGTCGCGCCTTCAGGGCCGCGCGCACCGCCGCGCGCGCTTCCTTGCCCCCGGCCTTGTGGTATCTCCCGAGCAGATGCCGGTGGTCGTGCGGCATCCGGCAATCCCCCAGGTTCCCCGTCCGCACCGGCTGGCCGCCGATCCACAGCGGGATTTCGACGGTTTCCCCGGCAAGCCGCTGCAAGGCCGCCTTCAATTCGGCCTTCTCCGGCGAACCGGGCAAGTAACCCCTGATGGGCTCGTTGCGTGGACTGGGCGGCCTGACGACTGCGTTATCCATCGCTCCTCCTTCCGGAGACCGCGCTCCCCGCGCCGGGAACGCTCCCGTACTGCTTGCGCGCTCACAGTGCACCGACGAAGATGCGCCGCCGAGCGGGAGATGGCAACGGCAACTTGCCGGCAGGGAACGAGGTCGCGCCCGCTTTAGGCCGGTGCTAGACTGCGGCGTGCTCGGCGCTGAAATCCCCGCCGGGGACGGAGGAGACGCGCATGACCTGGGAACCGGGCGCGAACTTGACGACCGTGGAGTCGCACATCCTCGAGATGCAGCGGCTTCACCCCAGCGCCAGCGGCGATTTCACCAGCCTGCTCAACGACATCACCTTCGCCGCCAAGATCGTGGCGCGCGAGGTCAGCCGCGCCGGCCTCGTCGACATCCTGGGCGACACCGGCGCGCAGAATGTGCAGGGCGAGGCCGTCAAGAAGTTGGACGAGTACGCGAACCGCACGTTCATGCGCTGCGTTGGCAAACGCGGACAGGTCTGCGCCCTCGCCTCGGAGGAAAACGAAGATCCCGTTTTCATCGCGCCCGCCGAGGGCAGCGGGCGCTACCTGGTGCTGTTCGACCCGCTCGACGGCTCCAGCAACATCGACGCGAACGTCAGCGTCGGCACCATCTTCTCCATTTCCCGGCGCCTTTCGCCCCGCGACCGCGTCTCGTCCCAGGATCTGCTCCAACCCGGGCGGAACCTCGCCGCGGCCGGTTACGTCATTTACGGCTCGTCCACCATGTTCGTCTACACCACGGGATACGGCGTACACGGCTTCACGCTGGACCCCGGCATCGGCGAATTCCTGCTCAGCCACGCGAACATCCGCATCCCCTTCAGCGCCACCGTGTACTCGACGAACGAAGGCAATGAACCCGACTGGGGCCCGGCCGTGCGCGAAATCGTGCGTCAGCTCAAGCACGGCCGCGCCGGCCAAGCCGAAACGCGGATGGCCGCGCGGTACATCGGCTCCCTGGTGGCCGACTTCCACCGGAACCTGCTCCACGGCGGCGTCTATCTGTATCCCGGTTCGCGAAGGCATCCGCAGGGGAAGCTGCGCCTAATGTACGAGGCGAATCCGCTCGCCTTCATCGTCGAGCAGGCCGGCGGCTACGCGAGCGACGGGCGTCGAGCGATTCTCGACATCCCGCCTCGCGCCCTGCACGAGCGAACGCCGCTCTACATCGGATGTCGGGACACGGTGCTCTGGATCGAGCAGTGCCTGGAACGCGCCGCCGGCGAACCGGCGGGCTGAGATCGGCCCTCGGCGCGCTCAGCGCGCGTCGCGCTCGTGCTGCAGCCCCTTCTTCTCCACGACGAGAGCCAGCGCCATGTTCCGGCAGCGCGCGCGATGCGGCGTGCCCGCCGGCACCAGGATGCCCTCCCCCTGGCGCACTTCGATCTGCTCTTCGCCCATTTCCATCAGGATCAAGCCCTCGAGAATGTAGATGAACTCGTCGGCCTGGTGGTGATGCGTGACGTAGTCGCCGCTGTAGCGCACGATGAAGGCATGATAGGCGCCGTCGATCTCGGCGATTTCGACCGGCCGAAAGACATGCTCCAGCATCCGGGCCTGTTTCAACACTCGGCATTTCGGCACGATGGCTCCTTCGCGCGAAAACGCACTCAACGATCCTGATGGAGACGGTCGCGGGCCAAGGCGGCTTCTTCGGAACCGGGATGCGCGGCGATGAGCTGCTGCAGAGTCTGGCGGCCGGCCTGATCCTGACCCAGCGCCAGCTGACAGTATCCGGTCTTGAGCAGCACCGCGGCCGCCAACTCGGTGGAGGGGTAACGCGCCAGCAAATCATGAAAACCGTCGAGCGCCGGCGCATAGGCGCCGGCGGCATAGTTGATCTCCGCCAGCCAATACGTCGCGTCGTCGGCCAATTCGGACTGCGGATAGCGGCTCAGGAACTCTTGGAAGCCCTGCCGGGCCAGATCATCGTTGCCGCGGCTGCGGTCGCGCAAGGCCGTCTGAAAGATGACCCTGCCCTCCTCCGAGAGCGACGCTTCGGCGCCGCCCGCGGTCGCGCCCGCGCCCGGCCCCGGGGTCAGCGCGGGCAATTCCGGCACGCCGGCGCGGGTCGCCAGCAGATCGACCCGCGCCGAGAGATTGCGCATGAAGGCGGCGTTGTCGTCCAGCTTCTGCATGAGCTGATCGATCTGCTGCGCCAGCTGCCCGACCTTGGCCGAGCCGCGGGCATCGACCTGCCTGCCCGCATCCTGCCCGAGACGCAGCACGGCGAGGATCTCGTCCAGTTGCTGTTTTTGCAGCGCCTGCTCGCGATCGATCGCCTCGATCGCCAACCCGTTCCGCAGCACGCTCTCCTCGATGCGATCAAACTGCGGCGCGCAGCCGCCAAGGCAGAGCATGCCCGCCCACAGGAACCAGCTTCGCCGCTTCATTGGCCCAGTCCCTCCCGCGGGCTTACGGTTTGGCGAAATGCGCGCGCCGATTCGCCGCCCAGGCCGACTCGTCATGCCCCTGCGTGAAGGGGTGCTCCTCGCCGTAGGACACGACACGCAACCGCGCGGGCGCCACGCCCAGCGACACGAGGTAGTTCACGACCGACTTGGCGCGCTTCTCACCCAAAGCCAGATTGTACTCGATGGTGCCGCGCTCGTCGCAATGCCCTTCCACCAAGTAGTTGACCTGCGGATGCTCGTTCATGATGCGCGCGTTCTTGTCCAGGACGGCCATCGCCGCCTCGGTGAGCGTGGAGACGTCATACGCAAAGAACACGTCCTCGATCCCATACTCGCCGGGCGCGAGGTCGGCGTAGTCGATGGTCGGCGCCGGCGCCGGCGTCGGCTCGACGGGCGCCGACGGCTCCGGCTGCACCTCGGTCTGGGGCGGCGGCGTTTCCGTGACGACCTGCGGCTTCTTGCCGCAGCCTGCGGCCAGCACGACACCCAGCGTCAGCGACATCGCCAGAAGCATCCACCTGCGGAACCCTTTCATCATCGTCTCCTTTCTCACCGGCCGCCGGCCTATCGCGACCGGACAAGCCACGCCACACTGTACCGGAAAAAACAGCTTATCGCGACCACGACGGCGTGATGTCCTCTTCACGTCCCGCGGTCAACTGCCGCCATGTCCCGTCGACCACGTCCAACACGTACAACTTGAACACCCCGGAACGGTCGGACGAGAATACCAGATGCCGGCCGTCCGGAGCCCAACTGGGGTCCTCGGCGTGGCGCCAGCTCTCGTCGGTCAAGAGCCGCCGGTTTTCCCCGCCCGAGGAAATCAACACCAAGAACGTGCGATTGCCGATACGGGTCACGTAGGCGACCTGCTCGCCGTTGGGCGACCAGACCCCCGCGTCGTTGTATTCGCCTTCGTAAGTCAGGCGGCTGCGCGCCGCGCCGTCCCCGTCCATGACGTATAGCTGGGGCGAACCCGTTCTGTCACTCGTAAAAACCAGGTCCCGCCCGTTGGGCGACCAGTCCGGCCCGATCTCGATGGCCGGCGACATGGTGAGCCGCCGCAACACCCTTCCCTGCAAGTCGATCCGGTAGATCTCCGGATCGCCGTCCTTGGACAGGGATAGCAGCAGTTCCTGCTGCTGGGGATGCCACACCGGGCCGAGGTTCAGCCCGGCGGCCGCGATGACGCGCCTGACCTTGCCGCTCTTCGTCTCCAGCAGGAAAACCCCCTGCTGGCCCGCCGCGTAGGACGTGAACGCGATGTGCTGGCCGTCGGGCGACCAGCTCGGGCACAGATTCAGCGTCCGGTTGGCCGTGAGCCTGGCCAGGTTCTCGCCGTCGTAATCGACGACCCACAGGTCGCGGCGATCGCCCTGCCCGCGGGAGAAGACGATTCGCGTCAGGTTGACGCCGGATTCCCCGGTCAACAGCCTCACGATCTCGTCGACGAAGTGGTGCGCCGTCGCGCGCAACTGTCCGCTCGCGGGAGCATAGCGCTTGCCCAGAACCATCTCCCCGCCCGGCATCGCCTGCAGACGCAGCGTCAAGGAGGGCGCGCCGCCCCCGCCCGTCGCGGGCGGATCCCCCGCCAACTCGCCCGTGATTGCGAAACTGAACGGAAGGTCCTCGCCCTCGCCGGCCAGCGCGCCGCCAACCCGGAAAAAGCCGCTGTTGCGCAGATCGGCCACGATCACGCGCCCGACCAGGTCGGCGGCCGCGGCGGCTCCCCCCGCGGGCGCGGCGACCCGATCCACGCGGATGTCCAGCTTGCGCGTCGCGGTCTGCTCCGCCTGGAGCACGACGTCGGATTGAGCGTGCGCCTGCGTGCACAAGAGCAGCGCGATCGGCACGAGGGCGAGGGCCGCGTGGCTGATGGCGGGTGAAATTCGTCTCAAGGCGATGACCTCAGCGTGAAGATGAAACTGACGCCCAGCGAGCGGGCCGGGAAACCGCGCGGCAGCGGCGGCAGGGGATTGGCGGCCGCCACGGCGCGCAGCGCTTCGCGATCGAACACCGAGACGCCCGACGTCTCACGCACCCGCGCCTCCGTGATCGTGCCGTCGCTCAGGATCACGAAATGCACGACGGCCCGTCGCTGGGCCTGCGTGCCGAAACCCAGCTGCGCGGGGTTCCAGTTGCGGCTCACCTGCCCCTCGACGAGCGTCAGATACCACGCGAACGGGAAGGGCTGGTCCGTGCCGCCCGCCGCCGCGCCCCTGCTTCCGCCCGGCAACGTCGCGCCGGTTCCCCCCGCCTGCCCCCCCGCCACACCCTCGCTGGCCGCGTTCTTCGGCTTGACCTCGCCCGGGTCCGGCGCCCGCCCCTTCGCGCCGGCGGGCGTCTGTCGCTTCGGCGGCTCCTGGCGCTTGCTCTGCTCCTGTCGCGGCACTTTCCGCGTGCCGGGCGCCGCCGGGGGCGGCGCCGCCGGCGTGCTCTTGGGCGGGCGGGCGGCGGGCGCCAGCGTCCCGGCTCCCGCTCGGCCGGCGGTCGAGCCGGTCGGCCCGCCCAGGCGCACCCTGATCGCGTGGCGGGCGTCCACGGGCGGCGGCGACACTTGCCCGCCGACGACGGCAAACAGGCCCAACACCAGGACATGTCCCAGCAGCGACCAAGGCAGGACCCGCAGCACGCCGTCCCTCCCGTCAACTCTCCTGTTCGGCCATGAGGCTCAGATTGGTGAAACCCTCTTTCTCGATCGTGGCCATGACCTTCAGGACGAAACCGTACGGCAGTTCCGCGTCCGCGCGCAGGTAAATCGGCAGCTCCTTGTGCCCCCGCATGGGTGCCAAGCGCTGGCGCAGTTCTTCCAGCGTGACGACCGCCTCGTCGAAATAGATCTGGCGCTTCTCGGTGATGGAGACGACCGGCCCCTCCTCCACCACGATTTCCCGCGTCGGGGCCTCCGGCAGGTTGATCTCCACGCCCCCCTGGATCAAAGGCGCGGTGATCATGAAGATGATCAACAGGCACATCATCACGTCCACCAGGGACGTGATGTTGATCTCGGTAAGGCGGCGATAGCTACCGCGGCGGCTCATGGTATCCGCTCCCGTTCGTGCGTCTCCGGCCGCCGCGCCGGCGCCGGCGTCGGCGCCGCCGCGCCGACGCGCTCTTCCACCAGCGTGCGCAGCCGCTCCATCTCGTTGGCCACCAGGTCGATCTTGCGCACGAACAGATTGTAGAACACGACGGCCGGGATGGCCGCCGCCAGGCCCATGACCGTCGTGATCAGCGCTTCGGCGATGCCCGGAGCCACCACCAGGAGGTTGGCGCTGCGCACCGACGCCATCTCCCAGAACGCGGTCATGATGCCCCAGACCGTGCCGATCAGGCCCAAAAACGGCGAGATCGACACCGCCGTCGACAGCAGCATCAGATAGCGCTCGAGGGTCTCCACCTCGGCGTAGATCACCCGCTCGGCCGCGCGGCGCACGGTCGGCACCGTCGCGGCCCCTTCCATTTCACACGCCATCACCGCCAGCGGCAGATGGCGATGGCCGCGGCACCACTTCTGCAACTCCCCGCCGCTGAGTCGGCCCGCGGTCCAATCGTCCCACAAGCGCCAGAATTCGGCGTGGCCGGCGCGGATTCGCCAGAGTCGCCTCGCCTTCTCCGCCATCACGGCCCATGAGCAGACCGAGATGCCGAACAGCGACAGCATGACGAGCTTGCCGAAAAACGTGGACTTGCCGATCAGGGAGAAGGCATCCCCGGCCGTGAACGCGGCCAGGAAGGATGGTCCGATCATGCAGGCTCCTTCCTGCTCTCATCCCTCGCTCGAGATGACGGCGGCTGCTGCTCAACCCGCGGCGCCGGCGAAAGTTCCCTTTCCGCCACGCCCACGGCCGCGCGGTCAGGACCGGCTGCTGAAGTAGCCGTCCTCGAAGACCTGCTGGAAATCGTAACGATCGGCGAAATCCGCGAGCGTGTCTTCCGGCGTCTTCTGCAACAAGCCCGCCTCCACCAGGTGGAAGACCACGTGCCCAAAATCAAGGGTCGTCGACACGCCCCACGCGTTGAAGACATCCCTGGCCAAGGGTCCGAAGTGCTCGCGCCCCAGCCGGCGGATTCCCTCGAGCAATTCGGGACCGGTCACGTGCCCGCGCCGATCGGCCAATTCATAGGCGCGTTCCAGCGCGTTCAGCACGAAAAGATACGCCTCGGCCCGGTATTTGCCCCTGGACCCGGCCAGCGCCTGGAGCTTCTGCAGCAACTGCCCCTGTTCCGTCATGCCGCCGCCCTCCGCCCCCGCCCGTTCCTTGCTCCTCATTGTGGCGAGCGCGGGCGGCGCTGTCAACCCACGGGCCGCCCCTTCACGCCGGCGCGCCCGTCGCCGCGTCCGCCGTCGGCTCCTTCATCACCCGCTCGTACAGGGCCAGATACTGCCGCATCACACACCGCTCGTCGAAGCGGCTGGTGACGTCGCGCCGGCCTTCCTCGGCCATGTGTCGTCGCGCGGGTTCGTCGCGCAACACCCGCAGCGCCACTTCCGTCATCCCCACGACGTCCTGGGGGTCGCACAGGAAGCTGTTGTGCCCGTTCTCGATGTATTCACCAGTTCCGCCGCGGTTGGTCGCGATGACCGGCGTGCCGCACGACATGGACTCGAGCGCGACCAGCCCGAACGACTCGTGCAGCGACGGCAGCAGCGTGAGATCGCCCAGCGGCAGGATCTGCGCCATGTTCTCGACCTGCCCCAGGGTCCGCACGCGAGCGGCCACACCGCGGCGCGCCGCCAGATCGTGCGCCAGCGGCAGCTCCGGCCCGTCGCCGATCAGCAGCAGGCGCGCCGGCAGGGCGGCCGCGACTAGCGCGAACACCTCGATGACCGCCGGCACGTTCTTCACGGCGCGGAAGTTGGACGCGTGGATCAGCAGCCTTTCCTGCGGCGCGGCGAATTGGGCGCGCAGCCGCGGATCCGGCCGCGGCCGGAACAGTCTGGTGTCCACGAAATTGGGTATGACCTCGACCGCGCGGCCCGGAGCGAACACGCGCGCCGTCTCCTCCTGCAAGAAGCGGCTGACCGCCGTGACCGCGTCGCTGCGCTGGATGAGGAAACGGATGATCGGCAGAAAGGAGGGCTCCTGCCCGACCAGCGTGACGTCGGTGCCGTGCAGGGTCGTGACCAACCGCAGGCGCCCTCCCGTCATCTCGCGCGCGAGGAAGCCCGCCGCGGCGTGCGGGATCGCGTAATGCACGTGCAGGATGTCGAGGTCGTGCCGGCGCGCCACCTCGCTCATCATCGTGGCCAGCGCGAGCGTGTAAGGATCCCCCAGGAAGACGGGATAGGACGCGCTCTCCACCTTGTGAAAGAAGATGTTGCGGTCGAAACGCCTCAGCCGCAACGGCAGGGAGCTGGCGATGAAGTGCACCTCGCAACCGCTGCGCGCGAGGCGAACGCCCAGCTCGCTGGCGATGACTCCGCTCCCGCCCGCGCTCGGGTAGCAGGTGATGCCGATCACGGGCAGCCGGCTCATGTCCAGCGATCCGGCGGCAGATCCCCCAGCAGAGGCGCCGCGTCGCCCCGCAGCGCTTCGGCCAGTTCCACGCCCGCGCGGAACCCCCAATGCCGGGCCACGCGCTCGACCTGCGCGAGAAAGGCCGCGTCGTTGATCAGGGTCGGCCGCCGTCCCTCCGCCGCTTCGAACTGGCTGCGGTAGCACGCCAGCGCCTCCATCTTCGCCGTCCAGGCGCTCGTGACCTCGAAGAGCAGCGACGGCGTCCGTCCGGGCGGGCAGACCTCGAAGATCGCTTCGCAACGCCACGGGCGCGCCGGATCCCCTTCGGGCCAGGCCGCCGGCCAGGCGCGACCAGCCGGCCGCGGCGGGGAAACGCGCGTCAGCCGCGCCATGAACGCGGCCTTCTTCACCAGCAGCGGCGTCGCCAGGTGATCCGGATGACGCACCGGCGCCGGCGCCGTGACGATCCAGCGGGGCCTCACCAGCCGGATCACGGCCGTCGTGGCCGCGATCTGCGCCGGGTCGTGCGCGTTGATGAATCCATCGGGCAGCTCCAGTTGCAGCCGGCCCGCGAGCCCCAGCCGCGCCGCCGCCTCCTGCGCTTCCGCCCATCGCTCGGCGGGAGTGCCGTTGGATCCCAGTTCCCCCCGCGTCAGGTCGCAGGCCCAGACCCGCCGCCCGCGATCCGCCAGCAGGCGCAGCGTCGCGCCCAGCCCAATTTCCGCGTCGTCGGGGTGCGGCGCGATGCACAGCAGATCCGCGCTGGCCGTTTTCAAGAACCTGACCTCCGCTCCGTCGCCGTTGCCTTATGGCGCGGCGACCGTCAGCACCTGCCAACGCAGATCGTCCATGCCGCCAAGCTGCGCGGCGGCCGCCGCCAGCGCCAGCCGCGTCACTTCCGTTCCCCACAGCGCGCTGGCCCAATGCGAGGCGAGCGTGCGTTCCTGCAAACGCCCGAACGGACGCACCCACGGGGCTACCGCCGGGGCTTCCCGCGTCAGGCGGTCCGCCTGCCGCGCCAGCAGTTGAGCCACGCCGGCTTCCCAGCGCGCCAGCTCCGGCGCGGCCGCACGCCGGGCCGCGACTGCCGACAGGCCCAGCCGCCGGCGCAGCGCCTCGGCCAGCGCGGTGCCCGCCACCGCCACGACGGAGCGCGCGGCGTCTTCCCATCCCGCTGGCCCGGCGGGCGCGTCAGCCTCGCCCGCCGCCACGCGCGCCGCTTCCCCTTCAGGCGCCAGCACGGCGAACAGCCTGGGCAAAAGCGGCGAGCGAGGCACGCCCAGGAGCTCGTAAACTCCTTCGAGCTGCTTAAGATAAGCCACTTCTCCCGGGCCCACCACCACCGCGGCCGGGCGCAGGAGCCAGTCCTGCACCACCGCCCTCAGCATGACGCCCGGCCGCAGAACGGCGGCCGGCGGGCCATGCGGCAGACTCAGCGCCTCCACCGTCAACGTCACGCGCCGCCCTTGCTGCTCGACGTGCAGCGGCCTTTCGAGGCTCGCCGGCGCGATCTGGGCATGACCTCCCGCCGCCTGCAGCTCGCGCCCGCGCCGCCGCGCCGCCGCGGCCAGTTCTTCCCGCCGCCGCCAGATGTCCGCGTACAGCGGGGCCGCCAACCCGTGCAGCCCCGCGTCGCGGCCCGAGACCGCCAGCAGGGTCTGCGGCGCGAAGACCGCCAGCAGCGCCCGCCGCTGGATCCTCCCCCACGACAGGCCTTCCCGCATGCCCTCGGTCCAAAGGCGCGCCAACGTGTCGGCCGGCTCGCTGAAGCGAGCGCGCTCGCTCAGCCAAGCCAGTTCCGCGCGACCCCACTCGTCGGCGCGCGCCGCCCCCACCATCTGATCCGCGGCTCCCGCCGGCGCGGGCGCCCGCAGGAACGCGGCCCGGCGCGGATCCCAGAGCCACGGCGCGAACGCCTCGACGCGATCGTCATCGTCGTCGCCGAACCAGAACAGGGGCACCGTGAGGCGCCCCCGCCGGGAACGCTCCTGCGCGGCCGCCACGGCCGCCGCCGCCTTCCACAGCGCCAGCAGCGGACCGCCCAGGAAGCCCGGCTGCTGTCCGGTGACCACGACGTCCGCGCGCCCGGCCGCCAGCGCCGCCACGGCCTGCCGGGCGCGCGCGCGCGCTGCCGCGTCCGGCAGATCGTCCAGCAGTTGAGCCAGCCACGGCTCGCGCCAGCCCGCGTCGGCCCACGCCGCGGCGGGCGCCACTGCTCCCTGCGCCGCCAGAAAGGCGCGACAGTGCGCCGCCGCGTGCGACCCGCCGCCATCCGAACCCAGCCAGGTTCGCACGAGCGGCGCGAAGCTGGCGTCCCGGGCGAGCGGCTGTCCGCGCAAGGGAGCGTTCACCGGGCTTCCTCCTCCGGCTCCAGACGCCGATATGCCAGCAGCCAGCGCGCGGACGCGGCGCTCAGCGCTTCGTGGCCGTAGCCTCCCGCCTCCGCCACGCGTCGCAACGCGTGGCGGGCGCAGAGCTGGTCCAGCTCCTCGATCTCGAACAGCGCCACCTCTTCGACATAGCGCAGCCCCGCGGCCGGCACGCCCAGCGCCTGCGCCTCGCGCTCACCGCCCGCCGCCGGCCGCAGCTCGACGCTCTTGATGACCTGCGGGCCCCGCAGGCGTCGCGTCTCGCGGATCACGAGCGGGCCTGCCCGCCGCTGCCGGCGCACTGCCCGCTGCCCGCGCAGCTGCGCCCGGACCTCGGCGCAATTCAGGTAATCCAGGAACCAGTGCCCGCCTGGCCTCAGCACGCGGGAGATCTCCGCCACGACCCCGTCGTGCGCCGGCAGGGCGCCGAAGTAACCGAAGGCGGTGAACAGCGACAGAACGGCCGTGAAGCTGCCGCAGCAGAGCGGCAGTTGGCGCATGTCGCCGCGCGTCAACCAGGGCGCCGGGAGCAATCCCTCGCTCTCCCGCGCCGCCTGGCGCACGAGCGACGCCGAGAGGTCCAGTCCCAGCACCCTGACACCCGCCTCGGCCAGCGTCGCCAAATGGCGTCCCGCGCCGCAACCCAGATCCAGGACCGGCCCCGCGCCCAGCGGCGCCAGCGCGGTCACGGCGGCGACGGCCCGCCGCGCCTCCGCCGCGTCCCGATGCGCGTAGAGCACCGGATAATGCGGCCCGAACGCGGTCGTGAACCAACTCATGGATTCCCCGGCCGCGCCGCCTCGCTCGCGCGCAGGCCGCGGCGCCCGCCGACGAGCGTGTTGCGCGGCGTCCCCGGCAACTTGTCGGGATAATCGACCGTCCAGTGCAGGCCGCGGCTCTCGTGCCTGGCCCGCGCGCAGAGCACGATCAGCTCCGCCACCAAGGATATGTTGCGCAGCTCCGCCAGCTCCGCGCTGGGAGACGACGCGCGGTAGATTCCCTCCACGGTGCGCCTGATGGCCCGCACGCGGGACAGCGCGATGTCCAGGCGCTCGCGGCTGCGCACGATCCCCACGTAGTCCCACATCACCCGCCGCACCGTGTCCCAGTCGTGCTCGAGCACGACGTGCTCCGGACCGTGTCCGGGCAATCCCGCCTCTTCCTCCACCAGTGGGCCGAGCGCGCCATCGGCCAGGCCAGGCGAGGGTTCGACCGCGCCCGCCGCGGCCGCGCGTTCCGCGAAATAGACCGCTTCCAACAGGGAGTTGCTGGCGAGCCGATTGGCGCCGTGCACGCCCGTGCAGGCGACCTCCCCGATCGCGTACAGACCCGGCACGTCGGTGCGCCCGTGCTCGTCCGTGCGCACGCCGCCGCACATGTAGTGGGCCGCCGGCACCACCGGGACCGGCTCGCCCGCCATGTCGATGCCGAAGCGCCGGCAAGTGGCGACCAGGTGCGGAAATCGCGCCTCGACGCGCCGCCGCTCGAGGTGCCGCAAGTCGAGGTAGACGCAACGCTCGCCCGTGGCCTTCATCTCCTGGTCGATGCCCCGCGCGACGACGTCCCGGGGCGCCAGATCCCCCAGCGGATGCGCGCCCTCCATGAAGCGCACGCCCCGCCCGTTGATCAGATGGGCTCCCTCCCCGCGCACCGCTTCGGAGATCAGAAAGCTCTTGGCCGCCGGGTGATAGAGACACGTCGGGTGGAACTGGACGAACTCGAGGTTCGCGAGGGTCGCGCCCGCGCGGAAGGCCATGGCCAGCCCGTCCCCCGTGGCGATGTCGGGGTTCGACGTGTAGGAATAGACCTTCCCGCAGCCTCCCGTGGCCAGCACGACGACGTCGGCCAGCCACGCCTGCCGCCGCAGCGTCCGCCGGTCGAGGACCCAGCAGCCGACGACCCGCTCGCTGATCTGCCCGTCCGGTCCCGGCGCGCGGCCCCGGATCAGGTCCAGGCCGAGGTGGTTTTCGCGGATGTCGATGTCCGGATGATCCTGGCAGGCCCCCAGCAGCCGGGCCTCGATCTCTCGCCCGGTCAGGTCCTGAGCGTGCACGATCCGATGCCGTGAATGCCCGCCCTCGCGTCCGAGCGCCAACGGCGCGTCCGCCGCCGCCGTCTGGCGCGTGAAGCAGACCCCGACGGCCGCGAGTCGTTCGATCAGGCGCGGCGCGGCCTCCACCATCGCGCGCACGAGCTTTTCGCGGCACAGGCCATCGCCGGCCTTCATGGTGTCGGCGACGTGCAGCTCGTACTGGTCGAGAGGGGAAAGCACCGCCGCGATCCCGCCCTGCGCGTAGTTCGTGGCGCTCTCCGACGACTCCTTCTTCGTCGCGACCCTCACCGACCCGTGCCGGGCGGCCAGCAGCGCGTACTGCAAGCCGGCAATGCCAGAACCGATCACCAGGAAACGACTGTGCAGCGGCTCGCGTCGGACCATCGGATTGCCTCTCCCGTCGACGGATGCCTAGACCCGCCCTTCATGCCGGGCGAGCCACTCCCCGACCAGGTCCGGGAGCGTTGCGTTGCCGGTCCACTCGATCGCCAATTCCACGGTCAACAGCGGCGGCGCCTGCCGCGGCCACAGGGCGGCCAGCTTCACGGCGTCCTTGGCGGTCGTGAGCCAGACCGCGACGCCGGACGCGGCTCCATCCCGCAACAACCGCTGCACGTCCCGCTCCCGGTAACCGTGGTGGTCGTCGTGCCGCACCACGAGCGCCGGCGGCGCGCCCCTCAACCGCGCACAGTCCGCCTCGAAGGCCTCGGGGCGCGCCACCCCCGACACAGCGCCCCACGCCGCGTCCGCGGCCAGGGCGCTCCCGCCGCGCACCTTGGCGCGCCGCCTGAAGGTCAGAACGCGGATCCCGGGCCGCGCCTCCGCGTCCCCCGCCGGCTCCTCGGGCACGACCCCCGCGTCCGCCTCCACCAGCCACACCCCCGCGCGACGCGCGCCTTCGATTCCCTCCCGCCACGGTCCCCACGGCAGGCGCGGCCCCGCCACGGGCCGCATGCGCCCAGCCGCGTCTTGCGTCCAGCGCTCGACGATCAGGATGTCGAGATGCCGCCAGACGCCCGCGGACTGGTGCCCGTCCTCCAGCAGCACGACGCGCGGCGCCGGTTCCAGCGCCAACGCCGCGGCGAGGCCCGCGGCGCGGTCCGCCGCTTGGATCACGGCCCAGCCCGGCGCGGCGGTCGCGAGCAGGCGGGCCTCGTCCGCCGCGCGCGCGTCGTCCGCCCGCACGCGGCGCGGGCCCCGTTCCCGCGAGCCCCAGCCGCGCAGCGCGATCGCGCCGTGGATGCCCTGGCCGTCCAGCCGGGCCGCCAGATCCGCCGCGATCGGCGTCTTGCCCGCTCCCCCCACGGAAAGGCTTCCCAACGAGACCACCAGCGGCGCCCCCGGCGGCGCCGCGCCCCGCCGCGCCACGCGTCGCGCCAGCACGGCGCGGTTCACGCGCCCGGTCAAGCCGCCCAGGGCACGCGCCCAGAAGGGGGGCGCCGACGCGCGCCGCCAAAGGCGCGCCGCCAGGCGCGCGCCGAGCGCGCGCCGATCCACAAGGCGCGCGTCCGCCGGCGACTTGCCCCGTCCGCTCACGCGGGCTCACCCCTCAAGACGCGCGCGACGCGTTCACCCCACGCGGGCAGGTCCGCGTCGCTGGCGTCGGCAGGCACCTGGATCGCCGGCCCCTCGCTCAAGGCCACGCGCGATCCCGGCGCGGGGACCACCGTCCGGTCCCAGGTGCGCAGGCGCCAGTGCGGGCCCGGTGCGACCCGCAGCGTCACGATCGGACAGCCGCTCAGGCGCGACAGCAAGACGACGCCCTCGCGCACCTCGCCGAACGGCCCGCGCGGCCCATCCACCGCCACGCCGACGCAGCGCCCCTCGCGCAAGGCGGAGAGCAACCGCGCGAAGGCCGGCGCGCCCCTCTTGCCGGTCGAGCCCCGGGCGAAGTCGAACCCCGCGGGCGCGAGCGTCCGCCGCAGCACGTCGCCGTCCGGGCTGTGGCTCACCAACAGCACCGGTCGCGCGCGCCGCACGTACAGGAGCGCCGGCAAAAAATCTCGGTGCAGGCAGGCAAAGATTACCGGGCCGGGCCGCGTCGCGCTCGCGCGCGGGGTCGCCGCCACCCGCACCGTCGCGGCCAGCAGGCGCCACAGCCACGGCGCCGCGCGCAGCTTGAGCCCCTGCAGCCGCGGATGGCTGGCGCGCGCCATGTCATTCCCCTCGCCCGCGCCCGGCCGCCAGCAGAGCCAGCGCCGCGTCAGCGGCCCGCTCCCAAAAACCGGGCGGTCCCAGGCGATCGCGGAGCCTTGCCACGCCCGCGGCCAGCGCTCGCCGCCGGCCCGGCTCGGCCACCCAGTCCGACAGGGCCCGGGCCAGCCGCTCGGGCGTCACCTCGTCCTGCAGATGCTCGCGCGCGAGGTCCTCGCCCAGCACCAGGTTCGCCAGGCCGATGCGCCGCACGTTGACCAGCCGCCTGGCGATCGCGTAGTTGAAGGGCGACGTCCGGTAGACGACCTCGTGCGGCACCCCCGCCAGCGCCACCTCGAGCGAGGCGGTTCCGCTGCAGACCAGGGCCAGATCCAGTCGCGGCAGCAGTTGCGTCAGCGGTTCGTCGGTCACCTCCGCCACCCCCGCCAGGCGCGCCCGCCAGGGGCGCGCGTCCACGCCCGGCGCCGCGCTGACGACGCACGCGACCCGCCGCGGCGCCAGCCGGCGCTGCAACTCGGCCGCCGCGCCCAGCAGCGGCGGCAGCAACCGCGCCAGTTCCTGGCGCCGGCTTCCCGGCAGCACGCCCAGCGTCAGCGGCAGCCGCTCATCGGCCAGGCGCGCCTCGCGCGCGACCGCGTCCGCCTCGACCCGCGCGGCGGGGAAGGCATCGACCAGCGGGTGACCCAGCGCCACCGCCGGCACGCCGCGCGCGGCGAACCAGGCGGGTTCGAAGGGAAGCAAGCAGCCGAGGCGATCGACGCCGCGGCGCACCCCGCCGATGCGCCACGGCGCCCATGCCCAGAGTTGGGGCGCGACCAGATAAAAAACCGGGATGCCCCGGCGGCGTGCCTGCCGGGCCACGCGCAGATTGAAGCCGGGGAAGTCGATCGGAACGCACAGATCGACCTGGCCCGCGGCCAAGTGCCTCCAGACACGCCGCCTGGCCGCCAACAGCGCCGGCAGCGCGCCCGCGATCTCCCCGAAGCCCATGACCGCCAGCGGCTCCATGGGCTGGACGATCTCGGCGCCCGCGGCGGCCAACGCCGCCCCGCCCAACGCGGCGACCTGCAGGCCGGGCACGCGCCGCCGCAAGGCGTTGACCAGGCACGCCCCGTAACGATCGCCACTGGGTTCGCCGCAGGAAAGGAACAGGCGCGGCGCGCGGATCGCCTCATTCTCAGTCACGGAGCCGCCTCCGGGAGAAACCGGGGGGCGTCATGGCCAGGCGCCGCTCCCGGAGCGTCAGCGGACGATGCCGCGGTCCGACCTCCGGATGAAGGACATCAGATCCTCGATATTGCGCGTCAAACGGCAATCCGTCGCGATCCGCTCCAGGGCCTGGCTCGTGTTCAGGCCCGAACGGTAGAGCAACCGATAGGCCTTCTTGACGTTCTGGATCTCCTCGTCGTCAAAGCCGCGCCGCTTCAGGCCCACCGCGTTGATGCCCGCCACCTCGATCGGGTTGCCGGCCACCTTGAAGAACGGCGGCACGTCTTGCGCCAGGCGACTGCCGCCGCCGACGAAAGCATGACGGCCGATGCTGACGAACTGATGCACGGGCGTCATGCCGCCCACGATCGCCCAGTCATCGATGTCCACGTGCCCCGCCAAGTTCACGGCGTTGGCGAGGATGGTCCGATGATGGATGTGGCAGTTGTGCGCGATGTGCACATAGGCCATCAGCATGTTGCCGTCGCCCACGCGCGTCTTTTCCTCCTCGCCGGTGGCGAGGTGGATCGTGACGTACTCGCGGATGACATTGTCGTTGCCGATCTCGACCCAGCTGGTCTCGCCGCGGTACTTCAAGTCCTGCGGCGGCCCGCCGATAGCCGCTCCGTGATGGATCCGATTGTTGCGTCCGATGACCGTGTGGCCGTCGATCAGCACGCACGAGCCGATCCGGCAATCCGGACCGATCACGACGTCCGGCCCGATGCAACTGTGCGGGCCCACGACGACATTGTGTCCGAGACACGCGTCGGGATGGACGACGGCGGTGGCATGAATGTCGGCGCCCCGCACGGGACGCGGCCCGGACACCGTCTGACGATGCGGTGAATCCACTTCTCCTCCTGACAGCCGTCCGCCTAGCGATCGACCATGGTCGACATGAGCTGCGCCTCGGCGACCAATTCGTCGCCGACCAGGGCGCGTCCCCGCATCTTGCAGATCGGTCCCTTGAGTTTGGCGAGATCCAACTCGAAGCGCAGTTGGTCGCCGGGGATCACGGGGCGCCTGAAGCGCGCCCCGTCAATGCCGCTGAAATACACGAGCTTGCTCGATGGGTCGGGCACGCTGCTCAGCAGCATCACGCCGCCCGTCTGCGCCATGGCCTCGATGATGAGCACCGCCGGCATGATGGGATGCCCCGGGAAATGCCCTTCGAAGAACGGCTCGTTCATGGTGACGTTCTTGATGCCCACCACTCGCTCCCCGGGCACCAGCTCGACGATGCGATCGACGAGCAGGAACGGGTACCGATGGGGCATGATCTCCATGATCATCGAGATGTCCCAGAAGCGCGGATTGCGCGGCGGATAGATCCGGGGTTGACGGCGTTCGCGGCGCGCGAGTTCCCGCACGAGCGCCACGTTGGAATCGTGCCCGGCACGCCGCGCGATGACATGACCCTGAATCGGCATGCCGAGCAGCGTCAAATCGCCCAGCAAATCCAGGATCTTGTGCCGTACGAATTCGTCGCGAAATCGCAGCGGCGTGTCGTCCACGATCCGCCCATCGTCCACGATCAGCGCGTTGCGCGTGGTGCCGCCCCGCGCCAACCCTCTGGCCTGCAGGGCCGAGACGTCTCGCTTCAGCGCGAAGGTGCGGCACGGCGCAAGTTCGCGCTTGAATAAGGCCGGCGTCAGTTCGAAGGTAGCCTGCTGCACGCCGATCAGCGGATCGTCGTATTCGATGTGGAAGGTCAGCGTGGTGCGCGCGGCCGGCCGGACTTCGATCTCCGCGTCTCCCAGGCTGAATGTGACTGGGGTCGTCACGCGGTAGAATTCGGCGGGCAGCCCCTGTTCCAGCAACCCGGCGCGCTCGAACAATTCCAGGTAGGACAGGACGCTGCCGTCCTCCGGCTCGGGCGGCTCGCTCCCCTCCACTTCGATCAGGCAGTTCGTGATCCCATAGCCGGAGAGCGACGCCAGCACGTGCTCGACCGTCTGCACGCGCACCGGACCCTGCGCCAGGGCGGTGCTGCGCACTCCGGTGTGATCGGTCGGCACGTGCTCGACCCGCGCCGGAATCACGGCCTCGCCAGCGTCGCTCTTCACCAGGAAGACCAGGCCGTGATTCACCGGGGCCGGCCGGAAAGTGATCCGCGAGGGCGCGCCTGTATGGAGGCCCCGGCCGGCAAACGACACCGGGCTGCGCACTGTCCGCTGCTGCAGAATCACTCCGGATCCTCCGGGTCCCGCGACGCGTCTTCGACGCCGATCGCCGCCTCCAGCCGCCGCAACCGCGCGAAAAGCTCCGGCAAACGGTGCGTCAGCGCGACCAGGCGGTAGGCTCGTCGGCGTTCTACCGCCGGCGAGCCGAAGACGACGGCTCCCGCCGGCAAGTCGCGATCCAGGCCGGATTGGGCCGCCACCTTGGCGCCGTCGCCGACCGTGATGTGATCGGCGACGCCAACCTGTCCTCCCAGCACCACGCCGTCGCCGAGTTGGCTGCTGCCGGAAATCCCGCACTGCGCCGAAACCGCACAATGCCGTCCGACGGTAACGTTGTGCCCGATCTGCACCAAGTTATCAAGCTTCGTGCCCGCTCCGACCCGCGTGACATCGGTCTGCGCGCGGTCGATGCACGCGTTGGCGCCCACTTCGACGCCGTCCTCCAACACAACCCGCCCGATCTGAGGAATCTTCACCAGTCCCGCGGCGCCTTGCCGGTAGCCGAAACCATCGCTGCCGACCACCGCGCCCGCGTGGAGGATCACTTCGGCCCCGATCTCCACGCCCTCGCGCACCGTGACGTGCGCGTAGAGCGTCGCGCGAGGGCCGATCACAACGTCGGGCCCTATGACCACGTGCGAGCCGAGCGCGCAGCCGTCGCCGAGGCGCGCGCTGCCGCCGATCACTGAATACGGGCCCACCGCGACGCCGACGCCGAGCACGGCGGTCGGGTCCACCAGCGCCGTCGCGTGGACGCCGGGCGGAAACACCCTTTCCCGCGGCATGGCGAAGCGGGCGAGGACCGCCGCGAACACCGAGTGGGGATCGGCCGCGCGCAGACACGGCAGGGGGCATTCCACTCCCGGGCGTACGATCACCGCCGCGGCCCGCGACGCGCCCAGGTGCCGCAGGAAGCGCGGGCTGTCCACGAAGGTGATCTGCCCGGGCCCTGCGGCTTCGATGCCCGCCGCCCCCGTTATGACGGGGTCGATCGCGCCCTCCCGTTCCAGATTCAGCGCCGCGGCCAGTTCGCTCAGGCGCACGGCGGTCACTGACCGCTCACAAGCGCCACCAGCACCTTGTCGGTGAGATCAACGCTCGCATCCAGGTAAAGCGTGGTCAGAGAAGCGCTGTCCACGATGATTCCGAAGCCCTCTTCCTTGCCGAGCCGTTCCGCGATCGTGCGCACCTGGTCGATGACCGGGCCGATCCGTGTCTTGTACTCCGCCTCGGCCTTCTGGTCGGCCTGCTCCCGGAAGGTCAGATAGTCATCCCGCATCTTCTGGAATTCCTGCTGCTTCTGCGTCAAGGCCGCCTCGCCCAACAGCATCTTCTGGCTCTCGAGGTCTTCCATGAAGCGCTGCAGCGCCTTCTCTTTTTCCCCGATCTCCCGTTCGAGATCCTTGATGTACTTCTGGACCTGCTCCTGCGCGTCGCGCGCCGCCCCGTATTCCTTGACGATGCGCTGCGAGTCGATCACGCCGACCGGCTTGGCTTCCGCCAGCGCCAGGTTCGGGCTTGTTGCGAGCAAGACCGCGCACAGCGCGATGAAACCGGGAAGACTCATCATGGCTCGTTTCATGGCCACTCCTGTGCCGGACGGCGCGCGTCCGGGGTCAGAAGAACGTTCCAAAGTTGAAGTGCGGTTCCCAGGCCGCGCCGCCCAACCGGTCGAAGCCGTAGCCGTAGTCGAAGCCAATCTGTCCCATCATGGGGACCTCAAGGCGCACGCCAAAACCCGCTCCCTTGTGCAGGTTCGTGAGGTCGGCCTCCCCGAAGCTGTTCCAGGTGTCGCCTTGGTCCAAGAAAGCTAGCAGGTGGACGGACTTCGTCAAGGGGTAAAGGATTTCGGTATTCATGATCAAAAAAGAGCGCCCCCCGATGAAGCCCGGGTTGCCCCGCGGCACCACCTCGAGATCCTGGTAACCCCGCAACGGGTAGATGCGATTGCCGCCCAAACGGAATTTTTCGTAGTCCGGCACCCTGTCCGCCCCGTCCAAGCCGACCAGCAGCCCCATCTGCGTGCGCAGATTCAGGGCAAAACCGGCCGGCAGCCGCTGAAAATGGGAGTAGGAGCCGAGGTGCTTCTGATAGTCGATGTCCGCTCCCAGCGGCCCGCCCGAGAGTTCCACGCTGTAATTGCTGCGCGACCCGCTCGTCGGGAAGAAGGGGTTGTCGGTCGAATTGCGCCCGATGCTGAGCGTGACCGCGCTCTTGGTGCGCGGCCAGTCGACCTGGTCCAGGCGCTCGAAGGGCAGATCCGCCGTCCCCAGCTGATCCTCCAGCCCGTCGAGGTAGCCCACGTATTCACTGCTGAAATTGGACAGCCGCGTAGCGGACAATTCATAGCGCAGCCCCACCCGGCTGAACCGGCTGCCGGGAATCCGCCGGCCAAGGCGAAGCGCGAAACCTCGCACGCGGCTTTCGTAGAAATCATCGAAATTGTACTGATAGCGATCGAACAGATCGGCCCCTACCGTCGTCGGCGTGCCACGAAACCAGGGCTCGGTGAAGTTGAGATCCACATAGCGCCTGCGGCTGCCGAACTGCCACGCCACGCCAACGATCTGGCCCGTTCCCCGAAAATTGTTTTCCGCGACCTGGATGAAGCCGGTGATCGACGTCTGCGCGCTGTACGCCATGCCGAAGGAGAACTGCCCGGTCTGCTTCTCCTTCACCTTGAAGATCAGGTCGATGTCTCCGGCCTGTCCCGTCGGACGCGGCTCCACCTGCACGTCCTCGAAAAAGCCCAGCGTGAAGATGTCGCGTTGCGAGCGCCCCACCTTGCTGTTGCTGAAGACATCGCCGGGGAAAATGCCGAGTTCGCGCAGGATGACGCGATCATAGGTCTTCGTGTTGTCGACGACCTCGATGTTCCGGATGCGCGCGGGATCTCCCTCCCGAAAGCGTAGGGTGAGGTTGACGACGTCGCCCCGCACGTCCCGCACGGGCTCGATCGTCGCGTAGATGTGCCCGCTGTCGTAGTACAGCGACTGCAGGTCCTGCATCATCCGCTGGTATTCGCCTTCGCTGAACACCTTCCCCTTTTGCAGCGTCACCTTCTCCGCGATGGCCGCGTCGTCGAAGACCTCGTTGTCCGACCAGTTGATGGCCCCCACCTGGTAGCGGGCGCCTTCCTGGACTCGCACCACGAGATGCATCCCCTCGCGGTCATCGTCCAGGCGCTCCTCCACGTCCTCGATCGTTGCATCCAGGAAACCGCGGTCGCGATACCACGCGATGATGCGTTCCCGATCCTCGTCCAGTTGCTTCTTCTTGAACGCCCCGCTGCGCAGGAAACCGCTCGTCTTCTGCTTCATCGCCCCGCGCAGGTCATCCTCGCGGGCGAAGCTCAGCCCTTGGAAGGCGATGGAGCGCGTGTTGACCTTCTTGCCCTCGCCGATCGTGACCACGACGTCGGCCAAGCCCGCCTGATCGATCCGGGTGGAGTCCGCGTTGACCAATACGTTGTAGTAGCCCTTGTCCTGATACAGATCGCGGATTTTCTGCAATTCGCGCGTGATGACCGCGGGATTGGCATACTGCCCCACCGTCGGCGGAAAGGCCTGCACGAGATCCTCGGCCTTGACCCGGTCATTGCCGCGAAAGACCACCTGCCGGATGCGAGGGTGCTCCGTCAGGTTGATCAGGAGGGCGGTGCCTCCCGAATCGGGTTGCGCGTACACGAAAATGTCGGCGAACTTCTGCGTCGCGTACAAGCGCCGGATGCCGTTCGCGACGCCGTCGCGGGAAAGCGGTTTGCCCACCTCAAAGCCGGCCCAGGCCATGACCTGGCGTTCGGTCACCGAGCGAACGCCCGTGACCTTGATCGCGGTGACCACCGCGTCGTCGGCGCGCGCCAACGCGGTCGCCGACATGACCAGGGCTACGACCAGGGAACAGCCAAGGCGATGCATGCCCGTTTCCGATCCTCCGCACAGACGAGCCAAACCATTGGCGGCCAGCCCACTTCGACCGGGCCACTGCTACACGAGACCCGCACTGAAGTTCCCGCAAGTTACGGGACGTTGGGCAGGGGAGCAAGAGAAAGGCGCGGGCGAGCCAGGGCCCGCCCGCGCGAGTCTCTTGCGATCAGGAACCGGCGGGCGAGGGAGAGGCCGGCTCGCTGCCGGCGTCGACCGGCTCGCGCGGCTCGACGTGGAAGGAAAGGCCGTCGTTCGCGACGGCCACCACGAGGCGACAGTGGCTGCCGATCTCGCCCCTGAGGAGCTTTTCGCTCAACGGATCCTCGAGATATTTCTGGATGGCGCGCCGCAGGGGACGCGCCCCATGATCGGGATTGAAGCCGACGCTCACGAGGAATTCCTTCGCCTCATCCGTGAAATCGAAGTCGATCTCCAGGTTCTCGAGGCGCTTGCTGACATCCCGCAGCAGGATTTCCACGATCTGGCGCATGTGGCCGCGGTCCAACGGCCGGAAGTAGATCGTCTCGTCGACGCGATTCAGGAATTCCGGGCTGAACAGCTTCTTCAGATCTCCCGAGATGTTCGACTGGATGCGTCGCGCGGCGTTCTCCGTGGTGTTGGCGTCGGACTGGAAGCCCAGACCGCTGCTCGGCTTGGCGTGGCGGCTGCCGACGTTCGAGGTCATGATCAGCACGGTGTTCTTGAAATCGACCCGGCGGCCGAAGCTGTCGGTCAAGTTGCCGTCCTCGAGCACCTGCAACAGGATGTTGAAGACATCCGGATGGGCCTTCTCGATCTCGTCGAGCAAAACCACCGAGTACGGCTTGCGCCGCACCTTTTCCGTGAGCATGCCGCCCTCTTCGTAGCCCACGTACCCCGGGGGCGCCCCGACCAGGCGCGAGACGGAGAACTTCTCCATGTACTCGGACATGTCCACCCGGATCAGCGCCGTCTGGTCGCCGAAGAGAAATTCGGTCAGCCGCCGGGCGACCTCCGTCTTGCCCACGCCCGTGGGCCCCAGGAAGATGAACGAACCGATCGGACGCTTGGGATCGCGCAAGCCCGCCCGGTTGCGCCGGATCGCCTTCGACACCGCCTCGATGGCCTCGTCCTGGCCGATGATCCAACGGCGGAGATCGTCCTCCATCCGCAGAAGTTTCTTGGTCTCCTCTTCCTCGACATCCGTGACCGGGATGCCCGTGATGTCCGAGATGACGCGGCAGACCTGGACGCAGTCCACGACGGCGACCTGATCGCTCTTTTCGTCGGACCAGGTTTTCTTCAGGTCAGACAGCTTGCGCTTGAGTTCCTTCTCCTCGTCGCGGAACCGGGCGGCCTTCTCGAATTCCTGCGCCTGGATGCAGGACTCCTTCTCCTTGATGACCTCTTCGACCCGCTTCTCGATTTCGCGCAGATCCGGCGGCATGACGGCCATGGAGAGACGAGCGCGCGAGCCCGCCTCGTCGATCACGTCGATCGCCTTGTCGGGCAAGGCTCGCCCGCTGATGTAGCGGTTCGACAGAAAGACCGCCGAGCGGATGGCATCGTCCTTGAACTTCACCCGATGGTGGGCCTCGTAGCGATCCCGCAGCCCGAACAGGATGTCCACCGTCTCGCTCTCGCTGGGCGGATTCACGATGATCGGTTGGAAGCGACGCTCGAGCGCGCCGTCCTTCTCGATGAACTTGCGGTACTCGTCCAGCGTCGTCGCGCCGATGCACTGGATCTCCCCGCGTGACAACGCCGGCTTGAGCATGTTGGAGGCGTCGATCGCCCCCTCGGCCCCGCCCGCTCCCACGATCGTGTGCAGCTCGTCGATGAACATGATGATGTCGTCGGTCTCGCGGATCTCCTGCATGATCTGCTTGAGGCGCTCCTCGAACTGTCCGCGATACTTCGTCCCCGCCACCACGCTGGCCAGATCGAGCGTGACGATCTCCTTTTCGCGCAACGGTCCCGGCACGCGCCCTTCCACGATGCGCGAGGCGAGCCCTTCCGCGATGGCGGTCTTGCCCACGCCCGGTTCGCCGATCAGCACCGGGTTGTTCTTCTTGCGACGGCTCAGGATCTGGATGACTCGCTCGATCTCCTTGTCGCGCCCGATCGTCGGGTCCAACTTGCCGTCGCGCGCCATCTGGGTCAGGTTGCGGCCGAACTGGTCGAGAATCGGCGTTTCTTTCTTGGATTGCTTGCGCCCCGGCACGGCGGCCGCCGTGCCCCGGGCGCCCGCGCCCAGCGCCTTCATGACCTCGCGCTTAACCTTCTCGTGGTCGGCGCCCAAGTCGTTCAGCACCCGCGCCGCGACTCCCTCGCCTTCCTTGATCAGCGCCAGCAGGAGGTGCTCGGTGCCGACATAGTTGTGATTGTGAAGTCTCGCCTCGTCGATGGAGAGCTCCAGAACTCGCTTGGCGCGCGGCGTGAAGGGGATCTCGCCGATCGTGATCGCCCCGCTCTGCGGCGAGACGATCTCCTCGATCGCCCGCTGGATCTGCTCGAAATCGATGCCCAGGCGCTTCAGGACCTGCGCCGCCATCCCCTCGCCCTCGCGGATGATGCCCAGCAGCAGATGCTCCGTGCCGATGTAGTCATGCTGCATGCGGCCGGCCTCTTCGCGCGCCAGGAACAGGACTTTGCGAACCCTCTGCGTGAACCGGTCGTTCATAAAGGCGGCCCTCCACGCCGACCACCGCGTCATCGTCAACCGACGACGACGCGCTCGTTGGCTTTCTGCGCGCAATATACCCAGCTTCGCGCGGCGACGCCACCGCCGCGTCGAGGCGCGCCGTCATTGATCATCGCGGAAAGAAAGCCCGACTTGAGCGCGAAAGAGCGTTCAGGCAAACAGCTTGCGCAGATACGCGGCCCGCGCCACCGCGCGTTCGCGGCCCTTGATGGGGTTGCCGGCCGCCACCTGGACATGGGCCGGCTGCATTTCCACCAGCGCCCGGTTCAGGGCCCCCATGGGCAGGGGGGGCAGGATGCCCAGGGCGACGCCCATGCGCACGTGCGAAAGACGATCGAATGCCTCCGTCGAAGTCATCAGCCAGGCGCCGCGCAGGGTGCCCAGCGAACGGTGGGTCATGTCGCGGACTCCGTCGGCATCGCGCTCGAACAGGCTGTCGCGCGCCATCTTCTCGTATTGGATGACTTTGGAGACGTGCCGGGTGAAGTCGTTGGCGATCCCCTCCTCGCTGCGGCCCAGCGTGCCCATGTTCGAGATCTGGAACAGCGCGCCGCGCACCGCGCTGCCCTCGCCGAACAAACCGCGCACCGTGAACTGGAGCTGCCGCAACGCGGTCAGGATCTTCTCGATCTCGTTCGTGAGGACCAGGGCCGGCAGGTGGATCAGGACGGAAATCCGGAAACCGGTGCCGACGTTGGTGACGCAGGCGGTCAAGTAGCCCAACTCGTCTGACCAGGCGTAATCGAAGCCCTCCTCCAGCTCCGCGTCCAGCGCCAGCGCGTCCGCGCAGGTCGCGATCGGATCGAAACCGGGCCGGAACACCTGCAGGCGTAGATGGTCCTCTTCGTTGATCATGACGACGAGCCGCAGGTCGTTCGAGAAGACCAGCGCGCGCTGCCGAAATTCCCGCACGAGATCGGCGCTCGCGAGATGACTTTCCAGCAGGTACTTGCGCTCGTGGGCGCGGCATTCCCCCATCATCACCTCGCCGCCCCCGCTGAAAGCGCTCCGCTCCAGCACGCTGCGCACGACCTCCTGGCGAATGGAGGCCAGATCGCTCTCCGCGGCGTGATGCGTGAAACGGCGTCCGCTCAGGTTGCGCGCGAGCCTCACGCGCGTCGAGATGACGACCTGGCCGTAGGGACCCGAGCCGTCCAACCAACTCGTCTCGCGCCCGGCGATCTCGGCGAACCCCATCTCAGGCCTCGCTTCCCGGCGTCCCGCCCTCCGCCCCGCCTCGTTCCTCCGCGCGGCCTTCGCCGCCCAGCGCCTCCGCCTGCTGTTCCTTCCGCTTGATCTCGTCGCGCAGGCGGGCGGCGTCCTCGTATTGCTCCAGCCCTACGGCCTGCTCCAGCAGCACCTTAAGCTGGGCGGTCTCTCGCCGCAGCGCTGCCAGCGGTCCGTGCGCGCGCGGCAGCTTGCCCACGTGGGACTCGGCGCCGTGATACCTCTGGAGCATGGGCCGCAGCTGGCGATGGAAATTCCGATAGCAATCGGGGCAGCCCAGCATGCCGCCGTCCTGGACCAGGCGCAGCTCATAGCCGCACGACGGACAGCTCGGACCTTCGGCCCCGCGCTCGCGCGTCCTCTCCTGCGGAGCCACCTTGAGCATCTCGCCCAGGAACGCGTCGAGCGCCCCATGCGCCAATTCCGTCACGTCGCCCTGCGTGATCCCCTCGCGGTCGGCGCACTCCTGGCAGAGCCACTGGCTCGTCTTGTGACCCTCGATGATCTCTATGTAATGCACGGTCGCCTCGCGGTCGCCGCAGACGTGGCATTTCATAACGCGCCTTTCTCGGCGGGGGCCGGGCCCAACTGCCCTTCGCTCAGCAAGAGAACGCGGTCGGCCTTCGCGGCCAGACTCCGGTCGTGGGTGACGATCACCAGCGCCGTTCCATCGCGCCGACGCAAGTCGAACAGCAACCCGCTGAGCTCCTCGCCCTTGTTCCGGTCCAGGTTCCCGAACGGCTCGTCCGCCAGCACGACCGCCGGGCGGTTGATGAACGCGCGCGCGACCGCGACGCGCTGCTGCTCACCGCCCGACAGCTCGCCGGGCAGATGGTCGGCGCGCGGCAGCAGACCTAGCGCCTCGAGCAGCCCGCGCGCCCGCTCGCGCGCCGCCGCGTCGAGACGGCCCGCCATGCGCGCGGGCAGCAGGATGTTCTCGATCGCCGTGAAGTCCGGCAGCAGGAAATGGAACTGGAAGACGAAGCCGAGCGAGCGGCAGCGCCAGGCGGCCAGCGCGTCGCCCCGCTTGGGCAAGGGCAGACCCCGGTGCAGGACCTGGCCATGCGTGGGCCAATCGAGGCCGCCGAGCAGGTTCAGAAGCGTGCTCTTGCCCGCCCCGCTCGGGCCCACGATCGCCACGGCCTCGCCTCGCGCCAGCGCGAAGTCGAGCCCTGAGAAGACGTGGACCTCTCCGCGCCGCCGGCGGTAAGCCTTGGCCAAGCCGCGCGCCTCCAGCTCCCGAGCCTCGCCCGCTGCCGCCGTCAGTTCCATCGGATGATCTCCATCGGACGCAGACGCGTGGCCGCGTAGCTCGGCAGCAAGGTGGCCAGGAAGGAGATGGCGACGGCCGCCGCCGCCACGAACAGGAAATCCTGGGCCTGCGCGACCACCGGCACCCGATCCAGGAAGTACACGTCGCCCGGCAGCTTGACGCCCCAGCGATCCAGGTAGACGCAACCCAGCCAACCGAGCGAGCTGCCCAGCGCCGTGCCCGCCGCGCCCATCGACAGCCCTTGCAGCACGAACACCCCCTGCACCTGCGGCCAGCGCGCGCCCATGGCCATCAGGATGCCGATCTCTCGGGCCCGCTCCCCGACCATCATGGTGAGGATGCCGACGATGTTGGAGGCGGCCACGATCACGATCAGAGCCAGCAGCAGGAACATCATGACCTTCTCGATCTTGATCCAATCGAAAAGGTTGCGGTTGAGCTCGATCCAGTCCATGGCCCGCACGCGATCCTTGCCCAGACGCGCCTCGATCGCCCGGGCGATGGCGGGCGCCGCCATCATGTCCGTCGTGCGCACGCCGATGGCGCTGGCGCCTCCCGGGTCGTAGTGGAAGAACGACCGCGCCGCGTCCAACGGCAGGTAGACGAACTTGCTGTCGAACTCGTACATGCCCGTGTCGAGGAAACCCCGCACGACGCACGGGTGGCTCTCGGCCCGCAGGTCGTTCAGATCGACATCGCCCGTGGGCGACGTGACAAGCACCGTGTCGCCCTCCCCGGCCACGAGGGAGCTCGCCAGCTCCGCGCCGAGCACGATGCCCGGCGTCCCATCCCCGCCGCGCAGGGCCTCCCGCGCGCGGTCGTAGGGCAGCAGGCGCCCGTCCAGCGGCGTCACCCGCTCCTGCAGGTCCGGGTCCACGCCCCAGACCACGGCGGCCCGGTGGCGCGCCGGTCCGAGCCGCCCCCGCACGGTCACGATCGCCTCCTGCCGCACGAACGGCGCCACGCCGGCCACGCCCGGCAGGGCGCCGATGCTGTCGAGCGCCGCGCCCAGCGGCGCGAAGCCGCCGGGCTCGCCGCTGACGACCGTGATCATCGGCATGGAGTCCACGAACGTGCGGCGAAGCTGGGCGTGGAAACCGTTCATGATCGCCAGCGTCAGGTCCAGGACGGCGACGCCGGTCGCTATCCCCAGCACGGCGATGACCTTCACCGCCAGCAGGTACACCGACTGGCGGCGGCTGCGCAAGTAGCGCCCGGCGACGTAGAGCGGGAACCTCATGGCGCCGGCGCTCCGTCAGCCGCGTCGCCGGGGCCGGTCTCCCGGCTGCCGTCGCGCTCCTCCGGGCGCAGATGGGGAAAGAGGAGAACGTCGCGGATGGAATGACAGTCGCACAAGAGCATGACCAGGCGGTCGAGACCCATGCCCAGGCCCGCCGTCGGCGGCATGCCGTGTTCCAGCGCCTGCAGGAAATCTTCGTCGAGCGGTTGCGCTTCGTCGTCGCCCGCCGCCCGCAGTTCCGCCTGCGCCAGGAAACGCCGGCGCTGTTCGGCCGGATCGTTCAGCTCGGTGAACGAATTGCCCACCTCGAAGCCGGCCACGAACGGCTCGAAGCGCTCCACGAGCCCCGGTTCGTCGCGGTGCGCCTTGGCCAGGGGGCTGAGCTCCTGCGGATGATCCATGACGAAGGTCGGCTGGATCAGCTTCGGCTCCACCAGTAGGGTGAACAACTCGTCGAGGATCTTGCCCGTCCCCATCGTGGGCGCGACCTCGACGCCGAGGCGCCGGGCATGCGCCGCCGTCTCGTCGCGCCCGAGGCCGCGGAAATCGACGCCCGTCGCCTCCCGCAATCCGTCCAGGAAGCGCAGGCGGCGGAAGCCGCCGCCCAGGTCGATCTCGCGGCCGCCATAGACGATCCGGCCGCCTTCGCCGAATTGCGCGGCCAGCCGCGCGAACAGCCGCTCCACGAGCGCCATCATGTCGTGGTAGTCCCAGTAGGCGGCGTAGCACTCCATCATCGTGAACTCGGGGTTGTGGGTGCGGTCCATCCCCTCGTTGCGGAAGTCCTTGCAGATCTCGAAGACCTTCTCGTACCCGCCGATGATCAGGCGCTTCAGGTAGAGCTCGTCGGCGATGCGCAGAAAGAGCCGGCTGTCCAGGGCGTTGTGATGGGTCGTGAACGGCCGCGCCGTGGCCCCGCCGTACACCGGCTGCAGCGCAGGCGTCTCGACCTGGAGGAAGCCCTCCTCGTCCAGCAAGCCCCGCACGCACTCGATGACCGCGGCGCGCCGGCGGAAACGCGCGCGGCTTTCGGGATTCATGGCCAGATCCAGGTAACGCCGGCGCGTGCGCAGCTCGAGGCTCATGTCGTGCCACTTCTCCGGCAACGGCCGCAGCGCCTTGGCCAGCAGGGCCCATTCCTGGACGCGCACGGTGAGTTCGCCCGTGCGCGTGCGGAAGAGCGTGCCCGCGACGCCGATGATGTCGCCGGCGTCAAGCAACCGGGCCACCCGTCGGAACTCTTCCTCCCCGAGGTCGTCGCGCCGGAAATAGGTCTGAACGCTGCCCGCGTCGTCCTGCAGCGGCAGGAACGCCGTCTTGCCCATGATCCGCTTCGTCATCACGCGACCGGCCACGCGCACGGCGGCGCCGCCGGCGGTCAGCTCCGCCTCCCGGGCGCGCAGCGAGGCGCTGTCGTGGGTGCGATCGAAGCGGTGCGGATAGGCCGGGGCGCCCGCCGCGAGCTCGGCCAGCTTGGCCTGGCGCTCGGCCACGAGACGGTGCGTGTCGGTGGCGGCGTGCTCGCCGGTGGGCGGAGGGGCATCGGGCTGCGACACGGGCGGCTCCCTTCCGGCGGTCGGTTTCAGCGGCCGGCCGCTTGGCTGGTGGCGCGCAGGTAGGCGTCGATGGCGTCTTCGATCTTGCCGTCGAGGAACGCCGTGACGTCGCCCGCCTCCCATTCGGTGCGATGGTCCTTGACCTTGGTGTAAGGCTGCAGAACGTAGGAGCGGATCTGGCTGCCCCAAGCGATCTCCTTCTTCTCGTTCTCGATCGCCTCGCGCTTCTTGCGTTCCTCCTCCACCGCCAGCATGTAGAGGCGGGCGCGCAGCATCTTCATCGCGCTCTCCCGATTGCGGTGCTGCGAGCGCTCGGTCTGGCACTGGACCGTGATGCCGGTCGGCAGGTGGACGATGCGGATGGCCGAACTGGTCTTGTTCACGTGCTGTCCGCCGGCCCCGCTGGCCCGGAAGGTGTCGATCCGCAGGTCCGCCTCGTTGATCTCCACCTGCACGTCCTCCTCCACGAGCGGGAAGACGAACACCGAGGCGAAGGCCGTGTGCCGGCGGGCCTGCGCGTCGAAGGGGGAGATCCTCACCAGGCGGTGAACCCCCGACTCGCTCCTGAGCCACCCGAAGGCGAACTCGTGATCGATTTCCAGCACCGCGCTCTTGATCCCCGCCTCCTCGCCCGCCTGCAGGTCGATCAGCTCGTGCTTCATGCCCTGCCGTTCGAGGAACCGGGTGTACATGCGCAGCAGCATCTCGGCCCAGTCCTGCGAGTCGGTCCCGCCGGCGCCCGGGTGGATCTCGAGCAGCGCGCCGCGCGCGTCGTCGGGCCCGGAGAGCAGGAACTGCACCTCGAGGTGCTCCAGGGAGGCGGCGAGCGCCTGCGCGCCCGCGGCCGCCTCCGCGGCGGTGGCCTCGTCGCCCTCGTCCCGGGCGAGTTCGGCCAGCACGGCCAGTTCCTCGAGCCGCGTCTCGAACGCCGCCAGCGGCTCGAAGGTGCGGCGCAGCGCGCTCAGGCGCTGCACCGCCTCGGCCGCCCGCGTCCGGTCGCTCCAGAACTCCGGCTGAGCCTGCAATTCCTCCAGCCGCGCCGCCTCGCCTCGCTTGCCCGAGACGTCAAAGCCCCTCCTTGAGGCCGGAGAGCCGCACGCTCAATTGCTGCAGCAGATCGAAGGTCTCTTTCATGCCAACCGCCCCTCCGCGCCGTCCGTCACCAAGCGGCGCTCCGCCAGAAGCCGGTCGAGCGCCACCGCCAGCGTCGCCGCCGTGCCCTCGTTTTCGAGCACCACGTCCGCCCGCGCCCAGAGCGCCTCCAATTGCGTCTGGGCCTCGATGCGCCGCCGCAGGTCCGCCTCGCTGCCCCGCCCGGCCGCCAGGAGCCGGCGCAGCCGCGTTTCCGGACTCGCCACGATGCTCACGGTCAGGTGGATCGGGCCCGGCGGCGGCATCAGAAAGTACACGGCGGCCTCCAGCACGGCAAGACGCGCGGCGCCCGCGCCCGCGGCATCCAGCGCGACCCGCATCCGCGCCGACAGGAGCGGCAGCGCGAGCTCGTCGAGCCGCCGCAGCAGCGCCGGTTGGCCGAACACCAGCGCCCCCAATGCCGCGCGGTCGATCGCGCCCGCGCGCCAAACCCCTTCCCCGAAGGCCGCCCGGATCGCCGACGCCAGCGCGGGCTCGGCCAGCAGGACGTGTCCGAGCGCGTCCCCGTCCACGACGGCCGCGCCGCGCGACGCCAAGTAGCTGGCCGCGGTCGATTTGCCGGCGCCCACGGGACCGGTCAACGCCCAGCGCTGCCTCTCAGCCATGCGCCGCCTCCCAGTCGCCTCCCTGGCGCACCTCCACGACCAGCGGCACGGACAGCTCGCGGACCGACTCCATGCAGTCGCGCGTCAGCGCCGCCACTTCCGCCGCCTCGTCCCGCGGGGATTCGAGCAGCAGCTCGTCGTGCACCTGCAGCAACAGCAGGCTGCGCAGGCCGCCCTGCGCCAACTCCCGGTCCAGGCGGATCATCGCCACCTTGATGAGGTCCGCCGCGGAGCCCTGGATCGGCGTGTTGACGGCCATTCGCTCGGCCAGGCTGCGCAGACGATCGTTGGGCGACGTTATGCCGGGCAGCAAACGCCGCCGCCCCAGCATGGTCTCGACCTTGCCCTCGCGACGCGCCCGCGCGCGCGTCTCCTCCAACCAGGCCTTCACGCCGGGATAGGTCGCGAAGTAGTTCTCGATGAAGGCCGTGGCCTCGCGCACGGAGACGCCGGTCTGACGAGCCAGGGCGCGCGCGCCCATGCCGTAGATCACGCCGAAGTTGATCGCCTTCGCGCGCCGCCGCATGTCCGACGTGACCTGCTCCTCGGCCACACCGGCGATGAGGGCCGCCGTCCGCCGGTGGACGTCCCCCCCCTCGCGGAAGGCCTTCGTCAGCGCCGCGTCGCCCGACAGATGCGCCAGCAGCCGCAGCTCGATCTGCGAATAGTCCGCCGCGATGAAGACCCGGCCCGCCTCGCGCGGCACGAAGGCGCGGCGAATCAGTCGCCCCGCCTCCGTGCGGATCGGAATGTTCTGCAGGTTCGGGTCCGAGGAGGAGAGCCGGCCCGTCGCGGCGATCGTCTGATTGAAGGACGTGTGGATGAGCTGCGTCTCCTGGTTGACCAGCTCCGGCAACGCCTCGGCGTACGCGCTTTGCAGCTTGGCCAGCTGCCGATGCTCCAGCACGAGCCCCGGCAGCGCGTGCTGCGAGGCCAGGGCGCCCAGCACGCCGCTGTCCGTGCTCAAACCCGTCGCCGTCTTCTTCGGCGGCTTCAGCCCGAGTCGCTCGAAAAGGATCCGGGAGAGCTGCTGCGGGCTCTGCACGTTGAACGGCTCCCCCGCGGCGACCTCGATCCGCTGCGCGAGTTCGCCCATCTCGCGCGCGAACTGCGCCTTCAACCCCGCCAGGAAGGCGGTGTCGAGTCGGATGCCGCGCCTCTCCATGCGCCACAGCACGTTCAGGAGGGGCAATTCCACTTCGTGCAGCAGTGTCGACAGCCCCGCCTCGTCCACCGCGCCTGCCAATTCGCCGGCGAGTCGCGCGATCGTGGCCGCGGCCGCGGCCGTCTGTCCCGCTCGCCGCGACAACGGCTCCGCCAGGGCGTCGCCGCGCCTGTCGCCGCTGGAGGCATCCGCCGCCGCCGGCGGTCGCGGCGGCGCGAGGTAGTCTCGCGCCAGTTCCACCAGGTCCCGCCGCGCGCGGTCGGGATCCAGAAGGTACGCCGCCACCATGACGTCGAAGAACGGCCCATCCAGCGGCAAACCGTGCCGCGCCAACAGCCAGGCGTCGCGCTTGAGGTCGTGACCCAGCTTCGCGCGCGACGCGTCTCGCAACATGGGCGCCAGCCAAGGCTGGATCCAGGCGAGGTGACATCGCGCCGGGGTCGGCGGCGCGTCCGGACCGAAGAGCGTGCCCGGCCCCGCTGTCTGTGGGGGCGCCTGCGCCCGGGGGTTGCCCGACTCCAGCACCGGGATGTAGGCCGGGCGCCCTCCCACGGCGCACAGAGCCAATCCCAGCAGGCGGGCGCGGTCCGGCCGCTCGCCGTCGTCCTCCGTGGCCACGGCCACCGCGGCGCCTTCAGGTAGAGAATGAATATATGCTCGCAAGTCACTGTCATTAGTGACTATAACAAACGATAACTGCGCTTCGCGCTCGCCTTCGCGCCCGGCCGCCGCCACGGGGGGCCTCGGCTCGGCGGCCTCATCGGGCGACGCGGCCGGACGCGGCCTTTCCGGCGTCCGCCGCGCGGCCGTCGCCATGCCGGCCCGCGCCAAGCGATCCGTCAGGGCCAGCAATTGCCGCAAGCCGAGCTTCGCCATCAGCTCCCGCGCCGCCGCCCCGTCCGGCAGGCAGCTGCGCAGCGCCTCCCAATCGACTTGCACCGGCGCCTCGACGTCGATGCGGAAGAGCTCGCGGGAAAGCCACACCTGCTCGCGATTCTCTTCCAGAATGCGGCGCAGCCGCGGCGTCAACTCGGGCTCGTCCAGCCGGGCGTACAGCGCCTCGAGACTGCCGAAGCTCCGGATCAATTGCCGCGCGGTCTTCGCGCCGATGCCCGGCGCCCCGGGAATGTTGTCGCTGGCGTCGCCCCACAGCGCGAAGACGTCCACCAGCCGCGCCGGCTCCAGGCCGAACTCCCGTCGCACCGCGTCCGCCGTGACTTCCGTGACGTCGTCGCCACGGCGCCCCGGTTTCAGAAGACTCGTGCGCGCGTCGAGGATCTGCAGGAAATCCTTGTCGCCGCTGTAGAGCAGAGCCCGCTCGCACACGCCGGCCGAACGGCGCGCGAGCGTGGCGATCACGTCATCGGCTTCCCATCCCGCCAGTTCGCACACGCCCACGCCCCAAGCCTGCAGCAACTCGCGCAGGCGCGGCAGCTGCGCCGCCAACTCCTCAGGCATCGGCTTGCGGGTGGCCTTGTAGGCCTCGTACCGCCGATGCCGGAAGGTCGGCTCGCGCCGATCGAAGACGACGGCCAGATGGGTGGGGCGCCTGGCGTCGATCAGGCGCAGGACGCTGTTGACGAAGCCGAAGGCGACGGACGTTTGCTCGCCATCCGGCGCCGTGAGGGGACGGTGCGCGAAAGCGTAGTAGGCGCGGTAGATCAGGGCGCCGCCGTCGACCAGGATCAAGGACACGGGAGCGCCTCCCGCCCGGGCGCCGACGCGCGGCCTCCCCCGCCCCGGCGGTAGAGGCCGTGCGCCACGATATAGTCCAGGACGGCCTGGGGAACCAGTTTCCCGGGCCGACCGCCGGCCGCGACGGTCGCGCGTACGGCCGTGGCCGACACCGGCGAAAAGAAGCCTTCCACGATCAACGCGCGCCCCGCCAGTCCGGGCGGAACCGTCAACGGCGCCGCGCCGCGCGGGAAAACCAGCAACTGCGCCAGCGCCAGCAGCCGGTCCGGGTCCCGCCAACTGCCGAAATCCGCGAGGTTGTCCCCGCCCAGCACGAGGCGCCAGCGATCGCCGGGCGTCTGGGCCGCCAAGGCCGCCAGCGTGTCGACCGTGTACGTCGGTCCGGATCGCTCGGCCTCGCTGTCCAGCACCCTGACCCCCGCCAGGCCCGCGACTCCCAGTTCGGCCATGCGCAGCCGGTGCGGACCGGGCGCGGGCGGGTCAGGCTTCTGCGGGTTATGCCCGGCCGGCACGACCAGGACTTCATCCGCCAAACCGCGGTCGAGGATCGTCTGAATGATGGCCAGGTGGCCGGCGTGGAAGGGGTCGAACGATCCGCCAAAGAAGGCCCGCATCATGGGGCGATGCCGGCTTCGCCCGCCAATTGTCGGCGAGCGACCTGGGCGTCCGGCGTTTCGGCATGCCGCTCCACGACCTCCCGCCAGCAGGCCGCGGCCGTCGCCGCGTCGCCCGCCTCGAGCGCCAACTGCGCGCGCCGCATCAACGCGCGCGGTCGCAGGCTGCCCTCCTGCTCCTCCTCCAGCGCAGCGCCCAGGATCAACACGGCCGCCGCGGGCTGTTCGAGCTTGGCGTAGACCTCGGCCTCCCCCAGCTTCTTGCGCAGCATCAGGTCGCTGATCTCCATCAGATACCGCCGCGCATCCGCGGCGACGCGCGAATCCGGGTTCTCAGCCAGGGCACGACGGAAGCACGTGCGCGCCTCGCGCGCCTCCGTGACGTCGCGCTCGACACGCCCGACCTGCTTCCAGTGCGCCAACCCTTCCAAGTACCAAGCCTCGCGCGCCTCCTCGCTGCCCGCGAAATCATGGCGCAGGATCTGCAACTCCACCGCGGCCACCGGATATTCCTTGAGCGCCATCAACGAAAGCGCCTTGAGCTTGATCGCCGAAGCCGCCGACGAATCCGTCGGGCTGCGCCTCAGGAACTGCTCGAACGTATCGACCGCCTCGCGGTGTTGTCCCCGCTGGTGGTAGGCAACGCCCCGCTCATAGCTGGCCGCCGGCAAACGGTTGACCGTCGCGCACGCTCCGAGGCACAGCGCCCAAACGGCCGGCCAAACGCGCGCGGCGCGGCGCGCCACGCGGTCAAGGCATCGATCGTGACGTCTCAAGGCAACCTCCAAGCAGCGCGCCGCTCAGCGACCCGTGTTGGCGAAGTAAATCGCGATCAGTCCGATCAGCGAGCCCAGGACCACCGTCTGCTCGGCGCGGTGGCGCCAGCCGCTTTCCGGGATCTGCGCGTCCGTGAACGCGTAGGAGGTGGAACGGACGTCGTCGAAACCCTCCGCGGCGACACGATCCTCGAAAGTCCTCACGACGCGCTCGTCCATGAGCAGCCGCCCGGTGGATGTCTCCAGCAGCGAGACGAGCACCGTCGCCCGCAGGCGACGATCCACCCACTGCCGCCACAGGCCCAGGCGCCGCCCGGCGCGCGGATACTTCAGCCCGATCTCCTCCACGCGCAAACGCAGCTCCAGGGCGTCGGGCGGCGCCTGGGGCGGCGCGGCCTGCTGTTTGGCGCCGGCCAGCTGCGTTTCGTCGAGATAGAGCTCGTGGCCCGCCTCGGAGAGCACGGCCTGCGCCGCCGCGATCAGCAGGTCGTTGGCCTCCGATTTCTCCATCGGCTTGATGACGACCGCGCGCGGCGCCGGCGGCAAGGCGCGCGCCACCTCTCGCACGGCATCGGCCAGCAGCGCTCGCGCCAGCCACAGGTTCGTGCGCACCGTGTCCTGCGCGCCAGATACGAGTCGCGGCCAGGGCCCTATCAGGATCTCGTCGGCGGAAGTGCGCTGGGGCCCGGCCGGTTGCGCCTCTTCCTCGCCCTCTTCCTCCGCCCAGATCGCGCTGTCCGCCGCGGCCTGCGCCTCTTCCTCGTCCGGATCCTGTCCCCGCGCCGGCCAGGCTGCGCCCGCCGTCAACAGGGCCATGGCGAGCCACAGACCACCCGCCGCTCTCGAGGCCAGCCTCATGCCATGCCGCCTTCCCGAAAATGCGCCTCGTCCTCGCAGACCGCCAGCCCGTCGAAGGCAGTCACGCCGATGAGCCGCGCCTGCACCCATTCGCCCGCCTGGCGTCTCTCGCCGGCGAGCAGGATCACGCCGTCCAGGTCGTAGCCATAGTGCTGCGTGCGCGCGATGGCGATCCGCGAGCGCGACGGCAAAACACGCGCGACGGCCGCCCGGTTCCAGCTCGGCGCCCACGCCGCCTCGCGCAGTGACGCGACCGTCTCGGCCGCTTCCGCGGCCGGGACCACCGCGTCGATCACCGCGGGAAACGCCCGGCCCAGGCGCCGGCGCTGTCGCGCCAGGGAGATCTCGGCCTGCAGGTCCATGATGCGCGCCTCGCGATCGGCGACCTCCTCGGCCGGGGGCCGGTGCGCCAGCGCGGCGGCCGCCGTGCCCGCCTCCGGAGAATAGCGGTACGCGCCGGCGTGGTCAAATTCCACCCGCGCCAGATAATCCGCGAGCGCCTCCACGTCCTCTTCCTCCTCCCCCGGAAAACCGAGCAGAACCGTCGTGCGCAGCACCAGGTCCGGCCGCTGCTCGCGCAGCGCCAGGCAAAAGCGGGCCATGGCCTCCGTGTCGGTCGGCCGACGCATCGTCCGCAACAGCCGAGGCGAGGCGTGCTGGATCGGCAGGTCGAGGTACGGCACGACGCGCGGGCAGTCCAGGATGCGCTGCGCCTCGGCCAGCGTCAGTTGGCCCGGGAACAGGTAGAGCAGCCGTATCCAGCGCAGTCCCTCGATTCGATCCAAGCGCGCGATCAACGACGGCAGGCTGTCGCCGATGTCGCGACCCCAGGCGCTCGAATTCTGGCTGACCAGTTGCACCTCGCGCACGCCGCGCTCGACCAAGCCCTCGACCTCGGCGACAAGGTCGTCGGCCCGTCGGCTCCGCTGCGGCCCGCGGATCGCGGGGATGCGGCAGAAGGCACACGCGCAACTGCAGCCCTCGGCTATCTTAACGAACGCGACGTGCGCCGGCGTGAGCGGATGGCGGCCGGGATAGCCGTCGTAGACGGCTTCCCCCGGGCTGCTCACCAGCGGCGCCGCCGACCCTCCGGCCAGGATCGCCGCCGCGACGAGCGCGTGGTTGCCGACGCCGGCCACCACGTCGACCGCCGGAAACTCCCGCGCGATGCGCGCCGGCTGGTCCTGCCCCAGACACCCCACCACCGCCAGCACCCGCTCGGCGCCCTTGCCTTCCGCCAGCTCGCGCAGTGCCGCCCAGCTGTCGATCCGCGCCGGCTCGATGAAACTGCAAGTGTTCAGGATCCAGATGTCCGCGTCCTGCGCGCGGGCGGTGGGGACGGCGCCCGCCGCGACCAGGCGCCCAAGCAGGTTTTCGGAGTCTACCAGATTCTTGTCGCAGCCGAGCGTCAGGCACCAGACCCGGCGCCGCAGCGGAATCACTCCTCCTCCTGCAGCTCGATCAAGCCCGCGGAGGCGTCCAATTCCTCGGGTCTGAGCAGCACGTCGCGCGCCTTGCTGCCGGTGAACGGACCCACGACGCCCGCCTGCTCGAGCATGTCCATCAGGCGACCCGCCCGTGTGTATCCGATGCGCAGCCGCCTCTGCAGCAAGGACGTGGAGCCGCTCTGGTGCAACACGACAATCCGCTTCGCCGCCTCAAAGAGATCATCCTCGCCGACGACTTCGCCGCCGCCGCCCTTCTCCTCCGCCAGCGAGACGGGCCGCGTCAGGTCGGCGTAGCGCCGCCAATGCGCGACGACGGCCTCGCATTCCTCCAGCCCCACGTAGGCGCCATGAACTCGCACCGGCAGTGCGCGGCCAGGCTGCAAATACAGCATGTCGCCGTGCCCCAACAGACGCTCCGCGCCGTTCATGTCGAGAATCGTGCGCGAATCGTTCTTCTGGATGACGCGGAAGGCGATCCGGCACGGGATGTTCGCCTTGATCACCCCGGTCAACACGTTCACGGACGGACGCTGCGTGGCCAAGATGAGATGGATCCCGACCGCGCGGGCCTTCTGCGCCAGCCGCGTGATCGGCAACTCGAAGTCCTGGCCTAGCTGCATCATCAGATCCGCCAGTTCATCCACGATCGTCAGATAGTAGGGCATGGGCTCGCTGACCGTCTCGCCTTCCTCGCTGACGATTTCGCCGCGCGCGACGCGCGCGTTGTACTGCTCGATGTTGCGCACGTTGTGCCGCGCGAGTCGGCGATAACGGTGGTCCATCTGCGCTTCCATCCACTTCAGCGCGCGCAGAGCCTCCTTGGGATCCGTCACCACCGGCAACAGCAGGTGGGGGATGCCGTTGTAGACGTTCATTTCCAGCATCTTGGGATCGATCAGAATCAGCCGCACGCGCGACGGATCGTTCCGCAAGAGCAGCGTCGTGATGATGCTGTTCAGGCAGACGCTCTTGCCGCTGCCCGTCGAACCGGCGACCAGCAGGTGCGGCTGGGCGCCCAAATCGATGACGACCGGCTGCCCCACGACGTCCTTGCCCAACGTGACCGCCAGCGGCAACTGCAAGCGCTCGCCAGCCCCCTGCAGCACCTCTTTCAGGTGCACCATGCGCGCCGTCGGATTGGGAATTTCGATCCCCACCGCCGCCTTGCCGGGGATGGGAGCCTCCATGCGGATCGAACGCGCGCGCATGGCCAGGGCGAGATCGTCGGCCCGCTGCACGATCTGCGCGACCTTGATCCCGGAGGCCGGCTGGTACTCGAACGTGGTGACGACCGGACCGGGCCGCACATCCTTGACCTCCCCCTCGACGCCGAAGGAGCGCAACGTTGCCTCCAGCAGGTCGGCCGCGGAGTCCAATAGCCCCGGTTCCAGGCGCGAACCGTCGGCGGGCGGATCCGACAGAAGCGACAGCTCCGGCAGCGGCGCGCCGGCGCCGCTCGGCGCCGTCCGTGACTCGAGCTCCAACCACGCCGCGGCCTCCTCGGCGTCCGCCGGCGCCGCCGCCACGGTCTGCCGCGCCCCGCGACGTCCGGCCGACGCCGGCGCCACCGAGCTTGCCGCCACGTCCTGCGCTGCCGTCGGCGTCGCCAGCGCCTCGGCCGGCGAAGACGGCAAGTGCACACGCCTGCGCCCGCCTCGGTCGACCGCCGCGGCTGCCTCGCCGCCCCGGGCGCCCTCGTGTCCCGGCGCGCCCCGCGCGCCCCGCCAGGCGGCCTTGGTCAGGCCGGCCAGGCCGTGCGCCGCAGTACCCGGCAGCCGCAGCAGCCAGCGGCCGGCGAGCGCCAGGCCCGCGCCCAGCGCGCCGCCCAGACGCTCGGCCAGCGGCTGCCAAGCGGGCCACAGCGCCCAACCCAGGGCCGTGAGCAAGAGGACGGTCAGAAAGATCCGCGCCCCGCCCACCCCGAACAGGGCGCAAAAGCCCCTGGCCACCAACCAGCCGGGCACGCCTCCGCAACGCGCGCCCAGCGCCTCGTCCAGGATCCAGGCCGGTTGAGCCAGCCAAGCGGTGGAGAACAGCCACAGCGGCGCCCAGCGCCGCAGCAGGCGGCCCAGCAGGGGACGACCGGTGCCCAGATGCCACAGCCCACCGACGAGCAGCAGCAGAGCCAGGCCACCGGCCCACGGCACGCCGAGGACCGCGCGCGCCAGAAAGGCCAGCCCCGCCCCCACGGGCCCGCCCGGGTGCCCGCTCGTGCGCAGACTCGGCGGCTCGCCGAACCGATACCAATCGAGCCAATCGGCCGCTGGGCCCGTCAGGCACAGCGCCAGGTAGAGCGACAGCGCGGTCAGCAACAGGCCGCCCAGCCGCAGCGCGGCCCACCAGCCCGTCAACCCGTTGCGCTCACGTCTCGCCGTTTTGCGTGCGGACACGGATGCCCTCCCGGAGCCCCTCGAGTTCCGTCTCGAGGAAGCGGGTTGTCGCGCGCCCCGCGACGAAAGTCTGGTTGCCCAGCACTTCGATGTGGAAGGGTATGGAGGTGGGAATGCCCTCGATCACGCACTCATCCAAAGCGCGTCTCATGCGGGCGATGGCCTCGGGACGGTCCTTCCCGTGCACGATGATCTTCGCCAGCAACGAGTCGTAATGGGGAGGCACCTGGTACTCGGAATAGATGTGGCTGTCGATCCTAACGCCCGGCCCGCCCGGCGCGTGGAAGAAGAAGATCCGCCCCGGGCAGGGCAGAAAATCCCGCTGCGGATTCTCGGCGTTGATACGGCACTCGATGGCATGTCCCGTGATCCGCACGTCCTTTTGCTCGAAATCCAGCGGCTCCCCGGCCGCGATCCGCAACTGCCACTTGACGATGTCGATCCCCGTCACGAGTTCCGTGACCGGGTGTTCGACCTGGATCCGGGTGTTCATCTCCATGAAATAGAACGACCCGTCCGCGTCGAGCAGGAACTCGATGGTGCCGGCCGAGCGATAGCCCACGGCGGCGGCCAGACGGACCGCCGCCTCTCCCATCTTCTGCCGCTGCCGAGCCGACAGCGCGGGACAAGGCGCTTCTTCGATCAGCTTCTGGTGCCGCCGCTGCACCGAACAATCGCGCTCGCCCAGGTGCAACACGTGCCCGTGGTGATCCGCCAGAATCTGGATCTCCACGTGCCGCGGGTTCTCAAGGTACTTTTCGAGATAGACGCCATCGTTGCCGAACGACGCGCCCGCCTCGGCGCGCGCCGTGACGAAGCACTGGCGCAGATCCTCCGCCGAGCGGGCGACACGCATCCCCTTGCCGCCGCCCCCGGCCGTGGCCTTGATGATCACGGGGTAGCCCAGACGAGCGGCCGCCGCCACCGCGTCCTCGACCCCCGGCAGCAGCGGCGTGCCGGGAATGACCGGCACCTTGGCTTTCTGCGCGGTGCGCCTGGCCGCCGCCTTGTCCCCCATCTTGCGGATCGTCTCGGCCGTCGGGCCGATCCACACGAAGCGGCTCTCCGTCACGATCTCCGCGAACTGGGCGTTTTCCGCCAGGAATCCGTAGCCGGGATGCACCGCCTCGGCGCCGGTGATCTCGGCGGCCGCGATGATGTTGGGCACGTTCAGGTAGCTTTCACTGCTGAGCTTGCGGCCCACGCACACCGATTCGTCCGCGTACTTGACGTGCAGGGATTCCGCGTCGGCGCTGGAGTGGATGGCGACGCATTCGCAGCCGAGTTCGCGGCAGGCGCGCATGACCCGCAGGGCGATCTCCCCGCGGTTGGCGACCAGGACCTTCTTGAACATGCGGGACACTCCGTCTTGAACGCGCCCCCGCCCGGCCGCGCGCACGGCAACGTGCTCGCCCGTGGAGCGTTTCATCGCGGCGGCTATTGTCGCCCTGGTGCCGGGGAATGGCAAGCCGGAATCGCCCGCCGTCGGGGCGCGGGGCCGGCTCCGCCGGCCCCGCGCCCCGGCCGGGCTCAGATCAGATGCGAGAGAACTGAGTCTCGGGCGGTGTCGATTCGTTCGTCTTTTCCGTCTCGAAGCGGTCCCAGGTGACGTCCGAACTGGCCTGGATACCCTTGACCCGCAGCGCGAATTCGTGCGCGTTGCTGCTCGCCTTGAGCGCCTCTTCCAGGGAAACCAGTTTCTCCTTGTACATGGCCATCAACGCCTGGTCGAACGTCTGCATCTGGTACTGGACGAAACCCTCCTGGATCGCCTGCCGGATCAACACCGTCTTTTCCGGGTCCTCGATGTACTCGCGGATCGTGCTGGTGTTGATCATGACCTCCACGGCGGGATAGCGGCGAACCCCCGCGATGTCCGGGATGAGCCGCTGCGAGATGATGGCCTGCAGCGTGGACGCGAGCAGGTAACGGATTTCCTGATGCTGATGAGGCGGGAAGAACGAGATGATCCTGCTGATGGTCTGCGTCGCGTCGACCGTGTGCAGCGTGCTCAGCACCAGGTGACCGGTGTCGGCGGCGGTGAGCGCCACCTTCATCGAATCGGCGTCGCGGATTTCGCCGATCAGGATCACGTCGGGGTCCTGGCGCAGGATGTGCCGCAACGCCTCCGCGAAGGAGCCCGTGTCCGTGCCCACCTCGCGTTGATTGATCAGGCTCATCTTGTCCCGGTGCAGGAACTCGATCGGATCCTCGATCGTGATCACGTTGGAGGGCATGCTCGAGTTGATCGTGTCCACGAGCGCCGCGAGCGTCGTGGACTTGCCGCTGCCCACCGTGCCGGTGACCAGGATCAGCCCGCGACGGCAACTTGCCAACTCTTTCACGACCGACGGCAGGCCCAAGCTCTCGAAGTCCTGGATTTCCACCGGGACATGGCGGAACACCATCGCGATCGTGCCTCGCTGCACGTAAAAATTGGCGCGAAACCGCGCCAGGCCGGGCACGCCGAACGCGAAATCGATCTCGCGCGTGGATTCGAAGATCTCCCGTTGCGCCGGGGTCAGGATCTGTTGCGCGATCTGGATCATGTCCTTGGGCGACGGCGCCGGAAATTCGACGGGCACGAGTCGGCCATTGACCCTGAGAATGGGCTTGACCCCGACCTTCAGGTGGAGGTCGCTGGCCTTGTGCTCGATCATCGCCTGCAGGATCGGCTTGATCTCCATGGGTGGTCCTCTCCCTCACGAACGTGTCCGCCGGCGTTCGCGTCCCTGGCGGGCCGGCAAGTGGCCCATTCATCATCGGCCAAGCCGGGGCGGGGCTTGAGCGGGGAGGAACACAAAATGCGCCGCCCCGGCCGCGGGGGCCGGGGCGGCGGCGAACTGACCTGGCCTGGCCGGCGCTCGGCGCGCTCAGGCAGGCTCCAAGAGGAAGAGGATGGCCTCCGCCTCCACCGGGCTGCCGTTCTCGACCAGGATCTCCCTGATGACGCCCGGAAATTCCGCTTCGATCTCGTTCATGACCTTCATGGCTTCGATGATACACAGGGTTTGCCCCGCCCCGACGCGGTCGCCGACGTTCACGAACGCCTCGGCGCCCGGCGCCGGCGCCCGGTAGAAAGTCCCCACGATCGGCGAGCGGAATTCCTTCCAGCGGGCCCGTTCCTCGGTCACCGCGCTGGACACCGCCGCAGGCGCCACGCCCACCGGCGCCACCGGGGCGACCGGGAAAGGATAGGCGGCGGAAAACATGGCGGCCGCGGGCGAACGGTCGCAGCTACGCTGCTTCTGGATGCGAATCGTGGTGCCCTCGCTGCTGATTTCCAGCTCCTCGATTCCGCTTTCCTCGACGAGCTTCACCAGCTGGCGCACGTTATCGATCTCCATGGCATCCTTTCCTTGGGACTGGCGCGCGTCAAACACGGCTGATGTACTTGCCGGTGCGCGTGTCGACCTTCAGCACCTCCCCTTCCTCGATGAACAGCGGCACCTGAATCACGAGACCGGTCTCCATCGTGGCCGGTTTGGTGCCGCCCTGCGCGGTGTCGCCGCGCAGGCCGGGATCCGTCTTGTCCACTCTCAATTCGACGGTGTAAGGGGGTTCGACCGCGAGCGATCGCTCGTCGTGCAGAACCAGAATGACCTTTTCCCCCTCCTTGAGGTACAGCGGCACGTCGCCCAATTGCTCCTGGGCGATGTGGATCTGCTCGTACGTTTCCAAGTTCATGAACGTGAAGAAAGAGCCCTCGCGGTAAAGGTACTGGAAATCGCGCCGCTCCAGGCGGATGTCCTCCACCCTCTCCCCTGCCCGGAATGTTTCCTCGACGACCCGACCGGACTCGACGTTCTTCAGCTTGGTGCGGACGAAGGCGCCGCCCTTGCCCGGCTTGACGTGCTGGAATTCCACGATGCTCCACAGCCCCTCGCGGAAGCGGATCACCATGCCGTTGCGAAAATCACTGGTGGAAGCCAAGAAAAAGCCTCGCTTTCTCGCGCGCCGATCGGGCGCGGCCGGCTGCCGCGCGCGCCCCATTGATAGCACCGGGGAACTGCCTTGGCAATGGCCGCGTGCCGCGATCCAATCGCTTTTCAGCACTCTATTTGCGCCGAGCCAGCAGGTCCGCCAGGCCGACCAGGGCCAAACGGTACCCGACGGCGCCGAAACCCTGAACGGTGCCGGTCACCACGTCGGATAGATGGCTCACGTGCCGAAACGCCTCGCGCCGGGCCGGGTTGGTCAGGTGAATCTCCACGATGGGAACGGCGACCGACAGCACGGCGTCGCGCAACGCGACCGAAGTGTGCGTGTAGGCGCCGGCGTTCAGGACGATCCCGGCGCAGTCACGCCCGGCGGCGTGCACCAGTTGGACCAACTCGCCTTCCCCGGCCGCCTGACTCACGGCCGCCGACAGACCCAACTCGCGCGCCCACTCCTGCACCAGCGCCACGAGTTCGGGCCAGGGCATGTCGCCGTACAGCGCGGGCTGCCGCGCCCCCAAGCGGTCGAGGTTGGGGCCATTGAGCACGGCCACGGAGCGAACGGGCGTCAAGAGCGCTCTTCCGGCTTCGTGATTCGCTTCAGCCAAGCGTCGAAGTGCTCGCGGCTGGGCGGGCCAACTCCGGGCGCCGTCGGGACCGCCGCAGGTTCCGCCGACGAGAGCGACGCGATGGACTCGGCGGGTAGATTCTCGATCTCGGCGATCTTGGCCGCCACGTCGCTTCGTTCGGGATGTCGGGCCAGGATCTGCCGCAGGACCGCCACCGCCTTGTCCCGGTAGCCCTGCGCGAGATAGACCTCCGCCAGCGTCCGCGTCGCGAAGGACTGGCGTTCGCCCCGCTGCGCGTCCGGCCCGGCCGGAGCCTGGCCGCCCATCGCCGCCGTCCCCGTCCCGGCGCCGGGGGCGTGGGCCATCGCGCCGGCCGTCTCGACCGCGCCCTTCGGCCCGGCGCGACTCGCATCCGACGCGCCCGCTTGTTCTTCCGCCGCGACCGCCCCGCCCGGACGACGCAGATCCTCCAGCCGCTCCGTCGCCTGCTCGTCCGTCGGGTCCAGCACGATCACGCGTTCCAGGAAAGCCGCGGCCTGCTGGCGATCCCCGGCGACCTCGGCCAGTTCGGCCAGTTGCTTGAGCGCCACGAGATTGTCGGGATCCAATTCCAACACCCTGCCAAAGGCCGAGCCCGCCTCCACGGCCCGTCCCGCGTCCAGGTGGCAACGCGCCAGGATCACAAGCGCGGAAACGTAGCGTGGGTGCTCCGACAGCCCTCCGGCCAGCACTTCGATCGCCTCATCGAGGCGCCCCGCCTTGCGGTACAGATCGGCGAGCGGGGCGAACGCCCGCGAGTGGGGGCTGAGCTCGTATTTGCGCTGATAGAACTCGATTTGACGCGCTAAGCTGGCGGAACTCTCCTGCATGCGCACCTTCCCCCCGTCGGCAGGTCGCCCTGCCGGCCCGGCGAGTCTAGGGTTCGGGGAGCCGAACCGTCAACTTTATCTTCGGCAGACGGCTGCGGATCTGTAGCCTGCAGGCGCGCCGCGTCCCCTCCGCCTAGATCAGGCCGAGCCAGGTGCCCAGCAAGAAGTGCAGCCGACTCACCAGCAAGGAAATCCGCGCCATGACGGTGTAGCCGAAGGTCGTCCCGAAGGTGACCATCATGAAAAGGACGCCCGTGCCGGCGACCCGGGCCCAAGCCCCGCGGTGCTGGCGCGTGTACGTGAAATAGACGATCCCGCAGATCGTCCCCCCGAGCAGAATCGCGTGCGAGAGGCTTTCCCCGAGCGCCAGGCGCCCCCCGGTCGTGGCGATCAAGCTGGGCGTCATCCCCGAGTGGATCTGCGCCAGGAAATCGGAGCGCAGGTAGCGGACGAGATTGTATCCCGCGCTGGTGCCGATCGCGAAGGCCGTCGGCCAGCGACTCAGCCAGACCGTGCGCGGGTGCAGGCGACCCAGCATCAGCAAGCCGAGAATCACGGGCAGCAAGAGCGCCCAGTCGTGGGTCGGCTCGACGGCCTCGGGCGTCGTCAGGCGCGCGGCGCCGGGCCACAGCTTCGCGATCGCATTCGGCCACAGCGTGGTCCAAAAGCCAAGCACCATGACATAGGCCGCGGACACGCCCACGAACACATGTTCAGCCAGCTTGTAGAAGGGGTTGTCGCGCCAGAGATAGCTGAACACCATCAGCGTCAGAGCGGCCCCGACCCACACTTCGACCGAACTGCTCAAGTGCAGGCCCCCGCTCATGTCCCCCGCCTCTGCCGTCGCTGCAACAACAGCCCGACGTTGCCCAGCACGATGAACAGGACGATCAGGCTGTGCGCAACGGCTTGCGGACCCATGCCGTCGGTCGCGGCCATCGTGCGCTGGTGGAAATCCGGATGGCCCAGCTCCAGCGCGGCCTCGTATTCCGCGGCCCCCTTGAGCCCGCCCAGCAAGCCGCGGATCTGCCGCGGGAAGTACGGCAGGAACTCCGGCGTGCCGACGCCCGTGCTGCCGCCGACCACCGGCACGCCCGTCACGTCACCCGCGAACAGCACCCACTCCTTCAAGCCCGGCGTGCCGCTCGACAGCGAGACGATCAGTGTGCAGTCTGCCAGGCTTTCCACGCCCGCCAGGACCGCGAGATCCGCGCAAGAACGGCCTTCCATGTCGCTCGCGTACATCGAGTCGAAATCCTGCCGGATGGCGTTGATCAGCATCTCGTTTCCGGACTTGTAACCCAACGCCACCCATGCTTCGCCCTCGCGGCGCTCCGGAAATTCGCGGCGCAACACCTCCGTGCACAGGCGCGCGATCATCGCGTTGCCCGTGTCCCAGGTGGAGAGCAGGATCAAGCGGTGCCCGCGCAGCATCGCGTGTCGCGCGATGGCAAAGGCCATCGGCTCGAGTTCGGGGCGCGAGCTGGGGGAATAGTCGAGCGCCATGACGATCGACGCGCCCGGCGGCAGCGTCTCCACCCGGTCGTAGGCCGCCTGGACCAGAGGGGACGGCGTGTCGGGGAAGCGGATGCGAGCCACGATGGAAAGCGCGATCGCGGCCGCCAACGCCAGATAGATCCAGCGCCGGTCCAGAGTGGCCAGACCCGTTGCTCGCCGCGAGGAGCCGGCCGTGTGTTCCGTCCCGGTCACGGCCTTTCCTTCCCCAGCACGCCCCGCTCTAGGCCGAGGATCAGGCGCAGGGACATGGCCACCACGCCCAACGCGATGCCGATCATGATCGCTCGCTGTCCCGCCAGGTTGGGCACCTGCACGATCCACAGCGACAGCCGTTCCAGGCGCAGGAACGCCAGCGGCTCCGGCAACCACTGCGTGAGGGCGGAACCGAAGGGCGTGCGTCCGATGAGGATGACCAGGGCGGCGGCCAGCAGCGCCGAGGCCTCCCGCGTGCGCACGCGAAAGGCCCGATAGGACGCCGAGGCGACGAAGAACGCGAGCAAGGCGAACATGCTGGCCTGCAGGGGGCTGACCACCGCCGCGAAGATGCGTCCGAGAATCGACGCGGAGTCGGCCGGGTCGCCCGTCAGCCCCGGCGGCCCGCCCAGCTTGAGGAGCCCGACCAGCAGCGTCACGCCGAAAGCCAGCAACGTGGCCAGCGAATAGGGCCAATCGCGCCCTCGCCGCCGCACGCGCCCTCCATGCACCCCCAACAAGCTGGCGGCGCCCAGCCCGAAGGCGAACACCGCCATGATGTTGAACCAGACCGAGAAATTCTCGTCGATGTAGGCAAAGAAGCCCTGCCAGGCATTGCCCGCTCCCGGCGCCGGACGCGGCACGAAGGCCGTCAGCACGAGGAGAATCCCGACGGCGGCGACGAGCAACTGCGGAGCCCGGCTGCGCATGTCACGGACCTCCCGCGCTGAACAGGCGTTGGAGGGCGCTCTGCAGCTTCACGATGAAGGGCCAGTGCGTGAGCGCCGCGGCGGTCGCCAGCAGCGATCCCAGCAGAAGAGCGCCGCCCGCCACCGCCTTGCCGAGGTCCTGTCCCCGCAGGGTACCGAGCAGCGCCGGATCGCCCGTCAGGCAGGCGCTCGCCGCGAACAACTCCTCTCCGATCAGCGTGTAGTCGCAGGCGGCGATGAAGAACGGCAGTTGGCTGCGCTCGGCCGTGCCCGCGATCTGGATGGCGCCGATCTGACTGCCCGCTTCGGCCAGCAGCAGCGACTCGGCCGAGAAAGCGCCCAACCAGAAGCAGGTGGCGGGCCTTTCGCGCGCGATCAGGCCGTCCACGCGCGCGACAAAGCCGAACTGGTCGTCCGACACGTAGCTGACACTGTCGTCGCGCCAGGTCTCCGGGCGCCCGGCGGCCAGGTAGGCCGCGCGCCCCGCCTCGCGCGCCGCGGCCATGACCAGGCTGCGGTCCGTGAGCACCTCCAGGCGGCACTCCAGACGCGCCGTGAGCGCGGCCAACTCGCCTAGCACTGCCAGTCCCGCCACCGTCTGCACGTTGTCCAGGTCGCGCGTGCCGGGCACGAAAAAGACGGGACGCCCCATTTCCACGGCGCGGCCGACGGCTTCAGCCATCGCCGCGACGCCCGGCAGAACGCGCACCCGGGGCACGCGACCGCGCAGCGCGGCCCGGATGGACGCCAGCAGAACGCCGCCCAGGATCAGCGTGAACAGCGCCAGGTTCCAGTTGGCTTGCTCGAACCAGCCCGCCACGTCTTCTCCGTCAGAAAACTTCCACGTTGCTGCGGGGCACCGTCACCCGCAGGCCGTTCTCGAGCTCAGCCACCAGCACGCGCACGCGCGCGCCGCTCTCGAGAACCTGCGGTTGAGCGATCAATTCCCGCACCAGACCGATCGCCCCGAAATGGGGCGCCCGGATCAGCCGCACCGGAGCCCCGACCTCGATCCCGCCCGAAGCGGCCGTCTCCGCCGCCAGCCGCTCGCTCGCGGCGGTCGGCACGATGATCTCTGGACGCACCACGCCCGCGCGGATCTGCGTCGCGCCGCACACGCTCGCGATGAAACCTTCCTTCTCGCCCAGCAGGCGAAAGGTCCGCCTGGCCATCGCGACCTGGCCGAAGCCCTCGGTCACCACAAGAGTGAATCCGATCTCCTCCGCGCCGGTCACCGCCACGCCGATCTCCTCACCCAGGAACGCGCCCAGGTCGAGCGCATGCACACCCCCGGTGACGACCGCGGCGACCCCCACCTCGGCGGCGCGCCGCAGGGCGCCCAGCGTCGCCAGCGCTCCTCCCACGACGACCTTGCCGCGCATGGCCGGCGTGATGTCCGGCTCTTCCAGCACGTCCGTGGGCGCCGACACCGCCAGAACCAGCGCCCCCCACGTCTCGCCCCCCAGCCCGAACACGCCTTGCAACCAAGCGCCGCCCGACGCGACGACGGCTCCCCGCTCCGGGCGCACCTCGGCCACGGTTCCCGACAGCCAGGCCCGCACCTGCACCGGCACCGCGGGCCCCTCGAGCATGACCTGCCCCGTCACCGCGGAGATCGAGGCGATGACACCGCCGGCAGGGGCCCGGCACTCGCTGCGGAGCAGGCCGAACAACCCCTTCGTGCGTGCCAGGATCTCGCCGGATTCCACGGCATCTCCGAGTTCCTTGAGCAGCGAACCCGGCACCTCTTCCGGAGACACTCCGAGGCTGGCGGCCACGTTCACCGGGATGAGTTGCCCGCGCAGGACCGTTTGCGCCACCAGCGTGTCCGGCGCGACCACCTGGCCCACGTTGACCAGGACTTCGCCCGCAACCGGCAACAGTCGCTCCCGGCGCAACATCGTCCAGCCGCTGACCGACAGCCCGGGATAATAGGCGTGGCTCACGCGATCGCCTCCGGGTAGAGATCGAGCGCCGCGTGCCACCTGCGCAATTGGGCAAGCCGCCCCGGCTCGTCCGCCGCCAGCGCGATCGGCCGGCCCCGCGCGTCGAGAATCACGCCCACCTCACCGCCGTCGACGTCGGTCTCCAGCACGGCGCCCGGCCCCGCGCCCGCGTCGAATCCGCGCGCCGGGCGCACGCACAGATGAGCCTGCGCGCCCGCCGCCAGCGGCACGCGCACGAGTTCCCCCGCGCCGAGCCGAATCTCGCGCCTCGGGCCGTCGCGCTCCGTCAATTGAACCGACGCCACGGCACAGCCGGCGCGCACGGCCGGCCCGACCGGCGCCACGCAGGTCCCCAAGCGCACGAGGCAGTCGTTTCGCAGCACCTGCCGCGCCGCCTCGGCGTGCACATTCGCCAGTACGCCCAGTTGCGGCAGCATGAAGACCGAATCGACGGCCAGCCGCGTCACGCCTTCCGGCTGGAAGGCGTCGATCAGCATCAGCGCGGCCTGAGCCCGCCGCGGCGCGTGCGAAAGCACGCCGCCCGACCCAATGATCAAACCCAGCCGCATCATGTCCGCCAGGGTGGCGTCCGGACCGGCTTGGTGGAAGGCGTCCCCCATGCCGTGTGCGCGGTGCACCCCCTTCAGCCCGCTCGCGAAACCGCGGTGCTGCTGGAAGGCCAGACGCAAGGCTTCACGCGCGACCGCCTGCTCCAGAACCAGTTCCTCCAGCAGCTGCGGGACCGTCGTGGGCCGAATCATCTTGTTCAGGAGGCGATCGCGCAGCTCGCGCTCTTCCAGATGCAGCGGGACCCATCGCATGACACCCGGCAACCCCGCGGCGCGCAGCACGTTCGCCACGCTGTAGCTCATGCCGAGGTTGGCGCTCACGGTCCGGTTGAACTGTCCGTCGAACATCGAGAAGATGTCCGTGGTCGCACCGCCGATGTCGACGGCCAGCACGTCGCACCCTTCTTCGGCGGCGATGCGCTTGACCATGTCTCCGACGGCGGCCGGCGTTGGGACGATGGGGCTGTCGCACAGATCCATCAACTGCGCGTACCCGGGCGCGCGCGCCATGACGTGCTCCAGAAAGACCTCGTGGATTCTCGCGCGCGCCGGACCGAGATTCTCCCGTTCGAGGATCGGCCGCAGGTTCTCCGTCAGGACCAGGTCCACGCATTCGCCCAGCGCCGACGACACCTCCTCGCGCGCCGCCACGTTGCCGGCATAGATCAACGGCAACCGGCCGCCGCCGCCCAGCCGCGGCCTGGGCTCCGCCGCCGCCACCAGTTCCGCCAGCTTCACGACATGAGAGGTGCTGCCGCCGTCGACCGCCCCGCTCAGCAGGATCATGTCCGGACGCAAGTGCCGGATGCGCTCTATCTGCTCGTGCGGGCGTCGGTGATCGTTGAACGCGATGACCTCGGTCACGATCGCACCCGCGCCGAGGGCGGCGCGTTCCGCGCTTTCGGCCGTCATGTTCCGCACGACCCCGACCACGAGCATCTGCAGCCCGCCCCCCGCGCTGCTCGTGCTCAAAAACAGGTCGACACCTTCGTCTCCTCGCGAAGGCGTGATCAGGCCGCCCGAATGCGGATCCAGCAGGCGGCGCCCGGTCACCTCCCCGACCTCCGCGATGGCGTTGCGAACACCCCGCGTGACATCCTCCCAGGGCGCCTCGACCGTCGTGGGCGCCTCGCCTCGCGCGACCAGACGGTACTGCCCATCCCGCCGCTCGATGAGAATGGCCTTGGTCGACGTTGACCCGCAGTCCGTCATCAGGATGACGTTGCAGGGCCGTGGTCCGGGACCTCCGGCGGGCCTTTCTGCGGCGGGATGCGCGCTCAAGCCCCACCCCCGCGATCTTTCGCGGCCGGAGCGGAGCTTGCCGCGACTTCGACGAGGCGGACGAGGCGTTCCAGGTTCGCCCGCTCCTCCAGCACGGACGCCAAGCGACGAAAACGGTCCGCGGGAATGAAGGCCTGCACGAAGGGCGTGAGGAAATGCATGGCTTGAGCGCCGAGGAAAGAGAGCGGGCGCAGGCTTTCCAACCACAGCACGGCGGGGGTCTCCAACCCTCTTCGCTTCACCGCCAACGCCACCTCGGCCAGCAGCCGGTCGTCTGCGGCCGCCAGGCCCGCCGGCGCGGCACCCGCTTCCGCCAGGAGAGACGCCACATCGGCGCGCGCGGCCGCCTCCCGCTCGCCGCTCCTTTCACTCACGGGCCGTTCCCCTCCCCGCCGCGCCTGGGCAGTCGCTGCGCCAACCAAGCGTGCAGGTCGTCCGCGCGCTCCGGGCAGGGCAGCCAAAGCGTCCGCCACCGCTCGAGCGCGTGCGGCCGCGCAAAGGGCGTCAGCACGGCGCCGTCGCCCAGCGCCACAAAGCCCTTGAATCGCTCCCACGGCCAGCGACGTCGCCAGGCGCCGAAATCAGCCGTGATCTCCGTCTCGGACAGCCGCCACCGCACCGGGAAGTAGAAGGGCCAGAGAGAAACCGCCAGCAGGACGCCGCCCAAAAGCGTCAGCGCCAGCGAGCGCGCCCACAGGTGCACGAGCCCGAGCGCCGTCGCGGCGGCTGCCAAGCCGGCCCAACCGCGCCCACGGCGCCGCCGGAAAGGATGGGCCGTCCACGACAATGCCTCGCCTGCAGCCATCGGTGTTCGGTCGCTCCGTCCTGCCGTCTGCCTTAGGCCCGCGCGCGCAGGTGGGCCGCCACGCTCTCCAGGTCGCGCCAGCCCCCCACGAGCGAGCGCCAAGCATCGGGGGCGGCCACGCGCGCCGCGAAAGTTCCCGCCGCCGCCACGCCGGCCTCGTCCCCCGGATCCACGGCGCCCAGCACGATTTCAAGACCGCGCCGCCGCGCGGCGGCGAGCGCCCGGCGCGCGAACCAGCGGCTCATGGCCGCGTCGGCGGCCGCTTCGTCGCCGTCCTGCGCCGCATCGCGGCAAAACGCGCCCGCCACCTCCACGACGGCCGCCAGGTCCGCCAGTTGGAACTGGACGATCTGGTGCTTCGTCAAACCGGACTGGTGGCAATGGAGGATCGTCTGGCCGAGCGCCTGCGCGGCGGCGGCGGCCTGCGCGGCGCCGACGTCCGGGCGCCGGGCGTGCAGGTCCTCCAGACGCGCCGCCTGGCCGCTCCAGAACGCCCCCTTCGATCGCACCGTCTCCTTCCAGCGGTAGAGTCCGATGATGGCCTGCTGGATCTCGCTCGTCCCCTCGTAGATGCTGGTGATGCGCACGTCGCGCCGAATCTTTTCGACCATGTACTCGCGCGTGTATCCGTACCCGCCCAAGGCCTGCAGCGCGGCGTCGGCCGCGCGGTTGCCGGCCTCGGTGCACCACAGCTTGGCGATCGAACCCTCGACCTGCAGGTCCCGCTCGCCGCTGTCGATGCGCAGTGCGATCTCGCGCACGTAGGCCCTGCCGGCCGCCAGATCGACCCAATGCGGCGCCAACAGTTTGAGCGCGTAGCCCTGTTTCTCGATCAAGGGCGAGCCGAATTGGATTCGCTGCCGCGCGTAGGCGAGGGCTCGCTCCAGCGCGTTCTGGCCGGCTCCCAACCCGAAGGCTCCCACCATCAGACGCGTATAACCGAAGACCTCGTTGGCCTGCTTGAGGCCGCGCCCCTCGGCCAGACCCACGAGATGATCGGCCGGGACGATCACGTCATCGAGCTGCACGCTCGTGGTGTTCGAGGCGCGGATGCCGTGCTTGTCCTCGTGACGGCCGGCGGACATGCCCGGCGTGTCGCGCTCGACGATGAAGAAACTGGGCCCCCCCGGCGCCGCGGCGAGAATCGTGTAGAGTTGCGCGACGCCTCCGTTGGTGATGAACTGCTTGGTGCCGTTGAGACGGTAGCTTTCCACGGCGCCGCTGGCGTCGCGCACCGGTTGGGCGCGCGTCTGCAGCGCCGCGACGTTGCTGCCGGCCGCCGGCTCGGTCACCCCATAGGCGACGATCAATCCCTCCGATGCGATGCGGCCGAGCCAGCGCGTCTTCTGCTCGGGCGTCCCGCCGACCAGGATCGGATCCGTGCCCAGGCAGATCGCCAGAAAGGCCGTCGCCACGCCCAAGTCGACGGCCGCCATCTCCTCGGAGATCCTGCAGATGTCGCGCGCGCCGCCGCCCAGACCGCCCACGTCCTCCGGCAGGAAGATCAAGTGGAGACCGACCTCGGGCGAAAGCAGCGTCCGGATCAGATCGTGCGGGAACTCGTCTTCCCGGTCGAGTTTCAGCACGCGCGCGTCCGGCAGGTCGCGCCGCGCCACCTGGCGCAGCGTCTGCACGACCATGTCGGCCATTTCCTGGCTCAGTCCGGCGGGATGCGTCATGGGCGCTCCGTCTCCTCGCTCCTGTCTGGTGTCTGCAGTCTCAGGTCAGGCCGCGGGCAGATCGTCCGGCACCGAGAGCACCCCTTCTCCCAGCACGACGCAGTTTCCCCCGACCTGGATGAGGCTGGCCCTGCCGTTCTCGACTTCGGCCTCCACGATGAGGCGACTGGGACGACCCATTTCGAGGCCCTGCTCGCTGACCAGCCGCACGTGCGGCTGCGCCGGCACCAAACGGTGCTTGATCAGGTAGGCGGCTAGGGCCCCATTGGCCGAACCGCTGGCCGGGTCCTCGGGAATGCCGAAATGGGGCGCGAACATGCGGCAGTGCACGTCGGCCTCCGCGGATTCGGTTTCGCAGGTGAACACGAACAGATCGCCGAAACCGAGATCGACCGCGATCGCATCGGCTTCCGTCGGCTGCAACGTGATGGCCCGCACGGTTTCCAGCGAGCCGACCGGCACGATGTGGATCGGAAGCCCGGTCGAGACGATCTCGCAGGGCAGGCCGGTGATGGCGATCTCCTCGCTCGGGATGCCGAGCGCCCGCGCCACCTTGTCGCGGTGATAGTACTGGCCGATGAAGACGGGAGGATTCTGCACCAGGCTGTAAAGCGTGCGCCCCTCCTCCTCGCGCAGCAACACGGGGAAATATCCCGATTCCAACTCCCATTCACAGAGGGTCCGCTCGCCCGTGCGCGCCAGCCGCCCGAGGTGGTCGAGGGCGCAGGTCGCGCCGAGGACCGAGTGTCCCGCGAACGGGATTTCCGCCGTCGGCGTGAAGACGCGCAGCGCGGACCAGTTGCGTCGGCCGGTGCGGCTGGGCAACACGAACGCCGCTTCGACGCACCCCATCTCCCCCGCGATCGCCTGCATCAGACCGGCGGAAAGTCCTTCGCCGTTGGGGAACAGCGCCAACCGGCTGCCGCCGAAAGGGCGATGCGTGAAGACGTCCACCAGCAGGTACGAGAGCCGGATCAAACGGGATCCCTCCCATGAGCGCCGCGCACGGGTTGGACAGCGGCTGAGCGTTTCGCCGCGCGAAACGCATCTTACCCGGCGCCGCCGCCTGCGGCAAGCCCCGCCCGGGCAGGCTGCCGCGGGCAGCGCGGCCTAGTCCAACACGACGACCGCGGCCGCGTAGCCGCCCCCGATCGTGACCGCCACGCGCGCCGCCTCCGCCCCGGCCCCGGCCAGCGCCGCGCGAGCCTCGGGCCCCAGCAGCAGCCGCGAGCCCGCCGCGCCGCCCGGCACGAGCTGAATCTGGCGCGGCGGCACCCGGTCCAGGCCCGCGCCCGCCGCCTTGAGGAAGGCTTCCTTGGCCGCCCAGGCGGCCGCCAAGCGGGCCGTTTCCGCCGCGGCGGTCTCCGCGGGTCGGGGCGCCCGCTCCAACGGCCCGAAACAGCGCGCGCGGAAGCGGTCGCCGTGACGTCTGAGAATCGTGCCCATTCTATCCACGGCGGTCAGATCCACGCCGAGCCCGCGCACGCCACCACCCCCTCAATAGGCGCCCTTGCGCGCGATGACCGCCGGCAGCGTGTGCGTGAGGATCCACGCATCCAGCCACAGATCGCGCCGCCGCACGTATTCGAGATCCAGCGCCATCCACTCGTCGAAATCGAGGTGGCTTCGTCCGGACACCTGCCACAAACAGGTCAGACCGGGTTTGACCATCAGCCGCAGCGCCTGCGACGGCGAATACTGCCGCGCCTCGTCGGGAATCTGGGGCCGCGGCCCGACGATCGACATCTCGCCGCGCAGCACGTTGAAGAGCTGGGGAAATTCATCCAGGCTGCTGCGCCTGATGAAGCGACCCACGTCGGTGACGCGCGGGTCGTTCCGGATCTTGAACGCGGCGCCGGTTACCTCGTTCAAATGGCCAAGGACCAGTTTGCGCTCTTCGGCATCGGCGACCATGGAGCGGAATTTCCAGCACGTGAAAAGCCGCCCGCGCTTGCCCACGCGCACTTGGCGGAAGAAGACGGGACCAGGGCTATCCAGCTTGATGAGCGCGACAATGAACGGGAACAGCGGCAGCAGCAGCACCAGGCCGATCAGCGACGCCGCCAGATCGAACAGCCGCTTGAGCAGGCGGTACGCCAGCCCGTCGTCGGCGCGCAGGTCGGCTGCGGCGGCGGCTGTCCACGTGTCGAAGCCCCCTCGGTCGGCGTACACGTCCGGTCTCACGGCCGCTCCTCCGACGCTCGCGGCGTCCGGCGCCATTCCAGGACCCGCACGCCCGGGAAGACGGCCTCCGCGGCGATCGTCGCCTCGGCCATCAGCGCCGCGGGCAGCCGGCCGTCTGGGTCGATCTCCCACGAACGCGCCAGCACCAAGTATCCCTTGGGCGCGTCCCCCATGCGTTCGCGCAGGACGGCGCGGGCCGCGGCCTCGTCCCGTAGGAGAGGCACCTGCCAAAACGGAACGATCCGTCCCGGTCCAGCATGGTACAGATGATAAACATGCGTCACGACCGGGACCATGATCGGATCGCTCGCGTCGGCCCGCCCGGCGATCCAAGCGGCGGCGTCCCGCACATCCTCCTTGGCGTAGCGCGGATCGCCGTGGTAGCCGTGCAGCGACCACAGCAGCAGCGCCAGCATGACAAAGCCGCAGATCCGCCCCAACCGTCGCGGCAGCGAGCCCAGACCGTGCGCGGCCACGAGCAGCACGAGCGGCATGACGGCGGCGAGATAACGCGGGTTGAACGGCTTGAAATTCCGCGCCGCCAGCAGCGTGACCGCCGCGGCCGGCACGAGCACCCAAAGAGCCAGCAAAACCATGCCGCGCCGGCCCAACCGCAGCGCTCCAGCCACGAGCGGCACCAGGATCGCGAGTGCGGCTCCCCCCAGCACGGGCCACCAGGCACGGACCGCCGCCAAGGGCCCGGGGCCGTGGAGTTCCGTGAGCGAGGGCCCCAGGCTGAAACCGAAGAAGAAGGCGTAGACCGTGTAGGGCAGGGCGAAGACCGAGAACGTCGTCTCCCCCCGCAGCGGCGTGCCGCCCGCCGCCCCGGGCAACAGTCGGTCCACCGCCAAGATGTCGCTCGCCCTCAACAACCAGGGCGCGAGCACGACCGCGATCAGCAGCCAGGCGCCGAGCCACGCGCCCCACGCACGGCTTCCGCGCGGGCGCACGACCACCGGCACCGCCAGCGCGTGCCCCATCAGCAGGAAAAGGCCCGAAAAGTTGCTCAGGGCGGTGGCCAGACCCAGCCCCCCGTACAGCAGGGCTCGCCCCACCGATGGCCTCGAAGCCAACCACAGAAACGCCAGTGACGCGAGTGTCGCCAGCAGCATGAGGAAAGCGTATCCGCGCGCCTCCTGGCTGTACCAAAGGTGGAAGGGATTGACCGCCAGCAACAAGGCCGCCAGGCGCGCGCTGCGCCCGTTGCACAGGCGCTGTCCGAGCAGGGCCAGCAGCGGCACGGTCAGGGCGCCGGCCACGGCTGCCGGGAACCGCAGCCAGAACTCCGAGAATCCGGCCCAGCGCACGAGCGGCCAGACCAGCGCCAGATAGAGAGGACCCTGGATCTCCTCGCCCACCTGCTGCGCAAAACTCAAGCCGCCGTCGGGCCGCGCCATGTTCCAGGTCATGGCCTCGTCGACCCATAGGGATTGCGAGCCCAGATGGTAGAAGCGCACCGCCACGGCCAGCACGGTGGCCATCGTCAGGAAACGCCCGCTGACCCCGGCGTCCGGGCCCGCGCGGTCTGGACGAAGCCATCCGCGCTCGGGCACCCAGGTGGGATCCGCAGGCCTGCGCCTCATGACCGCTCCCGTCCGCCCGCTGTCGCGCCGCCGGCGCCCTTCTCCACGGCATCCGCGTCCGCCAGGATCGCCTGCAACAGCGGCACCATGATCTCGTGGTGCCCCGTCAGCGGGATCGCGTCCCCGCCCCAGGCCACGGGGCGTTGCAATACGTTCTCGCGCGGGCGGTAATGCTGCAGCATGTCCAGGTTGGCCGTGGTCAGCCGCGTCGGACGGCAACCCAGATTCCGCGCCACCGTGTAGGCCTTCAGGAAAACCTCCGGCAGCACGACGGCGGAGCCGAGATTGACCACCACGGCCTCCGGCGCGAAGCGTTGCGCCACGCCGGCCAGGATGCGGAAGTCCCGCATGGACAATTCGCCGATCGCCGCGCCGTCCGCGCCCGCCTGCTGGTGGAGAATGTCAGTTCCGAGCGCGACATGCACCGTGCAGGGCAGGTCGCGCGCCCACGCCGCGTGCAGCAGGCTCACCTCGCGGTGCGGCGCCTCTGCCCGCGCCAGGGCGCGCGCCAGCCCTTCGCCCATGCCGCAGCCCGCGGTCACCGCCGCGCGATAGGCCGCGAAACAGAAGTCGCCCGTCTCGGCGGCCATGCCGAAACTGCCGTCCTCGAGATTGCGCGCGACATCCTCGCTGGTCCTGCCGAACAGCGCAATTTCCACGTCGTGGATGGACGTGGAGCCGTTGACGGCGATGGCCGTCACATAACCACGGTCCATGAGATCGATCAGGTACGGGGCCACGCCCGTCTTGACGACATGGCCGCCGAGCATCCAGAGCATGACGCGGCCCTCGCGCCGCGCCTTTTGCAGGCGCGTCACGAGCAGGCGCAGGTGCTGCGCGGCGAGTTGGCGAGGCAAGCGGTCCAGCAGCGCGGCGAAGGCTCCGCGCCCGCCGTCCGCGCCGGCCGGCGCGCCGAAATCCTCGACGGCCACCTTGTTCAACCGTGCCCGAAACGGCAGGCGGCGCACGCCACTCATGTCCGCCTCCGGCCAGGCGCGCTTGGGCGGATCTCCGGGCCGATCCCTGTCACGCCCGTCGTCCAAAGCTCTCCCCCTTCCGCCGGGCTCAGACCAGCGGCTTCCCCGCCACGAACTCCTTGAGCGACGCGTCGATGGACCCGACCTTCACCTTCGTCTTCATCAGCACCGGGATCCGCAGGTCGTCGTCGCTGAGCCAGATCGTCAGCTTCCCCTCGTGCTGAAAAAGTCCCTCTCCCTGAATGACCGGCTCGACGACGAGACAGTCGAATTCGCCGGCCGGCACCTTCACCCGTTCCCGGCCGTGCACGATGACCTCGAGAGGATAGTCCTTGCGAGAGCTGTGCGTCCGCACATGCCAAACCCGTCCCGGCTCCAGCGGCAGAGCCCGCACGAAATAGAAGGCCGACAGGATGTCCTGGATGCCGGGCATCGTGTCAAAGGTCCGTCCGTCCAAATAGTGAGCCTTGCCGGCCGCGTGGTCAAAGCGGACCTCGACGTTCTGCCGGTAATCGCCCTCGCGCAGGCGTTTCATGAAATAGCGCGAGATCAACCGGCGCGCGTCCATGTGCGAGACGACCTTGTCGCGCACCATATAGAAGGCCGAAAAAAACCGATTGGAGCGCGCTCGACTCTCGATCAGGTAGCAGGGGTGGCCGTCGGTCTCCACGAGTCCCCGTACCTCGAGCGTGCCCTCGCCCGCGTTGATCGGGCCGTAATCGATCGTGAAGACAAGCCGCTCGCCCGGTCCGAACGGCACGCGCGCCAAGCTGTCGGGCACGACCGCGCCCAAAGGCTCGAGCGTGCCCGAAGAGTCGGCTGCCTGGCCGCCGCTCTCCTCCTGCGCGGCGACGATGCTAGCCAGGAGCATCACCACCAGCCACCCCGTCCGATGCGGCAGCGTCCTCATGATTCCTCTTCACCTTCCCCGCGTCCCGGTCGGTCCCGCAGCACGCCCCGGCGCGCCAGCAGCGCCTGCACCTTCTCCCAGGCCAACGCCCCCGTCAAGCGGGTCATGCAAGGGTGGCCCGGCACCGGGCACGTGACCAGATCGCACGGAGAACACGGCTCGCCCGTGCGCGCTGCTACCCGATCCGGGTGCGCCTGGTTCCAACCGCGGGGATCGGTCGGCCCGAAGAGCGTGACCGTCGGCACGCCCAGGCAGGCCGCCAAGTGACGAGGGCCGCAATCCGTCGCCACCAGGACGTCGAGCAATCCGAGCAGGTCGGCGAGTTCCGGCAGCGTCGTGCTCGGGGCGTGCGGCGTCTCGGGCGAGGCGTTCCGCAACCGCTGCGCCAATCCGTCCTCGCCCGGGCCCGGCACGAACAGGACGCTCGCGCCGTCCGCCCTGGCCAGCGCGCACAGCTGCGCGGCCTGCTCCACCGGCCAGGCCTTGGCGCTCCAGCTCGCGCTCAGCACCAAGCCCACCAGGGGTCGCGGCCACCCGCGCACCGCCCGGGTCCAAGTTCGATGGGCCGCGCTCATCGCGCCGGCCGGCCGCAGGGTCGCCGGTCGCCACGCGCGCGCCGCCACGCCCAAGGCCCGCACGGGATCGAGAAATGCCTCGCCGGCGTACTGCGCCAGAGCCGTGCCGCACGCCCTGTTGCGCGACACGCGCACGTTGTAGGCCCAGGCGCGCCAGCGCAGATCGTACCCGATGCGGGTCGGCGCGCCGCTGATCGCCGTCCAGAACGCCGTGCGCGGGCTGCCCAGCCAGTCGATCGCCAGATCGTAGCCCGCCGCGCGCAACTCCCTCAGCCAACCACCGCCAGCCCCTGCCCGGGCCGTCGGCCACGGCACGACGCGCACGCACGGGTCCAGGCCGGACAGCAGCGCTGCGAAGGGAGGATCCACGACGAGATCGATGGTCGCGCGCGGGAAGGCCGTGCCGAGCTCTTGCAACGCCGGCAAAGTGACCAGCACGTCGCCGAGGGCGTGCCGGCGAATCGCCAGAATACGCCGCACGCCCCCGGCGCCGAGCCGCCATCCGGCGCCGCAGCTCACGCGCCCCGCTCCGCTGGCGACAGCATCGAAAGTGCCTCCCTCAGGACATCGCCGACACGCAGGTCCGGCAGGCAGATGAACGCGTCGCAGACGTGTCGGTCGCAGGGATGGCAAGCCGGTCTGGTGGCCAGCGCGCGAAAGCGCTCGTCTCCTCCGTAAGGGAACCAGAGCGCGGGATCAGTCGGGCCGAAGAGAGCGAGCGTCGGCCGCTGTTGCGCCACGGCGGCGTGCATGATGCCGCCATCGACGGCGATCACGAGGGTCGCCGCCGCCGTCACGCGCAACGCCTCGGCCAACCGCAGGGGGGGCAAAAGGCCGCCCCGTCCGCTCGGCACCGCCGCCGCGGCCGCCGCGTACGCCGCGGCGCGCGCGGGCGGCGAAAGGAACAGTACCGGGCGCGGCTGCGCCGACGTCAACCTCGCCGCCAGATCCCGCCACGCGGCAGCCGGCCACTCTTTCGCCGGCCACGTCGCGCCCGGTGCGAGCAGCACGAAACCGTCGGCCGCGTCCACGCCCAGCGCCGACATGGCTCTTCGCGCCTCGCCGTCGTCCAGCGGCGGTCGCGCCACGCGCGGCCGCAGCGGAACCCCGGGCGTGAGCGTCTCCAGCCAATCCAAAAAGGCCAGGCCGGTCTCCGCGTGGCGCAGCGGCGCCAAGCGGGACAGGTGATCGCCCAGTCCCCCCGGCGCCAGTTCGCGCAGCCGGGGCCGCCGCGTCAACTCCGTCGCGCATGCGTGATGAGTGTACAGCCGTCGGCGTAAACCTCGGGCGCCGCCGATGCGCGCGCGCACGCCGGCCGCCGCCAGCAGCAGGGCGCTGCGCGGGTTGAAGAAGAGATCGATCGCCAGGTCGTACCGCGCGGCGCGCAGGGCGGCGACCATGCCCATTCCGCCGCGCGGCGCCTCCAGGCGCGCTCCCCGCTCAGGCGCGGGCACGGCGCCGTTCGCGCGGTCGTGCTCGGCGCGACGCGCTCGAGCGTCGGCCCCCGCGCGACCCGCGCTCAGCGGGCGCACGCGGACGCAGTCTGGCTGCCCCCACAACAGCGGGGCGTGCGTCTCCTCGCACAGGAAATCAACGGCGAGTTCGGGATCGCCCAAGCGCAACACGCGCGGCACGACCGTGGACATGGCCACGTCCCCGAGGTAGCGCAGCCGCGTGACCAAGACCTCACGCACCGGACGGCCGTCCACGCTCCAGGTCACGGCGTCTCCTCCGCCAGGATGTGCGCGACGGCCGCGGACAGGTCGGCACAGACCAGCGTGGACGCCTCCCGCGCCGCCTGGGCCACCGTCCCGCTTCCACGCCCCGTCAGCACCAGGCAAGCGCTCAGCCCGGCCCTGCGCGCCAACTCGATGTCGGTCGCCTTGTCGCCGACCAGCCAGGAGCGCTCCGGCGTCCAGTGGAACCGCGCGGCCGCCTCCTGCAGCAGCCCCGGTTCCGGTTTGCGACAGGCGCACGCCGCCTGCGGGGCATGCGGGCAATAATACAGGGCGTCGAGCCAGGCCCCGCGCGACGCCAACTCGGCGTCGACGCGCCGCTGCACGGCCGCGAACTCCCGCTCGCCATACAGTCCCCGGCCGATCCCCGACTGGTTCGAGACGCCGATCAGCAGCCAGCCGGCGTCGCGCATGCGGCGCAGGGCTGGCGCGACCCCCGGCAGCAGACGGACCCCCCCGGGATCGTGCAAGTAGTGAGCGTCCTCGATGATCACACCGTCGCGATCCAGGAACAGCGCGCGCGTCCCGCGGCGCGCCGCGGGTGGCCCGCCGGCGGGCGGCAGTTCCGGCAGCCAGAGCGTCATCCCGGCTCCTGGGTTTTCTGGATCAACTCGCGCGCGCGGTCCAGCACCCGGGCCGCGTCCAGCGTGTCCAGACAGTAGACCGTCATGGGACAACGGCGCCGATAGCAAGGGCTGCAGGCGAAGCCCTCGGCCGCCAGGAAGCCCACACGCGCGCCGCGTGGCGCCGTCCACGCCGGGTTCGTCGAGCCGAACAACCCCAGCGTGGGCACGCCCAGCGACGCGGCCAGATGCATCAATCCGCTGTCGCAGCCCACGAAACCCGCGCAGCCGCGCAGCAGCGCCACGACCTCCTCCAGACCGGTCCTGCCCGTCAAGTCGACGCCCCCCGGACCGCCCGCGGGGTCGTCTCGCCAAACGCAACGGCTCGCCGCCCGCACGGCCGCCGCCGCCGGCTTGGCCGCCGCGTCGCCCAGCAGCAACACCCGCACGCCGCACTCCGACACCGCGCGATCCACGAAAGACGCCGCCCGCGCCGCCGGCCAGCTCTTGGCGTCGCCGTAGGTGCCGCTGGTGGCCAGCGCCCAGGCCGGCGTCTTGCCCGCGAGCCGCGGGTCGGCCGGCACGCGCAGCGCAGCGGGCAAGGCCGGCGGCGGCGACGGGTCGGCGGGCGGAGCCAAGTCCAGCGCCGCCTCCGCGGCCGCCGCCAGGTCGAGCAACTCGTCCGCATAGTGTCGCGCGCCGCGCGCCCGCCGCGGCACGGCCGTCGTCAGCAACCAGCCGCGCGCATCGCTCACCTGCCCGATGCGTCGCGGGATGCCCGCCAACCGCGCCGCCAATGCCACGCGCAGGGACGGCGGCATCAACAGCACGGCGTCCGGCGCCAGCGCGCGCCAAGCGCGCCCGGCGCCGATGACGCCCGCCGGGCCGGTCCGCCGCGGGCTCGGCAGGAGTCGATCGCAGCGGGGGTCGCGCGCGACCAGCGCCAGCCAGCGCGAGCGCACGCCCAAGATGAGTTCCAGGTCGCCGGTCTCGCGCGCGGGCGAGGCCGCCAGCCGCGCCAGCGCCGGCGTGCACATGATCAGATCGCCCAGCCAATTGGGAGCCACGACCAGCAGACGCCGGCGGGCGCCCGCCGCTGCGCGTCGCGGCGGCATCCTACTGCGCCTCGGGAACACCGCGCGCGCGATCCGCCGTGACGATGGAGTCCGCCCCGCCGGCGGCTGCCGCGGCCGCCAGCCGCGCGCCGGGGCCGCCGATCTGAACGCCGGCCGCTCGCAGCACCGACAAAAGCGCCCCGAACTCGAAGCGGTCTTGCGCCCCGATCCTCGCCAGTCCCGTGCGCGGACGCCCCTTGGGCTCCCACTCCTCGCTGTCCGCCGGCGTGAACAGTCCCACCGCCGGCACGCCCAGCGCCACCGCCCAATGGAAGAGATCGGTGTTGCCCGACACCAGCAGATCGCACTGCGACAGGATGAGCAGAGTCTCGAGCAGGTCCGCGCAGCGCAGAGCGGGCGGGATCGCCGGCAACAGCGCGCACAACTCGCCGAGGCGCGGCTCGGCCGCGTCGGCCGACAGGGGCAGAATCTGGCAGGACAAACGGCCCAGCAGTTGTTCCGCCAGGCCGCGCAGCAGCGCCACGCTGGGTCCCGCCCCGACCTTGCCCAGCGCGGGGTCGCACGCCACGAGCAGATTGTCCGGTTTCGCCTTGTTGAAACGCACGAGTTGTCGCGCCTGGCGCACGCGATCCTCCGGCAGGGGCCAGGCCGGGGCCGCGATCGGTCGCGTCAGACCCAGCAGGGGCAGGACCGCCGCCGGACGATCGCCCAGGTACGTGGCGTCGACCGACGGGCGCCGGATCTCGAGCGTGACCGCCGGCCAAGCGTCCGGATGGGACGGCCCCAGCCGCAACGGCGCCCCCGCGGACCGGAGCAGCAGTTCCAGCTCACGGTTGGGCGTCTGCGACAGCAGCAGCGCCGTTTGCCAGCGCTGCGCGCGCGCGGCGCGCAGCAGCCGCAAAAACCGTGGCGTGAGCGGCCTCAGGCTCTTCGGCTCGTAGGTCCGCCAGGCTTGGCCCAGCCCCGACGCGGCAACGAGCGACACGTGGCGCGGCTGCAGCAGGAAGGCGAGCGGCGCCTCCGGGTAGCCATCGCGCAGGGCGCGCAGCACGGGCGCGTGGAAGGCCAGCTCCGCCGTGTCGCCGCTGTCGACGACCAGCACGGGGCGGCCTGGGACCAGCGCGCCGGGCAGGCGAAACGGCTCGGTCCCCCGCGGGCGCAGCCACGGGCGCAGCAGGATTTCCACCAGTCCCGGCGCCACTTTCCCCTCCCCGCGCTCAGTCCAGCTTCAGCTTCGGGAAGACCTCCCGCCACGCCTGTTCCACGTGCCGGATCGGCACGAAGACGATGTCGCCGGCCACCTCGCTGGGGATCTCGTCGAGGTCCGCCTCGTTGGCCAGCGGGAGGATCACCCGGTTGATCCCCGCGCGGTGCGCCGCCAGCACCTTTTCCTTGACGCCGCCGACGGGCAGCACGTCGCCGGTCAGCGTGATCTCGCCAGTCATCGCCGTGCGGCGGTCGATCGGCCGGCGCAGCAACAGCGAGACCATCAACGTGGCCATGGCCACGCCCGCGCTGGGACCGTCCTTGGGGACGGCGCCGGCCGGAATGTGGACGTGCAGATCGTGCTTCCGGAAAAAATCGCGGTGCTCGGAGCGCTCCCCGAAGCGGCTGCGCAGATAGGAAAAGGCCGCGCTGGCGGATTCCTGCATCACGCTGCCCAACTGCCCCGTCAGCTTCAGATTCCCGCTGCCCCCCGGCAGCAGAACCCCCTCCAAGTAGAGGATCTTGCCGCCCACCGACGTCCAGGCCAGGCCCGTGGCCACCCCGATCTTCGCCCGGCTCCGCAGCCGCTCGTCGCTGTACGGCGCCTGGCCGAGATACTCGTCGAGATTGCGCGCGTTGATCCGGTGGACCTTCCTCTTCCCCTTCGCGACGTCCCACGCCACCTTGCGACAGGCCGCGCCGATCCGGCGCTCCAGCTCGCGCACGCCCGCCTCGCGCGTGTGCATGGCGATGATGCGCTGCAGCGCCGAGTCGGCGAAACGCACGAGCTGAGCATCGAGACCGTTCTCTTTCAGCTGACGCGGCACCAGGAACCGCTTGCCGATCTCCAGCTTTTCGAGGTTGGTGTAGCCCGGCAGGTTGATGACCTCCATGCGGTCGAGCAGCGGGCGTGGGACCGTGTCGAGCATGTTCGCCGTGGTCATGAACAGAACCCGCGAAAGGTCGAAGGGCAGGGCCACGTAATGATCCGTGAAACTGTTGTTCTGCTCGGGGTCCAGCACCTCCAGCAGGGCGCTGGCGGGATCGCCGCGGAAGTCCTGTCCCAGCTTGTCGATCTCGTCCAGCATGATCAGCGGATTGTTGGTGCCGCATTCCTTGATGCCCGCGATCAGGCGCCCGGGCATCGCGCCCACGTAGGTGCGCCGATGGCCGCGGATTTCCGCCTCGTCGCGCATTCCTCCCAGCGAAAAGCGGAAGAAGCGGCGCCCGATCGCCTCCGCCACGCTGCGCCCGAGCGACGTCTTGCCGACACCCGGCGGTCCCACCAGGCACAGGATGGGCCCCCGATTGTCGCTCTTCAGCTTGCGGACGGCCAGGTACTCGAGAATCCGTTCCTTGACGTCCTCCAGCCCGAAATGATCCCGCTCGAGAATGCGCTCGGCGCGGCGCAGGTCCAGCTTGTCCTCCGACGACACCAGCCACGGCAGTTCGAGCAGCCAGTCGAGGTATGTCTTGCTGACCGTGTACTCGCTCGCCCCGGGCGACATGCGGGACAGCCGGTCGTACTCACGCTCGGCGGCGGTCCGAACGTGCTCCGGCAGCTCGGCCTCCGCGACGTGTTTCTTGAGCTCGTCCAACTCGACAGATGTCTCGTCGACCTCGCCGAGCTCCCGCTGGATCGCCTTCAACTGCTGCCTCAGGTAGTATTCGCGCTGATCCTTGTCGATCGACTTGCGCACGCGCGATTGCAGCTTCTGGCCCAGTTCGACCATTTCCAGCTCGCGCATGACGAGCTTGGCCAGCACCTGCAGGCGACGGCGGGGGCTAGCCTCTTCGAGAATCTTCTGCTTTTCCGCGACCTCGATGTCCAGATTGGTCGCGATCAGATCGGCCAGCCGTCCGGGCTCGTCGATGTTCATGACGACGACCTTCAACTCGTCCGACAGGCTCTCGCTGGCGTCCACGATCTTCATGAAGTTGTTGGCCACGCCGCGCATGTAGGCCAGCGTCCGGGAATCGCGCTCGTCCTCCTCCGGCACGATCTCCACGCGCGCCTTCAGGTAAGGTCGCACGCTTTCGAACTTCTCGATGCGGACCCGCGCCAGCCCCTGTCCCAGCAGCCGCATGCTGCCGTCGGGAAAGCGCAGCATTTTCTGGATCCGCACGGCCGTTCCGACGTGATAGATCAGCTCGTGCTCCGGCCGCTCAGTCTCCTCGTCCTCCGATTCCGGCCGCTGCGAGAACGCGCCCACGACCTTGTCTCCGGCGAGACAGTCGTCCGCGAGCTGGATCAGCTTGCGGTCGCTGAGCACGAGCGGGACCATCATGTACGGGAAGATGACGGCTTCGCTGATCGGCAGGATCGGCAAGGTGTCCGGCACGCGCCCCTCGGCGAGTTCGGCGTCGGCGATCTTGCCCTTGGCCCGTTCGTTCATCGGAGACAACGCTCTTCTCCCCTCGCGGCGCCCTCCGGCGCCCGCCACGAATCGTGTCGCCTCACTCGCCCACGTCGATGCGCCGACGCGCGTAAAGCCGCCGGCGTCCCCGGCGCACCTCGACGTAGAGGAAGCCGTTCCGGTACCCAGCCGTCGCGCTCTGCGGATCCATCTCGAACGGCACCTGGATGCGGCGCTCGAACGGCCCGACGCTGATTTCCATCTTGAAGTAGTGCTTCTTGCCAGGCGGAGCGATGTCGCCTCGCACGCCGCGCACGACGAGCGTGTCCCCGTCGATCGCGACCTCGATGTTCGCCGGGTCCATGCCCGCCAGATCCATCTGGACGACGAAGCCTTCCTCCGTCTCGTAGGCGTCGGTGGCGGGACGCCAGGCGAGATCCCCTTCCATCGGCAGTCCGCCGCTGTGCCCCTTGAAGGAGGTGACCAGGATCTCGAAGATTTCCTCCATGCCGCCGGCCCGGTCCGATTCGCTCATGCGCTCCAGGAGCATGCGTGCCTCCCGTCCGCGATACGTGCTCGTGGCGTGACGCGGCCGATGGTACCGGCCATCCGCGCCCCCGTCAACCGCCCCCGCGCCCGCGTTGACGCCTGGGGAGGGTGTCTCTAGAATCGCGCCGTCGCGCCCGAAGGGATCAGAATGTGCAATGCGGCGCCAGAGAAGGAGGGGCACGGCGCGCTGCGCGCGACGCCGGACGGCCCGGAGGTCAGGTGCGGGCCGGCCGGCTGGAGTTACGCGGATTGGCAAGGCGTCGTGTACGCCGCCGGGACGAGAGGCGGCAGGCAGAACCTGGAGCTGCTCCTGGCTCTCTTTCCGACGATCGAAGTGAACGTCACGTTCTACCGCGACGTCGGCGCCACCCAGATCGCGGCCTGGTGCCGTCGGACCGAGGCGTACCCGGACTTCCGCTGGTGCTTCAAGCTTTCCCAACGGCTCAGCCACGGCGGCGGCGTGCCCGACCCCGCCGCGGTGAACGCCGCGTGCGCGGCCTTCTGGCCGGCCCGCGAGAGTGGACACCTGGGCGCGCTGCTGCTGCAGTTCCCTTGGTCGCTGCGCCCAACGCCCGCGACGCGAGCGGCCCTGGCCGACGTGGCGAGCGCGGCTCGCGACGCGGGCTGGCCGCTCGTGATCGAGGTGCGCCGCGCGGGTTGGGTCGCGCCCTTGCCGTTTCCGGCCGTCGTGCCCGATCAACCCTCGTCGCGCGGCAACCTCGACCCGGGCGACGCGCTCGCCGCCGCCGTCTTGCAGGCCGGTCCCGCCTCTCCTCTATACTTCCGATTGCACGGCCGCAACGCCGCCGCCTGGTTCGACCCCGGGGCCGGACGAGATCAACGCTACGACTACCTGTACAGCGACGCGCAGCTCGCGGGTTGGGCGGACCGACTGCGCGCGACGGCGCCCGGGCTGCCCGCCGGTACGCCTGTCTATGTGATCGCGAACAATCATTTCCGCGGACAGGCCGTGGTGAACGCGCTCCAGCTGCAGCGGCTCTGGTCGGGCAGGACGCCGGCCGTGCCGGCGTCCCTGCGCCGCGTCTTTCCGCGTGAACTGGCCGCGTTCCCCGCGACCGAGCCGGCCGCCGGCCACGGCGAACCGCCGCTTTTCTGAGCCGCGCCCCGTCACGTCTCGCGCTGCGGATCCGACCAGACCGCGCCCCAATCCTCGAGCAGTTCCTGCGCCGCCAGATGCACCAGCCCGGGATCGCGATGTCCGGCGCGTCGCCAGGCGGCGGCCAACCGCTCCGCGGCGGTCGGCCCGAAGAGCTCGCCCTGCGCGGCGCGCGCGTCTCGACGCCGCTCGCCCGCCGCCAGGCAAAGCGCCGTCAGGCCGGCCCGGCGGGGCGGCAGCCGGCGCCAAAGCCGCTGCAACAGGGCGAGCCAGTCGCCCAGCGTGCCGCCCGCCGCGGGCTCGGCCGTGACGCGGGCCGTTTCCCAGCCGCTCCCTCGACACGCGCGCAGGTCCCACCACGCCCACGCGCCCGGCCCCTCGGGACAGGCCAGCAACGCCCGGCCGGCCGTCGCGCGCCACAGCGTAGCCAGCGGCAGCCGCCCGGACAGCGGACGCTCGAACGCCACCGCGACCACGGTCGCCGTCCGCGAGCACGCCGCGGACCGCGGCGTCCGGTCCATCCCTCGCGCCAGCTCCGCCAGCCGCGCCCCTTCGGCGCCCAGCCACGCCGCCAACCTCGCGGCCGGCAGCTCCTGCAGATCTCCCAGCGTGCGCAGCCCGGCGCGCCGCAGCACATTCACCGTCTCCAGCTGGCCGCGGCCCAGCACGCTCACGGGGAAGGGGGCCAGGAATGCCTCGACGCTCCCGGGCGCCACGCACAGCAGGAGGGCGGGGCGCTCGCCGGAAACGAGCCGCCGCACCGCGTCGTCCGCCGCGATCCGCGAGGCGAGCGCGGCAGCCAAGCGCGACGGCGCGCTGCCGCCCGCCAACGCGCCCCAGCGCGCGGCGGCCTCGCGGCAAACCCGGATCGGGCCATCATCTCCGCCGCCGTGCAGGCGCTCGGTTCCGGTCAGATCGAGGTGGATTCCACCCTCGCCCAGCTCCCAGACCGGCGTCCAGCGCGCGCCGTGGACGCGCGCCCGGTCGGGCCAGCGCGCGCCCAGCGGGCGCAGGTGCAACACGCGCCGCTCGCGCGCGCCACGTTCAGAACCGTCGGAAAACCCCGACGACGACGCCCTGCACACGGACACGCTCCTCGGGAAGCACGAGGGGAGCGAGCCGGCTGTTCGCAGGCTCGAGACGAATCAGCGACCCATCGCGGCGAAACCGCTTGACGGTCACCGCCTCGCCGTCGACGAGCGCGATCACGGTCTCCCCGTTGCGGGCGTCCTCGCGCTCTTCGACGATCACCACGTCCCCGTCGCGGATCTGCTCGTCGATCATCGAATCGCCCCTCACGCGCAGCGCGAAGGTGCGGCCGCGCGCGAGCCAGGACTCGGGCAGTTCGAGTTCTTCGACGGCGGCCAGCGGCTCGATCGGGCGCCCGGCCGCGACCGCTCCGAGCAACGCCACCGGCCTGGCCCTCCGCGCGGGCTCGGGCAGCGCCAGCCCGCGATGTTCATGCCGGCCACGCGCCAAGCGCCCCTGATCGACGAGCCGGCTGACGTGCTTGTGCACCGTGGCCACCGAGGCGAGCGAGAAGCGCCGCGCGATCTCTTGCAGCGTCGGCGCATAGCCGTGCGTGCGGGTGTACTCCTGGATGTAGGACAGGATCTCGGCCTGGCGCGGCGTCAAGCCCATGGGCGCCTCCCTTGTTCCACGCGGCCCGGCTGCCGCGCTCGGTCAGTTTAAGCGAAAAATAGGCGAAAATCCAAGGCAAAAAAACAGAATTTCCGCTCAGCTGCCTCCGGAGGGCGGGCGCTCGGCTCGCCGACATCCATCCCGCAGCAAGGCCTCCACTTCAGAACGGGTCGGCAGGCCGCGGCGCCCGCCCCAATCCCGGCACTTGAGGGCCGCCACGGCGCTGCCCCACGCCAGACTCTCGGCGAAAGGGCGCCCCTCGGCGCGCGCCAGCGCATACCCGGCGTGGAACGCATCGCCGGCGCCCGTGGTGTCGCGCACCGGCACGTCGAAGGCCGGCACGTGGAACGGCGCGTCCTGGGCCAAGGCCAGGCAGCCGGCCGACCCATAGGTGATCGCCACCCGCGCCGGGCCCCGCGCCGCCAACGCCCGCAGCGCGGCGATCGGATCCCGCTCACCCGTGAGCGCCGGCGCGAACACGGACGAGGCGATCACGTCGTCGCACAGGGGCACCAGTTCCGCCAAGCCCTGACGGGCCGTGCCGCCGTCGAGCACGACCGGCACGCCCCGCGCCCTGGCCGCCGTCGCCAGCGCCGCCGCCGCCGCGGGCTCGTGACTGTCGCACAGCAGGACGTCGACGCCATCGAGCCAAGCCGCCGCCGTCTCCGCCGGCGCGAGGCCCGGCAAACCGCCGCGCCGCCAGAGAATCGTGCGCGCTCCCGACGGCTCCACGAGAATGACGGCGACCGGCGAGGCAGCCCCCGCGCGTGTCGGGCTGAGCGACAAGTCGACGCCCGCCGCTTGCAGTTCGCGCCGCTGCGATAGCCCCGGGGGATCGTCCGCCAGCGGCGTGACCAGGCGGACCTGCGCCCCCAGGCGGGCCAGCGCCACCGCCGCCGTGGCCGCCGGTCCACCGCCCCCCGTGAGCAGCCCCGGCGTTTCGAGCTTGGTGTCGGACGCGGGCAGCGCCGGCAGCGGCACGATCACGTCCCAGGCATTGTAGCCGACGACCAGCAGCGTGCTCACGCGGGCCCCCGATTGCGGCGTCCGGCGCCGGCGTGCTAGTGTGCCTCGCGCCGGGCCGCCTCGCCTCGGGCGAGGCGGCGGGAAGGAGCGTCATGCCCAAGTGCGTGTTCTGCGAGATTGCCGGCGGGCGCATACCCAGTCGCCGCGCCTACGAGGATGAGGACTTCTTCGCCTTCCATGACATCAACCCGCAGGCCCCCACCCACGTCCTGCTCGTGCCGCGCCGTCACGTCGAATCCCTCGCCGACCTTACCGCGGATGACGCGCCGATGCTGGGGCGGCTGGCGATCTTGGCGACCACGCTGGCCCGCGAGCTCGGCCTGGAAGCGGCCGGCTACCGCCTGGTCGTCAATTGTGGAGAGGGGGCCGGTCAGACCGTCCCCCATCTCCATCTCCATCTTTTGGGCGGCCGCGCCCTGCGCTGGCCTCCGGGCTGATCCCGCCCCCGGCGGCGCGCTATTTGGCCAGGCCGTACGTGCCGCGGGCCACGCGCTTGATGCGCGTGCTGGTCGAGAGCGTCCGGCGCAGCACGTTGGCGAAGTTGGCGCTGCGCGTGGTGACCAGCTTCTTGCGGCGAATGGTGCCGAGGATGGTCTGAAACTCCATCGGCTTGCCATTCTGCCGGATGAGCCCCGCCACGACTTCCTGCAGCGTCGCGCCCGTCCGGCCGCTTCGCCGCACCTTCGCGCCGCGCGTCTTCTTGCGCGCGACCTTCTTGGACGCGGCGGCCTTGGCGACCGCGGCGGTCTTCTTGCGCGGCCGCCGCGCCTTGCGCCTCGGCTTCCCCTTGGGCGCCGTCGCGCTGGCGGACGCGATCTTGCGCAAAGACGCATTGACCGCGGCGAGTTCGCTTTCCAGTTTCGCCTTCTTGGCTTCGAGAGCGACCATCTTCTCCTTGACGGCCAACAGGCTTCTGAGTTCGACCACGGTCAGGCTCGAAGCCAACTTAGCTTTGCCTCGCGGCATGTTTGCACCTCCGGGCGAGAATGAGGCGGGTCCGCGTTGATAATTGTTACCACGCGATGGGTTCGAACAACACGAGCCCAATGTCGTGTAATATCGGCGATCAGTCAAGCAGATACTGGTGCATGTTGACGCGCTGGGGCAGCAGGCGCACCAAGTGCGCCGCGAGCCTCTCCTCCGGCGCGATGGCGGCGGCCATATTGGATATCCAGCTCTCGCCCGGCGCGGGGGCCTCAATTTCGTGCGCACCGTCGCGCATGATTTGCAGATAGGGATCCTCGCACTCCCCGTGCGCTCCCAGACAGAGCGCATGCCCCAACTCATGCACGACAACACCCGCCGCGAGGTTCTCGTACCGCAGGTCGCGCCTCACCTGGATCCGCATGCGGCTGGGCACGATCGTGTTGATCGGCGCGTATTCTGGCTCCACGATCGACGTCATGCCGAAGAGATTGCTATTCATCGTCTCGGCCGCGATCCACAGATCGGCCGCGAGACTATCCGCCACTTCGACGAAGCAATCGGCGCCCAGCCGGGAATTCCAGGCGGCCGTGGCCGCCCTGAACAGCGGCACGAAGTCGAAACTGCCCGAGTCGCTCCAGGCTGGCTGGCGCAGCCACCAGTGGACCGGCCAAGCGTCCCACTTGAATAGGCGAGGCTGAGTGACGTAGGTCGTCCTCGTCATGCTCCGCAGGTACAGCAAAAATTCCTGGACATCAATTTCGGGGCCCGCGTAAGTGGCGATGATTCCACATTCGGTCTGCATCAAGGTCTCGCCGTATTCGTCCCGTCCCGGGATCATGATGATGTCCAACGGAACGTCGTCCGCCACGCCGAGGCTGTCGGAGCGGATGTCGTACCAGCGCCCGACGCGACCGAAGTCCAACTCGTCGCGGATGGACAGCACGAATTTGTCGATGTCGCGAAATCCCTCGGGGACCAGGTCGGACCTGGGCAACGTGAAACTGCCGTCGGCGGCGCTCAAAGTGCGATACTCCGGCAGGCTCCCGACCACGACGCTCAAGCCCTCGAGGGCCTGGCCCGCGGGGTCGATCAGATGTCCGGACAGCCACCACGCCGCCGGCACGCGGGCCACGGCGGTGACAACCAGCGGCGAAAGAACGCCGCGATCGTCCTCCGCGCGCACCCCCACGGCGGCCACGCTTCCCTGGGGAAGGCCGGCCGGTTCCAAGGCGTACGCCAGCAGGGCGCCGTTGTAAGGAACGGACGCCAGGATCGCATTCCCGGGCCAGTCGGCTTCGGTGAGCGGCGCGTCGTAGGCGACCGCTACGTGGTAGAGCACGATCGGGCGCGGATTGAGAGCCGGCGCGGCCGACGCCCAGCGTATGGTCAGCCCGCCCGGCCGCAGGCCGGGGGCCGCGTAGACCCCCACCGGGGCCGGGCAGTCGCCCCAACCGGCATCCACGCGCAATTGCCAGTTCTTGACGATCGTGTCGCTGTCGCAATACGCCTCGGCCCGCAGGGAATCGAGTCCGACCTGCGCGCAATCGTACAAGTACGACGAGCCGGTCCCCAGCAGGGCGCTGCCGCGGTAGAAGGCGGCGAGCGGTGTCGGTCCAGAGCTGGCGGACACGGAGAAAGTCACCCGTGTCCCGTACGACAGGTCGAGCTCCGCCGCTGCAGGCTCGAAGACGATCTGCACGGGCGCTGGCGGCGAAACACTGGAATCGGAGCAGCCGTTCAGCAGCAGGGCCAGCGACCACAGCACGGCCCGCGCCAGTTTGCCCCGAACACTTGTTCGCCGGACCGGCCGGCGCTCGCTGCGAATCGGCAACTTCATGACCATAAAATACGTCAGGAATTTCAGCGTAGCCAGAGCGGCTCGCTCGAAAAGCGCTCAGCGATCTTCCGGCGCGATCCACCACGCCTGGGCATTGTTGAAGGGCGACAGGACATGAGTCCGCACGTCCCGCAGCCGCCGCGACACACCGCTGAGCGAATCAGGGTAATAAAGGAAGGCAATCGGCGCGTCCTCGGCCACGATCCGTTGATAGCTGGCCCAGACTCGCTTCGCCGCCTCCGCATCGGGACACGCGAGGGCGGCTGCGAGCACCGAATCGGCCTCGGCGCTCGCGTATCCTCCATAGTTGAATCGATCCGTGGCGCTCGCCTGCAGCAAGCCGGAGGGGTCGGGCCAGATACGCGCCGAGTACACGCCCAGATAGGCGTCGAATCGTCCCGCGCGCACCTCGTCGAGCGCGGCCCCGAATTCCAGAACCCGCCCCCGCACGTCCACGCCGACCGCGCGCAGATTGCTGCGGATCACGGTCAGGCCGCTCTCGCGCACCGGATCGCCCTTGCGCGTGATCACCAGCAGCGACAGCGGCTGTCCGTCGCGATCGACGATGCCGTCTCCGTCGCGATCACGCCAGCCGGCGGCCGCGAGCAGCGCCCGCGCGCTGGCCGGATCGAACGGGTCCGGCGCCAGCGTCGAATCGTGGGCCGCGAGCAGGGGAGGCAACGGGCTCGCCGCCGCCCGGCCGTATCCGTGCAACAAGCCCTGGACGAACGCTTCGCGATCGATCGCCAGCGAAAGCGCCTTGCGAACGCGCCGATCGTCAAGCCCCGGCCGCCGCAGATTCCATTGCAAATGCCCGATCAAGCGGCCTCCGCAGCGCTGGACCTCGGCGCGACCGCTCCTTTGCAGGCGCGCGGCGGCATGAGCCGGAATCTCGTCCACGAAATCGACTCCCCCCGTCTCCAACTCCACGAGTCTCGCCGTCTCGTCAGGAATGACGCGCAGGACGATCCGGTCGAGCAGCGCGCGGGGCCCTGGGTAGCGTTCGTTGCGAACGAGCACCAGTTCGCGGCCGCGGCGCCACTCTTGGACGGCGAAGGGGCCCGATGCCAGCGGCCGCTCGTTGAGCGGCCACGTTCGCACATCGCCTGGATCCAGCTGCTGAGTCAGGTGCGCAGGGAGCAGCGCGTGGGACGCCGACAGCAGCGCGTCGGCGCGCGGACCGACCAATTCGTACCGCACGGTGCTGTCATCCAGCGCCCGGACGCTCGCGACGCACTCCAGGCCGCCGCGACGCGGGCTTGCGACCAGCGGCGACCGGAACAGGGCGAATGAACTGGCGACATCCCGCGCGGTCAACGCGGCGCCGTCCTCCCAGCGCCATGGCCGCAAATGGAACGTGAGCTCCAGCTTGTCGGGGCTCCAGTCCCACGCCCGCGCGATGCGCGGCTGGGGCTGCAGGTCCTCCCCGATTTCGATCAAGGCGTCGTTCACCAGGCTCAGCACCTGTCCGCTGTAGGCGGAACCGGAGATCAGCGAGTTGAGCACATCGGGGTCCGCGGGCAACGCCACCACGGCCGTGCCCCCCGCCGACGGTTGGCTCGCCGACGCCGGCCCCAGCGGGCGCCGGGACGCGTCCCGTCCGCAACCCGGCCCGCCCAGCAGCCCGGCCACCAAAGCCAGCAGCGCCAGCTTCCCCGACCACCAGGTCCTCACGGCACTCCCTCGTCGTCACGCCCTCCAGGGCGGGCGCCCAGACGCGGCGGCCCCTCCTGGAGGAGGGGCCGCCGGGCCCTCTGGCATGGTAGGCAGACCGCGCGGCGCGGTCAACCGTCCGCGCAGCGCGTCACTTGACGAGGAGCATTTTACGGGACGTGGCCTGTCCGTCCGCTTGCGCCCGCAGGAAGTAGGCGCCGCTGGCCTGCAAACGTCCAGCGTGATCCCGCCCGTCCCATAGCCAGGTGTTCCAGCCGGCCGCCGTGGCTCCCTCGTGCAACGTGCGCACGAGTCGGCCTTGCAGGTCGTACACGCGCAGGCGCACGTCCGTCTGCGTCCCCGTCGCGCCGGGAACCCAGAGCCGGATCGTCGTGGCGGGGTTGAAGGGGTTGGGATAGTTCGGCGCCAACGTGCAGACGGACGGCACGCCCCCTTCCGGCACCGCGGTCAGCGAGATGCGGCCGAAGACACCGTCACGGGTCATCCGGCCGCGGAAGGTCGGCCAGGGCATGCGATTTTTGTCGTAGGCGAAGGGCATGTTCCAGACATGCACCTGCAGGTCCCACCCGTTGTAGACGAGGTTGACGTTGCCGTCCCCGTCGAGATCGCACAGCACGGCCGCTGGCCGGATCGGACCGCCCAACGTGACAGGAAAGCCAGGAATCGCCTCGCCGGTAGCGCTGAAGGCGTACAGATTGTTAGGCGACGTGGCATCGCCCCCGCCGATGCCGTGCACGATGTCGAGCCCCCCGTCGCCGTCGATGTCCCCGACCACCGGGCTCGACTCGCTGTTGCCCGGCATGTTCTGCGGCCAACCGGGCAGAAGCAGGCCCGATGTGCCGGCGGCCCAGTCCGCTGAGTAGACACGGATCGCGGCGCTGGCGGAGCTGAGCGTGGAAACGACCACGATCTCGAGCACCCCGTCCCCGTCGAAGTCGGCCAGGGCCGGGCTCGGGCACGATGTGCCGCTGTTGGCCACCATGGAGAGCGGGAAGCCCGGATAGCACGCGCCGTCGCGCCGCAGCACGTAGAGAGAGTCCGCCTCGGACACGAACACGATCTCCGGATTCCCGTCCTGATCCAGGTCGCCGACGCTGGGGCTGCACTTGATCAGGCCGGTGGCACCCGTCGGGAACGGGAAGCCGGGCACGGGTTGCCGGTCGTAGCGGTAGGCGTACAGGAAATTGGGCGAATTGGAATCCTTGCTCCCGAAGATGATGTCGCTGCGCCCGTCGCCGTCGAGATCGGCCAGCGCCGGCGACGACACTCCGTATTCATTCGGCGACTCCGGCCGTACCAGGAAGACGCCGATCGTGGCCGGGTTCTGGTCGCCGTCGAGCAGTTCCGTGCCGTCGACGTTGAAGACGTGCGTCGTGGCATTGATGTCATTGAAGACGATCTCCACCGAGCCGTCGCCGTCCACGTCACCCACGGCCGGCGTGGTCCAGTTCCATTTGCCCGCGATCACCCGCGGCCAGCCGGCCAGGTTGCTGCCATCGCTCTTGAAGATGTAGATCGTATACGTGAGACGCTCGCTGGCGATGATTTCCAGGCCTGGCGCCCCGTCGAGCTCCGCCAGCGTGATGCCAGCCGGGCCGAAGTTGCCGATGATCGGCGTCAGGGGGCCATGGGTTTGCGCATTGTTGTCGCCGTCCCGCAGCTCGCCGCCGTCGGCGGTCCAGACGTAGACCTTGTCGGCGCCCACGACGATCTCCAGCAGGCCGTCGCCGTTCACGTCGCCGACCGCGCAATGGCTGCTCGTTTCCACCGCGACCGGCAGCGGGAAACCCGTGAGCTCGGGAGGCGCCGTGCTTTGCGCGACCACGGCCGAAGGCGGACCCTCCACGAGCGAGGAATCCACCGCGCCCACCATGTAGAAGTACTGGGTCAACAGCTGCAGGCCCGCGTCGCGATAATAGGACGTCTGTTCGATGAGATCCGCGTTCACCCGCGAGAACGGCCCGGAGGCGCTTTGGCTGCGATAGACGTGATAGCCGCGGACGCCCGCCGTCGTGAGCGGCGACCACGTGAGCGCGATCACGTCCGGGCCCAGCCGGCCGTTGGTGACAACACTCGACGGCTGCGGTGGGACGGCCAGGTGGAAATCGTGGCGCAGCGCGCGACCATACTGATCGGTGATCAGGAGCCAACAGGCGTGGTCCGTGGCCACGTCCGCTTCGGTGAGGGAGAACGCCGGGGCGTTCACGCCGTCGCCAAGCAGCGACAAGTCTGTCCAGCTCCCCAGGCTGTCGTACAGGGTCACCGCGGGATCCGCTGTGCGCAGCACTCCCGTGAGCGGCCCGCTCAGGCCGGCGCCGTAATTTTTCAGGCGCAGAGTCAGCGTGATCCGCTCCCCGTTCGCCTGGACGTTGTTGCCGTCGCCATACGTGGCGTCCGACCAGGACAAGGCGGTGGCCGCCAGTTCCGGCGCGTAGGCCACACTGTTCCACTCGCTGGTCCAGCTGCCTCCTGTCTGCGCGACCACCAGAACGGCAAAATTGGCAAGGGTGCCGTCGGAGACGGTTGGGGCTACGTACAGCAGGAACGGTTCCGTCGCCGCCTTGATGCCGCCCGACGGCACGTTGCCCACGTTGGCCGTCGCGTCCAGGATCGTGATGCCGTCCGGCCCGCCCGACAGCGTCGCCGTGCACTTCATCGCCCCGCCCGTGCCAGCGTCCCTGAAGGTCATCCAGACCGCCACGGTCTCGCCGGCGTCCATACGGCCGTCGCCGTTGCCGGTCGTGCCGCCGGTGCCGCTGTCGACGATCGTGGCCGAGCTGCACGCGATGTAAGCGCCGACGTTCGTTACGGGGATGTCGCGCTCGTCCACGGCCAGGCCGGCGCCGCTGACGGTCAGGCGAGCAGTACCCGTCCCCACGGGCGTGAACGGCAGCGACAGCAGGCCCAGCGTGTCCGTCAGCCCCCAGGCAAAGTCCACGCCGGACATCGACAGGCAGACCAGCGCGCCGGCCACGGGCGCGCCGCCGGCGGTCACCGCGATGGGCACTGTCTGGGTTCCCGCGACCAGTGCGTTCGGGGCCGTGACCGCCGCCGACCGCGGCGAGCCGTTCCAGATCGGGGTGCCAGGATCCCCGAGCAGCGTGTAGTTCAGGAACGTCCACCGATCGAACGTTTCATAGAAAGTGTTGGCGAGCATCGGCAGCCTGCTCAGGCTCATCAAATCGCCGAGCCGATGCGACCCGCGGCAGAACAGGGTGGCGAAGAACTCGTCCTGATAATTACTCGCGGTATACGGGAACGCCTCGCGCGAGGAGCCGATCGACGCGATCGAGCCGCCATGCGGGTTCTTGACGAAGCGCTCCAGCAGGCAGGCGTAATCGAAGGCGGCCGAGGCGCAATTCAAGGCGTACAACAGGAAATTGTGCCCGTCGTTGGTCAGCAGGTCGGCGTCGGACACCACGAAATTCTCGTCGCCCAGCTCCATGTTGAAGAAGAAGCCGTGTCCGATCTGGTTGACGAGACCGAAATGGCCGCTGTTGACGGAGTCCGTGAACGCAGTCTTTGTCAGGCGCAGCGCTCCAGGGTAGGTGGGGTAGTTTTCGTACAGACGAGACGTGGTCACCGACGTGCACGGCGTCAGCGAATTGGCGATGATCTGCTCCGCGAACGTCGCGCCATCGAGCGAGACCAGGTCGCCAAGGTCGAAATCCTGGGGATAAAGCACATCGGCGGCAAAGAGCATGCGATTGGGCCAGGCGGTGCCCGCCAACTGGCGCTCGTAAGCGATGACTTTGTCCACGAAAGCGTCCGCTTCGGAGCTCAGACTGACCGGCGCGCGCCCCACCAACAGTTCGTCCGCGAAGTCGGCGTCGTCGCCCGGGTACGTCGCGCTGTAATAGCTCTCGCCGTAGCGATAGTCGCCGTCCGCGTTCCAATTGCCGTCCAGGCAGGCGAAGTATAGGTCGGCCGGCACCTCCATGGACCCTGTCGGCAGCAAGGAACTCGTCGCGAAGCGGGCCGGCAGAACGTCGGTGTCGCCGCCCAGCAGAACGTACTCCACTCCCCAGCGCGCGTAAGCATCGCGTAGGAAGATGCGAATGGTCTCCTGAACGTCGGCGCCGTGACGGTAGTTCGCCTCGATCCACTCCACGGTCTTCACCACCGCCGGCATGCCCAAGCTCGTGCGGTGATCCGCCAGACGCTGGAACGGCGTGGCGAGCGCCTCGCGCGTGACGATCAGATAGCTCACGGCGCTGCCGCTCAGACTTGGCGTGGCCGTCGGCGCGAAGTCTCCGTCCTGATCGCTGACGACGGTTCCATCGACACGGGCATAGCCGGACAGCGCCTCGGGGTTGGCCACCCGCGCGGCCAGCACGGCCTCGGCGCGCGCTCGCTCGCCCGGCACCAAGCGTTCCCGCTGCGCCGCGTCGGCGTCGCGCGATGCGGCAGCCAGGACTGGGCGCACCGCGTAGCGCTCGAGCACCTCGACTTCCGTCCAGGCGCCCTCGGCGTCTCGCACGGCCCGCAGCGGATAGACTCTCACAAGCGCCAGTTGGAAGCCCCGCCAGGTCTGCCGCCCGGCGTACTCGCCCCAACTGGCCGGAAAAACGTCGTCCGTCAGCGGATGGCGGGCGGAACTCACGGCCAAGCCGGAGGTGCTCACGGTCGCGCTGCCCAAAGCCAGAGCCGCCGGCGCTGTCTCGCGGCGGGTCGCCAGCGGCACGATCTCCACGCCCTCCCAGCTCGTGCCGGTGGGAACGAGCAGCACGAGATCGCGGGCCGCCAGCGACGGCCGCTGCGTCTCGGCCCACGGGCTGGTCCCCGCCAGATGTGGCGTCACGCCGCCGTCCGCTTCGGCGACCCAGGTCAGCGAGCCGGTCAGGGTCTCCGCGTAGATGACGGGCGCGGCCTCAGCCGCCGTGCCGTCCGCCGGCGGGCAACTCGCCGCCGCGCAAAGCGCCGTCAAAAGCAAAGCCGAACGAAAGCGCCTCATGGTCAAACCCTCCGGGTGGTCAGAGCAGCCGGACGCCCGGTGCCGAACCACTGGTTTTGGCAAATGCTCAGGAAGCTCTGCGGCCTCCTCGGGATGCGTGAACTGCTGTCCGTCCGGACGGGCCACAAGGCCCGCCACCGTCGCTCGATAGCCAGACCGGCGCCTGTTCCTCCCGAGGGCGACCCTGCGACCGCCGGCGACGATCTCGCCGGGGCTGATGGGCGTTCATGCTTGATTTGCGATTATAGCAGAAAGCAAAAGTGCGGTCAACGCCCCGCCTGTCGCGACACCCCGGCGGGGACCGCGACCACGGTGACCGCCTCGGTGCGGCCGCGCCACCCGGCATCCGCGGCCTGCGCCTTTGCCACCGGGCGGGCATCCCCGGACAGCCTCACCAAGCGGGCCGTGTGCGTGAGGTTGCGCACCAGGACCTTCGGGCCCCGGCGCACGGCGCTCGTCCCCTCCCGCAGGAGGGAAGCCAGCTCGGCATCGCTGAGATAGATCGGCGCCCCGCCCGGCTCGCTCTCGAGCGCCGTCAGCAATTCGTCCAGCAGGCGCCTTCCCGCCGCGGTCGCGGCGCTGTCCAGACCGGCATAGTTGACGCGGTGGGTCTCGATGATCGCCGGCTCCCCACGCGCCCAGGCCCGCCTGACGTCACGCAGACAGGCCCGCACGGTTTCCTCCGGGTTCTCCGCCTGAGCTGGCTCGAAACGGCAGTTGCGGTCGAGATAGACGCGACCCGGGTGCGACCACTTGTCCCAGGCGCGCGCGACGACCTTCCTCACCCGAGCGAGCCCGCCCGCCCAGCCGCGGCGCGGGTCGCGCTGCTCCCGCTTGGCCTGGATCACCCGGATATGCCGACTTTCCCAGAGATCCTCGCAGCGAGCGTCCCACACATAGTCGGGAGCGCAAACCGCCGCCGGCGGGCGTCCGAACCGCGCGGCGAAGATGGAGCGGGATCGGTCCAACTCGGCCGCCAACTCCGCGGTCGCACGCCAAGACCCGAGCTCCCACGCCGTCGCGCTGCCCGGAAAGACCACGATGCCTCGCTCCGCCGCCCACCGGCCGGGCCCGCCCGCCGCGGCCGCCGCCTGCCTGCGGGCGGGATCGTAATGGAAGGCCCCGTGCAGTTCCGGCCGCCACACCCCCGCGGCGATGGCCGCGTCGACCGCCGTCCACAGTCCGGGTCGGGCGTACGCCGCCGGCAGATCCGGGATGTCGTGCCGGCGCCAACCGGCCTGCCCGGACGCGTCGATGCGCCAGGCCAGCGCCGACACGATCATGTTCGCCTGCAGCAGCGGCGGCTGCCCGTCGCGCCCGCGATGGCGCGCCAGCACGCCGGCCAACGCGCTGACCGCGCCGCTGTCTTCGAGGGTCGAGGACCAATAAGCAGCCGGAAACCGCCCCGCCTGCAGGGCCGAGCGTTCTTCACCGGCCAGGGCGGCGGCGTTCGGCAAGAAGCCGCAGAGCCCCCAGTCGTCGCTTTCGAGCACCACCGCGCGCGCTTGGCGCCAGTCCACGCATCCCGCCGGTGCGTCGGGCCACAGACCGGCCAGCCCCAGCAACAGGAGGGTCGCCCCGAGCGCGCCCCGACGAACGCCTCGTCGCAGCGAGCGCCGGCTCATGCCTGGTCCTCCCGCGGGCGCTCCAGACGCGCCCACCAGTAATGCCCGTAGGACAGGCCGTCGCGCCGAATGGCGGCCGCGAGGCGGGCTCCCGGCGAGTCCGTGCTCCCGTGCTCGCCTTCGAGCAAGCTCGCCAGGACCTCGACATCGTCCGGGGCGAACTCGTTCATGGCGCATCCGTGCCGCCACTGCCCGGGCGCGTTCGCCCGCCAACGCCTGCGGAACGTGGCCAGGGGCAGCAACGGCCGCCGGACATCCGGGGCCACGCGGGCCAGGAACGCCATCGCGTCGCGAAAGTGACGCGCGGCAGGCGGGTGGGACAGGGGTTCGTCCTCGAATATCCAGAGCGCGCCCCCTGGCGCCAGGCAACGGATCCAGTCGGTGGGGCAAGCCAGGCCGCCGGGCAATGGCCACAGGTGACGCAACAGACCGGCCGCGACCAGCAGGGAAACGCTCGCCTCGCGCAAGGGAAGCGAGCGCGCGTCCGCCACCACGTCGGCGATCGTGCCGGCCCAGGCGGCCCTGCGATCGAGGCAGACCGGCCGCGCGCCCGCCGCGGTCAACAGGCGCGTGAAGCGGCCCTCGCCGCACCCCAACTCAACGCCGGCACCGGGACCCGATCGCTTCAAGTCCTCAAGGAAGATCTCGGGAAGCGGGGTGTATGACATCTCCGCGCGACTCCTCGGCCGCCCGCCCCGTGCCCGCCCGTCGCGGCGCCACGCCGCGCGCCGCCACGCGGGCCGCCGCCTCGACTTCGTCGCCGCCCGCCGCCACGGCGCGCGCCCTGGACACCCGTTCCCGCTCCGACTGCAGGTCCACGACCTCGGCCACCCGCCGGCCGTTGGCCCACAGTTGCTGATCGAGGCGATCGTCGAAACCGAGGATATAAAGGATTTCGGTGAAAGAGTCATAACCGAGCGCGCGATTGCGCCGATGTTGCGTCGCCTCCAAATGCAGGACCAACAACCAGCATGCCAGAGCCGGCATGCCGAGCCACGGCGCCCGCATGAAATCCGACAAGGCGAAGATCGTGGCGCCGATCGTGATCAGCAGCAGCAGCGACACCGCGCCGCGCGGCGAGAAACCGATGCGCACGAGCCGGTGATGGAGATGATGATCGTCCGCCTGGAAGATCGAGGTCCGCTTGCGCCAGCGCCGGATGATCGTCGTGCCCGTGTCCCAGATCGGCACGACCATGGGCGCCAGCAACACCGGCAGGGCGATGCCGGCGCGCTGGCTGATGTCCAGCAGCAGCGTGCCCAGCACCAGCCCCATCCACATGCTGCCGGAATCGCCCAGGAAGACCTTGCGCCGGCTGACATTCCAATACAGGAAGGCGAGCGTCGTCCCGCACAGCACGGTCGCGCAGACCAGCGACACGTACTGACCCGCGACCAAGGCCACGGCGGCGACCAGCAACAGCACGATCACGCTGATGCCGCTGGCCAGACCGTCCAGGCCGTCGATGAGGTTCATCGAGTTGATGAATCCCAAGTACCAAAAGGTCGTCACCGGCCAGGCCCAGCCGCCAAGCGACAGCGAGCCCAGCAGCGGCAGATTCACGACGTCGAGCCGCTGTCCGCAGACCATGAGGCCCAGGACCACCAGCAGCTGACCGTACAGCTTCTTCTCGGCGTGGATTCCGAACCGGTCATCCCCCACGCCCAGCGCGAGGATCGCCAGCCCCGCGCCCATGAGCACCCCGAGCCAGGGCCAGGGCAGCGGCTGGATCACGCTCAACCGTTCCAGAACGTAAAGGCTCACAAAGAAGGAAATGAAGATGGCCATGCCGCCGGTGCGCGGCACCGGCTCGCGATGAGGCCGACGATGGCCGGGGTGGTCGACCACCTCGGTCAGGAAACCGAGGTTGCGAAAATGGGGCTGCACCAACCACGACATGACGAACGCCAGCAGCCCGCCCGCCAACACGCCGATCACCTGATCCACCGGTTCTCCCCGCATTGCCGGCCGCAAATCCGCGCGCCGAACACCCTCCGCAAGCTAGACCATGCCTCAGGGAGCGGCAACGTGTATTTCCCCTCCACCCGCGCCCGCCGCGGCAATGGTCCGGCGGTAAACGGCCACCGTGGCCGCCGCGGTCCGCTCCCAACTCCACAGCCGCGCCCGCTCCCGTCCCGATACCCGCAGTTGGTGACGCAGTTGCTCGTCGAGATGAATGCGCGCCAGCGCATCCGTGAGCGCCGACACGTCGAGCGGGTCCACGCGCAACGCGGCGTCCGCCGCGACTTCCCGCATCGCGCCGCGATCAGCGGTCAAGACCGGCAATCCGGCCGCCATCGCCTCCAGGATCGGGAAGCCGAAGCCCTCGTAGAGCGACGGGAACAGCAAAGCGCGTGCCGTGGCGTACCACTCCCACAGCCGATCGGGTCCGCAATAGCCCTCCAGGCGCAATCTCCCCCGCGCGCGCAACTCCTCGAGCGGGCGGCGCAAAGGCGAATCGAGCCAGCCGCGCCCCCCGACCAGCACCAGGTCCGGGAATCGTCCGGCGCCGAGACGCTCCTCCCGTGCGAGTAGGCCTCGATATGCCGCCAGCAGGCGCGGCAGATTCTTGCGCGGCTCCAGGGTGCCCACGAAGAGATAGGGGGCGTCCGGACCCGCCGGCGGCGCCGCGTCGTGATCCCACACCCAGGAGGGGGTACCGAAGGGCGTGACTGCGACGCGGCCCCGCGTGAAGGGGAACGCTGTGGCGATGTCCGCCGCGGTCGCCCGCGAATTGGCGACGATCGCCGCCGCCCTGCGCAGTGAAGCCGGCACGACGACGCGGTAGTATCGGCGCCGCAACGGCTCCACCGTTTCCGGGAAGAGTCGATACGACAGGTCATGGACCGTGACCACCCGCGGAGGCGCCGCCGCCAGTGGCGCCACGAATTGCAGGCTGTGAATCAGCGCCGCGCCCAGCCGCTTGGCCAGCGAAGGCAGCGCCGTCTGCGTGTACAGGGCCTTGCGCGCGGCACCGCCTCGCGCGCCGGGACAGTCGACGACCTGCCAGTCGGGAACGCCGTCCAGGAAGGCGAACTGTTCCCGGTGAGTTGCCAGCACGGCGAAGCGCAGGCCCCGGCGGTCGGCCGCCAGCGCGCGCGTCAGCTCGAGGATGGCGCGCCCCACACCTGTCGGTTGGTCGGTCACGAGCAACGCGTCGAGCAGCACCAGCGGCGCTTCAGCCATGCCGGTCCTCTCGCGCCTCGGCCAAGGCGGCCAGCAGCAGACCCGGCGCCACCCAGATGTGAGGCAAGTTGTACTGCGAGAACGTCAGCAACTGCGACCAGACCGCCGCCGTGCCTGCCGCCAGCAGCGCCACGCGTCCCGCGGCCGCGCTGCCGGCGCCTGTGCGGACGGCGCGCCAACTGGCCCGTGCCAGCCAGGCGCCCGCCGCGGCCAGCACGCCGAACCCGAGCAGACCCGTCTCGCACAGGATCGCCAGCGGGAAATTGTTGACGACCGGCCACGAGAACTGGCTTTGCAGTCCAAGGGGGTCCGCAAGCGCGGGGAAGTGGAACCCGAACTGACCCCAGCCCACCCCCAGCCACGGGCTGAGCAGCCAGGCGCGCCAGGCGGCCTGCATGGAGTAGAACCGCGTCAGGTTCGACCAATCGGCGCGATTGAAGACCTGCAGCAATCGCCGGCCCGGCAGCAACGCGAGATCGGGACGCAGCGCGGCCGCCGTCACGGCGATGACGACCAGGACCACCACCAGCGCCCACCAGCGCCGGCCCGGGCGGGGCAGGCAGCGGGCGCGCGCCGCCAGCGCGGCCCATACCCCCACCCCCACGACCGCGGCCAGCCAAGCGCCCCGCGACCAGCTCAGCAACAGCAGCACTCCCGCGCCGCACGCGATCGCCCGCTGCCATCGCCGCGAGCCGGGCAACAGCAGCACGGGCAGGGCCAACAAGGCGTAGTTGGCCAGATAGAGCGGTTCGCAGACGGTGCCGCGCACCCTGGGAATCCCCGTGAAGACGCCGCCCAGAAAGAGTTCCCCGGACCCGGAAAGGATGCTGGGGTTGGAGGTCGCGATCCGCTCGGCAGCCACGAACCAGCCCGGCGCGTGCCCGAAGGTCACCGCCTGGGTCAGGCCCCAGGCGATCTGGATCGCGCAGCCCACGCCGAACAGATCGCGCACCCGCGCCCAGCGCCCGGCGCCGCGCGTCCAGTAAATCGTAAATGACATAAAAGATATCATGACAATCAATTGGACAATTTGTTTGACAAATCGCATCATGCGCGCCGAGAGCGCGACACCCGGCGGCGGCGCCAAGAAAAGACCAGCGCCGGAGGCGAGGGCGACCACCAAGCCGACCAGCGCGAACCATTGCCAGGCCGCAAGCCGGCACACCTTCGCCCGCGCGCCGCGGCTCCCGAAGGGAATCCAGGCGCAGATGGCGCCCGCCAGGAGAAGATAGGAGGGTTGGAAGCCCGCCCCCAGGTCACGCCCCGTGGCCAGCGCCACGGGATCGACGCCGACCCAAGCCAAGCTGACGAGCGCTGCCCCCCAGAGGATTTCCGCCAGCCGAGGCGGCCGTGCGCCCGTCGCGTCGGCGGCACCGGCGGGCGGGTTCATGCCCAGGCGGTTCCGGAGTCGGCCAACGCGGCGCCCATGCGGCGGCGTTCGCCCTCCAGAAGCCACGACAGCACGCCCACGAAATCCTCGTGGTGGCGACATTCCACGACCGCGTTCCCTTGCGCTCCCAGCAGCATCTGCACCTGACGGGCTGCGAGCCGGGCGCGCAACAGCGGCGCGCCATCGCGTTCCAGCACGATGACAAACGGTTCCTCCCGCAGCGTCACCTCGGGGCCGAGGTCTCGGGCCAGCGCCAGAAAGCGGCGGAAGTCCTCACGCAACGGACCGGGCTCGATCAGTCCGACTTGGACGAATTGGTCCGGACTTGTCATGCCCGCGCCGCCTCCCCCGGCCGCCGCCGGGCGGCGGCCGCCGCCATGGTCATGCCCGCGGCGAGTCGCGCCAGCGGGTCGTCGGCGCCCGTGTCGGCGACAAGGTCCGCGACGAGCAGCGGCAACGCCTCCACCTGCAGATCGGGCGCAACGCTGGCGGCCAGCGAGGCCTCCCGGGCGAGCGCCGTGTCCGGACGGCGCGCCGTGGCGCAAACGCGGACCAGCCGCACCTGTCGGGCGCCCGTGGCGGCGATCAACCGGCCCAGCCAATAGGCGTCACGCAGGGCGCCGCCATCCTCTTCGCCGCGGCACCAGACCAGGCCATCGACACCTCCGGCCCTGGCGGCGCCTCCGTCCCACGCCGGCAGCGCCTCCACGGCCTCGATCGCCTCGGGCGAGAGGCGGCCGAAGTTCAGCCAACAAATGCCGAAACTCCCGCTCGCGTTCGGCGGCGACTCGGTGGGTTGCGGCGGCACGACTTCGACCGCGCCCACCCAGCGCCGGGCGACACCGGTCGAGCCTCCAGGGTCGAGCGGACGGAACAGCCGTCGCAGATGATCGTGATCCGTGCCGCCCAGAAACGGCACCGCGGACCAGAGCTGCTGGTGCCATTCCTCCAGCATCACGCGGGGAGGCGCGCCGCCGTCGCCCGCGCCGATCCGCAAGCTCGCGCGGGCCAGGCGCGCGCAGACCCAAGCCGCGACGGCGCCGGCGCCGGGCGCGGCCACCGCGAAGCGGAATGGCCGAGCGCCTGACCACGAAGCCGTGGCCCGCGGAAGCGGAGCCGTCCACCCGTCCGCCAGGAACTGATCGACCACGGCGCGAATGTGATGGCCGCGGGAACTGCTGGCCGTCGCGCCCGGCACGGCGTCAGGGCACCGTGACGAGCGAATTGCGCCCGCCAAACTCGTTGGCGATGCTCTCGGGGTTCTCCGGGTCCGTCTGCCACTGGCCATCGACCACGAAACGATACTCGTGCCGGCCGGGCGACAGCGGGAGCGTGGTCTCCCAGCGCCCGTCGGGCCCCGGATGCAGCGGCACGCCCTCCGCGCTCCAGCCGCTGAAGGATCCGGTCACGCGCACCGAGGCCGCGCGGGGGAAGCGGCCCGCGAAACAGACTCCCTCGGGCGTGATCTGCGGACCGTGCAGCAGTTCGGCCCACCGGTCCAGGTCGGGCACGCCCAGCGTGACCTGTCTCGCCACCAATTCTTCGGCCAGGAGGCGGAAATCGAGGCTGCCGCGCGAGCCCGGATCGAAGAGCGCCACCGGCACGCCTGCCGCGGCGGCCTCCTTCAGGCGGACAGTATGGTGCACGATCGTCTCGAGCAGAACGTCGCCGTGCTGTTCTCCCAGTTCTCCCGACAATCCGCGCGCAAACCGCGGACGCGGGTCGAAATTCGACAACAGGACGTGCGGCAGGACGTCGTGTCCCCGCTTCTCCCGCAGAACCGCCAGCGTTTCGCGGAATTTGCGCACGGCCTGCAGGCTCTGGGTGCTGGCGTCGACCGGCACGACGACCTCCCCGCAGGCCAGCAACGCGTTGAACGTGAGCAGGCCCACGCTCGGCGGGCAATCGATCAGCACGATGTCGTAAGGCAGCGCCGACCGCCGCAAGGTCTTCCGGAGGCGTTGCTCCTTCTCCGGTTCGCGGGCCAGCGCCTGCTCCACGGCGCTCAACTCGATGCCCGCGGGCACCAGATGCAGGCCCCCCGCGACCTCGAGGAACGCGTCCTCCACCAAAATGTCCGTGGTGAGATAGAGATCGTAGGTGCTCAGCGAGAAATCGCGTTCGCCGAAACCGAACGCGAGCGTGGCATGCCCCTGCGGGTCGTTATCGATGAGCAGGACGCGCTTGCCGAGCTGCGCCAGCGCCGCCGCCAAGTTCGTGGCAACCGTGGTCTTGCCGCATCCACCCTTCTGGTTGGCCAGGGCAATGATCCTCATGACCCCGTCCTTTCTGATCGGCTTGCCCGCCGTCCGCGGGCGCGGACCCGCCGACCACCTCCGTTTCACCGCCACCGGCGGCGGCGGCTCCCTCCGCCCCACCGAGGCCAAATGCCAGCATTTAAGACGGGGCCGGAGACTGTCAAGCAGAATCGCGGCGGGCGCCGCGCCTAGGCGAGGAGCGCCCGGCCCACCAGCCAGCCGCCGACGCCGCAGAGGAAGCCTCCCGCCACCTCGGCCCAGGTGTGCCCGGTCAGCTCGCGCAGCCGCGACCTGTCCAGGGCGTGCGTGAGCCGGTACTGCTCGACCAGGTCGTTGAGCAGGCGGGCCTGTTTGCCGACTTCCTGTCGCAGCCCGGTCGCTTCGAACACGACGTACAGGCCGAAGACGATGGCGACGCTGAACATGGAGGAGGCCCACCCGGACCGTTCCCCCACCAGCAGTGCCAGCGTGGTGACCGCTGCGGTGTGTGAGCTGGGCATGCCGCCGGTGGCGGCGAGCGCGGAGAGATCCAGGCGTCGCGTGCGCGCCGACAGCAGAAGCATCTTGAACACCTGGGCGACCAGCCCGGTGGCCAGCGCTATCAGACCCAGGGCGGGCATGGGCAACCCCTTCCAGATCGAGCGTCAGTAGCTGGCCAGATAGCGCTCCAGCTCCCAGGCGTGGACCTGTCCCACGTATTGCTGCCAGACGTCCCTTTTCGCCTGCAGATACGCGTCGTGGACGTGCGCGCCCAGCGTCTCCAGCAGCAGCGGATCGGCCTCCATGCACGTCAGGGCCTCGGCCAGATCCGCCGGCAGTTGCGTGATGTGCAGGCGCTTCTTCTCGCGTTCGCTCATCTCGAAGATGTTCTGGTTGACGGGCGGTCCAGGGTCGAGCCCGCGTTGCATGCCGTCGAGCCCGGCGCGCAGCATCACGGCGAAGGCCAGGTAGGGATTGCAGCTGGGATCGGGCACCCGGACCTCGACTCGCGTCCCTAGGCCCCGTCGCGCCGGCACGCGCAACAGCGGCGAGCGGTTGTGCTCGGACCAGGCCACGTTCACCGGCGCCTCGTAGCCGGGCAGCAGACGCTTGTAGGAATTCACCAGGGGGTTGGTGATGGCCACGAACGCCCGCGCGTGCCGCAGGAGCCCGCCCATGTAGTGGAGGGCCATTTCACTGAGCTGATACAGCCCCGACGGGTCGTAGAAGGCGTTCGTCGGTTCCGCCGCACCGCTCTGGAACACGGACTGGTGCGTGTGCATGCCCGAGCCGTTGACGCCGCACAGCGGCTTCGGCATGAACGTGGCGTGCAACCCGAAATCGAGGGCGATCTTCTTGACCACCATCCGGAAGGTCGTCACGCGGTCGGCCGTCTCGAGGGCGCCGGCGAAGCGGAAATCGATCTCGTGCTGGCCGGGCGCGACCTCGTGGTGAGCCGCCTCGATCTCGAATCCCATCGCCTCCAGCGCGTTCACGATGGCCCGCCGCGCTTCCTCGCCCCGATCGACCGGCAGCAAGTCGAAGTACCCTCCGGCATCGTGGGTCCGCACGGTCGGATGACCGGCCTCATCGCGCAAGAAAAGGAAGAATTCCAGCTCGGGCCCGCACACCGGCGACAGGCCACGCTGTGCGAAGATCGCCAGCGTGCGCTTGAGGATCAGCCGCGGGCACCCCTCGAACGGCGTGCGGTCGGCGTTGTAGACATCGCAGATCAGCCTCGCCACGCGCCCGTGCGTCCCGTCGAACGGGAACACCGCGTAACTGCCCAGGTCCGGCACCAGCAGCATGTCCGACTCCTCGATGCGGCTGAAGCCCTCGATCGAGGATCCATCGAACATGATCTCGCCCTGCAACGCCTTGGCGAACTGGCTCTGCGGCACTTCCACGTTCTTGTTCTGGCCCATGATGTCGGTGAAGATGAGGCGCAGAAAGCGCACGCCGTCGCGCTGCATGCGTTCCAGCAGCTCCGATCGCTCCGCGTACGAGCCGATGATCCCCTCGCCGTAGGGATGCATGGTGTCGCCTCTAGCCTGCTTCTCGCCGCACATGGGCCCTCCTTGGGCACGGGCGTCCGCTCACGGACGCTTTGTCCTGCCACGCCGGAGATTCTGCTGCAATGGAGACTTTTCATACACTACAATCTCACTCCGCGGCCGCCGGTTGAACTGTTTCGCAGACGGTTCGGCACGGTTGAGCTAAAAGCAGGGCCGCAGCCGCCGAACTTGTAGGAACGGGCAGCGCCGACCAGGTGGCGCACCGCAGCCTCTCGCCACGGAGGGACCATGGCCGACAACGCCGCCGTTAAACCGTCCAATGGCAATTGCCTCGCCAACCTCACGGGTCGCTGTTACCTGCTCGACACGAACGTCCTTCTGCACGACGCCAGCGCCCTCGACGCCTTCGACGACCGGGACATCATCCTGACCGTCGACGTGCTCGAGGAGTTGGACCGCTTCAAGCGCGAGAACGACGAGCGCGGCCGCAACGCCCGGCGCGTCATCCGCGCGATCGACGCGTTGCGCACGCACGGCGCCCTGCGCGAGGGCGTCCCCCTGCCGCACGGCGGGCGGCTGTTCGTGCTGGTCGACACGTACGTCGAGTACCTCCCGCGCGGCTTGGACGGCAGCATCCCGGACAACCGCATCCTGGCCGCCGGCCTTTTCCTACGGGATCGGGGCGTCGAGGTCGTTTTCGTCACGAAGGACATCAACGCGCGGGTCAAGGGCGACGCGCTGGGGCTCAAATCGGAGGATCTGCAGCGCGGCACGGTCAGCTTCGACGAGCTGTACACGGGATGGCGGGAACTCGAAGTGCCGGACCAAGCGGTCGACGCCTTTTATCGCGGCGAGGCCCTGCCGGCCCCCGCCGATCTGCAGCCCAACGAGGGCGTGCTGCTGCGCGCGGCCGGCAACCCGAAGCACACGGCCCTGGGCATGCACCGGCGCGAGTCGGGCCGCGTGGAGCCGCTGCAGCACGAGGCGGCGCGCCCCTGGGGACTGCAGCCGCTCAACCTGCAACAGCGCTTCGCGCTCGAGCTGCTGATGCGCCCAGATATCCAGCTCGTGAGCATGCTCGGGCAGGCGGGAACGGGCAAGACGCTGCTGGCCCTCGCGGTGGGCCTGCACAAGGTGGCCGAGGAGAAGAGCTACCGCAAGATCATGGTCTCGCGGCCGATCATGCCGTTGGGGCGCGACATCGGCTATCTGCCGGGGACCAAGGACGAGAAGCTCGAGAGTTGGATGGAACCGATCTTCGACAACTTGCAGTTCTTGGTGGATCCGGAACTGGAGAAATCCGGCGACAAGGTGCAGTACCTGTTCGACGCCGGTCTCATCGAGGTCGAGGCGGTCACCTACATCCGCGGCAGGAGCCTGCCCAAACTGTTCATCATCATCGACGAGGCGCAGAACCTGACGCCGCACGAGGTGAAGACCGTGATCAGCCGGGCCGGCCACGGTTCCAAGGTGATCCTGACGGGCGACGCGTACCAGATCGACAACCCGTATCTGGACGCCGCCAGCAACGGACTCACGTACGTCGTCGAACGCTTCAAGCAGGAGCCGATCTACGGCCACATCACGCTGGCCAAGAGCGAGCGCAGCGAGTTGGCGAGCCTGGCGGCCCGCCTGCTCTGACCCGGCGGTCTGGCGTGGCGCTCACTGCGCCGCCGCTCCCTGCCGCGACAGGAAATCCCTCAATTGTCCCAACAGGCAAGCGTTGCAGCGCTTGACCGCCCTGGGCAGATGCTTCTGCGCCAGTTTGCGGTCGTCGCGCGCCGTGGCCGGGATGTAGGCCCTCCCATCCACCTCGCCGAGACAGGCCTTCTGCCAAACGACCGCGCCGGACGGGTCGCGCAAGGTCAGGCGCACCTCGCACTCGGCCCGGTGCGCGGTGGGCATCGGCATCGCCATCGTCAGGGCCAGGCCCAGCACGGCGCCGAGCTTGAGCTTGTCCGAGCTGTCCTCGCCCAGCACCAGCCCGGCCATCATGCCGCCGCCCAGCGGCATCAGAAACGCCGCCGGCGAACGCTCCAGGCGGCAGCCGAACGAGAAGAGCTCGGCCGAAAGCGTGTACGCGGCCTGGCGAGGCAGCGGGACCAGCTCGACGACCCGCGTCTGCGCGAGGTCCTGGCTCAGCGCTTGCCGGTAGATCTGGTCGACGGGTCGCTCCCAGCTGTCGTCGCTCGGAAAAGTGAGCTTGAAGAAGACGCCCTGTCCCTCGCGTTGCGCCTTCGGCCGCAGATCCTGCACCTGCTCTAGAAAGACGCGCGGCGGCAACGAGTCGGTGAAGGCCAGCCCGGCCCGCTCGCGGGGATACGGCAGACCGAACCGCGGCCCCGCGCAAGAGGCCAGAGAGAGCAACACGGCCAGCGCCACGGGGGCCGCCATCAGGCGCGGACGAAGGCCGGACAATCCAGCGCGCACGAGCATGCGATCCTCCTGCTGACGGTCCCCATGAATCTAGGGCGTGGCGATCCTCACCGCCAAACCGACCTTCCAGCCGTACTCGCGCGCGGCGTCGCGGCCCCGCAGCGCGACCTCGAGCGTGTCGCCGCTGCCCCAATACCAGAACGGCGCTGCCGTGGCGCCTCGCGCGTAGGTCTGCACCGGGCCGAGCGCTCGCGCGGCGCCCAGCGCGATGGCCGCGCCGCCGGCCAGGCGCTCGCCGTGAGGCCCGTCCCGCCGCACGTCGGTGAGCGCGTTCCCGAAACGGTCGATCCAGACCACCTGTCCGATCCGCTCGGCTTGCGGGCCGCTCTCCGCGGCGCCGGCCTCGGCCAGCCGCCCCAGCGCCGCCGCCGGGGCGGGCGATCCGACCTGCGCCAGCGGCACGCCCATGGCCAGGTGCGCGGCCGCCGGCGCGAAGACGTCGCGCCCGTGAAACGTGCTGGCCGGGCGCCCCCCCGGGCCCCGCAGGTAAAGCGGATTGTCGAGGTGCACGACCTCCACGTCCGCGCCGTCCCGCCGCAAGAACTCGAACAGGCCGTTCCCCGGGCCGACCCACAGCTGTCCGCGCGCCGCGACCGCCACCGCGGGCCGCTCCGTGCCCACGCCGGGATCGACGACCGCCAGATGCACTGCCCCCGCCGGGAAACCGGGGGCCGTCCGCGCCAGGAGCCAGGCGGCCGCCGCCACGTCGCCCATCGGCACGCCATGCGACAGATCCACGACCACCGGCAGCGGGTCGGGAGCCGGGAAGCGGCTCCATTCCGCATAGAGTCGCGCGCGCATTTCGGCCACGTAGGGATCGGCGAGCCCGAAGTCCGTCAGGAGGGTCACGACGCGGATCACGGTCCCCCCCCCCCGCACGCCCAGCGGCCGGTGGCCTCGCCGACCTGCGCGCACGCGTCGTCATCACGCGCCATCGCCACTCCCTCGCAGTTGCGCCTGCATCTCGGCGTGCAGGCCCGGCGCCGCGGCGAGGATCGATTGCCCCGAGAGCAGGCCGCCCTGTCCCGCGAAGTCGGTCACCACCGCCCCGGCCTCGCGCGCCACGAGGGTGCCGGCGGCGCAGTCCCACACGCGCAGGCTCATCTCCCAATAGCCGTCCAGCTTGCCGGCCCCGACGTGGCAGAGATCCAACGCGGCGCTGCCGCCCCGCCGCACGTCGTGGCAACCCAACATGAGAAAGCGCTGCATGTGGGCGGCGTTGCGGGCCACGAGCTCGTCGCGCCGGTATGGAAAGCCGGTGGCCAGCAGGGCCCGCGTGAGCGCGACGGGCTCCCGCCTCGCCAGCGCGCGGGCTTCCCCGGCGCGCGGTCGCTCCAGACGGGCCCCGCCTGCGCGCGCCGCCAGGTAGAGCTCGTCCAAGTAGGGCGCGTAGACGGCTGCCCACAGCAACTCGCTGTCCTGGGCGCAGGCGACCGACACGCAGTAGAAGGGGTAGTCGTGAACGTAGTTGGTGGTCCCGTCGATGGGGTCCAGGTACCAGGTGCGGCCGGAGTCGCCGCCGTGGCCGCCCCCTTCCTCCGCCTCGATGGCATCGCCCGGAAAGAACCGCCCGAGCGCTCCGACCAGTTCGCGCTCGACCGCGCGGTCGAGATCGGTCACGACCTCGGTCGCCGACTTGTAGGCTATCTCCCGCAGCTGCCCCTGCTGCGCCAGCAGGCGCTGTCCGGCGGGCAGGACCGCGCGCCGCAGCAGTTCCAATTCCCTGGCTTCACCAGCCGGCACGCGCAGTCCCCTCGCTCCGGTCGCCGACGACGCCACGGCACCCGCCGCCCGGCATCATACGAGCAGCGCCCGGCCCGCACAACCCCGGGACGGCGCCGTGGCCGGGCTGAGGCAGCGCTTGACAAGGCCCCGGGTCGCGGTAGCTTGTCCCCGTTGCTGTCGCGCGCGTAGAAAGGACTTCGCATGGAAGAGAAGATCAGGATCGCCCTCGAGCGCATCCGCCCGGCGCTGCAGGCCGATGGCGGCGACCTCGAGTACATCGATTTCGTCGACGGCGTGGTGACGTTGCGCTTGAAGGGGGCCTGCGGCAGCTGCCCGATGTCGCTGATGACCCTCAAGCAGGGCATCGAGGCGCGCCTGCGCCAAGAGATCCCCGAGGTGAAATCCGTCGAGGCACTCTAGAGCCCACGATTGTCCCCTGCGCCGCCCTCGACGATAATCGCGGCATGCTGGAGGCTGAAGGACAACCGCGTCCGCGCGGCGACGCCGCCGAGCCGAAGTCGGCGGGGAATCTGGCGCTGGGCCTGGCGCTCCTGCTGGCGGCTTGGCTGGTCTTCTTCGGCCTGGGCGCGAGCGACCTGCAAAATCGCGACGAGGCCAGGCACGCGCTCATCGCCGAAAACGTGCTGACCACGGGCGACTGGCTGACCCTCCACCTCGACGGACAACCGTACTTCAACAAGCCGCCTTTGCGTTTCTGGCTGTCGGCCGTCGCCTTTCGAATCTGTGGGGTCAACGCCCTCTGCGCGCGGTTCTGGTCGGCGGTGTTCGCGATCGCCGCGGTGGGCCTGACTGGCCTGATCGGGCGGCGCCTCTATGGGCCGGCTGCAGGCGCCTGGTCGGCCTTGGTCCTGGCGACGACGCCGCTTTTCCTGCACGTGCACTGCGCCCGTTCCGGCGAGACGGATTCCCTGCTGCTGGCCTGCCTGGCGCTGGCGGCCTGGCTCGGGTTGCGCGCCGCCGCGCGACCGCGCGATGCCGTGCTGGCCGGGGTCGCGGCGGGGCTGTGCGGCCTGACCAAACATCTGGGCTTTGTCCCCGTCGCCCTGATCTTGGTGGCCGCCGCGGCCGAGACCGGCCGTCGCGGGGCCGCGGGCGGCGTCGTGCTGCGCGCGACTCTTGCGGCGGCGGCCGTCGCGCTGCCCTGGCACGCGCTGATGGCCCTGCGGCACGGCGGCGAATTCCTGCAGGCGTACTTCGGACGCGAGCTGGCGCAGCGGGCCTTTGCCCCGCCAGCCGCGTCGCGCGGGCCGCTCTATGTGGTGCAGACGCTCAAGGACGGCTTCTGGCCCTGGGCCGCCCTCGCCCCCTGGGGCGCGCTCGGCGCGCTGTCCGTCCTGCGGCGAGCCAAGCGGGCCGCCCCCGATGTCCTGCCCCTTGCCTGGCTAAGCCTGCTCTTCACCCTGGTCGTCATCGCCCGCGTCAAGCTGCCCTGGTACGCTCTCCCCCTCCTGCCGCCGCTCGCCCTGCTGACCGGCCGCGCCCTCGCGCGCCCGGCGCCCGCGCCGGGCCGCGACTGGACCTGGCCCGCTTGGGCGGGAACCGGTCTCTTGCTGCTCACCTCTCCTGTCGCTTGGACGGACTGGGCTCCCTCGACCTTGCCGGCCTTGGACGCCATGCCTCGCGTGGATCTGTTGGGCCTGCTGCAAGGCGCCGCCGCCGCCGGGCGCGGGCTGCTGCCCGCGCTGTGCGGGCTGGGCGCGGCGAGCCTGGCGGCCTTGGCCGCCGGCCGCGGCGTTCCCCGCGGGGCGCGCCTGGCGAAAGCTTGGCGCCAGGGCGCGGCCATCGGCCTGGCCGTGACGGCGCTTGGGTTGGCCGCCGCGCCCCTGCGTTTCGCCGCGCGACCCTCGCCTCTGGCCGTCTTGACCGCTCGCGCCGCCGCACTCTGCCCCGGCGACACGCTGCTGACCGTCATCGACCCGCCGTCCGCCCCCCGCGACGACCGGCTGAGCTGGCTGCTGCGCCGGCAGCGGCTGGCGGCCCGGCGGCTGCCCTCCACGACGCCGCCCCCGGACCTGGGTCCGACGTCCCTGGTGCTGGGCCTGACCGGCACGCCCGCCGGTCGCCCGCCGGACGGAGCCGCGGTGCTCGGGCAGGCCGGCGAATTCATCCTCTATCGACGCCCCGCCCCTCAGTAACCGAGACTGCGCAGTTGGCGGCGGGCGGCGGCCGGCAATTCGTCGGCCTCGCTGGCGGCGGCGTCCGCCCGCCGCACCCGCGCCGCCAGCGAATCCGCCGCGGCGCCGACGCTCTCGCCCGCGCCGACCAGCCACCCGGCCGCCGCCGGCGGCGTCGCCAGCGGCGCAAACGCCAACGGGTCGGCTCGCAGATCGTACCAGCGCGCCGCGGCTCCCCCCCCCGCCGCGATCCGCAGCCAGGGCCAAACGAGCAGACCGACCTGCGGCTCGCCGTACAGCATGTTCTCCAGGCGCAGCGGCGTCGCCACGCCGGCGGTGTCCGCGCGTCCCGACAGCAGCCCCCCCACGTCGCGGCCGTCCGCGCCGGGCGGCGCCGGCCAGCCCAGCAGACCGCACACGGTCGGCAGGACGTCGAGCAGGGAAACCTGCGCCTCGACCACCAGCCCGACGCGCGCCGCCCCCGGCACGCGCGCCACCAGCGGTACCCCCGTCACCTCAGGCAGCAGGCTATGCCCGTGTTCAAAGCCTCCGTGGTCGAACAGCTCCTCGCCATGATCCGCCGTCACGATCACCACGGTGTTCTCCCAGAGCCCGCGCCGGCGCAGGGCCGTGAACAGCCGATGGCACCAGGCGTCGGCCACCTGGACCTCGCGCGCATAGAGCGTCGCGATCGCGCGCCGCGCGGCCTCGTCCGGCATCCACAAGCCGTCGCGGATCTCCCTGACCGTTTCGAAATGCGCGCCACGGAAAACACCGCTGTCCGGCACCGCCGCCGCGTCGGCCGGCGCGCCGCGTGCGCCCACCGGCGCGTCCGCCGGCAGCGGCTGCCACGCGTAGGGGAGGTGCGGGTCGAGCAGGTGCAGCCAGAGGAAGAACGGACGCCCGCGCGGCTCGCGATCCAGCCAGCGGATCGCCTTGGGCACGACCACGCTGGCCGCCTCGGCGTCGTAATGCAGATCCGCGTGCCTCGTCAGCTCGCGCGCCAGGACCGATCGGCCGGCCGGCAGCAGCGGCTCGAGCAACAACGAGTGCTCGTACGCTTGGAAACCCCGGTCGAAGCCGTACCACGGACCCAGGTAGGGGTTGGTCACGAAGGCGGCGGTGTCCCAGCCTTGTTCCCAGGCGATTTCCGCCAGGGTCGCGGCTCCGCCGGGCAGGGGGCGAGACCGCCGCACATCAAGCGCCCGCGGCGACAAACCCGTCAACAGCGCCCCGACTCCAGGCAGGGTCCAGGGGCTGGGACTCCAGGCGTTCGCAAAACGCGCCCCCTCGGCGGCCAGCGAGTCCAGAGCCGGCGTCGGCGGCGCGCGGTCGGTGACGCACGAGAGATGGTCGCGACGCAACGCGTCGATGCTCACGAGCACGAGATTCGGGGCGCCCGCGGCCGGCGGGCCCGCGCGCGAGAGCCGGCCGGTGCGCCGCGCCGCCCCTTCGGCGCGCCAGTCGGGATACGCCGCCGTCAGAGCGATCGCCAGGGCCGCGGGCGCCAGCAGCCACCGCGCCGGCGCCTCGGCGACCCGCGCCAGGCGCGGCCGCAGCAGACGCGCGCCGCCCGCCGTGGCCGCCACCCAGACGAGCAGGAGCAGGACCTTGCCGACGCCGGCGCCATGGAGCGCCCACCAGGCGGGAACGAGCCTTTCCCGCAGCAGGTACCCGCTCCAGACGACCAGCACGCCCGCGACCGCCCCCGCCACCGCCACCCCCGCGGCCGCCGGGCGCGGCCGGCTCGCCCGCCGCGTCAGCGCCGCGGCCAAGGGCAGCAGCGCCGCGGCCAGCGCGAAACCGCTCCAGCCGTGCAGGGTCGCGGGCGCCAGCAGTCCCGCCAGCCCGCCGGCCCCATCGCCGTCCACCGCCGGACCAAAGCGCGCGCGCTGCACGACCGCCTCGGCCAAGCCGAGCAGCCCGGTCGCGATCCATGCCGCCGCGAGCGCAGCCGCGGACGTCTTGAGCCAAGCGCGCATGTTCTCCTCGGACTTGCCCTCCGCCGCGCGGGACGGCGTCCTCACATTGACGGGGAAAACCCGCTGGCGGTCAAGCGAGCCTTGCCGCAGATTGGGAGCGTCGCCGCGCCGACGGCGGGGATCGTCAGGGAAACGGAGGCAAGATGCAGCCCTATCACGGCGTCGACTTCTACCGTCTCGACGAGTTCCTTTCCGAAGAGGAGCGCTCGGTGCGCGACACGGTGAGGAATTTCGTCGAGCAACGCTTCATGCCGGCCGTGCGCGCCCACCACGCGGCCGGCACGCTCCCGCGCGAAATCGGGCCGCAACTGGGCGAGTTGGGCCTCCTGGGCCCGAGCGTGCAGGGACCAGGCTGCGCGGGACTCTCCGCCACCCTCTACGGCCTGATCTGCCGGGAACTGGAACGCGGCGACAGCGGATTGCGCAGCTTCGCCTCGGTGCAGGGCAGCCTCGTCATGTGGCCGATCAGCGTGTACGGGACCGAGGCGCAGCAGCGCCGTTGGCTGCCGGAGTTGGCGGCCGGCCGCTCGATCGGCTGCTTCGGGCTGACGGAGGTCGGACACGGCAGCGACCCGGGCGGCATGGAGACCGTCGCGGCGCGCGACGGCGCCGACTGGATCCTGACCGGCAACAAGATGTGGATCACGAACGCCAATCACGCGGACATCGCGCTGATCTGGGCGCGCACGCCCGAGGGGATCGGCGGCTTTCTTGTCGAACGCGACCGGCAGGGGTTCTCCACGACGCCGGTCAGGGGCAAGTGGAGCCTGCGCGCCAGCGACACCGGCGAGCTGGTGCTCGACGCGGTGCGCGTGCCCGACGCCAACCGGCTGCCCGGCGCCCGGGGCCTGCGCGCGCCCCTCTCCTGCCTGAACGAGGCGCGGTATGGCATCGCCTGGGGAGCCGTCGGCGCGGCCGCGGAATGTTATCGCGTGGCTCTTGAGTACGCGTTGGCGCGCCAGCAGTTCGAGCGCCCCATCGCCTCGTTCCAACTCGTCCAGGCGAAACTCGTGGACATGCTGACGGAGATCACCAAGGGACAGGCGCTCGCGCACCAGCTCGGCCGGCTCAAGGACCGCGGCATCAACGAAACGCCCCTGGTCTCGCTCGCCAAGCGCAACAACGTGGCCATGGCGCTGGAGGTGGCGCGAGCGGCCCGGGAGATCCTGGGCGCCGCGGGCATCACCGACGAATGGCCGGTGGGACGCCACCTGACCAACCTCGAGTCGGTGAAGACCTACGAGGGCACGCACGAGATCCACACGCTCATCGTGGGCGCCGAGATCACGGGGCTGCCCGCCTATCGCGGCTGAGCGCGCGCAAGCCCCGCGAATGCGGCCCCTCAGCCCGCCAAGGTGCGGAACGTGACCTCGGCCAGGCGCTGCAGACCGCCCGGCCAGACGCCGAGGAACAGGATCAGCAGCGCCAGCAGGCCGGTGGCGAACGCCGTCTCCCAGCTGCGGCCGTCGTGGATCGACTCGCCCGCCGGCTGCATGTACATGACGACGATGACCCGCAGGTAGTAGTAGACCGAGATGAGCGAGGCGACCACGCCCCAGATGGCCAGCGGCACGAGCCCCGCCTTCACCACCGCGCCGAACACGTAGAACTTGGCCATGAAACCGGCCGTCGGCGGGATCCCGGCCAACGACAGCAGGCAGACCGCCAGCGACGCCGCCACCAGCGGCTGCCGACGGGCCAGCCCTGCGTATCCGGAAATGCGGTCCGCCTCCTCGCCTCTGTCCGGCCCCAACAGGGTGATCACGCCGAAGGCCCCCAGGTTCATCAGGCTGTAGGCCACCAGATAGAACAGGACGGCCCCTCCGGACGCCGGCCCGACCGTCGCGGCCAACCCCTGGCGCCCGGTCGCCAAGAGGGCCAGCACGCCCAGCATCAGGTAGCCGGCGTGCGCCACGCTCGACCAGGCCAGCATGCGCTTGATGCCGTCCTGGGCGAGCGCCACCAGGTTGGCGACGATCATCGTGACCACGGCGAGCACGGCCAGCAGGGGCCACCAGAAGCCGCCGAGCTCCGGCAAGGCCAGCTGGCAGAAGCGCAGCAGCGCGGCGAAGGCCGCGGCCTTCACTCCCGTGGCCATGTAGCCGGTCACGAACGACGCGGCGCCGTCGTACACGTCCGGCGTCCACATGTGGAACGGCACGATCGCGATCTTGAAGGCGAACGCGACCAGCATGAGCCCGAGCCCTGCCCGCAGCAGCAGCAGGTTCCCCCCCGCGCCGCGCAGCCCGTCGGCGATGTCCGCATAGCCGGTGCCCCCCGCCCAGCCGTACACCAGTCCCATGCCGAAGAGCAGGAAGGCCGAGGCGAAGGCGCCCAGCAGCAGGTACTTCAGGCCGGCCTCGCTCGCCCGCAGGGAGCCGCGCTGCCCCCCGACCAGCACGTAGACAGCGAGGCTCATCGTCTCGAGGCCGAGGAACAGCGTCAGCAGATCGGTGGCCGCCGCCAGGATCATCATGCCCAGCGTTGCGAACACGAGCAGGGGATAGAAATCCGTCCGGTAGCGCGCGGCCCGCTCGAACACGCTCGTGGCGAAGGTCGCCGTCAGCAGTGCGATCCCGAGGAAAAGCAGATTGAAGTACTGGGTGTACGCCTCGCCGCCCAGCATGCCGCGCAACAGGGCGGTCCGCTCCGGCGCCGGCCCGAACAGTTGCGCCGCCAGCGCTCCCAGCAGCACGGCGACCGTCAGCAGATAGAGATGATCCCGGCGCGACGCGCGCGACAGGGCATCGGCCAGCAGCAGCAGCACACCGCCGCCGGCGACGACCAGGTACGGCAGCAGCGCGCCAAATTGCGCCGTCAGCGAAGCGTCGGCGACGGCCGGCATCACTCAACCTCCAGGGGATCGGAGACTTGCAAAGCGACGGTTCCGAGCCGGGCCCCACCCGCCTGCTGCAGCGGCGCGCGGTCCACCGTCAACTCCCGCGTGACGGGCCCCAGCAGCCGCTCGATCGCCGGCTGCATGCGCTCGAGCAGCGGCGCCGGCCGCACGCCGAGCCAGAGGATGCCGACGAGGATCGGCAGCAGGTACGCCCACTCCCGCGGCGTCAGATCGGCAAGCCCCCGATTCTTCTCGTGGCGCAACGGGCCGAAGAAGACGCGCTGGTACATCCACAACATGTAGAAGGCCCCCAGCACGACCCCCGTCGCCGCCAGGACGGCCAGCAACCGTGCGTGCGGCAGCAGGGCGCTGCGGAACGTGCCGGTCAAGATCAGGAATTCTCCCACGAAGCCGCAGAGCCCAGGCAGCCCGACGCTGGCGAGCGTCACGAACATGAAGACGGACGCATAGAGGGGCATGGCGTGCGCGAGCCCCCCGAAATCCTCGATCAGGCGGGTGTGCCGCCGCTCGTAGATGACGCCCACGAGCAAGAAGAGGGCGCCGGTGCTCAGGCCGTGCGCCAGCATCTGGAAGATCCCGCCGGCGATCCCCTCGGGCGTCAGGCTCACCGTGCCCAGCACGACGAAGCCGAGATGGCTGACGCTGGAGTAGGCCACGAGCTTCTTCACGTCCGGCTGCACCAGCGCGACGAGCGCGCCGTAGATGATGCCGATAACCGACAGGACCGCCAGCCACGGCCCGAACGTCGTCAACGCCTGGGGAAACAGCGGAATCGCGAAGCGCAACAGGCCGTAGGTGCCCATCTTCAGCAGCACGCCGGCCAGGATCACCGAACCGGCCGTTGGCGCCTCGACGTGTGCGTCCGGCAACCACGTGTGCAGCGGGAAGAGCGGCACCTTGATGGCAAAGGCCAAGGCGAAGGCCGCGAACAGCCACAGCTGGGCGGCGCGCGGCAGCTGCAGCGCCAGGAAGTCCGAGAACGCCATGCTGCCGGCCTGGAAGTAGCAATAAAGGATGGCCACCAGCATGAAGATGCTGCCGACCATCGTGAACAGGAAGAACTTCACCGCGGCATAGATGCGCCGCTCGCCCCCCCAGATCCCGATGATGAAACTCATCGGAATGAGCATGGACTCCCAGAAGACATAGAACAGCAGCATGTCCCGCGCGACGAACGTGCCCAGCATGGCCGCCTGCAGCAGCAGGAGAAAGGCCATGCACTCGCGCACGCGGTCCGCGATGGCGCGCCAGCAGCTCAGGATCACCAGCGGGCCGAGGAAGGTCGTTAGCAGGACCAGGAACAGGGAGATGCCGTCCACCGCGATCGCGTAGCTGATCTTGCCGCCCGCGAGCCACGCCGCCCGCTCCACCAATTGATCGCCGCCGTCCGCGCCGTCGAAGCGCGCCAGGACGACCAGCGACAGCGCGAAATCGGCCACGGCGACGAGCATGGCCAGCCCGCGCGCCACCACGGCGCGCCGGCCGGTCAGCAGGATCGCCACCGCGCCCACCAGCGGCAGAAAGACGACCCAGGAAAGGATGTGCGAGCCGAGCACCAGGGCTCCTCCTAGCTGCGGACCGTGAGATAGACGACGAACACCGCGGCGCCGAACGCCACGGCCCAAGCATAGAAGCGCACGAGCCCGTTCTGGAACAGCCGCAGCACCGCGCCGGTGATCGCCACGGCCACGGCCGATCCGTTCACGATCAGCCCGTCGATCACGCCCACGTCCACCCATTTCCAGAGTATCCGGCGCGACAGCGCGTATCCCGGCCTGATGACGGCCGCCTCGTACAATTCGTCGACGTAATATTTGTTCGCCAGGATGCGATGCGGGATGCCTCCCGCGCTACGTCGCCAGCCTTCCGCAAGGCTTGGACGCCGGCCGTACACCCACCAGCCGAGCGCCAGCCCCAGCGCGGCCCACAGCAGGGACGCGCCCGCCAAACCGAATTCCTGCGCGGCCCGCGCGCCGTGCGCGGACACGACGGCGCCGGCCGCGTGCTCGCCGGCGACGTGCGCAACGACCTGGGATTCCGCGTGGAAAACAGGCGCCAGCCACGTCTCGAAATGGTTCGCGCCGCCCAGGAAGTGCGGCCAGCCGATCCAGCCGCCGACGAGCGAGAGGACCGCGAGCACGATGAGCGGCACGGTCATCGTGCGCGGCGACTCGTGGATGTGGCGGCGGACGTGATCAGACGCGCGATTCTCGCCCAGGAAGGTCAGCGTGAACAGCCGCGCCATGTAGAAGGCGGTCAAGCCGGCGGCCAGGAACCCGACGGCCCAGAATTGCAGCCCGCCCCCCGCCTCGCTGAAAGCCTTCCACAGGATCTCGTCCTTGCTGAAGAAGCCGGCGAACGGGAAGATCCCGGCGATGGCCAGCGTGCCCACGGCGAAGGTCGCGTACGTGACGCGCATCTTCCCCCGCAGGCCGCCCATGACGCGCATGTCCTGCTCGCCGCTCATTGCGTGGATCACCGAGCCGCTGCCGAGGAAGAGCAGCGCCTTGAAGAAGGCGTGAGTCATCAGGTGGAAGATGCCGGCCGCGAAGGCCCCCACTCCGCAAGCCATGACCATGTAGCCCAGCTGGCTCACCGTCGAGTAGGCGAGCACCTTCTTGATATCGTTCTGCGCCAAGCCGATCGACGCGGCGACGAGCGCGGTCACCGCGCCCACCGCGGCCACGATCGCCATCGCGACGGGCGAGAGCACATAGATGAAATTCAGGCGCGCCATGAGATAGACGCCCGCCGTGACCATCGTCGCGGCGTGGATCAGCGCGCTGACGGGCGTGGGACCCGCCATGGCGTCCGGCAGCCAGATGTAGAGCGGGATCTGCGCCGACTTGCCGGCCACGCCCAGGAAGAACAGCAGTCCCAACGCCGTGGCCACCGATCCGAGCAGACCCAGATGCGACCGCAGCGTCGCGAAGGCGAACGGGGACTCGCCCGCGGTGAGATGCGGCAGGAGCGTCGCCGCGACCAGGAACAGCGCGCACAGGAAGCCGAAATCCCCGATGCGGTTGACGATGAACGCCTTCTTGCCCGCGGCCGCGTTCTGCTCCTCGTTGAACCAGAAGCCGATCAGCAGATAGGAGCAGAGGCCCACGCCCTCCCAGCCCAAAAACAGCAGGATCAGGTTGTCCGCCAGCACCAGCGTCAGCATGGCGAAGACGAACAGGTTCAGATAGGCGAAGAATCGCCGGAAACCCGGATCGTGTCCCATGTAGCCGATCGAGTAGACGTGGATCAGGAAGCCGACGCCCGTCACGACCAGGATCATCACGGCGCCGAGGGGATCGCAGGCGAAGCCGATGTCCGCCCTCAGTTTGCCCACGGCGATCCACGGCGCGACGGCGTCGGTGAGCAACCGGGCATCTGGCGCCATGCCGGTCAGGCGCACGAACGTCTTGACGGCCAGCGCCAGCGGCAGACCCACCGCCGCGCAGGCGAGCAGGCCCACGGCGCGCTGCGGGATCCGGCGCCCCGCCAGACCGATGATGGCGGCGCTCAGCAGGGGCGTGAGGACGATCCAGCGCAGGGCGGTCTCGACAGCCGGAGATTCCACGGCGTCACTCCGTCAAGGTCTTGAGGTCATCCAGGTTCACCGAACGGCGCAGCCGGTGGATCTCCACCAGGATCGCCAGCCCGATGGCCGCCTCGGCCGCGGCGACGGCGAAGCTCATCAGCACGAAAACGTGTCCGGAGGCATCGCCCAGCCAGCGGCTGAAGGCGGCGAACACGATGTTGCCGGCGCAGAGCATCAACTCGATGCTCATCAGCACGATCAGGCTGTTGCGGCGCACCAGAACCCCGCTCAGGCCCGTGAGAAAGACCGCCGTCGCCAGGACGAGATAATGGGTGAGACCGATCGTCACGTTCGCCTCCCCTCGCGCAGACCGAGCGACAACGCTCCGATGATGGCCACCAACAGCACGATCGAAATCAGCTCGAACGCCAGCAGATAGCGGTCGAGCAGCAGCGCCGCCACCTGCTCCGCGCGGCCAAAGCCGTGGGGCGCGGGGGCGGGAAACGCCCCGCCGCGCGCGCGGCCCAGCAGCGTCACGGCCGAGCCCGCGATCGCCGCCAGCGGCAAGGCCAACGCCGGCCAGAACCAGCGCGAACGCGACCGCAGATCCTCGTTCATCACCGGGCCGTGCAGCATCATGATCACGAACAGGAACAGCACCATGATGGCGCCCGCGTACACGAGCACCTGCAAGATGGCGAGAAACGGCGCCGACAGGAGCGCGTAGACACCGGCCGCGTTCAGGAAGGCGAAAATCAGCCAGACCGCCGAAGCCACGGCGCTGCGGCTTGCGACCGTCATGATGCCGCCCAGCAACATCAAGCCGCCGCACAGGTAGAAGCAGACGCTCTCGAACATGCCAGCCCTTCCGCCCGCGGGAGAATCAGAGCGTGCCGCGCTCCCGCTCGTTCAGGAGGAATTCCTTCCCCACGACGAATTTGTCCCGCCGATCCGCCACGATCTCGTAGACGCCGGTGTCGAGGCGGATCGCGTCGCAGGGGCAGGCCTCTTCGCACAATCCGCAGTACACGCACCGCAGCAGGTCGATCTCGTAGACAGCCGGATATTTCTCAATGCGCCGGTCGGGGTGCTCCGCCGCGATGATGTGGATGCAACCGGCCGGGCAAACGGTGCTGCACATCATGCACGCGACGCACCGCGGGCTGCCGTCCTCGCGCTGCGTGAGACGATGGCGCCCGCGGAAGCGCGGGCCGTAGACGCGCTTTTCGTCAGGGTACTGCAGCGTGGGCAGGTCCTTCATGTGCAAGCAGTTGCGAATCAGATGGCGAATGGTGATGCCGAGGCCCCGCAGCACTTCCCAGACGTAGATGACGTCCCGGAAGCTGTCCGGCCTGCCGGGCACGGGAGTCCCGGCGGGGATTCGTGTCGTCTCCATGAACGCCTTTCCTCCGCGTCCGCGACCGTCTCAGCTCAGCGCCATCACCACGGCGGTCACCGCCAGGTTCACCAGGCCCAGCGGCAGCATGATCTTCCAGCCCAGCGACATCAGCTGATCGTAGCGGAAGCGCGGCAGCGTCCAACGCACCCAGATGAACAGCCAGCTGAAGAAGAGGGTCTTGACGATGAAGGCCCCGACCTGGGCGAACGTCGCGTAGACCGAAGCCGCTTGCGGCCCGATGGTCCACGGCCGCAAAAGCAACGCCGCCGCCGCTGCGAGCGCCAGCGCCGCGCACACGCCGCCGAGCAGCCCCGGTTCGCGATCGCGCGCGTCGCCGAACTTGCCCCGCTCTCGCCTGGCGCGGCGCATGAGCAGCAGGGCGGCCACTGCCAGGACCACGGCCGCCAGTCCGAGCGAAGCGGTCAGCAGCGCGCCGCCGTGCTGCTCGAGCGTCTGGCGCGGCAGCCAGGGGACCTGCCACCCTCCGAAGAACATCGTCGTGATCAGGGCGGCGCCCACGACCATGTTGCAGTATTCCGCCATGAAGAAGAGCGCGAACCGCAGCGAGCTGTACTCGAGATGATAGCCGGACACGAGCTCCGAGTCGCCTTCCGGCAGATCGAAGGGCGTGCGATTCGTTTCGGCGAAGACGGCCGTGATGAACAGCAGGGCTCCCAGCGGCTGCACCACGACGCCCCACTTCGGCACGAGGCCGAACAGGAGCGCGCCCTGTCCGGCGACGATCTCCGTCAGACGCAGCGAGCCGAAGATCAGCAGCACGCCCATGAGCGCCAGCCCCATGCTGATCTCGTAGCTGATCATCTGGGCGCTCGAGCGCATCGCGCCCAGGAACGTGTATTTGTTGCGCGAGGCCCAGCCCCCCAGCACGATGCCGTACGTGCCCAGGCTCGCCACCGCCAACACGTAGAGGATGCCGACGCTCAGGTCCGCCACGACCAGCGGCACCTGCCGCCCCCCGACCAGCAGGTAGTCTCCGAACGGGATGACCGCGTAGGTGGAGAGGGCGACGGACATGACCAGAAAGGGAGCCAGCGAGTAGAGGACGCGATGGGCGCGCGCCGGCGTCACGTCCTCCTTGAAGACGAGCTTCAGCACGTCCGCGATCGGATGCACGAGGCCCGCCAGCCTGATGCCCAGAATGGAGGCGCGGTTCGGGCCGGTCCTGTCCTGGATGAACGCCGCGCCCTTGCGCTCCGCCCAAATCAGCGCCGGCAGCAGCGACAGCATGAAGAGCAGCATGAAGCCGATCTTGGCCAGGGTCTCGAGGGCGAAGGCCATCAGCGACCACCTCCGGCCGGCGCGCCCGTCACCGGCGCCAGGACGAGTCCCTCGGCGGGCAGTGCGTCCAGATCCTGCGCGGCCGGCAGGCCGAACGCCGCGCCCACCTCGGCGCGCAGCAGCGCGAGCGTCGCGGGTTGCGGTCCCGCGCCCAGCCGCGTCAACAGTTCCGCCAGAAAGCGCCAATCCTCCCGCGCCGTCTCGGGGCGGGCGATCGCCGCCCGCAGCGCCTGCAGACGACCCTGGCGATTCAGGAACAGGCCGGCCTTCTCCGCCCACATGGCGAGCGGCACCACGATCCGCGCCCGGGAGGCGGTCGCGTTCAGGCGTGTGCCGAAATAGATCAGTTCGGCGGCGCCGAGGGCGGCGGCCAAAGCGGGGTCGGCCAGCGCCGGATCACCGCCGTAGACGAGGACGGGCGCGCCGGCGACGGCCTGCGCCGCCGCCTGCGCCGGCGCCCGGGCCGCCAGGCCCAGGCGCGCCAAGGCCGCCCGATTGGGCGAGCGGTCGGCGTCCAGCAGGAACTGGTCTCCCTCGGCCGCGTCGGATCCGGCCAAGCAGCCCGCCGTCAGGTCCTCGCCGCAGAAAAGCCCTGCCAATCGCTTGAACAGCCACAATTCCTCGACCGTCTGGTGGGGGTTGGCCAACGCCAGCTTCCCCTTGCCCGCGGTCAGGCGCTGCTCGAGCTCCGGCCACGCCTCGCGCCACTCCACCTCACGCAGCTCGCCGTCGCGCCGCACCAGGGGCCGCGACAGGCGATCGCCCGCGTGCAGTCGCTTGTACTCCAAGCGACCGGTGTCGCACATCCACGGGCCATTCACGGCGTCGTTGCGCCGCGGGCGAAGCCGCCAGACCTGCCCCCCCTCGTGATCGATCCGGATGTTGCAACCTGTCGCGCAGCCCGGACAGATCGAAGGCACGCTCCGCAGCAGCCACACCCGCTTTTGGAACCGGAAATCGCGGCTGGTGAGCGCTCCGACCGGGCAGATGTCGACGGTGTTCAGGCTGTAGTTGTTGTCGAGCTGCCGGTCCGGCGCCACGCCGATCTCCGCCCGATCGCCGCGCTGGAAGATGCCCAACTCCCCGGTCTTGGTGATCTCCTGGCAGAAACGGACACAGCGCGAACACAGGACGCAGCGCTCCTTGTCCAGAATGACATGCGGACCGATGGGCTGCGCCTTGAGCTTGAGGACCTTGTCGGACTTTGCCACCTCGGACGCGTAAAGCCCGTGGATCATGTACTGGTCCTGCAGCCCACACTCGCCCGCCTGGTCGCAAATCGGGCAGTCGACGGGATGGTTGATGAGATGCATCTCCAGGATCTGCCTGGCCGCCCGGCGCACGCGCTCGCTGCGGGTGTGCACGACCATCCCGTCGCGCACGACCGTGTTGCAGGCGATCGTGAGCTTCGGCGCGCCCTCGATCTCGACCTGGCAGAGACGGCAAACGCCGGCGATCGATAGGTCGGGGTGGTAGCAGAAATGCGGCAGCGCTTCGCCGCGGACCTGCGTGCAGGCGTCGAAGAGGCGGGTTCCGTCGGGAACCTCGATTGCAACGCCGTCGATGGTCAGTTTGGCCATGGCGCGGTCACCTGACGACTTCGTTGGTTTGGCGCGCCCAGCGGCTGCGCGGCTGCGCGATTTCCGGCCGGTGCGCTAGGGCGACGAACTCGTGGCGGAATTTCTGCAAGAAACTGCGCATCGGCATCACGGCGGCATCTGCCAGCGGACAGATGGTCAGTCCCATCATGCCGTCGCACACCCGTTCGAGCAGCTCGACGTCGGACGGAGCGCCGGCCCCGGTCCGCAACCGCTTGACGATCTTGTGCAACCAGCCGGTCCCTTCCCGGCACGGCGTGCATTGGCCGCACGATTCGTCCCAGTAGAAATGCATGAGCACCTGGATGAGCTCGACCATGTCGCACCGGCTCGGCACCACGATCATGCCGCCCGAGCCGAGCATGGTGCCGGCCTCGGCCAGCGATTCGTAGTCGAGATTCACGCCCATGATCTCATCGGCGGTGAGCACCGGTACGGACGAGCCGCCCACGATCACGGCCTTGAGCTCCTCGCCGTCCGCCATGCCGCCCAGGTCTTGGGTGAAGAACTCGCGGAAGGGCAGGCCCAGCGGCAATTCGTAGACGCCCGGCCGGCGCACCGGGCCGCTCACGCTCCAGAGCTTGGTGCCGGGGGACTTCTCGGTGCCATGACGGCGGTAGGTGGCCGCCCCCTCCCGCACGATGTAGGGCACCGCGGCCACGGTCTCGACGTTGTTGACGATCGTCGGCTGTCTCAGAAAACCCTGCACGGCGGGGAAGGGCGGCTTGATGCTGGGCTGCCCCTTGCGCCCCTCGACGGAATTGATCAGACCGGTTTCCTCGCCGCAGATATACGCGCCCGCGCCCTTGTGCACGAGCATTTCCAGCTCGTATGCCGAGCCGAGGATGCCCCGTCCCAGGTAGCCCGCCGCGTAGGCTTCGTCCACCGCCTTCTGCACGCGGTCGATCAGCCAGCCGAATTCACCGCGGATGTAGATGAAGCAGAGCCTCGCCCCCACTGCATACGAAGAGAGGATCGCCCCCTCGATCATCGCGTGGGGATCGTAGTCCATGATCCAGCGATCCTTGAAGGTTCCGGGCTCGCTCTCGTCCGCGTTGACCATGAAATAGACCGTGGACGCGCCTGCCGGCACGAAACCCCACTTCACGCCGGTCGGAAAGCCGGCGCCGCCCCGGCCGCGCAGGCCGGCGGCCTTGACCTCGTCGCGCACGGCGACGGGCGTCATCGACGTCAGCGCCTTGCGCAAGGCCCGGTAGCCACCGTCCGCCTCGTAGACGGCCAGCTTGTGCCCGTCCCGTCGCCCGAATCGCGCCGACAGGATGCGGCAATCGTCGCGCGGCATCCGCTAAGCCTCCAGTTCCCGGTCGGTGTCCGCGCGCGGCGGCTGGCCCCCGCGCAGTCCATCGAGCAGCGCGTCGACCTTCTCCGGGGTCAGGTTCTCGTACATGTGTTTGCCGATCTGCAGGCAGGGACCGCTGCCGCACGAGCCCAGACACTCGACCCCCTCCAACTGGAAGAGGCCGTCCGGAGTGCGCCCGCCGCGCGGAACTCCCAGCCGCTCCTCCAGGTGCCGCAGGATATCGGGCGCCCCCATGATGTGGCAGCTGATGTTGTGGCAGACCTGCAGCACCCACTTCGCCTGCGGCTCGCTGCGGTACATCGTGTAGAAGGTGACCACTTCCCAGACGCGGGCCGGCTCCACGCCGAGCCGCTCTGCCAGCCAGGCGATCCCCGCCGGCGGGATGTGCCCTTTCTCGTCCTGGATAATCCAGAGCGCTGGCATCAGCGCGCTTTCGCGCGTCGGATACCGCGCCAGGATCCCCTCGAGACGGGCCTGGCCGGCTGCCGACAGTTCGAACACGCCCTGCGTCGCGGTCTCGTCCATGCGTTCCGGGCCCCTTGCGAAGCCGCCGGGCTCAGCGATCGAGCTCGCCGGCGATGATGTTCAGGCTGCCGAGGATGGCGATCGCGTCCGGGATCATGCCCCCCTCGATCAGCCGGGAGTAGGAAGAGAAGATCGGGAAGCAAGGCGGACGCACCTTCACGCGCCACGGGCGACCGGTGCCGTTCGACACGCAGAAGAAACCGAGCTCGCCGTTGCCGCCTTCCCCGAACCCGTAAGCTTCACCCGCCGGGACCTGGATCCCCTCGTAGATCAGCTTGAACTGGTTCATCATCCCTTCGATGCTGCCGTACACGCTCTCCTTGGGCGGCAGGATCACGCGAGGGTCGTCGATGTTCACGGGCCCCTCGGGCAATTTCCGCAGCGCCTGGCGGATGATCCGCGCGCTCTGCTTCATCTCCTCGAAACGGACCATGATGCGATCGTACGTGTCCCCGTGCTCTCCCACCGGGATGTCGAAATCGTACTCCTCGTAGCCGAAGTACGGCGCGAAGCGGCGCACGTCGTAGGCCAGCCCGGTCGCCCGCAGACAGGGCCCCGTGTAGCCCCAGCTCAACGCTTCCTCGCGCGAAATCGCGCCCACGCCCACCGTCCGGTCCAGGAAGATCCGGTTGCGCGCCACGAGGCCGGTCACGTCGCGGATCGCCTCGTCGAGCCTGCCCAGGTGGAACAGCGTCTCCTCCGCGAAGCCCGGGTAGAGGTCGTGCGACATCCCGCCGATGCGCGCGTAATTCGTGGTGAGACGCGAGCCGCAGAGCTTGTCGAATATCTGATAAATGCCCTCGCGCACGTTGTAGAGGTACCAGTAGTTCGTCAGCGCGCCGATGTCGACGAGGTTGGCCGCCAGACAGACGAGGTGGTCGGTCAACCGCGCCAACTCGCTGACAATCACCCGGATCGCGCGGCAACGCGGCGTGATCTGGACGCCGAGCAGCTTCTCGACGGAGTGCGCCCAGATCGCGTTGTTGAGCAGCGCCGAGCAGTAGTTGAGACGGTCGGTGTACGGCATCACCTCGTGCCAGGTGTGATCCTCCGCCTCCTTTTCGAAGCAGCGATGCAGGTAGCCGATCTCGCTGCGCGCGCGCACGACGGTCTCGCCGTCGAGCAGGACCTCCACGCGCAGCGCGCCGTGCGTGGCGGGATGGCTGGGGCCGATGTTCACCGTCAACAGGTCGGACGGCAACCCGCTCTCGTCCCCCGCGGCGGCGACCCCCTCGGACCGCCGACTGGCCTGCTCGATTTCGTGGTCGCCGAACAGCTTCTCCGTCGAGACGCACGGCTGTCCCTGCTCGATCGGGTAGTCCTTGCGCAGCGCGTGGCCCTCGAACTCGTGGTGGCAGAGAATCCGCCGCAGGTCCGGGTGGCCGCGGAACGGCACGCCCAGCAGGTCGAAGACCTCCCGCTCGTGCCAGTCGGCGCAGCGCCAAAGCGGGGTCGCCGACTCCACCGCCTCGCCCTCGGCCACGTCGATCTTGACCCGCACGCGATGCGCGCGCGCCAGGGAGCGCAGCAGATAGTTGACCTCGAATCGCTTGGCGCGCTCGGGATAGTCCACTCCCGCCACGTCCAGCAGCAATTCGCACTGCTCGCGGTCGCGCAGGTGGCGCAGGACGACCGTCGCGTCCTTCGGCGCGACCCAGATCACGGCGTCGCCGTGCTGGTCGGCGGTGCGCAGGATGGCCGTTCCGAATTCCTGCTGCAGCCTCTCCAGAAGCTTGCGGCTCATGCTCTCCGTCCGCGTTGCGGTGGTCGGCGGCGATCCGCCGGATCAGGCCTGCGCCCGGCGCGCGTGTCGCTCGGTCGCGGGCACCAGGCCCTCGCGGGCCACCTTTTCTTGCAGCATCACGAGTCCGTGCAGCAGGTTCTCGGGCGTCGGTGGACAGCCCGCCACGTAGAAATCCACGGGGATGATCCGGTCGATCCCCTGCAGCGTCGAGTAGTTGTTGTAGAAGCCGCCGCTGCTCGCGCAGACCCCCATCGCGATGACCCACTTGGGCTCGGCCATCTGGCTGTAGATCGTCTTGAGGATCGGGGCCTGCTTGTAGGATATCGTACCGGCCACGATGAGCAGATCGGACTGACGCGGCGAGAAGCGCACCAGTTCGGCGCCGAAACGGCTCAAATCATTGTACGACGAGACCGTGCTCATGAATTCGATGGCGCAGCAGGCCGTCCCGAACGGCAGCGGCCACAGGGAATACTTGCGCCCCCAGTTGATGGCCTGGCGCAGGCGCGTGGTCAGAAAACCGCTGGGAGCTTCCAGATCTACTGCCAATCCAGGCCTCCCTTCTTCCACGCATAGACGTAGCCGGCCACGAGAACGCCCACAAAGACCGCCATTTCGCCCAGCGCGAAGGCGGCGCGGCCGTCCGCCAGGAACGTGTCGTACAGGACCACCCATGGATAGATGAAGACCGCCTCCAGATCGAACAGCAAAAACAGCAGGGCGATCAGGAAGAACCTCACGAAGAAACGGATTTCCGTCGAACTGCGGGGCGGCACGCCGCACTCGTAGGTCGTGGTCTTGAGCGCCGAGGGCCGGTGAGGCCCGAGAATCCGGCTCAGCACGAGAAAGGCCAGCGCGAACACGACGGCGATGCCCAGCACCATGAACACGGGCAACATGCTTCCGGCCATGCAGCGCTCCTTTTCCCCAGCGGCCGCGGGGATCCGGCCGCGGCGGGTGACCATACCCGATCGGGAGCGGGACGACCAAGCGTTTTTGGCGCCCGGCGGGCGCCGGCGCGTCCCTGCTCGGGCCCAAAATAGGAGCCGAGGCGGGGCTGTCAATCCACGCGATCGTCCGGCGGCGGCGCCGCCGGAAAAAGGAGCGCGCGGGACCATGTTTCCGAGCGCACGCGCCCGGGAAGGCGGAACCGGCGATCAGGGCCTGCGAGCTGGCCACGCCTCTTGCCCCGCCGCGCGGCCCAGGGTATGTTTGGGCCTTCCAAGCCGATTGCGGAGGGCCCGCGCATGATCGTCTACCTCAATGGCGAGTTCCTGGACGCGGCCGACGCGCGCGTTTCCCTGTTCGACGGCGGCTACCTTTACGGCGACGGCCTCTACGAGACGCTGCGCCTTTACGCCGGCCGCCCGTTCGATCTGGAAGGCCACCTCCACCGCTTGACGCGCGAGTTGGGACTGCTGGGGTATGCCTGGCGCCCGGATCCGGGCTCGCTGCGCGCCATCTTCCAAGAGCTCGCGCGCCGCAACGAGCTCGGGGAACGCGATGCCCGCGCCCGGCTGACGATCAGCCGCGGCGGTTCGCCGCAACAGCCCCTGCCCGTCGAGCGGGTGAGCGAGCTGCCGGCCACGGTGTCGGCCTGGGTGGAACCGATCCCGGCGGAGATCCCGCGCTGGCAGGCGGAGGGGATCGGCGTCAGCATCATGAAACCGCCGTTCGCCCGCGGCAACTTTCCCCAGCTCAAGACGCTCAACTACCTGCCGGCGCTGATGGCCCTGCGTTTCGCCCGCGCCGAGGGGTGCGAAGAGGCCATCCTCACCGATCGCCAGGGCAAACTGCTGGAGGGGGTCTCCAGCAATCTCTTCGTCGTCCGCGACGGCAAGCTCGCCACGCCTCCGTCGCGTCTGGGTCTCCTGGCCGGACGCACGCGCGCGCTGGTCATGGAAATCGCGGGCGCCGCGGGGCTCGTGGCCCAAGAGACCGGCATCGAACGCCGCGATCTGTTGATGGCCGGCGAGGCGTTCCTGAGCGGCTCGGTGAAGGAGATCGTGCCCGTCGTGCGCGCCGAGGGCGCCACGATCGGCGACGGTCGACCCGGGCCGGTCACCCGCGATCTGCAGGCGCGCTACGGCCAAGCCGTCCGCGCCGCTCTGGCGGCGCCGGCATCTGACCCGGCGGCTCAGTAGTCGAGAGCGCTGTAGCCCGGGTCCGAGGGAGCCTCGGCCCGCGCCTCCCGCTGCAGCACAATGCGATCCTTCAGGGACGCCAGGTCCACGTATTCATCCGTGGCGGCGATGAGTTCGGTGCTGGTCATGTCCCGTAGGCCGCAGACCTCCACGTGACAGCCCCGTCGCCCCGCCGCCTCCAGCAGCGGCACGAATTCTCCATTGCCGCTGCAGACGATGACGGTGTCGAGACTGGGCAACAGCTCCATGACATCCAGCGCCAGCTGCAGATCCAGGTTGCCGCGGGGCGCGCGCGCGGCGCTCTCGCCCTCGCTCGCGTACGCGCGCAGTTCCCTGGTCACGACGCGAAAGCCGTTGAGCCGCAGAAAATTGATGAAATCGATCTTGCCCTCGGACTGGCTGGAGACCGTGGTGTAGAAAGAGGCACGCACCAGCCGCCGCCCGTCGGCCAACTCGGCGCAGAGCTTGAGGTAGTCCAGGCGCACGTTGAGATACTTGGCGCTGTAATGGATGTTCTCACCGTCGATGAAGATGGCGACTCGATCCTGCGGATCATGGCGATACATGGCGTCGATCACCTCGCGGCACGGGCCCGGATGCGGTCTCGCGTGGCGGAAACCGCGCCTTTCTGCTGGGTCGCTGCGAGGCGAATATAGCTCGGCCCCCTGGGGGCTGCAAACCGCGGGGCCGCGCTTCGGCGCCCGCACGCTCCGCTGGCCAAGCCGCGCCTCACTCGCTATCTTCCGAGGCGTCCGAGGCGGCGCCGTCGCCCCGCGCTCCGGCGGTTCCGGAGTCTCATCGCGAGGGAGCGGGCATGAAGCAGCTGGTCGAGTGCGTGCCGAACATCAGCGAGGGGCGGGACCACGGGATCATCGACGCCGTCACCGCGGCGGTGCGCGAGGTCGCAGGCGTCGCGCTGCTGGACGTCGACCCCGGACGCGACACGAATCGCACGGTGATCACGTTCGTGGGAGCGCCTGACGCCGTCGCGGAGGCCGCCTTCCGTCTCGTGGCGCGCGCGGCGCAGCTCATCGACATGGCCCGCCATCGCGGCGCGCACCCGCGCCATGGGGCCACCGACGTCGTCCCCTTCGTGCCGTTGCAGGGCGTGACCATGACCGACTGCGTGGCGCTGGCTCGCCGTGTCGGCGAGCGCATCGGCGCCGAGCTCGGCATCCCCGTCTATCTCTACGAGGAGGCCGCGCTGCGCGAGGAGCGGCGCAACCTGGCGCACTGCCGGCAGGGGGAATACGAGGCGCTGCCCGAGAAGCTGGGCCAGTCGCAGTGGACGCCGGACTTCGGGCCCGACGCCTGGAGTTCGGCCGTGGCCCGCACCGGCGCGACCAATGTCGGCGCGCGACAGTTCCTCGTGGCGTACAACGTCAATCTCAACACGTGCAGCAAGCGACTCGCCAGCGACATCGCGCTCGACGTGCGCGAAGGCGGCCGCGCCAAGCGCGACGCGGAAGGCCGGATCGTCAAGGGGCCGGACGGGCAGAACGTCATGGTGCCCGGCGCGCTGCGCGCGGTGAAGGCGGTCGGCTGGCTGATCCCCGAGTACAACCGGGCCCAGATCAGCATGAACCTGGTCAACGTCTCGATCACGCAGCCTCACGAGGCCTTCGACGAGGTGTGCCAGCAGGCCGTCCGGCGGGGCCTGCGCGTCACCGGCAGCGAATTGGTCGGCCTCATCCCACTGCAGTCGATGCTGGCGGCGGGGCGCCACTACCTGCGGCGCGCGGGCGAGTCGGCGGGCGTGCCTCAGCGCCAGCTCGTCGAGACCGCCATCCAGAGCCTCGGACTGCGCGATCTCGGGCCGTTCGAGCCGGCGCAGAAGATCATCGAGCTACGGGCCGGGCTCGACGACGGCAGGCTGGTCAAGATGACCAACCGCGAATTCGTGGACGAGCTGTCGGCGGACTCGCCGGCCCCCGGCGGCGGCTCGGTGGCTGCCCTGTGCGGCGCGCAGGCGGCGGCCCTGGGCGCCATGGTCTGCAACCTGACCGTGGCCAAGAAGGGCTACGAGACGGTTCAGGAAAAGGTCAAGGAGTTCGCGGAGTCCTGCCAGGCCGACAAGGACTTCTTCCTGAGCGCGATCGACGAGGACACCGAGGCGTTCAACCGCGTGATGGACGCCATGCGCCTGCCGAAGGCCTCCCCCGAGCAGCAGCGCGAGCGCGACCTCGCGCTGGCCGCCGCCACGCGCGAGGCGACCCGCGTGCCGCTGGCCGTGCTGGAGCGGACCTTGGCGCTCCTGGCGCGCGTCGGCGAGATCGCCCGCATCGGCAACCAGAACTCGCTCTCGGACGCGGGCGTGGCCGCGCTCGCCGCCCATGCCGCGGCCGAGGGAGCCTATTACAACGTGCTCATCAACCTGGGCGCGCTGGCCGCGCTCGACCAGTCGGCCGAGCCGGCCTTCGCAGCCTCGGCGCGCGACCGTGCCGAAGCCGCCCTGGCCGCCGCCGGCGAAACCGCGGCCGTCGTGCGCGCCGCGGTGCGCGCCGGGCTCGCGCCGACCCCGGCTTGATCATCCCCGGGCGCCAGGCTTGACCCCGCGCCCAGCCGTGCCCTACGTTGCTGTGCGCCCGGCCCGCCCGGTCGGGCGTCGCGTCCCAAGCCGTGCGTGATGTCCTCCAGCCCGAGGTGCTGTCCATGTCCGACAAGCCGGTCGAGGCAAAGAAGAATCCGCTGCGCGAGATCACGCAACCCTTCGTCGATCTCGTGCACGCCCCGCGCGCCTTGATGGGCGTGAACGTTTCCTACTTTCTCGAGGGATTCTGCTACTTCGGGATCCTGGGCTACCTGGCGATGTTCTTCAATCGCCACGTCGGCCTTAGCGACGTCCAGGCCGGCCCGATGGTCGGGGCCCTGACCTGGGGCATCACGCTCTCGATGTTCTTCTTCGGCGGCCTCGCCGATCGCTGGGGCGTGCGCATCGCGTTGATCGCCGCGCTGGCGCTCATGCTGGCCGGGCGCGTCTGCCTGGCCGGCGGCCCCTCGCTGGGCCTGCCGCCGGCGGGCATGTGGTCGACCGTGCACCTGACCACGATGCTGGGCATCCTGTTCGTGGTCCTGGGCTACGGCATGTACCAGCCCGCCGCCTACGCCGCGGTCCGCCAGTTCACGACGCCCAGCACGGCGGGCATGGGCTACGCGATGCTCTACGCGCTGATGAACCTGGGCGGCTGGCTGCCCTCGTTCTTCTCGCCCATTCGCAACGCCGTCGGGATCCCCGGCGCCTTCTGGGTCTACGTGGGCTTCACGATCCTGGGCCTGGGCCTGACCTACCTGCTGCTGGGCCGTCGCATCGTGGACGAGCGGATCGCCTGGGCGCGCGCCGAGCGGCGCCGGGAGGAGGGGCGCGAGCCGGAGGCGGCCACGCCGCAGGCGCCGGCCGCGCCCAAGCCACCGTTCTCGCTGCTGCGCTGGCTGCGACAGCACCCCTTGGCCGACGCCAAGTTCGCCTTCTTCATCTTCTGCCTCATCCCGGTCCAGACCCTCTTCGCCCACAACTGGCTCACGCTTCCCATGTACGTCGAGCGGGCCTATCGCGGTTCGTGGCCCTGGATCAGCCACAATTTCGAGCCCGCCGTGAACTTCAATCCCCTTCTCGTGTTCATCCTGGTGCCGATCGTCACCGCGCTCACGCAGAAGGCGCCCGTCTACCGCATGATGATCCTCGGCACGCTCGTCATGGCCGCGCCTTCCTTCCTGCTCGCGCTCGGGCCCACGCCCGTGACCCTCGTGGCCTACCTCGTCATCATGACGGTGGGCGAGGCGATGTGGCAGCCCCGTTTCCTCCAGTACGCCGCCGAGATCGCGCCGGAGGGCCGGACCGGCGCCTACATGGGCGTCGCGCAGTTCCCGTGGTTTCTCACGAAGATGATCACCAGCCTCTACTCGGGCTGGTTCCTGCAGCGCTACTGCCCCGAGAGCGGGCCCACCAACACGCAGTTCATGTGGCTCGTGTACGGCCTCATCGCGATCTCGTCACCGATCATGCTGCTGCTCGCCCGCAACTGGGTCGGCAAGGACTTCAAGACGAAGGCCGCCTAGCGCGCAACGCGGCGGGAAAGCGCGAGGGGGCGGCCCGGCGGGTCGCCCCCTCGTTCGCTGCGTCCGCCGGCGCCCGCTAGCCGTTCGGCGCCTCGGGCGCCGGCACTGACTCCTTCTCCGCTGCGCCGTCCGGGGCGACCAGCGCCGCCTCGCGTCCAGCGCGCACCTTTCGCTCCGCGTAGCCGTAGTACTTGCGATCGTAGTAGTAGGGCAGGACCTCCGAGAAGTTGTTGGCCACGACGCCCAACACGTTCGCTCCCACCCCCTTGAGAATTTCGATTCCCCTGACCGCGATCTCGCGCGGCGTGCGCCCGGCCATGACCACGTAGATGACGCCGTCCGTGGCCGCCACGCACTGCAGCGGGTCGCTGACCGGCACGACCGGCGGATTGTCGAGAATGATGATCCCGAATTCTTTCTTCCAGTGCGCGAGGGCGGCGCTCACGCGTTCGGGGCTGAGCAGCGCGCTGATGTGCTCGACCGCCTCGCCGGCGGGCAGCACCTCGAGGTTGGCCACCGACGTGGCGCGCGACTTCACGGGCTTGCCCTTCAGCTGCTCGGCGAACCCGGGGGCCCTGGGAATCCGGTGGATGATGTGCTGCACCGGCCGGCGCAGATCCCCGTCCACGAGCAGGACGCGTCGCTTGAGATGATTGGCGAGCACGAGCGCGAAATTGGAGCTGAACAGGCTCTTGCCCTCGCCGCGCTGCGCGCTCGTGACCATGAGACAGCGCTGCCGGTCGAAATCCAGCTGACGGGAGAGCCGGATCATGATCCGGCGCAGTTCGATGGCGAGCGGGGACTCGAGGTCGAAAGGGCGGGTGCGCGCTGTCTTCGCGCCCATTCTGGCTTTCATGATCGAGCCGCCTCCCCCGCCGCCGCTCCGTTCAGCTCAACTTCGGATAGATGAACAGGAAGCTGGCCCCCGCCACGGCCAGGATCGCGGCCGCCAGCAGCACCCAGACCCAGAACTTCCGCCGCCGCCGCCCAGTCAGAAATCCCGTCTCGATCATCGGCAAAGTGCCGATGACCTTCACGTCCAGGGTCCGTTCGATGTCCTTGAGCGAGCGGAAAGACCGGTCCGTGAATTCGGCCAGCAAGACCAACCCGCCCCCCAGGGCCAAGGACAGCAGCAATCCCATCATCGCCATGCGCGGTTTGTTCGGCTCGATCGGCGCGACCGGGCGCTGAGGATCCTGCCGAACAACGATCCGGTAGCCTATCTCCGACATGTTCGCCGCCAGGCGCAGATTCTCCTGTTGGATGTCCAACTCGATGCGCTGCAGGAGTTCCTGCAGCCGGGTCACTTCTTGCTGATAATCGGCCAATTGCGCGGATTGCTGCGGCTGACGCGCCATGAAATCCCGCAACTCGCGGATGTTCTGGTCGAGCCGCGCGCCGACCCGCCTGGCGACCTCATGGTCGAGCAGGGCGAACGCGTATTGGGAGACGCGGTTGCGTTGCGGCGCGGTCAGGCCGGCGTGACGCCGCGCGACCATGGCCTCGACCAGATTGTTCAGGTTGAGCCGGGAAAGTCCCAGTGTGCTGCCCTGTTCCGCCGCTCCCGCCTCGCGTCCCTGGATCTCGCGCAGCGCTGCGTCGTATTCCAGGCTCGCCAGTTCGCGCGTCGCCGCCGCGACGTCGGCGTCGCGCAGGCACTCTTCGAGCGTCGGCGGCCGGTCCAGCGCCGCGAGCACCGAGCGCTCCAGATTCATCAGCTCCGCGCCGCCCGCGTCGAAGGCCTGGCTGCGCAGGCGGGTGAGCAGACTCTCCGCATCGTTGAGGTTGTCGGCGGTGACGGGGTTTCCCGCCGTCGTCTCGTTGACCACGGAACGTTGGAATTCGCCCAGCCGGCCTTGGGCCTGCGTCAGCTGGTCCTGATATATGCGGCGCTGCCCCTCCAGGAAATCACGCGTGGCGCTGCTGGGTTGCAGGCGGTTCGCCCGTTCCTCGGCCAGAAAATCGTCGAGAACGCGCCGCGTCAGCAGATGAGCGCGATCGGGATCGCTGTCCCGCATGCCGATGCTGAACAGGTGCTGGTCGTCCTGCCCGATCCGGACCCGCTCGGCAAGCTGGCGGGCGACCCTGCCGATCACCTGATCTTCCCACAGTTCCGGCGTCACTCCCGCCGGCGCCTGCGACCAGGCGCCCGCGGCCATGAGGGGGCGATGCAGGTTCAGCTCGCTGACAATGCGGCGCAAGAAGCGCGGGCTGGTCACGATCGTGCGGATCATGACCAGCGATTCGGCGTCCTGGCTGCCGCGCCGGTCGTAGCGGGGCGATTCCTGCGGCAGCGAGCGCGCGGTCGTCGTCTCCTGGATGACCTGCAGCTGCGCGCTCGAAAAATAGATGGGCGTTTGCGTGTGGATGGCGATCGCCGCCACGCCGAGACAGAGGAAAAACGGAATGATGAACAACCACTTGCGGCGCGAGAAAACGCGCCAAAGCTGCAAAGGATCGAAACCGCCGTCGGCGGCCGTTTCATCGTCGCGATACTCGTTCATCTTCTCCGCCGCCCTCTTGGGGCGCGAGTGACCGGCGTTCCCGCCGCGAGAGGGCCCAAACCTAGCGCATGCGCCTGGTCACCGCAACAGAACACCGTCCACGCCGGTCACCGATCGGCGCGGACCCGTCACCCTGGAAACGTCGGCGCGCTGCCGGCCTGGCGCCGACGCCGGCCCCGCGGAGAGCCCGACGGGCGTCTGACCTGGGCGCGTCGCCCGCGGCACGCCGGCTGCTGGAGCGCGGGCATGGCCAAGCGCGCGACCACGATCCCGCGGCTGATTGGCGCGGTCGGACTGACCTTCCTGGCCGGAGCCTGCGCCATGGGGCCGGAATCCGGCGGGACGGCCCAGACCGATCGCAGTGTTGATTCCCTTTTGGCAATGGGTTACGGCGAAAGCCTCGGAAATTTTCTAGGCATCGAGGCGGGCGACTGGACGTGGCGCTGGCAGGTCGACGGCTCGCCGACCGCCGGCGGCCCCGCCCATCTGGCCGTGCGCGGCGACACCGCCGGCTGGCGGCTCGGTCCCGCCGACACCGGTGTGCTCCCCCTGGTTGGGGACTCCCTCTCCTTGCTGCCGGAGGATCCCTTCGCTTGGCACGCGATGATGGCCGTCGTCGATCCCACGCCGGGCCGCGGCCCGCTGCCGCTGCCGCGTCAGGCCGTGGACTCGGCGGCCTACGCGGACCTGCTCGACCTTGTGCAACGGCTGACGACGCCGCGCTTTCGCGCGCGCGTCATCGCCTGGCGGGTTTGGCCTGTTCCGGTCCTGGCACCGCCGACGCCGTGCGGCGACCTCGACCTCGGCGCCTGTCTGCGCGCCGCCGTCGACGTCTGGAACGACGACCCCAGCGGACCCAGCTTCAGCCTTGTCGCGCGCTCCGACACGGGAATCTCGCTGGTGCACGTGCCGGACCCAGAGCTGATCCCCCACATGGCCGTGCGCTGGATCGCCGGCGACGCGTTCGGACATCCCGTGAAATTGGAGATCGTGGTCGGCGCCGCCTGGCGCGACGCGTCCGACGTGCCCTACGTGGTTCGCGGCTTCGTGCACGAGTTGGCGCACACCCTGCTGCTGTGGGGACACAGCGAGGAACGCCAGCACACGCTCTGGCGGTGCGGCCCGATCGTGGACCGCCCCGCCCCGGACGAGCGCCGGGCCGCCCGCCTGTGGCGACTGCTGCCCGAAGGACTCGATCTGACCGCGTACTGGCGGCTAGTCGAGCTCGACCCTCAGCGGTAGGAGCGCCAGCGGACGCCCGTCGAGCAGCGCGACCGCGCTGAGCGCCGCGTCGCCTCGCCAAGCTGCCACGTGCGGCGCCAGCGGCGCCGGCACGCCCAGACCGGCGCCGTCATGGCGGAAGAACCGGAGGAACACGCGCTCCAGCAGGCCGAGCGGCTCCTCGTAGCTCGTCACCGCCACCAACTGCTCCGGATCGAGGCCGACGAGGCGCTTGGCTGACGCCAGGGCGCGCAACATCCCCCCGCGGCCATCGACGAGACCGACCTCGATGCCCTGCTCGCCGGTCCACACCCGTCCCTCGGCCACCTTGGCGACCTCCTCGGCCGGCAGGCGCCGCCCCTGCGCCACGCGCGTCACGAAACGCTGGTAGAAATCGCCGAGCAGCGCTTCCAGTGCGCTCCGCTGGGCGTCCGTGAAGATCGTGGCGTTGCTGAACAGCAACGCGTTCTCGCCCCGCGTGACGAACTCGCGCTGCACGCCGATCTTCGCGTAGAGGCCTGCCATGTCCACCTTGCCGGCGAAAACCCCGATCGAACCGGTGAGGGTCCCGGCGGCGGCGAAAATCGAGTCGGCGCCACAGCTGACGTAGTACCCTCCCGAAGCGGCGTAATCGGCCATCGACACGACGACCGGTTTCTTTTCCCGCACGCGCGCCACCTCGTGCCAGATCAGATCGCTGGCCATCGCCGAGCCGCCCGGGCTGTTCACCCTCAGCAGCACCGCGTCGACGCCATCGTCGTCCCGCGCCCGGCGCAAACGCTCCACGACCGTGCTGCTGCCGGCGTACCACCCCGACCAGGTGTCGTGGTGGCTCTCCCCCGGCACGATGGTGCCCGTGATCGGGATCAGCGCGACCGTGGCCGCGACGCGCCCCCGCCGCCGCGCCAGCGCGTAATCGTCCAACTCCACGAAGTCTTCTTCGGGGAAGCGGCCGGCGCCGTCATTGCCCACGGGAGCCGCGCCGTCGATCATCCCCTGCGCTAGCGCCGTCTGCGCGTCGTAGATCCCCGCGTCGATCCAGTCCCGCGCCTTCGCCTCCGTGACGTCGCGCGACGCGGCGATCGCGCGCACGAGGCGCTGGTAATGAGCCTCGACGATGGCCTCGACCATTTCGCGGTGGGGCTCGGTGGGAGACTCGCGCGTCAACTGCTCTGGCGCGGACTTGTAACGCCCCACATGCACGAAATCGGCCTGCATGCCCAGCTTGTCCAACGTCCCCTTCAGGAAGCTCATTTCCGCGCGGACGCCGAGGATCATGAGATTGCCCTCGGGCGCCAGCACGATCTCGTCCGCCGGCAGGGCCAGCACGTACTCCTTTTCGCCCGCGGACTCCAGCCACGCGACCACGCGCTTGCCCGTCTGCGCGAACGCCGCCACGGCCTCGCTCAGCTCTTCGACCTGAGCCCAGCCGGCGGGCAGCGCGCCGACTTCGATGAACAGGCCGGAGATCCGGTCGTCGCGCGCGGCGCGCGCCAAAGCGAACACCACGTCGCGCAGCAATGGCCGGCGTCCCTCCAACAGCAGACCCAGCGCGTCGGTCTGCGATTCCTCGGCGTAGGCTTCGTCGATGCGCCAGTGCAGCACGCCCTCGCCGGCCCCGGCCGGGGCAAGACTCTCGATCCCCCTCATCGTCCGGGACAGCCAGGCCACTCCTCCGACGGACACGCCGGCGATGACCAGGAACGCGATCCAAAAACGCTTCATGTCTGCTCCATCCCCGACGTTGCGAGCGCCGGCCCCACCGGCCGGCCGCGTCGCCGCGCCGGCTCGCGTGGATCGTAGACCACCGCCCGCAGGGCAGCCAGCCTTTTGCCCGCGGCGGTCACGTCTCTCCATCGCAGAAGGCGGCCAAGGCTCGCGTCGCGCGGTCGATCTTCCTGAACACGGGCACGCCGGCGGCCATCAACTGATCGGCCAGCGGATCGTACAAGCGACCGGAATCGATCACCGCGACCAGCGGCTTCTGCGTGCCCTCCCAGAGCGCGATCAAGCGCCGCCCCTGGGAACCCGGGCCTTCCAGCCCCTGCCCGTGCTTTCCGGACGCGTCCGGCGGCAGGTTGTCGAGCGCCGGGGTGACCGGCACGGCGGAGAGGATCGCGCAGTCCACCGCGGGACTGGCCACGACCGCGGCCGCGGCGCGCGTCCAGGCTTCGGTGTCGGCGATCGGCGTGGCATCGATGGGATTGTCGCGGTGCGCGTAGAGCGGCAGGCAGGCCTCGAGCGCCGCTCGCGTGGACGCGTCGAACGCCGCCAGTTCCAGCGTGCCCAGGGCGTCGGTGGCGGCCGTGCACTCGAAACCGGCATTGCTCAGGATGCCCACGCGCCGCCCTTGCCCGGGGCGGGCGTGCAGGAGCGTGAAGATCTTGACGAGGTCCTCGAATTCGTCGAGCGATGCCGCGACGACCGCCCCCGCGGCGCTCAGGCAGGCGCTCGCGATGTCGTAGTCGCCCGCCAAACTGGCCGTGTGGCTGGCCGCCGCGCGCGCGCCCAACGCGGTGCGGCCGGCCTTGTACACGATGACTCGCTTGCCCCGCGCGCGCGCCTGTCGGGCGGCCGCGACGAAGCGGGCGCCGTCGCCCGGTCTGAAGCCCTCGACATAGCAGGCGACGACGTCCACGTCCGGGTCGTCCAGAAAATGCTGCAGGAAGTCCGCCACCGTCAGGTCCATCTGGTTCCCGAAGCTGATGCTCGCGCGAGGATAGATGACGCCCTCGTAGTTGCTGGCGAACGTCACCAAGTACGCTCCCGACTGGCTCACCAGGGCCAGGTTCCCGCCAGCCCGCCCGCGAAACCGCAGCTTCCGCTCGGGCAGGAAGAATGTGTTGTAGCGCTCCCGGCTGACGATGCCCAGGCAGTTGCCGCCTACCAGGACGGGCCCCCCTCCCGGCGACGCGTGTCCCTCCTCCAGCGTCCGCTCGATCGCCTGCGCGAGATCGGCCTGACCGCTCTCGGCGAACCCGCCCGGGATCAGGATGATCGATTCCGCCCGATCGTGCGCGACGATCTCGGCGATCGCCTCCCCCGCCGCGGCCGCCGGGATCGCGACGACCGCGAGATCCGCCTTCCAGGGCAGCTGCGCGACACCCCGATGGCACGGCACCCCGTCCAGGGCTGTTTCTTGGGCATGGATCGCGGCCAGCCGCCCCTGCTCGATTCCCGCCGAGGTCCGGAGGTTGGCCAGGATCACCCGGCCCGGATTGTCGCCCTTGGCGCTCGCGCCCATGACGAAGGCGCTGCGGGGCGCGAGCAGGGCCGAGATCTTGGCGAGCGGACGGCTGACCGGCCGCCACTTGCGCCGGGACAGCAGCCCGACGCCGTCGATCGCGATCAGGCGGCCGTCGCTGACGACCGCGGGATTGATCTCGATCTCTTCCAACGTCCACGGGCTGGCGGATTCGGCGCTCAGGGCGACGGCCGCCGCGGCCAAGGCGGCCACGCCCGCCGCGACCTGATCCGCGTCCAGCAACGCGCGCGGGTACACCCGCGAGGGCGCGAAGGCCAGCCCCAGCAGCGGGTGGGCGCGCAGCGACGCGGCCACGACCTGCGCGCGCAGGTCGTGCGCGGGCAGGATCAAGCGGCTGCGCCCCCGCGTGCCCCGGCCGTACCATTCGGTCAGCAGCCCGCCCACGCCCACCACGACCACCGGTCCGAAGGCCGCGTCCTGCCGCAGGCTCAGCAGGAGCTCCTGCCCGGGCTGGTTGGCCTGGTGCGCGACGAAACCGCACGCCAGGACACCTTCGACGTGCCCGGCGGGCAGGCGAGCGATCGCGCCTCCAGCCACGGCGTCGGCCGCGGCAAGCAGGGAAGCCGGCTCCGCCTCGTCGACGACCCGCACGCCGCCGACCTCGCTCTTGTGCAGGATTTGACGGCCGGCGATCTTCAGCACGAGCCGCCCTCCGGGGGCCGCCAGCGCCGCGGCCCGGCGCGCCCAGGTCTCGCGCTGCGCCGTCGTGGCCGCGACCGGCAGCAGTTCGCACGGGACGCGCGCCATGGACAGAAGGTCCAGGCACGCGTAGACCTCGGCCTCCTGCAGTCGCAGCCGGCCGTCGGTTCCCAGCCGCTCCGCCGCCCGGAGCTCGATTGCCGTGAAAAGCTCCGACAGCGACGCTCGCAATCGTTCATCCACTCGCATGCCCTCTCCCCTTAGGCCGGCGGTTCGCGCGGTGCCTCCCGCAAGATAGACAGCGGCCGCTGATGGGGGAAGAAAAAGGGGCCGGCGTCGCCCGCCGGCCCCGGCCGTCGTGCCCCATGGGCGGAATTCAGAAGGCAAGCCCCGCCGAGGCCGTGATGTAGGCGGAAGACTCGCCCTCGGTCGAGATGTTGTGGTACATCGCCTCCAACTGGAGTTTGACCAGCGTGTAACCCACGCCCGCCGCCACGGTGAAGTCGGTTTCGCTGTCACCCGACCAATCGTCCAGGGTGACCTTCCAGTTGGTCAGCCCCAAGCCGGCCACGAAATACGGCCCCGCGGGCAGCGTCAATTTCCCGATGCCGAGCAGCTCGATCATGTTCAAGTGCCCGTCGTCCGCGACGAGGATGTCTTCGGCCGCGAACCTGTTGAAGGCCCCGCGCACGCCGATCGATCCCATGGGAGTGACCGGCTGGGTGAACGCGGCCCCCGCGTGCAGGCCGGTCTTAAAGCCGTCGGCCAGGTCGCCGGTGGGCAGGGAAACGCCGGCGAAAATGGAGGGCCCGGCCAGGGCTGACGCGCTCACGGCGCCGGCCAGGGTCAGGGTCAGCAAGACGATGAGGCGATGATGGCGCATGGGAGGCTCCTTCCCGTTCGAGGTTCCTTCAGGGGCTTTCCCGGCAACTGACGCAGGAAGCTAGCACGCCTCCACGCGCCCCGCAATGCGGAAGAGGGGCCGGGAAAGTGGCGAAAAGGAAGGGCACCGGCCGGAGCCGGTGCCCTTCGGAAGATTCGGCGGCGACCTACTCTCCCACACGGTTACCCGTGCAGTACCATCGGCGCAGCGGCGTTTCACTGCTGTGTTCGGAATGGGAACAGGTGGTTCCACCGCGCTATGGCCGCCGAAAAATTGGATCCATGACAACCGAAGACAGAGGGTAGTTGACGCATCGCACGGATTCGCGCCCGCTTCCGTGAGGAAGCGAGATGATTAAGCCGCACGGCTGATTAGTACCGCTCGGCTGAACGTGTCACCACGCTTGCACCTGCGGCCTATCGACCTTGTAGTCTACAAGGAGCCTTTAGGGGCTTTCGCCCGGGAGATCTTATCTTGGGGGGGGCTTCACGCTTATATGCTTTCAGCGTTTATCCCGGCCGTACATAGCTACCCAGCCATGCCGCTGGCGCGACAACTGGCACACTAGAGGTACGTCCATCCCGGTCCTCTCGTACTAAGGACAGCTCCCCTCAAATCTCCTGCGCCCACGACAGATAGGGACCGAACTGTCTCACGACGTTCTAAACCCAGCTCGCGTACCGCTTTAATTGGCGAACAGCCAAACCCTTG
>CALMJK010000015.1 GCA_937864225.1 uncultured bacterium | reverse complement strand
GCGGCGGACGGTTCGGGCATGGTCATGGCGTGCGCCGCAGCAGCAGCCGCGCCAGACACAGTCTCGCAGGCACAACGAAAAGGCTTCGCGAAAAGTCCGAGCCCGCGCCCGGCGCACCGCCGCTCATCCCGGCGCAACCTCCACGGGCGTGGGCCCCGCGGCTGGCGCCCGCGCGCCACGCCGTGTTATGGTCACGCCCGCCTGCCGCCTTCCCTGGCGCTCCGGATCTCCGGCCGGCCCCGCGGGATGAGCCGCAAAGGAGCCTGCGCATGGCCAGCGTCACCCTCAGCGGCGTCACGAAGATCTACCCCGGCGGCTTTCGCGCCGTCTCGCGCGTGGATCTGGACGTCGCCGACGGCGAATTCGTCGTGTTCGTGGGCCCGTCCGGCTGCGGCAAGTCCACCACGCTGCGCATGATCGCCGGCCTCGAGTCCGCGACGGAAGGCTCCATTGCCATCGGCGGGAGGATCGTCAACGACGTCGAGCCGAGGGACCGCAACATCGCGATGGTCTTCCAGAGCTACGCCCTCTATCCCCACATGACCGTGCGCGACAACCTGGCCTTCGGGCTCAAGTTGCGGAAGGAGCCGCGCGCGGACATCGAGCGCAAGGTCGCGCAGGCGGCGCGCACGCTCGACATCGGGGAATTGCTCGATCGCAAACCGGCCGCGCTCTCCGGCGGCCAGCGGCAGCGCGTCGCTCTGGGGCGCGCGCTCGTGCGCGATCCCGCCGTGTTTCTCTTCGACGAGCCGCTCTCCAATCTGGACGCCAAGATGCGCGTGCAGATGCGCGCGGAGATCAGCCGCCTGCACCAGCGGCTCGGCGCGACGATGATTTACGTCACGCACGACCAGACCGAGGCCATGACCATGGGCCAGCGCCTCGTGGTCATGCACCAGGGCGAGGTGCAGCAGGTGGACGCGCCGCTGGCTCTCTACGAGCGCCCCGCCAACCTCTTCGTGGGCGGCTTCATCGGTTCGCCGGCCATGAACTTCCTCGACGGCAGGATCGTGCGGCGGGACGGGCTGCGGTTCGTGACCGACGGCCCGCAGCGGCTGTCGGCGCCGCTGCCGGCGGACTGGCGCCCGCGCGGCGCGCCTGTCGAGACCCTGCTCGACCGGCCGCTGACGCTGGGCATCCGACCCGAGCACGTCCGGCTGCGCGAGGCCGGCGCCGCGGACGCCTTCCCCGCCGTGGTCCAGCTCGTCGAGCCGCTTGGCAACGAGACGCTGCTCTACTTCACGGTCGCCGGCCGGATGTTCGTCGTGCGCAGCCCGGGCGGCGTGGAGGCGGGCGTGGACCGCCAAGTCGGTCTCGCGCTGGCGGGCGAGCGCGCGCACTTCTTCGATCCCGAGACCGGACGGAGCCTGACCGTTTGACGGACGTCCCCCCCGCGCGTCGGGGTCCAGGAGGGGCGACGTGACCAGAAGCTGGCGGTCGGCGGCGGCTTGCCTCGCGGCGGTCGCATCGCTCTCGACTGGGGAGGTGCGCGGCATGGAGGAAGGCCGGAGCGCGACCGAGACCATCGTCCTGGGCGCGGGCTGCTTCTGGTGCGCGGAGGCGATCTTTCAGCGCCTCGAGGGCGTCCTGGCGGTCACGCCGGGTTACGCCGGCGGCCACCTCGCCAATCCGACCTACGAACAGGTCTGCACGGGCGAGACGGGACACGCCGAGGTCGCGCGGATCGCCTTCGATCCGGCGCGCGTCTCGCTGGCGGAGATTCTCGACCTGTTCTGGAGAGCGCACGACCCGACGACGCTCGATCGTCAGGGACCGGACACGGGCACCCAGTACCGCTCGGTGATCTTCACCGCGGACGCGCGGCAGGAGGAAATCGCCAAGGCGTCGCGCCGGGCCGCGCAGGCGAGATTCGCCGACCCCGTCGTGACGGCGATCGCCCCCCTGCCGAACTTCTACCCGGCGGAGGAATATCACCGGAACTACTTCAATCGAAACGGAGGGCAGCCTTACTGCCGGCTCGTGATCGCGCCGAAGCTCGGGAAGCTGGGGCTGGGCGCCAACCCGCCCCGCGCGGGCGAGTAGGCCGCCTGCCCCGAGCCCATCCCCCGCGGCGCCGCAAGGGCAACCTCTCCCGTGCGAATTGCGTAGGACAGCCTCTCGGATCCGCCTGCGTTCCCGGATTTCGCGTGGAAGGTGATTGGCCATGATGCACAGATTCGACCCGGTTTCGCGGCAGGGCGGCCACTCGCGCCGAACCCAGGCCGCCGTCCTCGTCTGCATCGGCCTCTTGGCGCTCGGCGGCATGGCCCTGCTCGCCGGCTGCGGCGGCGGCGACAGCCGCGCGGCCAACACGCCCGGTCAGGCGAAGGCCCAGACCGAGGCAGCCGCCGGCGCCGCGCCCGCGCAGCCCCCCACGCCCGTCGCGGTCGAAGCGGTCGCCACGGGGATCATCGCCAGCCACCACACGACCACCGCCACGCTCGAGGCCGACAAGACGGCGGAAATCCTGGCTCGGGTGGCGGGGGTGGTCCGCAGCCGTGCGGTCGAAGAAGGGGAAATGGCCCGCGCGGGTCAGACGCTGCTGACGATCGAGAACGACGAATACCGCTACCGCGCCGAGCAGGCGACCGCGCAGCGCGAAGAGTTGGCGGCCCGCTTCGCGCGCGTGAGCGAGATGCACGGACGGCAGCTCGTCACCGACGAGGAGTTGCAGCGGGCCCGCAGCGAGTTGGCCGCGGCGGAGGCCAACGAGGGCCTGGCGAAGCTGAACGTGTCGTACACGACGGTCACGGCGCCGTTCTCGGGGCGTCTCACGCGGCGCCTCGTGGACGTCGGGCAGACCGTGAGCATCGGCACTCCCCTCTTCACGCTCGCGGACTTCGAGCCCCTCCTGGCGCGCGTTTACGTGCCAGCCAAAGAATTCCGGAAGCTGCAGGTCGACCAACCGGTGGAACTGCGCCTCGATACCTGTGATCACCCCTTGCGGGGACACATCAAGCTCATCAGTCCGGTCATCGACCCCCAGAGCGGCACGATCAAGATCACCGTCGAGATCCCTTCGCCGCCGCCCACCGTCCGGCCCGGAGATTTCGCCCAGGTCGACATCGTCACCGAGCGCCATGAGTCAGCGCTGCTGGTGCCGCGCCACGCGGTCTTCTCGGAAAAGGGCGAGGATGTCGTGTACGTGGCCGCCGACAGCACCGCCGTGCGCAGGGTCGTCGCGCTGGGCTTCGTCGACAACGACCACGCCGAGATCGCGACCGGCGTGACGGCCGGCGAGCAGGTCGTGGTGAAGGGTCAGCGTTCGCTCAAGGACGGAGCGCCGATCAAGATCCTCGAGCGCGAGGCGCAGCCCGTGGCGCAAAACGGCGGCTCGTGATGCGCGCGGTGATCGAAACCTCGGTCAGGCGCCGCGTCACGGTGATCATGGTGACGCTGGCCGTCGTGGCGTTCGGACTGGTCGGCTTGCGACGACTGCCGCTCGAACTCTTCCCCGACATCACCTATCCGTCGCTGACGGTGCAGACCGAATTCCCCGACACGGCGCCGCAGGAGGTCGAGAACCTCGTCACCCGCCCGATCGAGGAGGCCGTCGGCGTCCTGCGCGGCCTGCAATCGATCCACTCGGTGTCGCGGCCGGGCGTGTCGGAGGTCACGCTCGAATTCGACTGGGGCACCGACATGGACATGATGTCGATGGAGGTGCGCGAGAAGCTCGATCGGAACATGCTGCCGGAGGAGGCGCGCGAGCCGGTCGTGCTGCGCTTCGATCCGGCCCTCGATCCCATCGTGCGCCTGGCCCTGACCGGTCCCGGCGGTTTGGACGCGCTGCGGCATCTGGCCGAGCGCCGGATCAAACCGGACTTCGAGACGGTCAAGGGCATCGCGGCGGCCCAGGTCAAGGGCGGACTCGAGTCGGAGGTGCAGATCGCGATCGACCAGGAGCGGCTGGCCGCCTTGGGCATCCCGCTGGACCGCGTGCGGGCGCTCTTGGGGGTCTCCAACGTCAACCTGCCCGGCGGCGCGCTGCGGGGCGAACAGAACCAGTACCTCCTGCGCACGGTCAACGAATTCGAAACCGTGGATGAGATCGGCGACCTGATCGTCGCGCAACAGGCGGGAGCGCCGGTCCGCCTGCGCGATGTCGCGCGGGTGTGGATGGGCGCCAAGGAGCGCGAGGAGATCACGCGCGTCAACGGTCGCGAGTCGGTGGAGATCGCCATCTACAAGGAGGGAGACGCCAACTCCGTGACCGTCGCGCGGCTGCTCAAAGAGCGGCTCGATCAGTGGCGCGACAAGCTGCCGCCGGAGCACCGCATCGAAGTGCTGTTCGACCAGTCGGAGTTCATCCGCAAGGCCCTGAACGAAGTGCGCGACGCGGCGCTGCTGGGCGGCCTGCTCGCCGTGCTGGTGCTCTTCGCCTTCCTGCGCGACGCGCGCAGCACGTTGATCATCGCGGTTTCGATCCCCATCTCGATCGTGGCCACTTTCGTCGTGATGTACCGGATGAACATCTCCCTGAACGTGATGTCGCTGGGCGGCCTCTGCCTGGGGATAGGCATGCTGGTGGACAACTCGATCGTGGTGCTGGAATCGATCTTCCGCAAGCGCCAGCAGGGGCTGGACCTGGCCCGCGCGGCCGTGGACGGCGCCGCGGAAGTGGGGGCGGCGGTGTTCGCCTCGACCATGACCACGATCGCCGTGTTCGTGCCCCTGGTCTTCGTGGAGGGAGTCGCGGGGCAGCTGTTCCACGACCAGGCCGTGGTCGTGACCATCAGCCTGCTCGCCTCGCTCGGCGTGGCGCTGACCGTGGCCCCCATGTTCGCGTCGCTGGGCGGCCGGGCCGGCGGCGGCCCGCGCGTCGGCGCCGGCGTCGAGACCGGCGGACACACCTTGGGACGTTTCTCGCGCGCCTACGAGCGTCTGTTGCGCGCGGCCGTGCGGCGCCCCGGGGCGACCGTGGGCTTGGCGCTCGCCGCGCTGGCGCTGGCGGTCCTGAGCGTTCGCTTCATCGACACGGAGCTCGTTCCGCAACTGACCGAGGGCGAGTTCTTCCTCGAAATCAACCTGCCCGAGGGCGCGGCGCTGGCGGCGACGGACCGCGCCGTGCAGGCCCTGGAAGCGACCGCCAGCGCGGATTCCGCCGTCGCGCGGCACTTCGCGAGCGTGGGCAGCCGGCTCGTGTCCGGGGGCCTCTCGCTCAACACCAAGGCCGAGAATCTGGCGCAGGTGAACCTGGTCATGCGGGATCGCGCCGACGACGCGGCCGAGCAGGCCGCCATCGAGCGCTTGCGCGGGCGATACGCGGAAATGCCCGACGTCGAGGTCAAGCTGGGCCGACCCTCGTATTTCAGTCTCCAGACGCCCATCGAATTGGCGCTCTACGGCGAGGATCTCGAGGCGCTGCGGGCCTACGCGCAGGAATTGGTCGGCGACCTGCAAGGCATCCCCGGACTCGTGGACCTGCGGTCGTCTCTGGAGGCGGGCAACCCCGAGGTCCAGATCGTGTTCGACCGTGATCGGCTGGCTTCCCTGGGCTTGGACATGGGCCAACTCTCCGAGACGCTGCGGCAAAGGGTGCAGGGCGTCGTGCCGACCCGTTTCCGGGAGGCAGACCACCAGATCGACATCCGCCTGCGCAACGCCGAGGAGAGCCGCCGCTCCCTGGACGACGTGCGGAACCTCGTGCTGCCCGGACCGGAAGGGCAGCCGCTGCGCCTGGCGTCCGTGGCCGACGTGCGCCTCGACCGCGGGCCCGCCGAAATCCACCGGCTCCAGCAGCAGCGCGCCGCGGTCATCACGGCCAACCTCGACGGCCGCGGCCTGGGCGAGGCCGTGCGGGATCTGGAGACGGCGCTGCGCGACAACCCGCCACCGTCGGGCGTCACGGCCGAGATCGGCGGCCAGAACCGCGAGATGCAGGTCAGCTTCCGGAGCCTCCGGTTCGCCCTGATCCTGGCGACCTTCATGGTCTATCTGGTCATGGCCTCGACGTTCGAGTCGTTCCTGCACCCGTTCATCATCCTGCTCACCATCCCGCTGGCGCTGGTGGGCGTCGTGCTGGGGCTGCTGGTGACCGGCCTGCCCATCAACGTCATGGTCCTGATCGGCGTGATCCTGCTGGCGGGAATCGTGGTGAACAACGCCATCGTGCTCGTCGACTGCGTCAACCGCCTCAGGCGGGATGGCGTCGAGAAAGTCGAGGCCGTCGTGCGGGCCGCGCACATCCGGCTGCGGCCGATCATGATGACCACGCTGACGACCGTGCTCGGACTGGTCCCGATGGCGCTGGCCTGGGGCGAGGGCGCGGAGCTGCGGCAGCCCCTGGCCGTCACCGTTCTGTTCGGCCTGTCGCTGGCCACCTTGCTCACGCTGGTGGTCATTCCCGCCGTCTATGTCGCGGTCCCCTCGCGGGTGCGGGTGGAGTCCGCGGCGCCCGGCCGTCCGGAGCCCGGGCCCGAGCCGGTCGTCCCCGCGACCGGAGGTCCATCGTGACGCTGCCGGAGCTGGCCATACGCCGCCACGTGACGATGCTGATGATCCTGGTCAGCGTGGTCGTGCTGGGCGGCGTGGCGTTGCTGCGGTTGCCGCTGGCCTTCCTGCCCGACTTCGAGCGCCCCATGCTGTTCGTGCAACTGCCCTACCAGAACGCCTCCCCCGCCCAGATCGAGCGCGCGATCGTGCGCCCCATGGAGGAGGCGCTGGGATCGCTGCGCGGCCTGCGCAACATGTGGTCCGGCTGCGATCAGGACGGCGGCAACCTGTTCCTCGAGTTCGCCTGGGGCACGAACATGCAGGTCGCGCGCACCGAGGTGTGGGAGAAGATCGACCGCGCCCGCGGCGAATTGCCGGCCGACCTGACCGACATCAGCGTGAACACCGGCTGGGAGGGCGGCGGCAACGACATGCCGATCCTGGAGGGCCGCCTGTCGAGCCCGCGCGACCTGAGCGAGAGCTGGGACCTGCTCGACCGGCGCATCGTCAAGCCGCTGGAGCGAATCCCCGGCGTGGCCGGCGTGCGCCTCGACGGGGTCCGCCCGCGCGAGGTGCGGATCAACCTGCGGATCGCCGACGTGGAGCGCCACCGCGTCGACATGCGCGAAGTCGCGCGCGCCCTGCGCAGCGGCAATTTCGACCAGTCTCTGGGCAAGATCGCCGCCGGCGAAGCGCTCTACGACCTGCGCACGATCGGCACCTTCGCCGACATCGGGGAGATCCGCGCCCTGCCGATCCGGCGCGACGGCCTGCGCCTGCGCGACGTGGCCGACGTCGTCTACGCCGAGCCGCCGCTGGAGTACGGCAGGCACCTCGACGGCGAGTTCGCGATCGGCTTGACGGTGACGCAGGAGTCCAAGGCGAACACGGTGGAGGTGTGCCGGGCGCTCGAGGACCGGATCGCGCTGATGGCGGAGGATCCGGAACTGGAGGGTGTCAACTTCCTGGTCTGGTTCAGCCAGGGGCGCGAAATCCGCAAGACTCTGGCCGATCTGCGCGACACGGGCGTGTACGGCGCCATCCTGGCCGCGATCGTGCTGTTCGCCTTCCTGCGGCGAGTTTCCACGACTCTGGTCTGCGTGCTCTGCATCCCGTTCTCCATGATCGTCGCCTGCGGCGTGATCTGGGCGCAGGGCAAGACCATGAACACGCTCACGATGCTCGGCCTGATCGTCGGCGTGGGCATGCTGGTCGACAACGCGGTCGTCGTGATCGAGAACATCTTCCGCAAGCGGGAGGAGGGACTCGACCGCACGGCGGCCGCGCGAGAGGGCGCTCGAGAGGTGTCGCTCGCCGTCACGGCCGCCACCCTGACGTCCGTGATCGTGTTCCTGCCCCTGATCTTCAGCCGGACCAACGACGAGGGCACGATATACCTGCGCGAACTGGCCATGACGATCTGCTTCGCCCTGCTGGCGTCCCTGTTCGTGAGCCAGACGCTGATCCCCTTGGCCACGTCGTGGTTCATCGGGTCGGCGCCGCGCCCGCGGGGCGCGTTCATGCGGTGGCTGGAGGTCCGCCACGGACACGTCTTGAGCTTCGTGCTGCGCCGCCGCTGGATCGCGCCCGCCGCCGGGCTGCTCGTTGTCGCCTCCGCGGTCTGGCCGTTCATGAAGATCGACAAGAACTTCGGCAGCAGCAATTCCGAGATGTTCGTGCAATTGAACTACGATTTCAGCGAGGAGCTGAGCCTCGAGCGCAAGGAGGAGGTCGTTTCGCGCGTCGAGGGCTTCCTGGAGCCGCACCGCGCGGCGCTGATGGCCCGGTCGGTCTACAGCTTCTGGAGCGACCATTGGGCCATGACCCGCATCTACCTGCCCGAAGGCCGGACCAACCAGGAGAACCTCAACGCCGTGCGCGCGACGCTGCGCGAGTTGCTGCCGGAGATCGCGGGGGTCAAGCTGGAAGTCCAGGAGACCGTGCAGTTCTGGCGCCCGGACCGGGCCAAGCGGATAGCCTTCCAGCTCGTGGGCGAAGACTCGGACGTGCTGTCCGATCTGGCCGAGCAGGCCAAGACGCGCCTCGGCGAGATCCCCGGCCTGCTGGAGCCGTTTTCCAGCAGCGAGGAGGGCCAGCAGGAGTTGCACGTCGAGCTCGACCCCGACCTGGCGGCCCGCTACGGCATCACGCCGCAGCAGGCCGCGGACATCGTGGGGGTCACCTTCCGCGGCCGGCGCCTGCAGCGCTTCCGCACCAGCGACGGCGAGCGCGAGATGCGCCTGACCCTCGACGAGCAGCGCCACCATTCCCTGAGTCAACTGCAGAACCTGCCGCTCTGGACGGCGACGGGCGAGCGGGTGCCCCTGGCCTCGCTGGCCTCCTTCCGCGAGGTGCCCGGAACCGATCGCATCCAGCGCGACAACCGGCGGACGAGCGTCTGGGTGGGCGCGCGGTACGAGGAGGGCTCCCAGCAGCAGTACATGGCCCTGGTCACGGGGATGCTCGAGGGGCTCGCCTTCCCGGACGGGTATTCCTGGACCTTCGGCCAATGGCAGGAGCGACAGCGCGAGAACTCGAAGGAATTCCTCACCAACCTGATGCTTGCGCTCATGCTGGTCTTCGTGGTGATGGCCGCGCTGTTCGAGTCCGCGCGCCAGGCCATCGCCCTGCTCATCGCGCTGCCGTTCGCCCTGTCGGGTGCGGCGTGGACGCTGTTCCTGACGGGAACGGACTTCGATCAGCCCGCGGCGATCGGGCTGCTGCTGTTGATCGGCATCGTCGTGAACAACGGCATCGTGATGCTGGAACACATCAACATGTACCGGCGGCAGGGCCTGCCGCGCGAGGCGGCGATGCTGCGCGGCAGCCGCGAGCGGCTGCGCCCCATACTGATGACCGCGCTCACCACGCTGATCGGGCTGGCTCCCATCGCGATCCAGAAGCCCTCGTTGGGCGACGTCTACTACTACTCGATGGCGCTGGTGATCATGGGCGGGCTGGCGATATCGGCGGTCCTGACCGCGGTGCTCCTACCGGCCTCGGCCACGTTGGCCGAGGACGCCGCGCCGCTGGCGGCCCGCAGCGGTCGGGCCGCGCTGGGCGGCCTGGCGCGGCTCTGGCGCCGGACGGGCCGCTGGCGCGGCGACCGGCGCGCGACGCATTCGACCGGGCCCTCGGAGCCCGCGACCTGATACACTGCGGCCCCATGCCGCGCGTCTTGCCCGAGCTGCCCCAGGTCCTTTACGAGGACGCCGATTTGGTGGCCTTCGCCAAGCCGGCCGGTCTGTTGGTCGCGCCGGATCGCTGGGATCGGGCACGCCCGCACCTGATGGGGCTGGTGCACGCCCGGCGATCGCCGGACCTCTACAACGCACACCGCCTCGACCGCGACACCAGCGGCGTGCTGTTGTGCGCCCGGCGGGGCGAGCCCCTGCGGCGACTGGCCGCCCTTTTCGCCGGCCGGGGCGTGCGCAAGCGCTACCTCGCCCTCGTCGCGGGTCGACCGCCGCAAGGCCAGGGGACGGTGAGCGCACCGCTGCGCCCGGACCCGCGCCGCCCCGGCGCCATGCGCCTGGCGGCACCCGGCGAGGCCCGCGCCCTCGCCAGCGAAACGGCGTGGCTCGAGCTCGACAGCTGGCGCGACCGCTGGGCGCTGGTGCAGGCCGAGCCGCGCACCGGCCGCACCCACCAGGTGCGGGTGCATCTGGCGCACCTCGGTTGCCCGCTCGTGGCCGACCCGCTCTACGGCGACGGCCACGGGCTGCTGCTGTCGGACTTCAAGCGGGGCTACAAGCGCGCGGCCGGCCCTGAACACCCGCTCATCGGGCGCCTCGCCCTGCACGCGGCGTCCGTCGCGTTCACGCACCCCGCCACGGGCGAGCCGGTCTCGATCGAGGCGCCGTTGCCGCCCGACTTCGCGCTCGCGCTGCGCCAGCTGTGCAAGCACGGCGCCTAGGGCCGGCAGGCCGTCGTCTCCGCTGCGCGCATAAAACACACATAAAGCATCCTGCATTGCGGAACGTGCTTGGGGTGGTCGTCTTTTGCCCGGCCGCGGTAGGGAAAAACTCCTCCCGGGCTCGCCCTGGCGGCGCACGGACCCCGCGGAGGGGCCCCAGGCGCGGGCATGGGTTTTGCACAATACTCAGCCACCTCGCCAAGGGGCGCGGCGGGCACGCCGTCGTCGCGCGCCCGGCTGGAGTCGTTGGGGGCTGGCGGTTCGGCAGGCCGGGCGCGTCGGCGCCCGGGGAGCAACCGCCGGCGGGCCGGCTGGGAAGGTCAGGTGCTGATGATGACACGGGTTGCGCGCGGCCTGGCGGCAGACAGCCGCCGCGAAGGCTTTGCTCTCGTTTCTGCGCTCTTGATCGTGCTCGTCCTGGCGGTCATCGGCCTGGGCGCCGCCTGGCTGGCCAGCGGGGAGCGGCGCTGCTCGTTCGCCGACAGTGTCCACACGCGGGCGCTGCTCTCGGCCGACGCCGGCGGGGAGGCCGCGATCAACTTCCTGCGGCTGTCCGAGGAGCCGCCCCTGGTGACGGACTACGTCAGCCTCACCGTCCAGAGCGTCGGCGACACCCCGTTGGAGGGGAGCCAGGACTACGCGTACAGCTGCCGCTTCCTGGGACAGCGGCCCAAGCCCGGGTGGGGCATCGAGTGGCTCGATTTCGAGTACGGCGTGGACGCCCGCGGCGGCGCCTCGACCGAGGGACGCAGCGACGTGGAGATGATCGTCAGCAAGCTCTACTACCAGGAAGGGTACTGAGCCGTGGCGCCGCGCGGCCGCGGCGGCAGACAGCCGCTCGCGATCGGCGCGTCGGGGGAGGCAAGGCAATGATCCGGAGGGAAGAAAAGATGGCCAGAAACCCGATCGCGCGCGTGGCTCTGGTCGCGCTGCTGGCCGCTCTGGCGGCCGGCGCGCCGTCGCCCCGGCCGGCGGCGGCCCAGGACTGCCAGGTGCCGCAGTTCGTGAAGATGACGAACCTGCCGCCGAACGTGATGATCCTGTTCGACAACTCGGACATCATGAACGAGCCCGTCTACCACCCCGACTACGACCCCTGGGTCGAGCTGACGGGCCTCTTCAACGAGAACCAGCTCTACTACGTGGCGGTCGAGGGCTTCTACACGCCGCGCAGCTTCAAGATGTCGTGGCCCAGTTCGCCCACGGCCTACCTGGTCGCCTCCGATCAGGGCCAGCCCGGGCGCTACCCCGGCAACTACCTGAACTGGATCTACTACCACGCCACGGACGCGCAGCGCGCCGCCCTGCCGACGATCACGCGCGTGAAGGTGGCCAAGGCCGTGGCGGCCAACGTCATGCTGACCCGCCCGGGCCTCAACTACGGGCTCACGATCTTCAATCAGAACAAAGACATCCCAGGCGGGCAGGTCATCGCCGAGTGCGGGTCGGACATCGCGACGATCCTGACCGCCCTCAACGGCATCGCGGCCATGGGCCCCACGCCCCTGGGCGAGACCATGGAGACCGTTCTCAACTACTACACGCGGACGGACGCGGGGGCGCCGATCGAGGTCTCCTGCCAGTACAACTTCCTCATCGTCATGGCCGCCGACTATCCGACCTACGACCTGGACGTCAGCAAGTATCTCTGGGACGCCGACGGCGACGGGATGGACCCCGGCAGCTGCGAGAACATCGGCGTGCCCGATTTCAACGCGCTGTACTTCGCCTGCAGCCACCACATGGACGACCTCGCCTACTACATGCGCCACACGGACCTGCGCCCCGACCTGGGCGACATCGGCGAGTCGGCTGAAGACGGACAGACCGTGATCACATACGTGATCGGCTACGGCATCGACATCCCCCTCTTCCTGCGTTCGGCGACCAATGGCGACGGCCTGTACCTGACGGCCGCAAACGCCTCGGAGCTGTGGTGGAGCCTCGACCAGATCATCCTGGACATCATCGAGCGGATCTCGGCCGGCGCGGCCGTGGCGGTCGTGTCGAGCGAACAGAGCGAAGAGGATTACGTTTATCGCGCCAAGTTTCTGCCGGTGAAGTGGAATGGATTCTTGGAGAAGTTCCTGATCCCGGTCGAGCCGAACGAGGACCCGCTCTGGGAGGCGGACCGGCTGTTGACCGCGCGCGGCTCCGGCTCGCGCACGCTGTTCACCGTCGCCGGTGGGAGCGTGGTTCCATTCGATGCCACCCAGGCCAGCACCCTCAGGGCTTCGCTCGGCTGCGCGACCGACGCCGAGGCGGTCGACCTGATCAACTGGACGCGCGGCGACGCGGTCGCGGGCCTGCGCGACCGCGAGGGCCACATGCTCGGCGACATCATCCACTCCTCGCCCGTCGTGGTGGGGGCGTCGCGGCGCTTCTTGACCGACGTCGATTTCCAGACGTACCTGGCCGAGACGCGCACGCGACCGATGACGATCTACGTGGGCGCGAACGACGGCATGCTCCACGCCTTCAGCGCCGAGACGGGCCAGGAGACCTGGGGCTTCGTCCCGGACTTCGCGCTGCCCAAGCTCGCGACCATCGCCGACCCCGACTACTGCCACGTCTACACGTGCGACCTGTCCCCGACCGTCGTGGACGCCGAGCTCAGCGACGGTTGGCACACGGTCCTGATCAGCGGCGGCCGCGAGGGCGGCAGCGAGTACTTCGCGCTCGAAGTCACGGACCCCGCCGCGCCGTCGGTCCTGTGGCAGACGGATCTGCCCGACGGCGTCAGCTTCGCCTCCGACCCCCTGCAAGTCAGGATCGCCGGCGAGCCGCTGGTGTTGGTGGGCTCGGGGCTGGACGAGACCACCGGCCGCGCCTATCTGCACGCCATCAATCTGGAGACGGGCGCGGTGGCGGGCTCGCTGCTCCTCTCGGAATCCGCCGGCACCCGGAACAAGGTCACGACATCACAGGCCGCCGATCTCGATTACGACACCGAGGTGGACGTGGTCTACTGCAGCGACCTGCTCGGCAACCTCTGGCGGCTCGAGCCCGCGGGCAGCACCAATCCGTCAACCTGGGGCAAGGGCCTTCTCTTCACCCAGGCCCGCCCCATCATGGCGCAGCCGGCGGTGGCGTATGGCGAGGACGGCTTCCTGCGCATCTGCTTCGGGACCGGAGCCTACATCGACGAGGCGGACGTCCTGACGACCGATCAGCAGAGCTTCTACGTCGTGAAGGACGCGCGCGATGGGATCACGCGCACGCGCGCCGATCTCGCCGACCGGACCGACGGTACCGACGTGACGCTCGCCACGGACGGCTGGTACATCGACCTCTGGCACCAGGCCGGCGAGCGCATCACGGAGCGGGCGGTCATTCTGGCGGGCGCGATCGCCGTCACGGCGTTCTGTCCGGCGACCGAACTCTGCACTTACGGCGGGCATTCGTGGCTCTACCGACTGGACCTGGACAGCGGCGCCGCCCCGGAGGACGAGGACGGCGTGGTGCTGCCTCGCGAAGAGGACCTGGGCGAGGGCATCGCGTCGCGGCCGGTCGTGGACCTCGCCAACGAAGAGCTCGTCATCCAGACCAGCGACGCCACGATCGTCACGACCGAGATCGGCGTGCCGATCAGCCGGCTGACCGTGCGCTCGTGGCAGGAAGACTTTGACAACGTGGTCGGCACACAGGTCGAGGCCGACAGCTTGACGCAATGAGGCCAGCGCCGGCGTGGACGACGGCGACCGGAGACGACGTTTTGAACCCGTGGCGCCTGGCGCTGAACCGGCTGCCAAGGAGGAACGCATGAAGCGAAACCACGAATCCCCCCGGCGCCGGTCGTGGCCGCGTCGCGCCTCGACGATCGCCCTTATCGGCCTGCTGACCGCCGCGCTGGCGCTGCCGGCGGTCGCGCAGGCCAAGCTCAAGTTGCGCGCAAAACGCGCGAAGCCAGCGACAGAGAAGGCCACTCACCCGCAAAACATGCCGCCGCTGGAACTGCTCAGCGGCACCCTCTCGCAGGCGAGCGGCGACACTTGGCGGCTCGATGGACGGCTTCTGAAACTGTCCCCCGGCTTCTGTCTGCTGGGCGCCGCCTCGCGCGGCCTGGAAGCGCCCGCCAGCGGCATGCGCGTGCTCCTGACGGGCATGACGGTCGAAGGACGTTTCGAGACCCGGGTGGGAATCAGGCTGGACACCCCGTTCGCCGCCGCGTCCGCGCAGGACGGCGATCGCGTGATCCAGTGGAGCAGCGTGGACTCCCGCGTCGGCGAGCTGGCGAGCCAGCCCTGACGGCGAGGGCGCCGCGCGGCGCCAAGTTCGAGCAACACCACGGAGCGCGTCGAGGCCCGTCGGGGCGGACGCGCTCCGCGCTTTTTCGGCCGCCCGCACGGCAAGAGGGGCGGGCGCAACCGGTGTCCCGCACGCCGTCGGGCCGGCGGCGATGAGGAGCGGCGCCCGCCCCGGGCGCGTCAGTCCAGCAGCGAATCCGGCAGAAAGGCAGCGGTCGCTGGCGGATTGGCGCCGGGACCGAACAGCGGCGGCGCCTTCCGGTGCCAGCCGGTCGCATCCTGATAGGCCTTGGCGAGGCTGAGCACCCGGTCCTCGCCGTACAGACCGCCCCAGAACGTGATGCTCACGGGCGTCCCGTCGTCGCGGAAGCCCGACGGCACCACGACCGCGGGGTGGCCAGTCAGGTTCGTCAAGGCGAGCGTCTGGCCGCCGAAGGTCGGCGACACGATGACGTCGTGATCGCGAAACAGCCTCGCCAGCGCCCGCAGGGCCACGGTGCGCAGGCGCGCCGAAGTCACGTATTCGACGGCGGGCAGCAGGCGGGCGGCGCGAAAGACGTTCGGCCACGAGCCGCGGGTCTGGCGATCGAGCTCGTCGTCGCGGCCGGAACGCGTGAATTCGTCGAAGGCGGCGGCCGCCTCGGCCGACAAGGCGAGCATCATGTCTTCGGCCGGCAGATCCGGCAGCTCGACGGGCCGCGGCTCGCTGCCGAGGTCGCGCAGAACGGCCAGGACGGACTCGTCGAACCGGGCCTCCTCGCGCTCCTGCGCGAACGCCGTCGCGTCGTAGCCGACGCGCAGCCGGCGGACGTCGCGCCGGGCGTCGAAGGCGTAGGGCAGATCCACGCTGTCGGGATCGCCGGGATCGGCGCCGTGGATCCTGTCGAGCACGAGGGCGCAGTCCTCCACGCCCCGGGCGAGGGGGCCGATCTTGTCGAGCGACCACGCCAGCGCCATACAGCCGCGGCGGCTGACCCGTCCGAACGTCGGGCGCAACCCGGTCGCGCCGCAGCGCGTGCCCGGCGAGACGATCGAGCCCCAGGTCTCGGTGCCGATGGCGAAACCGACCAGACCGGCCGCGACGGCCGCCGCGCTGCCTGCCGACGAGCCGCTCGAGCCTTGGTCGAGCTTCCAGGGGTTGCGCGTGTGGCCGCCGAACCAGACGTCGCCCCACGCCAGGGAGCCGCAGGAGAGCTTGGCCACCAGCACGGCGCCCGCGGCGTCGAGCCTCTCGACCACCGCGGCGTCGGCGGCGAAGGCCTGCTCGCGGTGGGCGCGCGAGCCCCAGGTCGTGCGGGCGCCACCGACGGCGAGCAGATCCTTGACGCCCCACGGCACGCCGTGCAGCGGACTGCGAGGCCGACCGCGGGCGAGTTCCTCGTCGGCGCGGCGGGCCAGCGCGAGGGCCCGCTCCGGCAACAGCGCGACGACGCAGTGCAGCGCCGGGTCCAGGCGCTCCAGACGCGCGAGGTACATGCGCGTCAGCTCGACGGAGCTGACGCGCCGCGCGCGCAGCATGGCGGCCAACTCCGGCACGGAAAGCAGCGCCAGTTCCTCGAGGTCGGCCGGCGCCGGCCGCGCCGCGACCCTGCTGGGGCGCGTGCGCGGCTCCTGGGGCGGGGGGACCTCGCCGCCGGCGAGCGGGCGGAAGCCGAGCGCGGGCGGCACGTCGTTCGCCAGGCCGACGGCGCGCAGTCTGCCCAGGCCGGCGCGCGCCTCGGCCACGTCCTGGAGCATCAGATCGCGTTCGGCGTCCGTGAACTCCAGGCCGAGGATGCGCTCCGCCTCCGACAGCGTCTGGCGCGCCAGGGCGGGGCCGCCGGCCTCCTGCGCCCGCAGGAGCTTGGGCAGAAGCGCGAGGGTCAGCGAAGCGCTGGCGGCGGAGGCCAGGAAGCGTCGGCGATCCATGGGGCGGACCTCCCGAAACCGGACGCGCGCCGGAGCCGGGCGAGGCGCCGGCTCAGTGCAAGAGGCGCTGGAAGATGTTGCCCCGCGCCACGCTTTCGAGCGCGACGATCGGCACCTCGCCCAACACCGTCCCGTCGAACTTCGCGACGGCCCGCCCCACGACGTCCCCCGCCCGCAGCGGGGCGCGCAGCGGTTCCTTCACCTCGGTCTCGAGAACGACCTTGTTCACGCGGTTCTTGAGCACGAGCACGGAGAGCGGCGAACCGTAGGCGACGACGACATCGCGGGTGGCGCCGCCTTTGACCCTGACCGGCGCGTCCAGCGGCTTGTTGGCCGAGTCCACCAGTTTGACGGTCGCGTACTGGGCGAAGCCGCGCGTGAGCAGCCGGCTCGTTTCCGCCGAGCGCGCCCTGATCGACGGCGCGCCCATGACGACCGAGACCAGGCGGCCTCCCTTTTGCCGGGCGGTCGCGGTGAGACAGTAGCCGGCCTTGGCGGTGTAGCCGGTCTTCATGCCGTCGAGACCGGGAAATTTGCCGACCAACGGGTTCGGGTTGTGCAGGGTGAAGACGCCGCCGCGAAACGGCGCCTCGGCCTGCGAAGCCATGCGCGTGGACTCGGGGTGCGCCAGCAGGGCCAGGCACAGCAGCGCCATGTCGTGGGCGCACGTGAGGTCGGACTGCTGGTCGCGCGCCGGCGGCAGGCCGTGACAGGACCGGAACTCGGTGTGGGTCATCTTCAGCTCGCGCGCCCGCTCGTTCATCAGGTCCACGAAGGCTTCGGTCGAGCCCGCCACGTACTCGGCGAGCGCGGCCGCGGCGTCGTTGGCCGAGTGGATCGCTAGCGCCCTCAACAGGTCCTCGACGGTGAACCGCTCGCCGTCTTTCAGATAGACCTGCGAGCCGCCCATCTTGGAGGCCCTGCCCGAAACCGCCACCGAGTCCGTCAGGCTCAGCTCGCCGGCGGCCGCCTTTTCCAGCACGAGCAGCTCCGTCATCATCTTGACCATCGAGGCGGGCGGCAGGCGCAGGTGTGGATTCTTGGCCATCAGCACCTCGCCGCTGGCGGCGTCGAGCACGATGGCGGCCGTGAACTCGCCGTCGACCGGAACGGGCTGTTCCCCGGCCGTCGCGCCGGGAGGCGGCGACAGCAACAGCGCGGCCAGGGCGGGGGTCAACAGGCAGGACAACGGGCGGGCGAAGAGGCGTCGATCCATCGACCTCATGTCGCATCCTTGCTGTAAGTCGTTGCCATTTGGACAGCTGGGTGTTCGACGCGGAACAATAACAGCCGCCTGATCCGGTGTCAAGACGGCGCGGCGATTGTCCGCTTCCTCAACGCGCCAGCGTCAAGGTCCGGGTCCAGTGCCCCCCTTCGTAGCTCAGTCGCGCGAAATAGAGGCCCGAGGGCGCCGGCCGGCCGGCTTCGTCGCGGCCGTCCCAGCGCTGGCGCCCCTCTCCCGCCGGCAGATCCGCCGCGACGAGCGTCCGCACCAGGCGGCCGGCGGCATCGTAGACGGCCAGGTTCGTCCGCCCCGCGCGCGGCAGTTCGTAGGGAAGCCAGGCTGACGGGTTGAACGGGTTCGGGTAGATCGGGTCGAGCCGCGCCTGCCGCGCGGGCACGCCATCGGGGATCCCGGTGACCTGCGCGATCGCGGTCGTACAGAGCACCCAGCGATCGCGGTCGAGCGCCAGGCCCGTGGCCGCGCCCGGCACGGTGAACGAGTACAGCTGCTCGGCCTGGCTGTTCTCGACGACGTGCACGACCGTGCCCAGGTCGGTGTCGACGAAAACCTGCACCGGCATCGTGAACAGTCCGGTGTTGGTCTGCGTCTGGCGAACCCGCAGGTTGACGCGCGTGGCTCCCTCTTCCGGGGCGAACCACCAGGAGTACTCGTAAGACGGGTAATACTGGCCGTAGATCCACTGCTGGAAGAAGGCGTCGAGTTCCTTGCCCGAGATCGTTTCGCAGAGATCGCGCAGCTGCTCCGTGGTCGCGCTGCCGTATTCGTACTGCGCGCGCCAGGCGTGCAGGACCGCGTAGAAGTCCTCGTCTCCCAGCACGCCGCGCAGCATGTGGACGACCCAGGAAGCCTTCAGATAGCTGAGCGAGTAGTTGAAGATGGCGGTGAAATCGGTCGGATCCTCGACGAAGATCGTGCCGCCGCCGAAATAGGCGGCCGCGTTCATTTCGGCGTGATAAGCCGCCATGTCCACGCTCTTCTCGAGCCAGTAGGCCTCCGCCCAGGTCGCGAAGCCCTCGTTCAACCAGATGTGCTGGAAGTCGGCGCACGTGACCATGTCGCCCCACCACTGATGCGACAATTCATGCGCGATGAGCCGCGCGGTGTACGCGCCGTAATAGAGGCTCGTGCAGGTCTGGTGCTCCATGCCGCCGCCCCACAGGAAATGGGCGTGGCCGTATTTCTCGTCCACGAACGGGTATTCGCCCCACCCCTCGGCGAAGACCCGGATCATGGCGGCGGTCGGCAGATAGCCGGTCTGGGCGCTGACGAGATGATCCGGGACCACGAAGTACGCGATTTCCATCGGCTCGCCGCCGGCGAGGGGTTCGTACCAGTGCGAGAAGCGCGCGAACGGGTGCGCCGTCAGCGAGACGAGATAGGTCGCGATCGGGTAGCGGTGGCGCCAGTGGAACGCGCGCGTCGATCCCAGATCGACGTCCGAGACCAGCAGCCCGTTCGAGGCGACGATCAGGTTGTCGGGCACCGTGACGCGCACGTCGACCGAGTCGGCCTTGTCGTCGTTGAGATCCTTGCACGGCCACCACTCACGCGCGCCGTACGGCTCGCTCAACGTCCAGATCAGCGGCTGGCCGCCGTACCTGTCCCAGCCGAACGACTCGCCGGCCGGATTGCCGCTGTAGGCGACCTCCACGACAACCGTCTCGCCGGTCGCGTAAGTCCGGTCGAGCGTCACGGTCAGCAGGTCGAGCGCGCGGGCAAACGTCACCGGCGCGCCCGCGGCGGTGCATCCGCTCACGTCCATGTTGGCCTTGAGGTCGAGGTCGAGCGTCGCGAGCGAAGGTCCCGTGACCGTCGCCGTGATGGTGACCAGGCCCGTGAGAAGCCGGTTCGTCGGCGCGAGCGTGAGGTCGAGATCGTAATGCGTGACGTCGTACAGGCCCTGGTTGGGGGTCTTGAGCGCCAGCGCCTTGGCCAGGCCCGACGCGACACGCGCCTTGGTCAGCGCCTCCTGCTGCAGGTGATGGGATTTGGCGTAATCGAGCGTGACGGGGCCCTCCGGCGGGGAGGCCAGCGGCGTGGCAGCGGCGACGGCGGCGGCGGCCCAGAGCACCCCGATGAGGCCGATCAGGCAAAGGACTGGGTCCAGGGCGTGCAAGCGGCGGCGCATGGCGATCTCCTCGGGCGGCGGTGAAACGGCAGACTGTCGGGCGGCGCGGCCGTTGGAGCCGCATGCTGCCACCATTTTACCGGAATCGGCGCCGGCGGGCAAGGCGGTCAGGCCGGCGGCGAGGCCGGCAAGCGCAGGCTTGACGCAAGACGGGGGTCGGCGCATGACTGGCGCAGGATGCGTCCCGCCCTCGTCGCTCTTGTCGTCGCGCTCGTCGCCCTCGCGACCCTGCCCCGGACCGTCGGACGGGCGCCAGCGCCGCTGTCGCGTCGCCACGACCTGCTGGCCGACCTCGCGGCCGGTCTGCGGGTCCGTGACGCCGTCGACCCCGGCCACGCCCTTTGCCGCGCCCTGCTCGACTCCCGCTGGCACGGACCCGAGACGGCCACGGACGGCTCGCACCTGGCCTGGACGGCCGCGTCCGAAGCCGCCGTCACGCTGCCCGTCGCGCGCGCCGGTCCCGGTCGCTTGGTGCTGCGCGCCTGCGGCGCCGGCGGCCACGACGGCCGCCGCGTGCGCCTGGTCGTGAACGGGACGCCGCTGCCCGCGCAGCTCCTGCCGCCGGTCTTGACGGAGATCGCCTTCGCCTGTCCAACGGGACTGCTGCGCGCGGGCGACAACACCGTCCTGATCGCAACCGACCGCACGGTCCGTCCCTGCGACCTGTCCGCGTCGGCGGACGCGCGTCCGTTGGGCGTCTATGTCGACTGGCTGCTCTTCGAGCCCGACGGACCGGACCGCCCGCCGCGCGTCGATCCTTACGAAGGCGAAGGCCGCGTCCGCCTCGACCGCCGCCGGAGCGTCGAGGTCGCGCTGGCCGCGCCGGCGGGGGCGGCGTTGAGCCTGGCCTGGGATGTGACGGGAGCGCAGCCGGGCGACAGCCTGCTCGTGGCGTGCGTCGCGGCGGACGGCGACTCCGTGGCGCAGGCCGTGCGCCTGCCAGCCGCGGGGGCCGACTCCGCGCGCGTGCAGCTGCGCTTCGGGCTGCCCGCGCCGCTGCGGCTGCGCCTGAGCCTGATCGGTCCGGGCGGCGCGGAGCCGGCGGGCGCGGTCGAGCTCACGCGCGCCGCGCTCGAGCGCGCGCTCTACCCGCACAACGTCGTGCTGATCGTCGTGGACACGCTCCGCCCCGACTTCCTGGGCTGCTACGGCGCGCCCGCGGACGCCAGCCCGGCCATCGATCGGCTGGCGCGCGATGGCATCCTGTTCGAGACGGCGGTCAGCCCCTCGCCGATCACAGGCCCCGCTCACGCGGCCCTGATGACGTCGCGGTGGCCGTCGGAGACCGGGATCGTGAACAACGCGGTGGGGCGGGTGCGCGAGGACCTGCCCGTGCTGGCGCAGATCCTGAGGGAGTTCGGGCTCGACACGGGCGCGTCGGTGTCGATTTCGCCCGTCCGGCACGAGTTCGGCTTCGCGCGCGGCTTCGACCGCTACGAGGACGGGCTGGGCCTGGGATTTTTGGCGCCGGCCGACACGGTCAACGCGCGCGCGCTGCGGATCCTGGACCGGATGCGCGAACCGTTCTTCCTCTGGGCGCACTACGCGGAGCCCCACGAGCCGTACGACGCGCACGGCTATGTCGCGCGCCACGCGGACGTGACGGTGGACGGGCGCCCGGTCGCGCGGATCCCGACCAGCGACTACACGCCGACCGCCGTGGACCTGACGCTGCCGGACCGGCCGGTCGAGGTCGCGGTGGTCGCCGACCACCCCGCGCGCCTGAGAATTCTGCAGGTCGTCGGGCGGGACGGCCCCGATCCGCCGCTCTCGCCCGGCGATCCGCCCTCGCGCTACGTCCGGGAGCACCGCGCGACGATCGGCGCCGCCGGCGCCCGGCGCGTGAGCCTGCGGGTGGCGCTCAACGACCTGGTGCTGAGCGAAGAGGGCCTGCGCGAGCGCTATGGGCGCGAGGTGCGCGCCTGCGACGCGCGCGTCGGCGCCCTGCTCGATACGCTGCGCGCCGGAGGGCTCTACGACGACGCCCTCGTCGTCTTCGCCGCCGACCACGGCGAGTCGCTGGGCGAGCACGGCGTCCTGGGGCACGTCGAGAACCTGCACGGGCCGATGATCCGCGTGCCGCTGATCGTCAAGCCTCCGCGCGGCGAGACGAACCGCGTTGGTGTCCGCCGCCGCGACCCGGCCAGCCTCGTGGACATCCTGCCGACCGTGCTGGCGCGACTGGGGCTGCCGCCGCCGCCCGGCGCGCGCGGGCGCGATTTGCTGGCGCCGGACGCCGCGGCGGGCCCGGCCGGCCCGCTCTTCTGCGAGACGCACCGGCCGCAGGCGCAGCGCACGCTCTACGGGCTGCGCGACGGGAAACGGTTGCTGATGCTTGACGCCGGCGCCCTGTCGTGGGAGTTTTTCGACCTTCGCCGCGATCCGCGCGAAATGCGAGGGGACAGCGGCGCAGGCGGTTCGGCCGGACGCAAATGGCGCGGAGCGCTCCTGGCGCGGCTCACGGCCCTGGGCATCCACCCGACGGACGAGGAAACCAACGCCGAGCCGGACGAGGCCACGCGTCGAGCGCTGCGCGCGCTGGGGTACTGACACATGCCGCGACAGCTGTGGCGCCGCCCGGCCTTTTGGCTCGGCGTCATTCTTTGCGCGGGCGCGGCGTATCGGCTGCTGTTTTTGCTGCGCCCCCTGGATTGGGTCGTGTCGGTCTGCACGGCCGACGACTACTACTACTACCTGAGCACTGCTTGGAACGTGGCCCACGGGCACGGCAGCAGTGCCGACGGCGGGCTGACGCGACACAACGGCTACCAGCCGCTCTTCCTCGCCCTGCTCCTGCCGGCGACCGCCCTGGGCGCCACCAAGACCGTGCTGTTCTGGTACGGCTTGGCTGTGCAGTCCATCTCCGGCCTGGTCGCCGCGTGGCTGAGTTGGCGCGTCACGGCGCGCCTGGGCAATGCCTGGGTCGCGCTCTGCCCCGCCGTCGCGCTCGCCCTCAATCTCTACTTCGTCCGCGCCTCGCTCTGGGGCTTCGAGACCCCGCTGGCCATCGCCTGCACGCTGGCCGTCGTCGATGCCACGCTCGGGCGCGCGCCGACGTGGCGCGTCGGGCTGCTGGCGGGACTGGCCGTGATGGCGCGCGTGGACGTCGTGCTCCTGGCTCCCGCCCTCGCCCTCCACCTGGCGAGCGCCCGCCGCTGGCGCGACCTGGCCGTGACCGCGGGGGTCGCGCTGCTGGCGTGCCTGCCCTGGATCCTGTGGAGCAGCGCGGCGTTCGGCAGTCCCTTGCCGCAGTCCGGCGCCGCCAAGATCCTGGCGGGCAACCCCGCCGGCTTCTGGAACGGTTTCGCGGCCTTCTGCGCGCAATTGCCGCCGCTGCTCGTCGCGGACAGGCTAGCTCACCTCCTGCCGCAGCAAGTCGCTTTCACCCTCGGCGTCCTGGTGCTCGCCGCCAGCCTGAGCCGACCCCGCCATGGCGGGTGGATCGCCTGGGCAGCGCTGGCGCTGTTCGCGACCTACGCCCTGCTCACGGACACGAGTTTGGCCTGGCAGTTCACGCGCTACACGGCGCCCGCCGTCGCGCTTCTCGGCATCGTTCTCTTCTCGCGCCCGCGGCCCGCCGGCCGCTGGGCGAGAGCATCCTGGGCCGCGCCCCTGCTGCTGGCGCTGCTGGCCATCGGCTTGGACACCGGGCACGTCCGTTGGGCCATGCGCACGGGGCCGATCCCGACGTACCACGGTCTTTGCCAGCGCGAGGTGCCGGCCATCCTGTCGCGAATCGTCGGACCGGGCGATCTGGTGGGATGTTTCGATTCCGGCAGCGCGGGCTACTTCAGCAACGTGCCCGTCGTGAACCTCGACGGGCTTGTGAACGCCGAGATCGTGAACCTGCTGCGGGACCCCGACCCGGCGGCCGGCACTTGGCGAGAACGGTACCTGCGCTACTTCGAAGCGCGCGGCATCACGATCCTGGTGGGCGGGACGGCCTACAGCTGGATCCGGACGATCCCCGAGGCGGCGCAATGGGAGCGCCTGCACGCCTCGCTGCAGAGCAGCGATGGCGGCGAGATCCTCATCGTGCGCGTCCCGGCGCGCGACGGCGGCCCCTGACCTTCATCGCGGCTTTGCTCTTGGGCCGCGGCGCTCGCGCGGCCAGCGGGAGGCCTGCTTCGGCCACTGGACACGGCGACGTGGGCCAGGACATACTCCTATCTGCGGCGCTTCCCGGGGGGGCGGTATGCTGCGAATCGGCCGGTTGCTGCGAACTTGCCGCCCGCGTTCTTTCACGCTGCGCGTGGTCGCGGCGTACGCTGCTTCGCGCCTCGTGGTCTTGTCCGGGTTTTACCTGTACGCGCAACTCCTCACGGTCGGCGTTCCGGGCGCCAACCCGCCGGAGCACGTCACCGGGCTTTGCCGCCTCGAGAGCAAGCGTTGGTTGTCGGGCGCGGCTGAACTGTCTTTGCCTCCACCGCCCCCAGGCTTCCCGGCAGTCCTCGCCGTCAAGGCCTCGCCGGTCAGCGCACCCCTGGACGCGACCTTCGAAATCGTGGGGCAACAGCCGGTTCAGATCCGCCTGGCAGCGGGATCGGCGACTTACCTGATCGCGCTGTCCGATTCTTTGGTGACACACCTGATCGGGAACGTCGAGCGATTGGTCGTCCGCGTGAACGCTCCCGAGTCGTCTCCCTTCGAAATCACCGGGGGCCGATCACAAGACCGCCGCAACCTCTCGCTGTGTCTCGAGGGACTGGCGTATGGCGGGATCGCGCCCGACACGTTCGATCTGTCCGACAACCAGTATTTCCCGCAAGGCAGTTATCCCGTGGAGTCGTCCGAGCGACGCGGCAAGCTCACTGCCTTCATCCGGGGCGCGATGATGCAGTGGGACGCGACGTGGTACCGCGACATCGCGGCATCAGGATATGATTTCAGTCGGGACAGGCTGCAGACGTTCCAGAATACGCCGTTCTATCCGCTCTACCCGCTCGTCTGCCGCTTGACCGCGCAGATCACCTCGGCGCCGCTCGATCTCTCGATGATCTTGGTCGCGAACCTGCTGGCTGTCGCCGGAATCGTGATTCTCGCCCATCTGGCGCGCGCGGTCCTCGGCGAAGACGTGGCCCAGTCGACGGTCATCCTCGTTTGCTTCTTCCCACAGTCCCTTTTCCTCTCCCTCCCCTACACAGAATCGTGCATGCTCCTCTTGTTTTCTCTGTTCCTGCTGATGCTGCATCGCCGTCGCCATCTCGCCGCGGCGGCCGTCTGCGCGCTCAGCACCGCGTGCCGTCCCACGGGTCTGGCCCTGCTGCCCGCCCTGGTGCTTTCCTTCCTGGGGACGCACGGCTGGCAATCTGTCCGCCGTCCGGCGCTCCTGTTGAAGGCGGCCGGCCTGTCGTTGGTCGGGCTTTCCGGCCTCGTCGCCTACAGCGTGTACTTGGGCATCGAGTTCGGAGACCTGCTAGCCTTTTCCCATGCGCAGACCGGATGGAGGAAGATGATCGCGCACGATCCGATGTCGATGCTGACCTTCTCGTGGGTCCTGCAGTATATCAAGTGGAGTCTGACCCAGATGCCGCTGTCCATGCTGATCGACCCGAGGCAGATGGAGCAGTGGAGTCTGGTCGGGACGCTCGCCGTCCTTTTCGCTGCCCGGCGACGCTTACCCGCGTCCTGGCTCGTCTCAGGGGCGATCGTCGTGCTGATTCCGTACGTGTATTTTGGACCCACGAACGTGGGTTTGTCATCGATGGCGCGCTACGCGTCCGTGGACGTGCCGCTGTTCCTGGCCCTTGGTTCTTTCCTGACCGGGCAGAATCGACGAATGTCGCTGGGCGCAACAGCAGGCGTCTTCGCCGCGGGCTTGCTGTCGTGTTCCCTGCTCTTCGCCCACGGACGATACTTCGTGGGCTAGATGTGAGTCGCCTCGAGACGGCGCCCCGACTCCGGCCCCGTCGCGCATCGGCGGACGGAGGAGATTTCTCGCCCTCCCGCCGACCGCCCCTCAGATGAACGCGTAGCTGAGCCCCACGCCCAGCACCTGTTTCAGCTGGATCTTGTCCAGGACGTCCTTGTTGTAGAGGAGCTGGAACTTCAGGGTCACGCCGAGGGAGCCGAGGGCCTTGAGCGTGATGTCGGTCATCCAGTCGCCGTCGACCTGGTCGCTGTTGTTGAAAGCCCAGAACAGGGCCAGGCGCGACTTCACGTTGAGCTTCTTGTCGAACTCTCGCTCGAGGGTCGTGACCGACTCGAGGCCGCCCTCGAACTTGCTTGTCTCCATCTCGTCGAGGGTCTCGACATCGTCGGTGTACTTCGCGGCAAACTCGTCGGCGAAGGTCTCCTGGGCGCCGAAGCCGAGGCGGGTCGCGAGCCACGGCTTGAGCCAGAAACCCACGCCGGCGCCCTGCGTCAGCAGCAGCGGATCGGCGAAGTCCGACACCTTCGCCTGTGGATCCTGGTTGTAGTCGTAGCCGGACGCGAACTGCGTTTTGAGCGACGCGCGGGCGTACGGTTTGATGAGCCGCGACGTGTTGAAGTCCACGATCGTCTCGCCGAAGATCAGGTCGAGCGATTTGCGCGAGTCCTGCCCCTCCTGCTCCGTCTCGCCGTACTCAAGCTTCAGGGCGTTGCTCCAGATCGTCGGGCCGCCGTAGCGGCGGAACGAGCCGGCGGCCGAGACGAGCCACGACGCCGAATTGGTGCCGCCCTCGGCCCAGTTGCTGAACTCGGTCTGCGTGAAGTTGAAGGACCCCACCAGCGAGTTGTGCCAACCGAGTGAGTCGGCGGCCGCCGGGGCCGCTTCCTGGGCGGTGGCGGCAGCTGCGGCAACGACCAACACCAGCAAGGCCGACACGGCTGGGGCAAACGTGGACCTCCGGCGCATGCGAAATCCTCCCGGGCTGAGCGATGCGTGACGATTCGGCAACCTTATACACCGCCCGAAAAAGGGCCGCCAGCGCGATTTCGCGCCTGCGGACAGCGCCTGGAGCCGGGAGAACCGTCGCGGCGGAGTCGCGCGAGCGGCCCTAAAAAAACCTTGTTTTTCCCGCAGAAAAGCGTGACGCGGCGGAGCGCTTGCGCTATGATCCCGCCCGTTCACGGAAGCCGACGGCTTCCTGTCGCGCCAGAGAAGGAGGAGAGGGCGCAATGGCTAAGAAAGCAGCTCGCAAGGCTCCGGCCAAGCCGGCGGAAAACAAGCCGCCGACCAGGAACGAGGTCTATCGCGACATCGCCGCGAAGACCGGTTTCGCTCGCAGGGAAATCGTGGCCGTCTGCGACGCCTTGACCGACGTCATGGTCAAGTCCGTCAAGCGGCACGGCACCTTCAACCACCTGGGCCTGATGAAGCTCACGCTGGTGAAGAAGCCGGCGGTCGCGGGCGGCAAGCTCGTCCGCAACCCCTTCACCGGCGAGATGGTCAAGCAGAAGGCGCGTCCGGCATCCCGCACGGTGCGTGTGCGCCCCCTGAAGGCCATCAAGGACATGCTGTAGCGAGGCTCGGGCCAATTCCCGCGCTCGTGAACGACCCCCGCCGGGCGGGGGTCGTTTGCTTGTTCCCCGGGGTTGTCGACTGAAACCCTATCAATGAACTCGAGTTTCATTTCCGCGCGAATTGACAAATTTCTAGCGCCACCGTACAATCATTCAAGTCGCTTGCGGACTTTCGCGCGACTTGAGTCGCCCTCGGGTTCCACTCCGATGCGTCAACAGCACTTGACACTCGACGCATTCGAAGGATCCGACACAGCGGCCGTGGAAGCGAACAGGGCGGGGGTTCAGGACTGCGCCGGATTTCCCGGCCGAGCTGAACCGCTTGCCTGGCTTTCAGTTACGGACAGCAGGGCCGTCGGCCCTCGGAGTCTGGCCGCGGTCCCTGCGGACGGCTGCTGTCATGTGTGCTGACTTTTTCGTTGACCTGGTCAACGAAGGGGGGAAACGATGAAGAGACTCATTTCCTTCATGTGCCTGTCGACGGTCCTTTTCGGCACGCTGGCGCTCGCCGCGGTGAACCCGCCCGAACGCAGCGACCAGCATTTCGGCGTCTACAACGGGGCCAAGTTCCAGGCTGATATGCCGGCCGAGACGGCCAAGGCCGCCGTGGACACGATCTACCTCCTGGGCGGGCCCAACCGCGAGGATGGCGACTTCGAGCTGGCCGGACAGGCCAACTGGGACGGCTGGATCCACTCGGACATCAGTTACAAGTCGGTCCCTCACTGGCACGTGTCGACGTTCCAAAACCCCGGCACCGGCAACGGCGTCTGGTGCGGCGATTATTTCGCCCCGTGCCACGACACGGATCCGTCTGAGGGTTACGGAAACAACTGGTTCGAGCGCCTGGACTACTACGGCACGGCGCCCAACCCGACGGTGTCGACGACCGTGAACGTCAACGCCATCCTGAACTACGACGTCGAGCACAACTATGACTACGTCTATCTGCAGGTCGAGCGCCTGACCGGCATGGAGAACCTGGTGACCTATACGGGCGACAGCCGGGATGCCGAGGGCATTTTCGTCGGGAAGGAAGTCAAGGAGCGCACGACGGTGGCGGTCGAGGACTACGTCGGCCCCAGCCTGGACCAGATTCACTTGCGTTGGGAGATGACCTCCGACAGCGGCTGGTGCGACGAGGACTGCGATTGGCCGACCTTCGGCGCCTGCACCATCGACAACATCGAAGTGCTGTTCAACAACCAAGTGGCTTCAAACACGGACTTCGAGGACGGAACGCTGGGCGATTGGGAAGTCGTGTTCCCGCCGCAGGTCGGGGACTTCTCCAAGGTCTGGTCCCGGCTCTATGACCTCGACCTGTGCACCGAGAACGCGACGCCGCAGGTCGCCTTCATCGACGACGGCATCGTCGTGCCCGGCACCGGCGGCACCCTGGGAATCACCTGGACCTACGGTCCGGGCGGCTATGTCATCAACCTCAACGGCGGCCTTGCCGGTCCGCCCTACATTCTGAACAACCGGATCGAGTCGCCGGTCATGGATTGGCCGGAAGGGTATGCGGGGGCCATCTTTGGTTTCACGATTTACGGCCACCTGCCCCTGGATAATAACGCATTCTACAGGAACTTCATCAGATCGTCGAACGACGGCGGCGTGACCTGGACGCTCAGGAACGACGGCTACAGCTGGTATGGAGACTACGCGTATTTCCGGCACGAGGACTTTGGGCATATCTACGTCATACCCGGCGTGAACAAGGTTCAGCTCCTGCTGGAAGTCCTGCAGTGGGAGATCACGTCGCTGGACGCCACGCCCGCCCCCTATTTCGACGACGCCTACTTCAAGGTCTACCCTTATTATGGACCCGCCGTGTCGGCCATCGAGTACGGCCTCTTCCAGGATAATTTCCCGGAGATCGGCATCATCAACTACGAGGACCTCGGCACCAACTCGGTGCGCGTCGACATGGCCAACAACATCGTGCCCCGCGATGAACAGCGCAACGACCCGGGCGACTCGACGATCATCGACGTCATCCCGGTGCGCACGGGTGCGGTGCTGAACGGCATGCCCAAGATGTATGTGTGCATGAAGGCCAACCCGCTGTTCGACGGCGTGCGCGACCCCCTGCCGGCCGGCTTCACCCGCACCGGCAACATGATCAACGGCATGGTGGAAGGTCTCTATACCTATGGCACCTCCGGCCTGGTCACTGACCGCTTCAACTTCGACCTGCCGGACACGGGATTCTTCTTCCCGGGCGACGCCTTCCACTACTTCTTCAGAGCCGAGGACAACGTGGCTGGCGACATCGGCGTCACGATGGTGCCGCGCGACACGACCGGCTTCAGCGCGTTCCCGGGCATGGACGGTTACATGCCGTTGCGCTTCAGCCGGGACTTTGTCGTGCGCGCCCTGCCGTCGATGAGCCCCACGCTGACGCCCGCGGTTGAGAACCAGCCCCGGGTCCTCTTCTGGAATGACCAGATCTGGTACGGCGGCGACGACGAGTGGTATTCGTCGCTGGCCCAGCTGGGCTATCTCGAGGGCGTCGACGTCGACATCTTCGTGACCAAGGGCCCGTCCTCCGGCCTGGGCAACGGCCTGGGCGGCCGCGCGTCGTATCAGCAGTTGGCGGGTTACCGCACGCTGCTGTATACGTCCGGCGACCTGGCGAGCGACACCATCGCCAACGGCGATTCCAAGACGGACGCCAGCAACGACATCGAGATCCTCAGCAGCTGGCTGGACACGGGCAACAAGCGGTGGTTCGCGACGGGCGACAATCTGGCCTATGACCTGAGCAAGTCCGGCGGAACGGCTCTCGGCTTCCTGACCGGATACATGAACGTGCGCTGCAACTATGAAAACGTCCGTCCGCAGATCGAGAACCAGATCACGCCGACGGTCGCGCCGATCACGGGCAACGCGGTCGGGCTGGACTTCCCGTTCATCGCGTACGCCGGCTGCTTCATGATCAACTCCTTCGACGCCATCTCGCCGGTGTTCGATGGCGTCCGGGTCCTGGAATTTCTGGATCCGGACGGCCTGGCGGGCGCGTACGACTACGCGGCCGGCGTGCTGAGCGTGCAGGACAACGGCAACCGCGTGCTCACCTTGCCGTACGACTTGCAGTTCATCTACGACCCTGTGACGAAGGCTCCGGTGGACACGCCGGCGCGGACGAAGCTTCTGAGCAAGGTCATGCTGTACTTCGGCGAGGCCAGCGGCAGCCCGGCTACCGGGGTCACGCCTGACGTGGTTTTCTCGGCCAAGAGCTACCCGAACCCGTTCAACCCGG
>CALMJK010000014.1 GCA_937864225.1 uncultured bacterium | reverse complement strand
CGTTCTTCGCGGTCGGCTTCACGGTGTCGTTCGTTTCCGCGCTGCTCGTCGTGCGGGGGCTGGTCGCGTTCGTGTCGCGCCGCTCCTTCGCGCCGTTCGCCTGGTACCGGATCGCGTTCGGACTGCTGCTGCTGGCGGCGCACGGGGGCGTACGAGGAAGTTTCTGGGCGCGGTGACGCGGGTCCCCGCGGTTGGTTCGACGACCGCCGGGCGCCGCTGCGAGCCCGGCCGACTGGAGCCTTGTGGTTCGCCAGCGCGCGCCGGCGGCCCCGCCGCCCGCCATCCACGACCGCAACCGCCAGACGTGGACCGTGCGCGATCCCCAGGCGCACGGCCGCGCCGTGCGCGCGATGTTCGCGCGCATCGCGGGCGTTTACGACTTCATGAACCATCTGCTCAGCCTCAACCTGGACCGGCGCTGGCGGCGTCATCTGATCGAGCGCCTGGACGCCCACGCCCACGTGGTGCTCGACTGCTGCGCCGGGACGGGCGACCTGACGCTCGCCTGTCTGCGCGCGCGGCGGGGGCATCTGCTGCTCGCCGGCGACTTCTGCCCCGAGATGCTCGCTCGCGCCCGGCGCAAGGGGCTCGGGGCCGCGCACGACGGCGACGACGGGGTCGTGCGGACAAGCGCCTTGCTGGCGGCGGACGCGCAGCGGCTGCCGCTGCCCGACGCCTCGCTGGACGCGGTGATGATAGCGTTCGGGGCGCGCAATCTGGCCGACGTGCGCGCGGGGATGCGCGAGATGGCGCGGGTGCTGCGGGCCGACGGACAGCTGCTGGTGCTGGATTTCTTCCGCGCCGATCCGGGCGCGCGCGGGTGTGCGCGTGGACCGGCGCGGCCGGTGCGCTGGTGGCTGGGCGCTACGCTGCCGCGCTTGGGACGCCTGTTCACGCGCGACGGTTTCGCGTACTCTTACCTGCCGACGAGCATGGACCGTTTCTTGAGCGTGACGGAGTTCGTCGCGCTGCTGCAGGAGTGCGGACTGGAGGGTCTCGAGGTGGAGCGGCAGTCGCTGGGCGTCGCGCACCTGGTGACGGCCCGCCCGCACAGACTTCGGGATTCCCAGACGAGTCGCGCGGACGTCGCGCGAGCAAGGAGCGAATCATGATCAACCGCAGCGCCGTCTCCGTCTTCGCCAAGCAGCCGTTCATCGACTGGCTGCGCGAGCTACCGGACACGGGCGACGCCTCCCTGGCGGCCGTGAACGAGGATCCGCCGGTCTTCCTGTTGCCGGAGTACGGCGACGACGCGGAGCGCGAGCCATTGCTGGGCGAATGCTACGACCTCATCTTTGAGGACCAACTATCCGGATGGTCGCTCGACGAGTCGCAGTGGCCGGGCGCGCGCGACCTGGCCATGTTCGAAGCGTGGTTCGACGTTCGCTTCCATTCGATCGTGGCGGACCTCGTGGACGCTCCGCTGTTGGACGACGATGACGAGGATTTCGACGACGAGGAGGACGCGGACACCGAGGGGAGAACGTGAATGCCGGGGCCCAGCGCCGACGTCCTCGTCGCCATCACGCGCGAGGTCAGTCCCGCCCTCGCCGCCTGCGAGCTGACGCACCAGCCGCGCGTGGCGATCGACGCCGCGCGCGCCACGACGCAGCACCGCGCCTATGTCGATCTGCTGGCGCGGCTCGGCTGTCGCGTCATCGAGCTGAAGGCAGAGCCAGACCTGCCCGATTCGGTGTTCGTGGAGGACACGGCGGTCGTGCTGGACGAGGTCGCGGTGATCACCCGACCGGGAGCCGCGTCGCGCCGGCCGGAGTGCCGGTCGATCGCCAGCGCGCTGAGCGATCACCGGCCCGTGGTCGCGCTGACGGAGCCGGCCACGCTCGACGGAGGCGACGTGTTGTTCGACGGCAGCGTGCTCTGGGTGGGGCTCTCGGGCCGCACCAACGGGGAGGGCCTGGCGCAGTTGAGCGAGATCGCCAAGCGGCACGGTCTGGATACGAGAGCCGTGGCATTGCGCGACTGCCTGCACCTGAAGTCGGCGGTGACGCTGGTGGCGCCGGACACGCTGCTGCTCGCGCCGCGCTGGGTGGACGCCGACGTCTTCGCGGGGCGCGACATCGTGCGCGTGGATTCCGCCGAGCCGGGCGCCGCCAACGCGTTGCGCGTGGGGACGGACATCGTCTACCCCGCGTGCTTCCCGCGCACTCGGGAGCGGCTCGAGGCGCGCGGCATCGCGGTGCACGACGTGGACGTTTCGGAGCTGCAGAAGGCCGAGGGTGCGGTCACGTGCTGCAGCCTGGTGTTCCGCGCCGCGGCCGGGATGTAGGCCGCCGGCGCTTTCTCGACTCGGAGCGCCGGGACACGGGGCGAGGCAGCCGGTCGGCCCGGCGATCCGGCGGGAGGTCCGCATGGGAGAAGTTTCCGGTCCGGCCATCCAGGATCACTATCCGGAGGACGTGGCGCACTGCTACGGATGCGGGCGGCTGAACGAGCACGGGATCCAACTGAAGACGCGCTGGGAAGGCGATGAGACCGTCGCGCGCTACACGCCGCGCGCCTACCACACGGCGGTTCCCGGCTTCGTGTACGGAGGGCTCATCGCCTCGCTCGTCGATTGCCACGGCATGGGCACCGCCGCCGCGGCCCACGAGAGGGCGCAAGGCCGGGCCATCGGCGAGGGCCCGGCGCCGCGCTTCGTGACCGCCTCGCTGCGCGTGGACTATTTGCGCCCGACGCCGCTCGGGCCGGAGCTCGAGGTGAGGGGGCGCGTTAAGGAGTTCGGCGGGCGCAAGGTGATCGTGGAGGCCTCGGTGTCCGTGGCGGGGGTCGTCACGGCGCGCGGGGAGATCGTCGCCGTGCTCATGCCGGAGAGCATGGCCCGGCGGCCTTGAGCGGGCCGGCTCTTGCGCCGAAAGGAGCGCCGTGAGTCCTGGCGACAGCTTTTCCTCTTCGCTTGCGGCGATCTGCGTCGGCTGGACCGGCGCCAGCGGACTCGCCTACGGCGTCCGCCTGGTCGAGGCCCTGCTCGCGGCCGGGCGCGACGTGAACCTGGTCGTGTCGGCGGCCGTCGCGCAGACCGCGCCGATCGAGCTCGACGCGACGCCCGACGAGCTGATCGCGGCATTGGTGGCGGGCCGATCCCTGCCCGTCGTGCCAGGCGAGCCGCCGCGGGCCGTAGCGCTCGCGCCGGGCGCCGGGGCACCGTCACGCGGGAACCTGCACCGCTGGGACGAGCGCGATTTCACCGCACCCATGGCCAGCGGTTCCTCGATGCGCGGGGGCATGGTCGTCTGCCCCTGTTCGATGGGCACGGTCGGGCGCGTCGCCTGGGGCACGAGCGAAACCCTCCTGCTGCGCGCGGCCGACGTCTGCCTGAAGGAACGGTTGCCGCTGCTGCTCGTGCCGCGGGAGATGCCGCTGGCGACGCACCACCTGGAGAACCTCGCGAAGCTGAGCGCGGCGGGCGCGTTGATCGTGCCGGCGGCGCCCGGGTTCTATCTCCGGCCGCGCAAGATCGGCGATCTGGTCGACTTCGTGGTGCAGCGCGTTTGCGACCACCTGGGCGTGCCGGTCGCCGTCGGCGGGCGCTGGCGCGCCGGTCTCGCGACCGGCGCCGGCGCTGACCCGGGAGAGGGCGCTTGAAGCTCGTCGCGCGCTACTGTGAGCTCGTGAAATTCGAGCACACCCTCTTCGCGCTCCCGTTCGCGCTGATCTCGTTGCTAGTGGCGACGGCCGGCCGGCCGCCGGCGCGGATGCTGCTGTGGGTGTTGGCGGCAATGGTCGCGGCCCGCAGCGCGGCCATGGCCTTCAATCGCCTGGCAGACCGCGAGTACGACCGGCGCAATCCGCGCACGGCGAGTCGTCATCTGCCGGCGGGCCGGGTCTCGACGCGCGGAGCGGCGCTGTTCACGCTGGGCGCGGCCGCGCTGTTCGTGTTCGCCGCCTCGCGTCTCAACGCGCTCTGTTTCGCGCTCTCGCCGATCGCGCTCGGCGTCGTATTGCTCTATTCCTACGCCAAGCGGTTCACGGAACTCTCTCACCTGTGGCTGGGGCTGGCGCTGGCCATCGCGCCCGTGGGGGCCTGGCTGGCCGCGACGGGGGCGTTGGCGGCCTTCCCGCTCTGGACCGCGGCGGGCGTGGCGCTCTGGGTGACGGGCTTCGACATCATATACGGCTGCCAGGACGTGGACTTCGACCGGCGAGAAGGGCTGCGCTCCCTCGCGGCGAGACTGGGGGTGCGACGAGCCCTGAGGCTCGCTCGCGCGGCCCATGCGCTGGCCGTGGTTGCGCTCGCCTTGGCGTTCGCGGGCGGTCCGCGGCTCGGCCCGGCGGCGCTGGCGGGGGTCGCGGTCGCGGCGGCGCTGCTCGTGCTCGAGCACCGGCTCGTCCGGGGCGGCGATCTCACCCGCCTCGACGCGGCCTTCTTCGCGGTCAACTCCTGGATCGGCGTCGTGTTGCTGGCGGCGGTGGCGCTGGACCTGTGGCTGATCTGATCGCCGGCCGAGCGCGGCGGGCGAAATTCGCGCCTGCCCACGGGCTCCGGTGCAAGATGCCCGCATCGCGGGGCTCACGATGCGAAACCGCACGCCTGCCGCGGCGCACACCGCCGCCGCCGGCCGCTAGCCGCCGCGCGAGCGGCCTCTACCGCCCGCCGCCGCCCGGCTCGTAAGAGTCTCTTCCGCAACAAGATGGAATCATGCGCCCCGTCGCGCCCCCATCCGCCCCGACGCGAATCCGCGCGCCCGCAACGGTTCCGGAGATCAACTCTCGGCCCCGGCACGTCCCTTGCCGATGACGGGCGTGTAAGCCCGCGATCTCCACGGATTCGCGGCGCAACCGCGCTTGAGAGCCGGGCGATCCCGGCGCCTGGGCGGGTGACAACCCGATGAGAAAGGACAGCATGATGAGGACTTGGCACGGTTTCCTGACCGCCATGCTGGTCGTCGCGCTGGCGGGCACGGCGTCGGCCCAGGGGCCGGCGCTGGGCGTCTTCTTCGACGAAGGGGCCACGCAGACGGCCGCGACCTTCGAGGGCGGCCTGGACATGACCTACACCGCGTACATCTATGCCGTGAACGCGAACCAGACAGTCGGCGGTGTCGCGTTTCAGCTGGTCAAGGACTCTCGGATCACGATTCTGAACGCCACCTTCCCGGCCGGCATCCAGATCGGCGAGTTGAGCGCGGGCATCCAGGTGGGCTTCACGGAATGCTTTTACGCCTACGAAAACGAACCGGTCCTGGTCGCGACCATGACCCTTTACACCGGTCCGTACTCGTTCGAGAACGGCGAGCTGGAGATCGCACCGTACCCGCGGGCCGGCGCCATCCAGTTGTCGGACTGCCAGGGCAATCTGCAGGAGATCCAGGGCATGATGTCGAGCATGACGATCCTGCCGCAGCCGATGATCGGCATCTACTTTGATCCCGAGGCGACCCAGACGCAGGCCACGCTGACCGGCGGCCTCGACACGATTCACACGGCGTACATCTATGCCGTGCACACCGAGCAGATGGTCGGCGGAACGGCCTTCAAGCTGACCCTGGATTCGCGGATCACGTTGATGGGCGCCACGTTCCCGGAGGGCATCCAGATCGGCTCGCTGCTGGAAGGCATTCAGATCGGCTTTAAGGACTGCTCGATAGGCTACGGCGCCCCAGTGCTGTGCTCCACGCTGTCCTTGTGGACCGGCGGGGCGACGCTCGACGGTGCCGAGCTGCGGATCGATCCGTACCCGAGGGACGGCGCAATCCAACTCTCGGATTGCGATGGCAACCTGCGCAACGTTGCGGGCGGCGTCGCCAACCTGACCGTTCCCGTCGGCGCCGAGACCGACAGCTGGGGCCGGGTGAAGGCGCTGTACTCGGAGTAGATGAGGGACCCGCGTCCGGGGAAGCCGCCCGCGCGAGCGCAGCGGCACTCTCCGGCAGCGGGTCGCGCGTAGCCGCCCGGGCCGGCGATGGTCGACCGGCGGCATGGCGGAGGGGGGCGACGGCCGTCGCCCCCTTCTTCATGTCCGCCGGCGCTCAGGAGTCGCGCCAGACCACGTGGAAGCCGAAGGCCGTTTCCACGACAGGGGAGATTCGGCCGGGACGCAGCCGGAACAACTCCTCCTCGAAGTCTCGCGGCAGCCAGCCCGGCACGACGACCCCCAGGTCGCCGCAGTCCGCGCTGTTGCCGGCGTCGTCCGAAAACCGTCGCGCCAAGGCGCACAGATCCGCGCCGGGCGCGGCCGCCCGCAGCCGCACCTCTTCGGCCAGACTTCGCGCCTGCTCCTTCGTGCGGGTGACGGCCTCCGTGGCCGACGTCGCGCCTTGCCAGGCCACGAGGATGTGATGCGCGCGGGCCCTCAGCACCGGCTCGCGCTTGATCACGTGCCACCCGTAGTCGGTCTCCACGACCTGGCTCACCATGCCCTCGCGCAGGCGGAACAGGACAACCTCAAAGGGGAGCGTGAGTTCGCGGTGACCCACGATGCCCAGATAGCCTCCCGTTCGCCCGGCGGCCGGATCGTCCGAGTAGCGGCGCGCGAGGGCGGCGAAGTCCGCCCCCGGCTCGCGCGCCAGCACGGCAATCCGGCGCGCGCGCTCCTCGGCCTCCACGCGCGTGCGGGTGACCGTGTCGGGCGCGCCCGTGCAGCCGCGGTACCAGACTAGGATGTGGGACGCGGCGGCCTCCACGCCCCCCGTCGTGTCCCAGGGGATCGGGCGGGGCCGCGCGGTTGCGGTCGTGTCCGCGCGGCTTGCGCCGCTCTGCCGGTCGCGGCCGCAGCCGGCGAGCGTCAGCGCCGCAAGCGCCGCGACGACGGCCGCCAGCAGGATCAGGGGTCTCGCCTTCATGCGTTGCGGCATTCCTCGTTCAAGCACAGGCGCATCCTGACGATATACCATCTCGGCCGACGCTTGTTCCACCCGGGTCCCCCTGTTGGGGAGGAGCCTGAAGTGAGTTTCTCGCCCATCGTCCTGGAGGCCGATCTTCCGGTCTTCGATCCAAGCCGGCTTCTGGACCAGTTCGGCGGCGAACCGGAAATTCTCGTCGAACTGCGCGATCTCTTCCTCCAGGACTTTCCGCAGCAGCTCGAGCGCATGCAGAGCGGTATCGCCGCCGGGGACGCCGACGCGGTCGCGCGCGCCGCCCACAGCCTCAAGGGGGCCAGCGGCACGTTCGGGGCCGAGCGCGTCTTCCAGGTCGCGCTCGCCATCGAGCGCCTCGCGCGGGAAGGGCAACTGGACGGCGTCACGATGGGTCTCGATCTGTTGCGCGACGAGTGGGCGAAGGTCGTGCAGCGGATCCAGAACCTCGAAACAGTCTCCTGACGCTCCGCCTGGTCGCGGTGGCGTGCGGGCCGGCCCGCGCTACGACGTCTCGCCATCTCCCTCTCCATCAGGGAGCCCCCGGAACCGCGGCCGCCCGGTCGTCTCCAGGACGCGGCGGGCCAGCAGGTGGAAAATCTGCAGCTCCCAGTTCACGATGCCCGCGCGCTGGGTCAGGTGACGGACGTACGTCAGGAACTTGCGGCGCTCCGCGTCGCTGTAGCCGACGGCCGCCATCGCCTCCCCCAAGTGCGCCCAGGCGGTGTCGAGCTCCCGCTGGGTCGGTAGGCGCGTGCCGCGATGAGGGTGGTTCACGCCGCCGACCCGCGGCTGCGCCCGCGCCGCGTCGACCCGAGAGGCGCGCCGCAGCTCGTACGCGAAGAGCATCACGGCCTGGGCGAGATTGAGCGATGGTTGGGGCTGCGCCATGTCCAGATAGGACACATAGCGGCACAGATTGACCTCGTCGTTGGTGAGGCCCGTGCGCTCGGTCCCGAACAACAGCGCGACGGTCTCGGTGCGGGCGTGCTCGGCCAGGCGTCTGGCCAGCTCGTCAGGCGACAACAGCGCCGTCTTGCGTAACTGCCGCCGGCGCGATGTCGTGCCGGCCACGATCGTGGCGTCGGCGACCGCAGCGCGCAGGTCCGCGAAGACCTCCGCCGCCTCGAGCACGTCCTCGGCCGCGTGCGCCACCGCGCGGGCCTCGCCACCCAGATGATCGCAGGGGGCGACGAGACGCAGGCGGCGCAAGCCCATCGTCTTGAGCGCACGCGCCACGGCGCCCAGGTTGCGTGGCTCCGTGGTGTGGCTGAGCACGACGACGACGTTGCCGAGGGCGGCGGGCTCGGGCGGGCGGCCCGGCATGTGCGGTCGGGTGGTCACAGCGGGACATTATCCACCAGGGGGGCCGCGAAGTCTGCCCCGGTGCTATTTCGCCAGGACGATCTTGGCCAGCTCGACCGTGGCGCTGGTCGTGGCCCGCACCACGTAAACGCCGCTGGCGCAGGCGCGGCCGGCGTCGTTGCGGCCGTTCCATTCGACGCTCCACGCGCCGGCGTCGCGCTCGCCCGCCAGCAGCGTCCGCACCCGCTCGCCGCGCAGGCCGAAGACCGCGACCTCGATCGGTCCGCCCTGGGGCAGCGTGAACGACAGCCTCGTGCTCGGGTTGAACGGATTGGGCGCCGCGCGCAGGCCGATACCCCACGGCGCCGGCGCGTCGCCGCCCACGCCGGTCAGGTCGTTTTGCAGCAACCACCAGGTCGCGTTCAGGAAGAACTCGCGGTTGTTGCTGCCGATCTCCGTCCAGTTGCTGGCGTGGGGCTCGCTGTCCGTGCCGTCGGCGCAGCTGGACGAGTCGCCGTACCCGACCACCTTGCCCTCCCCGTAGCGCGACCAGGCCGCGATGTTCACGTCGGGATTGCCCGTCTCGCCGTCCTTCCAGATGTGGCCCGCGACGGACGTCAGGTCCGGGTTGGCGGTCGGCCAGAGCGCCATGACGTCGCCGACGTGGTAGATCACCGCGCTCACATGCCCGAACGGGCCGTTGATGAGCGGATTGGACGGGTCGGTGTCGACGTTCGCGAAGGTGCCGGTGATCGAGTTGTCGCCCTCGTCCTTGACGTGGAAGTGCAGGCCGAACCGCGCGCCGCAGAACGTCTCGACGTCGTCGCCGACCGGCACGCTGATGTGCGGGATGGCATAGCCGCCGAAGATGCTGGGCGAATCCCAGCCGTCGGCATCGCGGTCGCTGCCGTTGTGATTGGCCACGACGAAGAGCGAACCGCCGTCGCGCACGAAGGCGGCCAGGGCGTCGATCTCCTCGGGCGCGAAAGGATTCTGCGGTTCGACGATGATCACGAGGTCGACGCCGAGCAAGGCGGCGGCGTCCAGAGGCGTCGTGTTGCTCTTGATCGTGTGCCCGGCCGTGTAGAGCTCGAACGCCCAGCTCGAGAGCTGGCCGATCCAGTCGCTCTCCGACGAGGGGGTCGCCGGCAGGGGGTACGGGTAGTTGTCGTCGACGCGCCAGTTGCCCTCGGTGCCGGCGTCCTGGCCGTGGGCGTGGTCGAACAGCACCACCTTGCCCGCGACGGCGGGCCCCTGCACCCAGATGCTGTAGACACTCGTGGGCGCCCCCGCGGGGTCGCGCGTGATCGCGCCGTCGTCATCGGCCGCCTCGATGTAGTAGTCGAGGTTCGTGTTGCCCTGCAGGGGGTCGATCACGGCGCGGAAGCCGTCGTCGCCGGTTGGCGACATGGCGAGCGTCGTGAAGCTGGCGGTGCCGAAGCGGTACTTGAGGACCACCGACGTCAGCGCGCCGTCGCTGTCGGTGACGGTGGTCGTGACAACCACGCTGTCGGTGTACGAGGGCGCGGTCGGCGTGGCCGACGTTCCCTCGATGACCGGGGCGGCGTTTCCGTCCGAGACGACATCGTAGTACAGCTCGATGAACTCGTAGTAGTAGGCGTTGGTGCCCAGCGTGGCGTCGCAGGCCTCGCTGATGACGACGCCCGACGCGGTGGCGTCGGGCGCCTCCACGCCGTAGCCGGGCGTCGGGAGCGCGTTGATGGAGGTCCATGGCGCGGCCTCGGGATCGTCGCGGTGGTAGGCCATGCCCAAGGTCGTGATCGCGGGCGTGGGGCCGTCGATGACCGCGGCCGCGGCGTCCACCAGCGTGAAGATCTCGTCGCCGTTGATCTGCGGCACGCCGGTCGTGGCGTTGGCGTGCGTGAGGAAAGTGACGTTCGTGCCCAGCGTCACCCCGTAGTAGGTCTCGAACTGCGCCCGCGAGGCGTACCGGGCCAGGATCAAGTAGCCGCCCGGCTGGATCAGCGTGCCGGCGGGGAACGTCTCGGTCTGGATGCTATTGGCCTGCCGCAGTTGCCAGCCGCCGAGGTCGAGCGACTGCGCAAAGGCGGCGAAGGGGAGCAGGGCGGCGCTGAGCGCGATGGCGGCCGCGGCGCGGGCTACGGAGCAGGGCTTCATGGCTGCGTCCTTCGCGGGATGCGGGTTACCGAGGCGGAATCGGCCTTCCAGTATAGCACCCGGGCGCGATTTTCGCCCGCCCGGCGCCCCCTGACGCCGCGCCGCTGCAGGCCCGCGCCTCAGGCGCGCGCGAGGTGCGCCAGCGTCTCGATGTGGGCGGTCTGCGGGAACATGTCCACCAGCCGCAGCCGGCGCGGAGCGTAGCCGGCTTGCGTCAGGGCCGCCAGATCGCGGGCCAGGGTGGCCGGATCGCAGCTCAAGTAGAGGATCTCGCGGGGGGCCAGGCGCGCCAAGTTCGCGACGACCGTCTCCCCCAGGCCAGTGCGGGGCGGATCGACGAACACGCAGGCCTCGGCCCAGTCGGCGCGCGTCGGCGCGGAGGCGGCCGCCTCTTCCGCGGGCGGGGCGTCCAGCGCCGACGCCCAGCGCGCGGTCACGTCGGCGGCGCTCGCCTCGGTTACCGCGCAGCGTTCGGCGAGCGATTTGGCGTGCGCGACGTTCGCGACCGCGTCGCGCGCCGCTCCGCCGTCCGCCTCGACCATCAGCACGCGCGCGAAGAGGTCGGCCAGCGCGATCCCGAACAGACCCACGCCGCAGTACAGATCGGCGAGCAATCGGCGCGGTGCGGCCCCGAGCCAGTCGCGCGCGGCCGCGACGACGGCCTCGGTCTCGCCCAGGTTGTTCTGGAAGAAGCTGCTGGCGCTCACCTTGTACGCGTGTCCCGCGACCTTCACGAGCAGGTAGTCGCGCCCCCAGACCGGGAGGTTGTTGAACAGGATGCCGGCGCAGCCGGCCAACGGGGGCTCGCCGGCCGGCAGCTCCTTGAGGATCTTCTTCAGCACGCGCAGGCGGTTCTGCTGGCCGAACAGCGAGACGAGGCAGCCGCCGCGCCCGTCGAGGCGCACGATCGCCTGCTGCACGGGCGGCATGGTGCGCAACCACGGCAGGATGCGATCGTTGAAATCGGCGGGCAGCTGCAGGCAGGCGCCGATGGCGACCGGCTCCTGGCTGCCGCGGCGCAGCAGGCCGTAGTGCCCGATCGGATCGGTGTGCAGGCGGACGCGGTGGCGGTAGCCCGTGTCGGGGCCGGCCGCGCCGGGATCCTCCAGCAGCTCTTCCGCGCGCAGGTGGCCCAGGCGGCGCAGGCAATCCACGACGATGCCGCGCTTGGCGGCGCGCTGGGCCGCCGGCGTCAGGTGCTGCAGGTCGCAGCCTCCGCAGACGCCGTAGTGGGGACAAGGAGCGTCGCGACGATCGGGGCCCGGCGCGAGCACCTCCAGCAGCTCGGCCTCCACGAAGCCCGACTTGCGCCGCGTCACGCGGGCGCGCACGCGGTCGCCCGGCGCCGTGAGCGGCACGAAGGCCACGCGCCCCTCGTGCCGGCCCAGACCACGGCCCCCGGTGACGAGCTTCTCGACGGTGGTCAGGAACGCTTCGGCGTGCTGGTTCGGATCGGACATGGTGAGGGCAAGGTAGCACCCGGGCCCGCGCGGGGCCAGCGGGGCGCGCGCCTCACCACGGGCGGCCGCCCGGCCTTGTCGCCGCCAGCCGCGGGTCTTACCATCGGCACGCCCGCCGGCGCGGCCGCGGCGGGCGTGCGCCATGCGAACCATGCCAGCAGGCACGCGCGAGCGTCAGGCCTTCCCGAGCGTCGCTTTCGTCGCGCTGGCGGCGTTGCTCGTCGCCGGCCAGGGCTGCGCTCCCAAGCGCGTGGTGCGGCAGCAGGGAGAGACCGCCGCGCCCACCGCGCCCGGTCCAGCCGCGCTCGGCCCGGCGATCGGCGCCGAGGCCGCGCGAGGCGCGGCCGCCGCTCGTCTCGCGCGCGAGATGGTCGGCGTAGCGTACCGGTCGGGCGGCTCCACGCCGGCTGGCGGCTTCGACTGCAGCGGGTTCACGCGCTGGGTGTACCGGCTGCAGGACGTGACGCTGCCGCGCAGCGCGCGCGAACAGTTCGCGTCGGGACGTCGCGTCGGGCGCGAGGGCGTCTCGCCCGGCGACCTCGTGTTCTTCGCGCGAGACCGGCGCACGGTCTCGCACGTCGGGATCTGGGTCGGCGAGGGCCGCTTCGTGCACGCGCCCAGGCCCGGGCGGGTGGTGAGGATCGAGAGCATCGGGGATTCCTGGTGGGCGTCGCGCTACATGGGGGCGCGAAGGCCGTAGCCGGGCCGCGGGCCGGGGCAAGGGACGTGGCTCGTCCGGCCCGGGCCCGCGTGCGGGTTGCGGCGGGCGGCTAGGCCGCGGGCAGCGTCGCGGTGCAGTGGGCGCAGCGGCGCGCCTTGATCGGAATCGTCGACAGGCATTCGGGGCACTCGCGCGTGGTCGGCGCGGCGGCGGGCGCCGGCTTGGGCGCGGTCAGCTTGTTCACCTGCTTGATCAGCAGGAAGATCGCGAACGCCACGACCAGGAAGTCCACGATGGTGTTGATGAACGCGCCGTAGCGGATCACGACCGGCGCGGCGTCGCCGAGCGGGGCCTTCAGGGTGAAGGCCAGCTTCGAAAAGTCCATGTTGCCGAGCAGCAGTCCGATCGGCGGCATGATCACGTCGGCGACGAGCGAGGAGATGATCTTGCCGAACGCGCCGCCGATGATGATGCCCACCGCCATGTCGAGCACGTTGCCTCGCATGGCGAAAGCCTTGAATTCCTTGAGCATGGGGATCTCCTTTGCATTCGGACGCGGATCAAGGATCATATCGGGCGGCCGCGCCCCGCAGCCCGCCAGACACGCCAAGAACATGACAAGGGATGGCCCATTGTCCGCAGGGCGGGCCGGACCGTCAAGGAAACCTTCGCCGGCGACGGCCGCGGGGCGCCGCCGCGGTGCGGCACGGACCGAGGAGAGGCATGGCTCAGCAATACGTTTTCACGATGCAGGGGCTCGGCAAGGTCGTGCCCCCCAAGCGGGAGATCCTGCGCAACATCTGGCTGTCGTTTCTGCCGGGGGCGAAGATCGGCGTGCTCGGGCTCAACGGCGCCGGCAAGAGTTCGCTGCTGCGCATCATGGCTGGCGTGGACAAGGAGTTCGTCGGCGAGGCGGGCGCCTCGCCCGGCGTCAGCGTCGGCTTCCTGTCGCAGGAGCCGGAGCTAGACCTCGCGAAGGACGTGCGCGGGAACGTCGAGGGCGGCCTGGGCCACGTCAAGGAGATGGTCGACCGCTTCAACGCCATCTCGATGCGCATGGCCGAGCCGATGGGCGACGAAGAGATGGCGAAGCTCATGGCCGAGATGGGCGACCTGCAGGATAAGATCGACGCCCTCAACGGGTGGGAGATCGACCGCCAGCTCGAGATCGCGATGGACGCGCTGCGCTGCCCGCCCGGCGAGGCCGAGGTGGCGAAGCTGTCGGGCGGCGAGAAGCGCCGCGTCGCGCTCTGCCGTCTGCTGCTGCTGCAGCCCGACCTGCTCCTTCTGGACGAGCCCACCAACCACCTCGATGCCGAGTCGGTGGCTTGGCTGGAGCGACACCTGCAGGAGTATCCCGGCACCGTGGTCGCGGTCACGCACGACCGCTATTTCCTCGACAACGTCGCGGGGTGGATCCTGGAGCTCGACCGCGGGCACGGCATCCCGTGGGAAGGCAATTACTCGTCGTGGCTGGCGCAGAAGCAGAAGCGGCTCGAGGCGGAGGAGAAGAAGGACGCCGCGCGCCTGAAGACCCTCGAGCGAGAGCTGGAATGGGTCAGCATGTCGCCGCGCGCCCGGCAGAAGAAGAGCAAGGCGCGCCTGAGCGCTTACGAGGAGCTGCTGGGCCAGGAGAGCGAGAA
>CALMJK010000013.1 GCA_937864225.1 uncultured bacterium | reverse complement strand
CTGGACCTCCTTGGTCTTGCTGTAGAAGTTGCTCATGACGAGCATGATCTCGCACCCGGCGTCCTTCATCTGGTGCTCGATCTCACGCGGGGTGTAGAGCGGGTTGGTGGCGACGACCGCCCCGCCGGCCTTGAGGATGGCGAAGAAGGCGATCACGAACTGCGGCGTGTTGGGCATGAAGATGCCCACCGGATCGCCGCGCTTCCCGCCCAGGGCTGCCAGCGCCGCCCACTCGCCGCCGCGCGCCGCCTCGAGCCCGCGCTCGACCGCGGCGGGATCGTGGCGGTCAACGCCATCCACCTCGACCGCATCCCGGAGTTCCCCTACCGGCACCTGTGGTGGGAGCGCCAGATCCGGCGCCCGCAGTTCGCGTTCGAGTTCGCCTACGTGGGCACCATGGTGCTGATCGCGCTCTTCGCGACCCCGATCTCGCCGCTGCGCGGCGCCCCGGAGAAGGCCCTCGCGGTGGTGCAGGCCAGCCCCGCCGGTTTGGCCGCCAGCACGCGCGGACTGGTCGACATCCTGCCCGGCGAGACGGGCGAGGCCGCCCGCGCGGCCTGGGACGTCACCGGCGGGCGCGTCGAGCGCGCCCTGGACGGCGCCGCCGCCGGTCTGGCGGAGCGCGGCCGCCGCACCGCGAGCGCCCGCGCGCGGCTGGGCCGCGATCTGAGCGCGACGGGCCGGGCGCTGGTGCGCTTCGATTTCGTCACGGCCGCGACGCACTGGCGCGACGCGCGCCGCGACCTGCAGACCCTGTGGCGCGACTGGCGCGCCACGAAGCATGCCGACACGACTTTGCACGGACGATAAAAGGAGGCCATCATGAACAACGCTCAGTCTGACTACCGCGACGAAAGCCCGCAATTCGGCTCCGCCCCGCCGCCGCCCCGTCCCGCGCCCTCGACCGCGCCCGCGCCCTACCTCGACGCGCGCCGGAAGTCGCCCGCGCTGGCCGGCTGGCTCTCGGCGATCTTCCCCGGCCTGGGGCAGATCTACATCGGCTACTACCAGCGCGGCATCACCTTCGCGCTGTTGTCCGGCACGATCATCACCGCGCTGGCTTCGGAGCTGTTCAAGGAGATGGACCCGATGCTGGGCATCGGCATCGGCTTCACCTATTTGCTGAGCATCATCGACGCCAACCGGCTGGCGCACCTCTACAACCAGGTCATCCAGGGGATGCCCGGCGTCCAACTGCCGGACAAGTTCACGCTCCCCCAGGAACGAGGCTCGCTGGTGGGCGGCGTCATCCTGATCGTGCTCGGCGGTCTGATGCTGCTCAACCGCCTCTTCGATTTCTCGCTCGAGTGGATCGCCGACTGGTGGCCGCTGGGCGTGGTGGCGCTGGGCGTGTGGCTGATCGTGAAGGCGCGCCAGACCCGGTCATAAGATCGGGGCGCCTCGGGGTGTGTGTGAGGGTCGTTTCGCGGCACATGGGGCAAACTGCAAACACAACGCGAAGCGCTACGCGAGTTTGCCCCACGCCCCCGCCCCCCGCTCACGCCAGCATCCGCAGCCCCAGGCCCGGCCTTGGCGCGGGCCGCAGGAAGCCGTTCTCGAGCACGACGCCCCCGGCCACGACGTCGCGGGCCAGGTCGAGGTGGCCGTCGAGGTCGAGGTAGCGGGTGGCGGGGCAGGCGAGGGCCACGTGCAGCGCGGCCGCGATCGAGATCACGCTCTCGTCCATGCAGCCCCACATCAGCTCGATGCCCGCCAGGTCGGCGACCTCGGCGATGCGCCGCGCCGCGTGAATCCCGCCGCACTTGACCAGCTTGATGTTGAAGATGCCGCAGGCGCGAGGAGGCCTGGCCAGGGCCCAGGCGTCGGCGGGCGAGAGCAGCGACTCGTCGGCGCACAGCCGCGCGCGGTCGGCCTCGGACACGTTGCGCAGCTCGTCCACCGCCGCGGCCGGCAGCGGCTGCTCGATCAGTTCCACGAGCGCGTCGCGCGTCTCGTGCAGGAAGCGCTGGAGGTCGCCGCGCGACCAGGCCTGGTTGGCGTCGACGCGCACGCCGACCAGCGGGCCCAACTCCTCGCGCACTCGCCGCACGCGCGCGACGTCCTCCTCGATCCCGTTGCCGAGCTTGATCTTCAGGATGCGGAAACCGCGCCCCACGTACTCGCGCGCCTCAATCAGCGTCTCGTCCACGGGTTTGATGCCGATCGTGATCGACGTCGGCAGCGCGCTGTGCGCGCGCCCCAGCAGATCCACGAGCGGCACGCGCAGCTGCTGCGCCAGCGCGTCGTGCAGCGCCATGTCAACGGCGGCGCGCGCGGCCGGCGTGTTGGGGAGGCGCCACGTCAGCTCGCGACAGATCGCGGCCGCGTGCGCGACGTCTCGCCCCACCAGCCACGCGAGGTTCTCCGGCGCCAAGGCGGCCGCGCAGCGCGCGAGCGTCTCGCCGGTCACGTACGGCGCCGGCGAGGCGGCCCCCAGCCCCACCGGGTCGCCGTCGGTCTGCAGCGAGACGATCACGTTCGCGACCGAATCGATGGACTTGTAGGCAATGGCGTACGGGCGGGTCAGCGGGAAGTGCTCCACGCGAGAGTGGACGGCGAGGACGCGCATCGGCGACTCCTGTGCCGGCCGGCGGCGAGATCCTGTGCCGGTGGGGCGCGGAAACGACCCGATGATTATGCCGGTTGTCCGTCCGGCGCGGAATCGGGAAGTGCGGCGGCCGGCGCCGGGGTTCGCCGGGCGCCAGCCTCCGGACTCCGTCTCAGGTCCTCACGGCCTGAGGCGGCCGCAGATCAGCTCCAGCTCGATTTCGTCGGCGCCCGTTTGCGCGTCCGCCGCGCCGCCGCCGCTGGAGCCCGCCGCGCTGGCGACGCCGACCCCGCGCATCGAGCCGCGGGCCGCGTCCAGCGCCCCGCGCACGACGACCGCGCGCCCGTCCTCGAGCAGCGCGACGGCGTCCTCGCGCGGCCTGCCCTCGGCCGCGATGGCGACCTGCCGCACGAAGCGCCCGCGCGCGTCGAAGACGTCCCAGAGTTGGAGCGCGCCGGGCGGCGGCGCGTTGCGCCCCCGGCTGGGCAGGACCCACAGCTCGCCGCCGGGCATTAGGCTCATGCCCACGATCGCCGGTTCCGTGTCGGCGATGATGTTCGGCATCCTGTTGCCGTTGATCACCATGCGGCGCGTGTCGTCGGCGATACGCTTCTCCTCGGCGCTGCGCCGATACGGCTCGTACGTGCGTTCGATGACCCGCTCGAGCTTTCCGTCCGGGCTCCACGCCTCGATCGCGTACTCGTCGCGCGCGGTCGCCAGCCAGACGCGCCCGTCCGGCGCCGCGACCATGCCGCCGTTGTGCGGGAACCAGTCCAGCGCCTCGTCGAACTTCAGATCCGCGGGGTCCGACTCGATGACCCCCTCGCGGTAGCGGCGGATCTCCCGGCCGTCCAGGCCGACGCGCGCGATGTGCCGCGGGCGCACGATGCGGTCGGGCCGGGGCGCCATCCGCCCGCCGCCGATGAGCAGGCCGTCGCCGGCGGGCCGCGCTCCGAACAGCGTGAACATGTTGCCCCGCTCTCCGGTGTCCTCCGCGGCGCCGGGCTCGATGTTGCCGGCCGGCGTGCCGTCGGGCCGGAGCGTCACGATGCGCCCCGGCATCATCTGCACGATGCCGATGCGCCCGTCGGGCAGCAGCAGCAGATCGGAGGGCCGGCGCACCTCGCCCGGCCCGTCCCCTTCGCGGCTGAGCGTGCGCAGGTGCCGGCCGTCCGGCCCGAACACCTGCACCTGGCTCATCTGCCGGTCGAGCACGTACACGTTGCCGGCCGCGTCCGCCACGATGCGCCCGACCGAACCGAAGAGGATCTCGCTGGCCTCGCCGCCCGCCCGCCACTGCTCCTCGAGCCGCAGCGTCTTGACGCCCTCGAGCGCTTCGCCGCCGTTGCGCACGTGCACGACCCCGTCCACGACGACCTCCGCGGGGGGCGCGGGGGCGGCGGCCGGGTCGCTGGCGCAAGCGACGGCGAGGGCGACGGTGAGGGCGCGGGCGAGGACGAGGGCGCGGGTGAGCGCGCGTCGGCGGGGATCGGGAGCCATGAGCTTCGCCTCCGGTTGGGTGGGCGGTCCGAGCGGGGATTTGCCTGTTTACGGTGGAGGAGGCGGCCAGGTTCCGCGCCGAGGCGTGGGGCGTGAGGGGTCCACGCCTAGGCGCATAGGGAACATTGCAAAAGAAAAAACCTCCAAGAGAGTTTGCCCTATGTTCCCCGGCGACCCCTCCACAACCCCGGGCGCCGCCCTCTGGGGCAATCCCTTCCCGACGCCGGCCCGCGTCAGGCCCCGCCGGCCGCCTCACGGGCGATGAACTTGCGCACCAGCGGCAGGAGCGCCCCGATCCCGTCGAGCAGTGGCAGCACCACCGGCACGCCCAGTTCGTCCTCGAGCCGCGACGCCTCGGCGCGGGCGGGCGCGGCATCCGCCGTCGCGAGGTCGGGCGCGTGCAGCGTCGCGGCGAGCACCCGCGCCCCGCACAACCGCACCAGCGCGAGGTCGTCGCGCGGGTCGGCGATGGGCCAGCGCGCGCCGCCCACGTCCTTGTAGAAGCGCCGGCCGGGGGCGTGCTGCAGGATCACGCCGCGCGCCCCGCCCGAGAGGATGATCTCCGCCCCGCACGGCCCCGACGGGTTGCGCAGCCCCGACTGGCCCGGCACGAGGATCAGGTCGGGCGAGGTCTCGCGGGCGCAGCGCAAGAGCCAGTGCTCGAGTTCGCCCGAGACGAAGTCGTTGGGCGTGGCGTCGAGGATGAACCCGTGCGGGTAGCCCTGCAGCCAGCCGGTCTGGCCGGTGAAGACCAGCTCCGCGCGTAGGCCGTCGGCGCGGCACGCCTCCCGCAGCAGGCGCGCCGTCGTGCGTTTGCCCAGGGCGCAGTCGGTGCCCAGGATCGCCAGGCGCGGCACGCGGCAACCCAGGATCTCGCCGGTGAAGAAGTGCAGGTCGGCGCGCGGGCGGGGGCGGCGCAGATCCAGGATCGTGGCGCCCGCGCGCGCGGCGGCGGCCGCCAGCTCCGGGTCGTCGCCCAGGAGTTCGTGCAGTCCCGACACGACGCAGATGCCCAGCGCCAGCGCCTCGCGCAGCGGCGAGCGCAGCTCGGGCGGCAGCAGGCCGCCCGGGCTGGCCACGCCCACGATGCACCAGTCGGGCCGCGCGGCGCCCGAGGCGAGCAGCGTCCGCCACGTCGCGAAGCAGGGGATGTCGCGCGCGACGCCGTCGAGCAACTCGCCCGCGTCGCGCCCGGCGGTGGCGGGCCCGTCGAGGAGGCCCACGATCCGGTAGCGCTCGGTGCCGCGCACGAGACCGTGCGCCGTCTTGCCGGCGGCGGTCGTGAAGAGTCCGGCGGTGAGGATGGCGGCGGTCCCGTCCATGATCAGAGTTCCTCCAGCGGCAGCGCCGTGATCCCGTCGCCCAGGGCGAGCCGCTCGATGCCCGGGTGCACGACGTAGCCCGGCAGACATCTCTCGCCCAGCAGCGCGCGCAGGCGGCGCAGGGCGTCGCCCAGCGCGGGGCGCGGCGTGGCGCAGAGCGTGACCTCGAGCGGCACGACGCCGCCCTCGTGCTCGACCAGGAAGTCCACCTCGGCGCCGCCGGACGCGCGCAGGAACCACACGGCGGGATCGCGGCCCCGGTGTGCGAGCGTGCGCGTCAGCTCCGAGAGCACCGCCGTCCTTAGCAGCGCCCCGCCCAGCGGTCCGGCCGCGGCGTGCTCCGGGTCGCGCAGGCCGACCAGGTGGCACAGCAGTCCCGTGTCGGTGAAGTACAGCTTCGGCGTTCTGACCAGGCGCCTGCCGACATCGCCGGGCCAGGGGCGCACGATCCGCACCTGGCACGTGGCTTCGAGCACGGCGATCCACCCGCGCACCGTGTTGGGGGCCGTGCCCAGATCGCGCGCCAGATCGGTCACGTTCAGGAGCTGGCCGCCGCGGGCGGCGAGCGCCCGCAGGCAGGCGTAGAACAGCGTGAGGTCGCCGATCGCGCGCAAGGAGCGCACGTCGCGCTCGAAGTAGGTCTGGAGGTACGCCTCGTGCCAGCGCGCGTGGCTGCGGCCCGGTCCGGCGGCCAGCTCCGGGTAGCCGCCGCGCAGGATCCCGTGCCAGAGATCCCACCGGTTGGGCGTGGCGGACTCTGTCGGCAGGCTGTCCGCCGCGGCGACGGGGCGCTCCCAGGGCAGGGGAGCCTGAGGGGCGGCCCGCGCCTCGCGCCGCGCCAAAGGCAGCAAGAGCAGCGCCGCGGCGCGACCGGCCAGCGCCTGGGCGACGGTCGCGCCGAGGGCCAGATCGCGCGACCCGGCCAGCAGGTACTGACCACCCTCGGTCGGGCGAGCGTCGATCGCTTCCTTGATGAAGGGCAGCAGACCCGGCGCGTGCTGGATCTCGTCGAGGATGAGCGGCGCCGGATGGCGCGCCAGGAAGCCGCGCGGGTCGGTCTCGGCGGCGGCTCGGACGTCCGGCGGCTCGAGCGAGACGTATCGGTGCGTGTGGCCGAAAAGCTGGCGCAAGAGGGTCGTTTTGCCCGCCTGGCGCGGTCCGCAGAGCGTGACGGCCGGAAATTCCCCGGCCGCGGCCCGCAAAACCGGCTCCAGGGAGCGCTTGATGTAGGAATCGTCGCGGGGAAGTTCCATCGCCATGCAATTATGCATTTCTATTGCACGATTGCAACAAGACACAAAAACTTATTGTAGGGCAATCAGATATCCATCTCGCCAAACCGCGCCGCGGCCGCCCGGCCCAACACGAGCGCGTAGCCGAGCATGGCCAGGTTCAAAGCGACCGGCGCCAGCCAGCGCGCCGCCGCCGGCAGCCCGGCCGCCGCGCAGGCCCACAACAGGAGCGCGTTCGTGCCCAGCAGCGCCGCCGAGGCGAGCAGCCCCAGCGGCACGTTGGCGTTTTGCTTGACCGCCTCCACGGTCTCCTTCCAGACCAGCTTGGGCCGCAGCGCGTCGATGCTCAGGCCGACCGCGCCGCACGCCCCGATCGCCAGCAGTCCCACCACGCAGGCGTAGAGCCACGGGCCGAGGGGCGGCCGCACGAACCACGCCGCGACGACCATGGTCGCGCCGTGCGCGACGGCCACGATCGCCATCGCGCCCAGCCACTTGCCCAGGAACACGGCGTACGGCGCGACGGGCAGCGAGCGCTCGATCCAGAGCCGGCGGCCGTCCTTGGAGAAGCTGGTCGAGAAGAGGGACGAGAGCGCCCCGAGGGCCGCCGCCGCGAGGCCCGCGCCGGCGAACGCCAGCGGCGCGACGCCCGCCGCTTCCGGCGCGCGCAGCAGCGCCACGACCTGGGCGATCTCGGCGCCGCCGCCGTCCGCCTCGCCGCCGCGCGGCGACATGAAGAGCGAGACCGCCAGGGCCAGCGGCACCGCGAGGTAGCCGCCCAGCCCGTTGAGCGCGACGGCGGGCTCGCGCAGCACGCCGGCGATCTCGCGTCGCGCGCACGAGAGCAGGAACGGCCGCGGCCGCACCGCCTCGGCGCGCCCGTGCCCGCGCGCTGCGGCGCCCGCGCCCTCGAGCACGGGGCGCAGGTAGAGCCGATCCGCCAGCAGCAGCACCGCGCCCACGCCGGCGGCCGCCGCGGCCAGCGCCGAGAGCAGCCCGCCCAGCGCGGCGAGTCCGTCGGCGGTGAGGGCGCGCACGACCAGGCCCACGCCCGGCGCCGCGCGCCCGAGCTGCCGCGCCTGCGCGACCTTGAGCGCCGCCAGGTCGGCCAGGTCGCGCGCCGACTCGCCCTCGGGCAGCGTCCGCGCCATCACGAGCCAGACCGACAGCAGCGCCGCCAGCGAGATCAGCTGCCAGAACCACCCGCTGCGCCCCAGGCGCGGGACGTTGCCGAGCAGCAGCACCGCCAGGGTGGCGCCGCACAGCGGCAGCACCGGCATCGTCGCGAGCAGGGCGAGCGCCATCGCGGCCCGCGCCGGGCCGCCCCCCGTCCAGACGAGGTGGTGGAAGAGGACCGGTCCGAGCAAGGCGGCCCCGATGCAGAACTCGAACACCCAGAGCGTGGCCAGCTTGGCGACCACGATCTGCCCCGGCCGCAAGGGCAGCGACAGCAGGATGCCCAGGTCCCGCGCCCGCAGCAGCTGCCCCCAGGCCATCGGCACGGCCGTGAACAGCACCGCGAACTGCGCGAGCGCGTACGCTCCCGCCAGCGCCAGGTCGTAGAGCGGCGTGGCGGAGGCTCCCAGCCCCGCGTACGCCACCCCCACGAGCGCCGCCCACGCGATCACGATCGGCGACACCCCGAGCAGCACCGCCCCCCACACGAGCAGCGTCCGGCCCCGCCGCCGCCTGGAGCGCAGATCGTTCAGGGAGAGCGCATTGACGAGCAGCACGCGCACGAGCGACAGCAACGACGACCCCCTCACCCCGCGGTCAGCTCCAGGAACACGCTCTCGAGCGACTCGGACGGGCAGGAGCGCAGCTCGTCGAGCGCCCCGCAGGCGACCAGCCGTCCCTGCGCGATGATCCCCACCCGATCGCACAGCTTCTCGGCCACCTCGAGCACGTGCGTGGAGAAGAACACGGTCGCCCCGCCGTCGGCGTGCGCCCGCATCATGGTCTTGAGCGTGAACGCCGCGCGTGGATCCAACCCCACCAGCGGCTCGTCCAGGATCCAGACCCGCGGCCGATGCACGAGCGCCGCCATCAGCACGATCTTCTGCCGCATGCCGTGGGAGTACGACTCGATCTGGTCCCCGAGCACCGGGCCCAGGTCGAAGGCGGCCGCCAACTCCGCCACCCGCGCCTGCCGCGCGGCCCGCTCCACCCGGTAGGCGTCCGCCACGAAGTTCACGAACTGGGCCCCGGTGAGCTTCTCGTAGACGTCCGGCCCGTCGGGCACGTACGCCATCTCGCGCTTGGCCCGGATCGGTTCGGCGCGGACGTCGATCCCGTTGACCAGCACCCGTCCCGCGTCCGGCCGCAGCAGCCCCGCGATCATCTTGATGGTGGTGGTCTTGCCGGCCCCGTTGGGCCCGAGGAAGCCGAAGATCTCGCCGTCGGGCACGGCCAGGGAGAGCCCCTCGACGGCGACCTTGTCGCCATACGCCTTGCGCGCGGCCTGCAGTTCGATCATGGGAGCAGCTTTCGGAAGAAGTCGTCGACCCGGGCGCCCGACCCCGCGCCAAGCGGCCCGGAATCCTAGCAGATTCCTAGGTCTGCCGGCGAGGCCCGCCATCCCCGCGCCCCATGACACCGCGGCGATTTCATGGGAGAATGGGAGCGCGCGCCGACGACAAATGGAGGGAGCGCGCGCCGCAGCCGATGCCGGGCGCTGGCGTGAGCCCAACGACAGCGGGGGCAGCGTATCTGGATACGAAGACCGGCTTATCGAGATATCAAGACCTTTGATATTCGTTTGAGCTGGTCAGTCCCATCCAGATACGAAGGTCGAGATACTGTGCGTTAGGTTGCAAAGGAGTACATGGCTGCGATTACAAAAGGGGGATCGCATGTCGAACGAAAGAACTAAAGGGAACATAGAGGATCTCGTGCCATTCATTTCAGAATTGCATAACTCTCTGCGCGAGCGCGAATCGTTGGAGAACAAGCTCGCCTTCGGTTTTAGCGCAGTGATATTGGGATTTGCCGCATATGTCGTAAAGCGGGATGTGTCACTTGAGTTGCCA
>CALMJK010000012.1 GCA_937864225.1 uncultured bacterium | reverse complement strand
GCGGCGGACGGTTCGGGCATGGTCATGGCGTGCGCCGCAGCAGCAGCCGCGCCAGACACAGTCTCGCAGGCACAACGCTTGACTTGAACGCGCGGTGGTTGAATATTCCGCCCCGCCAGCACGACCCGCCTCCAGGCACACGTTCCCCGGAAAGGACCCGGCCCCATCGTGAAGAAGATTCTCCGGCTCACGGCCCAGACCGCCGACCGGCATCGGCTCTATGAGGACAGCGTCCAGAACGTGGACTTCGAGGTCGAGTTCTTCGATCGCGTCTTCAGGCGCGCCTTCGGCCGCCGCGCGAACTTCCTGCGCGAGGATTTCTGCGGCACGGCCCAGCTCGGGTGCCGCTGGGTGCGTTCCGGTCCCGATCGGGTCGCGCTGGGCGTGGACCTGCACGGGCCGACGCTCGCCTGGGGGCGGCGGCGCAACGTCGCGCCGCTGGGCGCCGCCGCCGTGCGCATGCGGCTCCTGCAGGACGACGTGCGCAACGTGCGGGCGCCCCGCGCGGACATCGTCGCGGCCACGAATTTCTCGTGGTGGACCTTCAAGACCCACGACGCGCTGCTGGTCTACTTGCGCAACGCCTATCGGTCGCTGCGCCGCGAGGGCCTGCTGATCCTCGACATCTTCGGCGGGCCCGAGGCGCAGGTGGCCCAGGAGGAGGCCCGCCCCTGCGACGGGTTCACCTACGTCTGGGACCAGGATTCTTTCAATCCGATCTCGCACGATTACCGGTGCCACATCCACTTCCGTTTTCCGGACGGCTCGCAGATGCGCCGGGCGTTCACCTACGATTGGCGGCTGTGGTCGCTGCCGGAAACGCGTGAACTGCTGCAAAGAGCGGGGTTTGCCGACTCGGTGGTCTACTGGGAGGGGGCCGACCGGTCGGGCGAGCCCAACGGGGTTTTCCGGCCGGGCAAGCGCGGCGACGCCTCGCCCGCCTGGGTCGCCTACATCGTGGCCGCACGCCGGGCCTGAGGCCGGAAAATCTTCTGTTTCCCCCCTTGCGCTCCCGCGTCATCCGTGTATTCATTCGCGCCGTGAGCGGCGGGGGCACGGGTTTCGGGGCTCTGCGGAGCGGAAAACCGGCCCGGCGCTGTCCCCGGCTCGCCGCAGGAGGCGCGGCGGCGCGCAGCGAGGCCGGCCGTCGCGGGCGCGAGCACCGTGGATTGCTGGGAGGTACTCCGCGATGATCGAGTGTGCCTGGTGTGGCGACGAAGTCACGGGCAAGCCGATTCGCTTCAAGAACATGACGTTCTGTTCGAACGACTGCCGTGACGAGTGGGAAGAGGACATGGAGGCTGGCGAGGAGGCCGAATTCGAGGAGGATCTCGAGGGCGAGGAATTCGAAGACGAGGATCTGATAGACGACGATGACTCGCCCGACGAAGACGAGGAAGAGGATCGCTACTGAATGACCGCGCCGCTGGCGCGCTCAAAGCCTCGACGTGAACGCGGGAGGGGACCCAAGGTCCCCTCCCGCCCTTTCACGGCCCACCTGCGCCGCGCGGCCCCCGCCTTCTATCCGCGCGATGTCAGCTGCCGCACTCGCAGCCGCCGCAGTTGCGATCGACGACCTGGATGGTGTAGCCCTTGCGCTGCGGCTCGTCTACGTAATCGACCTGCACGCCGCCCATCTGCCGGACCACTTCCGTCACGTCGGGGGCGAGCAGGAACTTGCAGCCGCCCACGTCGAACACGCTGTCTTCCGTCTTCGGCTCATCCAGAGCCATCCCGAGGGATGGTCCGCCTCACCCAAAGCCCATGAAGTAGACCCGGATCGCGCTGCCGCCTTCCGCGGCGAAATTGAGGCCGCCCAGGGCCGACGCCGCGCTCTCGGTCACGTTGACCAGATTCGTCTCGCTCAAGGCCCCACTCCCTCCGGGGACGCGCATCCCCCATCCAATGAGAACCGGACGCGGATCGCGCCCTAAAATAATACATCTTCGAACAATCGCAACTGAATGCCGCGCTCTCCGCCATGCGCGGCGGCCCCGCCGCGCCGCGCGCGTCGGGGCCGCCCTTCACCGCCGGGAAGCCGCGCGGCTACTTCACCATTTGCATCTTCTGCACCTGCAGCACCTCGGTGCCGATGCGCAGGCGGGCGAAATAGGTGCCGCTGCCGACGCGGGCGCCGAAATCGTCGGTGCCGTCCCAGGCGACCTCGTGCGAGCCCGCCTCGAGCAGGCCGCCGGCGAGCTTGCGCACGAGCTGGCCGCGCAGGTTATAGACGTTTAGCTGCACCAGGTTGGGCCTGGTCAGCGCGAATTCGATGTCGGTCTTGGGATTGAACGGGTTGGGCGCGACGCTGACGAAGCCGCCCGCGGGCAGCACCTGCGGCAGCGATTCGCCGGCGCCGGTCAGCCCGGCCACGATGTCCTCGTCGCGCACGGGGCGCAGGCGGTACATGGCGCCGGCGTAGTCCATCCACCCCTCGACGATGAGGTAGTCGCCGATGATCGGCTGGTAGGTCAGCGCGACCAGCGGGTCCACGAGCGCGGAGTCGGCCCGCGCGCCCGTGTCCGAGATGATGTAGTTGCCGTAGCCGAGGGTGTCGACGAGGGCCGCGGCCATCGTGCGCACCATGCACGCCTCGTACTGTTCGCCCATGCGGCCGTTGCCGTCGGTGCCGATCGTGTTGTCGGCCAGATCGCGCGTGCGGGCGTATATCACGGGCGGCAGATCGTTGCCGAACGACACGAGCTTCACCGCGGCGCCCACGTGCGGCTGCAGTTCGGTGAACCCGTAGAACTCGTCCACGTAGCCGCCGATCTGCACGCGGTCGCCGGGCAGCACCGTGCCGTAGGTGCCCGACCCCTCGTACACGAACAGGCCGCTGAACGGCCCGCCCTCGGCGTCCTCGATGACGAACCGGCTCACGGCGCCGGCTTCGCCGGTCCCGTAGGTGACGATGGCATCCACGTTCACGCACATGCCGTACAGCGAGCTGTACGTGCTGACGGTGTCGGGATGCACGTACTGGATGTCGTAGATCGGCGTGAAGCCGATCGCCAGGGAGTAGAACGCGCCCGGCGCGGCGGCCGGGTTCTTCGTGACGCGAGCGTCGTTGTCCGTGGCCTCGAGGTAGTAGTCCACCTGGCGCAGGTTGTGGGGCGACGGAATGGTGCCGGTCCAGGTGTCGCCGCTGTTGCTCATGGCCACCGAGACGAAGGCCCCGAGGCTGTCGCCGGCGCTGTTGCGGTAGTAGAGCCGGGCGCTGACCACCGTGCCGTCGTTGTCGAAGATCGAGGCCGAGATCGCGATCGGCTGGGTCGAGGTCGGCGTCCAGTTGGCGGCGGCCACGCTCTCGATGACCGGGAACGGCGTGATGATATCGGACTGCTTGCGCGGCTTCAGCTCGACGAGGCCGTTGTACATGACGCAGGGTGACTTGACCGCGAGGTAGTCGCCCACGGCGATGCCGGTCAGGTCGATGCCGGTGTCGTAGTCGATGTACACGATGATGCTGTCGCCGGCGCCGCTGTGCAGCTTGAACTGCCCGCCCGCGGGCGCCGTGGCCACGTAGCCCTCGGTCTGGACGAAGCTGCCGACGTTCTCGAAGTCGGTCCGCAATGCGTTGATGGTCCTGACCAGGGGCGCCGGCTCGGGCTCGTTGCCCAGGAAGGCGATGTTCGTCACGGGCGAAAGCTGGATCTCTCCCGAATACAGCGCCACGGTGCCCGTGACCTGGATGCGATCGCCGTAGACCAAGGCCGGGGCGGTCGAGGAGAAGAACTGGATGCCCCCGTCCGAGCCCTGGATGTAGTGCGTGCCGGAGTTGTAAGTGCCCTTCACCACGTAGATCTGGCCCTCGACCGTGACGACCTGCCCGGCGTACGGGCTGGAGGGGGCTCCGGTCAGGGGGTTGTAGTACTGGATCGTGTCTATCGAGATCACCTGGGCCGATGTCATCGGCGCCAACGCGAACAGGCAGCCGCACAGAGCGACGCCCCAGAGAACCTGTTTCATGCCTCGGGTCTCCTTGCAAAGGGGGTGGCGCAGGGACGAACGGTACAGCGTCAAGTGCGGAACGCTGAACAGCGGAAAGGCCTGCCGCCGGCTGACTGCGAGAAACCCCTCAATATGCGTGCGCGGAAGCGGTCAACGCGATAGGCCCACCTCCAGGTTGCGAAAGCGCGCGGTCTTGGGACCGTTGGCGTTGAAGGGGCATTCTAGCACCATCACCCCCCCCTGTCCACGGCGCGGGGGCCGAAGTGGCCCCCCGCGGCGCCCGGACGCGGAGAGGTCAAAGCAGCGGAATTCCCGTCATGGCTTGGGGTTGCGGCAGATCCAGCAGCTTCAGCACGGTCGGCGCGAGATCGGCCAGCGCGTGCGGGCCCGGCGGGATGGCGTCGCGGCGTCCCGCCAGCGCCGTGGACACGGCCACCAGCGGCACGGGGTTGAGGGAGTGGGCCGTGAGGATCCGGCCGTCGGGCGCGATCATCTCCTCGCAGTTGCCGTGGTCGGCGGTGACCAGCACGGTGCCCCCGCGCTCGACGATCGGCGGGATCAGGGCGGCCAGCAGCACGTCGAGCGTCTGCACGGCCTGCACGGCCGCCGCGAGCACGCCGGTGTGCCCCACCATGTCGCCGTTGGCGAAGTTGACCACGATCACGTCGTGCGCGCCGAGGGCCGCCTGCTCGATCACGGCTCGCGCGACGCCGGGCGCGCTCATCTCCGGCTGCAGATCGTAGGTGGCGACCTGGGGCGACGGGATCAGGATGCGCTCCTCGCCCGGATAGGGCTGCTCGCGGCCGCCGTTGAAGAAGTAGGTGACGTGGGCGTACTTCTCGGTCTCGGCAACGCGCAGGTTGCGGGCGCCGTGGGCCGCCAGCACGTCGGCCAGGATGTCCCGCGGCGCCTGCGCCGCGTAGAGCACCGGCAGCTTCAGCGTCTCGTCGTAGGACGTCAGGCAGAGATACGCGACCCGCGGCCGGCGTGGCCGCGCGAAGCCGCTGAAGTCGTCCTGGTTGAAGGCCCAGGTCAGCTCGCGGGCGCGGTCGGCGCGGAAGTTCCAGAACAGGACGCCGTCGCCGTCGGCCACCGTGGCGACGGGGCGGCCGGCGTCCGTGATCACGACCGGCAGCACGAACTCGTCGGTCACGCCGCCCGCGTAGGAGGCGCGGATCGCGTGCGCGGGGTCGTCCGCGAGGACCCCCTCGCCGTGCACGAGGGCGCGCCAGGCCTTCTGCACGCGGTCCCAGCGCTTGTCGCGGTCCATGGCGTAGTAGCGCCCCATGACCGTCGCCACCCTACCGGCCCCGATCCGCGCCAGCTCCGCCCGCAGATCCTCCACGTAGCCCAGCCCGGCCTGCGGGTCGGTGTCGCGCCCGTCGAGGAAGGCGTGCACGAAGACCTCGCGCACCCCGGCGGCCTTCGCGCGCGCGACGATGCCGTACAGGTGATCGGTGTGGGAGTGCACGCCGCCCGGCGAGACCAACCCGAGCAGGTGCAGCCGGCCGCTGCCGGCCTTCACGCGCGCGCCGAAGTCGGTCCAGGCGGGCAGGCGCTCGAACTCGCCGGAGGCGAGCGAGCGCGAGATGCGGTTGAGCTCCTGGTCGATGACGCGTCCCGCGCCGATGGTCAGGTGCCCCACCTCGCTGTTGCCCATCTGGCCGGCGGGCAGGCCCACGTCGAGTCCGGAGCAGCGCAGCGTCGTGTGCGGGTACCGCGCCAGCAGCGAGGCATAGAAGCGGGGACGGGCCAGCGCGACGGCGTTGCCGGTCTCGGCGTCCGGGCGCCAGCCCACGCCGTCGAGGATGCACAGGACCACCTGGGGTTTCGGTCGGCTGGTCATCGCCACCTCTGGCGCGCGCCGGGGCCGCGGGCGTTCACGGCCGCGGGGCCGCGGGCTCGTCGAGCGTGCCCGGCGGCAGTTCCCAGAGCTGCGCCTCGTCGAGGGCCATCAGCACAACGTAGGACAGATCGTGCCAGGGCGCCGGGGGGCGGCCCGCGGCGTCGGGCGTCGCGGCGTCCGGCGCCCAGGCCCGCGCGCGCAGGAAGGCGCCGGCCTGCAGCACGGCCCGCGTGACCTCGCGTCCGTCGGGCAGGAATTCCGTCACGCGCAGGCTGCCGCGCCGGACCGCGACATCGGCCGGCACGGGCGGCCGGTACAACTCGTCCGGCAGCAGCGGCACGGCGCGATGGACCGCCTCCAGACGCTCGATCTGTTCGCGCCGCCGGCAGAACAGGCGCGCGTCGCGCGCGAAGGCCAGCAACGCCGGGGGCGGGCCGCCGGACCGGCCGAGGTCGTCGAGTTCCGTGCGGCGCTCCTCGTCCATGCCCCCATCCTCGGGCCAGCGGCCGGCGGCTGCAAGGCGCGAATGCGCGCGGCTTGACGCAAGGCCGCCGCGTGCTATGCTGCACCGGCACCGTTAGGGGTGGCCCGAAAGGGCCTGAGAGAGACCCTCCGAACCTGAACCGGGTCGTACCGGCGTAGGGAAACGGGCAATCTCAACGCGGCGCGCGCGGCCGGCCCCTTCCGGAGCCGGCCGTTTGTCGTGCGAAGCCGGCTCCGGCGTCCTCTTCAGCGCCCGGAGGTCCGGCCATGGTCCCCTCGCGCCTCGCCGCCATGCTCGCCGCTCTCGTTTTCTTTGGTCCGGCGCCCGCCCGCTCCGCCGGCGTCGTGCTCGGCCGCGTGGTCGACGCCGAGACCGGCCGGCCGCTGCCCAACGCCAACGTGTTCGCCCAGGACAGCCGCGCCGGCACCATCGCCGCGGCGGATGGCCTGTTCGCGCTCAAGGACGCTCCCGCCGCGCCTTTCACGCTCGTCGTCACGCACGTGGGCTACGAGCCGGCGCTGCTGCGCGTCGACCCGTCGCGCGACGAGACGGTCGAGGTGCGCTTGACGCCGGCGATCTACGCCGGCGACGAGGTCGTGGTCACGGCGTCCCGCTACGGGCAGGACGCGCACCTGAGCCAGACCAACCTCACGCGCGAGGAGATCGTCGCGCGCGCCGACGAACGCGACGTGCCGCTGCTGCTCGAGGACCTGCCCGGGGTCTACGCGAGCAGCGACGCGGGCAACGGCGTCGGCTACACCTACCTGAACGTGCGCGGCTTCGACCAGCGCCGCGTCGGCGTGATGATCAACGGCATCCCGCTCAACGACCCGGAGGACCACCAGGTCTACTGGGTCGACATGCCCGACCTGGCCGAGTCGCTCGAGGACATCCAGGTGCAGCGCGGCGTCACGAACTCGATGGGCGGCATGACCGCGGTCGGCGGCACGGTCAACCTGATCACGGAGCTGCTGGCGAGCGAGCCTCAAGGCCGCCTGGCGCTGCAGGCGGGCAGCTACGGGACCGCCAAACAGAGCCTGACCTGGCAGACCGGCCTGCTCGGCGGGCGCTGCGCGACGCAGCTGCGGGTGAGCCACCTGGCGAGCGAAGGCTACCGGCAGCGCTCGGCGTCCGACCAGTGGTCGGTGTTCTGGAGCGGGCAGTACGTGGCGCCGGGCCATCAGCTGCAGGCCAACATCTATACCGGCCGCGAGCTGACCCATCACGCCTGGTACGGCGTCGGGCCGCTCACGCTCGCGAGCGCTCGCACCTGGAACCCCGAGACCTACCACAACGCCGTGGACGACTTCCGCCAGCCCCACTACGAGCTGCACTGGCGCTGGCGGGTCTCGGACCGGGTGCTGCTGCGCAACTCGGCGTTCCTGATCCACGGCGAGGGCTTCTACGAAAACTTCCGCGCGGGCCAGATCGCGCGCGACTACAGCCTGGACTGGTGGCTGGGGCTCGCGCCGGAGGCGGAGGTCGACCTGGTCCGGCGCAAGCACGTGCGGAAGGATCAGCTCGGCTGGGTCCCGCAGCTGCTGGTCTCGCACCGCGGCGGCCGCCTCGTCGCGGGGGGCGACTGGTACACGTTCCACAGCAACCACTGGGGCAGCGTGATCGCGGCCGCCGGCTTCACGCCCGACGTCACGCTGGACGGCCTCAAGTACGCCGACTACGAGGGGGACAAGCGCGCCTGGTCGGCTTACCTGAACGAACAGTGGGAGATCGTGGGCGGCCTCACGCTCTTGCTCGACCTGCAGGTGCAGCACAAGATCTACGACTTCCTGCAGAACGAGGTCGGCAACTTCCGCGCCGTGGACGCCGCCGACGCGCAGCTCGCGCCCCGCCACGCGTTCAGCGTGGCCTACGACTGGTTCAACCCCAAGGGCGGCCTGTTCTGGGAGACGCCGGCGCGGCCGCTGGGCGGACGGCTCGGCCTGTACGGGCACGTGGGCGTGGCGCGACGGGAGCCCGCCGACGCGGATTTCTTCGACGCCTTCCAGGACGCCTACGACCTCGGGGCGCACCCGCTGTTCCGCCAATGGCAAGCCGTGCCGTCGGACGACGGCGCGAGCGTCGCGTACCTGGCGTGGTCCGACCCCATCGTGCGCGAGGAGAAGGTCGTGAACTGGGAAGGCGGCCTGGCGTGGCGCGGGCGCGACGTCTCCTGCACGTTGAACGGCTACTGGATGGATTTCACGCACGAGATCGTCGCGGCCGGCGCGCTCGACGAAAACGGCAGCCCCGTGCGCGGCAACGCCGACAGGACGCTGCACCGCGGCCTGGAGGCCGGACTGACGGCGCGGCTGGCGGGCCGGCACGAGCTGCGCGCGGCCTTCTCGCGCAGCTGGGACGAGTTCGACGCGTACACGTATCTCGAGACCGTCTACGATCCGGAGAGCTGGGAGGTCGTGGGCGTGGAGCCGCGCGACTACGGCGGCAACCCCATCGCCGGGTTCCCGCGCTGGCTGGCGAGCGCCTCCGTCGCCTCGGACTGGGGCTGGGCGACCACGACGCTGCGCCTGCGCGGCGCGGGCCGCCAGCAGCTCGACAACACGGGCCTCGCCGCGCGCACGCTCGCGCCGTGGGCCACGCTGGACGTCGCGACCGCCTGGGATCTGGGGCGGGCGACGGGCGGCGCGCTGGCCGGCGCGCGCCTGGATCTGCGCGTGCGGAACGTGCTTGACGCGGCGTACGCCACGGGCGGGTACTGGGACGAGTGGGACGCGGCCGACCCCGGCAACCACGTGTTCCCGGCCGCCGGCCGCAACTGGCTCGCGGGGGTGCGCTACGAATTCTGAGACGGACATCGCGACGGGCGACCGCAGTCCGATCTTCCCGAAGCGCGGCCGCCGGGCCCTCGTGCTCTGCGACGGCCCGCCTCCCTCCGCGGCGCTGCTGGACTACTGGCTGGCGGGCGCCGATCTGCTGGTCTGCTGCGACGCCGCCGGCTGGCCGCACGAGACGCTGCCGCGCCGACCCGACGTCGTGATCGGCGACTTCGACACGCTCGCCGGCCGCGTGATCGACGGCGGCGGCCCCACCCGCTGGCTGCGCGAGCCGTCGCAGGACACGACGGACGCGGAGAAGGCGCTGCGCTGGCTCGTCGCGCAGAAGGTCGCCGAGGCTGTGCTGCTGGGCGCGACGGGCGACCGTCTCGATCACACGCTCTTCAACTGCGGCCTGTGCGAGCGCTTCGCCGGGGCGCTGCGGCTGTGCCTGACCGATCCGCAGCACGACGCCGTGCGGCTCGGCCCCGGCGAGCAGGTCGCCTGGCCGCTGCCGCCCGGCACGCTCTTCTCCCTGTTGCCGCTGGCCGGACCGGCCACGGGCGTCGCGGTCCACAACGCGGCCTGGAGCCTCGAGCGGGGCATCGTCAAGGTGGGCGGGCCGGCGACGATCTCGAACCGCGTGCTCGCGCCGCCGCTGCGCATCGCCGTCACTGCCGGCTCGCTCCTGGTCACGGTGCAGCGACAGGGCTGGCCGGCATGACGGCGCGCCGCCGTCCGGGCGCGAGGGCCCGCCGCCGATGACCGCGCTCGTCGTCTACGCCCTGTTCCTGATCTACGCGGTCGCCCGCCTGTTCCGCCGCCGGCGCGGCGGGGCGGCCGAGTACATCGCCCTCGGGCGGCGGCTGACGCTGCCGGCCTTCGTCATGACGCTGGTGGCGACCTGGTACGGGGGCATCCTGGGCGTGGGCGAATACGCCTGGCGCCACGGCGTGAGCAACTGGCTGGTGTTCGGCGTGCCGTACTACGCGGCCGCGGCCCTCTTCGCCTGGCTGCTGGCCGGCCGCGCGCGACGCAGCCGGGCCCTGAGCATCCCGGATCAGCTCCACGCGCGCTACGGCCTGTCCGCCGCCGTCGCGGGCGCCGCGATGGTGTTCGTCATGACCGCGCCGGCCTCCTACGTGCTCATGCTCGGCTCCCTCGTGCACCTGTCCCTGGGCTGGCCGCTCTGGATCGGCGTGTCGCTGGGCGCGCTGCTCTCGGTGGCGTACGTCTTTCGCGGCGGGATGCGCGCCATCATCGGCACCGACATCGTGCACTTCGTGCTGATGTTCGTCGCCTTCCTGATCCTGGTGCCGGCCTGCGCGCAGAAATACGGCGGCTGGGCCTTCCTGCGCGACGCCCTGCCCGCGACGCACCTGACCTGGGACGGCGGGCGCGGCGCGCAGGCCGTGCTCGTGTGGTACTTCATCGCGCTGGCCACGCTCGTGGAGCCGGCCTTCTACCTGCGCTGCCACGCCGCGCGCGACGAGCGCACCGCCCGGCGCGGCGTGCTGATCTCGATCGCCTTCTGGGTGCTGTTCGATTTCCTCACCACGACGGCCGGCCTCTACGCGCGCGCCACGCTGCCGGACCTCGCCGATCCGGTGGCCGCGTTCCCGGAGCTGGCCAGACGCACGCTGGCGCCCGTCTGGCAGGGGCTGTTCACGGTCGGGCTGCTGGCGACGATCGTGTCGACGGTCGACGACTACGCGTTCCTGAGCGCCGCGGCGATCGGCCGCGACATCATCCGGCGCCTGCGGGCGCACCACGGCGCCGGCCCCGCCTGGGGCGACGACGACGCGGCGGCGATCCCGGCGATCCGCTGGTGTCTGCTCCTGACGGCGGTCTACGCCGTGGCGCTGGCGCTGTGGGCGCGTTCGGTCATCCAGCTGTGGCACCACCTCGGCAGCGTCGGCACGCCGGTGCTGCTGCTGCCGCTGGCCCTGGCGCACACCTCGCTGCGGATTCCGGCGCGCGCGGCGCTGTGGTCGATGGGGCTGTCGGGCGCGGTCGCCCTCGGCTGGCTCGCCGCGGGGCGCGGCGGCGCGTTCCTCGGCCTGGAGCCGATCTTCCCGGGACTGGCGGCGTCGGTCCTGGTGATGGGTCCGGCGGCGTGGCGGGGGCGGCCGCGCGGCGCGCGCGATCGGCGGCCCGCCGGCGCGACTTGACAGGCCCGGCGGCCTGAGGCATGCTTTGATCGGTGACCGCACAAAGATGGGCACGGGGCGCCGACATGGCGACCGAGCCCGCCGTCCGCGTTGATCCCGGAGGCTCCCCGTGAAAATGATCGGACGTCATCTGCTCACCTGGGCGGCCCTCGCCGCGCTGATCTTGGGCGCCGGGTGCAGCGACCGGGACCTGACGGGCCTGCCGATCGCGCGCGCGCCCGTCGACTCGCTCGTCTTCACGGACGGCGAGAATTTCGGCGCGGACGTCTACTTCCAAGCCTTCGCGGGCACCGACGCGTACGCCCTGAGCCCGGACTCGCTCTATGCGGTCGGCGACCGGACGTCCCTGAAAGTCGTCGTGCCCCCCCAGGACTCCGCGCTGGGCGCCTATGCGGGGGGAGTCTTGACCGCGACGGCCGTCAGGGACCTCGTCGACTTCAATGCCCTGACCTTCTACGCGAAGGCGAGCGTGAGCTGCACCCTCAACGTGGCGGGCTTCGGCAACGACAACACCGGCACCTCGCTCCACGAGGCCAGCCGCGCGGGCGTTCCCCTGACGACCGACTGGACGCTGGTCGTCGTGCCCGTGCCGTCGCCGGCCAAGCTGATCGCCGAACGGGGCCTCTTCACCTTCGCCGAGGGTTGGGAAAGCCTGCGCCCGCAAGGCCACGAGATCTGGTTCGACGAGATCCGCTTCGCCGCGCGCGACGACATCGCCAACCCGCGGCCCTTCATGCCTTCGAGCGGCAAGCAGTACTTCATCGGTTCGACCGTGCGCCTGCAGGGCACGCGCACCACGTTCGACGTGAACGGCGTCGACGTCGTGGTGGACCATTTGCCCGGTTATTTCGATTTCCTGTCCACGAACCCCGCGGTGGCGGCCGTGACCCGCCGCGGGATCGAGATCGTCGGCGTGGGCGACGCGACCGTCACGGCCAAGCTGGACACGGTCGCGGTCCAGGGATCGGTCACCCTGAGCGGATACCGCCCGCCGGTCGCCGCCGCGCAAGTCCCCGCCATCCCCGCCGAGCGCGTGATCTCGCTGTACAGCGACGCCTACGCGGACGTCCCGGTGGACAGTTGGAACACCCACTGGCGGTGGTCGACGGCGGAGGACGAGGAGTACGCGGTCGCGGGCGACAACACCAGGATGTACGCCAATCTCAACTTCGTGGGCATCGAGTTCATGACCCAGAAGATCGACGCCTCCGCCATGACCCATTTCCACATGGACGTGTACGCGCCCGCCGGGACCAACTTCAAAATCAAGTTTGTCGATTTTCCCCCGAGCCTCAGCTACGGCGTGCAGACGCAGGACCTGGTGCTCGACGAGAGAACCGCGCCGGCGTTCGGGGCCGGCGTCTGGTCGTCGCTGGAGATCCCCCTGGAGGCCTTCACCTTCCAGCCTCCCTCGCCTGCTCCCTGGGAGAACATCGGACAGCTCGTGCTCAGCACGAGCGACGCCGTGCTGGTGCTGGTGGATAATGTCTACTGGCACAACTAGGATCGGGGCGACGCGGGACGCTCGGGCGTGAGGGGACTGGCGGGATGAACAACGACAACCTGACCTGGAAGGGCCTCAGGCGCACCGATCCGGGCCGGCCGCGCCCTCTGGCCGACGCCGTGCTGCGCCTGATCTGGCAGCAGCGCCGGATGTCGCGCGCGGAAATCGCGCGGCACGCGAACCTGTCCCGCTCCACGGTCTCCGAGATCATCAACGAGATCCTCCCGATGGGCATCGTCGCCGAGGTCGGCGAGGGGCCGTCGCAGGGCGGGCGCCGCCCGATCCTCCTGGAATTCCAGGACGAGGCCTGCGTCATCCTGGGCATCGAGATGGGCGCGGCGCACCTGGTGGTCGCGCTGACCGATCTGCGCGGCCGCGTGCTCGCCTGGGAATCCCGGGAGCACCCGGTCCGCACCGACCCGCACGGCACGCGCCGGCTCATCGCGGCGCTTTGCCGGCTCTGCCGCAACGCCCCCGCGGGGCGCGCGCGCCCGCTGGTCGGGATCGGCGTCGCCGTGCCCAGCCCCGTGGACCCCACGCGCCCCGATCGTCTCTCGAGGATCGTGCTGCCGGAGTGGGACGGGCGACTCGGCCTGGACGAGCTCGCCCGCGAGCACGGCGTGCCCTTGATGGTCGACAACGACGCCAATCTCGGCGCGCTGGCCGAGCACTGGTGGGGCGCGGGCCGGGACGTCGGCGACCTCGCCTACATCAAGGTCGCCACCGGCGTCGGCTCCGGGCACGTCATCGGCGGGGAGATCTACCGCGGCGCCACGGGCGTGGCGGGGGAAATCGGCCACATCGCCATCGATCCGCAGGGCAAGCCGTGCGTCTGCGGCTTGCGCGGCTGTCTCGCCACCCTGATCGGCGGACCGGCCCTGGTCGCTCGCGCCGCCGAACTGGGCGCCGAGTTCCCCGACAGCAAGCTGGCCGGCCGCGCGAACACGATCGACGAGATCGAGGACGCGGCCCTCGCCGGCGACCCCCTCGCCTTGCGGGTGGCCCAGGAGGCCGCCACCCACCTGGGCCGCGCCGTCGCCAGCCTGCTCAACCTGCTGAATCCCTCCATGGTGATCCTGGGCGGAAATCTCGCCCGGCTGGGCGATTTGCTGCTCGACCCGTTGCGGGAAACGGTCAAGAGTCGCACGCTCGTCAGTTCCGTCGCCGCCGCGGAGATCCGCGCCAGCGAACTGGGCCTCCAGACCATCGCTATCGGCGCGGCCACGCTGGTCCTGAAAGCCGCGCTCGCCGACTCCCGCCTCTTTCCTTCCGTCCCGGCGCCGGCCGCCGACTGCCGCGAGGACACCGCCGGCTGAGGCGCTAGATGGCCAGGTGCAGGTAGGTCCTGATCTCCCACTCCCGCCCCTCGGGCAAGCCTTCCGGATAGAGCTCTCCAGCCTCCGGCTCGGCCACTCCTTCCGGCTGGTACCGGTTGGAGTGGCGGTCCAGGGTGCGATAGGTCGTCCGCACGCCCAGCCGCGTCTGCGGCAGGCCGAACCAGCGGATCTCGCCCAGGTTGTAGGAAAGGTCGGCCATCGCCTGCAGGGGATAGGTCAGATTGTGGTCGCGATGATAGTCGTAGGGGCCGTGGTCGTTGAATTTCACGACGCCCGCCAGCGCCACGTCGGGCCAGGCGATCCGGCTCTCCAAGCCGAACCGCTTGAGCAGGCGCTCGTCGGCGCCGTTGGGCTCGGCGGTCCCGAAATAGAGGTGGCTGATCAGGCGCGTGGCCGCGCCGAAGCGATTGACGACGCGGCACCGCACCTCCCACAGATCACGGGCCGGAGTTCCGCCGGGAAAGGCGTACACGGTGCTCTCCTCGGAGATGAAGAGGCCCGCGTCGGCGGTCGTGTGGTGGCGCTTGACCATGAACCCGAGGCTGGCGGCCAGGTCGGCGTCCTCCCGGACGTCGCTGTCCCACGTCCACATCCAGGTCGCGGGCGTGGGGTCGTAGGTCACCATGATCTCGCCGGCGGTCGTCTCGCGGTTGTCGCGCACCGCGAAGGGGTCGTCCAGGACGTTGCGCGGCCGGCCGGCAGTGTACAGCAGATCGTCCGCGTGGGGCATGGGGCCCACGAGCGGTTTTTGCCAGAGGAAGTTGGGGCCGAACTGCCAATTGCCGCGGCTGACCGCCAGGCCCGTGAGGGCATTGACCTGATTGCCGGAGCCGCCGTCCTTCAGCCCCCAACCGGTGTAGGTGGGGATGGCGGTCGGGCCGGCGTCGGCCACCAGTCCCATGTAGGCCCCCTGCCCGTACCAGTTCCAGCGACCCTTCTGCCAGGTCAGCTTGCCCTTGAAGCCGAAGGCGTCCGCGGGCTCGACGGTGTCCTCCCGGATGTCCTCGGGCAGGATGGATTCCCCTGAATCCCGGAGGTCGTCGTCCACCAGCTGAAAGGTCTCCCCCTCGCGGGGCTGCCCGGACCAGAGGACCCCGCCCTCGAGCCCGAACGGGCCCAGGCGGGTCTGGAGCTGGAGAGAAGCCTTGCGGCTGGTCCGGATCGGGATGGCCGCGGAGCTGGTCAGCTCGTTCTGCTGCGAGAAGTCCTCCTGGAAGATGCCCGTCCACTGGATCCCGCCCAGGGACCGGTTGTACTTGACGAAGATCGCCGGATTGGCGCCCCACCAGAGCTGCGGTCCGAAGGCCACCTTCAGGCCCCGCAGGGTTTTCTTGCCGGCGACCTCGAAGCCGATCGGCGCTTCGCCGTTGTAGATGTCCACGTTCTCGCCGTAGAAAGCGTCGCGGTAGAGGCCGAAGAAGTCGCCTTCGTACTGCCAGTGCAGATGGCCGGTGCGGTAGAAGCCATCCAGGTTGAACCAGCGGTCGTCCCACGAGATCGAAGCCCTATACACCTTCACCCGCTCGAGAGACGCGAGCTCGACGGGTTCGCCGTCGACGTCCTGGGCGGTGCGCGGCCTGCCGCGATTCTCGTAGAAGATCTCGTCGATGGGGTTCTGCGGCACGCGGCCCAGCACGTTCAGGGACAGCGTGCCGATCAACGCCTCGCTCGGTTTGGCCTCGAGGTCGGCGTAGAACGACTGCCCGTGATCGAAGCCCCGGAAGGCGGGATAGGAGGTCTGCGGCGCGTCGACGTCCGGCGTGCTGACGTCCTCGCCGCCGGTGCTGTAAGTCTCGAACTCCATCCGCAGCCCCGACACGCGCACCTTGCCCAGCAGATCGGTCTGGCGGGCGGCGGCCACGCCCCTGGCCTCCAGCGCGGCGCCCATGGGGGTGATGCGGTCGAAATGGGCCCGGATGGCCGCCAGATCCGTGCTCGCGGCGTAGGGCGGCAGGCGGAAGGCGTCGCGCAAGGCGTAGTAGGCGGCGCGCGGGTACACGTCGTACAGCCCGCGGGAATCGGGCCGCCCCTTGGCGGCGATGCCCCACCACTCCTCGTTCATGTTGTTATCGCCCTCGCGGTAATCCTCCGCGTAACCGCCGTTGGGCCACGACGCGTTGGCGTCGTGGATGTCCAGCCGGCTCTCCTGCAGGTATTTCCACCACCCGTCGCTCCACTGGAAGATCAGCCCGCCGATGGCGTTGCCGACGCGGCCCTTGCCGGCCGACTGTTCGTAGATCTCGCGCCACTGCCCCAGCAGGTAGCGCGCCTGCGTCGCCTGGTCCTCCGTCATCGCGACGGCGTCGAACGCGTCGGCTCCGAATTCGGTGAACAGGGCCGGCACGCCCAGCTTGTCGCGCACGACCTGGAAGAGGTCGCGCGCCGAAACGCCGCGATAGACATTCGCCCCGAAGACATCCAGGCCTTGGCACTCCTGGGCGACGAGGTCGATGTACTGCACGTCGCCGTTGGCCATGGCCACCGGCCGGTGGGGATCGCGCTGCTTGATGTCGCGGATGATCTCGCCGAAGAGGGAGTAGAGGTGGCGCGCCCGCGCGGCGTCCCGCTCGCCCTCTGGCAGGGCCTCGATCTCGAACGAGGACCACGACAGCCCGTAGTTGTTCTCGTTGCCCAGCAGCCACATCAAGACGCCCGGCGTGTCCCGGAACTGGTCCACGACGGCGGCCAACTCGGCCTTCAGAATCTGTCGCACCCGCGGGTCGCTGTAATCCGTCGCGGGGCGCCACACGCCGTCGATGGTCAAGCCGTAGCGCCCGACCGTGTGGTTGATGATCGTGTAGATCCCGTACTTCTCGTAGATGAACCGCACCCAGCGGGGAGGCATGCCCACGTAGTGTCGGATGGTGTTGACCCCCATGGCCTTGAGCAGGGGCATCTCCCTGGCCAGCGCGGCCTCGATGATGTCGTCCGGCTTGGTCCACAGGCTGTAGGTGTAGTTCTGACCGATCGGCGTGTAGTCCCAGTTCATCCCGAAGACCATGAAGTCCAGGCCGTCGACCTGCAGGCGAGAGCCGGCCGCGTCGGTCACGACCCGGATGTCCTGCAAGCCGTGGGCGTCCGGTTGGGCGGCGGCTCCTGCCGCCGACAGGATGGGTAGCAGGGCCCAAACCACGATGGCCTGGCGGACCCGGCGCGTGTTGCCGCTAAGGTTCGCTTGCACGGGATTCTCCTCGGGTCTGGGGAGCGGGCTGGTCGGGGACGGCATTGGCCGAGACGACGTCACGATACCAGAAGGCGCTGTCCTTGGGGATGCGCCGCAGAGTCTCTGGCTCGACGGCATAGAGGCCGAACTGCTTCGTGTATCCGAAGCCCCATTCGAAGTTGTCCAGCAGGGACCAGACGAAGTAGCCCGCCAGCGGCACGCCGTCGGCGATGGCCCGGCGGGCCGCCAGCAGATGAGCGCGCAGGTAGGCGATGCGGCGCGCGTCGGCGATGCGGCCCCGGGCATCGCTTCGATCGGTGTACGCCGCCCCGTTCTCGGTCACGTAGATCCGGCGCGGGCGATACTCGCGATGGATCCGCAGCAGGCTCTCGTGCAGCCCCTGGGGATAGACCTCCCACCCCATGTCGGTCAGCTCTGCGGGCGGCGCGCCGCGCGCGTCCACGGGGCGCTGGTGCGGGCCGGCCCGCACGACGGCGCGGCTGTAATAGTTCAGTCCCAGGAAATCGAGCGGCGCGGCGATGAGCGCCAGATCGCCCTCCTTGACGCACGGCAGCTCCGGAGCGGGCAGGTGTCCCAGCGCCACCCGGTCGGCGAGCGCGTCGGCGGGATAATCGCCCCGGAAAACAGGATCCAGGTACCAGCGATTGAAGAAGCCGTCGAACCAGCGGGCCGCGTCCCGATCGGCCGCGCTGTCGGAGGCCGCGTGGGCCGGGCAGTGGATCAACACGATCCCCAGCTGCGCCGCCCGGACTTCGCGCCGGATGGCCGCGGTCGCCAGGCCGTGCGCCAAGAGAAGGTGGTGGCCCGCGCGCAGGGCCTCGGCGGGATCGCAGCGGCCGGGCGCGTGCTTTCCCTCCTCGTGGCCCAGCGTCGCGGCGCACCAGGGCTCGTTGACGGTCGTCCAGTGGCGAACCCGGTCGCCGAGGCGGCGCGCGACCACGGTCGCGAACTGCGCGAAGGCCTCGGCCGTGTCGCGCTCCCCCCAGCCGCCCGCCTCCTGCAGCGCCTGCGGCAGATCCCAATGGTAGAGCGTGGGGCACGGCTGGATGCCGGCCTCCAGCAGGGCATCCACCAGCGCGTCGTAGAAGTCGAGCCCGGGGACGTTCACGCGGCCGCGCCCCTCGGGAAACACGCGCGGCCAGGCGATCGAAAACCGGTAGCCGCCCAGGCCGAGCCATTTCATGAGCGCGACGTCTTCGCGCCAGCGGTGGTAGTGATCGCAAGCCACGTCGGGGACGGAACCGTCGGCAATGTTTCCCGGGAGCGCGGCGAAGCGGTCCCAGATGGAGTCGCCGCGGCCGCCCTCGCGCCGGCCTCCCTCGATCTGCGCGGCCGACGTGGCCACGCCCCAGAGAAATCCCGCTGGGAAATCGTGCTTGGGCATGCCGCGTCACCCCCCGGCCAAAGCCCCTGTCCGGGGCGACCGGTCTCGTGAATCGGGCCTCGAAAAAAGCTTTGTTCGGACTCCGAACGTAGTGTATGATCATGGCGCTCCTGTCAAGCCTTCTCTCGCGCGGCGAGGGCGGCCTGAACGGGAGTCGTGATCCGACAACCACTTGAACGGGTCGGCAAACGCGAACGCCTCATTCCGAAGACGGGGCCTGCGGCGCGGTCACCGGGCGACGCCGCGGCCGAGCGTCTTTGAACCGTAGGATCCAAGCGAAAGAGAGGTCGTCACGATGCGAGAGCGAGCCGTTTCCATCCTTGTGATCGCCGGGCTGGTCGGCCTGCTTCCCGTTGCGGGCCGCGCGCTGACGCCCTACAGCCAGGACTTCGAGAGCCTGAACCAAGCGAGCGCCACGGCGTTGGCCAACGACGGCTGGCTGGTCTACGGCAACGTCTTCGCCCCGGACGGGGTCACCTACCTCTACGGATATGGGCCCTATCCGGCGCCCAACGACGGGTACGCCTTCTGCCAGCTCGTCCTGGGAGAGGGCGGCGTGGAGCAAGGAGCCAAGCAACTGGTCTCCTTCAGCGACTACGAGAACCTCGATCACGCCGACGGCAACATCATCGAGGCCAACGTCTACCGGGAGCAGGTCGTGACGGCGGACGCCGTCGGCCAGACCTGGGTCTTCGACTTCCAGGCCAAGCTCGGCAACCTGGAGGGAAGCTCGACCGCGGCGGCGTTCATCAAGACGATCAATCCCAGCGCCGGCTACGCCATGACCAACTTCATCCCGGCGGACATGACCAACACGCCCGTCACGTGGATGGGATACTCGCTGTCGATCACGATCGACGCGAGCCTCGTGGGGCAGATTCTGCAGATTGGTTTTCTGAATCGGGCGACGAACTACGAGGGGTCGGGAGTCTTCTACGACAACCTCAGCTTCCACATCCTCGACATGACCGACGTGCCGGGCCAGGCCCTGGCGGGCGCCACGCTGCGGCAGAACCATCCGAACCCGTTCAATCCCTCGACCCAGATCGAATTCGCGCTGGACCGACCGAGCCGCGTCGAGCTTTGCGTCTTCGACCTCGCGGGCCGCAGGATCGCCACCTTGCGCCGCGACGACCTGGGCGCCGGCGAACACGTCGTGACCTGGAACGGGCGCAGCGACGCGGGGACGCCCGTGCCCGCCGGCCAGTACCGTTGCGTGCTGAAGACAGCCGCGGGCCGGGTGTCGCGAAGCATGGCCCTGGTGAAGTAGAACCCTTTCCGGCGGGGGTCGACGGCGTCGGCCCCCGCGTCTTTATCCGCTGACGGGGCCCCATGGAAGGCAAGCCGATACCGCTGCCCGCCCCCGCGCGGGCGAAAGCTCCGCCCGCGTCCCCGACGGGCGAGTTCGTCGCGCTGGACGGGGAAGCGTACTACCGGATCCGCGCCTACCATCGGCTGGACCCCTTCCTGATGAGCCTCCCGAGCGACACCGATCTCTGGATGTTCGTGGCCTCCGGCGGCGGCCTCACCGCGGGCCGCGTCGATGCCGAGGGGAGCCTCTTCCCTTACCGCACGGTCGACCAGTTGCACGACGCCCATCACCACACGGGGCCCGTGACGCTGATCCAGCTTACGCTGGCCGGCGGCGACCGGATTCACTGGGAGCCGCTGGCGGCGGCCAACGACGAGAACCCCGCGGTCGAACGCAACCTCTACAAGAACACCCTCGGCAATCGGCTCGTCTTCGAAGAGATCCACCACGATCTCAAGCTCGCGTTCCGCTACCGCTGGTCGGCGTGCGACGAGTTCGGTTGGGTGAAGACGGCGACGCTGACCAGCCATCGCGACGCCCCGGTCCGGCTGGCCCTCCTGGACGGGCTGAGAAACGTCCTGCCCTTCGGCGCTCCCCTCTCCCTGTATCAGCACTCGAGCAACGTCGTGGACGCCTACAAGGTGACCGAAGCGGATCCCGCGACGGGACTCTGCACCTTCTCGCTCACGGCCGGCATCACCGACCGGGCGGAGGCCCTCGAGGTGCTGCGGGCCAACACAGTCTGGTGCCTGGGCCTGCCGCGGTTCCAGGTCCACCTGTCCGGCGAAGCGGTCGCGGCCTTCCGGCACGGACGCAGCGCCCCCGCGGAGCACGTGCTCAAGGGCGGTCGGGGCAACTATCTCGTGACCTCCAGCCTCCTGCTGGAGGCGGGCGAGTCGCTGCGGTGGCACGTCGTCGGCGACGTCGGCCTGGATCACGTGCGGATCGCCGCCCTGCGCCGCCGCCTGGGCGAGGAAGGGGACCTGGCGGACCAGTTGGAGGCCGGGCTTGGGCGGGCGAGCGAAAGCCTCCGTCGCATCGTGGGCAGCGCGGACGGTTTGCAGCTGTCGGCCCATCCGGAGGTTTGCGCACATCACTTCGCCAGCGTGCTGTTCAACAGCATGCGCGGCGGGGTCTTTCTGCGCGATCACGACGTGCCGGTGGCGGACTTCGCCGATTTCCTGCGCGTGCGCCAGCGCGCCGTCGCGGCTCGCCATCAGCCCCTGCTCGCCGCCCTGCCCTCCCTGGTGACGGCGCGGGAGATCCGCGACAGGGCTCGCCTGACCGGCGACGCCGACTTCCGGCGGCTCAGCCACGAGTACCTGCCCCTCTACTTCAGCCGGCGCCACGGCGATCCGAGCCGCCCCTGGAATCGTTTTTCCATCCGCGCCCGCGACCGAACCGGCGCACGGGAGCTGAACTACGAGGGGAACTGGCGGGACATCTTTCAGAACTGGGAAGCGTTGGGCACCGCCTTCCCGGGCTTTCTGCCGCACTTCGTCGCCAAGTTCGTCAACGCCTCCACCGTGGACGGCTTCAACCCGTACCGCATCGCGCGGGACGGCGTGGACTGGGAGACCGTCTCGCCGGACGATCCCTGGAGCAACATCGGCTACTGGGGCGACCATCAGATCGTGTACCTGCTGCGGCTGCTCGAGGCGCTGGACCGTTACCATCCGGACGCGCTTGGCGAGATGATGGGCGAGGAGATCTTCAGCTACGCCGAGGTCCCCTACCGCATCAAGCCCTACGCGGACCTCGTGCGCGACCCCAGCGCGACGATCGTCTACGACGACGCCTGCGCCGCGCGCATCGCCGCGCGGGTCGCTGGCCGGGGCACCGACGGGAAGCTGCTGACGGCTCCGGACGGATCGGTCCACCACGTGAACCTCTTCGAGAAGCTGCTCGTGCCCGCCCTGTCCAAGCTCTCGAACTTGATCCTGGACGCCGGCATCTGGATGAACACGCAGCGGCCGGAATGGAACGACGCGAACAACGCGCTCGGCGCCGGCGGCGTCTCGGTGGTGACCCTCTGCCATCTGCGCCGGTATCTGGCCTTCCTGGACCGCCGGCTCGCGGCGCTGCCCCCCGGAGAGCTTTCCGTGTCGCGGGAGATCGCGGCATGGTTCGACCGGATCGCGTCCGTCCTGGAGAGGGAGCGAGGGTTGCTCGCGGCCGCCCGCCTCGACCCGCGCGACCGCCGCCGGCTGCTGGATTTGCTGGGTTCGGCCTTCTCGGACTATCGCCAGGCCGTGTACGCCCGGGGGTTCTCCGGCAAGACCGGTCTGGCCGTCAGCCGCGCCGTCGCCCTGTGCCGGACCGCGCTGGCGTACATCGACTGGGGCATCGCCGCCAACCGCCGCCCGGACGGACTGTTCCATACGTACAATCTGCTGGACATCGCGGCCGGCGAGGAGGGCATCGCGGTCGTCCGCCTGCCGCTGATGATCGAGGGCCAGGTCGCCGCGCTCGACGCCGGCGTTCTCGCGCCGGAAGAAGCGCTGGACCTTCTGCGGCGGCTCTTCGCGAGCCCGCTTTATCGGCCGGACCAGCGCAGCTTCATGCTCTACCCGGAGCGCCAGCTGCCGGGTTTCATGGCCAGGAACGCGGTCCCGGCGGCGAGGGTGGAGGCGATCCCTCTCTTGAGGGACCTCCTGGCGGCCGGTAATCCGGCGCTGCTGGCGCGCGACGCCGAGGGCGTCCACCGCTTCCGGGGCGATTTCACGCGGGCCGCGGATCTGGAGGCCGCCCTGGACGATCTCGGGCGTCAGGATGCGTGGGCCGTCGCGACCGCGCGGGACCGCGCGGCGATCCTCGACCTGTTCGAGGACGTCTTCCGGCACAAATCCTACACCGGTCGTTCCGGCGTCATGTACGCGTACGAGGGGATCGGCTGCATCTACTGGCACATGGTCGCCAAGTTGCTGCTCGCGACGCAGGATCTCGTCATGGGAGCGGACCGCGACCGGCTGGCGCCGCCGGTGCGCGACGAACTGGCCAAGATGTACTACCGGATCCGCGCCGGCCTCGGGTACGAGAAGACGGTGGCCGAATTCGGCGCCTTTCCCACCGACCCCTACTCGCACACGCCGGCCCGGGGCGGCGCGAAGCAGCCCGGCCTGACCGGGCAGGTGAAGGAAGAGATCCTCACCCGCGCGGGCGAACTCGGCATCCGGGTCGAACGGGGCGGCGTGCGCTTCGAGCCCAGGCTGCTGCGCGCCGACGAATTCCTGGGGCGGCCGGACGTCTTTCATTACCATGATCGCCAGGGGCAGGCCCGCTCGCTCGCCCTGTCCTTCGGCCAGTTGGCGTTCACGGTCTGCCAGGTGCCGGTCGTCTACGCGCGAGGCGCCGACCAGCCCTGGCTCCGGGTCGTGTTCGCGGACGGAACGACGGCCCAGCGGACCGGCAACAGGCTCGACGCGGACCTCGGCGCGGAACTCTTCGCGCGCACCGGCCGCATCGAGCGGATCCAGGTGGGGATTCCGGATCACGACCTCTGCCGCATCGAGCGGAACAGTTGAGAAAACGGCGGGACGGTTCATACGACGGGAGTCGATCATGCGCGCGCAACGCGATCTGGCAGCCCTGGCCCTCGTCCTGTGCATCGGCGCGGCCTCCAGCCAGCCGGCCCGGGGGCAATGCATCCTCGCCAACCCCAGCTTCGAGATCGGCGGCTCGGGGGGGATCACCTTCGCCGGGTGGAACCAGTTCGGCGTGGTCGGCTCCGTCACCGGCGCCTACCACGGCGCCAAGGCGGCCCGCGTCAGCGGCCCCAACTACGGCGGCTGGGACGTGTCCGGCTACTGGCAGCGCCAGGACTGCGCGCCGGGCGAGCAATGGGGAGCCACGGGCCACGTGCGGCACCCGTCGGGCAAGCCGCTGACGGGACAGAGCGTGGCCCTGGTCAACATCGAGTGGCGCGACGCCGCCGGCAGCCTGATCGATTACGAGTCCTTCACGGTCGCCGACGCGTCCTCGCCCGCGGACGAGTACCTCGACTTCTTCCTGGTGAGCGAGGAGGCCCCCGCGGGCACGGTGGCGACGCACGCGCTGTTCGGGGTGCTCCAGAGCCCGGACGATCCTTCCCCCGACGTTCACTACGACCAGGTCACCTTCAACAGGCTGACCGCGCCGACTCTCGACGACCTGCAGTGGAGCGATTTCCCGGGCGGCAACACGGTCTTCTTCGGCGATCACACCTGGCGGGTGAAGGGCCCGGGCTTTTACGGGCCCGGGGGCAACTTCTTCTGCGACACCGCCGATTGCGTCTGGGTGGACGCGCAAGGCCGCCTGCACCTGACCCTGAAGTTCGATGGCCGGTACTGGTTCAGCACGGAAGTGGCCACGGAGAGGGCGCTCGGTTACGGCGACTACATCCTGACGACCGTGGGGCGGCTGGACCTGATCGACCCCTATGCGGTGCTGGGCATCTTCTTGTGGGAGTACGGCCCCTGCTGGGACACGGACTACCTCTGGTGGAACGCCTTCAACGAGATCGACATCGAGTACAGCCGCTGGGCGGACCCGGCCTCCGACATCGGACAGTTCGTCGCGCAACCCTACGACTATCCCGGCAACATCGTTCACTTCGACGCCGTCTTCGGCGCGGACGAAGTGGTCAGCCACGCCATGCGGTGGCTGGCCGACCGGGTGGAGTTCCGGGTGTGGCGGGGCGGGCCGGCCGACGAGTCGGCGACGACCTTGATCCGCGCGTGGACCTACACCGGCCCCCACATCCCCCGGCCCGAGCAGCCGCGGATGCACCTGAACCTGTGGAAGCTCGCCGGCGCGCCGGCCGGGAACCAGGAAGTCGTGTTCCAGGATTTCACCTTCGTGCCCGCGGGCGGGCCGACCGCCGTGCGCGACGAGCTCCCCACCTCCCTCGCCGGCCGGCTGCACCCCGCCGCGCCGAACCCTTTCAACCCCCAGACCACGGTGCGGTTCGAGCTGACGCGGGGCGGGCCCGCCCGGCTGGACGTCTACGACCTCGCCGGCCGCCGCGTGCGCAATCTCGTCGCGACCGACCTGGCGGCCGGGACGCACGAGAGCACATGGGACGGGCGCGACGATCGCGGCCAGCCGCTGTCCTCGGGTGTCTACGTGCTGCGGCTGCGGGCCGGCGATTTCGCGCAGAGCCGTCGGGTCGCTCTCATCAAGTAGGGCTGCCGCTGGGCGCCGAGACGAGCGAGGGGCCCGGCTTGGCCGGGCCCCTCGTCTTGGCGAGCCGTTTCGGGCTAGCGGAAGGTGGACTTCACGCCGCCCCAGGTCATGTCCTCGGTCGGGATCATGCCGTCGATGGCGAAGCTGATGTTGTCGTAGAAGACGCCCGACCCCTCGTAGTACGAGGCCTTGTTCAGGAAGCCGAACTGCAGGATCTGGCCGGCCAGACCCCCGTCGATCACGATCGACAGCGAGTAAGGGGACCACGTGGCGGGGATGGACGTCATGTCCAGCGTGATGAAATTGGTCATGGCGTAGCCCGCATTGGGATTGAGCGTCTTGATGAACGCCGCCGCGGTCGAGCTGCCCTCCAGGTTGCCGAGCTTGGCCTGGAAGTCGAAGACCCAGGTCTGGCCGACGTCCCCGGCGCCGATCAACTGCTCCTGGAAGACGTTCGCCTCGATGATGTTGCCGTCGGCATGGTCGGTGTTCTCGTAGTCGCTGAAGACGACCAGCTGCTGGGTGCCCTGGTCCACGTCTCCCTCGCCGGCGACGATCTGGCAGAAGGCGGCGCCGTCGTTGGGGGCAGGGTACGGACCGTAGCCGTAGAGGTAGGTCCCCGTGGAAGAGAAGACGTTGCCGTAGACGAGCCAGCCGTCGCCGGACAGCGCGCCAGGCTGACGCTGGGACAGGCCCTCGAAATCCTGGGTGTACGGCACCAGAGCGAGACCCGCGGCGGGAATCAGGCAGGTCAACACCAAGGCAGCCGCGATGGCATTAGCACGATTTCTCATGTCGGTGGCCTCTCGTTGAAGAACTCGTTGGGCGCGGATGGACGAACCCGGCGACGGCCCTGCCGGCCAGGGACAGCTTGGCATTGCCGCCGCCTGCGTCCCTCCATTCTAGTCTATGTTCGGTGACCGAATCAAGTCCAGAATTGCATCTCCCGGCAACTCGCTCGGGTGGTGCCGCCAGAATCCAGTTGACAGGGCCGTCCGGCAAGGGTACTTGGTTCGGATGTCGTACAAAGCGGGATCGTCGGTGTTGAGCCTCCGAACCGTAAGCGGGCAAACGAGATGACGACATGATCGCCGCCGCGCGCTCCCGAACTGCCCCCGAGGACCGCATCCGGCTGTCTCAGCGGTTGGCCTACGGCATGGGCGCCTTCGTCAACAACCTCCTGGCCGCGGCCAGCGGGGGGATGATGATCGTCCTGAACCTGGGCCTGGGCCTGAACCCGGCGCTGGTGGGATTGCTCGGGGCGCTGCCGCGCCTGACCGACGCCTTCACCGACCCCATGATGGGGTTCATCTCCGACAACGCGCGCACGCGCTGGGGCCGCCGCCGACCGTTCATCTTCGCCGGCGCCATCGCGGCGGGCGTGACCTTCGCGCTGCTGTGGCAGTTGCCGCGCGGCCAGAGCGAGACCTTCTACTTCGTCTACTTCCTCGTCGGATCGATCATCTTCTACCTGGGCTACACGGTTTTCGCCACGCCCTGGGTCGCGCTCGGTTACGAGTTGACGCCCGACTACCACGAGCGCACGCGCCTGATGGGCACGCAGAACTTCATCGGTCAGTTGGCCTACGTCGTCTCGCCCTGGTTCCTCTGGATCATGAACTCCGGGAAATTCTTCCCCGATCAGGTGGCCGGAGCGGCCGGCCTGGCCGTCATCGTGGCGGCGGTGACCATCGGGGTTGGGATCCTGCCCGCGCTCTTTTTGCGCGAGCGCATGCTGGCCGTTGCCTCGGCCGAGGCCGAGCTGGCCCGCGCCGCCGCCGGCTCCGGCGGCAAGCTCAGGCGCAACCTGGCCGATTTCTTCCGGGCCTGCGGCACGACCCTGTCCTCCGTGCCGTTCCTGAAGCTGTGTCTGGCCTCCTTCCTCGTGTTCAACGGATTCATCCTCGTCTCGTCGTTCCAGTTCTACGTGATCATCTACTACGTGTGCGGCGGCGACCAGACGGTGGGGGCGAAGTACGCCGGGTACGCCGGCACCGTGGGCGCTGTCTGCACGTTCGCCGTGGTCGCGTTCGTCACCTGGCTCGCCACCAGGATCGGCAAGCGGCGCGCGTTCTTCGTCGCGACGGGGCTTTCGATCGTCGGCTACGGGCTGAAATGGGTCTGCTACAACCCGAACGTGCCGCTGCTGGTCGTGGCGCCCGCTCCCTTGCTGGCCTTCGGGCTGGGCGGCCTGTTCACGCTGATGCCGTCGATGATCGCCGACGTGGTCGACACCGATGAGCTCAAGACGCGCCAGCGCCGCGAGGGCATGTTCGGGTCCATCTTCTGGTGGACGTTGAAGCTGGGCCTGGCGGCCGCGCTGGCCGGCGGCGGCTACCTGCTCAACGCCACCGGCTTCGACGTGGCGCTGGGCGGCGGCCAGTCCGCCCGCACGATCGTGCTGATGCGCCTGTGCGACGCGGGCATCCCCATGCTGACTTCGGCCTTCGCCATCTGGGCCGTGGCCGCCTTCCCGATCACGGAGGCCAGGGCCCTCGAGGTGCGCCGGGAACTGGAGCGCCGCAGGGGCCGCCCGGGCGCCGTCGACGCGCCGCCCGCGCCGCTGTAGACTTGACGGCGAACAGCCCGTCTCTCTGGACCGGGAAGCGATGAGCACACTGCCGCGCCTCAAGATGCCGGTCCTGGCCGCGATCCCTTTGCTCGCCGTTCTCGCGGGCAACGGCTGCGGTCCGGGCGCGGCGTGCCGGGCGCGCGAGGCGAGCTTCGCCATGCGCTCCTTCGAACCCCAAGGCGGCGACCGGTGGATCGGCGACGCGGTGTGCTACGGCCCTCACCGCGACGGCCAGCGCCCCGGCGGGCCCGCTCCATCGGCCGCGCAGATCAGCGAGGACCTGCGCCTGATGGCGCCGCACTGGCGCCTGCTGCGCCTGTACGGCTCGTCGGAACTGGCCGAGACGATCCTGGCGGCGATCCGCGCCGACGGGCTGGGCCTGAAAGTGATGCTCGGCGTCTGGATCGACCCCGGGGACACAGCGGCCAATCGGCGCGAGACCGACGCCGCGATCCGCCTGGCGGAGGCCTATTCGGAGCTGGTGCTGGCCGTGTGCGTGGGCAATGAGACGCAGGTCTCCTGGTCCCCCCACCCCTGCCCGCTGCCCCTGCTGCTCGACCACGTGCGGCGCGTGCGGGAGGGCGTCGGGGTTCCGGTCACCGTCGCCGACGATTTCAGTTTCTGGAACGAGCCGCGGAGCCGGACCCTGGCCGCCGAGATCGACTTCATCACGATGCACGCCCACCCCTTGTGGAACGGACGGCAACTGAACGAGGCCCTGCCGTGGCTGCGCCGTCAAACGGACGCGGTCAGGGCGCTGCATCCGGGCCGCGCCGTCGTGCTCGGCGAGACCGGCTGGGCGACGTCGGCCTGCGGTCAGGGCGAGCAGGCCCGGTTGATCAAGGGCCGGCCGGGCGAGGCCGAACAGAAACAGTTCTTCGCGGCCGTGCGCGCCTGGGCGCGCGCCGAAGGAATGACCGTGTTCTTCTTCGAGGCCTTCGACGAGAATTGGAAGGGCGGCCCGCACCCGGACGAGGTAGAGAAACATTGGGGCCTGTTCAGGGCGGACCGGTCGCCCAAGGCGGCGCTGGCCCCAGGGACCGCGGCGCCGTGAGGATCGGCCTCGGCGCCGCCTCCTGAGCGAGGCCACGCCGACGCCAGTCCCGCCTGGAGCCGCCCGCGCGCGCCGTGCTATCCTTCCCCCTCCCATGGCTCCCACCCTCCACACCATCGATCTGCGCGAACCGCTGGCGACCCGCCTGGCGGATCTCGTGCTGAGCCTCTCGCCCCACGCCTCCGATGGCGACCTCGCGGGCGGGCTGGTGCTGTTGCCCTCGTTGCGCGCCTGCGCGTCGCTGCGGCACGCGCTGCTCGAGCGCGCGGGGCGCGACGCGCTGCTGCTGCCCGAGATCGTCACGCCGCGGCAACTCGTGGCGCAGCTGGCGGGCCGGCTCGGCCTGGGCGGCGCGCTGGCAGCCGCGCCGCCGGACGAGCTGCGCGCGCTGCCCTTGGCCGGGCGCCTGTCGCGCCTGACGTGGGCGGCGCGCCACCCCGAAAGCGCCGCGGGGCTGGCGGCCGAGCTCGTGCGCGCGTTCGACGAGGTGCGGCGAGCGGGGCGCGGCGCCCTGCTGGCGGGCGACGAACCAGCCGAGTTGGACCAGCTGCCGGCGGAGCAGCGGGCGCTCGCGGTCGCCGACCTCGCGCGCCTGCGCGAGGCCTGGACGCTCTACCGCGAGGCCGTGGCGGCGGACACCGTGGACGTGTTGGTCGCCGTCGCCGAGCGGCTGGACGCCGGCGGCTGGCCCGGTCCCGCCGACGGCCCGGTCGTCGTGGCCGGCTTCGCCGAGCTCGACGCCGCCACCGCGCGCGTCGCGCGCGTCGCGCTCGCGCGGGGCGACGGCCGCCGCGGCCACGTCGTCGACGCCGGCGCGGACGGAGCGCTCGCCCGCTCCTTCCTCGACACGTTCACGGACCCGCAAGCGCCGAGCCATCCCCTCGCGCCAGCGCGCCGCGTGCGCGCCGCGCTCGCGCCGCAAGAGCGTGGCGAACCGCAAGCGGGCCACCACGCCGGCGATCCGCACCTCGAATTCTTGGCCTGCGCCGACCCCGAGGATGAAGGGCGCACCGTCGCGGCGGTCGTCTGCGAGGCGCTCGCGCGGGATGGGGCGGACCGACGCCTCGCCGTCGCCACCTACGACGTCGCGCTCGCCCGCAGGGTGGGCGCGCAACTGCGCGACGCGGGCGTGGACTTCGACGACACGGCCGGACGGCCCCTGTCGGCGCAGCCGGCGGGCCGCTTCGCGCGCTCGCTCGTCCAGTGCGCGGTCACGGGCCTCAAGCACGAGCCGCTGCTCGAGGCGCTCACGCACCCCTACGCCAACCTGCTGGGCAAGCGGGCCGCCCACAGCCGCCGCGCGCTCTTGCTGGAGCGGCTCGTGTTGCGCGGCGAGGCGCCGCCGCTGGGATTGGCGGACTACCGCCGGCGCGCGGCGCAGCAGGACGCCGCCTACGTGGCGCACCGCCCGGGCGCGACCGCGGGCCTCGCCGCATTCGTGGAGGCGATCGCCGCGGCCCTCGCCCCGCTGCTCGACGAGCCCGCGGGGCCGCTGCCGTGGGCGCGGCGGTTGGCGTCGTTGCGCCGCGCCTGGGCGGCGCTGGCGCCGGGGCACCCTTTGGCCGCGGGCGAGCGCGCCCGCCTCGACGACGACAGCGTCAAGCGCGACGACAGCCTGCCCGCGCTGGGCGATCTGCTCGAGCAGCTGGAGCTCCAGGCGACGACGGGCGCGCTGGGCGAGGTCGCGCGCGACGAGTTCGCCGCCGCGCTCGACCGGCTGCTGGCGGCCACGCCGGTCCGCCCGCGCCGCGCCGCCTTGCGCCCGGTGCAGGTCATGGGCCTGCTGGAGGCCCGCCTCGAGCGGTTCGATCTGCTCGTGGTCTGCGGGCTGAACGAGCAGGTCTTCCCGGGCAGGGTGTCGCGTCCGCTGCTGCTGGGCGAGCCGGCGCGGCGCGCGCTCGGGCTGCCGATCTGGCGCGACGGCCTGGCGCTGCGGGGCGAACTGTTCCTGCGCGCGCTGCACGCGGGCGACCGCGTGGTCCTGACGTGGTCGCGCGAGCGCGAAGGGCAACCGGCCCTGCCCTCGCCGCTGGTGGAGCGGGTCACGCTCGGGCTGGGCCTGAAGCAACCGGAGGCGGCCGCGCGCCGGCCGTTGCGGCGGCGGTCGCCACCGGATCTCGACGCGATCCGCGCCGCCCAGCGCGCCTTCGCCGCGGAGTCGCCCGAGGTGCCGGCCCTGGCGCCGGCGGCGCCCTTGCACCACGCCAGCCACAGCGCGCTGGCGAGCTACCGCGCCTGCCCCTACCGCTTCCTGCTCGAGCGCGGGTTCGGGTTGGCCGCGCCCGAGGAGATCGTCGAGGAGTTCCGGCGCCTGGACCACGGCCAGGCCGTGCACGAGTGCCTGCGCCGCCTGCTCGAGCCGGGCGGCGAGGGGATCGCCTGCCTGCGCCGCGGCGACCGCGCCGCCGCGCTGGCTTGGCTGCGGGACATCGCCGGCGCGGAGTTCGGGCGAGCCGCGGCGGGCCTGCCGCAGCGCCGCCTCTGGGAGGAGACCTTCCTGGCGGCCGCGCCCGCCGTCGTGGACTGCGAGATCGCGCGCCTGACCGCGTGGGAGCCGCGCGCGCTGGAGCGCGAGTTCCGCCTGCCGCTGGCCGAGCTGCACGCGTGGCTGGCGGCCGAGGCCGCCGGCGCCGGCGACCCGCCGCCGCCGCCGCTGGCGGCCGAGGCGGCGCGGATCGAGCTCAAGGGCAAGGTCGATCGCGTCGACCGCTCGCGACGCGACGCGGACTGCCTGGCGGTGATCGACTACAAGACGGGCAGTCGGGTCCCCAAACAGCGGGACATCGAGCGCGGCGACGAGCCGCAGCTGGTGCTCTATGCCGTGGCCGTCGAGCGCGGGCGCCTGGCCGGCCTGGCCGCCGCGCGGCCGCGGGTCGTCGAGGCCTTCTACTACAAGATCGCCGACGGCGCCGTGGAGCCGAAGCCGCATCTCGACCTGACCGCCGGGAAGACGGGGCGCGCGCCGCTGCGGCTGGGGGCGCAGCGCCTGCTCGCCGAGACCCTCGCCGCCCGCGAGCCGGCCGGCCCCTTCCCGCTGATTCCGGCGTCGCGCGCCGAGGACGCCACCGGCGAGCTGCCCTGCCTCCTCTGCCCGCACCGCGGCATCTGCCGCATCGACGAGCGCGCGCTGCCCTGGGCCGTGCGCGCCCGCCTGGCCGAAGGAAGGAGACGCTGGTGACCGCGCGCGGCCAAACCCCCGCGCCCAAGGTCGCGGCCGAGCTCGTGCAACGGGCGGCGTCGGACCCCGCGGTGAGCGCCGCCGTGCGCGCCGCCGCCGGCGCGGGCAAGACCCGCTTGCTGGTGCTGCGCCTGCTGCGCCTGTGCCTGGCGGGAGCCGAGCCGCAGGCGATCGTCGCGCTCACCTACACGCGCAAGGCGGCCGTGGAGATCAAGGCGCGGCTGCTGAAGGAACTGCGCGCGCTGGCCGCGCTGGCGCCCGCCGAGCGCGCCGCGCGCTTGAGCGAGCTGCTCGCCGCGCAGCCCTCGCCGCGCCAGATCGAGCTGGCCGGCCGCCTCTACGACCGCTTCCTCGAGGACCTGTCCGGCCTGTCGATCGGCACGATCCACGCCTGGTGCCAGCGGGTGCTGGGCCGCTTCGCGGCCGAGCTCGGGCTCGATCCCGACTTCACGGTCCTGGAGCACACCGACGAACTGTGGGCCGAGGCCCTCGACCGGGCCGAGCGCGCCGCCGCCGCCGATCCCGCCGCGCGCCGCGCCTGGGCCGGCCTGGACAAGACGCCCGACGCCGCGCGCCGCGCCCTGACGCGCCTGTTCGATGACCGTCTCGCGCTCGACCGCTGGCTCGAGCGCCTGGCGCGCGAGCGCGGCGTGGCCGCCCTCGGCTCGGACCGCGCCGCCTTCGCGCCGCTGCTGGCCGCCGACCTGCGCGACGCGCTGTTCGCCGGCACGCTGCTGGCGGGGCGCGACGACCCCGGCCCGGCGGACATCGCGCCCCTGCTCCAGTCGGCCGCCCGCACGCTGGCCGCCGCCGCCACCGGCGCGATCCCCGCCGTCGAGCCGGGCGCACCGACGCTCGCCTTGCAGAAACAGCTCGATGCCCTGGCGGCGTCGGTCGCCGGCGCCGAGGACTTCGCCCGCGCGACATCCGACGCGGCCCGGGCCGCAATCGCCGCGCGGCTGCGCGCCCTGCTGCTCACGAGCGAAGGCGGCCTGCGCGTGCTCAACGGAAAAATGGCGACGAAGCAGGAGCGCCAGGCCCTCTTCGCCGCCGCGGCGCGCCCGTTGCTGCAGGCGCTCGCGCTGCTCGATCTGGTCGGGCTCTGGCAGCGCAATGTCGCGCGCCTGGAGACGGGATTGCGCGCGCTGGACATCTACGAGGCGCTCAAGCGGCGCGACCGCGCCGTCGACTTCCACGACCTCGAGCGCCTGACGCGCCACCTCGTGGCCGAGAGCGAGCTGGCGCCGTACGTGCAGTACCGTCTCGACGCCGCGGTGGCGCATCTGCTCGTGGACGAATTCCAGGACACGAACCACAACCAGTGGGACATCCTGCGGCCGCTCGTGGAGGAGTTCCTGGCGGGAGAGGGCGCCGCGGCCGCGCCGCGCACGCTGCTCGTCGTGGGCGACGCGAAGCAGTCGATCTACCGGTTCCGCGGCGCGGAGCCCGAGCTGTTCGACCACGTCGAGGCCCGCCTGCGCGCGCACGCGCAGGCGTCCGGCGAGGGCGGCGGGCGCGTGGTCATCGACACGCTGCCGACCAACTTCCGCAGCGTGCCGGCGATCGTCGAGAGCGTGGGCCGGTTGTTCGGCGCGCCCCCGCTGCGCGACCGGCTGCCCCCGGGCGAGGCGGGGCGCGTGGCGCAGGCTCCGGCGCGCGACGCCGGCCCCAGCAACGAGGTGCTCGTGGTGCCGCCCTACGCGCCGGACGAGACGGAGGGGGCGGTCGGCCGCGCGGCGCGCGCCGCGGCGGCGCTCGTCGCGCGCTGGCTCGCCCAGGCCAGCGTGCCGGACGACACGGCCGACAAGCCCGCGGTCCGCGCCCTCACCCCGGGCGACGTGCTCGTGCTCAGCCGCGCCCGCACGCGCATCGGCCCCTACGAGGAAGCGCTGCGCCGCGAGGGGGTGCGCGTGGCCCCGTCGGGGCGGGGAGCGCTCGCGCGTAGCCGCGAAGTGCAGGACATCCTGCAGCTCTTGCGCTGGCTCGCCTTTCCCGACGACGACGTGGCGCTGGCCTCGGTCCTGCGCTCGCCGCTCTTGCGCGTGTCCGAGGCCCAGCTGCAGCGCGCGCTCGCCGCGCGGCGCCGGCAACGAGACGGGCGCTTGCTGCACATCTCGCTGTGGAGCGTGCTGCGCCGCGAGCTCAAGGCCGGCCTGGCCGGCCAACCGACCGATCTGACGGACGCGGCACGACGGCTGACCGCGTGGCGCCGCCACGCTGGCTTCGAGCCGTGTCACGAGCTCCTGCGCCGAATCTACCGCGACGCCGACGCGCTCGAGCGCTTCGCGCTCGCCCGCGGCGAGCAGGCGCGCTGGAACCTGCTGCGCCTGCACGACCTCGCCCTGCAGATGGAAAGCGGTCCGGGGCCCTCGCTGCGGCGCTTCGCCGCGCTGATCGCGCGCGAGGCGCGCTGCCCGCGCGGCGCCGACGAGGCGGCCGTGCCCGAGCACGGCGAGGGACGCGTGGGCGTGATGACCGTGCACGGGGCCAAGGGCCTGGAAGCGCCCGCCGTGCTGCTCGTCGACGCCGCCGCCCCCATGTCGCGTGTGCGGGGCCGCCTGCCCCTGGTCGCCGCCGGCCCGGACTGCCCGATCGCCTACGACGTGCCCAAGTCCTTGGTCGAAGGGCCGACGCTGCCGCCGGGCGTCGAGCCGGTCGCCGCACCGGCCCTCGCGCGGGCCGTCGCGGCGGCGTGCGCCGCGCAGGCCAACGAGGAAGCGGACCTGCTCTACGTCGCGTGCACCCGCGCGCGCGATCTGCTGGGCGTGGTCGGGTCCCATGTGCACCAAACAAAAGATCGCCCCCACTTCCTCGGCTGGCTCGACGAGGCCGCCGCCAACGCCCAGGCCGCCGACCCGGCGCCGCTGCCGCTGAGCCTGGGCGAGCCGCCGTGGCTGGAAGAAGCGCTGGCCGCGCCCGGCGCGGACGCCGCTTTGCCCGCGCCTGGCGGCGCGACGACGCCGGACGACGTCATCGCCTGGGACCCGCCCCCCACGCACGCGCGCGTCAGGCTGCTCTCGCCGTCGACCCTGCTCGCGACGGGCGAAGGCGCCGACGACGGCGATCAGGACGGCGCGCGCGTCGACGTGGCCGGCGACGCCGTGCTCGAGCGCGGCGCGCCCGCCCGGGCCGCCGCCCGCGGCGAGGCCATCCACCTGTGGCTGCGCCTGGCGGGCGAGCCGGGCGGTTTGCCCGACGACCCGGCCGCCGCGCTCGGCCCGCAGGCGTCCGGCTGGACCGCGGACGCCCTCGCCGAGGCCCGCGCCGTGGCGGCCAACCCGCGGCTGGCCCCGTTGTTTCGGCCGGAGGCGGCGGGCCGTCGCGGGCTGAGCGAGGTGCCGATCCTGCATCGCGTCGCGGGCGGCGCCTCCGGCGCGGCGGACGGCGTCGAGACGCGCGTGTACGGCGTCATCGACCGCCTGCTGATCGGCGATGACACGGTCGAGATCATCGACTACAAGTCGAACGGCATCGCGACCGACGAGCAGGCGCGCCGGCTCGCCGAGCGCTACCGGCCGCAGCTGGCGGCCTACCGCGACGCGATCGCGGCCCTGTTCCCGGGCAGGAACGTCCGCGCGCATCTGTTGTTCACGCACCTGCGCGACGAGGCGGGCGGCCAGGGCCGGCTGTACGAGATCTGAACGGGCGGCGCGGCGCCGCCGTCGTGACCGGCGGAAGGAGACGGCATGGTTCGCCCTCGCTCGCTCGCGCCCGCGCTGCTGGCGCTGCTGCTGGCCCGCGCGGGGAGCGCGTCGGCGACGACGGCCGACCCGCCGGCGCCGTCGCGGCCCGACAGCCTCTCCCACGCCCAGCGCGTGATCCAGGCCTACCACGAGGCGGGCGCGGCGCGCGAGGCGGGGCGCTTCCAGCACTACCTCCAGGCGACGGACCGGGCCCTGGCGCTGGAACCCGGCCATCCCGTGCTCATGCTGCACATGGCCCGCGCCTGCGCGCGGACCGGCGATCTCGACGCGGCCGAGGGGTGGCTGGCGCGCGTCGCGGCCACCGGCATCCAGGCCGACCTGGACGCGGACGCGGAGCTGGCGCCGCTGCGCGCGCGGCCCGGCTTCGCCGCCGCGCGCGACGAGATGAGCCGCCAGGCCGCGCCGCAGGGCGCCGCCGAGGTGGCCTTCCGTCTCGGCGAGCCGGACTTCTTGCCCGAAGGGATCGCCTGCGATCCGCTCACCGAGGAGTTCTTCGTCGGCAGCCTGCGCCTGGGCAAGATCGCGCGCGTGGACGCCGCGGGGGGCGTGAGCGACTTCGTGCCGGCCGGTTCGGGCGCGCTCTGGAGCCCCCTGGGCATGAAGGTGGACGTGCCGCGGCGCCTGCTCTGGGTCTGCGACACCGCCGGCCCCTACATGGTCGGCGGCACGCCGGCCGACACCGCGCGCACGACCCTGGCGGCGTTCCGCCTGGACGACGGCAGCCCCGTCGCGCGCGTCGCGCTGACCGACACCAGCCGCGCGCGCGGGCTCAACGACTGCGCGCTGGGTCCCGACGGCAGCGTGTACGCGACCGACGCGGCGGGCGGCGGCGTGTGGATGTTGCGCCCGGGCTCGAGCGTCCTGGAAGCGCTGCTGCCCGATGGGTCCCTCGCCGCGCCCAACGGCATCGACATCTCGGCCGACGGCGGCCTGCTCTACGTCGCGGAGTACGGCCTGGGCATCGCGCTGGTGGACCTGGAGACGCTCGCCATCGAGCGCCTGCAGGCCCCGGAGGAGTTCTGCACGGCCTACGTGGACGGCCTCAACCGCCACGAGCACACGCTGGTCGTCGTGCAGAACGGCCGCGGCCTCGACCGCGTCGTGCGGCTGTTCCTGGACGAGACGGGCCGCCGCGTGGAAGGGATGGCCGTGCTCGCCGCCCGCCTGCCGGAGTTCGACGAGCCCACGACCGGCTGCGTGGCCGGCGGCGCCTACTACTTCGTGGCCAACAGCCAGCTGCGGCGCCTGGGGCGCGACGGCGCGCTGAGCCCCGCCGACCCGCCCCGCGACTTCCTGATCATGCGCGCGGCGCTGCGGTAGGGGCGCGCGGCTAGATCGTCCACAGCAGGGTCATCACCGCCGTCAGGAAGGCGATCGCCAGGCTGATCACGGTCGTCGTGCGCAGCACCTTCCCCTCCTCGCCGATGCGGTCGATGATCGCCGCCGCGTTCTGCAGCTTCGCGGGCGAGATGACCGAGGCCAGGCCTCCTCCCACCGCGCTGCCCGCGGCCAGCAGCAGGCCGACGGCGGCGGGCCGGCCGAGGGCGCCGGCGGTCTCGGTGTGGAAGCGGCTGAGCATCGCGATCGCGCTCGTCTCCGAGCCGGAGATGAAGCCGGCCAGCAGTCCCAGGTAGGGCGCGACCAGGCCGTAGAGCGAGCCGAAGCCGTCCGCCGCCGCGGCCGCGACCACGCGCACCATGTTCAGGCCCGGGTCGGGCAGCGCCCAGACGGCGCCGCCCTCGGCCGCCGTCTGCGCGACCTTGCCCGAGTGGTCGATCACGTATGCGATGGCGAAGAAGACGGCCGCGGCGAACACCGGGCGCGGCGCGCGGCGGCGCGTGCGCGCGAGGATCGCGCGCCACTGCGCGCCGGTCGGCCTGAGCCAGATGGTCGCCACCAGCGTCGCGACCAGCACCCAGGTGTAGGCCTGCCACAGCACGCGCGTGGCGAGCGGACGGCCCGGGACGATCGGCACGGCCAGCGGCAGCTTGTTGAAGAACAGGTCGAACAGCGGCAACGCCTTCAGGTTCACCAGCACGGCCAGCGCCAGCAGCAGCAGCCAGGGGCTCGCCGCGCGCGCCAGCCCCATGGTCTGCTTGGCCTCGCGCTCGCGCGGCGTCAGCCCCGCCTCGTCCCACACGGGCAGGCGGCGCGCCTTGAGCACCAGCGCCAGCGCCGCGATGATCGCCGCCCCGGCCGCCACGCCGGTCAGCGGCACCAGGTCGGCCCACGCCATGCCCCAGCAGCAGAGCCCGGCGATCGCGCCGGTGAGCAGCGCCAGCGGCAGCCCCCGCGCCACGAGCCGCCACCGCCCCACGATCCAGAACATGCCCAGCGCGATGCAGGCGGTCACCGCCGGGATGAACCGCGCGAACAGCAGACCCGTTTCGCGCAACGTGAGCACGATCCCCGCCTCGCGCGCGATGGGCGCCAGGACGTCGGTGAACACGACGGCCGGCACGGCCAGCAGCGCGTAGGTGCAGAGGCTGTCGTAGCCGATCGCCGGCAGCGCGATGGCCACGAAGCTCGAGTAGCCCAGCGCCAGCATGATCGGCGGCAGGATCGACACGGGCGTGGCGCCCAGCGCGGTGACCAGCGTGCCGAACCCGACATTGATCATGAGGATCTGCGCGACGCGGTCGCGCGGCGAGACCGCCTTCATCGCCAGCACGATGCGGTCCACCGCGCCCGTCTCGAGCATGAAGGTCATCTGGAAGAGGCTGGCCCCGACCATGAGGCTGATCGGCAGCGACGCCACCAGACCCGCCAGCGACGCCCGTGCCACCACCGACGCGCCGGTGCGGAACCACAGCAGCGCCACCGCGCAGGTCACGACCCACCCGATCGCCCCGGCCACGTCGGCCGGCGTCCGCCGCAGCATCAGCAGCAGGAAGATCACCAGCACCGGGCTGACCGCGAGCAGGACGTTGAGCGCTTCCATCGGCGCCTCCGCGCGACGGGGTCAGAAGGCCGCGACGAGCTGGCAGCGGGCGTACCAGGCGCCATCGCCCGCGCCGTCGAAGTATTCGCCGGGGTCGAACCACTCGCCCAGCGCCTGCACCGCGACGCCCGGCAGGCCCGTCCAGTCGGCGCGCAGGCCCCAGAGCAGGCCGCGGGTCTCGGCCGGCTGGTCTGCCCACGCCTGCATCCCCCGCGCCGTGAGCTTGAGGTCCGGCGCGAGATCGGCCCTGCCCTCCAGCCACACGGCCCGCAGGTTCGTCCAGGCGCCGGCGTCGCGGACGACGCCGGGCTCGTCGCAGTGCTCCAGTCGCGTCGTGCCGTCGTAGAGCGTGTAAATCAGCAGCTCCGACCACTTGGGCCACTCGCCGCAGAAGTCGTCGAAGCCCTCGTAGGTCGCCGTTGCCGGGTCGTCGCCGGAGAGCCAGAGCCCGCCGACCTCGAGCGCGGGATGGGTCCGCGCCTTTAGCGCGATCCCCGCGCGCGCGTGGGCGCCCCAGGCCCGCCGGTCGTCGTGATCGTCGGGCGGCGCGTCGGCGACCTCGGCCGGCGGCGCGTCCTCGAACTCGCCCAGCTCGTACGCCCCCTCCGCCGCCCCGTACCAGCCGGTCTTCGGCAGGTGCGACACGCGCAGGCCGAAGGCCGCGGTCCACTGCCGCGGCGAGACGATCTCCCACGGCTTGCCGGCCTGATAGATCGTCGCCCCGCGCTTGCAGCGGTGCAGCGCGTACGCCTCGTAGCGCCCGCGCTGCGCGTACAGCCCGTGCAGGTCCTCGTCGCGCGCCGGCGCGCCGAACCCCTCGTCGGCGATCTTCGCCGTGAACAGATCCAGCGTGCAGCCGGCTCGCTCCAGGCGCGCCCGGATCGCGTCGAAGTACGCGCTGGAGGAGCCGTCGGCGGGCGTGCCGTCGCAGATCAGGAAGCCCTCGCCGTACAGCAGGTCCATGCGCCCGAAGCGCAGCGACAGGCCGCGGCGGGCGTCGGCGAGCTCGGCCCACCCGTTGTCGAGGCTCACGCGCGACTCGGGATCGCGCACGCTCGCCAGCCCCAGCGACGCCCCGTGCACGCCCCACCGGTACTCGTTGCCGAACCGGAAGTGAAAGCGCAGCCCGTCGCGCGGGCGCGCGTCGAGCCACAGCCGGTACCGCAGGCGCCAGAACTGGTACGAGTCGTCGGCCGCGTCGTCGAGGTCCATCGGGTTGTCGAAGGCCTCGCCGCGCAGGCGCACCTCGCCGCCGTAGGTCAGCGGGACGGGCGCGGGGTCGGCGGCCTGGGCCGCGGCCGCGGTCAAAAGCGCCAGCGCCAGGATCGCGCCGCAGACCGAGGCCCCTCTCGCGCACAATCCTGACATGACGCCTCCAAAATGCTGAACGTGCGCTGCCGGAACGGCCGGGGCGGCGCGCCGGGGGGCGCCGCGAGCGCCCCCCGTTTCGCTCAGCCGATGGCGGGCACGAACTTGTACCCGTAGCAGATGATGCCCGACTCGCCGTCCTGTTGCAGGCGGCGGAACTCGAGCTTCACGCGGTCGCCGATCGCGAGCTTGCCGGTCTCGCAGTCGGTGATCTGCGCGGTCACGCGCACGCCGTCGTCGAGCTTGACGATGCCCACCGCGTACGGCGTCTCGTCGCCGAAGCCCGTCGGCGCGACGTGGATGACGGTGAACGTCTCGACGACGCCGGTCTGCGCGAGCTTCACGGGCGTGAACTCGCGGCCGCGGCAGCCGGCGCAGACCAGGCGCGGCGGAAAGGCGACCCTGCCGCACTTGGCGCACTTGGCCGCCTCGTAGCGGTAGCGTTGCGGGATCTCTCTCCAGTAGCGGGCCGACCCTATCATCGCTGGCCTCCTACGCGCGCTCGAGGATGTGGACGACCGTGCTCGCGCCGGTGCCGCCCATGTTCTGGGTCAGCCCGCGGCTGGCGTTCTTCACCTGGCGCTGCCCGCACGCGCCGCGCAGCTGCAGCACCGTCTCGCGGATCTGCGCGACGCCCGTCGCGCCGACCGGGTGGCCCTTCGACTTCAGCCCGCCCGACGGGTTGACCGGGATCTTGCCGCCCAGCGCCGTCAGGCCCGACGCGGCGGCCGCGCCGCCCTTGCCGCGCTCCGCCAGGCCGAGCGCCTCGATCACCATGATCTCGGCGATCGTGAAGCAGTCGTGCACCTCGCAGAACGACAGGTCCTTGGGCCCGACGCCCGCCTGCTTGTAGGCCAGCTCGGCCGCCTTGGCGGTCGAGGCGAGCCACGACAGGTCGGCGCGATCGTGCAGGGCGAGGGCGTCGGTGGCGTGGGCCGAGGCCGCCACGCGCACCGGCGGCTGCTTCGACAGCTGGCGGGCCATGTCCAGCGGCACGACCACGGCGGCCGCCGCGCCGTCGGTGATCGGCGAGCAGTCGAGGATGCGCAACGGGTCGGCCACCATCACCGACTCCATGACCTGCTCGGCGGTCACCTTCATGGGGAACTGCGCGAGCGGGTTGAGCACGCCGTGGGCGTGGTTCTTGACCGCGACCGCGGCGAGCTGCTGGCGCGTCGTGCCATGGCGGTGCATGTGGTCGCGCGCCATCATGGCGTAGAGCCCCGGGAAGGTGATCCCGTGGTAGCACTCGTACTCCTGGTCGGCGGCGGTCGAGAGGGCGTAGGTGGCCGCGCCGCCGTCCACGTCGGTCATCTTCTCGACGCCGGTGGCGAGCACGATGTCGTGCGCGCCCGACGCGACGGCCAGGCACGCCTGCCGGAAGGCCAGCCCGCCCGAGGCGCAGGCCGACTCCACGCGGGTGCCGGGGATGGGCCCCATGCCGAGCTGGTCCGCGAGCATCGCGCCCAGGTGCTCCTGGCCCACGAACAGGCCGCCGCTCATGCAGCCGACGTACATGGCGTCGACGCGGTCCACGCCGGCGTCCGCGATCGCCTCCAGGGCGGCCTCGGTCCAGATCGTGCGGTGGGACTTCTCCCACAGCTCGCCCCAGCGGTTCATCCCGACGCCGATCACTGCGACTTCACGCATGGTCGTCTCCTTGGCGCCTACTCGGCGAGCTTGCGGATCTTGCCGCGGTATTTCGCGTACGTGCCGTAATCGATGTAGATCGGCCGGTCCTCGAGCTGCGCGCGCGTGTGCGGCGCCAGGCCCTGCACCGCGGTGATGTGGTCGGTGACCCGCCAGATGAAGCCGTCGCTGCCGGCGCCCGAGCCGTAGCTGACCATCAGGATCCGATCGCCCGGCTTGGCGACGTCGAGGATCGCGCTCAGGCCCATGGGCGAGGAGCCGGAGTAGGTGTTGCCGAGCGTGGGGCTGAGCCACCCCTGCTCGACCTTCTCCTTCGAAAAGCCCAACTCCTGCGCGGCGCGCATGGGGAACTTGCCGTTGGGCTGGTGGAAGACCGCCCAGCGGAAGTCGGCGGGCGTGGTCTTGCTCTTGGCCATGAGGCCGCGCGCGCACGAGAGCACGTGCTTGAAGTAGGCCGGCTCGCCCGTGTAGCGCCCGGCGTGCCGCGGGTAGAACTGGTACTCGCGGCGCCAGAAGTCGGGCGTGTCGGTCATGTAGGCGTAGGTGTCCTCGCAGACCGCGACGATCTTCTCGCGCCCGAAGATGTAGGCCGCCGCGCCGGCCGAGGCCGAGTACTCGAGCGCGTCGCCGGGCGCGCCCTGCGACGTGTCGGCGCCGATGCCCAGCGCGTACGGCATCTGCCCGGCCTTGACGAGCGAGAGCGCGACGAACATCCCCTCGCTGCCGGCCTTGCAGGCGAACTCCATGTCGGCGCAGTGGATCTCGGGCGTCGCGCCCAAGGCCTCGGCCACGACGGTGCCGCTGGGCTTGACCGCGTACGGGTGCGACTCCGAGCCCACGTAGATGGCGCCGATCAGCGCGGGGTCGATCCCGGCGCGCCGCACCGCGTGCCGCGCCGCCTCCACGGACATCGTGATCGTGTCCTGGTCGGGCGTGGGCACCGACTTCTCGCGCAGCATCAGCCCCTTCTTGTACGACGGCGCGTCGGCGCCCCAGACCTTGGCGATCTCCTCCACCTTGATCCGGTGGCGCGGCACGTAGGCGCCATACCCGACGATTCCGACCTCCATGCTGCTCTCCTCGGTGGGGCGCCGCCCGGCGGGCGGACCCGGTGATCCGGTGAGTGGACGGGGATGCGGGAGCCCCGCCCAAAAGGCGACTATCGCGGCCCGAAATTCCAGCGTTCGGCAGCGGGTAAACTACGCCCTGGGCGGGTCCGCCGTCAATCGGGGGGCGGGGGATGGGCCACGCGCCAGCATGGGCCGTGACGAGGCCGCTCCGCCTGCTTGACCGCGTTGTTAGGCCCCAGTGAAGCTACTCGATCGAGCCCAGCCGAATCCCCGACACGAGTTGAACCTGCTCCGGATGCGCGGCCGTCCCTCCCTGGTGCGTTTCTTCTTGAAAGCCACCTCTCTATTCTCATGTCCGTAATAGGACATTTGTTATGCGTCTTTCAGTAGCTCAATTGGTAGAGCAACCGATTCTTAATCAGTATATTCGGGGTTCGATTCCCTGGCGGCGCACCAGGTATGCCTGGATCATCGGGCGTCAGCAACGCAACGCCAGCTACGAAGCGATTGACCGTACGGCCACTAACCTATACATTCATTACGTCCGTCCCCTGAGCTATGAAAAAGGGAAGGAGTTGCTTGCCGGGGCCGTATGCCCGGCCGCGCAGGGGGTGGGCAGGTCATGTTGCCATCGCGTGCCAGCTTGGTATTCCTCGTGCTTCTGCTTCTTCTGACTTCCAGCGCACTGGCGCAGGTTTCCTATTACTCCGCATCGTGGACTAGTGCGGCCACACAGCAGGTCTCAGTCTACACGCTGCCCGATGGAGGAGGTTGGCCTTTGACTCAGGCCAGGGCTCTGGGCGGCGTTGCCTGCGTGGATGCCACCATCACTCTGACTTTGCTGGACTCCTTTTTCGATCCGGTCGTTGGCGCGCCGGCCGAGGATTTGTGGCTCGAGACGACGCTTTCCGGTCTGGTCCTGTGCCCGGGCGGCAGCATTGCCGATTCTCCCACAGACAGCGAAGGGCAGACCACGTGGAGCCGGGCGCTGCGCGCCGGCGGCCATTCCGACCGCGAGGCCGGCGAGCATGTGATCGTCAGGATCGGCCTGCGTGCCGATCCGTGGGCCACTTATAGCGGGGATGCCGACATAATTTTCAACAGTCCCGACATCAACGGGGACCTGCAAGTCGACCTTTCTGACACCGTGCTGTTCGCCCAGGATTTCAGCGGCGCCTATCATTACCGTTCGGATTTCTTCTATGACGGTTCGCTCACCTTGAGCGACACCATCTTGTTCGCTCAGGCCCTGGGCGCGCGATGCGACTGACTCACTCGCTACGCCGGGGCCCGGGCCAGCCGCGGGTTATGCGCGACACGTCGAGTTCATACTCAATCTCATCCTCGATCGCTACGCCGTTCTCGCCGAGGGCTGGGATCTCCGGCTTGAGTTCGCGGGCGCGGACGACTGCCCCGCGATGCACGGCGGCAAGGGTCCAGCCCAAGGCCTCGTAGAACGACTGTGCCCCAATGTTGTCGTTTGTGGTGACCAGCCAGGCACGAACGCATCCCGTCGAACGCAGGTGTTCCACGAGCGCACGCACTAGAGCAGTCGCAATGCCTTCGCGGGGCCGCTCCACCACGAGCGCGACGAGTTCGCACTCATCAGCATCGACGCGATGCAGCAGCACCCCGACCGGGACGCCATCGCTCATCGCGACAAACCCGGGTAGCACGGATGTGTCGTGAAGTCGGCCGCGAGAGACAACTCGCGCGGAGCCAAAGTGTCGTGCAACGAGAGCATCCGACCACTCATGGTCAGACGCCTCGAGCAGACGAATCTCCACCGGGCCCCCTCCGCCGGCTCTGCGCATAACGCTCAGCATCAGCGGCGGTGCGCAGCGCCGTCCGTCGCATGCTGCTGTTGGGCCGCGCTGGCGGTCGCCGCGCTGGCGATGTTCTCGAGCATTCCAGAAAACACCAACTGGTGCAGAGGATACAAGCAATACCAGTACCCCAGACCGAATAGGCCGACCGGGTCGAACAGCGCTGTCTGCCGGATCGTGGCGCCGCCTCGGCGCGGTTCGACCTCGAACTCGAGCCAAGCGCGCCCCGGCAGCTTCATCTCGGCCGAGAGCCGCAGCAGCCGGTCGGGTTCGCAGGCCTCGACTCGCCAGAAATCCAGCGCGTCCCCGACATGTATGTCCTCGGGCGCAGGCCGACCGCGGCGCAACCCCACGCCCCCGACGAGCAGGTCCAGGAAACCGCGCAGCCGCCACAGCCAGTCGTACGCGTACCACCCCGTCTCGCCTCCGATGCGGCGGATCGGGGCGAAGGCTTGCGCGGGTCCGACGTCGACCTCCCGCGAGCGCAAATCGACGAAGCGGTTGCGAAATCGCACCCCGGCCCAGTCGCGAACCTCGCCCCCGGACGAGAAGGCGTCGTACCACCGGCTCTCCGCGATCTCGCGTTCCTCGTTGCGGATGGCTGCCACGATCGCCTCACGCATGCCCCGGGGTTGCACGGAGAAGACTCCTAAAGCCGAGGTGTCACGCACGACGGTCGGGTGCTTGATCGACTCGATCAGCTTCCGGCCCACGCGCGCGTAGAGCGGCGTCACGAGCCCAAGCCACAAACTCGAGAGTCGCGGCGTCAGGAAGGGTACGCGGATCATCGCCCGCCGCAGACCGCGCTGCCGCGCGTACTCGCGCATGAGATCCCCGTACGACACCTGGTCGGCGCCGCCGATCTCGAACACCCGGCTCTCCTCGAGCGACACATCCAGCGCGGCGACCAGATAGGCGAGTAGGTCGTCGACGGCGATCGGCTGCGCCTCGATCTCGACCCAGCGCGGCGTGATCATGACCGGAAGACGCTCGACAAGCGCGCGGATCATTTCGAACGAGAGGCTCCCCGAACCGAGAACGATGGAAGCCCGGAATTCCACCACGGGCACCCCGGACTCGCGCAGCAGATCGCCGACTTCGTGCCGGCTCCTCAGGTGCGGCGACAGGTCCTTTCCGTGCCCCAAGCCTCCCAGGTAGATGATGCGCCGCACCCCCGCCCGCCGCGCCGCCTCTCCGAAGTTCCGCGCCGCCTCCCGGTCGTGAGATTCGAAATCGCGACCCGATCCCATCGAGTGGACGAGGTAGTAGGCCATCTCGCACCCCTCGAGCGCCGGACCGAGCGATTCGGGCTTCAAGACGTCGCCCTCGACCACTTGGGTCGCCGATCCGACCCGCGACGCGAGTCCCGCGCGTCGCCGCGCCATACAGCGCACACGCCTGCCGTCCGCTTCAAGCCGGCGCCAGAGTCGGCCTCCAACGTAGCCTGTGGCGCCAGTGACGAAAACAAGACCATTCATGCCGAGGACTCCCGCTCACTGTGAGTACGCAACGCACAACACAACCGCATGCTGGTAGCCGCGGATCGGTGGTCAGGAAGACTCCTAGCCGATCGGCCCAACGCCGCAAATCACCGGCGACAAAAAGCAGAGCGAGGAACGAGCGCCGCCTCTTGCCGTCCGAGTAAAATTATCTTGTTAGGCATGATGGGATTTTCCCCGCTTTCTGAGTCCTCCGGGAATCCCCTCATCACCTCGCCATCAGCGCGAACACCCCCCAGCCCAAGTATTCACGTGTGTAAGCGGCGTGGCGCTCAGGTTCCGAGGCCAGCTTGGCTCGAACATCTTTGGCGAGCTCGTCGTCGGGGTTGGCTTCAAGCCATCGGCGCATGGTGAGCCATTTGGCCGCCTCGTATCTGTCCCAGTCGTCTTGGTCTGCCAACACCATTTCCACGACGTCGTAGCCAAGGTGGCCGAAAGACGCGAGCAGTTCTGGAAGCGTGAGAAAGTCGGAGATTGAGTTGGCAAGACAGCCCTTGGCAACATCTTCCGTCGGCGGCAACTGCCGCCAATAGGGCTCGCCGATGAGGATGATCCCTCCGGCGCGGAGGCTCCGCGCCAGAAGCTCGATAGTGCCGGCAACTCCGCCGCCGATCCACGTGGCCCCGATACAGGCTGCTACATCACTTTTCACCTTTGAGACGTAGCCAGCAGCATCGCCATGGATGAATTTGACTTGATCGGCGACACCGAGTTCTTCAGCACGTATTATTGCCTGCTCCGTGAACAACTGGCTCATATCGATGCCGGTGCCGATGACACCGTGATCACGTGCCCAGGTGCATAGCATCTCCCCCGAACCGCAGCCAAGGTCGAGCACTCGGGTCCCTGATTCCAGACGCAGCGCCGCGCCGAGAGTGGCGAGCTTTTCGGGTGTGAACGGGTCATGGATGCGGTGCGCACTTTCGGTGATGTTGAATATTCTTGGGATGTCCATTGTGAAAAATCTCCTTACCGGTGTGGATATATTCGGCAACGGACTTACGTTCAGCATCAGCGGGTCGGACGTCACCTGGAGCCCGACCTCGGCGCCGACGAGGCGGTGAAGACGTACTCATGCTGCGCGTCCCGTAGCGTCAGCGTATTGTCGCCGACGACGAACTCCACGCCGTTGAAGCCCGGCACGATCGTGATGAACGAGATAGTCCCATCAGGGTTCTCGCGCGACGCCATCTGGCTCGACCACTCGCCCAAGTCAAAGATAGTTGCCGCGCCCTCTTTGCTCACGACGATGTCGCCCACCGCGCGGTTCGTGTAGCCGGCAGAGAGCTTTGCGACCTCGGTCGGATCGGCCGGCACCGTCAGGAGCTTCCGCTCTCCGGCCATCTCGTCGAAGAACGATTTCGCGCCGGCCGCGATCTGCCCGTCGGCCTCTGCGTTGCCATCGAACAGTACCTCGAGCAGTTTTCGCTGGAACACGGAGCGGATGAGCCACCCGGGATCTCCGTTCGTGAGGACCACCGCGCCAACGCCATGCTCCGGCAGCCACATCATGTCGCTGTGGAAGCCGATCATGTCGCCGCCGTGATGGACGACGGGTGTTCCATACTGCGTGCTCAGAAACAGACCCATGCCATAGGTGATGTCGGTGCCGACGACGACCTGCGGCGCGCGCCGCGCGAGTAGAGCGTCTGTCGAGATGTACTGCGTGCCGTCGGGCAGCTTGCCGTCGTTCAGCTCCATGACGACGTACTTCATCATATCGTTCACCGAACTCCACGCGCCGCCGGCGGGTCGCACGGGCACGATCGACAAGTTGGTGCGGGCCTCCGCCAGCGCTGGCTTGCCGTCGATGTCCGGCGCGTGCGCGGTCGCGGCATTGCCCTCCTGTGCCTTGGCGAAGTCGCAGGTCGTCGCACTCATGCCGATCGGGTCGAACACCAGTTCCTGCATTGCCCTATCGTACGCCGCGCCGAGCTCGAGGTCCGGGTTGGTCACGTGTCCGCCGATGTATCCGGCGGCCGCGGCCATCGGGTTCGAGTATTGGAACAACTCGCCGAACTTGCTCGTCGGCTGCATCGTCCCCAGGACCCCCATCGCCCTGTCGGGCGTGAGGTCCTTAAATTCGAGCAGCCACTCGAAATCCTGGCGCGGCATGCCGGTACAGGCGCAGATGAGGTGCTTTATGAGCACCTGGCGCGTGACGTCGGCGTCGCCGAGCTTGAACGTAGGCAGCACGTCCACTGCTGGCGTGTCCCACGTCAGCTTCTTGTCATCGACTAGTTTGGCGAGCATCAGCGTCGTCAGGGCCTTGGTGTTCGATGCGATCATATATCGGGTATCCGCGTCGACCTTCGCGGGCTTGCCCAGCTCGCGCACACCGAAACCTTCCGCGAGCACGATGCGACCGTCCTGGTAGATGCCGACCGAGACGCCCGGCACGCCGGTGAGCTTCATCGACCTCTCGACAAACTTACGGAGCTCTGCGAGCCGCGCGTCGTCGAGCGTGTTTGCCTTCTTGTTAGCGAACGACTCCCGGCTCCGTCCCCTCGGCAGAAGTTTGCCGTAGATCAGTCCCACCTGGGACCCACGCTTCTCGCCGATCGCCAGAGCCATGTCGTAGATGGCGACCGTCCACACGTCGTTGGCCTTGCGTATGTCGACTCCAACGGCGCGCTGCTCGTTCGGTGACGTCAGATAGGAATACGACTTGCGATCCGTCCAGCCATCCCGATCTGCGATCGGCGAAGTGACCTTAAGCGGCCACTTCGCGTCGGGCTTGTACGCGGCCCAGGCGGCGGCCACCGCGGCGTCGGGGGTGGCTGCGTCCTTCGTCGGCACGTCGACGAGGGCGATGAACGATCCGCCCTCGGGAGCCTCAAGGATCGTTGCGGATTCGCGTACAACCAGGGACCAGCCCGCAGGCGCGACGAAAGTGTTGCCGGCGACAGTCATCTTCGGCGTGTCGGCGGTGATGCGTTCGGGCTCAGCCGCAGACCAGCAAACGCTGTTGAGGCAGGCCTGGGCGGCGACCGCGAGAGCGACGCGGAGGATGGACGGGCCCATGGCGGCCCTCACGGGACCAAGGACATTTAAGCGTTCTCTTCGTTTCACTGACTCCCTGGGCCCCTTGTAGTGATTGCACGCCAGGACGCCTGACCACCTGCCACGAACAGATGGCTTGCACCCCGAGGGCGCTGCCAAGCACGCTGCAGCGATTGCCAGGAGAATGAGGAAAAGCGCGATCATGACTCCACCGACTCCTTCCTTGTCCGCCCAACGCTGGCCGCAAGCTGCGGGACGAGCTGGCGCGGGCCGCGCCCTGCACGGGCCGTGACAGACGTGACCGTCTGCTGCAAGCGATTGTTGGAATGGCCTACCGCCGCCCTGCCTTATGCAGAAGCTCCATCAGCCAACCGCAATATCTGCAGAATCCTGTTTCGTAGTCTTCACAGAGGGAGCCCTTGTCCAGAATTTCATTCTGCTGAGCCCGAGGCATGTTTGCATCCGCAACCAGACACAACAAATCGAGAATTTCCCGCTCTTCCTCCATGGTTGACAACCCAGCCCTTCCATTCCCTTTGGGCACCGCTCCATAGTAGATTCTGCCGAGGGTCTCTGACCCTATTGCCCAATCCTGGCTGAAACCAGCGACACAGCCGGTAGAGTCCGTGACTGTCACTGCGATCGTCCCCCCGTCCCTGTACTTCTCAGCCCAAATCAGTTCAAGCGGGGCGCGAGAACACTCTGCAACCGCATCAAACGGTAGCAACACCATCAGACCGATTACCGCCAAATGCTTCATAAGCTCATTCTAACGTCAGCGTTGAGCAGCGGGGGGACTTGGCGCGGCGCTGGCTCTTGCCAGCGACGTGACAAGGTCGATCCGTCTGCTCAAACGCTTTGTTATACGGACCTCAGTTCACCGGACCAGCCGGCAACTGAGCTGAGTGCCAAACGGCCACAACCCACACCGTCTTGCCGACCACGCGATAGAAGAACCGATACGGCCGAACGATGACCTCGCGATGCGGCAGTTCCGGGAACTCGGGGATCGCTCGACCTGACTCCGGAAACTCACCCAATCGGCTCAGGGCGGTTTCTGCTTTCTTTCGAAACTGACGTGCTGCCGTCGGATTATCCTGCCGGATGTACTCCAACCCCTCAAGAAGCTGCCGCCGGGCGGACGTTGTGAACTTGATCTTCACGAAGCGTCCTCTCCGAGCAGTGCGTCGGCCTCCTTCATCACATCGGCCAAGGAATGCCCTTCGCCGGCAGCGATCTCGCGCTCTCCTGCCGCAAGGAGTCGCAACAACTCCCGCTCTCGCTCTTGCTTCTCGTACGCGTCAATGCTCTGCATGACGGCGACGGCGCGGCCGCGTTGGGTGACGACCAACGGTCCGGTTCCAGACTGCAATTTCCTAAGAACGGCTGCAGCGTCTTGCCGAAAATCACTGACGGGGACCATATCAGGGATCTTGCCCATTTTGCACCTCCATGCGTACTCTTTATTGTACGTCTGGACGTACTGTTTGTCAACCCGTATAACGTTGCAGTTGTGCAGGCAGTACCGCGTAGCGGGACTGCGTTGCTCCAACTGCTTGTTCGACGGCATCGTGTTTTCGAATCGTGACCGCTCTCGAACCCTAGAAGCCTATGGAGAGTCCGAACCGAAGGCCACTGACCTTCCCCCGTTGGTCGCCGAGGCTTGGGGAGCGCAGTTCGACCCAGCGTTCGCCCGGTGCGATTCCCGCACCGATGGCCGCGCCGAGGCCACCTCCGACGGCAAACCAAGCCGCGATGCGGTCCGCCTCCGGGTTTCCACCACCAAAGTCACTGCTGCGGACCGACAGCAACATCGCGAGAACGGCGCCGGTGCCCACTCCGGCCCCAATGAGCGCACCCTTCTTTTTCGAACTCCGCCGTTCGCTAGACTCGACTCTCTGAATCGCCTCGCGCCGCACCGCGATCCGCTCTGCCCCGGCCTGGACAACCAGAGCGTTCGGTTCATCGGCAACAAGCGTGCCGACCAAGGCCTGCCTGAACTGGTCCGGAGCAGTAACGCGGAGGCGCATTCCTGGGCGAAGCGTCGGAGTTTCTTCCGCAAGTGAAGGGGAGTTCAGCAGGACGCAGAGACACACCAGGAAACCGGCGGTGCGCATGATCTCCCTCCTTCGTCACCCCAATATGCTCGTCGAACGAACTTGTTTCAGCCGCGGCCGGCGCCGGCGCGACGTGTGCTCCTTCCAGCAGACGGCCTGACGGCGCCGCGCCGTCGGCTGCAAACGCTAGTTAGCCCGCCCTGGACTCGCCCCGCGCCTTCGCGGGCCTCACGACCCAGGCCACGACCAGCCCCGCCAGCACCCACGACGCAAGGTCGTGCAAACCGAGCGCCACCGCATCACCCAACGGATACGAGTTGATGCCGAACCTCGCCGTCGTGCCCAAGAGCGCTACCACAACTCCGATCCCCGCGAGGAACAGAACCCTCAACCTATATCGCGAGAGCACCCGGCTCGAAGCGTTCACAAGCAGCCACGCCCCAACAAAGGGCGCCATGAACGCGACGACGAGCCCCAGAACCACCTCTTGACCTGCGTCGTCATGTCCAAGCCCGCTGTACTGCACGGCAAAGATCGGATCGTCGCTGGGGAACCTTTGGTCAGGAAGGAGCTCGGGATTGAAGACGAAGCGTCCCGGCTCAGTCACGTGTTCCCCAAGGAAGGCGTAGACGATCCTCTCGTCGGGGAGCCGCTTCATCTCGATGCCGCGCTTGAAACCCAGCATGCCGTCAACCACCACAAGCAAGGCAAGTATCACCAGCCCACCGGCGAGGCCACCAACCAACGCTCTTCTCAACGCAACCTCCCCTCGATTTAGTGCACCTGACAAGTAGTGCCCAATCGCTTGATGGCCCGGATTTTCGCCGCACGCTGCTCTAATGGTTCGGCCTCCTTGGCCCGCTTTGTGCGTCGATACAAAGCAGCAAGATTCTCAAGGCTCGTGGCCACCTCGGGATGGTCGGGGCCGAGCGCCTTCTCCACGATCGCCCGCGAGCGCTTGTAGAGCGGCTCGGCCTTGGCGTAGTCGCCCTGGGTGTCGTAGAGCAAGGCCAGGTTGTTCAGGCTCGTGGCCACATCGGGATGGTCGGGGCCGAGCGCCTTCTCCGAGATCGCCAGCGAGCGCTTGTAGAGCGGCTCGGCCTTGGCGTAGTCGCCCTGGGTGTCGTAGAGCCCGGCCAGGTTGTTCAGGCTCGCGGCCACATTGGGATGGTCGGGGCCGAGCGCCTTCTCCACGATCGCCAGCGAGCGCTTGTAGAGCGGCTCGGCCTTGGCGTAGTCGCCCTGGGTGTCGTAGAGCAAGGCCAGGGTGTTCAGGCTCGCGGCCACATTGGGATGGTTGGGGCCGACAGTCTGTTCGGCGACCTCCAGGGCCTTCCGCGCGACCACGACAGCGCGGTCATACTTCCCCGCCTGGTACAGCTCCACGACTTCCTGGTTGAGGATGTCCCATTCGATGCCGGCGCCTTGCGCACCCGCGATCGAGGGCATTGCGCCCAGAAAGGCAAGAGCGAGGACGATCAGTCTGATGTGTTTCATTCGACCTCTGTTGTCCGGCTAACGCTCGGCATCAGCGGCGGCGCGAAAGCGCCGCCCGCTGCATGCCGTTGTTAGGTAGCGTCGTCCTTCCTCTGGGACTCAGGTGTGGGTCGCTGCTTCTTGGTGCTCCTCGCTCTCACGGCTATCGCTAGTACTAGCCAAAACACTCCCAGAGCTCCCAAACCCGGTCTGCCAGAAAGCAGGCCAACCGCGATCCAAACCAGGGCAACTAGCATGAAGGCAAGGCCTGACTCAAAGAACTTCCTCATTATCCCCCCTCCGCTGATCCTTCGTTTACCTTGGCTGCCTAACGCACCGATCAGCGGCGGGACAAGCGGCGCGATCCCTTGCCCTGCAAGGAGCGTGACGCGCAGGACCGCCCGCTGCATCGAGAGTTAGGCATCATCGGCTCTCTGCGGATCGCTCAGCAGCGAGCGGTCACGTGATCAACCCTGCCGCGCGAACGCCGAACCGACCATCCCTATGCCCGCAGCGACATCGAGGCAAACACACACCCAGAGTGCTACAACCGCTCCGTGCATGCTGGGGCCGTGCCCCGAGAAGGCGGTGGCGGCATCGATGAGTAGCAACCCGAGGACCAGGGCCAGAAGCCCAGGTACGCCCGCGAGCGCACGACGCAGAGTGGCACGATTCGACCCGAGGCGCGAGGAGGTAACGGCTGCCGCCGCCACCAAGAGGAGAAGCAGCACGTTTCCCCAGAAGGCAGGAACTGCCTGGCCTTCCGCGACGCCGGGAAACGTGTCCGCACGGACAAGTGGAATCACGCCGAATGCCACGATGGCGGCCGAAACCAGCATCAGTGCTGCCCCCAACATGAGAATGCGCTGTCGCCACGAGTGCATCATTGTTCCTCCTTGGATCAGATCGACTGCGATAATCGCCGCCTAACGTCAGCGTTGAGCAGTGGGCGGACTTGGCGCGACCCTGGCGCAAGCCAGGGGCGTGACAAGGCCGATCCATCTGCTCCAACGGTATGTTAGACTATTACTCACGAACTACCACCGGGAACGGCTTTAAGCCGGCAGCCAACACACGGTTTCCAAGTTCGTCGAGAAGCGAGAGCCGGGCGTCTACCGCCGCTTCATCCAGACCAGACGCCCGGCAAAGGGCCGCCTTCGAGAAACCGCCCTTTTCAACCACGCTCTGAGCAAGCGAACCGAATTCGAACGCCGAACGAAACGCCTCGGCTTCCTCGCTGCTGACAAATCCAGATCCATCCTTGTCGGCGAGAGGCTTGAGTGCGTCAACCTCGGCCTCTCTTGCCTTGGCGAGTTCTGCCTGCCAGTCGGCGGTCTTCGCTGGGTCTGCACCTGGAACTGGACACGTCGCACTTCGGAAGCTCGGCAAATAGCGCCCTGTTTGCGGGTCTTCGTTGAAGGTGAGCGTGCTATGCCCAAGTCGAATGCCGGCGACTGTCATGATCTGGGACTTGCCCGATTCGGTGATCCCCTGCTCCCGAATCTTCGCGATATACGAAAGCAAATCCGGCGGATCCTGCGCTTGAGCCAGCCCACCAAGGATCGTCACTAGGCAGACGAGCGTCGCAACTACCTTCGTAAACTCCACGATTCTACCCCCAAATTCTGCCGCCGTCCGTGTCGAGGTAGCCGTCATTCCAGAGCACCTCGACTATTGTCTAACGATCAGCATCGGCTGCGGCCGCGTCCGTTCCGGTGGGCCGGCGCGCCGCGTGCTACGCAGGCGGCGTGACGGCAGCGGCCGTCAACTGCATGCAGGGTTAGGCCTCGTGTTCCCGCTGAGGATGTTTCTTCGCCCCAGCTGCAAGAAGCACGATACCCGACCAAACTGTGAACAATAAGTATACGGCCACGACACCCCAGCCCAGTGCATTCAGAGTGCCTGAGAAGATCGCCGCGAGTGTGATGATCACACCAATGGCGTCGTATACGAGAAGATAAAGAAGAATCGCGCGCTGGGCGTCGAGCGCCATGACATCCTTCGCGAGCCACATCAGGAGAAGCGCGCCAATGAGGGCCGCGCCATACTCCCGCGCCGCGAACATGCCAGCCGAGTTCAGGTCGCCACCCAGGAGACCGAAAAGCACACCTGGAGCCCCCAGAAGAAACAAACCAAAAAGAAGGCAGAGCACAGCTTTGGAAATCAAAAGCGTGCGAAATGTCATGGTATCCTCCCTCGTCCAGTGGCTCGCGTTAGTAGGCCTAACGCTCCGCATCACCAGTGGGTGGGCCGGCGCGGGACTGGCGCAAGCCAGGCCCGTGGCGGACCGAACCGACTGGTGCATGCGGGGGTTAGGCATCATCAGTCCTACTTCAATGCGAAACTGGCTGTCACAACAGCGAAGACATCCTTCTCGAGGGACGTCGTGTCGTTGTTGCCCTCCGAGGACACCGCGGAGACACCCGCCGGGTTGATCTGCATGACGCCCATCCGTGCTGAGCGCAGCGCGCCCACCTTGGCGCCTGTACTTGACGCAATCTGCTCGGCCCGGACACGGGCGTCGGCGGCAGCCTCCCCCAACATCTGGATCTTCAGGTCACCAAGCTTCGTGTAGTGATACTCTGGATCGCGCGAGCCGACCAGGATCCCCTGATTGATCAGCTCTGTCGCCTCCCGGGAGATCTGGGTCACCTTGTCTACCTCGTCCGAACGGATCGTGACGGCCTGAGACATCTGATATCCAGTGACTTGGTCGGGGATCTCGGCTCCGCGCTCATCTCGAGGATGAAATGCCCTCGTGCGGACGGCCGACACCACGATTTGGTCTGCGCGAATGCCCTTGCCCTTGAGATACTCGACGACCAGCGGCACTTGCGTGGAGACCTGCCTGTAGGCATCGGCCATCCCTGTCGCCTGGGTTGTGACCTCCGCGCGCCAGACGATCCAGTCCGAGACGATGCGCTGCTTGGCCGAGCCGGTGACGGTGATCGCCTGCTCCTGCGTCTTGATCCGAACGGCTGCACTCGATCCGATTGATGCAGCCACCACCAACCCAATCGCCAGTGCGGCACCACTCAGGAATCGACCCGTATCTTGCACAGGCTTCCCCTTTCCATGGCCATCTGCCTAACGTTGACGTTGACCGGTCAGGACCGCGCTGCGGGCCTGATCCGGTCCAACAGACTGTTAGACGAGACCTGATTCATTGAATCCGGTCTCGCTTTTGCAGGTTGTGACGTGCACAAAGCAGCTGCACGTTTCCCGCGACTAGCGATGCTCCACCGAGGGAATATGGGATGTCGTGGTCGAAGTGGAGATCATCCGTGGCGCCACAGATGACGCATTTCCCTTGGTCGCGCTTCCAGACCTCGAGCTTGACACTGCTGGGGATCACCCTTCTGCGCTCGGCCGTCTTGGATGCAGAGCGCGAGAGGTCATCCTCCTCCTCAACCGCGACGAGCTTAAACTTGAATACCCGCCTGCCGCCTGATACTTCTAACCAAGAATCTACAAGATGGAAAACCCCGTTGTACGACCAGATCCCTGTGTGAATCTTCTCGTAGACGCGGACGCGTTCAGGCGGCCGTTTACCAGCTTTGAACTGCTCGGCTGCAAGGTGGAAGCGGCCATTCTGAGTCGGACGGCCACTAGGTGCCTGCGCCGGCTGGTCGAAGCTTTTGGGAGTAGGCGTCGATATTGTCCGGGAAACATCGTGGCCTTCGTAGATCAGGACCGAACCGTCATCCTCCAACCGATCCGCATAGGGCGCGTTTCGCCGGAGCGACATCAGAATGACGGAATGGGTGCCGCCGAGGCCAAAGTTCATCCCTCTTTGTAGGCTGGCGCCCTCGCGCTGGCACATCTCAAGGTATGGGATAATCTCATTCGCCATCAAGAACTCCAGTAACTCGTCTAACGTCAGCGTTGAGCAGCGGGCGTGCTTGGCGCGGCGCTGGCTCTGCCAGCGACGCGACAAGGCCGAACCGTCTGCTCGAACGGTCCGTTAGGGGGCTAAACCTCTTCCAGGCTAACCTTGCTTCCTCAACCCACCGATCTAGCGGAGCGGCTATCGCTGCCAGATACGAGGCGATCTGTCCCGATGACCGGGACTCTCTGATCTCTTTCAGGGAGTGCTTTACGAGCGTCAACTTGTCCGTCGCCAGCGCCCAGTTACCCATGGTATCCGTGAATGTCGCTCGCAGGCGTTCACGCGCTGCGTGCCGCCGTCGGCACACTTCGCAGTCAGGTCGGCCGTTCCCGCACTTACAGGTACCTAGATACTCGTAGGGATTTGTCTCCAAATGCAGCAGCAAACGACCACGCGGCAAATCGTCGGCAGTCATTTTGCATTCCAGGTGGAAATCGAACGATTCGGAAATTTGGCCCGATTTGCGCATGGTAGGGCCAGACCAGCCTCCCTTGGCGGCTTTCAGTCGGTACTCACTCGGCCGCTGAATGTTACGCTCGTCAATCCCTGCCAGCCAAAATTCCGCCGGGAATGCCTCAGCCCATCCACGGCAGAACGCGGCAGGATGGTTGTCCGTTCTCCTCAGATCGTCTCGATCCATGTGATGCTCCGCAGGGAATTGCCTCTAACGTTTGTTTCACCTGCAAGGGCAGCTTGGCGCGCGGCGTGCGTAAGCAGGCCGCGTGACAAACGACCTTGTCAGGTGCAAACTATTGTTAGGTTGCATTTAGAGCCTAGAACAGCCACACCGCCACGATCGCCGCCGCGGCGGATAAGAACAACGCCCCCGAATGACCAAAGAAAGTCTGCCACTTGCCGCTACCCCAGCTCCGCGCTTCCATCGGAAACACGGTCGGTTCGTCGAACGGTATTCCCTCAAACTGTTGCAGATCCTCCTTGCTGATATAGTATTCGCTTCTATAAAGCCCGTAAACCTGCTCGACGCGTACGAGCATTTTGCAGGTCATTTTTGTAAGAGCAGTCGATTTCCTTAGAGTCTCATATCCAACGCAGCACGCCGCGAGCACGAGCGGCAGCGAATTGCCGGCCT
>CALMJK010000011.1 GCA_937864225.1 uncultured bacterium | reverse complement strand
GTCGCGGCGGCGGCCGCCGCCGACCCGGCGACGCGCCCCACGCCCGACGCCCCGCTTGCGCCCCGCCTGCAGCCGGGAGCCGACCGCCGCGTCGCCATCGGCGCCGACCATGGCGGCACGGAGTTGAAGCGCGTGCTGGTCGACCTGCTGGACGAACTGGGGTGGGAGGCGCTCGACGTCGGCACCCACGGCACCGACGCCGTCGATTACCCCGACTTCGCGGTGAAGGTCGCGCGCGCCGTCGCGCGCGGAGAGGCCTGGCGCGGCATCATGATCGACGGCGTCGGCATCGGGTCCGCGATGGTCGCGAACAAGGTTCCGGGCGTGCGCGCCGCGACCGTGTACGACGAGGCCACGGCGGTCAGCAGCCGCGAGCACAATGATGCCAACGTGCTCGTGCTGGGCAGCGGCCAGGTCAATCGCGGCCTGGCGCGACGCCTCGTGCGCATCTGGCTCGCGACCGCCTTCGCGGGCGGCCGCCACCAGCGGCGGGTCCAGAAGATCGCTGACCTCGACCGGGAGCGGAGCCGGTGAGCGACGCCGTCCGTCCGCAGCCGAACGTTCCGTTCTACCTGGCGATCGCCGGCAACATCGGCGTGGGCAAATCGTCCGTGACCGAGCTGGTCGGCCGAGCCTACGGCTGGCGCACCTTCTACGAGCCGGTCATCAACAACCCGTATCTCGACGACTACTATCGCGACATGCGCCGGTGGGCCTTCCAGCTCCAGGTCTATTTTCTCAGCCAACGTTTTCAGTTGCAGAAGACGATTCTCGACGGCGGCGGTTCGGCCGTGCAGGATCGCACGATCTACGAGGACGTGGAGATCTTCGCGCCCACGCTTCATCGCCGCGGTTGCATCGACGACCGCGATTACGCGACCTACCGCGACATCTTCCGCAACATGACGGCGTTTCTGCGACCGCCCGACCTTGTCATCTATCTGCGCGCGACGCCGGACACGACGCTCGCGCGCATCCAGCGACGTGGACGCGAGTGCGAGCAGAACGTGCCGCGCGACTTCATCATGGCGCTGCACGAGGCGTACGAGGCGTGGGCCGAGAGGGCCGGCGATCTGTGTCCGCTGGCGGTCGTCGACGCCGAGACGACCGACTTCCGCGCGGACGCCGACGCGCGCGAGCATCTGTTCGCCTTGATCGAGCGCCACCACGCGGCGGCGGCCGCGCGGCGGGGCGGGTCATGAGCGGCGCGGCGTCCCCGGCGCGCGACCGCGGCTCGCGGCGCAGCGATCTGCTGCGCGGCGCCGCCATCCCGGACGCGGTGCTGCGCGCGCTGCCCAAGACCGACCTGCACTGCCATCTCGACGGCTCGTTGCGCCTGTCCACGCTCGTCGAACTGACGCGCGGCGAGGGGATCGAGCTGCCCGACGACCCCGGTGAGGCCGAGCGACACCTGGTGCCCGGACCGCGCGTCGCGGATCAGGCCGAGTACCTGCGTTGGTTCGAGAACACGCTCGCCGTGCTGCAGCGGCCGGAAGCGCTGCAGCGAGTCGCGCGCGAGCTGGCCCTGGACGCCGCGGCCGAGACGTGCTGGTACCTCGAGGTCCGTTTCTGCCCGCTTCTGCACGGCCGTCGCGGCCTGTCGCCCGACGACGCCGTCGCGGCCGTGCTGGCGGGGCTGCGCGAAGCGGAGGTGCAGGCCCGCATCGCGACGGGCGTGATCATCACCGGCATCCGGACCATCGATCCCGCCGCCTCGCTCGCGCTCGCCGAATTGGCCGTGCGATGGAAGGGACGGGGGGTCGTCGCGTTCGATCTCGCGGGAGAGGAGAAGGACTATCCGGCCAAGGACCACCGCGAGGCGTTCTACCACGTGATGAACAACAATCTCTGCTCGACGATCCACGCGGGGGAGGGGTTCGGGCCGACCTCGATCCACCAGGCGCTGCACTACTGCGGCGCCAACCGCATCGGCCACGGGACCCGCCTGCATGAGGATCCGGAATTGCTCGCCTATGTGAACGATCATCGGATCCCTCTCGAGATGTGCATCACCAGCAACGTGCAGATGGGGGTGGTGCCGGAGGCGGCCGATCACCCCCTGCGCTGGTATCTCGATCTCGGACTGCGCGTGACCATCAACACGGACAATCGGCTGTTCGTGCGCACGTCGCTCCTGGACGAACTGCGTGCCGCGGTGCGGGCCTTCGACCTGACCCTGCTCGAGGCCGAGAATCTTTTGCTCAACGGCTTCAAGAGCGCCTTCCTGCCGGCGCGCCGGAAGGCCGACATGGTGAGCGAGGCGCTCGCGCGCATGGAAGACTTGCGCGACGAGCAGGGGCTCGACGGGGCGGCGACCCCATGAGCGGCCGCGCGTCCGAGCTGGCCGGCGCCTGGCGCGTCCGCGTGGAGGAGGCCGCCGCGTGGCTGGGCGCGCGGGGGCTGGCGGGCCGCGTTGGGCTGATCCTGGGCAGCGGTCTGGGCGCCTTCGCCGACCGGCTGGCGGGAGCGCGGAGCGTCGATTTCGCTGAGATCCCCGGTTTTCGCGCGACGACGGTCGTGGAGCACCGCGGTCGCCTGGTCGCCGGCGAGGCGGCGGGCGTGCCGGTCGTCGTGCTGCAGGGGCGCCTGCACCCGTACGAGGGGATCCCGTTCGACCAGCTGCTCCTGCCGCAGGCCGTGCTGGCGGGGCTGGGCGTCGGGACGGTCGTCCTGACCAACGCGGCCGGAGGGCTCAACCCGCTGTACGAGCCGGGCGACTTCATGGCGATCCGGGGCCACCTCGATCTGCACCTGTCCGATCCCCTGCGGGGGCTCCTGCGCGCCCCGGAGGGGGAAGCCGCTGCCGCCGCGCCGCGGCTCGCCCTGCGCGAGGTCTACCCGGCGCGCCTGGCCCGGCTGCTGGTCGCCGCGGGCGCTACCGTCGGCATTCCCGTCCACGTGGGGGATTACGCGAGCGTTTGGGGGCCGTCCTACGAGACCAGGGCGGAGATCGGCATGCTCCGGCGGGCCGGCTGCGACGCGGTCGGCATGTCCACGGCCGCCGAAGCGGCGCTGTTGGCGCGCCTGGGCGTGGCCGTGGCGGGCATTTCCTGCATCACCAACCCTTCGCGCGAGGTCGGGCAGCCCGAATTGTCGCACGCGGACGTGGTCGAGGCGGGGGCTCGCGCGCGCGATCGACTGGAGCGCCTGCTGCTGGCGTTCCTGCCCCGGCTCGCTGATATTGAGGGCGTGTCGGAGCGGAAGTGAGGAGGTCCGACGATGTACTTCGACCCGACCTGGCTGCTGATCGTGCCGGTGATGATCTTCGCGCTGTACGCGCAGGCGAAGGTGAACGGGACCTACACCAAGTACTCGCGCGTGCCCGCCGGCCGCGGCCTGACCGGCGCCGAGGCGGCAAGGCAGTTGCTGGACGCGGCGGGCCTCAGTCGCGTCAGCATCGAAGCCACGGGTGGTCGCCTGACGGACCACTACGACCCGCGCGCGCGCAAGCTCGTGCTGAGCCAGGACAACCATCAGGGCCGCAGCGTGGCCGCCCTGGGCGTGGCCTGCCACGAGGCGGGGCACGCCATCCAGCACGCGCAGGCCTTCGCGCCGCTGCAGATGCGGCAGGCCATCTGGCCGATCGCCGGGTTCGGCAGCTGGCTGGCTTGGCCGCTGTTCTTCCTGGGCCTGATCCTGAGCCAGCCGCCGCTGATGGACATCGGCATCTTGGTCTTCCTGGTGGCGGCCTTCTTCTCGATCATCACGCTGCCGGTGGAGTTCGACGCCAGCAACAGGGCCATCAAGCTGCTCGCGCAGCACGGCATCGTCACGCGCGAGGAGCAGGGCGGCGCGCGCGCGGTGCTCAACGCGGCCGCTCTCACTTACGTCGCGGCTGCCCTGATGTCGGTCGTGCATCTGGCGCGCATGCTGATCTTGCGCGGCAGCCGCGACTGAGCGGGCGCGCCGAGCGCGCCGCCACGGGAGGCCCCATGCGCAAGACCCTCGTCGCCGGCAACTGGAAGATGAACAACGGCCCGGCGGCCGCCGTGAAGCTGGCTCGCGAGGTCCGCGACGGCCTGAGGGCCGTCGATCTGCGGGGCCAGGCGCTGATCTGTCCGCCGTGCGTCTCGTTGCCGGCCGTGCGGGAGATCGTCGCGGGCTCGCCCCTGCTGCTCGGGGCGCAGAACTGCGCGGCGGCGGCCAGCGGCGCGCACACGGGCGAAGTGGCCGCCGGCATGCTCGCCGAGGCCGGCTGCAGCCACGTGATCATCGCCCACTCGGAGAGGCGTCAGCACCAGCGGGAGACCGACGCCGAGTTCGTCGCCAAGATCGACGCGGCGCACGCCGCCGGGCTGACCGCGATCTTCTGCTTCGGCGAATTGCTCGGAGAGCGTCGCGCGGGCCAGGCGCAAACGGTCGTGCGCACCCAACTCGAGGGCGTGCTGCCGCACGTCAAGCGTCTGTCGCCCGCCAACACGGTGCTGGCCTACGAGCCCGTCTGGGCGATCGGCACCGGCGAGACCGCCACGCCCGAGGTCGCGCAGGAAATGCACGCCTTCGCGCGGGCCGCGCTCGCCGAGTTGGCCGGCCGGGAAGCGGCCGCGGCCATGCGCCTCCTCTACGGCGGCAGCGTGAAGGCGTCCAACGCGGGCGATCTGTTCGCCCAGCCGGACATCGATGGAGGCCTCGTGGGCGGTGCGAGCCTGCAGGCCGCCGAGTTCATCGGGATCGTGCGGGCGGCGCGCGACGCCAGGGCCTAGGTCGGGCTGGTCGCGCGGCAGGCGCATCGCGAAGGAGGGACGGCGAGGTGGAGCAGGACAGGCGTGGTCGGCCGCGGCGGCGGGAACGGTCCGTGTTCGTCGCGGCCGCGGCGTGCCGGGCGGCGGCGCTGCTGGCGGGAATCGGCGCGCTGACGGCGTACGCTGGCCGGACGGCGGCCCAGGACGCGGACGCCGCCGCGCCCCGGGGCGCCGGCGTCCCGGTCGAGACGCTGCGCCCCTGGACCGAACCGTCCGCCTCGCCGCCGCGGCTCGATCCGCAGTTCTTCGCGCTGCCGGAGGGCGCCGAGATCCTGCGCCTCGAAAACGGCCTGCGCGTGATCCTGCTGCCAAACCCCGCGCAGCCGATGGTCGGCGTCTACACGCAAGTGCGCGTCGGCTCGGCTTTCGAGGACTTCCGCACCAGCGGCATGTCCCACATGCTCGAACACCTGCTCTTCAACGGCACGACGGAATTCACGCAGGAGCAGCTGTACGACCTGGTCGATCTCAATGGCGCATACAACAACGCCACGACCTCGGCGTTCTACACGAACTTCATGCTCGTTCTGCCGGCCGATCGCCTGGACACGGGCCTGCGCGTCCAGTCGCAGATGCTCTTTCACTCCACCATCCCCGCGGACAAGTTCGCCAAGGAGCAGGGAATCGTGCTCGGCGAGCTGGTGCAAGCGCGCGACCGCGACGTCGACGTGGCGGACGAGATCCTGCGCGAGGCTCTCTACGAGAACAGCGCGCAGGCCCTGCCCACGCTCGGCACCCGCAGCACGATCGCCAACCTGAAGCGCGACGACGTCTGGCGCTTCTACCGCAATTTCTATGTGCCGAACAACATGATCACGACGATCGCCGGCGGCTTCGACCGCGATCAGGCGCTCGAACTGCTGGCCAGGCACTACGGCGCCGCCGCTCCCGGCAGCGTGACGAGCCAGTCGCCGGTTCCTCCCCCGTTCATCGAGCGCACGCGCACCGTGGTTCGCAGGGGCGGCCAGCGGCCGATCCTGCTGCTGGCCTTCGACGCGCCGACCTACGGCGCGCCGGATTACTTCGCGTACCTCATCACGACCCGCATGCTCACGGAGCCCGGCAGCGGCATTCTCACCAAGGCGCTCGCCCAACTGCCGGCCGAGCGGCGGCCGGAGCTGTCGCTTTCGTGGGAACGGGCCGACGGCTACGCGCGTCTGCTGCTGCGCTTCGAGTTGAAGCCGAACGACGATCCCTCCCGCTACTATCGGTTGGTGCAGGAGGCGTGCGCGTCGGCGCTGGAATGGGGCGTGACGGACGAGGAAGTCCTCGAACTGGTCAACGCCGAGGAGACGCAGGCGCTCATCGATCGCGAGCAGCTGCGCATGCTGCCGGTGACGGCCGCCGAGGCGATCGTGCTGGGCGGGCCGGACTTCTACGTCACCTACCTGTCGCGGCTGCGCGAGGTGAATGCCATCCAGGTCGTCGACGCCCTCAACACCTGGCTGGCGGAAAGCGCCTGTCTCGCCGTGCTGACCGTGCCGGAGGGGACGCCGGGCGAAGGCCGGGACGCGCGGGCGGCCAAGCCCAAGGTGAGCCGCTCCGTCCTCAAGAGCGGCGCGGTCCTGCTCACGCAGCAGACCGGCGGCTCGCCCCTCTTCGCCGTGCACCTGACCGCCCGCAACCGCGCGCTCATCGACGAGGACCGGCCGGGAGCGGTGAACATAGTGCATCGCCTGCTGCTGTCGGGCGTGGGGGGCTGCGACGCCGCCTGCCTGCAGCGCAAGCTCAATCGGCTCGGCGCGGTCGTGAAGCTGCAGGACGATCCGCGCATCCCGATGGACAACTACTACACGAACGGGCGCTTTTCGTTCGTGAGGCTCGAGACCTCCGCCGGGAACGGCCCCGACGCCCTGGCGCTGCTCGCCGACCTCACGCACGGCGCGACGTTCACGCCGGAGGATTTCGAGCGCGAACGCGCCGCCCAGCTGGCGCTGCTGGCCCGCCAGCAAGGCAGCGCGGGCGCGGCCGCCAATCGGCGCCTGGAGTCGGCGCTGTTCGGCTCCCACCCGCTCGGCCGCCCCGCCGAGGGGGATCCCGCCTCGCTCAAGGCGCTCGTCTACGACGAGGTGCGGCGCGCCTACCAGCGGGCCTTCGCGCCGGAAAACCTGATCATCGCCATCGCTTCCCCCTACGCTCACGAGGAATTGGCGCAGACCCTCAACGGGCTGTTGCCGGGGCGCGGGCGGCCCGCGGGCGGCTTGCCGGGCCTGCCGGTCACGGACGAGCCCACGCGTCTGGTGGCCGCGGAGGGCGGCGAAATGGGGGCGATCCGTCTCGGCTCCATCCAGCGCGTGCTGCCGGAGGATCGCCGGCCGCTGGAGCTGCTCGTCGCCGTGCTTTCGAACCGGCTGCAGATGGAGCTGCGCGAGACGCGCGGTCTCTCTTACAGCCTCGGCGCGAGTTGGGAAACGCTCGGCGAGGCGGGCGAATTCCAAGCCTGGCTCAACCCCCCGCGCGAACGGCTTCTGGAGGGCGAACAGGCGCTGAAGGAATTCTTGGCGGTCTTCGACCCCGCGACGATCACGCAGGAGGAGCTCACGCGCACGCGCAACAGCGTCGCCGGTCGCCTCCTGATGCGCCGACTCGCCAGCATCAGCCAGGCCTATTACCTGGCCATGGCCGAGCTCGACGGCGACCTCGGACAGTACGAGGAGGCGCTGAAGGCCTACGACGGCATCGCGCTGGCCGATCTGCGCCGCGTCTGGGCGCGACACCTCAAGGACATGCCGCTGGTGACGGTGGTCGTGGACTAGCGTCCGCGCCGCGATCTTTCCCGACGGAGCCGCGACGATGAGAACGACGAGAGCCTGCGCCTTCATCCTCCTGGCCGCGACGGCGCCCGCCGCCCCCGCGGCCTCTTCCCCCGTCGTCGTGCACCATGAAGCGCGCCTGATCTTCGACCTCGATCGCCACGAGGTGCGCGTGATCGACGTGGTTTCGGCCGCCCCGGCCTGGCCGGACAGCTTCACGTTGAACCCGCGGCTGGGTGGACAGGCCCGGCGCGACGAGGCCGCGGCCGGCATCCTCGCCACCTTCGGCGGCGATGCCGGCGCCGACTCGGCGTCGCGCGCGCCGGAGCGGCGGGCCTGGCCGGGCGAGGAAGCGGCGCCGACCCGCGTCCGGTTCGAGCTCGCCGGGACCTTTCACGAGTCCACCGAGGGCGTGGTCTTCTCCCGCGAGAACGTCGGCCGCGAGATCAGCGCGACGATCGGCGAGGAGGGCATCTACCTCGCCGCCGACGCGCACTGGCTGCCGTCTTTCCAGGACGCCCTCGTCACCACGCGCCTGACGATCGACACGCCGGCGGGCTGGGAGCCGGTCACCAACGGCGTGCGCGTCTCGCGCGAGGAAAGGGACGGCCGTCTCGTCACTGTCTGGGAAGAGGCCAAACCGGTCGACGGGATCGCGCTCGTCGCGCAACGCTTCCACGTCACGGAGGAGCAGTTCGGCGACGTCGCCATCTCGGTATGGCTGCTGCAAGACGACGCGCCGCTCGCCGCGAAGTACCTGGAACGCACGCGCGCCTATCTCGCGCTGTACGGGCGAATGATCGGCCCGTATCCGTTCGGCAAGTTCGCGACGGTCGAGAACTGGTTCCCCACGGGTTACGGTTTCCCGTCGTGGACGCTGCTCGGCGGCGCGGTCATGCGGTTGCCGTTCATCCCCTACACGTCCTTCGGACACGAGATCGCGCACAACTGGTGGGGCAATTCGGTCTATGTCGCCGACGAGGGCGGCAACTGGTGCGAGGGCCTCACGTCGTACTGCGCCGACTACCATTACAAGGCCCAGGAGTCGCCGGCGGCGGCGCGGGATTACCGGCGCGGCCTGCTCAAGGACTACCAGGCGTACGTGAGCGATCCCGCGCGCGACCTGCCGCTGCGCGAATTCCGCGCGCGGCACAGCGGCGCCACGCGCGCGATCGGTTACGGCAAATCGGCGATGGTGTTCCACATGGTGGAGCGCTCCCTCGGAAGCGGCCGCTTCGAGCAGGCGCTGCGCGACGTCTACGCCGCCAAGCGGTTCGCGCGGGCGTCCTGGGACGACTTCTTCGCCGCGTTCGCGGCGGTCTCGGGGCGCGACTTCACGTCGTTCGGCGATCAGTGGCTCGCCCGCGCGGGAGCGCCCCTACTGACGCTCGAAGGGGCGGCCGTCCGCGGCGACCGGGTCGAGATCCGGCTGGCCCAGGACGCGCCCGCGTACGAGCTGGACGTGCCGATCGTCGTGACGACCGCCAAGGGCACGGTGGACACGACGGTCAGGCTCGCCGGCTTGCGCGAAACGTTCGAGATCGTCGCGCCCGAGGCGAGGGCGGTCGAGGTCGATCCCGATTGCCACCTGTTCCGCCGTCTGCACCCGCAGGAAATCGAGCCGACGATCAGCCAGGTTCTGGGCGCGCCGGCGCTGCTGTTCGTGCTGCCGGACGCGACGGGCGCCGAACTGAGCGCCGCCGAGGCGTTCGCGCGCGGCATGGTCGAAGGCGAGACGCCTCTGATCGCGGGCGGCGGCGCGCCGCCCGCGGACGCGCCGGCGGGCGCGAAGGTGCTGTGCAACCCGGCCTCCGGGGCGCTGGCGGAGCGTCTGGCGCTGTTGCCGCAGGGGCAACTCACGGTGTCGGGCGACCTGGCGTTCCTGGCCGGCCGGCGCTTCAGCCTGCGGGAGAACGACCTGGTGTTCGCCGCGCCCGATCCGCGCGACCCCGCCGTGACCGACCTGATCGTGCTGTGCCGCTCGGCGGCCCGCCTGCCGGGCCTGGCGTCCCGTGTCGGGCACTACGGCAAGTACTCGTACCTGGTGCTGCCGGCGGCGCGCGGCGAGGTCGTGAAGGGCAACTGGCCGGCGGCCGGCGGTCCGCTCACCTGGCGGCTGGACGCCGACCGCTGAGCGCGGCGGCGGGAGGGTGCATTCGCCCGGCGAAGATGTATCTTGGTGGACGAAGCGGCGGGGGGAAACAGGACTCGTTCACGGTTGTTTGCAAGGAGGTCCTCGGACATGCGCAAGCTGATTCCACTCTTGTCCATCCTGGCCATCGTCGCCGTCCTGGGCGGATGCGCCTCGCTGAGCCGCACCGAGAAGGGCGCCGTGATCGGCGGCGCGACGGGCGCCGTGGTCGGAACCGCCGTCAGCAAGAACGACACGAAGGGCGCGATCCTGGGCGGGGCGATCGGCGCCGTGGCCGGCGGCATCATCGGCAACTACCTCGACAAGCAGGCCGAGGAAATGGAGCAGGTCGAGGGCGCGACCGTCACGCGCGAGGGCGACGAGCTGAAGGTCGCGTTCGAGAACAAGATCCTCTTCGACATTGACAAGTCCGAGCTCAAGCCCGCCTCGCAGGACCAGTTGGCCACCGTGGCCGACGTCCTCAACAAGTACCCCGACACGAACATCATCGTGATGGGGCACACCGACAACACGGGCTCCGACGAGTACAACCAGGGCCTCTCCGAGCGGCGCGCGAGCGCGGTCGAGTCCTTCCTCGAGTACAAGGGCGTCGGCGGCAGCCGGATCACCTCGAAGGGCTACGGAGAGACGATGCCGATCGCCGACAACGCCACCGAAGCCGGTCGCGCCGAGAACCGTCGCGTCGAACTGTCGATCAAGGTGACCGAGGAGTTCATCGAAAAAGCCCAGCAGCAGGGCTGATCCCGCCGGCCTCGACTTCCCGGGGGGTCTCGCGCGTGGAGACCCCCCGATGCGTCCGCCGCCGCGATCGTCTCCCGCCAGGAGGAATCATGAGCCAGTACGATCAACTCGAGCCGAGGGCAATCTGGGACATCTTCGGGCGCCTCTCCGCCGTGCCGCGCGGTTCCGGCAACGAGGCGGCCGTCATGACCATGCTTCAAAAATGGGCCGCGGAGCGCGGTCTCAAGACGAAGCGGGACGAGGTCGGGAACCTGCTGGTGAGCATTCCCGCGACCCCGGGCCACGAGAAGGCGGCGCCGGTCCTGATCCAGGGCCACGTGGACATGGTCTGCGAAAAGAACGCCGCGACGAAGCACGACTTCACCAAGGATCCGATCCGGCTCGTCGTCGAGGGCGATTGGGTCCGGGCCGAAGGCACGACGCTCGGCGCCGACAACGGCATCGGCGTGGCCATGGGTCTCGCCCCCGCCGTCGATCGTTCGTTCGCGCACGGCCCGCTCGAGGTGCTGCTCACCGTCGACGAGGAACGCGGGCTGACCGGAGCCGCCGGGGTCAAGGCCGGTTTCTTCACGGCCGGGCGGATGATCAATCTCGACTCGGAGGAGGACGACGCGATCTTCATCGGCTGCGCCGGCGGTCGCGACACCCGCTTCGTGCTGCGTCCCACGCAGGCGAAAGCGCCCAAGGAGAGCGCCGGGCGCAAGGTCGTCGTGTCGGGACTGAAGGGCGGCCACTCCGGACTCAACATCCACGAGAACCGCGGCAACGCGATCAAGATCATGACTCGCCTGCTCAGGGCGGCGGCCGAGGAGCTGGACGTGCGGGTCGTCGCGATCGACGGCGGCAAGATGCGCAACGCGATCCCGCGCGAAGCCGTCGCCTCGGTCGTGATCCCGTCCGCGCAGGGCAGGGCGTTCAAGCAGCGCGTGGACGCGCTGGCCGCGCGGATCAGGGCCGAGCTGGAAGGCATCGATGACGGCTTGAGCGTGAAGATCTCGACCGTCCAAGCACCGCGCTGCTTCTCCCGCGACGCCTCCCGGAACCTGCTCAACCTGATGGCCGCCATTCCCAACGGAGTGCTGGAGATGTCCCCGGCGATCCCGGGTCTCGTCCAGACGAGCAGCAATCTCGGCGTGGCGCGCACCGAGGGGGCCAAGGTCGAACTCGTCTGCTGCAGCCGTTCCTCGGTCATGTCCGTGCTCGAGGCGCTCGTCGCGCAGCACCGCGCCCTCGGCGAATTGGTCGGCGCGGAGATCGACCAGCCGGCCGGCTACCCGGGCTGGAAGCCGAACCCGCGCAGCGAACTGCTGGGCGCCGTGAAGAGGCAGTACGCCAAGGCGTTCAGCCGCGAGCCCGCGCTCAAGGCCGTGCATGCCGGGCTCGAGTGCGGTCTGCTCACGGAAAAGTATCCGGGCCTGGACATGGTTTCGTTCGGCCCGAACCTGCACGGAGTCCACTCGCCCGACGAGAAGGTGAGCGTGGCCTCGGTCCAGAAGATCTGGACGCTGCTCAAGGGAGTGCTGGCCGATCTGGCCTGAGCGCCGCCGCGCTGTGCGGCCGGGACGGACCCGCCCCCGGGGGGCGGGTCCGTCGCTTTGTGCACACGTTTTCCACAGGGACAGACGGGACGACAGGCGGACGGCGTCAAGGTCTTGCCCCACCAACATACTGTCCTGCAATGTTTTTATCAATTAGCGCCAAAAATAAAAAAATCAACCTTTTCCAAAATCAGCCTTTATCAACAAGGTAACTCCTGAATGTCCCAGCCGGCCGAGGAAGGTTTTTCCGCGTCTGCCCGGCCTTGAAAACGGCCCGGCCCGCCCCCATCATTGTGGCGCGCCCGTGGCCGGGCGCGGGCGCGGAAATCCCTGGTTGAAAAGAGGTTTGAGCCATGACCCGAAGAGGGGAAGCGGGCCGGCGCGGCAAGGACGTGCGGTCCGATTGCTGGATAGGCGTCGAGATCCGCGAGGCCGGCGGCCTGGAGATCGCGCTGGCCAGCAAGGTGGCGGCCCTGTACGAGACGTCCATCCGCCGCCAACTCGCGGCCGGCATGGCCGCGCTCGGCGTGGCGCACGCCGTGGTGCAGATCGACGACCAGGGAGCGGTGCCGCTGGTGATCGACGCCAGGCTGGAGGCCGCAGTGCGTCGCGCCTGGCCCTCGTGCCCCGCCCAGCTGCTGCCCGCGGCTCGCCCGGCGGCGGCGGGAAGCGCTGCCGGCGCGCGGGAACGCCTGCGCCGCAGCCGCCTGTATCTGCCCGGCAACGAGCCCAAGTTCATGCTCGGCGCCGCGTTGCACGGCGCCGACGGGCTGATCCTCGACCTCGAGGACTCGGTCGCCCCGGCCGAGAAGGACGCGGCGCGCGTGCTCGTGCGCAATGTTCTGCGCGTCCTCGACTTCCGCGGCGCCGAGCGCATGGTGCGCATCAACCAGGGAGAGCGCGGCCTCGAGGACCTCGACTGGATCGTCCCGCACGGCGTCGAGTGCGTGCTGGTCCCCAAGGTGGAGAGCCCGGCGCAGGTCTTGGCGGTGCGCGACCGCATCGACGCCATTCGCGCCGCGCAGCGCATCGTCGCGCCCGTGTGGCTGATGCCGATCGTGGAATCGGCGCGGGGGGCGTGGCTGGCCTACGAGATCGCCGCGGCCGCCGACACGGTGGTGGCCCTGGCGATCGGTCTCGAGGATTACACGGCGGACATCGGCGCCGAGCGCACGCTCGAAGGCCGCGAGTCGTTCTGGGCCCGCGCGCAGGTGCTCAACGGCGCTCGCGCCGCGGGCGTCCAGCCCATCGACACGGTCTTCTCCGACATCGGCGACATGGAGGGGCTGCGCAAGTCCGTCGAAGAGGCGCGCTCGCTCGGCTTCGTCGGCAAGGGATGCATCCATCCGCGGCAGATCGCGGTCGTACACGACGCCTTCGCGCCGCCGGCGGAGGCCGTCGCAAGGGCGCAGAAGATCGTGCTGGCCTTCGAGGACGCGCAGGCCAGGGGCCTGGGCGCGGTGGCGCTGGGCAGCAAGATGATCGATCCGCCGGTGGTCAAGCGCGCGCAGGCCACCGTGGCGGCGGCCGTGGCGGCGGGCAAGCTGGCGGCGGACTGGCGCCGGGCGGCGGACGCGGCCGAGGTCGCGGGGAAGAAGCCGGAGGGGAAGGGATCATGAGCGTCAAGAGCGCGAAGGACGGCGCCGGCGCGCCGCTCGTCAAGAACGCGGCCGGACGGCTCGTGCCCGCCGTCATCAACGGCGAGGCGGCGATCCCCTTCAAGGGGGTGGCGGGGCACGTGCCGACCGGCCGCAAGGCGGCCCCGCCGGTGCGTCACTGCGGCGCGTTTCCGCTGGACGGCAACAAGGTCGTCGCCGACGTCAAGACGGCGCTTCGCAACGCCGGACTGCGCGACGGGATGACGATCGGCACGCACCATCACCTGCGCAACGGCGATTTCGTGGGCAACATGGTGCTGCAGGCGGCGGCGGAACTGGGCGTGAAAGACATCCGCTGGATGCCCAGCGCCGCGTTTCCGGTCCACGCGCCGGTGGTGGACCTGCTCGAGGCGGGCGTCGTGCGCTGGATCGAGGGTTCCATGAACGGGCCCCTCGGCGACTACTGCACGCTCGGCAAGATGAAGGGCATGGCGGTGCTGCGCTCGCACGGCGGGCGCTGGCAGGCGATCCAGGACGGTGAGGTGCACATCGACCTCGCGGTCATCGCCGCTCCCACCGCCGATCCCTTCGGCAACGCGACGGGCGATCGGGGCCCGTCGGCCTGCGGCCTGCTCGGCTTCGCGCTCGCGGACAGCATGTACGCGGATCACGTCATCGTCGTGACCGACAACCTCGTGCCGTTCCCCTGCGTGCCGTGGCAGATCCAGGGCAACAACGTGGATCAGGTCGTGGTGGTGGACCGCATCGGCGATCCGGCCAAAATCGTGTCGGGCACGACCCAGCTCACGAAGTCGCCGGACCGCCTGCTGATCGCCGAGCTCACGGCCCGTTTCTGCGACGAAGCCGGAATCGTGCGCGACGGATTCAGCTTCCAGGCCGGCGCCGGCGGCACGGCGCTCTCGTTCGCCATCTTCCTGCGGGACATCATGCGCGAGCGGAAGATCAAGGCGCGCTTCGTCAGGGGCGGGTCGACGCAGTATCTCGTGCAGATGCTGGAGGAGGGGCTGACCGACTACATCCTGGACGGCCAGACGTTCGATCTCGAGGGCGTGCGCTCGATGCGCGAGAACCCCGGCCACGTGAACACGTCGCCCTTCACCAGCTACAACTGGCACGGCAAGGGCAACTTCGCCTCCCTCCTGGACGCGACCGTGCTGGGGGCGACAGAAGTGGACCTCGACTTCAACGCCAACGTGGTCACCCATTCCGACGGCCGCCTGCTGCACGGCATCGGCGGCTGGCAGAACTGCCTGTTCGGCAAGTGCACGATCTTGCCGATCCCGAGCTTCCGCGACCGGATCCCCGTGCTCGTGGACCGCGTGACCACGCTGTGCGGGCCGGGCGAGCTGATCGATGTCGTGGTGACCGAGCGCGGCATCGCGATCAACCCCCGCCGGCGTGACCTGTGCGACAAGCTGCGCGGCTCGTCGCTGCCCATCCGGCCGCTGGCCGAGATCAAGGCGGAGGTCGAGGAGCTCTGCGGCGGTCGGCCCGAGCCGCCCGACACGACGGAGAAGGTGGTGGCGGCCGTCAAGTGGGTGGACGGCACGGTCATCGACGGCGTGCGGCAGCTGAAGGCCATCAAGGGCGGAGCGCTCGGCGGCGGCGGCGACTGAGCGCGCGCCCGGCCGCGGCGGCCGAGCGCGAGTCCGCGGCTTTCCCAACCTGCGTTTCGCTGTAATGAAAGCGGCCCCCTGGACAGGGGGCCGCTCCCGTTGGCCGCTACGTGAAGATTACTTCAGCAGCGTCATCTTGTTGAAG
>CALMJK010000010.1 GCA_937864225.1 uncultured bacterium | reverse complement strand
GCCCGCCGCCGCCAGGAGCGCGCCGAGCGCCCGCGCGAAGCGCCCATCCTCCTCGCCGCCGCGCACCGCGACCAGGACGGTGGCGCCGGGCGCCTGGCGCGCGAGTCGCCGCGCGACCGCTCCCGCGGCCGACGCGCCCGTCCGCTGCTGCGGGCGCAGCGTCGCCAGAGAAAAGAAAACCGCCAGCAGCAGCAGCACGCCGAGCATGCCCTGCTCGTTGGCCAGGCGCGCCAGGACGTTTCCTCTCGGCGCTCCCGCCATCACGACACCGCCATGGCCATCACGCCCTCTTGAGTCGCCGTCGCGGCGTCCGCGATCTCTCCCGTGACGCGGCCGTCATGCATGACGAGAATTCGATCGCTCATGCCGAGCACTTCCGGCAGGTCCGACGAGATCATCACCACCGCCTTGCCGGCCGCGGTCAACTCGTTGATCAGCATGTACATCTCGCGCCGGGCGCCGACATCGATGCCGCGCGTGGGCTCGTCGAAGATCAGAACTCGCGCGTCGCGCTCCAGCCAGCGCGCCACGAGCAGTTTCTGCTGGTTGCCGCCCGAAAGCTCGGCCGCTCTTTGGTCGGGCCCCGCGGCGCGAATCTGCAGCGTCTGCACGTGGCGCAGAAACGCCGATCGCTCGCCTCCGCGGTCGAGCCACCCCCACCGCGACCAGCGGTCGAGGTTGGGCAGCGCGAAATTCTCGAGCGCCGACCGCCCGAGCATCAAGCCCTGGGTCTTGCGGTCCTCGGTCAGCAGGCAGATGCCCAGGCGGATCGCCTCGCGCGGCGAGCGAATCGCGACTGAACGGCCGTCGAGGCTGATCTCTCCGCCAGCGGCGCGATCGGCCCCGAACACGAGCCGTGCGACTTCGGTGCGCCCGGCGCCGGCCAGCCCGGCCACGCCCAGCACTTCCCCGGCGCGCGCCGTGAAGGAAACGTCGCGCACGCGCCCTCCCCTGAGGCCGCGTACGACGAGCCGCGGCGCCCCGGGAGCCGTCCTCGCCTTCGGAAATTCCTGCGCGAGGGACCGGCCCACCATCCGCTGGACGAGCGCATCGCGGGTGAGCGCACCGGTCTCCCACGTGCCGAGCGTCACGCCGTCGCGCAGCACGGTCACGCGATCGGCCACGCCGAGCACCTCGTCGAGCCTGTGACTCACGAACAGGATGGCCAGCCCCTGCCCGCGCAGCTCGCGCAGCAGCGCCAGCAGCCGCCCTGCCTCGCGGGACGTGAGCGCGGCGGTGGGCTCGTCGAGGATGAGCACGCGGGCATCGACCAGCAGGGCGCGCGCGATCTCCACGAGCTGCCGGCCGGCGACCGGCAGGTCGCGCACGCGCGCCTCCGGATCGCAGGCGGCGCCCAGGCGGCCGAGCGCTTCGCTGGCGAGACGCCGCTCCGCGGCGGGATCCGTGAAGGCGGCCCGCCGCGGCTCGCGCCCGAGGAACAGGTTCTCGCGCGCCGTGAGCGCCGGCACGAGGCTGAAATCCTGGTAGATGGCCGCCACGCCTCGGCGCCGGGCGTCACGCGGTCCGGTCAGGCGCACGCGTTCGCCCGCCAGTTCCACCACGCCAGCGTCCGGGGCGTGCGCTCCGGACAGGACCCTCAGCAGCGTGCTCTTGCCGGCCCCGTTCTCGCCGACCAGCGCGTGCACCTCGCCGGCGCGCACGTCCAGCGACGCCCCGCGCAGGGCCTTGACGCCGGGAAACCCCTTCGCAACTCCCGCGACGCGCAGGGCGCAGGCCTGTGCGCAACCGCTCATCGCGCGGCCGCGTCGGCCTCGCGGCGCGCGTCCTCCTGCGTGAAGAGCGCGCAGGGGATCAGCACGCGCGGGAGCACGGGTTGGCCGGCGAGGTATTCGGCGATGGCGTCGATCGTCTGGAAGCCGATCGAGCGAGGCTGCTGCATCACATCGGCGTAGATCTTGCCTTCGCGTATGGCCGCGCGCGCCTCGGGCACGGCGTCGAACCCGACGATCGCCACGCGGCCCCGCCGCCCCGCCTTCTCCACGGCCGCGAGCGCCCCGAGCGCGCTGTCGTCGTTGATGGCGAAGATGCCCGCGAGATCGCGGTGGCTTTGCAGGATGTCCTCCGTGGTGCGCATCGCGCCGTCCTTTACGCCGCGCCCCGACAGCTTGGCGACGACGTTCAGGCCGCCCTTCGCCGCCAGTTCCTCCTCGAAGCCGCGCACGCGCTGGATGACCGATTCCACCTCGGGGTGGTCGATGATCGCCACGCTGCCGTGTCCGTCGAGCGCCAGCGACAAGGCCCGCGCCGCGATCCGGCCCCCCTCCACGTTGTCCGAGGCCACATGGCAGACGACCTTCGCCCCCTCGGCCAACACCGCGATGTCCGCCGTGAACACGGGGATGCCCGCCGCGTTGGCCGCCTCGATCGACGTGCCGATGGAGCGCGAGTCGCATGGGCAGACCACGATGGCCGCCACCTTGCGCACGATGAAGTCGGCGATCTGATCCTTCTGCCTGGCGACGTCGAATTCGCCCGCCTGCACGACCAACTGGTAGCCGCGCTCGGCGGCTGCCAGGCGCAGTCCCGCCTCGAGATCCTGATAGAAGGGGTGCGTGCGCGTGAGCAGCGAAACGCCGATCACCGGGCCGCCGTCCTGGTCCGCGCGGCGGTCACCAGCCTGCTTGCCGCACCCGGCGGCGCACAGGAGGAAGGGGACGGCAATGACGAGGGCAGCGCGCGGAGCGAGTCGGCGCAGCGTCGAGAACATGGCGGTCTCCTGGTCGGCGGGTCCGGAGCAGCTGCATAGGCGAGCAGTCTAGCACGGCTTTGCCGGCGTCCGGAAGCGCCGGTCGCCGTCACGAAACCCCGGGGTTCGGTTCCGTCGCACCGGAGGTCGGACCGGCGGTCCGCGCCGTCACTGGGGCAGGCTTTTCTGCCAATCGGCGCGGCCGAGCAGCGGCGCGGCGTTGGGGTTGAAGGTCTCGTTGAACGACCAGACCTCGTCGCCGTCGGGCGTGATCCACCGGTAGCGTCCGAAATGGAACGATCCGCGGTCGAGCTCGCCGGAGAAGGGGTTCCGCCAGCGCGACTCGCCGGGCAGCGCCAGGGCGAGGGCGTCGCGGGCCAGGTCGGCCCCGCCCGCGTCCCGCGGCGTGAACGAACCGAGCACGTGGCTCAACAACGGCTCCCAGCGCGCCCACTCCGAGGCCGGAGTGCGCGCGGCGAACAGGAGTCGCGCCCGCCAGCGCTGCGGCCCGCTTTCGACCACGCCGCACAGCCTCTCGCGATAGAGCACGCCGTCTTCCTCGTACTCCAGGGTCACCGCGGCGGCGTCGCACGCCACGCCGGCTCCCTCCTCCGATTGCGCGAGCCGCCGCTCCCAGACCCGCGCCAATTCCGGCAGCGGACGCGGCTCGGTCACGCGCAGGTTGCGCGCCGCGGGGTGGGCCTCCCTCGCCAACGCGTCTCCCAGCAGGTGTCTGGCGGCGAGCGCCGGCCCCCCGCCCAGATCTTCGCCCCGTGCGGCCAAGACGCTGAGCGAGACCCGCCCGTCGGCCGTGCGCGCGCGGAAATCCACGCCGGCGCCCGAATCGGCCTCGACGCTCCACGCTTCCGGCAACAGCAGCGTGAACCCCCCGCCCGGCGCCGCCACGCGCCGCAGCAGAGTGTTCGGCGCACGCTGCGCCCGCGCGGGGACGGCGGACAGGGCGACCACCCCGAAGGAGGCGAGCAGGGTGACCGCGGCGGCGGCGCGGGCAAGACGAACGTGGCGGATCACGGCGAACCTCCCGGCAGAAAAGGCCCGACTCTAGCTTAGCACCAGTTGACGCCGTCGGGTCAGCGAAACACAGTCTTGGCACCGGTTCGTCGTCCGGCCGCTGGACAACATCCATTGACGGACCGGGCCCGTCGCGCGAAAACTGGGGACACGACGCGCGTTCACACCAGCACCGGAGGAGCCCATGAACGAGACCGAAGGCCGCCAAGGCCAGACCCCACCCGGCGACGCCGCCGCGCCGCCTCCCCCGCCGCCGCCCCTCTGGCAACCGCCGGGAGCGCCGGCGCCCGACCCTCTGGTGCAGGAGCTGAGCTGGCCACTTTACCGCGCGCGGGGTTGGCTGCAGTTTTTGGGCGTGATGTCGATCCTGTCGGGCGTGATCACGGCCCTGACGCTCTTCGGCATCATCATCGCGTGGCTGCCGATCTGGATGGGCGCCCTGATGTTCCAGGCCGCCGAGCGCCTCGAGGCGGCGCGGCGCGCGGGCAGTCGCCTCGATTTCGCGAAGGCTACGGATCGCTTGCGGCTGGTGATCATGATCCAGGGCATCACGTCGCTGGCGTCGCTGGCGTTGAGCGCGATCGTCGTCATGACGATCGGCATGGCCGGGATCGCGGGGCTGCTGGCCAAGCTGGACTGAAGCGACCGCTACGATCGAGCCGCCAGCCTTTCCAGCGCCAGCGCGGCCAGCGCGTAGCCGAACATGCCAGGCAGGCTGATCTGGCTGGGCAGGCGATGGCGCACGCGGCCGCGCTCGTGCAAGCGGTCGCCGAGGTCGGGCGGCAGCACTTCCCCGCCCGGTTCCTCCGACCAGACGCAGGCTATGCCCTCCGTGATGCCGCGGCGCCGCAGCCCCAGCCGCACGCGGCGGGCCAGCGGGCAAACGCGAGTCTTGGAAATGTCGCCCGCGCGCAGTCCCGTCACGCTCCGGCGCGACGACGCCCCCATGCTGCTCACCACCGGCACGTCGCTCGTCGCGCAGAAGACGAGCAGGGCGAGTTTGGGCGCGAGGCTGTCGATCGCGTCGCACACGATGTCCGGACGCGGGTCGAGCAATCGCGAGACTGTCTCCGCGTGGCAGAAATCTTGGCTGGTCTCGACCCGCGTGTCGGGGCAGGCGCGCGCGAGGTGCTCGGCGACGACGTCCACCTTCGGCCTGCCCACGTCGGTCGGACCGGCGACGGGGCTACGGTTGAGCGACGATTCGGTAACCACGTCGAAATCCACGAGCAACAGGGATCCCACGCCGCTGCGGGCGAGTGCGATCGCGGCGTGCGCGCCCACGCCACCCAGCCCGATCACCGCCGCGCGCGAAGAGCGCACGCGCGCGAAGCCGGCGGCGCCGTAGTGGTCAACCAGGCGCGCGAAGCGATCGGGCCGCGTCTCGTCCGCGCCGGGCCGGCCAGGGTCAGATCCGGAACAGGGTTCTCGCATTGGCCGTCGTCACCTCCGCCACGCGCTCGACCGTCTCGCCGCGCAGCGCGGCCAGGGCGAGCGCGACATCGCGCACGTGGCGCGGCTCGACATCCTGCGGCTGGACACCCGTCAGGCCGATCGCGGGCGCGTCGGTCTCCAGCAGCAGTCGCCCTGCCGGCGTCGTGACAGCGGCGCGACGCGCGCGGCTCTGCGGGCGCGTGACGGCGCCGCCGAATCCCAGGTGCAACCCCAGTTCGATGAAACGCTCGGCCAGCTCCGGTCCGCGGGAGAAGGCGTGCACGACCCCGCCTGGTGCGGCGCGACGCCCGTAGCCGTGGTTGCGTAGCGCCGCGATCAGCTCCTCGAAGGCGCCGCGACAGTGCAGGATGACCGGCAGTCCCAGTTCCACGGCGATCTCGAGCTGGGCAGCAAGCAGCCGGCTCTGTCGCGGCAGGTCGGCGCCGTCGATCCGCGAGTCGAGACCGATCTCCCCCACGGCCACCGCGCGCGAGGTCTGCAACTCGTCGCGCAGGCGGGCCGCTTCGAACGGCTCGTGCGCCGACCAGGGGTGCAAGCCGAGCGCGATATGCACGCCCGCTTGGACACCGAACCGCCGGACGGCCGCCCACGAGGCCAGGTCGTGGGCGGGCACCACCACGTCCGTGATCCCGGCGGCCCGCGCGCCGGCCAGGGCGGCCTGCGCCCGCCGGCCCAGGGCCCCGTCGTACAGATGACAGTGCGTGTCGATGAATTCCATGCGGTCCCGCCGCAGCTCCGCGGCCCGGCCAGTCTGCGCCAGAGGCCCCGGACTTGGCAAGAGAGGGGGCCGGCGGCGGCGCCACCCGCCGCGGCGCCTGCCCGCTCAAGAAACCGGTCCCTGCTGCCGATCATAAAGGAAACTCGTCGACCGCGTCCCCCTGACCGGTGGGAGAGCCATGATGCAGCAGGACTCCAGAGCGCGCCCTCGCCGCCACCTCTTCTACTACCTCAGGGTGTACGATGCCACCAGCGGCCATCTGCTCGGACGACTGGTCGATCTCACCTCGGACGCCGTCATGCTCCTGACCACCCAACCCCTGCCGGCGAACAGCGCCTATCGGCTGCGCCTCGAGCTGCCCCGCGAGATGGACCCCCAACTCGATGTCGTGCTGGACGCCAGCAGCCTGTGGTGCCGCCGCGACGAGCGTCTCGACCTCTATCGCGTCGGTTTCCAATTGCTGAAGATCGCCCGCGGCAGCCGTTCGGTCGTCAAGAGCATGATCTTCAAGTTCGCGTTAGCCAATTGAGGGCTTGCCCCGCGCCCCGTCGCGTGTGCAGACTCGGGCACCTTCACCCCCCGCGCCGAGTCTCCACCCACCAGCGGAGGTCTCGCGATGCGTTGTCCCGTGGCATTGTTCGTAGGCTTGACGGCGCTGGCCTCGCTGGTCGCGCCCGCGGCTTCCGCCTCCGCCGCGCCGGCCGATTCCCTGCGCTACCTGCTCGAGAAGGACGGCCGGGGCGCCGGCTGGTTTTCGGTCAGTCGCCACGTCGACGCCAGCGGGAACCAGGTCTACCGAGGCACGGGCGAGAAGCCCGGCAGCTACAAGCTGAGGCGCTGCGAGATCGTGACGACCCCGGCCTGGGTCCCGCTCCACCTGAACGTGAAGATCTCCGCCGGGGGACAGACGATCGAGATCGAGACGGAGTTCCGCGACGGCAAGGCCGTCAGCGAGGGCAAGGCCGCCGGCAGCCGAATCCCCTTCCCGGAAGCCAAGATCGAGGGCCAGTGCTTTGTGCTCCCGAACTCCAGCCCGCCGGCGCTGGCGCTGCTGTCCGACTTCCTGGCCAAGCACGACGCCGCGACGTACAAGGCCAACTTGAAGGCCTTCGCTCCACCCCTGGTCGTCGACCTGGAGGTCACGGGACTGGGCACGCGGACCGTGCCCGCCGGGGGGACCTCGGCCCAGGTGCGCGCCTTCGAACTCAAGCTCCATGTCCCGCGCCAGCGTGGGCAGCAGACCGGCCGCACGATCTCGCTGATCCTGCACCAGTACCCGGATGGGCGTTTCCACGGCTTCGAGAACGCGGACGACCAGACGCGCGCCTACCCGCTGCCAGCTGACGCCACGATCGAGGGGATCGCCGCCGCCTTCCCCGAAAAAACCCTGAAATTCGCCTCCGGCGCGGACTCGCTGGCCGGCTCGCTCATGCTGCCCGCGCCGGATCCGGCCCGACCCGGGCCGCGCGGGGCGCTGGTGTTCGTTTCCGGCTCGGGCCCGTCGGATCGGGACGAGACGGTCGGCGGCTTCGCCGTGTTTCGCGCGCTGGCCGAGAAGCTGGCCGCCGCCGGCTATGCCTCGCTCCGCTACGACGACCGCGGCGTCGAGGACAGCGGCGGCGACTACGGCCAGGTGACCATGGACATCCTCGCGCGCGACGCGGTCGCCGCCGCCCTCGCCCTGCGCGCGCGACCCGAGATCGATCCGGCGCGCGTCGGCGTGCTGGGCCACAGCGAGGGCGCCATCCTCGCCGCGCAGATCGCCGCGCTGCTCGCCCAGCAGTCCGGGCAGCCGCCCTGGTGCGTCGTCATGATGGCCGGGTCGCCGCACGCCGGACGGGACATCATCCTGCAACAGCAGGAGCACGGCTTGCAGGCGGGCGGGTTCTCGCCGGAGCAGGTGGAACACAAGCGCGCGCTTCAGCGACAGGTCTTCGCTTGCGTCGACGGGCGGGCCGATTGGGCCTCCGTGCTCGCGATGGCCGACACGACGGAGACCCAGGCGCTGGAAATGCAGCGGGGCTTCATCGAAGGCCCGTGGTTCAAGTCTTTCCTGGACTATGCCGCCGCGGGCTGGCTCAAACAGCTCAAGGCTCCGGTGCTGGTGCTGCACGGCGAGCTCGACACCCAGCTGCCGCCGGCCCACGGCGCCGCCCTGCGCGACTCGCTCAAGGCCGCCGGGCATGAACGCGTTTCGTACGTGCCGGCGCGCGGCGTGAATCACCTGTTCCAGGTGGCGAAGACCGGGGAGGCGGACGAATACGCCGATCTCAAGCCCGAGTTCGCCCCCGGCGTCGCCGAGCGGATCGCGGCGTTTCTGGGGATGTGCGAGCGGCTGAAATAGCGCGCGGCGGACCCGCGGGCCATTCCCGCCGAGCCGGCGCGGGCCGCCTCAACCCGCTTCGCCGGCGCCGCGTCGCCGCAGCAGCTCCTCGGCCCTGGCCAGGTCGGCGTCCGTCGTGACCTTCCAGTTGTCCGCTTCGCCCGCCACGACGACCGGCGGCAGGCCGCAGGCGGCCAGCAGACCCCCGTCGTCGGTGAAGTCGAGCCCCTCTTCCCGCGCCCGGCGATGCGCGGCGAGGAAGGGAGCCCAGCGAAAGACCTGCGGGGTCTGCAGCGCGCGCAGCTCTGCGCGCGGCAGGTAGGCGGCCCCGGCGCAATCGTCCCTTTCCCCGTCCAACCGCACGACCGTGTCGTGGACCGGCACGCCCGGCACCGCCGCGCCGTGCGCGGCGGCCGCCGCCGCCACGCGCTGCAGCAATTGGCGCGTGGCGAAAGGGCGCGCGGCGTCGTGCACCGCCACGAGATCGTGCGCCGCGACGGGCCGGCTCGCGCAAAGCGCCTCCGCGGCGAGCCAAGTCGACTCGGTGCGGGTCTCGCCGCCGCCCGTGACGAGCCAGGCGCAGGGCAGCAGCGCGTCGGCCAGCTCGGCACGCGCCACCGCGAGCCACGGCTCCGGCACCGCCACCGTGACCGTGACCACCGCGGGCGCGCGGGCGAGCTCGCGCACGCCCCACAGCAGGAGCGAAGCCCCTGCCACCGTGTCAAACTGCTTGGGCGGAGCGGCGTCGGCGCGCCGGGCGCGCGTGCCCAGGCCCGCGGCCATCACCAGCAGGTGCACGGGCGCGACGCGCGGGGCAGGCATCGGTCAGCCCTCCGCTGGCGCCGCGCGAGGGCGCGCCGCCGGCCGCGCGGCGGGCGTCAGCGCCCGCGCCACCGCCTCTTCCACGCTGACCACGGCCTCCACGGTCAGCCCCTCCTCGCGGCCGCGCGGCCGCTTCACCCGCGCCGTCACCACGCGCGTGAAACCGTGGCGCGCCGCCTCGCGCAGGCGGCTGGCGCGGTCGGCCACGTCGCGCACCTCGCCGGTCAGGCCCACCTCGCCCTGCACGAGCGTGTCGACGGGAATCGGGACCTCACGCAGCGAAGAGGCCAACGCCGCCATGATCGCCAGATCCGCGGCGGGGTCGTCCAGGCGCGCGCCTCCGGTCACCTTCACGAAGATGTCGCACCCGGCCAGGTCCAGACCGGCCCTCTTCTCCAGGATCGCGGCCAGCAGGGCGACCCGTTTCGAGTCCACCCCCTGCACGACGCGCTGGGGCGTGCCGTAGCGCGTGGGCGAGACGAGCGCTTGCACTTCCACTAGGAACACGCGCGACCCGTTCTTCACGGCGCAGACCGCCGCGCCGGGCTCGAGGCCGCGCCGGCCGCTCAAAAACAGCACGCCCGCCTCGTCGACGGGCACGAGGCCCTCGCCGCGCATCTCAAGGATGGCCAGTTCGCCCGTCGCGCCGAAGCGGTTCTTGAAGGCGCGCACCATGCGGACGGCGCCGCCCTCCGAGCCCTCGAAGTAGAGCACCGTGTCGACCATGTGCTCGAGCAGTTTGGGACCCGCCAGATCACCGGACTTGGTCACGTGCCCGACAAGGAAAACCGGGCAGCCGGTCTGCCGCGCGAAATCGGCCAGCACGCCGCCGCAGTAGCGGATCTGGCTGACGCTGCCAGGCCAGGCGTCGATATCGCCGCTGTGCAGCGTCTGCACCGAGTCGGCCACGACGACGCAGGGCGTGTCGGGATGGGCGGCGCGATCCTCGTAGAGCGCCTGCAGCAGGCGTTCGAGCTGCACGTCGTCGAGCAGGTGGAAACCCGGCTCGCGGCGCGGGTCGAAGCCCATCCGCTCTCCCCGCAGGCGGATCTGCGCCGGCGACTCCTCGCCCGCGATGTAGAGCACGCGCACGCCGTGGCGAACCCACCAAAGGGCCAGCCCCGTCAGCAGCGTCGACTTGCCGACGCCCGGCTCGCCCCCCAGCAGCACGACCGATCCCTCGACGAGGCCGCCGCCGAGCACGCGCGCGACCTCCTCCGGCTCGACCGGCAGGCGCCTCGCCTGCGCCGACGCCACCTCGCCCAGCGGCACCGGGCGCAGCGGCCCCTGCCCGCGTCCCGCGAAACCGGGTTGGCCGCCGTCCGGCCCCTCGGCCTGCCCACCCGCGACGACACCGCGCCGCGCGCCGTAACCGCGCGCTCCCTTCCCTTCCCCCGTCGCGCCCGGCAGCTTCACCTCGACGAAGGAGTTCCACTCCCCGCACTCCGGGCAGCGCCCGAGCCAGCGGACCTCCTCGTGGCCGCAGTTCTGGCAGAGGTGTTTCGTCGTGGCGCGCGTCATGTTCGCGCTCGCTTTCCGGGAAAACCGGCTGAGAAGGGGGTCCGTGGCGGCATGTGGCCAAGCAACGGACGTACCGGCGGCAGACTAACGAATGCGGCCGGCCCGGTCAAAGGCGGGGCGCCCCGCCGGGGCCCGCGTCGTGGGCGACGGCGACCAAGACCGGCAACGAGCACCGGACAGAGACTTCCATGACGGGATTCTAGCAGACGGCCCGCCCGTCTGCTAGGCTGGCGCGACGCCGTCATCGCGCCCGTTCCGCGCCGCAGGAGGCCGCCTTCATGCTCCGCGTCGGCATCGTGGGCCTGCCCAACGCCGGCAAGTCCACGCTTTTCAACGCGCTCACCCGCAGCCGGCAGGCCGCCGTGGCCAGCTATCCGTTCTGCACGATCGAGCCCAACGTCGGGGTGATCGCGGTGCCGGACGGCCGGCTGCCGCGGCTGGCCGAGCTGTACCGCAGCCGCGAGGCGATCCCGGCGGCGGTCGAGTTCTTCGACATCGCGGGGCTCGTGCGCGGGGCGAGCCGAGGCGAAGGACTCGGCAACCAGTTCCTGGCGCACATCCGGCAGACCGACGCGATCGTGGAGGTCGTGCGCGCGTTCGCCGACCCGAACGTCGCGCACGTGGAGGCGAGTCTCGACCCCGCGCGCGACGTCGAGACGATCCGCACCGAGCTGCTGTTGGCCGACCTCGGCACCGTCGAGCGCCGGCGCGAGGCGACCGCGCGCAAGGTCAAGGTGGGCGACAAGGCGGCGCAGCACGAGCTGGCGTTCCTCGACCGCCTCGCCGCGGCCCTTGACGACGGAACGCCCGCCCGCGCGCTCGCGCTGCACGACGACGAACGCGCCGTCCTGGCGGAGTTGTTCCTGTTGACCGCCAAACCGATACTCTACGCGGTGAACGTGGGCGAGGGCGCCCTTGGCGGCGGAGAGGCGGCCACGCTGCGCGACGCGGCCCTTCGCGAGGGCGCTCCGGTCGTCGAGGTCTGCGCCGATCTCGAGGCTCAGCTGGCCGACCTATCCCCCGCCGAGGCATCCGAATACCTGGCCGCCGCCGGCCTCGCGACGCGGGGCACCGACGAACTGATCCGCGCCGCCCATCGCCTGCTTGAGCTGCTCGTCTTCTTCACCTGCAACGAAAAGGAGGCGCGGGCGCGTTCCCTGCGCGCAGGCAGCAGCGCCGTCGAGGCGGCCGCCGCCGTGCACACCGACATGGCCAAAGGCTTCATCGCGGCCGAGGTGATCGGGTGCGCGGAGCTGTTCGCCCTCGGCTCGCTGGCCAAGGCGCGCGAAAGGGGCGTGCTCAAGCTCGAGGGCCGCGACTACGTCGTGCGCGACGGCGATGTGGTGCAGTTCCGGTTCCACGCCTGACGGCGCCGTCACCTGGCCAGCACGAGCCGGCGGATCGCGACGTCCGCGCCGGCCGTCAGGCGCGCCAGGTACGTCCCGCCCGCGAGCGGCCGCCCCGCCTCGTCGCGCCCGTCCCACGCCGCCTCGTGCGGTCCCGCCGGCAGCTGCGCCGCCACGAGCGTCTTCACGCGACGCCCCCTCAGGTCGAACAGCTCGAGACGGGCCGATCCCGGCCTGGCCAGCGCGAAGCGCAGCATCGCGCGCGGGTTGCAGGGATTGGGAACGGGCGGCCACAGCACCGCGCGCGCCGCGAGCCGCTGGTCGGCGGCCGTCGGGTAGGCGATCCACACGCTGAGCGGCGCGTCGGCCCCTTCGGCAGGCAGGGCGGCGACGATGCCCGCCGAGTCGACCGCCTCCAGCCAGTACTCGAGCAAGGCGCCCCCTTCGCCGGCGGGCAGCCACGCAAAGAACGAGTCGGGTCCGGCCGACGCGAGCTGCTGCTGCTGCCACGGCCCGCCGTCCGCGCGCCAAACCAGGCGCAGGGCGGTGGGATCCAGGGGGGCCCGGTCCTCGATGCGGCAGGTCACCGCGTACTGCGGCGCGAGCGGCAGCGTGTCGGGCAGCGCCGCGTGCGCGATGCGCGGGCCGTACCAATGCACGGCGGTCAGGGCGTCCACGACGCCCCAGCCATAGTCGACATCGGGGGCGGCCGCGCGGCTCGCCGTCGCGCGCAGCGCCTCGATCGCCTGCATGGCTGTCAGCCCCGGCGCGCGCTGCAGCATGAGCGCCGCCACGCCGGCGACCAGCGGCGTCGCCAGCGAGGTGCCCGACACGGCCACCGCCGACACGTCGTCGCTGATCGAGACGACGGGCACCTGGTAGCCGAGCGCGCACACGTCCGGCTTGATCCGCCCGTCGGCCGTCGGGCCCGGCGACGAGAAATACGTGATCGTTCCGTCGAGATAGACCGCGCCCACGGCCAGCGCGCTGTCGGCGTCGGCGGGCGCCAGGATGTGACCCCAATCCGTCTGGCGCTCGTTGCCCGCGGCGGTCAATACGAGCAGGCCGCGCTGCGCGGCCGCGTCCGCGGCGCGGGTCGTGACGGCCGTGTCGCCGTCGAGATCCTCGAACAAGTACCACTCGTAGTAGCCGAGCGAGCTCGAGACGAGATCGGCCCCGAACCCTTCCGCCCACTCCAGACCGGCCACCCAGTTGTCTTCTTCGATCGGGGTTTCGCTCGCGACGTTCTCCGTCTTGGCCAGCAGGAACGACGCCTCCGGCGCCGGGCCGGCCAGCAGGCCCGGAGCGCGCGCCGCCACCCCGGACAGGACCCATGTCCCGTGGTTGTGCTGCGTCGCCAGGTCTTCCGCCTCGTTCGCGACGATCGGGTCGTCGTTCACGAAATCCCAGGCCGCCAGCACGGGCACGTGCAGCAGCGCTTCGTGCGTGAGCTTGAAGCCCGTGTCGAGCAGCGCGACGACCACTCCCGAGCCGGTCCAGCCCTCGGCATGGACGGCCGGCACGTTGATCTGCGCCAGACCGTCGAAGCTCAGGCCGTACGCGCCGGTGTCGATGTCGGCCTTGGCGGTCGGCGCCAGCTCGCGCGGGGCGGGCAGCGGCGCGCGCCTCAATTTGGCGACGAGATCCACGCGGCTGACGAACGGCAACGCGGCGATCGCCGCGATCTGCGCGGGCGTGGCGTCGAAGCTGGCGGCGTTCAGCCAGCGGCTCTGGCGGCGCGGCGTGGCGCCCGTGGCCGCGACGGCCGCGCGGTAGCGCGGCGAGACCGGCAGGTCGCCGGCGTCCACGAGCAGACCCGCGTCGTGGCCGGCGCCGCGCAGCGCCCGCCGGCGCTGCGCGCGCGGATCGAGGGCCCGCTCCGCCGCGGCGAGCGCCGCGGTCAATTCGTCTCGGGACAGATCCCGGTCGCGGAAGTGCACCCAGACCGCGAGCCGCCCGGCCGCGTCGCGACCGCGGCCGTCGCGGTCGGCCAGGGCGCGTTCCAGGCGGGGCGCGATGCCCGCGCTCGGGCCGGAGCGCGTCGCGACGGGAACGGCGACGGCGCAAAGCAGCAAGAAAACCGACAACGGGGCGCGAAGCGAGGGCATGCCAGCCTCCCGGGCTCGCCCCGTTGGACACGCCAGTCCGGAGCGCAGGCCACCCTTGATTATACCGCGCGCGCGGCGGCCGCCGCTACATGGGCGCGAAGCCCTGGTCCGCCCAGTAGGCGTCCTGCATGACCTTCTCGATCTCCATCAGGTGATCGAGGTGGCCGACCTCCCATTCGGCCAGCCAGCCGAAGATCTTCTTCAGGTCGGGATCCTCCGCCTTGGCCGCTTCGGCGCGGTACAACGCGATCGCCTTGTTCTCGAGATCGCAACCGATGCCGACCACGGCCATCTCGAAGGTTCCGCGCTTGACCGCCGCGCGGAAGGCGTCGTCGATGATCGGGGCCGAGCCGTGGTCAACCTCGGCCGGATGCACGGCGGAGAGGTCCATCTTCCCCGTGGCCAGGAGGCTCTTGTACTGCGCCTTGAGGATCGCGACGTGCTCCTCCTCGTCTCGCGCGAGCGCCTCGAACATGGCCTTGGCCGCCAAGTCGGTCGTGGTCGTGACGGCATGGCTGTAGAGCTGCTGCCCCTTGATCTCCGTCATCAGGGCCGTCTTGACCGCCTCGAGCATGCGCTTCTGCTTCGCGTCCATCGCTTCCTCCTGGAATCCGCCCGAACATCCCGGCCCGGCTGGTCCCGTTGCGACCGCTCCTAGAAGTCGATCACATTGAATTTGAAGTACCGCTTGGGGTTGCGGCGGATGTCCCGCAGCAGCTCCTTCGTCTCGGCCAACGCCTGCGTCGCTTCATCGTAGAGCCGTTCGTCCGCGAGGAACTTGCCGGCCGAACCCTCGCCCGCCTCCAGCCGCGCCACGAGCCGCGACAGCGACTCGGTGGTCGTCGTGACCAGGGCCAGCGCGGAGTCCGCCCGCGCCATGGTGCGCGACGCCTTGCCCAGCGCGCCGGCGGCGCCGCTGTCCGGGGCGGTCATCGCCTCGCGCAGCGTCGCGGCCGCGGCACGCAAGTCGCGCACGAGCGCCCGCACATCGTCGCGGTTCTCGCCCAGGGCGGCGTCCACGTTCGCGAGCGTGACGCGCGCGACGTCGACCGTGCCGCCGATGCGGTCGTCTCGCCGCAATTCGCGCACCAGGTCGCGCAACTCGACGGTCAGCTCGTCGAGCCTCTTCATCGTCTCGCCCGCGCTGCCGGCCATCGCCATCAGCGACGGCATGGCCTCTCCCTCGAACACGTGTCCGCTCTCCACCGGATTGCCCGCGCCCGGCTGCACCTCGACGATCATCTCGCCCACGATGCCCACGGTGGCGAGGCGGATCTTCGCGTCCTCGCGCAGAGACACCGCCTTGTCGACCTGGAAGCCGACCTGCACGTGATCTTCCACGATCGAGAATCCGGTCACCTTCCCCATGCGGATGCCGCGCACCTGCACGCGATCGTTCACCTTCAGGCCCTCCACGGCCGGGAAGTTGACCAGGTACTTGTGCGTGCCCCCCGAGAAACGGAACTGTTTGAGCCAGAGCATGCCGAACACCAGCACCAGGGAGCTGAGGATCACGCAGATCCCGATCTGAATCTCCTTGCGGCGCGATGCCATCGCTGCCTCCGTTGCGCGCCCGCGGCGCGCTCAGAATACGGTGAGCGGGCCCTCGGCCCGTCCCTCCACGAATTGGCGCACCACCGGATGATCGGTGGCTCTCGTGTTCTCGACCGTGTCGGCCCAGATGATCCGTCCGCGACTGAGCATGGCGATGCGGTCGCCGATCTTGAAGGCGCTCGCCATGTCGTGCGTGACGGCGATCGCGGTCACCTTCAGTTCGCTGCGCAGCATGACGATCAGGTCGTTGATCGCGTCGGCCGTGATCGGATCGAGCCCGGTGGTGGGCTCATCGAACAGAATGTACCGGGGGTTCATGACGATGGCCCTCGCCAGACCGGCCCGCTTGCGCATGCCGCCCGACAGCTCCGACGGCAACTTGTCCTCGACGCCCGCCAGGTCCACCATCCGCAGGCACTCGCTGGCGCGGTCGCGGATCTCGCCCGGCGTCATCGCCGTGTGCTCCTTCAGGCCGAGGCCGAGGTTCTCGGCGATCGTCAACGAGTCGAACAGGGCCGCGCCCTGGAACAGCATGCCAAAGCGCTTGCGCATGTCGAACAGCTCCGGGCGCGCCAGGCCGGTGATCTCGGTTCCGTCGATCCAGATGCGTCCGGCGTCCGGCTCGAGCAGTCGCACGATATGCTTGAGCAGCACCGACTTGCCCTCGCCGCTGCGCCCGATGATCACCACGGTCTCGCCACGCTCGATCACGAAGTCGAGCCCGTCCAGCACGCGCTTGCCGCCGAACATCTTCGAGACGCCCTGGATGGCGATGCCGTCGTGGGCCCCTGGGTCGGCCAGGCGGAAGTCGGGGAGGGGCAGATGGGCCGCGGCTTGGGTCATGACGCCTCGAAAAGGACCTGGAACAGCACGGTCGCCAGCAGGTAGTCCGCGATGAGGATCGACAGGCAGCTTCCGACGACCGCCTTCATGGTCGCCGCGCCGACCCCCTCCGCTCCTCCCTCGGTGTTGAACCCGTAGTAGACGCCCGACTGGGCGATGATGCCGCCGAAGAACACGGTCTTGACCAGACCGCCGATCAGGTCGTCCGGGTCGTAGAACAGAAACAGCCCTTCCTTGAAGGTGCTGCTGGTCACGTCCAGCGTCGCGACCGAAACGAAATAGGCGCTGATCACGGCGATGGCGTTGGCGATCACCACGATGACCGGCAGCATCGTCACCGCGGCCAGATAGCGCGGCATCGCCAGATAGCGCACCGGATCGACGGCCAGCATCTCCATCGCGTCGAGCTGTTCGGTGACCTTCATCGTGCCCAGCTCGGCCGCGTAGTTGGCGCACAGGCGCCCGCCCACCACGAGCGCTGTCACGACCGGGCCCAACTCGATGAAGACCGATTTCGACACCACCGTGCCGAGAAAGACCATCGGCACGTAGGCCTGCATCTGGTAGACCGCCTGCACCGCCGTCACGGCGCCTACGAAGATCGCGGTCACCAGCACCATCGGCAGCGACCCGACGGCGACGAGGTGCATCTGTTCGAGCACTTCGCGACGCATCCGCCAGGCGTACGGAACCTGCCTCGCCACGTCGCGGATCAGCGAGAAGCCCCGCCCCACGTCGGCCAGGGAGTCGATCGTCAGCTTGCCCACGCTTTGGCTCAGGAGAGTCGCCATGACTGGGCGAATATAGCCGCCTGCCGCAGGGGTGTCCACTTGCCGGCGGCCACCGCGCCGCACGCGGGGGCCGGCCGGGCGGGCGCGGGAAATGCTCCCGCGCGGCGGCCCGTGCGCCTTCCCCAGGGGATTTGCCGTGATCGCGACCACGACCGCGCCCTGCTCGCTCCGCTGGCTCGCCTTCCTGGCGCTGTCGGTCGTCGCCGGCGGCGGACAGGCCGGACAGCGACCGTCCGTGCCCGTTGACGGAGCCGAGACGCTCTACCAGAACACCTTCGCCAAGGATTTCATCATGGACGCGCCGTGGCGCGTCGCGGACGCCGCCACGGCGATCCCGGTGCTCGTCATCATCAAGGACTGCGACAAGGACCTGCTCGACGCGCTGCGCTGGCTGCGCGTGCGCGATGTGACGGACGGGCGCGACGTCCTGCTCTGGCAGCAAGACGGCGCAGACCAGTGCGTGGGCGACGATCCAGGGGAAGGCGACTGTCGCGCCTGGATCACGACCGTCACGACCGGGCACGCCCTGCTGCCGGACGGCACGCCGCTCGCTCCCGCGAATCTGGGCTACGCCGCGGGCGACGTGCTCGAGCTCCTGGTCGAGGTGCGCTTCCGCGACAACCTGCCGTGGGACGAGACGGCCGCGCGACGACTGCGCGTGCGGGTCGGCGACGGCGCCTTCCCCTGGCCGCCGGGGTGGTACGGCGGCGACGCCCATGTCCACTCCCTCTACACCAACAACATCGCGGAGTCGGGCGCGCCGGTGCCGGCCCTGCGCCAAGCCGCCGCGTCGATCGGTCTGCAGTGGGTGACGGTCACCGACCACTCCTGCGATCTGGACGAGGTGGCCGACGGCCTCTGGTCCTACGCCACGCCCTTGTGGCTGCTCACGCTGCACACCGTCGCGGGCGCGCAGACCACGCTCCACGACACCTTCGCCGCCGACGGCACCGCGTGGGGAGGGCTCGGCGCCGAGCTCGCGGCCTGGGACGGGCCGCGGTTGCGCCTGCTGCGCGCCGTGGAGATCAATCTCGCCTCCGTGGACCCCGCGCAGACCGGGCGCACGTTGCACGCGCTGTTCTACGACGCGCCGTACGTGGCGTCCCCGCTGAGCGGAGCGCTGGGCGAGCGGCCGGTCACGCCTGCCGTGCCCGCCGGACTGGACGCCCTGGCCGCGGGCGGCTTCGCCTATGCCGCCCATCCCCTGGACGACCTCGCGTCAGAGTGGGCCGGCGTGGATCTCGGCATCAACGGCGCTGCCTGGGCCGCCGGCGACTTCGCGGCCGCCCTCGCCCGAGACTGCTTCCGCGGAGTCGAGGTGTTCAACACGCGCGCCCTGGCGCGTTCCTCGGACCAGGACGACCCGTGGGCGGACTTCGACGCCGGCGCGCCCGTCGACGATCCCTACCCCGCCTCGCTCCTGCGCGGCATCGCGGCCTGGGACGACCTGCTGCGCGACGGCCTCGCCGCCTGGCCGCCGCGCCGCGTCTTTCTGGCCGGCGGCAGCGACGCCCATGGCGATTTCGATTACGCCACCTTCCTGGGCCTGGACGACTTCGCCACGGACAACGCCCTGGGCAAGGTGCAGACCGTCGTGCGCGTGTCCGGGCCCTACGGCCCGGCCGACCTGCCGCCCGGCGCCGACCTGTTGGCGGCCCTGCGCGACGGGCGTTCGCTGGCCACCGACGGCCCCTTCCTCGAAATCTCCCTCGACCGCGACGATGACGGCCAGCCCGGCGGCAGCGCCGATCTCGGCCACGGCGACCTGGGCCTGGTCAACCCCGCCACGAGCCCGCCCCTGGTCGTGCGCTGGGCCTCGCTCGCCGAATTCGGCCCGGTCGCCGCGGTGCGCGTCGCGGCGGTCACGCCCTGGGGGGCGACCGACCTGCTCAACCTCGACCCGCGCCTCCTTGGTCGGGGCCTGGCCGGCACCTGCGCGGTCGCCCTGGCCGGCCGCGGCCTGCTGGGCGCCGTGGCGTTGCGCGCGGAGCTCGTCACCGCCGACGGCGGCGCCGGCCACCGCGCCTTCACGAACCCGATCTGGTTGCGCTTCGACCCGGCGGTGGACGCCGCGGTGGCGGAAGCCGCCGGTTTGGCGCTCGCGCCGCCCACGCCGAACCCGGCCAACCCCGGCACGGTGCTGCGCTTCACGCTACCGCAAGCCGGTCCCGTCACGCTGGCGATCCACGATCTGAGGGGGCGCCGGGTGCGCGTGCTGCTCGACGCGGCCTGGCGCGAGAAGGGCACGCACCTGGCGACATGGGACGGACGCGATGAGCGGGGCGCGCCCGCGGCGGGGGGCGCGTACATCGCGCGCCTGGCGGCCGCCGGCCGCGTGGCGTCGCGCGGCATGGAGGTCGTGCGCTAGGCCGGCGGCCTGTCCAGGTACTCCACCATCCCCGCCAGCGTCTGCCGGGTGAAGCCCAGCTCGCGCTCGCGGATGTCCGCGTCGAGGTCGCGCCAGCTTGCGTAGTGCGGATCGGTCGCCAACAGCCGGGCGTGCATGCGCGCCAGCAGACCGTCGTCGAGCGGTTCGCCGGCGCGGCGCTCGTCGCGCAGGGCGGCGACCCAGTCGCCCAGTTGAGCGCGGGCAGCGCTCAGCAGGCCGGTCACGCCCCGCGTGGCCAAGCCGTGGTGCGCGAACGCCAGGCGCGCCGGCGGCGGCTCGAGGGCGAGCAGCCGGTCGAGCGACGCCACGGCGACCTCGAGGAAGAAGCGCGGCGGCGTGGCGGGACGCAGGTAGGGCGCGGCGCCGGGCAGTTGGGCGTAGGTGCCGGCGGCCTCGCCCACGAACAGCGTGCCGTCGCGCAAGAAACAGAGGTGGTGCGGGGCGTGGCCGGGGGTGTGGATCACGCGCAGACCCGCGGCGACCAGCGCCGCGCCAGCCGCGGCGGGGGCCAGCAGGCGGTCGGCGGGCACGGGCGCCGGCTCGCCGTAAACCTCTGCGGCTTGGCCCAGCACCGCCCGCGAGCCCTCCCACAGCCGGCCCGGCGCGGCCAGGTGGCCGCGGCCGTTCTCGTGGCAGACCACGCGCGCCTGCGGAAAGGCCGCCGCCAGCTCGGCAGTGCCGCCGGCGTGATCGAGGTGGACGTGCGTCAGCAAGATCCAGTCCAGGCGCGCCACGCCCAATTCGCGCAGGCGCGCGACCAGGCGGGACGCCGTCGAGCGCGGACCCGGATCCACGACAAAGGCCAGACCCGGCGCGCGCACCAGCCAGCACGAGATGAAGCGCCGCTGGCCGGGCAGCGGCTGGTCGAGGTCGATCAGGTCGAGGGTCGCGGCGGACAAGGCGGGCTCCGGCGGGTCAGCGCTGCAGGTTGTCGAAGCGCGTGCAGTTCTTGTTGAAGTGCAGATCGAACTGGCCGGTTGGGCCGTTGCGCTGCTTGCCGATGATGATGGTCGCCATGTTGCGCAACGACTCGTCGTCGGGCCGGTAGACCTCCTCGCGGTAGATGAAGATGACGACGTCGGCGTCCTGTTCAATCGCGCCGGATTCCCGCAGATCCGAGAGCTTCGGCCGGTTGTCCCCGCGCGACTCCACCGCTCGCGAGAGCTGGCTGAGGGCCATCACCGGCACGCCGAGGTCCTTGGCCAGGGCCTTGAGGTTGCGGCTGATGTCGGAGATCTCCTGCTGGCGGTTCTCGGAACGATGGGCGCCGGTCATCAGTTGCAGGTAATCCACGATGATCAGGCCGACGTCGTGCTGGCGCTTCAGCAGACGCGCCTTGGCCTTCATCTCGAGCGCGGAAAGACCGCTGGAGTCGTCGATGAAGATCGGCGCGCGGCTCAGATCCTCGCAGGCCGCCGTTAGGCGGGGCCACTGCTGCGGCTCGATCTGACCGCGCCGGATGTCGTGGTTGTTGAAGCCACCGCTGGCGCAGAGCATGCGCATCACGAGCTGCTCCTTCGCCATCTCCAGGCTGAAAACGGCGACGGGCACCTTCTCGCGCACCGCGATGTTGAAGGCGATGTTGAGCGCCAAGGCCGTCTTGCCCATGGATGGGCGCGCGGCCAGCACGATCAGATCCGATTTCTGCAGGCCGGCCGTCGCGCGGTCGAAGTCGACGAAACCCGTGCGCAGCCCGGTCACGTCGCTCTTGTTGCGAAACGCTTCCTCGATCGTGCGGAAGGCGGACGGCACGACCGATTTCACCGATTCGAAGCCGCTTTTGTTCGTGCTCTCCGCGATCGAATAGATGCGGGTCTGCGCCCGATCCAGGATGTCCGCCGCGGGGCCGGCGCCTTCGTAGGCTTCCCCCGCGATGCGGGTCGACTCGCGGATCAGATCGCGCAGCAGCGCCTTCTCCTTCACGATGCCCGCGTGGTAGCCCACGTTCGCCGCCGTCGCCACCGTCGCGAGCAGGTAGGCCAGGTACTGGCGCCCACCCGTTTCCTCGAGTTGGCCGCGGCGTTCGAGTTCCTCCGCCACCGTGACCGCGTCGATGGCCTGGTCGTGTTCGTAGAGCGCCTGCATCGCCGCGAAGATGAGACGGTGTTCCTTGCGGTAGAAATCGGCGGCCGCGATCTTCTCGACGGCCAGGCCCAGCGCGTCGCGCTCGAGCATGATGGCGCCCAGGATGGCGCGTTCGGCGTCCTCGTTCTGGGGCGGCAGCCGGTCCTCCGCACGCGGCAAAGGGGCCTGGCGCTGGGGGGCGGGCAGCGGTTCCACGGCGACGACCTCGGGGAGCGGACGGGGAGTTGGCGCCCGAACAGTCGGGCCGCTCAATTTAGCACATCGGAGCGCGGCGCGCTCAGCTCAGACTGCGGCGCGGCCCAGAAAACTGGTGATAAACTGTGGGCAAGCCGCTCTCCGCCGCGGCCGGCGCGGACGAGACTTGTGGACACTCCGCTCGTTTTCGGTTGATAACCCGCCGGATCTGTGGACAACGTCTCTGCCTTCTCCGATCCTGGCGGCGGAAATTGCCTGAAGACAAGCACTCCGCCCGGGGGCGAGCCGTGGAAAACCGTCATGGATGAGGCCAGCCTGCGCGCGGCGATCGCGGCGATCGCGGCCGCCCCACGCCCGCCCGTGCCCTGGCGAGACGGGCGTCAGATCCCCTGGTCGGATCAGGCGTTCAGCAAGCGCATGCTCGACGTGCATCTCGATCAGCGCACGCACATGGCGAGCCGCTCCCAGCCGGTCATCTCCGCCCACGTTCGCTGGCTCCTGGAACGGCTGCGGGAGAATTGCGGCCGCGATCCGCGGGGACTGCGCGTGCTGGACGTCGGCTGCGGCCCCGGCCTCTACTGCCACGAGTTGGCGCGACACGGCCTGCGCGCGACCGGCTTCGATTTCGCCCCCGCCCCCCTGGCGTGGGCGCAGGAGACGGCCGCGCGCGACGGGCTCGACTGTCGCTTCCTGCACGCCGACCTCACGCGCCTGGACGAGGCCTTTTTGGCCCGGATCGGCCAGGTCGACGCGGTCACCTTCTGGTTCGGGGAGTTCCACTCGTTCCCGCCCGACGAAGCGCGCCGCTTCACCGCGCAACTGGCCTCGACCCTGGCCCCGGCTGCGCTGTTCGTGTTGGAGTACCAGCCGTGGGAGCTGTACCCGCGCGAGGATCTGCAGGAATGGCGCGCCTGCGACAGCTCACCGCTGCACGACGGTCCACACCTCTGGCTGCAGGAATATCACTGGGACGAAGGGCAGCAGTCGGAGATCAACGTGCACTGGATCATCGACGCCGCGACGGGCGTCCTGTCCCGCTACGCCCAGTGCGGCCGGGCCTGGCGCGATCGCGAGCTGGTCGACCTTTGCCGGGCCGCCGGGCTCGCGCGGCCGGTCTTCCACCCCCCGATCACCGGCGCCAGCGAGCGCTTCGAATTCGCCATGCTCACGGCGAGGCGAGTCTGACGCGATCAGGCACCCAGCAGCGGCGCCAGGTCCCTCACGTCGCCCAGCCCCGGCACGTCCGGCTGGATCCCCCATGCCGCGGCGAGCGCCGCCGCGAAGGCCTTCGCCGATTCCGGCTCGCCGTGCGTGACGAAGACGCCGCGCGGGGCGGGCGCGGTGCGGGCCCAGCGCAGCAACTCGCTGCGGTCGGCGTGGGCCGAAAGGCCGTGAACCGACAGCACCTCGGCGCGGCGCGGGATGTCCTGGCCGTGCACGCGCAGCGATCCGGCGCCCTCCAGCAGGGCCCTGCCCCGCGTGCCGGCGGCCTGGAAACCCATCAAGGCGATCAGACAGTCGGGGTCGGGCAGCTTGCGCGCCAAGTGGTGCAGGACACGTCCGCCGGTGAGCATGCCGCTGGCCGAAATGATCACGCGCGGGCCCGGCAGGTCGTTCAGGTGCTTCGATTCCTGCGCCGTGCGGTGGAACTTCACCTTGCGCGGGAATAGCTTGCCGCCCCCGTCCTCGGTCACGTCGTCGTCGAGATTGCCGTCGTCGAGGTGCCGCGAGTAGACGGCCGTGGCCTCGACGGCCATGGGGCTGTCGATGTGGATCGGCGCTTCGGGCAACTCTCCCGCGGCCATGAGCCGCCGCAGGATGAGCGTGATCTGTTGCGCGCGTCCCAGCGCGAAGGCGGGGATCAACACCGTGCCCCGCCGCGCGAAAGTGCGCGCGAAGGCGGCGCGGATCTGCTCCGCGATGGGGACGGCGTCGTGCTCGCGATCGCCGTAGGTGGATTCGACCACCAGCACGTCGCAGGCAGGGCGATCCGCGGGGTCGACGTGCAGCGCGACGTCGTAGCGTCCGACGTCGCCGCTGAACACGATCGAGGCTTCCCGTCCGTCGTGCGGGAAACGCACCTCGATCAGCGCCGAACCGAGGATGTGCCCCGCGTTGTGGAAGCGGGCGCGCGCGCCGGCGCCCAGATCGAGCCACTTCCCATAGGAGACGGCGCGGAGCAGCCCGAGGGCGGCCTTCGCGTCGTTCTCGTCGTAGAGGGGCAGCGCCGGCGCGTGCTTCGAGAAGCCGCGCCGGTTGGCGTACTCCGCGTCCTCCTGCTGCAACTTGGCGGCGTCGAGCAGCATCAGGCCGGCCAGCTCCAGCGAGGGCGGCGTGCAGTGCACGGGTCCGCCGAACCCCTCCTTCACCAGGCGCGGCAGCCACCCGATGTGGTCGATGTGCACGTGCGACAGCAGCACGTGGTCCACGGCCCGCGGGTCGAAGGCCGGCGGCTTCCAGTTGAGCTGCCGCAGCTCCTTCAGGCCCTGAAACATGCCGCAGTCGACCAGGATGCGCCGACCCGCGACCTCGAGCAGGTACTTGGAGCCGGTCACCGTGCCGGCGGCGCCGTGAAAACCGAGACGGGCGTGCATCGCGTCCTCAGGCCTTGCCGCGCAGCGCCTCGTACAGCGCCCGCAGCTTGCGAACGTCGTCCCAGGTGGGGCGCTTCCAGTGAGGATTGCGCAGCAAGGCGGCCGGGTGGTACGTCACGACGACGGGTACGTCGCCTAGGAAGTGCGCTCGCTCGCGCAGCGCGCTCAGGCTCGCGTTCGTGCGCAACAGGGTGTGGGCGGCGTGACGGCCGAGACAGCAGATCACGGTCGGTCCGATCACCGCGAGCTGCCGCTTCAGATACGGTTCGCACTGCTCGACCTCGTCGGCCTCGGGGTCGCGGTTCTCGGGCGGCCGGCACTTGAGGATGTTGCAGATGTAGACGTCCTCGCGGCGCAACCCGATCGCCTTGAGGATCTCGTTCAGCAGCTGACCGGCCCGTCCCACGAACGGCTCGCCCTGCAGGTCTTCTTCGCGCCCGGGCGCCTCGCCCACGAACACGATGCCCGCGTCGGGATCGCCCACGCCGAACACGGTCTGCGTGCGCTTCTCGGCCAGCCGGCAGCGCACGCAGGACGTCACGCCCGCGGCCAGGTCGGCCAGGGTCGCCATTTTCTCATCGCGCGACAGGCTTGCGGGCGCGGCGGGCGCGGCCGCGGCGCTGAAGATATCCGCCTGCGGCGCCGCAGCCCGTTCACGCGCGACGCGCGCGACGGTGTCGCGGACGAACGCCTCGCACTCCCGCGCGAAGTCGGCCTCGCGGGTTGCCTTGTCGGCGTCGGCATTCGGCGCGACGGGCGGGCTGGGCTCCCGCGCCAGCAGGCGGGCCGGCAGCGCCAACGCGGTGCGCGGGGAAGGGTCGGCAGGCACGACCGCCGGCTCTCCCGCGTCGAGATACCATTCGTGCCCGAGTTCTCGCTGCTGGCGCACCCACGCGCCGAGGTCGGCGGCCAGTCGATCGAGGTCGTCGGAGGAGGTCATGCCGCGCCGTCTTTGCCCGTGAGCGCCGCGAGGCGGTCCAGCAGCCCGCACGCGATGGCGCGCTTGGAAGAGGGACCGCTGTCCCAGAGCTGGCCGGCGGGGCCGAGCAGCCAGGCGCGATGCACGCCGTCGCCGAAGCCGGCGCCGGGAGCGGTGGGGTCGTTGGCCACGACGAAGTCCATGCCCTTCGCCTTCAATTTTTTCGCGGCCCGTTCGAGCACCTCGCCCGTCTCGAGCGCGAATCCGACGACGCGCAGCCCCTCCTTGCGGTCGGGGTTGACGACGTCGCCCAAAATGTCCGGCGTGCGGCGCAGCGCCAAGTTCCACGAGGTGCCCAGGCTCTCCTTGCGCAGCTTGCCCATCTCGACCTGCTCGGGGGCGTAGTCCGCCACGGCGGCCGCCATGAACAGCCAGTCCGCCCCGGCGGCTAGCGCCTCGCGCACGGCCGCGGCCAGCTGCTCGGCGGTCCGCACGCGCACGAAGCCCTCCACGCCGGCAGGCGCGTCCAGGGCGGTCGGACCCGCGATCAGGGTCACGCGCGCGCCGCGGGCGGCCGCGTCCGCGGCGATCGCGAACCCGAACACGCCGGTCGAGCGGTTGGCGATGTAACGCACGGCGTCAATCGGCTCGTGTGTCGGTCCGGCCGTCACCACGACCCGCTGTCCGGCCCACCGGTCCGCGACGGCCGCGACGGAACCGTCCGGCACCGGGCGCACGGGAGCCGTCCGCGCGGCCGCCTCCACGGCCGCCAGGATCGCCTCCGGCGCCGCCAAACGTCCTTCGGCGTGCGTGCCGCAAGCAAGGAATCCCTCGGCGGGCTCCACGACGATCACGCCGCGCTGGCGCAGACACGCCAGGTTCGCCCGTGTGGCGGGGTGACGCAGCATGGCGTCGTTCATGGCCGGCGCCACGATCAGCGGGCCCTCGTAGGCGAGCAGCAACGTGGAAACGATGTCGTCCGCGAGGCCGGCCGCCGCCTTGGCCAGGATGTTGGCCGTGGCCGGCGCCACGACCGCCACGGCGCAGCCGCGCGCGTACTCGATGTGGTCGAGCGGCTGGGTCTGGCCCTCTCCCCACAGATCGGTGGCGACCGGGTGCTGCGAGAGGACGCGGAAGGTCAGCGGCGAAACGAACCGCTGCGCCGCCGCGGTCATGGCCACCCGCACGGAAAAACCCGCCTGCACGAGCAGGCGGGTCAACCAACACGCCTTGTACGCGGCGATGCCGCCGGTGACCATCTGCAGGACGGCCGGGGCCGCCACGCTCAGGCCTCCTGCTCCTGAGCCTGCGCCGCTTCCCGCCGCTTCTCCTGGTCGCGCTCGCGCGCGAGTTGGGCGGCGCGGGCCCGTTCGTCGAAGTAGGACACCTGACCTTCAAGCAAGCGTCGGATGGCGATGCTCGTGATCTTGCCCGGCAGGCCGATGCCGACGGCGCGCGCGCGCGCGTTCAGGCGACGGGCCTCCAGCGCGGCCACCTTGATCGCCTGGAACTTGTTGGAGATGATGTCCGTGACCCTGTGGCGCGGGATGTAGGTCATCGCTACCACCTTGAGCGGGAAAGGGCGCCGACGGCGGGGCGGCGGTATGCATTCCCGCCGCAAACGAGTAATGATAGCAGCATTCTGCGCTTTTTCAAACTCCTTGGCCCCAGCCTGGAGCGGAGCGGGCCGGCCGTCTTGTAAAGCTTTAAAATAAAATAAATTACGGGTTCGGAGGCGACGCCAAGCCCTCCACGCGCAGCGGTGGACCAGCCTGGCGGACCCGCCGGCAGCGTTCAGCAGTCAACACCGCCCTCGCGCACGCCAGGGCGGCGGCAAGATCGTCGTTCACGATCCAGTAATCGTAGTGGTCCGCGAAGCCGATCTCCCAGCGGGCGTTGGCCAGGCGCCGGGCGAGCACCGTCTCCTCCTCCGTGCCGCGGGCGCGCAGGCGCCGCTCGAGCACCGCCCAAGATGGCGGAAAGATGAACACGGACACGACCCGGGGGCCAAAAAGCTCGATCACGCGCAGGCCGCCCTGCACGTCGAGATCCAGCAGCGGCGTCTGTCCGCGGTCGAGCATCGCCTGCAGGTGGTCGCGACGCGTGCCGTAGCGTCGGTCATGCACCCGGGCCCACTCCACAAACGCGTCGGCAGCCGTCAGGCGATCGAAGTCGGCGTCGTCGACGAAATGGTACTGCACCCCGTCCGTCTCGCCCGCGCGCGGCGGGCGGGTCGTCGTCGAGACGGAGAAGCTCAGGTTCGGTTCGGCGGCGAGCAAGGCCTGCACGAAGGTGCTCTTGCCGGCGCCAGACGGACCCGAGATCAGGACGAGCATGGCTCACTCCAGGTTCTGAACCTGTTCGCGCATGTTCTCGATCTCTTCCTTCATGGCGATCACGAGCTGGGTCAGGGCCAGCAGGTTGGTCTTGGCCCCCATGGTGTTGACCTCGCGGTGCATCTCTTGCAGCAGGAAGTTGATCCGCTTGGCCACCTGGCCCGAGTCCGCCAGCGCCTGATCGAATTGCTCGAGATGGCTGGCCAGGCGCTCGCACTCTTCGCCAATGCTGGCGCGATCGGCCAGGATGGCCGCCTCCTGCGCCAAGCGCTGGGGATCGATGCCGTCGGTCACGAGCTGCGCCAGCCGCGCGTTGAGGCGATCGAGTGTTTCGCGCGCGACGGTGGGGGCCAGCTCGTTGACCTTGGCCAGCAGTTCGCGCAGGCGCGCGGCCCGGCGCGCCAGTTCTCCCGCCAGTTCCGTCCCCTCGCGGTCCCGCATGGCGTTCAGGCCGTCGATCGCGACGGCGAGAGCGTCGCGCAGTGCGCCGAGCAGGATGGTCTCGCCCGGTTCGGCGTCGGCGCCGCGGAAGAGGTCCGGAACCATCAGCAGATGCTCGAGGCGGATCTCGGGACGAGCCCCCGTTGCGGCCGTCAGCCGCGCGGCCAAGCCATGCAGCAGCGCCAGCCCCTGCTCGATGCGCTGCGCGTCCGGCCCCGCGCGGGCGGCCGTCTGCTCCATGGCGATCTGGGCCGAGCAGGAGATGCGCCCACGGGCGACGCGATCGCGCAAAAGCGTCCTGATCTCCAGCTCGTAGGGAGCCAGCGATGCCGGCAGGCGCACGGACACGTCCAGGAAACGATGATTGACCGCGCGCAGCTCGACCGTGACGGTGATTCCGTCCGCGTTCGCCACGCCCGTCCCGAAACCCGTCATGCTGCGCATGCCAGCCTCCTTCACGCGCCGCCCGGTGCGAGGCGGGGCAAGTGTAGGCGCCATGGTGGGATGCGGCAAGGCCCGTCTCGGCCGGGGACGGACGGACCGCTCCCCGCGCGCCGGGAGCGGTCCCGGCCCGGGGACGCCGACCGCGGTTGTCCCGGGCGCGGGATTGCGGTATCAATGACGTCGCCCGCGGGAACCCCCAGTCCAAGGAGCGAGGAACGATGAAGCGATTCATGGCCGTGACCCTGGTCGCGCTGCTGGCGACAGCTCTGCCGGCGGCGGCCCAGCCCGTGTTCGGCGCGCGCGCCGGCCTCACCGCCAATCCCGACCAGATCCACTTCGGCGCCCATGCCAAGGTGCTGGAAATGGCCCCGGGCTTGCTGTTCCTGCCCAACATAGAGATCGGGCTGGGCGACGACGCCATGCTGCTGACGTTCAACGCCGAATTCACGTACACGTTCAGCGAGGCGCAATGGAGGCGCTGGCACCCCTACGCCGGCGGCGGGGTCGGCGTGAACGTTTCCGAGCCGGACTCCGCCGACTCGAGCACCGACGTGGGCCTCAACGCGCTGATCGGCGTGAGCAAGGTGCTGAACATCGGACACGAATTCTTCGCGGAGCTCAAGCTGGGTCTCGAGGACTCCCCGGACTTGAAGCTCACCCTCGGCTTCTCGTTTTTCTAGGCGGCTAGCGATGCCGCCGGACGCGCCGTGGCGGGATGCCGCCGTCTTGCGGGCGCTCGCCGCGGATTGGTCGCGGCGGTTTGCCGGACGAGCGGTGGCGCGCCTCTGCGGCGGACCCGGCTGGATCCACCTGACCTTCGCGGCGCGGGGCGACGCCGCGGTCCACGTGCTGTGGACGGCCCGTCCCGGCGCGACCCTCTTGTGCGACGACACGCAGCCGCCGCCCGCCGCCGTCACCGCCGCGCTCGGGCGCCAGCCGCGCCACCCGTTGGCCCCGCGCCTTCTGGGCGCCCGCTGCACCGGCGCCGCGGCCTACGCCGGCGACCTGGCGATCGCCCTGAGCTTCGCGGCCCGCGGCCAAGCCTCGCCCCTGCGCCTCGTGCACCAACTCTTCGGCAGCCGGGGCAACCTGGTGCTGGCGGACGCCGACGGCCGGCTGCACTGGTCGGCCCATCCCTCGCCCCACCCGGCCCTGCTCGATCCGCCGGCGGCGCCTGCGGCCGACGCGACGCCGGACGCCGACGCGGGCGCGGCCGCCGCGGCCGCCTGTCGCGCCGCCGCGGCGACCCTCCTGCCGCTGCACCTCGAGACGGAGCTCGGCGCCCGCCTGGGCCGGACGCTGCGCCAGGCCCAGGAGGCGGCGACGCGGTTGCGGGACAATCTGGCGCGCGATCTGGCCGGGGCGGACCGCGGCGACGACCTGCGGCGAGACGCGCAGGCCCTGGCCGCCCACCTGACGACCGTGCCGCGAGGCGCCGCGCAGGTCGTGCTGGCCGATCCCGCCGGCGGCGCCGACCGCACGGTGACGCTCGATCCGGCGCTCACGCCCGCCGCGAACCTGGAGGACTACTTCCGGCGCGCGCGGAAGGCGGCGCGCGGCAGAGCGGTGATCGCCCAGCGCCTGGAGGAGGTGCAGCGCCGGCTCGCCGCCTTGACGGACGCCCGCGCCTCGCTGAACGCCTGCCTCGCCGGGCCGGCGCCGCGCCTCGAGGCCTGTCTGGCCTGGTGCGACACCCATCGCGACCTGCTGGGACCGGAGGCGGCGCTGGACCCGCCCCCGCGGGAGACGCCCGAGCCTCCCCGGCCATTTCGGCGCTTCCGACTGGAGGAGCGCTGGGAGGTCTGGCTCGGGCGCAACAACGCGGAGAACGACGAGCTGACCCTGCGTGCCGCCGCGCCCGACGACATCTGGCTGCACGCGCAGGGCGTGCCGGGAAGCCACGCGGTCCTGCGCACCGGCGGGCGGCCCGACGGCGTGCCGCGACGGATCCTCGAGAAGGCCGCCGCCCTGGCCGCCCTGCACAGCCGCGCGCGAGACGCGGCCCTGGTCCCGGTGGTGTACACGCTGCGCAAGTACGTGCGCAAGCCGCGACGCAGCCCGCCGGGCACGGTCGTGCACGAGCGCGAGAAAACGCTCTTCGTGCCCCCGATCGTGCCGGAGGGAACGCAGCCCGTCTGAGGCCGCGGTCAGTCGCGCAGTCGGCTGCGCACGCGCTGGAATTCGCCGGCCTGCTCGGTGAAGACCCGCGCCACGGTGGGGTCGAAGTGCTGCCCGGCGCCGGCGAGGATGAGGTCGCGGGCCCTGTCGTGCGGAATGGCCGCCTTGTAGATCCGTTGCGAGGTCAGGGCGTCGTAGACGTCGCACACCGCGACGATGCGGGCCGACAGCGGGATCGTCTCTCCGGCCAGACCGCGCGGATAGCCGCTCCCATCCCACCGTTCGTGGTGGGCCCAGGCGATGTCGGCGCCCATCTTCAGCATGAAGAACGAGCCGTGCCGATTGACCATCTCTTCGAGCGTGGCCCCGCCGATGCCGGCGTGCGTCTTCATGATCTCGTATTCGCCCGGCGTCAGGTGGCCCGGCTTGAGCAGGACCTCGTCCGGGATGCCGACCTTGCCGATGTCGTGCAGCGCCGCGGAACGCGTGATGGTTTCCACGTATTCCTCGTCCACGAAGCGGGCGTGCGTGCCCTGCCGCGACAGCGCTTCGGTCAAGATCCGGCTGTAGGCGCAGATGCGGTCGAGATGTCCACCCATCGCGCCGTCGCGCGATTCGGCCAGCCGGGCCATCCCGAGGATGATGGCGTCGCGCGTCGAGGCGAGCTCGTCGAACAGGCGCAGGTTCTCCAGGCTGATCGCCATGTGATCGACCAGCGTGCAACACAGGCGGATGTCCTCGTCCGCGAAGGCGTAAAGAGCGCGGCTCCCGAAGTCGAAAACGCCGATCGGGCCCCGCCGCGAGCGGATCGGGATGATCAGCTCGCTGCACAGCTCCGGATCCGCCATGCAATAGTTCGGATCGGCCATCACGTCGGGCGAGTACACGGGGCGATCCTCGCTGAACGCGAGCCGGCAAAGTCCGATCTCGCGCTCGATCGGGATGCTGAAGCCTCGCACCCGGTCGTCGTAGCCGCGCCAAGCACGCAGCCGCAGCGCGCGCGCCGCGGGATCGTGCAGGAACACGGCGCAGATGTCGTAACCGAGCACGCTCTGCGCCGCCGTCATGACTTCCTCGAAGATCGTCTGCTCGTCGCGCATGAAAATCAGTCGCGCGTTGAGCTGCTGCATCGCCGCCAGTTTCGCCGTGAAGTCCTCGCCGTGGACGGGGTGGGCGGCGACGACCTGCGCGACCGGAACGACGCCGGCCACGGGAACGGGCTCGAGCTCGGGAATGACGGCGCACGGCGCGCCCGGCGCGGTGTCGTTGTCGTGCATGGCTACCGTCGCGACAGACCGGGGCTGGCGCGGACGGAGGCGGCCGCACGCCGCCTCCCGACCTGACCGTTGGCGCGGGTCCGCGTCGCGATCCTGGGGATGATCGGCAAGAACAGCAACGACTTGAAGACAGAATCGGGCGGCGGTCGGGGCTTCAGCGCAGGCGCTCGATTTCCTCCCGGAGAACCTGCTCCAGCTCCTCCTTGGCCACCTGGCGGACGATCCGGCCGTGGCGATAGATGGCGACCCGGCTCTTGCCGGCCGCGATGCCCAAATCGGCCGCCTTCGCCTCGCCCGGGCCGTTGACGATGCAGCCCATCACCGAGATCACGCGATCCGCCGGCAGGTCGCGCGCCAGCGCCTCGACGCGGGCGGCGAGAGCCACCACGTCCACCTCGACCCGCCCGCAGGTGGGGCACGCCACGACCCTGGCGAACTTCTGCCGCAGGCCCAGGGCGGAAAGCATGTGCCAGGCCGCGAGGACTTCCTCCACGGGGTCGGCGGCGAGCGAGATGCGCACCGTGTCGCCGATCCCCTCCGCCAGCAGCACCGAGAGCGCGGCCACCGAGCGTACCGTGCCGGCCCGCAGCGTGCCCGCCTCGGTCACTCCCAGGTGCAGCGGCGCGTCGCAGATCCGCGAGAAGCGGCGGCACGCCTCGATCACTTCTTGCGGATCGCTGCTCTTGAGGCTGACGACGACATCGCCGAAACCCACCGCCGCCAGCGCTTCGATCTCGTCCAGCCCGCTCTGCACGAGCGCGCCCGGCATGTCGCGCCCCCCTTGCTGCGCGTAGCGCGCGTGCAGGCTGCCGCGGTTCACGCCGATGCGGATCGGCACGCCCCGGTCAGCCGCCGCGGCGGCCACCTCTCGCAACGCCTCCCGCGAGCCGAGGTTGCCCGGATTGATGCGCAGCTTCCGGATGCCGGCGTCCAGCGCGCGCAGCGCTAGCCGGTGCTGGAAGTGAATGTCGGCCACGATGGGGACGCGCGCCTCGCGCACGAGGCCCGGCAGAGCGTCCGCCGCCGCGTCGTCGTTGACGGCCACGCGCACGAGCTCGGCGCCCGCGGTGGCGAGTTCACGGATCTGCGCGAGGGTCGCCTCGGCGTCGGCGGTGCGGGTCGTGGTCATCGACTGCACGCGCACCGGCGCGCCGCCGCCGATGGTCACGCCTCCGGCGTCGACCTGGCGGGTGGCCCGGCGCGCCGCGGCCGCCGCAGGTCGGTCGGGTGCGGATCCTGCGCTCGTCATCGCGGTCCGTCCTTGCCCAGCGCCGGACCGGCCCGGCGATTGTCGCCGACGCGCACGGTCCAGCCGGCCTGATCCAAGTGCTCCAGCAAGGGGATGCCGAGCTTGCGGGACAGCCCGGTCACCTCGCGGAAGCGGGAAAAGGAGAGTTCCGCCTCTCGGCCGAAGTGCTCGCGCAGCGAGGCGATGAGCCGCGCGTGCGGCTCGGCGTGCACATAATAGTCGGTGCCGACCTGCACGGCGCGCTCGTGGTCGACCAGGTGCCTGAGAAACTCCTCCTCCGCCTGCCCCGGCGCCGGTTCGCCCGCCAGCGCCTGCCTGAACTCCTCCAGCCCCGGCCACTGCAAGCCGTACCCCCGCAGCGCCGCCTCCCGCCTGGCCAGCGCCGCCGCCAGCGCCGCCGCCAGCGGCGGTCCGCCCGGCCCCGGCGCGATGCGATCGCTCACGACCGTCCACCCACCCTGGCTCCCCGCCATCTCGAGCAGGGCGCTCCAATCCGCTCGTCCGCCCGAGAACCCGAGCCGCCGTCGCGCTTCCTCCTTCGGGATCCCCAGCCGCAAGGGAAAGCGTCCGGCGTAGTCGGCCAGCAACGCGGACAGCTTCGACGCCAGCCCCGCCACCGCGTCCCGGTGGTAGATCCTGTTCTCCACGACGATCGTCTCGGGGTCGTCGGTTCGACCGGCCGCCTCCTCCAGCGGCAGACCCTCCGTCTTGGCCTCCCGCAGCCGCTGCCGGAACACCGCCGCGGGATCGCCCTGCTCCAGCACCTCGAGCGCGGCCAGGGCCTGCGCGTCTCGCCGCCGGCGTTTCGCCGCGGCGGCGGCGAGCACGACGCCGCCGGCGATGGTCGTGACCGGGGAATAGAAGCGCAGCACGAAGCGGTCGCCGGGCGCCGCCACGAGCGGCGCTTCGAGCAGCAATTGCGCCAGTCCGTCGCGCGTTCCGTCCTGGCCGCCCAATTCCTCCTGCGCCAGCAGCGAGACCCGTCCCAGCACCTCGCGGCCGGCGTGGTGCACGTGCACGCGCTGCCGGTGCGCGAGCCGCCCTTCCCAATGCTGGACGAGCCGCACGCGCGCGTCGATCCGGTCGCTCGGCACGACGGCCGCCGGCGTCACGACCTGATCGCCGCGTTCCAGGTCGTCTCGCTTGACCCCGTGCAGCGCCAAGGCGAGACGCTGTCCCGAACCGCCTCGCGGCACGACGCGGCCGTGCGCCTGCACCTCGCGCACGCGCACGCGCAGGCCGGCCGGCTCGACCTGCATGACATCGCCCGCGGCCACGGCGCCGCTCCAGCAGGTCCCCGTCGCGATGACGCCGACGCCGGGCAGTGAAAAGACACGGTCGATCGGCAGGCGGAAAGGACCCGTGGCCGGCCGTCGGGGCGCTCGCAGGGCCTCGTCGCGCAGCGCCGACCGCAGCGCGTCCAGCCCCTGACCGGTGACGGCCGACACGGCCACGATCGGCTTGCCGTCCAGAAACGTGCCGCGCGCCAGGTCGCGCACCTCTTCCGCCGCGACCGCGGCCAGCTCTTCGCCCGCCAGGTCGACCTTGGTCAGCGCCACGAGCCCGCCGGCCACGCCCAGCTGGGTCAAGATCTCGAGATGCTCGATGGTCTGGGGTTTGACCCCCTCGTCGGCCGCGACGACCAGCATGGCCAGGTCCACGCCGCCGGCTCCCGCCACCATCTGCTTGACGAAGCGCTCGTGTCCCGGCACGTCCACGACGCCCAGCACGAGGTCTTCGTCGAGCGAAAGCTCCGCGAATCCGAGCTCGATGCTGATGCCGCGCAGCTGCTCCTCGGGCAGGCGGTCGGTGTCCACGCCGGTCAGGGCCTTCACGAGCGCCGTCTTGCCGTGATCGACGTGTCCGGCAGTGCCCAGGATCAGATGCCGCGCCGCGTCCCGGCTCATTCCGCGACTCTCCTGATGCGCGCGCCTAGCTGCGCCAGCCGCCTCTCGATGCGCTCGTAACCCCGGTCAATGTGGTAGACCCGTCGCACGATCGTCTCGCCGTGGGCGGCCAGGCCGGCCAGAATCAGCGCCGCGGAGGCCCTCAGGTCGGTGGCCATCACGGGGGCGCCTTGCAGGCGCTCGACGCCGAAAACAATGGCGGTGGCGCCGTCGAGCCGGACGTCCGCGCCCAGGCGGCGCAGTTCCGCCACGTGCATGAAGCGATCGGGGTAGATCGTGTCGGTCATGAAACTGGTTCCGGCCGCGAGGGTCGTCGCGGCCATGATCTGGGCCTGCATGTCGGTCGGGAACCCCGGATAGGGGCGCGTGACGACCTCCACCGGCGCCAGCCTCCCGGGGGCCGCCACCGTGATGGCGTCCTCGGCGGTCTCCACGTCGCATCCCATCGCCTTCAGGACCGCGATGCAGGCGTCCAGGTGAGCGCAGCGACAGCCGGTGAGCGTGATCCGGCCGCCGGTGAGGGCCGCAGCCGCCATGAAGGTTCCGGCCTCGATGCGGTCGGGGATCACCGCGTGGCGCAGCGGTCGCAGTCTGGGCACTCCGTCGACCGTGAGCGTGTTCGTGCCGATGCCCTCGATGCGGGCCCCGGCCTCCCGCAGCGCCTCCGCCAGCACGGTGACCTCGGGTTCGATCGCGCAATTGAGCAGTTCCGTCGTCCCGTCGGCCAGCGCGGCGGCCATCAGCACGTTGGCGGTGGCCCCCACCGACGACGGTTCGAAGCGGAAGCGTCCCGCGCGCAGCCCCTGGGGCGCGCTCGCCATGATGTATCCCCGCTCGAGGTCGATCTCCGCTCCGAGCTGCCGCAAGCCCTCGAGGTGCAGGTTGACCGGGCGCGGGCCCCAGGCGCAGCCTCCCGGCAGCGACACGCGCGCCCGCCCGCGGGCGGCCAGCAGCGGTCCAAGCACGTAGATGCTGGCGCGCATCGTGCGCACGAGGTCGTAGGGCGCCTCGACGCCTTCGGCCCGCGCGGTGTCGACACGCAGGGTGCCGCCGGCCAGGTCGCAGCGGGCGCCGAGCAGTTCCAGCAGCTTGATGAACGTGTGAACGTCGCGCAGATCGGGCACGTTCTCGATGATCGATTCGCCGCGGGCCAGCAGCGCCGCGGCCATGAGCGGCAGCACGGCGTTCTTGGCGCCCCCCACGCGAACCGTGCCCTCGAGACGGCAGGGCCCTTCGATCACGAAGCGATCCATGTCAGCCTCCCGCGCCCGTCACGGCCGCGCCCCGGCCTGCGGTTCGGTCGCGCCCGGCCGGCGCGCCGTGACCACGCGTGGCCGTCCGGCGAGATCCGCAGCGACTTCCACGTTCTCGAATCCCACGCGCCGGCAGATCGAGACCGCGTCATCCCCCTGATCGCAGCCGATCTCCATGGCGAGCCAGCCGCCCGGACGCAGCCAATGCCGTCCCAGCGTCGCCAGCGCTCGGTGGAACGCCAGACCGTCCGGCCCGCCGTCGAGCGCCTCGCGCGGGTCGTGCTCGGCCACCTCCCGGGCGAGCGCCTGGATCTCTTCGCGGCGCACGTAGGGCGGATTGCTGGCCAGCAGATCCACGCTGCCCGCCAAGTGCGCCGGCAACGGATCGGCCAGGTTTCCGCGCAGCGCCGACAACCGGGGCGCCACGCCCAGCCGATGGGCGTTCTGCTCCGTCAGGCGAACCGCGGCCTCGCTGATGTCCGTCGCCCACACCCGCAGCGCCGGCACTTCCGCCGCCAGCGTCACCCCCACGACGCCCGTGCCACAGCACAGGTCCAGGGCCGACGGCGCGAGCGGGCGCCCGCCCTCCTCGGTCAACAGTGCCACGGCGCGCGCGACCAGGATCTCCGTTTCCGGCCGCGGCACGAACACGCCGCGCTCGACTTTGAAGGTGCGCGAATAGAATTCCGTCTCGCCGATCAGGGTTTGGAGCGGCTCGCCGGCGCCGCGCCGGCGCAGCAGGTCTCGAAAGCGCCCCAACTCCTGCTCCATCACCGGACGGTCGTGATGCAGGTACAGTTCCAGCCGCGTCAGCCCGAGCACGTCGCCCAGCAAGCGTTCCGCGTTCAGGCGCGCGGCTTCCACGCCCCGGCTCTCGAGCCAGCCGGCAGCGGCCTGCAGGAGTTCGCGGACAGTCTTCAGAACCTCGGGCATGGGAACGCCACCGGCCAGACGAGGCGGCGGACCACGCCGGCCACGGCCGGCGCGCTGCGTCACGTGCCCGCGCGTCTGGACAGAAGTGCCTGCTCGCGCCGATGGGCCTGGATGGCCGCGACGATCTCGTCGAGCTCGCCGGCCATGATCGCCTCGAGACTGTGGACGGTCAATCCGATTCGATGGTCGGTCACCCGGCTCTGCGGAAAATTGTAGGTGCGGATCTTGGCGCTGCGGTCGCCGCTCCCCACCATCTGCTTGCGCTCCGCCGCCACGGCTTCTTCCTGCTGCCGTATCGCCTGCTCGAGCAAGCGCGAACGCAGGACCTTCATGGCCTTGGCCTTGTTCTTGTGCTGCGACTTCTCGTCCTGGCATGACACGACCATGCCGGTCGGCAGATGGGTGATGCGCACGGCTGAATCGGTGGTGTTCACCGATTGTCCGCCCGGTCCGCGGGCGCGGAAGACATCGATGCGCAGCTCCTCGGGCCGGATCTCGACGTCCACCTCCTCGGCCTCGGGCAACACCGCGACGGTCACCGCCGAGGTGTGGATGCGCCCCTGGCTTTCTGTCAAGGGCACCCGCTGCACGCGATGCACGCCGCTCTCCCAGCGCAGGATGCCGTAGACTCCCTCGCCGCGCACGGTGTGGATGATTTCCTTCATGCCGCCGGCCTGCCCAGGCGTGAAATCGATCAACTCCGTGCGCCAACCCCGCCGCTCGGCGAAGCGCGTGTACATGCGCGAGATCTCCTCGGCGAACAGCGCGGCCTCGTCCCCGCCGGTGCCGGCGCGCACCTCCAGGATGGCGTCGCGGTCCTCGTTCGGATCGCGCGGCAGCAGGGCGAGTTCCAGCTCGCCGGCCGCCGTCTCGAGCGCTTGCTCGAGCTCCGGCAGCTCCTCGCGCGCCAGCTGCAGCAAATCCGGATCCCGTTCGGTCTTCAGGATCCGACGGTCATCCTCGACGAGTTTCGACAGGTCCAGCCAGCGCTCACCGCAGACCAGCACGCTCTTGAGACGGGCATGCTCGCGCGCCGCGGCCTGGTAACGCGCCTGATCCCTCAAGACCTCGGGGTCGCCCAGCTGCCCCTCCAGTTCCCGGGCGCGCGCCTGCAGGCTCTCCACGATCTCCTTCATGCCGTCTCCCCCTCGGTCTGTCGCCCGGCCGCTCCTTCCAACCAGGTCGTCTCGCGGAATCCGACCGCCTCAGGCCGCAACACGGCCCGCAGCGCGGCCATGGCCACGTCGAGCTGCAGATCGTCGGGCTGGCGCGTCGTGATCCGCTGCAGGGCCAGGCCGGGCCAGATCAGCGGACGCAGCCAGGGGGCGTCCTTGCGCCGGCCCGCGAACTTGATGGCCTCGTAGGCCAGACCCCCGATCAGCGGCACGAACGCCAGCCTGGTCAAGCGCTGACCCAGCGTTTCCGGCCGCCCGAGAAAGGCGAAGACCGCGATGGAGATGAGCATCACGAAGAACAGGAAGCTTGTCCCGCAACGCGGGTGCAGCGTCGTGAAGGGGCGCGCACCCGCGGCGCTGAGGTCGCGGCGGTTTTCGAAGGCGTGGATCGACTTGTGCTCCGCGCCATGGTACTGGAACACGCGCGCCATGTCGGGCAGCTTCGAGATGGCCCACAGGTAGAGCACGAAGATCGCCACGCGGAACAGACCGTCGACGAGGTTGAAGCCGAGCGAGTGGCGCACCCCCGTCAGGTCGGTCAGGACCAGCGGCAGATAGAAAAATAGCCCCAGCCCCAGGGCGAACGACACCAACAGCGTCCCCCACATCCACAAGGACTCGAGTCGCGCGCGGGGGACGGGCGCGGGCTCGTCCCGCGCGCCGACGCCCTGGCTGGCGGGTTCGACCGAGGACTGGTCGGCCGCGAACATCAGGGCGCCCATGCCGATGGCCAGCGACTCGATCAAGTGAACGCCGCCGCGCAGGACCGGAAGGCCCAACGGGGGGAAACGGCGCACGACGCTCCGGAAGGGCTGCTTGCGCACGATGATCCGCCCCGACGGGGTCCTCACGGCCGTGGCCACGGCCGTCGGGGAGCGCATCATGACCCCCTCGATCACCGCCTGGCCGCCCACGGCCAGATCGAGCTGCCCAGGATCGGGGGGCTGCGGGAGCGCGGCCGGCGAGCCGTCGGCCGCGGCCGTCCCCGTCTGGCGCCGACCGGGATTGCTGCTGCGGGAGTTCACAAGCTTGCTTCCCCCTGCGCCGACCGGCTGGTCCGCGCGCCGCCTCGTCGGCGGCTGAAACAGCGAGGGTGCCGGGAATCAGCCCGGCACCCTCGCCTGATCACGCGGCGTTCCGGGCCCGGGCGGGCCGCTGCCCGCCGACCGGGGGGAACGCTAAGCCTTCTTGCCGTACTGCACGTTGGCGTAACGCTTGCGGAAGCGTTCCACGCGCCCGGCCGTGTCCACGATCTTCTGCTGGCCCGTGAAGAACGGGTGGCAGTTCGAGCAGATCTCGACCTGGATCTTCGGTAGCGTCGAGCGGGTTCTTATCACGTTGCCGCACAGGCAGGTGATATCACAGTCGACGTACTTGGGGTGAATGTCCTTTTTCATGGTCGTCCAACCTTGGCTGTCCACTTGGCGATGGCGAGAACGCCCCTAAAGAAAGCAACGAATGCCCGCCGGGCAAGGTCTTTCTGACCGGAGCCTAGGTGTTCATCGCCGCGAGGAACTGGGCGTTGTTCTTGGTCTTGCCCAATTTGTCGATCAGGAACTCCATGGCTTCGACCGGACTGTAGTCGTTCAAGTACTTGCGCAGGACCCAGATCTTGTTCAGGTCCTTCTTGTCCAGCAGGAGCTCTTCCTTGCGCGTGCCCGACTTGAAGATGTCCACGGCCGGGTAGATGCGCCGATCCGCGATCTTGCGGTCGAGCACCAACTCCATGTTTCCGGTGCCCTTGAACTCCTCGAAGATCACCTCGTCCATCCGGCTGCCGGTCTCGATCAGCGCGGTGGCGATGATGGTCAGCGATCCGCCTTCCTCGATGTTGCGCGCGGCCCCGAAGAAGCGCTTCGGCTTTTGCAGGGCATTGGAGTCCACGCCGCCCGAGAGGATCTTGCCAGAGTGCGGCACCACCGTGTTGTGGGCGCGCGCCAGGCGGGTGATCGAGTCGAGCAGGATCACGACGTCCTTGCCGCATTCCACCAGCCGGCGGGACTTCGCAAGCACCATGCTCGCGACCTGCACATGCCGTTCGGCCGGCTCGTCGAAGGTCGAACTGATGACCTCGCCCTTGACGGAGCGCGCCATGTCCGTGACCTCCTCGGGCCGTTCGTCGATCAGCAGCACGATCAGGTGCGCTTCCGGGTGGTTGTGCGTGACCGCATTGGCTATCTTCTGCAAAATCATCGTCTTGCCTGCCCGGGGCGGCGAGACAATGAGCCCGCGCTGGCCCTTTCCGATCGGCGCCATGAGGTTGATGATCCGGTTGGTGATCTCCTCGCCGTTGATCTCGAGGTCGATCATCGCCTCCGGGTAGAGCGGCGTGAGGTTGTCGAAGAGAGTGACGTTCTTCGCCTCGTCCGGGTCCATGTAGTTGACCGACTCGACCTTGAGCAAGGCGAAGTACCGCTCGTTGTCCTTGGGCGGGCGCACCTGTCCGGCCACGGTGTCGCCTGTCTTCAGGTCGAATTTCTTGATCTGCGACGGAGAGAGATAGATGTCGTCCGGCCCGGGCAGATAGTTGTACTTGGCGGAGCGGAGGAAACCGTAGCCCTCGGCGAGAACCTGCAGAACTCCCTCGGCGTAGATCAGTCCGTTTTTCTCGGTCAGGGTCTGACCTTCCAGGATCTTGAAGATCAGCTCCGACTTTCTCATGGTGCTGACGCCCTCGATGTTCAGACCGCGGGCGACCTCCATGAGCTCGTGAATGTTCTTGTCCTGCAGTTCCTTGATATCCATGACGCTCCCCTGCCGCAACAAGCGACGTTCAGTGGAACGGTTGGGCGGACGTGCCTTTGTCGCAGTGGAAAGAGGCGTGTCAGGCGCGCCTCGTTGATGACTGGAATCGGACCGACATCCCCCAGGTCTTGTGGGCCGAAGCCGGCACCGCAGTCACCGGTGCAAAAGGCATACCAAGCAGGTGAACCCTGCGGAGCCCGCCATTCCTCGGTCGGAGGCTACTGGCCACCGCCCCCGGCCGGAGTCTGCAAGTCGAAGTATTTCTGGAAATTGACCTCGGACGCCTTGGCGTCCCCGAGTTCGCCCTGGCAGAGCGCCAGGTAGTAGTAACAGAACCCGCAGTCGAAGAACTGCTCGACCGTGGGGATGCCGACGTTCACGCCCTCGGTGAACTGGAACTTCGCCTGTTCCTGAAGGCTGAGCTGCTTGTCCGGGGCGGTTTCAGCCTCGGCCTGGCTGCGCAGCAGCCTGCCGTACTTGTAGTGGGCTTGCAAACGGCCGAACAGGGTGGACTGTTCGGGGATCAACTGCAGCTGCAGCGCCTCCTTGAACAGATCAATCGCCTCGGCGTAGCGCCCGATCTCATCGCCCGCCAGCCAGGCGGCGGCCTGCGTCATCAGGTTCTTGATCTGCTCGTCATTCTCCGGCTTGCCGTCGCTCTGGAGCAAACGGATCAGCCGGACGTAAAGGTCCGCGGCCCGCTCCAACTGGCGGTCCTGAATGGCCAGGCTGGCGATGTCGATCAGCAGCCCGGTGTCGTCCGGGTGTTCGGCCAGAAGGTTCGCGTAGATGGCGTTCGCTTCCTCGCTCCGCTCGAGCTTGGCCAGCACGCTGGCCTTGTCAGCCAGCAACTCGTAGGCATCCGGCTTGCTCGCCAGGACCTGGTCCAGCAGATCGAGCGCCTCGCCCAGCAATTTGGGGTCGTTGGCGTTCTCGCCGGCCTGCTGGATCTTCATCCGCGCGATGTTTTTGATGGGCGCGATGGAGTCCGGCAGGGAGGCGTACGCGAGCTGAAAGAATCCTTCGGCGGCCTCGTAGTACCGGGCATCGTACTCGATCTTTCCGTCCCGGCTGCGCGAGACGTAGTTGTGCAGCAGGCTCGCCTGGACGTTCTGGGCGAACTGCGCCGAATCCAACTCGGCCGCCCGCTTGTAGTTCTGGTAGGCGGTCTCGTAATTCTGCTTGGCGTCGGGGAACCGGTTTTCCGCGATCGCAACCTCGGCCAGTTTGCTGTGAGCCTCGCCGAGGTAATAGAAGGCGTCCGCCTCCTCGGGATTGTATTCCAGCGCCTCGTGCAGCACGGACACGGCCTTGTCGTACTTCCGCTCCTCCATGTAGAGGATGGCGCTCGTCGTCTGCGCCGAGCGGCACCCGGGCAGGAGCGGCAGCAGAAGCAGGGCAGCCAGGGACAGCCTCTTCAACTGGGTCATGCGAAGTCCCCCTCGCGCTGGTTGGGCGGCATGGCAGAATAAACGTCCGGACGCCCTGCCATGGGTGGGGTTTCGTGTGCGCTCCGGAAGAACGGCCCGAAACGGGCTGGCGAAGCCAGGGCCTCGCCGTGGAGAGCCAGGTAATACATAGGTGCCGCGGCCCTCGACTGTCAAGAAAAACCGGCCCGGCGCGGCTTCGGCAGTGGCTACGGATCGCGCCCGGGCGGCGTGCGGCGCGGGCCCAAGCCCCGCGCGGGCGGTCCATGATCGCCCTCCCAGGGCATGGCGCTGAGGTAAATTTCGCGCTCCCGTGGTTCCAACAGGCCCAGCTCGCGCCGCATGTTGGAGACGACCAGCGAATCGACCCGGCCCTGCGCCGCCGCCAGCCGCGCCAGGCAGCTGTGGAGGCGCTGCGTGTCGGACGGGGCCTCGCGGAGAACGCCGTGCAGTTCGTGCCTTGCCTCTCTCACGTCCTGACGCAGCGACAGCAGGGTGGGCACCGCCTCGCGGCGGATGTCCAGGAAACGGGCGCGGCGCAGCGGGTCCAGTCCAATGCGGTCGGCCAGCCGGCGATGCCGGGCCTCGGCTCGCTTCTCCCACTCGACGCCGCCCTCTGCCCGGCCGCGAGCGGCCTGCTCGGGCGGCGGCAAAGGTTCCGGCCGCCTCTCCAGCACCCGCCACAGCAGACCGGTGTTCAGGCCGAGCGAGAGCACAAGCAGCAGCAGCCACCACCTGCTCACGGCCGCACCTCCTTCTCTTCACCAGCCGAGGCCTCGCCGGCGGCGAGAAAAAGGCTGTCGAGGGTCGCGGCACCGCCCGCGGCCAGGAGAGAACCATCCTGAGCCCAGGAACTGAGCGTTTCGGCGGGGTCCGCGCCCGTCGCGCCCGTGGGCAGCGCGCGCCCCACGACCAGTCCCAACAGCAGGCCCGCGACGGCCGCGGCGGCCGCCCCGGTGGCGAAAGAGAGCGGCGATCGCCGCGGGGAGCGCAGGCGGGCGCGCAGTCGGGGCCAGGCCGGGCGTGCCCCCTCGGGAACCCGGTAGACGGCCAGCGCGCTCCAGGTCGCCTCCGCCTGGGCGAGGGCGCGGGCGCAAGCGGGACAGGCCGCGGCATGCGCTCTCACGCGCTCCGCCGTCGCCGCCGGCAGTTCCCCATCGACGCACGCCTGAATCTCGCCGAGCACGTGTCCTGCCCGCCAGGCTTCATTGCCGTTGGTCATCTTGCCTCCATCTCGCCCAGCTCTCGCCTCAGCCCGGCGGCGGCTCGAATCAGGAGTGATTCGACGGCCGCCTCCGTGGCGCCCAGCACCTCGGCGATCTCCCGGTAGCTCAGGTCGTGAAACCGCTTGAGGACCAGCGCCTCCCTCTGCCGTCCCGGCAACCGGTCCAGCGCCTTGCCCACGCGCCGCGACAATTCTTCGCGCTCGAGCGCCGCGTCGGGAGGGGGATCGCTCGATGGCGCGTCGTGCTCCGCGGGATCGAGGCGGATCCAGCGCACGATCCGCCGGCGCCGCAAATGCCCTCGCGCCAGATTGCCCGCGATGCGAAAGAGCCAGGCGCGGAACTTCCCTTGCGGCCGGTAGCGAGCCGCCCCCGAGAACACCCGCAGGAACGTTTCTTGGCGCAGATCCATGGCGTCCTCGAGCGATCCGGTCATCCGGTAGAGGAAACCGAACAGCGGCTGTTCCCACCTTTCCACCAGCAACCGGAACGCCGGCTCTTCGCCGGCCCCCACGCGGACCATGAGCGCGTCGTCGCTCACGATGTCGGCGACGGCCTGGTCGAGCCTGCCGGCTTCGCCTTCCGATTCGCTTGCGGCGCGCCCTAGCATCTCGACCATGCCTCTTGGGCCCTCGCGAGGGGTGGCGCCCCGCCCGAGCCAGGCGGGGCGCGCAATGCCTGCCGACCGACTCAGATGTCTTCGTCCTGCGGCGGCGCGAACCGCGGGTCGCACCCTGGTCCCTGGCCGCAACCGGGGCCGCGACCGTCATGCTCGCAGCGCCCGTGGCGTCCGGGTCCGCGCTCCCCGTCGCGGCATGTCCAACGATCACCGCGCATCGCGAGCAGTTTGTCTCGCTGCTCGGGGGTGAGGAGCTTGCGCAACTCGATCTGCCCGCGCAGCCGCTCCAGCCGGATCCGCGCCTGAAAGCGCGAAATGTCGGTACAGAGGCGCTCGACCTTCTGCAGCTCCGGCAGATCCTCCAGCATCTCCCCGCGCAGGGCGTGACGCAGCCGCATCATCTCCTTGCGCAGGCCCAACCGCTCGGCCTGGCTCTCCTGGCGCATCTGGCGCACGGAAGCGGCCTGTTCCTCGGTCAAGCCAAGACGCTGCACGAGCCGGTCGCCGGGATCGGGACCGTCACCGTCTTCGCCCGGCGACTGGCGCAGAGGGCAAGGTTGGGCGCAGACCGTGGCCACGCAGGCCGTGGCCAGCAGGGCGACCGCGAGCGCGGCCGCGATGGACTTCCTTCTTACGAACATGGATGGCTCTCCTTGGTTTGGACGTTGACTCGCCGCCGATCGATCGACCCGGACAGCCGGCGGCGCTTCTCGCACATACGCCCACTTGAACGCGCGCCCCGGGAATTTCCTGCGCTGTCCATTCACCTCGCCGTCGCAGCCTCGCCCTTCGGGTCGACGGACGGCGGCGTCCGGGCGCCCGCGCCCGCGGCGCCGAGTACCTGCAGATTGCGGCGCAGCGAGGCGCTGTCGGGACAGCGTCGCAGCCCGGCTTCGAAGACGCCGCGCGCCTCCTCGGCGCGCCCGGTCCGCGCCAGCAGCACGCCCAGGTTCACGTAGCCCTGGGGGTCGTCGGGCCGCAGCGCGACCAGACGGCGCGACGCCTCTATCGCCTCGGCGGTCCGTCCGGTGCCTTGCAGGGCCACCGCCAAGGCGTGCAGCACTTCGGCGTCGTCGGGATGATCTCGCCGGTAGGACAACAGCCGCGGCAGGGCCTCGTCGTACCGGGCCTGCTGCATGTGGAGCATCGCCAGATCGCGCTCCAGCAGGTCGCCCTGGTCCACACGCAACGCGCCGGCCGCCAGAACCCGCAGCGCTTCCTCCACCTGTTCGCGCCGCACGAGCACGCGCGCCAGCCCCTGGTAGACGGCGACCTGCGTCGGATCCGCTTCCAGCGACTCGCGGTAGAGCGTTTCCGCGCGCGCCAGCCCCTCCGGGTCGCCCAGGCGCGCCCAGCGGCGGGCTTCGTTGGCTCCGCCCAGCGCGTTCCAGGCCGCGCGCTGCGCGCCCAGGCCCCAGGGCACGACGACCAGAGCGCCCGCCAGCGCCAGAACCGCCGGCCACAGGCGGGCGCGGCCCCGGCGACGACTCAGCTCGCCGGCCCAGGCCGCCGCCAGCAGCGCCAGCGAGGGCACCAGCGCCAGGCGATACCTTGACACGACGAAAAAGGCGCTCTGCGCCGCGACCAGCAGCCCCAGCGTCAGCAGCCACGGCCGCCAGGCCGGCCGCCGCGCCACGAGCACCAGGCCGGCCAGTCCTAGCGCCGAGAGCAACCCGTAGGGCACGACGAGCAGCCGCAGCGGCGGCCCATCGCGTTTCCACACCGACAACGGCGTCACCTGGTCGATCTCCGGCGCCGTGAAGTGCAGCCACGCCTTGCGGGCCCAGAGGCCCAGCGCCCGCGCGGGATGCTCGCGCACGGCGGCCCACGCGTGCGCGAACCAGATGCGGTCAGCCTCGCCGGGACCGTCGACCGGCCGCCCCAGACGGCCGGACAGGAACGTCACGCCCGCCGGATCGGCCTCGAACTGGAAGCCTTCGAAGCTGCGGAAGAATCCGTTGGCGCCCGGACCCTGCCCGATGTAGAAGTTCAGGCCGCCGTTGAGGCTGACCCCCGCCAGACGGCCCGCCCTCAGGCTGTTGTGCGCGACGACCGGCAGCAGACAGGCCAGGGTCCCCGCCAGGAGCGCGACGAGAGGCGGCCGGACGCGCCTGGAGGCGCCGACCGCCAGCCAGGCCGGCAGCAACAGGAGCAGGGCGGTCGGGCGCAGGAGCGTCGCCGCCCCGATCAGCAGGCCCGCGCCCGCGGCCACGCGCCAGGAACGGGACACGGCGGGCGCCACGCCGGCCGGACCCGGCGTGAGCAGGACCAGGACCGTCGTGAGGCAAAAGACGAAGGGGATCTCCAGCAGCGTCGTCGTGACGAAGACCGCCGCGGGCGCGTAGAGCGCGCACAGCGCGGGCGGGATCCAGGCATAGGGGTCGTCCAGGAGCCGTCTAGCCGCCACGCGCAGCCCGCCGATGACGCCCAGCCAGAGCAGGGCCTGCGCCAGGCGCGTGCCGTGGGGCGGCGGCCCCTGCCGGACGCCGTCGGCGTTGAAGTCGCGCCCGCCACCCGTGGCCGCGACGAAGTACGGGTATAGGGGCGACATGACGAACGGCGTCGCGGGCGCGAGCCGTCCGGCGGCGATGGCTTGGGCCTCGCGCAGATAGTGCGCTTCATCCAGGACCGGCACGCGCGTCAGGACCGAACGCTGGTCGAGGCGAGTCCAAAGCGCGCCCCAGAAGACCGCCGCCAGGGCGAGCGCCAGCGCGCCGCTGGCCAAGCGCCGGCCGCGTCGCGCCGCGCGAGCCCCTTCCAGCGCGTTCACGTGCCTCCCTGCGCTGCGGTCAGACACTGAAACGAATGTTCAGGACGTCTCCGTCGCGCACCACGTAGGACTTGCCCTCGAGCTTCATCGCGCTGGCCCGCTTGGCCTCGGCCAGGCCGCCGGCCGCCACGAGCTCGTCGTAGGCGCAGACCTCCGCGCGGATGAACCCGCGCTCCAGATCCGAGTGTATCGCCCCAGCCGCCTCCGGCGCCAGCGCCCCTTGCCGCACGGTCCAGGCGCGACATTCGTCCTCCCCCACGGTGAAGAAGCTGTGCAGCCCGAGCGCGCGATAGGCGGCTCGCACCGTGCGCGCCAGCGCCGGCTCCGCGATGCCCAAGTGGGCGAGGAATTCCGCGCGCTCGACGGCCGGCAGCTCGGCGATCTCGGCTTCGAGGCGCGCGCACAAGTCCACAACCTCGGCCCCCGTCGCGCGAGCGGCCGCCAAGTGCGCGGCGTCGATCCCCTCCTCCGCCACGTTGAGCACCGCGATGCGAGGCTTGAGCGAGAGGAAGGCGAACCCGGCGACGAGCCTGCGATCGTCGGGCGACATGTCGAGTCCGCGCAAGGGGAGCCCCTCTGCCAACCGCGCGCGGCAACGCTCCAGCAGCGGCGCTTCGAGCGGGTTGCCGGCTTGCGCTCCCTTGCGACGGTCGCCGGCCAACCGTTCGAGACGGTTTTCCACGACCAGCAGATCGGCCAGCACCAGTTCGGCGGCGAGGTCGTCGATCTCGCGCGCGGGATCGACCGGGCCGTGACCGTTGGTGAACCCTCGCACCACCTGCACCAACACGTCGACGCGCCGTCCGTGCTCCAGGAAGCGCGTCGCCTCCCGCCGCGCCTCGGACCCGCCCGCCGCGAAGCCGGGCACGTCGACCCAGCCCACCGAAGCCGGTGTGATCTTGCGCGGCCTGAACATGGCCGCCAGGCGGTCCAGCCGCGGATCGGGCACCGGCGCCGCGGCGCGATGGGGCTCCACGTCCCCCGCGCCCACGGCGACCCGCTGCCCCGTGATCGCGTTGAAGAGCGTGGTCTTGCCGGTGAACTTCATGCCCACGATGCCGATTTCCACGACGCCTCCCCTGCCTTGAACCCGCCGGGCCGCCGGGCAATATAGCCCGCGCGGGCGGCGCCGACAGGGACAAAGCGCGCGCCAGGAATGCCGCGGCCGACCGGCCCGCGCCGTCGCTCAGGGGCGCAGCCGCGCCACGACCCCCGCCGCGGGACGGCCGTCGGGGTCGTGGTCTTCGACGTGGACCAGGATCTCGAAGGGCGGATCGGGAAACAGCCTCAGCCACTCGCCGCCCGCGAGCCGGTGGCGCGGCGAGCACGGGCGCCGGTGGCCATCGCCCGGACCGAAGGTCCGCATGATGACGATGCCGCCGGGCATCAGGAGGCCGGGCGCGCGGGCGCAGAGCTCGCGGTCCAGGTAGCGGAAGGCGAGGATGGCCGCCCAGGGCCCGCGGGGAACCGCTCCGGGAGCGCGCAAATCGCGCCGCAGCAGGGTCAGGCGGCCGACGCCGAGATCGTGCCCGACCGCCAGACGGGCGGCCAGGGCGAGCGCCTCGGGAAGTCGGTCGATCGCCGTCACGCGCCAGCCTCGCGCGGCCAGCCAGACCGCGGCGCGGCCCGCCCCGGCGCCCAGATCGAGCACGGGCCCCAGCGCCGGCGCCGGCAGGAGCCCGGCGTGAGCGACCAGGAACTCGGGCGCTCGCCAGAGGGAGTTCGCGCCGGGCCCGCCGACCGCCCACTGTGCCGGCGGGTCGCCCCGCGCCTGCTCCTCCAGGACGCACGCGTCGGCCAGGGGACGACCGCGGCCGCGCAGGAAGTCGCGCACGCGCAGGGCCAGCTCGGCGCGCTCGGCGAAGACCAGCAGCGGCTCGTGCCGCGGCGGCAGCAGCACGGACGGGATCCGCCGCTCGAGATCCAGTTCCGGATCCGACCCGGCCTGCGCGGGCCCCGTGGGCGAGGCCAGCGGCAGGTTGTGGGCGCCGACCGCGTGCCCGGCCAGGAACACCGAGCGCGGGCGGACGTCCAGCAGGTTGCCCAGCCGCCAGGCCGGATGCGCTGGCGCCTCGGCGGCCTCGATCAGCCGCTCCGCCATGGCTTCCTCCCGAGGCATCGTTGGCCCGCCCTTGGCGGCCGGCGCGACCGCCGCGGACGGGGGCCGCTCTTTTCCGGGCCCGCCGCGTCTGCTAGAATCCGCGCCCAAGGACCGCACCGCCGCCGCGGCCTTCTCGTGGCGGCGCCCGCGCGCGCCGGGAAGGTGGCGATCGTCATGGTGCTGCGCCACACGTTGCTGCTCACCGTCGTCGGCCCCCTGTTGGCGGTCGCGACCGAACGCGGCTTGCTCCACCTCGGTTTCCTGCACGAGGCCTACGAGTACCGGTTGCGGGCCCGGGCCCTGGCGCGCCGGTTCGGCCCGGTCCGCGGCGATGATAGCACCGAAGAGCCCGCCGATCAGGCGCCGCCCGCCGACGCGCGCCGGCGCGCAGAGGCGCGTCAGGACCGGGAGAGCGTCGAGTCCCTCGAGGATTCCACCGCCTTTGACGGGCTGGTCGGGCAACTCGGCGAGTTCTTTTGCGGCCGCCGCCGCCGTTTCGAGGTCCCGCTCGACCTGCGCGGCACGCCATTCCAGGTCGCGGTCTGGCGCAGGCTCCAGCGCATCCCCTACGGCCAGCTCCGCAGTTACGGTCAGGTGGCCGAGGCGATCGGGCGACCGCAAGCCGCGCGCGCCGTGGGACAGGCCGTGGGCAACAATCCCGTTTCGATCGTCGTGCCGTGCCATCGCGTCATCGGTTCAAACGGCGGGCTGGTGGGTTTCGGCGGCGGCATGACGCTCAAGGCCCAGCTCCTGCGCCTGGAGGGGCACACGCTGGGCGAGACGCCGCGGGTCGTGGAGCCGCGCCTCTTCTAGGCGCGACCCGGTCCCCCATTTCTGGGTGGCGCGAGGGTCCCGGCCAGGCTTATGCTGGCTCCCGCGGCCCTTGCCCTGTCGGGGGCGTCGCGACCGGTCTTCCGGCCTACACCCGCCGCCTTCTCGTCCGATACTAAAGGGTCGTATTCAAACCGCTTGTGCGCGCCTCAACCGGAGAATACCCATGCGCGTCGTCCAGCGTTTCGTCGTGACCCCCAGCCTGCCGGCCAAGCTGCAGCCGCTGCTGCAGATCGCCCACAACGTCTGGTGGACCTGGAATCCCGAGGCGATCCAGCTCTTGCGCCGGGTCGACACCGACTTGTGGGAGAAGCACTCGCACAACCCGGTGGCCGTCCTGGGCAATCTGACCACGGAGCGGGTCGACGAGCTGCTGCGGGACGCGGCCTTCATGGCCAACCTCGAACGCGTCCGCGACGAGATGAACCGTTACCTCGAGTTCACGACCTGGTACGACCAGGAGCACGGCGACGTCAAGGACCGCCGCATCGCCTACTTCTCGCTGGAATTCGGGCTGCACGAGTGCCTCCCGCTCTACTCGGGCGGCCTGGGCATCCTGGCGGGCGACCACCTCAAGGCGGCCAGCGATCTGGGCGTGCCGCTCACGGGGGTGGGTCTCGCCTATCAGCACGGCTATTTCCGGCAGTACTTGAACCACGACGGCTGGCAGCAGGAAGAGTACCGGGAGAACGACTTCTTCAATTTGCCGATGACGCCCGAGCTGGACGGCGCGGGACAGCCCCTTCTGATCGAGGTCGAGTTCCCGGGGCGCAAGGTCGCGGCCCGCGTCTGGCGGCTGCTGATCGGCCGCAATCCGCTCCTGCTGCTGGACACGAACATCCCCGCCAACCGGCCCGAGGACCGCGAAATCACCAGCCGGCTCTACGGCGGCGACCCGGACATGCGGATCCGGCAAGAAATCTTGCTCGGGATCGGAGGCATCCGCGCGCTCTGGAAGCTCGGCCTCGGCCCGACGGTCTGCCATCTCAACGAGGGCCACTCCGCGTTCCTGGCGCTGGAGCGGGTGCGCCGCTTGATGCAGGCCGAGAAGATGCCCTTCCGCGTCGCCTTCGAGATGGTGCGGACCAGCAACGTGTTCACGACGCACACGCCTGAGTCGGCCGGCAACGATTACTTCCCGCCCGAGCTGATCGCGCCCTATCTCGCGCCCGTCGCGCACGACCTGGGCCTGGACATGGACCAGCTCCTCGCGCTCGGGCGCCAGGATCCCGGCAACCGGTCGGAGCCGTTCTGCATGACGGTCCTGGCGCTGCGCATGGCGCAGCACGCCAACGGCGTGAGCGAATTGCACGGCCGCGTCTCGCGCGCGATGTGGCGGCGGATGTGGCCGGAGGTGCCCGAGGAGGAGATCCCGATCACGCACATCACGAACGGGATCCACGTCCAGTCGTGGTGCTGCCAGGAGATCGCCCGCCTCTACGAGCGCTACCTCGGCCCGCGCTGGTACGAGGAGCCGACGAACCAGACCATTTGGGAGCGCGTGACGCGGATCCCGGACTCGGAGCTGTGGCGCAGCCACGAGCGCATGCGCGAGCGGCTAGTGGGCTTCGTGCGCACGCGCCTGCGGGCCCAATTGCAGCGCCGCGGCGCGAACCGGGTCCAGCTCCTCAACGCCGAGGAAGTGCTCGACCCCGAGGTGCTGATCATCGGCTTCGGACGCCGCTTCGCCACCTATAAGCGGGCGAACCTGATCCTGCGCGATCCCAAGCGCCTGTCGCGGATCCTGAACAACCCGCAGCGCCCGGTGCAGATCATCTTCGCCGGCAAGGCCCACCCGAAGGACCATCCCGGCAAAGAGCTGATCCGGCAGATCATCCATCTTTCGCAGCAGGATGAGTTCAGGCGCCGCATCGTGTTCATCGAGAACTACGACATCGAGGTGGCGCGGTACATGGTGCAGGGCGTGGACGTGTGGCTGAACAACCCGCGCCGCCCGCGCGAGGCCAGCGGCACGTCGGGCATGAAGGTGCCCGTCAACGGCGGCATCAATCTCTCCGTGCTCGACGGCTGGTGGTGCGAGGGCTACCGCGGCGACAATGGGTGGTCCATCGGCGCCGGCGAGGAGTATGAGGACCAGACGTACCAGGACGAAGTGGAGAGCCTGGCGCTCTACGACCTGCTCGAGGCGGAAATCGTGCCTGCTTTCTACGAACGGGGAACGGACGGCATCCCGCGCGAGTGGGTGCGGGTCATGAAGAACTCCATGCGAACGGTGAACGCCAACTTCAACACGAACCGGATGGTCGAAGAGTACGTCAAGCGCTCGTACATCCCGTGCGTGGACAGCACGGCCCGTTTGGCCGCGGACAACCACTCCGGGGCCACCGCCATGAGCGAGTGGCGGGCCGCGATGACGGCGCGCTGGCCGCAGGTGAGGGTCCTGGAGGTTCAGTCAGACGCCGGCCAATCCCGGCCCATGGGCTCGCGACTGCCCGTCAGGGCGGTCTTGCACCTCGGCGACGTCGCGACGTCCGACGTGCTGGTCGAGATCTACCACGGTTCGCTGGACCCGTCCGGAAGCATCGTCCGCGGCGAGACGACGACGATGCTGCCCGAAGGCCCCGCGGCCGACGGGCGCGCGACCTACATCGGGGACATCCCGTGCCGGCGCTCGGGGCTGCGCGGGTTCACGATCCGCATCGTGCCGTACCGGGAAGGCATCGTGCTGGGCCGCTTCGAGACGGGCCTGGTGCGCTGGTGGGACGGCGAAGGCGCGCCCGCGGTGTCCGGCGTCCTGCAGCCCAGCGGCGCGCCCGCGGCCGCCGGGCGCTAGCGCGGATTCAAGCGGACAACCCCGGCACGAGCCGGCGCAAGTCCTCGACATAGGCCGCGAACTGTCGCGCGCCCTCCTCGGTCAGGCGCGCGATGGTCCGCGGCTTTTTCCCCTCGTACCCCTTCTCGATCGCGATCAGGCCGGCGTCGTGGAGCTTGGCCAGGTGAACGGAGAGCGCGCCGTCGGTGGCGCCAGCCGCCGCGCGCAGCTCTTTGAAGGAGGTCGGGCCATGGCGGACCAGATGGCAGATGACCCGCAGACGCGCCCGGCCGTGGATCAGGTCCCACGAAGGCGCGTCGGCCGGAGGCAGGGGCGCCGCCGGTCTCATGTCATCCAACGCCGCGGGGCCTCCCTGCCACGCCAGCGGCCTTCCGTGGCCGCCGGCCCCGGGAAGAGACGGAACTGCACCTCCCGGGGGTGGTCCATCCCGCCCTGTCGGGAGCGCCGTGGCGGGGCATCGCCGGCCACTGAGGGCGATGCGTCCGACCGGGGGGCGCTTCCCCTCCTGGGTTCACGCCCCCCGTTTGCGGCCGGTAGGGGTTCCGTCCCCTTCCCCTCGTGGGGGTCCTCGGCCTTCGACCGGTGCTCCTTCAGGACCCGGCGCTGTCCAGCGGGATGAACCAAGCACGCCGGCCATCCGGACTTGTCGCCCCCGGCGCGAGCGCCGAAGGCAGATACTTTGTAAATCAAAGTACTTTGTTTTGTCAAGTAGAATTTTTGGTTCTTCCAGCCCCCTCCCGCGTGGCGGGGGAGAGGCAGACACGCGCCCCGGCTGGACATGTCCGGCGCCGTCCCTATCTTTGGCCTCTGGCGCCGGCACAGCGCGCGCCGGACTCAACCGTCCCGCAACAGGAGCGACCCATGGGCAAGACTGGAACTTTCATCGCACTGGAAGAGCGCTACGGCGCCCACAACTACCACCCGCTCGACATCGTGATCCGCCGCGCCGAGGGCGTCTGGGTGGAGGACGTCGACGGCAAGCGGTACATCGACTTCCTGGCGGCCTACTCGGCGGTGAACCAGGGGCATTGCCACCCGCGCCTGCTCAAGGCATTCAGGCGCCAGGCGGCGCGCGTGACGCTGACGAGCCGCGCCTTCCGCAACGACCAGCTCCCCCTGCTCTGCCGCGACCTGTGCGAGATGACCGGCTACGCGCGGATGCTGCCGATGAACTCCGGGGCCGAGGCGGTGGAGACGGCGGTGAAGGCCGCCCGCAAATGGGGGCACAAGATCAAGGGGATCCCGGACAACCGCGCCGAGATCATCGCGTGCGAGGGCAATTTCCACGGCCGCACGACCACGATCGTCAGCTTCTCCACCGACCCGCAGTATCGCGACGGCTTCGGGCCCTTCACGCCGGGCTTCAAGATGATCCCGTACGGCGACGCCGCGGCGCTGGCGGCGGCGATCACGCCGAACACCTGCGCCTTCCTGGTCGAGCCGATCCAGGGCGAGGCGGGCATCGTCGTGCCGCCCGCCGGCTTTCTGAGGAAGGCCGCCGAGATCTGCCGGGCCCACAACGTGCTCCTGCTGTGCGACGAGATCCAGTCGGGTCTGGGCCGCACGGGCAAGCTCTTCGCCTACGAGTGGGAAAACGTGCGGCCCGACGGCCTGATCGTGGGCAAGGCGCTCGCGGGAGGCTTCTACCCGGTCTCCGCGTTCCTGACCAGCGACGAGGTCATGGGCGTGTTCCGCCCCGGCGACCACGGCTCGACGTTCGGCGGCAACCCGCTGGGCGCGGCGGTCGCGCGCGAGGCGCTCGCGGTCATCGTGGAGGAGCGTCTGGTCGAGCGTAGCCGCGAACTGGGCGAGTGGTTCATGGCCAAGCTCGCCGCGATCAAGTCCAGGAGCATCGTCACCGCGCGCGGCAAAGGTCTCTGGATCGGGTTGGTCTTGAACAGGCCCGCCCGCCCCTACTGCGAGGCGCTCAAGGACGAGGGCGTGCTCTGCAAGGAGACCCACGAAAACGTGATCCGCTTCGCGCCCCCGCTGGTGATCACCAAGCAGGAGCTCAACTGGGCGCTGCGTCGCGTGGAGAAGGTGTTCCGCGGCCTCGACGGCTGAGCACCACGCGGTCGACGGTTGAGCGGGGGCGGCGAGGGCCGCCCCCGCTCTTGCTTGGCCCGGGGCGCCTCCCTGCGGTATTCTGGCGGCAGCAGACCGCGTCGCGTCCTTCTCCTGGACGACTCCCGACGCGGCCATCGTCGCCGGCTCCACACCGGCCTGTGAGGAGGTTCGACGTGCCAGCGATCGACCGCGACTACGATCTCGACAGGCTCAGGACAGAGGCCTCCCGGCTGCTGCCCCTCGTTTCCGGCTGCCGCTCGCTCGGCGCGGCGCGACTGCGCCTCTACACGCTCGTAAACCGCCTCCAGTTCGATGTGATGTCGGCCTTCTCCGGCCGCGAGTCACTGCGCTTCGTGCGGGCGCGGGACTGCGCGCGGGCGCTGCGCGGCATGCTGACCGAACGTTCCGACCGCCTGGCGGGCTTCAGCGTCGCTCAGGCCCTCTGGGACCTGGCGCGCGGCCTGGAACGGCCCGACCTCGCGCCCGGCTTCTACGCCGAGATGACCCACCTCGCCCGGGGCCTGGCGAGTTGGCTCGATCGCCAACCGCCGACTGCCTCGCGAGAGCCCACGATGGAGGGGCGCGACGCGGCTGTCGCCCGCTCGCTTGCGCTGGATGAGCTGTGGGCGCGGGCCGAATCGGCCATGCACCGTTACGCGGACGGGCTCTCGCCCGAGGCGGTCGCCAGGCGCGATCGACGTCGCGAGCGCGTCCTAGCGGCCCTCGGCGGAAACGAGGACGACTGGCGGAATTGGCGCTGGCACCTGGCGCACACGATCCGCGATCCCGATTTGCTCGCGCGAGGGACGCGCCTGCGCGACGAAGAACTCGCCGCGGTCCACCAGGCGCGCGAGGCGCGCCTCCCCTTCGGGGTGACGCCGTACTACGCCTCGCTGCTGGACGACGACCCGGATGCCGGTCGCGACCGCGCGCTGCGCGCTCAGGTGTTGCCGCCGCGGGCCTACGTCGAGGAGATGATCGCGCACAGCGACCGCCGCGGCGTGGCTTGCGATTTCATGCTTGAGCGCGACACCTCGCCCGTCGACCTCGTGACGCGACGCTACCCCGCGATCGCAATCCTGAAACCGTTCAACACGTGCCCTCAGATCTGCGTCTATTGCCAGCGCAACTGGGAAATCCGCGAGGCCATGGCTCCGGACGCGCTTGCGCCCGGACCGGTCATCGAGTCGGCCTGCCGCTGGATCGCGGAGCACCCCGCCGTGCGGGAGGTCCTGGTGACGGGCGGCGATCCCCTCGCGATGGAGGACGAGCAGATCGCCGCGATCATGCGGCGCCTCGCTGACATTCGCTCCGTGGACGTGATCCGGATCGGCTCCCGAATCCCGGTCACGCTGCCGCAGCGGATCACCGCGCGCCTGGCCGGGATCCTGGAGTCCGTGCGCGTCCCCGGCCGCCGCGAGGTTTGCCTCGTGACCCACATCGAACACGCGTACGAGATGACACCCGAGACCGTCGCGGCGGTGGACCGCCTGCGCCGCAGCGGCATCGCGGTATACAACCAGTTGGTCTACACGTACTTCGTTTCGCGGCGCTTCGAGGCGGCACGGCTGCGGATGCTGCTGCGCCGCGCGGGCATCGATCCCTACTACACGTTCGCGCCGAAGGGAAAGGAGGAGACCGCGCCCTACCGCGTGCCGCTCGCCCGCATCCTGCAGGAGCAGAAGGAGGAAGCCCGTCTCCTGCCAGGCCTGCGGCGGACCGACGAGCCAGTCTACAACCTGCCGGGCCTAGGCAAAAATTACCTGCGCGCCGTGCAGCACCGCGACTTGATCTCGGTGCTCCCGGACGGGTCGCGTGTCTATGAGTTTCACTCGTGGGAGAAGGGAGTCGCGGAGTTCGACTCCCACGTCGGCGTGGACGTACCGATCCTCGACTACTTGCGTGGGCTGGCCGCGGACGGCGAGGACCCCGCGGAGTACGCCTCGATCTGGTACTACTATTGAGCCGGCGTCATTGCGACGCCCGGCACACGCGCGGCGCTGGATGTCGCCTCCCGGGCCCTGACGCGGCGCGTCACCTCCAGACCGTCCACCCTGGGCGTCAGCACGTCCATCAGGATGCGTTGTGCCCTCGTGGAGGATCTGCTACACCGTCAGCCGCTCGGCGACGGCGTGGCCTTCGGCATGAACGTCGTGCCGGACGGCGAGGGCGAGCCGAGGGTCGGCGACCCGGTGGAGTTACTCGACTAGCCCCGGGGTCTCACTCGATCATCCTCGCGAGTTGCTCCGCGCGCCTCCTCACGAAGTCCCCGCTGACGCGGTAGCGCAGGGGGGCGGGAATGATGGCCGCGAGGCGGCAGCACTGGTCGCGCGTGAGCCCTCGCAGCGGCACGCCGAACTGGAGCTCGGCCCCCGCGGCCACGCCGAACGACCCCCGGCCCAACTCGATCGAGTTCAGATACAGCTCCAGGATCCGCTCCTTGGGGAGCGACAACTCCATGACGGCCGTGATGAAGGCCTCGCGGGCCTTGCGCACGTAGCTGCGGCTGGGGGACAGGAACAGATTCTTGGCCAGCTGCTGCGTGATCGTGCTGCCGCCGCGCTTCACCCCGCCCGCCTCGGCGTTGCGCGCGCTGGCGGCCTTGATGGCCGCCCAGTCGAAGCCGTGGTGCCGGTAGAATCCCGCGTCCTCGGCCGCGATCACGGCCCGCCGCAGGTCGCGCGGGATCTGCGCCAGCGGGACCCAGCCGTGGCGGATCGACAGTTCCTCCCCCCTCTCGTGCGCTTGTCGCTGGCGCATCCGCATCCAGGCGGTGGACTGCGGATCGTGCCAGCGCAAGGCGAGCACCTGCGCGAAGGTCGCCACGACCGCCAAGCCAAGCAGGATGCCGGCCCCGCGCGCGAAACGGCGCAGAAAACGCCTCATCCGACCTCCCGCGGCCGTGCGCCCGCTTGGGCAAAGGGCCGGCGCCTCGCGACGCCGGCCCCGCGGCTGTCCATCCCGTCCCCGCCTCAGATCTTCGGTCCGGCGGCCTTGACGTCGTCGGGGCAGTCGTCCTCGAATTTCTTGAAGTTGTCGATGAAGCGCGAAGCGAGCCCCTTGTAGCGTTTCATGTAGGCGTCCTGGCTGGGCCAAGCGGCCGCCGGATTCATGACGCCGTCGGGGATGTCGGGGCAGGACTTGGGGACCTGGAAACCGAACACCGGGTCGGTCGCGAACTGCACGTCGGCCAGCATCCCGTCGAGCGTGTGGTTGAGCATCGTGCGCGTGTATTTGATGCTGATGCGCTTGCCCACGCCGTAGGGCCCGCCCACCCAGCCGGTGTTCAGGAGCCAGCAATCGACGCCGTGGCGTTCGATCTTGCGGCGCAGCAACTCGGCGTAGAAAGCCGGCCGGTGGACCATGAAAGGCCCGCCGTAGCAGGTCGAAAACGTGATCTCCGGCTCCTCGCCCAGGCCGATTTCCGTGCCCGCGATCTTCGAGGTGTAGCCGCTGACGAAATGGTAGAGCGCCTGCGGCACGGACAGCTTAGCGATCGGGGGCATGACTCCCTGCGCGTCGCAGGTCAAGAAGATGATGTTCTTGGGGTGGCCGCCGACCTTGCCCGGAACCGCGTTGTCGATGAATTCCAGCGGATACGAGGCGCGCGTGTTCTCGGTGCGCGTGTCGTCGTCGAGATCGATGATCCGCGTGACGGGGTCGAACATCACGTTCTCGAGAATCGTGCCGAAGCGGTGCGTCGCCGCGTGGATCTGCGGTTCGGCCGTGGGAGAGAGAGAGATGACTTTGGCATAGCAGCCACCCTCGAAGTTGAAGATGCCGTCATCGCTCCAACCATGCTCGTCGTCCCCGATCAGGCCCCGGCGCGGATCGGCCGAAAGGGTGGTCTTGCCGGTGCCGGACAGGCCGAAGAACAGCGCCGTGTCGCCCCGCTTTCCAACGTTCGCCGAGCAGTGCATCGTCATGACGCCCTGCAACGGCAGCAGATAGTTCATGATCGTGAAGACCGACTTCTTGATCTCCCCCGCGTACCCGCTGTTGCCGATGATGCACAGCTTCTGCGCGAAATTGATCGCGATCACGGTCTGGGACGGCGTGGCGTCGACCTGGGGGAAAGCCTTGAAACCCGTGACGGCGAGCACCGTGAACTGGGGCACGTGCCGGCGATACTCCTCGTTCGTCTTCGGCGCGACGAACATGTTCCGCACGAACATGCTGTGCCACGCCAACTCGGTCACGACGCGCACCGGCAGCCGCCAGCGCTCGTCCGCGCCGCAGTACGTGTCCTGGACGAACACGTCGCGACCCTGCAGATACCCCTGCACGCGCGCCAGCAGCTCGGAGAACTTGTCGTTGCTGTACGGCCGGTTGTACTGCCCCCACCAGACGTGGCTTTCGCTTTCCGGCTCGCGCGTCACGAACTTGTCGTTGGCCGCGCGGGCGGTGTGCTTGCCCGTGTTGGTGACGAAGGCGCCCTGCTGGGTGATCTTCCCCTCGCCGCGGAAGATGGCCTCCTCGTAGAGGGCTTCCGTGGGCAGGTTCCAGTACACCCGGTTCAGGTCCACCAGCCCGTGGTTGTCGAGGCCATAGTCGCTCTTGACGGCGCCGGCCTGCCCCTCGGCGGGGCTCTTGATGTCGAGGATATTGTTCACAGCCAGTCCCTCACCATCTTGCGGTCGCCGATGTAGATCTCGTTCGGGGAGCTCGGGTCGAGCGCCCACTTGATGCGCTCGACACCCTCCATCGCGTCCTTCACCGTGCCGGCGTAGCTCAGGCGCAGATGACCTTCCATGCCGAACTCCTTGCCGGGCACGGTCACGACCAAGGCCTTGCGCAGCAGGAACTCGCACAGAGCCACCGACTTGCCGCCGAAACGGTCCAGGTAGGCGCGGAAATCGGGCAGGCAGTAGAACGTGCCGCCGGGCGGCTGGCACTTCACGTCGCGGAACGACTTCAGCTCGTTCAGGATCACGCGCCGGTTGTTCTCGATCGTCAGCCGCAGGCTCTCCACCGAGCTCTGCATGCCGGTCAGCGCCCCCTCGGCGGCGGCCTGCAGCACGGGCGAGGCGCAGGTCGTGGTCGCGGCCTGCACGTTGTTGATGACCGACACGAGCTTGCGGTTGGTGACCGTCCAGCCGATGCGGAAGCCGGTCATGCCGTAGACCTTCGAGACCCCGTTCATCACGATGATGTTCGTGGACTCGATGTCCTTCTTCGTGAAGCGGTACGCCGATGGGCACGTGTTCCCGTCGAACACCAGCTTGTGGTAGATGTCGTCCATGATCACCCAGATCCCCTTCTTTTCGCAGAACTCGATCAGCTCCGCGAGGAAGGCTTCCGGATAGACCGCGCCCGACGGGTTGTTGGGGCTGTTGACGATGACCGCCCGGGTGTAGGAGCCGACGGCGCGCTCGATGTCCGCCATCCGCGGCTGGAACGAGCCGTCCTCCGGCGTCACGACCACGGGCACCCCGTAGCACATCTTGATCATCTCGGGGTAGCTGACCCAATACGGGGCGAGGATGATGACCTCGTCCTGCGGGTTCAGGATGCTGTAGAGGATGTTGAACAAGGACAGCTTGGCGCCCGCCGAGATGATCACGTTCTCGGGCGCCACGACCTTGTCGTAGCTCTCCTCGGTGTAGCGGATGATCGCCTTCTTGAGCGAGGGCAGGCCGTCCGAGGGGGCGTACTTCACCTCGCCGGAGGTCAGACGGGCCGCCGCCGCCAGGATGGCCGTGATCGGGGTCTTGTTCTTGGGCTCGCCGATGCCCAGGTGGATCACCGGCTCCCCTTTTTCGCGCAGGATGCGGGCCTCCTCGTTGAGCCGCAGGGTCGGCGACTCGACGATGGCCGTGGCAAGCTTGCTCAGGATCATGACGCGACCGCTCTCCCGGGTCCGGAAAACGCGGCCGCCGGGTCCCGGCGTCGCCGGGGCCGGAGGCGGCCGGAGGTGGCGTGATCGGTCAAACCTAGGGCGCACGCGCGGAGGCGTCAAGGCGACTTCACCGACCCGGATGGGCGCCTGATCCCCGAGAAGGCGCATCCGCGCGCGGGGACCGGGCCGGACCGCGGGACAAGCCTGCCTTTTTCGCTTATCATCCCTCCCTTGCGTCCGCCCGGCCTCCCGCCGGCGGTGGCCAAAGGAGATCCGATGCCTATCCCGTCGACCGTCGTCCCCGGCGTCCGCGGCGTCCGGCGATCGGCTGTCTTGGCTTGGCTCGCGGTCGCGCTGGCGACCGCGACCGCGGCGCTGGCAGCGCCTGCGGCCCCCCCCGGCGGCCGTCAAGAGAACGCCGCGTCCCGCCTGATCGCCGCGGCGCTGGCCGACAGCCAGGCCGCCGCGCGCCTGGCCGAACTGTGCGACACGTGCGGGCCGCGCCTGCCCGGCTCGGCCGGGCTGGACTGCGCCCTGGCGTGGGCGCTGGCCCGGATGCGCGCCGACGGGCTCGCGGCCGTGCGGGCCGAGACGGTGCTGGTCCCCCACTGGGTGCGCGGCGAGGAACGCGCGGAGTGCGTCGCGCCCGTGCGGTTCCCCCTGCGGTTGCTCGGCCTCGGCGGCACCGTGGGCACGCCAGCCGCGGGCCTCGAGGCCGATCTCTTGTGCGTGCGCGACTTCGCCGAACTCGAGGCGCGCGGCGGCGAGGCGCGCGGCCGGATCGTGCTGTTCGACCAGCCGTGGGAGGGCTACGGCAAGACGGTCCAGTACCGCGCGCGCGGCGCGGACGCCGCCGCGCGGCACGGGGCGGTCGCCTGCCTGATCCGCTCGGTCACCGGCACGAGCCTCGCCAATCCCCACACCGGCGTCATGCACTACGAGGACCGGGCCGACAGCGCCTGGACGGGCGTGCCGATGATCCCGGCGGCGGCGCTCACCGTGGAGGACGCGGGGCGCCTGCGCCGGCTCGCCAACCGCGGTCTGCCCGCGCGCGTGCGGCTCTACCTGGGGGCGCGCACGCTGCCGGACACGGTCTCGGCGAACATCGTGGGCGAAGTGCGCGGCCGCGAGCGGCCGGACGAGATCGTCCTGATCGGCGCGCATCTCGATTCCTGGGACGTCGGCACGGGCGCGCACGACGACGGGGCCGGTTGCGTCATCGTCATGGAGGCGGCGCGCCTCATCGCGCGGCTGCCACAGCCGCCGCGGCGCACGCTGCGCGTCGTGCTCTTCGTGGACGAGGAGCAGACGCAGGCGGGCGGCCGGGCCTACGCGACGCTTCACGCCGACGAACTCGCGCGACACGTGGCCGCCCTGGAGTGCGATTCGGGCGGTTTCCCGCCGGTCGGCTTCTCGGTGCAGGCCGATTCCAGTATCGTGGCGCGGGTGCGCGAGCTGGCGGGACCGCTGGCGACCGTGGGCGCGACGGAAATCGGCGAGGGTTACGGCGGCGTCGACATCTCGTTCATCGTCGCGCAGGGCGTGCCGGGAATCGGCCATCGCGTCGACAGCCCCCATTACATGGACTATCACCACAGCCCGGCCGACACGTTCGACAAGGTCGACGCGCGCGACCTGGCGCTGAGCGTCGCCGCCGTGGCCGGCCTCGCCTGGGCGCTGGCGGAGGATCCGGCGCCGCTGCGCCCGCCCGTGCCGGCGCCATGAGGGGCCTTCTCGCGCGCTTGCGCCACGGCCACCGCCGCCCCGCGCCCGGCGAGCCCGATCCGATCCTGGAGGGACCGGTCCGGCGCACGCTGCTGCGGCTGAGCGCGCCCATGATCCTGGCCATGCTGCTGGCGACGGGATTCGGCCTGGTGGACATGATCTACCTCGGCCGCTACAGCCCCGAGGCGATGGCGGCGGCCCAACTGTCCTTTCCGGTCACATATCTTTTGATGGCGCTCTCCGGCGCGCTCGGCACCGCCTCGACCTCGCTCGTCTCGCGTTTGCTGGGCGCGGGAGAGCAGCGCCGGGCCCGCAACGTCGCGCTGCATTCGCTGCTCGTCGTGGGAGGGCTGGCCGCGGTCATCACCCCGGCCAGCTTGCTGTTCCTGCACCGCACGTTCGTGCCCGCCGGCGTGGATCCGGCCGTCGCCGAGGGCGCCCTCGCCTATGCGCGCATATCGTATCTCGGCACGTTCTTCGCTCTCTTCCCGCAGACCGTGAACGCGCTCTTTCGCGGCGAGGGCGACACGGTGTTCCCCTTCCGCACGATGGCCCTCGCCCTGGCGCTGAACGCCGCGCTCGATCCGCTGTTCATCTTCGGGCCTGGGCCCTTCCCGGAACTTGGCGTGGCGGGCGCCGCCTGGACCACGGTCGTCAGCTTCGGCGTCGCCTCGCTGCTGGCGGCGCGAGAGCTGTTCAACCGCGCGCGGCTGATCCGCGCCGACCGCGCCGCCTGGCGCTGGGACCCGTCCCTGCTGCGCGGTCTGGGCGTCGTGGCTGGGCCGGCCTTGCTGGCCAACCTGGCCACGCCGCTTTCCATCGAGCTGATCAACCGCCAACTCACCCCGTTCGGCACCGACGCGCTGGCCGCCTTCGGCGCCGGCAGCCGCCTGCTCAACTTCGTGTTCCTGCCCACGATCGGCATCTCGATGAGCATGCTGATCATGGTGGGACAGAACCACGGGGCCGGCCGGCGCGATCGCGTCCGGCGCATCACCTGGACGGCGGTCGGGGCCGCCTCGCTCCTGCTGGCGGCGCTCGCGATCCCCATCCTGGTCTTTCCGCGGGCCGCGCTCGGCGCCTTCACGGACCAGGAAGCCCTGATCGCCCTGGGCGTGCCGCTCGTGCTCTGGGTCACGCCCGCGCGGCCCATGCTCAGCGTCGTGAACATCACCGCCTACTGGTTCCAGGCCCGCGGACAGGGCCTGGCCGGCATGGGTCCCAACTTCCTGATGCGCGTGATCATGGAGCCGCTGGGGGTCTGGCTGGGCCTGCGGTTGACCCCGGGCCTGACGGGCGGCTGGATCGGCATGGCGGGGGGCAACCTCGCGGGCGGGCTGATCTGCCTGGCGCTGCTGGCGTGGCGGATGAACGTGTACGTGGCTGCAACATCCCGCTCGCCTTCTGCGTGCTAAAACTTTGCTTGGCTCGCGTCCGGCCGCTCCTGGGCGGCGCCTATCCGCTGGAAAGGAATGAACGATGAAACCACCACTGCGCGCGATCCTGCTCTGCTTGACCCTGGCCGCCGGCTCCGTTCCGGCCCTCGCCCTGAGCCCACCCGAGATCCCCGACCGGCTGGATCCCGCCGACATGCGGATGCTGCGCATGCCGGACATCCACGGCACGCGGGTCGTCTTCGTGTACGGCGGCAACCTCTGGCTCGCCGACACGACGGGCGGCGAGGCCCGCCGGCTCACGAGCGCCGTGGGTTTCGAATCGATGCCGAAGTTCTCGCCGGACGGTCAGTGGATCGCGTTTTCCGGCGACTACGACGGCAATCGCGACGTCTATGTCATGCCGGCCGCGGGCGGCGAGCCCACGCGCCTGACCTGGCACCCGGCCCGGGACCGCGTGCTCGACTGGGAGCCGGACGGCCTATCGGTCCGCTTCCAGTCGCCGCGCGGACAGTGGGGCGGGTTCTCGGCCCCGATGTACACGATGCCCGTGACGGGCGGCTTCGCGACGAAGATCGCGCTTTCCGAGGGCGGACTGTCGAGCTGGTCGCCCGACGGCAGGCAGCTGGCCTTCAACCGCCAGGTCGTCGAGACCCGCACTTGGAAGCGTTACAAGGGCGGCATGGCGCAGGACATCTGGGTGCGCGACCTGGGGACGGACAAGACAACGCGGCTGACCGATTGGGTCGGCGCCGACAATTTCCCCATGTGGCACGGCGACACGCTGTACTTCACGAGCGACCGCACGGGCAAGCTGCAGATCTGGGCGCACGGCATGTCCACCGGCCTGGAGCGCCAGATCACACGCCACGAGGATTACGACGTCAAGTGGCCGAGCCTCGGTCCCGACGCCATCGTTTACGAGAACGGCGGCTGGCTCTGGGTGCTCGACCTGGCCAGCGAGCAGACCCGGCGCCTGACGATCCCGCTGCGCGACGATCGGATCCTCGCCCGGCCCGCCTGGCGGGAGGTGGGCAAACACATCGAATCCGCGGATCTGGCCCCCGACGCCCAGCGAGCCGTCTTCACCGCGCGCGGCGACGTCTTCACCGTCCCCGCCGAGAACGGCGACGTGCGCAACCTGACGCAGACGCCCGGCGTGCGCGAGCGCGGCGCCGCGTGGTCGCCCGACGGGCGCTGGATCGCCTATCTGAGCGATGAGACCGGCGAGTACGAGGTCTGGCTGCGCTCCGGCGACGGAAAGGGCGAGGCGAGGCGGGTCACGCAACACGGCGCGAAGTGGCGCTTCGATCTGCACTGGTCGCCCGACGCCAAGCGGCTCGCCTTCTCCGACTCCGACTTCGACCTCTGGGTCCTGAACGTGGAGTCCGGCGAGCTGTCGCGGGCCGATCACTCCCCCGTGCGCGAGATCCTCGACGTGGCATGGAGCGGGGACAGCCGCTGGCTCGCCTACGCCAAGCCCGAGCCCAACGAACTGCGCTCGATATTCATCTACGATACGAAGACGCAACAGACGCGGCGCGTCACCGACGAGTTCACCGACGACGCCTCGCCCGCCTTCGACCCCGCCGGAAAATACCTCTATTTCACGTCGGCGCGGCACTTCCAGCCGGCGTTCGCCGGCTACGACCTGCACCCCTTCTTCACCGGCACGACCGGCCTCTACGCCGTCACGCTCCGCGCCGAAACCCCCCACCCCTTCCCGCCCGAGAGCGACGAGGTCGTCGCCAAGGACGAGTCGAAGACGGAAGGAAAGGACAAGGACAAGGCGAAGAAGCCCGCCGCCAAGGGCGGAGAGGACGAGGAAGACGACGCCGCGCCGCCCGAGCCCGTGCAGATCGACTTCGACGGCATCGGCGGGCGCGTCGTCGCGTTGCCCATGGCGCGTGGCAACTACGGCAAGCTGCGCGCGTCGAGCGACAAGCTGTTCTTCAAGGACGCGCCGGCCGTGCGGGGCGCCGAAGAGGAGGACGACGCCCGCGGCGACCTGAAGGTTTTCCTGATGAAGGAGCGCGAGGTCAAGACCGTGCTGTCCGACGTGGGCGATTACGATCTGTCCGACGACGGCAAGAAGATCCTCTACGCCATGAAGGACGCCCGCGGGATCGTCGACGCCGCCCCCGAACAGAAGCCCGCCGAGAAGCCGCTTCGCACGGGCGAAATGAAGGCGCGGATCGACTATCGCGCCGAGTGGGCGCAGATCATCCGCGAAGTCTGGCGCCTCGAGCGCGATTTCTTCTACGATCCGGGCATGCACGGCGTCGACTGGGAGGAGATGGGCCGACGGTACGGACAGCTCGTTCCGTACGCGGCGCACCGCGACGACATCGACTACCTCATCGGCGAGCTGATCGGCGAGCTCAACTGTTCGCACACCTATACCGGCGGCGGCGACCTGCCGATCGCGCCGACCGTCGGCACCGGTCTGCTGGGCTGCGACCTCGTGCCGGATCCGGAGAGCGGGCGCTATCGCCTGGCCAACATCCTGCGCGAGCGCGACTGGAACGCCGATCAACGCACGCCGCTGTCCGGCCCCGGCATCGACGCCGCGGAAGGCGACTATCTGCTCGCGGTCGACGGCGTCGAGCTGCGGCTTCCCACCAACCCGTACAGCGTGTTCGAGAACAAGGCCGACAGACAGGTCACGCTCAGGTTGTCGGCCGACGCGTCGGGCAAGGGCGCCCGCGACGTCGCGGTGCAGCCGATCGCCTCGGAACTGAGCCTGCGCTACGTGAAATGGGTGAACGACAACCGGCGGAAGGTGGCCGAGATGTCCGGCGGGCGCATCGGCTACTTCCACCTGCCCAACACGGGCGTGAAGGGAATCCAGGAATTCGCCAAGGGCTGGTACCCTCAGCTCAAGCGCGACGCGCTCATCATAGACGAGCGCAACAACGGCGGCGGCTTCATTCCGGACGTCTACACCACCATCATGGCCCAGAAGCCGCTCAACATGTGGGCGCGGCGCCCCGGCCAGCAGAGCTGGCTAACGCCGGGCACCGCGTTCCCCGGCCCGCTGGCCATGCTGGTCAACGGCTACGCGGGCAGCGGCGGCGACGCCCTGCCCTGGTACTTCAAGGCCCAGAAGCTGGGGACGGTGATCGGCACCCGCACCTGGGGCGGACTGGTCGGGATCGACCGCGATATCGGAACGATCGACGGCGGCGGCATCACGATGCCGGCCTTCGGTTTCTACACGCTCGACGGCCAGTGGGCCGTCGAGAATCGCGGCACCGAGCCGGACATCGAGATCGACAACCTGCCCGACGAGGAGCATCGCGGTCTCGACCGCCAGCTCGAGAAGGCCGTCGAAGTGCTCATGCGAGACCTGCAGACGAAATCTCCGCGCCTGCCGGAACAACCGCCCTACCCGCGCGACAAGGCGCGCTAGGGCGAACCGGCCGGGGGCCCCGATCTGCGGGGCCCCCGCCGTTTTCAGGCCGGCCGCGCGATCGCGCGCGCCGTCTCGCCCAGGATCCGCCACGCGGCCGCGACGTCGTCGCGCGTCTGCGTGGTCTGGCCGACGCACAGGCGCAGCGCGTAGTCCCCGCCCAGGCGCGTGTGGGACAGATACAGTTGGCCGCCGTCGTTCACGGCGCGCAGCAGGCGCTCGTTCAGCGCGTCCAACGCCCGCGGATCGGCCGAGAGCGGCGCCCAGCGGAAACAGATCAGGTTGAGCGGCACGGGAGCCAGCAGTTCCCAGTCCGGGTCGGCCTCGACCCACGACCGGAACTCCTGCGCCCACGCCAGGTGCTCCCTCAGCCGTGCGCGAATCCCCTCCACGCCGAACGTCCGGATCACGAACCACAGTTTGAGCGCGCGAAACCGCCGACCGAGTTGCACGTGCCAGTCGCGGAAATTGCTCACCCCGCCGTCGTGCGCGGTGCGCAGGTACTCGGGGTTGATGGACAGCACCTTCACCAGAAAATCGGGATCGCGCACGAAGAAGGCCGAGCAGTCGAAGTTCGTGAACATCCACTTGTGCGGGTTGAAAACGAAGGAGTCGGCCAGCTCCACGCCATCCAGAATGTGGCGTTTCTCGCTCAGGATGGCGGCCGCGCCGGCGAGCGCGGCGTCGACGTGGAACCACATGCCGTGGCGGCGGCACGTTTCGCCGATGGCGCGCAGCGGATCGAGCGCCGTGCTGCCCGTCGTGCCGCAGGTGCCCACGCAGCAGGCGGGCACGAGCCCGGCGGCCAGATCGGCGGCGACGGTGGCCTCCAGGGCGACCGGATCCAGCGCGTAGGCGGCCCCGACCGGCACCTTGCGCACGCGCTCCCGCCCGAAACCGGCGATCCTGGCTCCCTTCTCGATGGACGAATGCGTCTCCGGCGAAACATAGACGACGAGGCGGTCGGCCTGGGGCGCGGCGGCTCCTTCGGTGTTGAAGCGACCGTGCGTGGCGCGTTCGCGGGCGCACAGGAGCGCGGCCAGGGCCGCCGTCGAGGCCGTGTCCTGGATCACGCCCTGGAACTCCGCGGGCAAGCCGAGCATCCGCCGCAGCCAGCCCATCACGACCTCTTCGAGCTCGGTCGCGGCGGGCCCGGTCTCCCAGAGCATTCCCTGCACGCCCAGGCCGGCCGAGAGCAACTCGCCCAGCACGGAGGGATAGCTGTTATTGGCCGGGAAATAGGCGAAGAAGCGCGGATGCTGCCAATGCGTGACGCCCGGCAGCAGGACGCGCTCGAAATCGGCCATCACCCGCGAAAACGGCTCGCCGCGGGCGGGCGGCTCGGGCGGGAGCTGGGAGCGGACTTCGCCGGGCGCCACGCGCGCCCGCACGGCGTGGCCGCGCACCCCGCCGTCGAGATATTCGGCGATCCAATCCACGAGCTCGTGCCCGTGCCGGCGAAATTCGTTGGCGTCCATCGCGGCCTCCGCGGCGCGGGTCGGCGGCGCCTCAGGGCCTGGCGGCGGCGTCGCGCCGGCTCTGCTGGGCCTGCAGGATCGCGCGGTCGAGCAGGTCCGCGACGTCGACGTTTTCCGGCGCTAGCTCGGCGGCGCGCTGCAGATCGAGGACGGCGTCGCTCCAACGCTCGGCCTGGAAATGCATCAGTCCGCGATTGTACCACGCCTCGGCTCGCCCCGGATCGAGCGCGAGGGCCCGGTCGAGCGCGCCCCTCGCGCCGACGACGTCGTCGGTCATGACCAGGGCATAGCCCAGGGCGCTCCAGGCCGGCGCGAGGTCCGGGTCGGCGGCGACGGCCTGGCGCAACGGTCCCAACGCCTCGCGGCAGCGATCGCCCCTGATCTTCAGGTAGCCGTACCAATAATGGGTCGGGGCGTGAGCGCGGCCCAGTTCCGCCAGTTCGTCGCTGGCGCGGCTGAGATCCGCCTCGGCCAACCCGAAAGCCTGCAATTGAACGTACAGCCGGCCGCGCAGGGCACGCGCCATGAGCGGCTCAATCCCCTTGCGCAGCGCGATGCTCGCCGCCTCCACCGCGGCGTCGCCCCAGAAGACGCGGTCCGCCGGCGTCGCCGCCCCCTCGTAGCGACGCGCCACCTCCAGCGTGTACGCCCACCAGGATCCGGCCACGGGGTACCTGTCGAAGGCGAGCCAGACGGGCAGCGTCGGCGCGACAGGATCGCCCTCGCGCAAAGGAAGCTCGCGACGCCGCACGCAGTCGGGGTCCCGTTCCGGGCACGACCTGGCGGCGCGTTCGTAGAAGCGGCGAGCGTCCGCCAGACGCCCCAGCCGTTCGCACAGCAGCCCGAGATCATTCCAGTAATCGGCGCGGTGGAAGACGTCCGGCGCGGCCATGTAGCGCGTCAACAAGGTGGGATCGCCCATGGCGGGCGGCCGTTCTGGCCGTCGCGCCTCGTCCTCCGCTCTGCCGCCCTGCCTGGGATCCCGTCCGTGGAGCCAGTGAAACGCTTCCTCCGGACGGCCGTCGCCCAGCGCGGCCACGCCGCGTATCCAGGCCCAGTCGGAGAGAAACGGATCGGCGCGCTCGATCTCGCGCGCGACCAGCAGGGCCCGCGTCACCTCGCCCCGTTGGCCCAGCAACAGCCCCCGCAGCAACGTCGCCTCGCGATCGCGCGGCACCAGCGCCAGGGCGCTGTCCACCTGCGCTAGGCCCAGGGACCATTCGCCCCGGTCGCGCTCCAGCCAGGCGCGCAGCGTGGCCGCTCGCAAGCTCGGCGCCTGGCGCGCGTGCCGGGGCAAGCTGGCGGCCGCCGCCAGCGCGGCCTCGGCGGCGCGCGCGGCCGCGGCGCGATCACCCAGCCAGCGGCTCGTCTCGCCCAGGGCGAGCCAGGTCGCGGCGTCGTCCGGCGCCAATCCCGCCGCCGTGCGCAAGGACCGGAGCCGCTCGCCGGCGCGTCCAGCCCTCTGCGCGCGATCCCTCCAGGTCGCGGCCTGCTG
>CALMJK010000009.1 GCA_937864225.1 uncultured bacterium | reverse complement strand
CCCGTATCCCGGGCCTTCCGTCACCCAGTGCCCGTCCGGCGCCATCGCGGCCAGCACGTCGGCGAGCAAGCGCGCGTCGGGCTCGACCTCGGCCATCGCGCGCAGCTCGGGCGACAGCCAGGCGAGCGTCGCGGCCAGGGCGCGGCAGGATGCGCAGCCGGCGAGATGGGCCTGCAGCAGTTGCGCGTCGCCCAACTCGGGGGCGCCGTCGGCCAGCGCCGCCAGCAGTCCGCCGGCGCGGTCGCACGCCGGGCCGCTGGTGCGCGCCAGCACGGCCGCCGCGAGGTCGGGAACGTCGGGAGGCGCGAGCCGGGCGCCGTCCCCGCGCGCCAGCGCCAACAGGGAGCCGCAGTGCGGGCAGGCGGCGGCGTGCGCCTCGAGGGCGGCGCGCCGCGCGGCGTCGCAGCGCCCCTCGAGGAGATCGTCGAAGCCCGTTTCCCACTGCCGGCAGTCCATCGCGGTCATCCCTCCGCCGTCCCGCCCTGGAGCGCCATCACGACGCGCGCCAGCTCGAGGCGGGCGCGGTTCGTGCGCGACTTCACGGTGCCCAGCGGCACGTTCAACAGCTGCGCGATCTCCTCCAGCGCGAGGCCCTGCACGTCCTTGAGCAGGATCATCTCGCGGTTGAGGTCGCTCAGCTTCTGCAGCGCCCGGTACACGAGCGCCCGTCGCGACTCCTCGGCGGCGTGCTCTTCCGGGCCCGCCTCGTGCGTGGCCAGGGTGCGCAACTCGTCGGCCGGCACGTCCTGGGCGGGCGGGCGCGCCTTGCGCCGGCGCAGCTGGTCGACGCAGGCGTTGCGCGCGATGCGCACCAGCCAGGGCTGGAAGAGCTCGGGCGCCGGGCAGCGGTCCAGCCGCTTCCACACCCGGATGAACACGTCCTGCGCCACGTCTCTCGCCTCCTCCCGACAGCCGGTGTACCCGAGCGCGATCCCGTAGACGCGGGCCTGGTGCCGGCGGACCAGCTCTTCCCAGGCCAGTTCGTCGCCGCGACGACAGCGTGCGAGTAGTTCAGCCTGCTCCATGCTCTCCCGCTTCGCGCCTGTCCGGAGATCCTCGCCGCCCGGTCCGACGGAGGAACGCACGCCGGGGCGTCCGGGTTCGGCCCCCGGCGCAGGAATGTTAGCGGCGCGGGCGGCGTGGGCGCCACCGGAAGCGACGCGGGCGCTGGCGGGCGCCGCGGCGCGGCCCTTCCTTGTCGGCGACGGGAGTTCACACGGGAGGGACCATGACGCGGGCCGGCGGGCTGGGGATCGCGCTCGGGGGGCTGCTGGCCCTGGCCGTCGCCGCGCCGGCGAGCGGGCCGGCCGGCGACCGGGACCCCGGGCCCGACGCGCGGGCGCGGGCCGAGACGACCCTGCGGGAAAGGGTGAGCGAATCGATGCGCAACCTGCCGCCGACGAGCTGGGACGGCGTGAAGATCGTCAAGACCGACGAACAGTGGCGGCGTCAGCTCACGCCGCAGCAGTACCAGATCACGCGCCTGGCGGGCACCGAGCGCGCGTTCACGGGCGAGTACTGCGCCTTCAAGGCCGACGGCGACTACCGCTGCGTGTGCTGCCGGCTGCCGCTGTTCGGGTCGGGCCAGAAATTCGAATCGGGCACCGGGTGGCCCAGCTACTGGGGACCGACCCACCCCGACCGCGTGCGCTACGTCGAGGACCGCAGCCACGGCCTGGCGCGCACGGAACTGCGGTGCGCCCGCTGCGACGCGCACCTCGGGCATGTCTTTCCCGACGGCCCGCCCCCCACGGGCCTGCGCTACTGCCTCAACTCGGCGGCGCTGGAGTTCGCGCCGGCGGGCGCCGCCGCCGAGGCCGACACGGGATCGGACGCCGGCACCGCCGCGGGATCCTGAAGGCGGCCGACGGGGTAGACCTCCAGGCGCGGGTCGGCCCACGGCGAGCGCAGGTAGAACCAGTTCAGGATGGCCTCCTGGCTCGCGGCCAGCGCCGGGTCGGCCGCCTGGCAGGCCGCCAGTTCCGCCCGCAGAGCGGGATCGGCGGCGAGCATCTCCCTCGCCTTCGCCTCCATCACGTAGTTCTCGGCGTACTCCTTCTGCTCGAAGACGGGATCGAAGAAGCCCCAGCGCACGAAGGCGTCGGGACCGGCCGGCTCGAGCGCGTGCGCGATCAGCCGCGCGGTCCGCTGCCCCGCGTCGATGACGGCGGTGCCGGCCGGGAACGCGCGCTCCTGCGCGAACGTCTCGATCTCGTACGTGAGCCGGTGGCGTCCCTCGAAGGGGCGCTCCTCCCACCGCGCGTCGCGCAGCCGGCACGACGTCACGGGCAGCACCGTCTCGCGCGCCAGGCGCCGGATCGCCACGCCGTGCAGCGCCAGGCGCGCGATGACCTCGTCCCACTCCGGCGGCACGACCCAGGCGGCGGGCAGATCCACCGTCACGTGCGGCTCGCTGCGATCGAACCGCGGCAGGCGCCAGATTTGCGGCCGCGACGCGTCGTAGCGGATCCAGGCTCCTCCGGTCAGGTCGCTGGTGACGACGTCGTACGCCACGCCCAGGAAGTCGACCACCGTGCTGTCCGGCGCCGCCCGGAAGGTCAAGGGCAGCGGCCGCGCGCGGAAGCCGGGCGAGGCGACGAGGCTGTCCGCCGCCGCCGTGAGCGCGCGCAACCGGCGTCCCTCGCGCGACGCCACCCGCAGCGTGACCTCGAGCGCGGCGCGCGTGGCCTCGACCCGCGCGCGGTAGTCCTTGAGCATGTGCGTCTCGAGCAGGAGCGCGGGACGGTTCTGCGCGGCCGCGTAGCTGGTCGAAAAGCGCGGCGGCGCCACGCCGCTGCGCAGCCCGCTGCGCGGGTCGTCCCACTTGCGGAACATGACGTAGGGGGCGATCGCCAGGCCGCGCCGGCCCAACTCCGCCTCGAGATCGGCGAGCCAGATGTCGCGCGCCCACGCGGCGAGCCCGGCGTCGAGGTTGCCGCCCAGCTCGAGGCCGTAGGTGAGCGCGTATTGATAGTCGGCGCCGTCGGTGACGTGGCAGTCGACCATCAGGTCGGGCAGCCAGGCCGTGAACAGCCGCAGCCACGCCTGCATCTCGGGCGCGTCGGCCTTCACGTGGTCGCGGTTGAGGTTCAGCCCGCGCGCCGTCGTGCGCCAGCCCATCTCGCGCGGCCCGTTCTGGTTGATGCGGTTGTGGGGGCCGAAGCGCTCGTGGCCGTCCACGTTGAAGATCGGAATGAACAGCACCGTGACGCCGTCGAGCAGCGACGCGAGCCGCCCGGCGACGGCGATCTCGCGCAAGAGCAGCAGCCCGGCGTCCTTCCCGTCGGGCTCGCCCGCGTGGATGCACGCCTGGATCAGCACGACGGCGCGACCGGCGGCCCGCGCCTGCTCCGGCGTGCACAGGCCGGCGCGGTCGGCGATCAGAAGCGGCAGCTCGCGCCCCTGCGGGCTCGTGCCGAAGGTCGTGTAGGTGAGCCAGGGCGAGGCGGCGGCGAGGCGGCGGCAGTAGGCGATCGTCTCGGCGTGGCGCGGCGTTTCCGTGCCGCCGGATTGCTCGTAGCGCGTGAGCAGCTCGGGCGGCACGGGCCAGGCGGCCGGCTCGCGCGCGGGGGCGCCCGCGGCGGCGGCGGCGCGCGCGAGCGTGGCGGTCAGGGCGAGGGCGACGACGATGCGCATGCGGCAACTCCGTTCGGGCGTCCGGCCAGCGGCCGGCGCCGGGTCGGTGTCCATTGAGCGCAGTCTGCCTGGGCCGCGCGATGCCCGCAAGGCGCCAGGGCGGGGCGGCGGGATCGGGGCTGGCGCCGGCGGGCGGGCGGTTCTAGTATGGAGGGCCCTTTGCGCGCGGTTCCTCCGGGAACGCGGACCGCGGGGCGTGACATTGCCCTCTTTTCCGTCACCGGAGGTCGCCTTGATCATGCGTCCGCTGAACCGAATCGCTCGCTGCCCGGCGCGTCGCGCGGGCGCGCTCCTGCTCGTCGCCTGCGCGGTGGCGCTGGCGCTCGTCTCGTGCGGACGCAAGCCGGGCGCCGACGCCGGCGGCGCGGCCGGCAACTGGGAGTCCACCGATAGCGGCAACACCGGGGTCGGCAACAACATCGACCTCGTCGCCGGCGGCGCCGCCACGTACACGATCAGCGCCATGGCGCAGGGGCGTTATCGCGTCGCGGGGGACACGATCATCGTGACCGTGGGCGACAGCGCCAGCGGCGGCCCGGTGATCCGCGCCACGCCGTTCCGCCTCGCCGGGGACACGCTGACCATGGTGTCGCCCGCCGGCACGCAGGAGCAGAAGCTGTCCCGCTTCGGCGAAGGCAGCGGCCTCGCGGGCGCCTGGGGCTACCGCCACCCCGCCGGCGCGACGGCCTACGAGATCTACGCCGACGACGGCATCTTCCGCTTCCGCATGCCCATGCGCACCCTGACCGGTACCTGGGCCGTCGAGCGCGACACGCTGCAGTTGGCGCTGGAGGGCGAGAAACCGCAGCGCACGGCGTTCCGCCGCGACGGGCCGGCCCTCGTCATGGTCGACGCCAACGGCCGGGAGGCGCGCTACCTGCCCGTCGATCCGGCGCTGCCGGTGCAGACCCGCCGGGCGCCGGAGCGGCCCGCGCCGACGGCTCCGCCCCCGGCGGCGCCCGCCCCGGCGCCAGAGGCCCCCTGACGGCGCCTGCGGCGGGGCGGCTGGACCCGGGCCGCGCCCGGAGTGTATCCTGATCCCGGACCTCGCCCCGGGATCGGAACGCCCATGGCCCCCTCGCGCCTGACCCGCCGCCGCGTGCTGCGCGCCGCCGCCGCCGGCGGCGCCGCGCTCGTCGCCGCGCGCCTGCTGCCGGCCGCCGAGCTGGCCGAGCTGGCCGCGGCGCGCCTGCGCGGCGTGCCGCGGGCCGGCGTCCTGGCCCGCGCCTTGGCGGCGGCCTCCCCCGCGGCGGCGCGCGCCGCCCCCCGCTACGACGGACTGCTGCGCCAGGCGCCCGTGGCGCGCTGGTGGGCCTCGACGGCTCGCCGGCAAACCCCCTGCTCCGCCTGCCACCGCGCCGACGAACTGGCGCGGCTCGGCGCCGCCGCCGCCGCCGGACCTGACGCGCGCCACGACCACGGCGCGACGCGCGTGCAATGCCTGCTCTGCGCGCGCGAGTGCCGGCTGCGCGAGGGGGAGCGCGGCGAGTGCGGCGCGCGGGTCGTGCAAAACGGCGACCTGCGCAGCCTCGTCTACGGGCACCCCGCCGCCGTGCACGTGGACCCCATCGAGAAGAAGCCGTTCTACCACTTCCTGCCGGGATCCCGGGCGTACTCCCTGGGCACGGCCGGCTGTCCGCTGCACTGCGAGTTCTGCCAGAACTGGCAGCTGTCGCAGTCCATGCCCGAGGAACACCGCGGCCCGTTCACGCCGGCGGCGGACGTGGCGCGCGAGGCGCAGGCGCACCAGGCGCCCGTGATCGCCTTCACCTACAACGAGCCGACGGTCTTCGCCGAGTACCTCTGCGACATCGCGCGCGCGGCGCGCCCGCTGGGCGTGCGGTGCGTCGCGGTGAGCTGCGGCTTCATGAACCAGGCGCCGCTGGCCGAGATGTGCGAAGTGCTCGACGCCATCAAGATCGACCTCAAAGGCTTCAGCGAAGACTTCTACCGCCGCGTCGCGCACGCCGAGTTGCGGCCGGTGCTGCGCGCCATCGAGCAGATCGCCCGCCACGGCACCCACTTGGAGATCGTCAACCTCGTGGTGCCCACGCTCAACGACTCGGAGGCCATGCTCGGCCGCCTGGCGGGCTGGCTGGTGGATGCGGTCGGTCCCGACGTGCCGGTCCACTTCACCCGTTTCCACCCGGACTACCGGCTGCTGAACCTGCCGCCCACGCCGGCGCGGACGCTGGAACTGGCGCGCGCGATCGCCAGGGAGCGGGGCCTGCGCTACGCGTACGTCGGCAACCTGCCCGGGCACCCGGGCAATCACACGTCGTGCCCGAAGTGCGGGAAGATCGTCGTGCGCCGCGAGGGCTTCTTCGTGGAGGAGATCCAGGTGCGCGACGGCAAGTGCGCGTTCTGCGGCGAGCCCATCGCGGGGGTGTGGTCGTGAAAATTGCGGGACGAAGCGCGCGCCGCGGCGCCGTGGCGCTCGTGGTGCTGGCGACGGCGGCCGCCGCCGCCTGCCGGGCCGCGCCCGCGGCGCAGGAGCGGCCGCCCGCGGTCGCCGGCCGCTTTTATCCCGGCGACGCGCAGCAGCTCGGGGCGACCGTGCGGGAGTGCTTGGCCCGGGCCAAGGCGCCGCGCGGCGCGAGGCCGGTGGGCCTGGTCGCGCCGCACGCGGGCTACGTCTTCTGCGGGGACGTGCTGGCGGAGGCGTGGGCGCAGGCGCGCGACCGGGACTACGGGCTGATCGTGCTGCTGGGCACCAACCACACGACCGCCGGCTTCGACGGCGCGGCCGTATGGCCGGCCGGCGCCTTCCGCACGCCGCTGGGCGCGGCCGCGGTGGACGCCGCGGCGGCCGCGGCGCTGCTGGCGGCCGACGCCGGCTGCACGGCCGAGCCGCGGGTGCATGCCGGCGAGCACTCCATCGAGGTGCAGGTGCCGTTCGCGCAGACGCTCTATCCCGGCGTGCCCATCCTGCCGGTGATCGTCGCCTCCGGCCAGCCGGCCTTTTGCGAGCGCCTCGGCCGCGCCCTCGCCGCCGCCCTGGGCGAGCGCCGGCCGCTGATCGTCGCCAGCAGCGATCTGTCGCACTACCCGCGGCGCGACGACGCGAACGCCGTCGACCGCGCAACCCTCGCGGCGATCGCCTCGCTCGACGCGCGCGCGGTCCGCCGCGAGATCGCGCAGCAGATGCGCCGCGGCGTGCCCGGCCTGGGCACCTGCGCCTGCGGCGAGGCCCCGATCCTGGTCGCGATGGCCGCCGCGCGCGCGCTCGGCGCCACGCGCGGCGACGTGATCGCCTACGCCAACTCCGGCGACGTGCCCGCCGGCGATGCCGCGCGGGTCGTCGGCTACGGCGCCGTCGCCTTCCGCGCCGGCCCGGACCGGGCGCCGCCCCCTGCCTCGGCCGCCGCGCCGGGAACGCTGACCGAAAGCGAGCGCCGCGGGCTGCTCGCCTCGGCGCGGGCGGCGATCGCCGCCCGCCTGGCCGGCCGCGCGCCGGCGCGGCCCGCGGGGTGCGCCGGGGGATTGGGCCAACGCCGCGGCGCGTTCGTCACGCTGCACCGGGACGGCGAGCTGCGCGGCTGCATCGGGCACATGGCCGAGGACACGCCGCTGTGCGAGGTCGTGGTCGACATGGCCCTGGCCGCGGCCTTCCAAGATCATCGATTCCCGCCCCTGGCCGCCGCGGAGCTGCCGCGCTGCACCGTCGAGATCTCGGCGCTCACGCCGCTGCGGCCGGTGCGCGCGCCCGACGACATCGTCGTGGGCCGCGACGGCGTCGTGCTGCGCAAGGCCGGGCGTTCGGCGGTGTTTCTGCCGCAGGTCGCGACCGAGCAGGGCTGGGACCGCGACACGCTCCTCGCCCAGCTCGCGCGCAAGGCCGGTCTGCCGCCCGACGCCTGGCGCGCGGGCGCGGAGTTCCTCACCTTCCAGGCCGAGGTGTTCGGCGAAGCGCCGGCGCGCTGAGCCATGGGGCCGACGCTCTTCGCCCTCGGCTTCGTCTCGCTGCTGGGCCAGGTGGCGCTGCTGCGCGAGCTGGGCGTGGCCTTCTACGGCAGCGAGCTGATCACGATCCTCGCGCTCGGGGCGTGGATGCTGGGCACCGCGACGGGCGCGCTGGGCGCGCTGCCCCGGCTGCGGCCGGCGAGACGAGGCGAGCGGGACGGGGCCGCGGCGGACGGTGCGGGCGCGGACGCCGACGCGAGCGGTGCGCGGCGTCTGCTGCTGGCCTGCGCCATCCTGCTGGTCGCGGCGCTGGCCTGGACGCGCGGCGCGCGCGTCGTGCTCGGCGGCGTGCGCGGCGGTTACCTGCCGTTTCCGGCCCAGCTCTGCGCGCTGGCGCTGGCGCTGCTGCCCCCGGCGTTCGCCATGGGCCTGCTCTTCCAGCAGGCGACGCGCGGCGCGATCGCGCGCGGGCGCAGCCTGGCCTGGGCGTACGCCATCGAGAGCGCCGGCGCCCTGGCCGGCGGGCTGGCCGCCACGCTGGCGTTGCGGGCCGGCCTGGCCAACCTCGTCGCGCTGCTGCTGGGCGCGGCGGCCGCGACGGCGCTGGCGCGCCCGCGCTCGACCCTCGCGCGCGTCTGGGCCGCGCTGCTGCTGGCGGGGCTGGTGACCGCGCCATGGCTCGACCGCGTCACGACCGGCTGGTCGCACCCGGGATTGCTGGCCACCCGCGACACTCCTTACGGTCGCGTCACGCTCAGCGGCTGGGACGGCCAGGTCAACGTTTTCGTCAACGACGCGCTCGCTTACGAGACGGGGGGCACCGCGGCCGAGGAGTTCGTCACGCTGGTCGCGTTGCAGCATCCGTCGCCCCGGCGCGTGCTCGTGCTGGGGGGCGGCACCGCCGGCCTCATCGCGCAGGCGCTGCGCCATGGGCCCGCCGAGCTCGTGAGCGTCGAACTGGACGAGGCGCTGCGGCGATTGCTCGTGGCCCACCTGCCCGATTCCCTGCGCGCGCCGTTGGCGGATCCGCGCGTGCGCGCCGTCGCGGACGATCCCCGCCGCTACCTCGAGCGCTCGTCCGCGACGTGGGACCTCATCCTGGTCGGCATGCCGGAGCCCGCCTCGGGCCAAGCGAACCGCTTCTACACGCGCGAGTTCTTCGCCGCCTGCGCGGCGCGGCTGGCGCCCGGCGGCGTGCTGGGGCTGCGGCTGCCGTTGGCCGAGAACTACTGGACGCCCCAGCTCGTGCGGCGCACGGCCAGCATCGAGGCGGCGCTGCGGGCGTCTTTCCCGCACGCGCTGCTGTTGCCGGGCGCGACGGCCGTGCTGGCGGCCTCCGACGCGCCGCTGTCGCGCGACGCGCGCCGACTCGAACAGCGGTACGTCGCGCGAGGCCTGCAGGCGCGGCTGGCGACTCCGGCCTACGTGGCGTGGCTCGTCACGAACGAGCGCGTCGACGAGATCGCGGCGCAAACGGCCGCGGCGCGGGCGCCGGTCAACACCGACGCCCGTCCCGCCTGCTACCAGTACACGCTCATGCTCTGGCTGGCGAAGTTCTACCCCGCGCTCGCGCGGCTCGACCCGGCGCGGCTGGGAGCGCGGGACGGCCCGCCGTGGGCGCGCGTGGCGGGCCTGGCCCTGCTGGCGGTGGCCTGGCTGGTCGTGCGGCGTCCGGCGGCGCGGCGCGCCGTCGCGGTCGCGGCGGCCGGAGGCATCGGCATGGTGATGGAGGCGCTCCTGCTGCTGGCCTGGCAGGCCCGGCGCGGCGTGCTGTACCAGGACCTCGGCCTGCTGCTGATGCTGTTCATGGCGGGGCTCACCCTGGGCGCTCTGGGCATCGATCGGCTGCACCGCGCCCGCCCGCGCCTGGCCGCGGCGCGGCTCTGGACCGGCCGGCCGGCCGGTTGCCTGCTCCTGGCGGTCATCGCCGGCGCTTGCCTCTGGCTGGCGGCGCGACTGCGCGCGCCCGGCGGGCCGGGCCCGGTCGAGACGGGCGCGTGGCTCGCCGCGGCCGGCGCGCTCACCGCCGCCGTGTTCGCGCACGCCAGCCGCCAGGCCGCCGATCCCGCGCGCGCCGCCGGCCCGCTGTACGCCGCCGACCTGGCGGGCGGCTGCCTCGGCTCGGTCGCCGCCGCGCTGCTGCTGGTGCCGATCGCGGGGCTCGCCGACACCGCGCTGCTGCTGGTCTGGGTGGCGGTGGCGGCGGCTTTCTGGATCTGAACCTGGACCGGCCGCGTGCCCGGCCGGGGCCACGCGGGCTCCCCGCCGCCGGTGCGCGCCGCCGGCAACTGTGCTACGATCCGCTCTGGCTTCGGTCCCGTCCCGCGCCCCCGCCGTCAGGGGAGGTGCCGCATGTCCGGTCCCGCGCGCTCGACGCGTCTCGTCTTGGCCGCCGCCCTGCTGCTTGCCCTGGCGGCGCTCGCCGGTTGCGCCGCCGTGCAGCGACAGGAGCGGCGCCTGTGGACCGCCGACGAATTCTTGCGCGGCCGGCCCGACGCGCCGGCCGCCGCCACGCTGTCGGTCCCACCGCGCGACGCGTCCCCCTACCTCAAGGCCCACCTGCGCGACGGCACCTGCGTGGTGCTGAGCGAGTGGACCGTCGCGCCCGACGGCCGCGAGGTGTCGGGGCAGTGCCGCGTGTTCGACGCGCACCGCCGCCAGACGAGCCTGGCGCCCTGCACCGTCGCGCTCGATTCGGTGGCGATCTTCGAGACGAACGTCGTCGGGCCGTCGGCGGGCCCCGTGAGCGCGCTGGCGGTGGTGAGCGCGGCGTCGGTCGTCGTCACCATCGCCTGTATCACCAACCCGAAGGCCTGCTTCGGCTCGTGCCCGACGTTCTACGCCGACGACGGCGCACGGTCCGCGCTGCAGGCGGAGGGATTCTCGGCCAGCGTGGCCCCCTCGCTGGAGGCCTCCGACATCGACGCCCTCTGGGGGGCGCGCCCGGCGGGCCGCCGGCTCGAGCTGCTCATGCGCAACGAGGCGCTCGAGACGCACGTCGTGCGGCACGCCGACCTGCTCGTCGTGCCCCGCGCCGCGCACGAACGGGCTTTCGTCACGCCGGAGGGCGAGTTCTTCGCGTGCGGCGACATCCGCTCTGCCGCGCGCGCCACCGGCCCGGAGGGCGACTGCACGGCGGCGCTGCGCGCCTTCGACGGCGCACAGCGCTTCAGCGCGGCCGACTCCCTCGACCTTGCCGCACGAGAGGAGATCGCGCTCGAGTTCCCGCCCGTGGCGGCCGGCGAGCGTTGGGGGCTCGTCATCGCGTCGCGCCAGACCCTGCTCACGACCTGGCTCTTCTACCACGCCCTCGCCGCGCTGGGGGACCAGGCCGGCGCGGCCCTCGCTGCCCTTGAGCGCGGCGACCCCGCGGCGCGCGCCCGCGTGTCCGCCGTCGGCGACGTCCTGGGGGGCATCGAGCTGGAGACCCGAGGCGCCGACGGCGTCTGGCGCGCGGCCGGCTGGACGCGCGAGACCGGCCCGCTGGCGACGGACGTGCGCGTGGTGCCGCTGCCCGACCTGGCCGCGGGCGAACCGGTCGCGCTGCGCCTGCGCCTGGCGCGCGGGGCCTGGCGTCTGGACTGGCTCGCGCTGGCGCGGCTGGATCGCCGGTGCGAGCCCGCGCGCGTGCCCCCGTCGCGCGCGACGCGCGACGGACGGCCGGACGAGGACGCCCTGGCCGCGCTGCGCGATCCGGCGCGCGCGCTGACGACCTGGCCCGGCGACGACTGGACGCTCGCGTACGACCTGCCCTGCGCTGGCGACGCCTGCGAACTGTTCCTGGAGAGCCGCGGCTACTACCTCGAGTGGATGCGCGAGGAGTGGCGGCGCGACGAGAACCCGGGCCTGGCGGCGCTCCTGCTGACGCAGCCGCGCGCGGCCCTGCGCCTGCTCGCGCCGGATTACAAGCGCGCCGAACCGGAGCTCGAGACCGCCTTCTGGGGGAGCCGCTATGTGCGCCCGTGACGCGCTGCGCCTGGCGACGGTCGCGACCTTGGCCCTCGCCGCCGGCTGCGCCGGCAATCCCGCCCCCCGCGACTTCCTGGACCGCCCCGCGCAGTCGCAGCAGTCGGCCTGGGGCGGCTGGATCGAGCTGCGCGTGCGCGACGAGGCCGCGCCGGCGTACGTCGCGCGCGGCGAGGTCGCGGCGCCGCCGTCCGCTCGCGACGAGAGCGAATTCGGCGACCGCCCGCGCGCCGCGCGGCCGCTGGAACTGATGGGCGAGCTGGCCGCGATCGGCGCGGACAGCGTCTACGTCCTCATGCAGGCGGGCTGCGCGGCGATCGCGCTGGCCGACGTGGAACGCGCGCGCCTGACCGGGTACGAGGCGGGCACGGGGGCGTTGGTGACCTGGTCGGGCGCGGGCGGCCTCTCCACGCTCAGCCATGGGTTCATCCTGGTGATCAGCCTGCCGGTCTGGATTCTCGCGGGGGCCACGGCGACGTCCGCCAACGAGTACAACGCGCGCGTGCGCGTGCCGACGCGCGACACCGAGCCGGCGCGCAGTTGGGCCGACATGCGCGCCTACGCGCGCTTTCCCCAGGGTCTGCCGCCGTCCGTGCGGCGGGGCGAGCTGCGCCCGCGCGGCGGGCCGCCGCCGCCCGCCGTCGCGCGCGATCCCGGCTAGAGGCCCTCGGCGTCGAGGATCGCGCGCACTTGCGGCGCGTCCTCGGCCTGCATCAGGCGCGCGCGCAGTTCGGCCGCGCCGGGAAAACCGTTGCAGTAGATCTTGAAGAACTTGCGCAGGACCTGGAAGCGGCGTGCCTCGCCCCAGGTGCCGGTGTAGAGTTCACAGTGCCGCCACAGCAGCGCCAGGCGCTCCGCGCGCGGAACCTCGCGCGGCGCGGGGTTGAAGAACCAGGGATCGGCCAGGATGCCGCGGCCGACCATCACGCCCTCGACCCCCGCGGCCGCCGCCCGGGCGCGCGCGTCGGCCATCGACGCGACGTCGCCGTTGCCGACCATCACGGTCGGCGCGCCCCGCGCGTCGCGCAGGCGCGCCGCCCTGGCGATCTCGTCCCAGTCGGCCGGCAGCCGCGCCTGCGCTTTCTGCGTGCGCCCGTGCAGGATGATCGCCGCCGGCGCCACGTCGAGCAGGGCCCCGATCCAGGCCTCGGTGGCGTGCCGCGAGATGCCGGTGCGCGTCTTCACGCTGACCGGGCAGTCGGCCGCCTCGCGGGCGGCGAGCACGATCTCCCGCGCCCGCGCCGGGTCGCCGATGAGCGCCGCGCAGCTGCCCGTCTTGATCACGTCCCGCACCGGGCAGCCCATGTTGACGTCGATGCCGTCGAAGTCGTGCTCCTCGCGGATCCACTGCACGGCGCGGCGGTACTTCTCGGGATTCGCGCCCCAGATCTGCGCGACCAGCTTCACGCCCGCGCGGCGCAGCAGGGCGCGCTCGCCGTCGTTCACGCGCAGGCGCTGCGCGACCTTCGCCCGCCCCTCGGGGTGGCAGAGCCCGTCGGTGGAGGTGAACTCGGTGAACACGACGTGCAGGCAGGCCGGGTCGGAGACCGCGAGCACGACTTCGCGGAAGACCGTGTCGGTGACGTCCTCCATGGGCGCGAGGCTGAGATGGGGACGCGGCAGCAGGGGCCAGAAGTTCGGTTTCATGGCGTGGCCGCCGTGCCAGGCGCGCCGCGATCCCGCGCCGGCGGCGGCCGGCGGGCGTCACTCGCCGATGATCTTGACAAGGACCCGTTTGCGCCGGCGTCCGTCGAACTCGGCGTAGAAGATCTGCTCCCATTGGCCGAAGTCGAGCGCGCCATCGGTGATCGCGACCACGACCTCGCGCCCCATGACCTGGCGCTTGAGATGGGCGTCCGCGTTGTCCTCGCCGGTGCGGTTGTGGCGGTAGCGCGCGACCGGCTCGTGGGGCGCCAAGTGCTCAAGCCACTCCTCGTAGTCCGCGTGCAAACCCGATTCGTCGTCGTTGATGAAGACGGACGCCGTGATGTGCATGGGGTTCACCAGGCACAATCCCTCGCGCACGCCGCTCTCGCGCAGACACTCCTCCACTCGGGGCGTGATGTTCACGAAACCGCGCCGCCGCGGCAGCTCCAGCCAGATTTCCTTGCGGTAGTGCTTCACGAGACTGCCGGTCGGGCACGCGCCCGGACAGATCCGCTACTTCTTACGCGCGGTCTTCTTGGGGGCCGTCTTCTTGACCCGCTGGGGCCGCGTCTTGCCGAACGAACCCCGGTAGATCTTGCCGCGCCGGGTGCGCATGTCGCCCTTGCCCATCGTCGACCTCCAAAAGCTGGCCTCGCGCAGGGGGCCGGGCCCGCGACCGGTGCGGCCGCGGCGCTCCGATCCACCCGGCTTTCCCCATTATATGCGGGCGCGCGGCCGCCGCGTCAAGCCGGCGCCTCAGAGGTGCCTCAGAGGATCAGGCGCGTCGGTAGCGAACCGTAGTAGTGGTGCAGGATCGCGGCGACGAGGAAGAAGTCCACGATCAGGTGCACGATCAGCACCCAGAACAGGCTGCGCGAGCCCTCGTACATGGCGCCCTGCGTCACGGCGAAGGCGAAGACGAGCAGCGGCCCCCACCCCGTGAACGCCATGTCGTTGAGCACGGCAGTGTAGAGCACCGCCTGCCCGAGGTTCGCCAGCCGTCGCGGATAGACCGACCGCAGGATCGCGTAGACCGTGTTCACGAAGAACAGCTCGTCCCAGATCCCGACGGCGTTGATGCCGGCGATGAGCCGCCAGGTCCAGCCGCGATCCGGCGCCGCCGGCATCCACCAATGGGTGGGGAGCTCCGGATTCCAGTGGAAGAAATAGAGCCCGATCACGCCCCACACGAGCGGAATCGAGACCAGGACGTAGACGGCGTCGCGCCAGCGCGGGCGCCGCGGCAGCAGGCGGAAGTCGAGCAGGCCCGGATCGGTGCGGGACAGGATCAGGGCGGGAGCCACCACCGCGACGAGGAAAAAGGCGCCCAGGTGCAGGAAATTGCGCGCGCTCAGGTCCGTCTGGATCGGCGCCGCCGCCAGCAGCGCCACCAGGCCCAGCAGCACCCCCAGCCGGCGCCGAAAGGCCGCGTCGCGGTCCCGCCACACGCACGCCAGCGCCACGACCCAGGCCAGTCCGCCCGGCAGCCACCGCTCGGCGGACACCAGCAAGACCGCCGCCGCGGCGAAGGCGGCGAGGGCGGCCAGCCGGCCGGGCGTCGCCGGCCAGTCCCCCCCTCGCGTCGCGCTCACCGCGCTTCCTCTCCTGCACGGCGGCGCCCGGCGGCCGCTGCCGCCGCTTGGCGGAGCATCCAGACCACCACGCCCAGCCCGGCCACGAACAGCGCCACGAACAGCACGAGCGGGCCGAGCTGCGTGTTGACGCGCCCGGCCGCGACGTCCAGGTGGGGCGCCAGCTCCCCGTTCTGCGCGACCTGGCGCGACACGGCGTTCAGGGCCAGCACGACCAGCTGCGCGCCGAGGGTGAGGATGCCGGCGGCCCGTCCCGGCGTCGGGCCGGCGCCCGCCGCGGCCCGGGCCGCGCGGCGCGCGACGATCAGGATCGCCAGCCAGACCAGGCCGGGCGCGACGGCGGTGAGCGCGGTGACCAGCCGCCACCCGCCGGCGGCCAGCGCGTCGCGGCCGGTCTCCGGCATGGCGCCGAACACGTACCAGGCCCCGGTCACGGCGAACCACGCGGCGCCCAGCGCGTGCAGCCGCAGGGCGAAGCGGCTGGCCCAGGCGCGCCAAGCCGGCGTCTCGCCCGCGCCCAGCACGGCGGCGTCGAACACGACCCAGGCCGCCGTGGTCGTCAGCGCCAAGCCCAGCATCATCAGCCAGCGCGGCCACAGGGTCGGGTCGGCGGTGTTCAGGCCCGTCCCGAGCACCGCGCCCGCGAATCCCGTCGCGTTCCAGATGCCGCGCCAGCCGTCGACGTTGGCCATCAGCGAAAAGGCGTTGGCGAAGAGCCAGCCGATCGCGATCAGCAGCAGCGCGGCCGACCAACCCGCCGCCACGCGCCACGGCGCGAGGCGGCCCGCCCGCAGTCCGAGCGCGTACGCGTAGACGCCGTAGTACGCGACGGTCAGCAGCCCGATGATGGCCAGCCACGGCCACGCCATCAGGATCGTCGCGGGGTAGAACACCTTGTAGTAGGCCACCTGCGTGAACAAGAGCGGCACGATGCCGAGGTTCACGCCCCACGCGATGGCCACGGGCATCGCGCCGAGCGTGCGGTCAGCGGTCCGCCGGCCGTGCTCGCCGCCGTGGCGGCGCAGCAGCAGCATCGCCGGCAGACCCGCGTACCACAGGTGCATGGGCAAGATGTGCAGCGTGAAGCCCAGCGTCTTGAACAGCACCAGGAACCAGTACGGCGCCGGGTGGCCGAGCGGGTTGTCGGGACCGATCAATGACATCGCCATGGCTCGCTCCTCGCCTCAGCGGGCGTCGGCGCGGCCGCCCGCGCCCGGCTCGGCTTTGAACTGGTCGCCCCGCGGCAGCCCCGCGGGGAACGGCTCGGCGATCGACCCCAGGTACTCCTGCAGCAGGCGCGCCTCCGCGAGCGTGCCGGCCCACGGGGGCATGAAGAACTGCACGCGCTCGGGGTGCAGGACCAACTGCCGGAGCATTTCGTCCGTCCAGCCGCCGGCGAGGTGCGCGACCGCGGACAGGCCGGCGCGCGCCGCGTGGCAATCGTTGCAGTGATGCTCGAACAGCACCTCGCCGATCCGCAGGCGCGCCTCGGCGGGCAGCGCCGCCAGCGCGCTCTCATCGACGGCGCCGCCCGGGGTGACGACCTCGGGGTGTCTTGCGGCCAGCCACGCGCGGGTCCAGACGCCCCCTGCGAGGTAGCCCCGGCCGCGCAACGACTCCACCTCGTCCTTCCATATCTGGTTGCCATAGATGACGTCGTGGATGATGAACGGCTTGCGCACCGCCTCGCGCACGAACTCTCCCGCGCCGACGCCGGCGAGTCCGAAGCAGAACAGCAGGATGGCGAAGCCGGGCGTCACCCAGCCCGGTCTGCGATAGGGCCCGAGGTAGAGCATGGCCAGCACGACGCCGCTCGCCCCGAGCACGACCATGACGAGGATGTTCAGCGCCGCCGCCCCCACGAGCGCCAGCCGCGCCGAGGCCGGCAGCGCCGCGTACCACCAGAGGCTGCCCAGCGCGACCAGGGCGGCGCCCAGCAGGCCCGGCCGCGCCGCGCGCCGCGCCACGACGGCCAGCAGCCCCGGCTCCCGGATCCGCAGCGCCGCGTGCAGGTTGACGTACAGGCTGGCCAACAGCAGCGCCCCGCCCGTGCGGGCGAGCGTCTGCGGCAGGAACTGCGGGTTGAAGAAACCGTCCCAGAAAGCGTGGGTCTGGGGCCACCGGCCGGAGTTCAGCATGAACGCGGTGATGCCCGTGATCAGCACCAGGCTTATCCAGGCGGCGCCGGCGTAGATCCAGCCGATCCGCACGTGCGTGCGCGGCGCGAGCCGATCCCAGTAGTAGTAGAAGACGAACGCGGCGGCGAGCTCGACCGCGAAGAACACGTACTCGATCGCCCAGCCGAAGACGAAGGCGTGGATCAGCGTTTCGGTCGCCAGCGGGGAGGCCAGGCCGATCGTCCACCAGATCCCCACGCCGGTGATCGCGCCGTAGACCACGGTCAGCAGGATGAAGAACTTGGCGTGGTCGCGCAGGTAGGCGAGGTACGCGCGATCGCCGGTGCGGCGGGCGTGCTGCGTCTCGGCGGCGAGGAACAGGCCGCCCCCCACGGCGTACATCGACACGTAGACGTGCGCCACCGAGACGATGGCGATCAGCATCGGCGCCGTCAGAAGCGGGACGTGCCACCAGGGATAGTGCATGCCGCAGACCTCCTCGCGCGACGCCCGCCCGGCCCGTCCATCGCTTCAGGACGGCCGCCGCGGCGTCATCCTAGCGGGGCCGGCCGGCCGTCGCAAACCCGCACTTGCCGGGGCGGCGCCCGCTCACTCGCCGCCCTCCTGCGCCCGCAGGGCCCGCCGGATCGCCTCGGGATCGATCGCCGCGCGCGGCCAGAGCAGGCGCCCTTCCATGCCGCCCGCGCAGGTCAGCGTCTGGCCGGTCAGGTGCGCCGAGGCCCGCGGCGATAGGAAAAAAGCGCAGGCGGCCGCCACATCGCGCCCCGTCGCGATGCGGCGCAGGGCCATGGTCCGCACGACCTGCGTCACCTGCGCGTCGTCCGCCAGCGCTTCCTCGGTCATGGGCGAGAGGGTCCAACCCGGCTCCACGAGATTGACGCGGCCGGCCGGATCGCATTGCACGATCTCGTTCTTGTACGAGAGCATCAGGCCGCGCAGGCCCGCCTTGGCGACCGCGTAGGCGGCGTGTCCCGCCTCGCCGAAGCGCCCCGCGGTGGAGCCGACCAGGACGAGGCTCGACCCGCGCGCGCGTCCCGCGGCCACCTGCCGCTGAAACGCGCGGGCGGTCCAGATGGCGCCGGTCAGGTCCACCGCCAGCACGTCCGCGATGCGCGCCGGCTCCTCGTCGCGCAGCGGACGCGGCTGCGGCGGCCAGATGCCGGCGCTCGCCACGCAGCCGTGCAGGGGGCCGAAGCGCGCGGCGCCGGCGGCGAAGAGCGCCTCGACCTCGGTCTCGTCGCGCACGTCGGCGCGCGCGGCGAGGGCGCGCTCGCCCAGCCCGCGGCGCTCGATCCACGCCTCCAGCCGCGCCAGGCCGCGCCGGCCCTGCAGCACGAGGTTGCACCCCTCGTCCGCCAACAGCCGGGCGCACGCGAGCCCGATGCCGCTCGAGGCGCCCGTGACGACGACGGTCCGGCCGTGCAAGCCGAGATCCAAGGCTCTCCCTTTCTCACTCGCCGCGGCGGAGCAGCTGCGCGATGACCGGGAAATCGGCCCGCACCAGGGCGCGCGTGGCGAGCATGGCCGGCAGGTACAGGGCGCCCGTGAGCGCGATCACCGTCAGGGTCGGTGTCCAGCCGGCCGCGATCGGCAGCGCGGTCCAGGTCGTTCCCCAGCCCGGCGCCGCCAGGCGCGCCAGCGCGGCGGCGGCCAGCCACGCCGCCGCCAGGGCGGCCGTCGCGTTCACCAGCGAGCGCGCCACGGGCAGGTGCAGGCCGGCGCGCCGCACGTAGTGCCAGTGCAGGGCCGCGCTGGCCGCCTGCGTCGCCACGGCCGCCACGCTGCAGCCGAAGTAGCCCCAACGCGGAATCAGCAGCACGTTCAGCGCCAGGTTCAGCGCGAGCGACACCAGCGCGATGGGCACGAAGTCGCGTTCGCGCCCGGCGGTGATGAGCATGCGGTTGAGGATGTTGGCGGCCGCGAGGAAGGGCAGGCCCCAGACGACGATCCGGAACACGATCACCGAATCGACGAACCCCGTCTCCCCTTCGGCCAGCCACATCGTGACCGGACCCGCCACGAGCGTGAAAAGCAGCGTCAGCGGCAGCGCCAACAGGTGCAGATAGCGCAGCGCCCGCTCGCTCATGCGCTCGAACCCGGCGCGGTCCCCCTGCGCGATGCGCACCATGGTCGGAAACAGCGCGGTCGCGAACAGTCCGGGCGCCATGGCCAGGATGTCCAGGGCCCGGTGTCCGAGGCCGTACACGCCGACCGCGGTCTCGTCGCGGAAGGCGCGCAGGATCGGCATGTCGATCTTGTAGTAGAGGATGCCGAAGGTGGTCGAGAGAAAGAACGGCCAGCCCAGACGCGCCAGCCCCTTGAGCGTGGCGGACGGCGGCCGCTCGACGCCCGCCGGCCGCATGATCCACGGGCCCGTGCGCGCGAGCATCAAGGGCACCATGACCAGCAGCCGCACGACGCGGCCCGCGACGTTCGCCCAGACCACGCCCATCACGCCGAAGCCGGCGTCGAGCCACCAGATGGCCAGCGCGAAGTAGGCCACGGCCGAGGCGATCTGCCCCCACATCTGGCACTCGACCATCTCGTGCGCTTGCAGGACGGCGTCGCACGCCATCGCCGAGGCCTCGATGAAGACGGCCAGCCCCATCACCAGCAGCGCGTCGCGCTGCAGCGCGCCGAAGCCGGACCCCCAGGCGTAGACCAGGAGCGCGGCGTAGCAGACCAAGCCCATGCCCAGCCGGATCCTGAGCGCCGCCCACATCACCGGCAGCGTCATGACCCGCGCGCCGGCGATTTCGCGCGTGATCAGCGTGCCGAGGCCGAAGTTGGCCACGAGCAGCAGGATGGCGGACACGTCGATGGCGAGGGTCGTCACGCCGAAGCCGCTGGCGCCAAGCGTGCCGGCCATCTTCCGGAACACGAAGACGGCCAGCAGGCGGCCGGAGAAGAGACCGACCGTGAGGAAGAGGGTGTTCCTGGCGACCGTGCGCGGTGAGTTCACGTCGGCTCCCGCTCAGCGCCGGCGCTCACCGCCGGACGGCCGCGCCATGCTACATCAGAACAGGCCGCCGGTCACCGCCGTCACGACGGGCGCGCCACCGGCCAGGTCCCAAGTCAGGTCCACGCGCGCCGTGTCGGCACGGCCCGCGCGGCTGGCTCCCACGCGCAGGCCGATCCCGGCCTCGTGGCGGGCGTCGCGCAGGCCGCGCGTCTCGCCCCGCCACCACGCCGCTCCCGCCGCGTAGTGGGCGGCCAGCCCCAGTTGCCAGAAGCCCAGCAACTGCGCCGGCAACGGGCGGCCCAGTTCCGCCGTCCACCGCACCAGGCGATCCCCGGCTTGCCCGTCGTAGTCGAGGCTGCGCAGGCCGCGCAGCAGGCCCAGCACCAGCGCCTCGCGCCCGCCCAGCCGCTCGCCCAGCGCGGCCTCCGCGAAGGCGCGCGCGTGCAGTCCCCGCGCCTCGCCCAGCCACCCCGCCGTCAGGTCGGCGACGGCCCCGCGCTGCCCGGCGGCGCCAAGGGCGGCGCGCGCGCGCGCGTCCAGCAGCCAGAAGCCGCCCGGGGCGCGCGACCAGTCGAGCGCGCCGAGTTCCAGCAGCACGGCCTCGCGCTCGGCGCCCAGCGCCCGCGACGACCAGCCGGCCCGCAGCAGCAGCCCCGGGTCGAGCGGCACGTCCTCCACGGCGCCGTACTGGAAGAGCCGGCGCCCGGTCGTCCAACGGCGGCCGAGCGTCTGCAGGGCGACGAAGGGCTCGACGATCGGCTGCGCGTCGCGCGCGAGCGTGGGCGCCCCCTCGGCGAACGCCGCCGCGTCCACGAGGCGCCCGTCGGAGAGCAGGACCCCCGCTTGCGGCGCGCGATAGGCGGGGTCGCTGACTTCGATTCCGGCGCCCAGCCGCCACAGGCGCCCGCCCTCGCGCCCGGCCACCCGCAGCAGTCCGGTCAGACGCGCCTGCTGCTCGCGCGACGGCAGCTCGCCGTACAGGCTCACCGGCCGCGCCGGATCCTCGCCGACCGCGCTGGCGTTGCTCACGTACCAGCGGACCTCGGCGTCGCGCCGCCGCAGCTGCAGCTCCACGCTCCACGGGTCGGCCTGCGCGCGGAAGGGGCGCGCGACCTGGAGTCCGAGGTCGAAGCCGTCGCTCTGGTCCGTGGCCTGGACGGCCAGCGACCATGGCCCGCCGCGCACGCGCGGGCTGCGCCAACCAGCCCGGCGCCAGGTGCGGTCCTCGTCCTCTCCCGCGCCGATGGTCAGGCTCGTGCCGCCGCCGCAGAAATTGCCGTCCTCGAGCAGCGCGCTCCAGCGCTGCTCCCCGTCCGAGGACCGCGCGTAGCTCAGGAGCGTGCGCAGGGTCCACGCCTCGCGCGCCCGCACCACGACCGCGACCGAGCCGTCCGCGGCCGTGTCCTCGGCGGTGACCGCGACGTGCGCGAACAGGCCCAGCGCGCGCAGGTTGCGCTCCATCTCGCCCAACAGTTCCGGCCGCGCGCGCGCGCCGGGCGACACCAGCAGCTCCCGCCGGATCACGCTCTCGCGCGTGTTGGCGTGCAGGAGATTCATGCCCTGGCGCGCCACGCGCAGCCAAGGACCCGACGACGCGATCTCCTGCGGCGTCCAGACGTCCTGCGTCAGCACCCGGACGCAGCGCACGACCGGCGCGTGCGCGTCGCGGGCAGGCCGGCCGTCGCCCGCCGAGGGCTGGGCGGTCGCGGCGGCCGTCAGGACAAACATGACAGACAGGCCGCCGCGCCAGACACAATGACATGACAGAGCCCCGCTTCCCCGCGCCCGGAGGAGAGGGCGAATCCGTGGGGCGTTGCTCATAAATTATTTATTTTTAGCATGTTATAACGATTTTCGCCGCCGCGCATTCGGCGGGCACGCGTGTTGAATACGTCCTGGGCGCGGGCCGGACGGGGGCCAACCCCCGGACCGACTCCCCAAACCGAGCGCATGATAGCGCGCCCGCCCCCCGGCGGGCCAGCGCAACCGAAAACGGAGCCCAAAGAGGAGGAAACAACCATGATGACCAGCCTGATCCCCTTGCGCCGCCTGGACGAACTGTTCAACAACGTATACGGGGCCGTCGCCGCCGACGCCGGCCAGGAGGATGCCTGCGTGCAACTCTTGCCCCGCGCGGACATCCTCGAAGGCGCGCAGGAGTATCGCCTCGTGATGGATCTGCCGGGCGTCGAGCGCGGCGACCTGGAGCTGGAGCTCGAGGACCAGACCCTCACGATCAGCGCCAAGCGCGCGGCGGCCATGCCGGAGGGCTTCAAGGCGCTGCGCGACGAGCGCGCCGGAAGGGTGCAGTACCGTCGCTCCTTCACGGTCGGTCGCGGCGTCGACGCCGCGGGCATCAGCGCCCACCTCGAGCGCGGCGTGCTCGTGGTGACCCTGCCCAAGTCGGCGCAGGCGCTGCCGCGCCGCATCGAGGTGAAGTAGCCTGCCTCTCTCGCGCGGGAAAGGCCGGGACACTGTCCCGGCCTTTTCCTATATTGGCCCGCATGAAACTCATCACCTTCCGCCGCGGATCGGACGCCCGGCCGGGCCTGGCCCTGGACGATGCCATCGGCCTCGACCTGGGCGCGGCCGATCCCGGGCTGCCGGGGCGCTGGAACGAGCTGCTCGGCGAGCCGGCTCTCATGCAACGGGTCGCGCGCCTGGCGCGCGACGCCAGCCAGCAGGGGGAGCTGCGCCCGGCCACCGCGCTGTTTCCTTTGGCCGGCGTGGAGCTGCTGCCGCCCGTTCCCGCGCCGTCCAAGATCATCGCGGTCGGGCTGAACTACCGCGACCACGCCGAGGAGCAGCACAAGCCGCTGCCCGACCGGCCGTTGCTGTTCGCGAAGGCGCCTTCCTGCCTGCAGTCCCCGGCCGGGCCGATCCTGCTCGACGCCGACCTGACGCAGGTCGACGGCGAGGCCGAGCTGGCGGTCGTCATCGGCCGCGCCGGGCGCGCGATCCCGCGGGAGCGGGCACGCGACCACATCGCGGGCTACATGTGCTTCAACGACGTCTCCGACCGCGAGGCGCAGTACGCGGACAAGCAGTGGTTCCGCGGCAAGAGCATCGACACGGGCGGGCCTTGCGGCCCCTGGATCGTCACGCCCGACGAGCTGCCCGATCTGGCCAACGGCCTGGCCGTCGCGGGCTACCTCAACGGCGAGAGCTGGCAGCGCAGCAACACGCGCCAGTTGATCTTCCCGGTGGACGAACTGATCCGGTGGGCCAGCCTCCACATGACGCTGCTGCCCGGCGACCTGATCTCGACCGGGACGCCGGGCGGAGTCGGCATCTACCGCGACCCGCCGCGGTTCTTGCGGCCCGGCGACGTCGTGGAGGTGGAGATCGAGGGCATCGGCCGCCTGACCAACCCGGTCCTCGCGCGCTGAGGCCCGGGCGCCCCGCCGCCGCCTGCAATCTGCATCTTTCTGCCGGGGCGGCCGGTGCTTTTGACATCCGACCCCGCGCCGGGCACCGGCGGTGCCGACCCGGCAGGAATCTCCCCGCGATTCAAGTCCAACAACGACAACGGTCAGCGGCGGCGGCGGCCACCGTTGCCGCTTCCCGGCCGCCCCCGTCGCGGTGGAACGTTCCTTGCGGTTGCGGGATCGAGTCGGCCAACGACCCGTCTTGACGCGCCGGGCCCCGGCGGGGCGGCTCGCCGGCCGTGGCAACGGGACGGACAACTGGGGAGAGCGGTCGGGCATGAGCGCAGCGGCAACCCTTGGTTTCGCCGAACTGACCCGCGTCATCCGCAGCATGCCGGACTACGCCAGCTACGCCGCCACGGACGGCGCGGCAGCGGAGGAGCGCGCCTGGCGGCTGGCGCTGGGCTGCCTCCTGAAGGAATGCGGCGACCAGTTGCTGCGCGTGGTCGAGCGGCACCCCCAACTGATCACCGACGAACAGCACGACACGATCGACACGCTGATCGAGCGGATCGGCGGCATCTTCCGCCGGCTCAACCGCGGCGGCGAGATCTGCCTGCCGCCCGACGACCGCGGCGCCATCTCCGAGCTGGAGGAGATCGACCTGCGCATGCTGGCGCTGCTCGAGGAGGCGCGCGCGCTGACCCGCGCGCTCTCGCGCGACGCGCGCTCGTCGCGCTGGTTCACGCGCGAGGCCGCCCGCCTCTCGCGCGGCCTGGCGGCCCTGGGCGAGGCCACGCAGGCCCGCAATCTGCTGCTGGGGCTGGACTGGGACGCGGAAGGAGCCGGCATGGACAGAGAGGGGCGGTTGCCGTGAACGCGCGCCAGGAAACGACCACCGGCGATGTCTGGGAAATCGGGCCGGGCGAGCGCGAGCCCGTGGTCTGGTCGTTCGACCCGCGCGACGGCGTCGTGCAGGGCCCCTTGGACCTGCGCTCCTTCGCCGACGCCTCGCTCCTGCTGCAATTGCGCGCCGGGCAGACGGCCTTGCTGGTGCAGGACGGCGCCCCGCGCCGGGTCTGGCTGGAGGGCGCGCACCTGCTGCCCGTGGGGTCGCAGCCCGCCGCGATTCCGCCCGAAGCGCGCCTGTTCATGCTCGACACCCGCTCGGTCCTGGCCTGCCGGTGGGGCGAGGTCTCGCCGCTGCGCCTGCCGGGCGGCACCACGGCCCGCGGCTCGTGCGCCTTCCGCATCGTCGCCCCCTCGTGCTTCTACGAGGCCTTCCTGCAGCACGCCGAGACGGCCGGCGAGGGTTTCGTGCGCCGGTTGCTCGGTGCGCTCGTCCAGGCCCGGCTCGAGACGCGGCTCGTCGCGGCCGCCGACGCGGACGAGGCCCTGCGGCTGCTCGCTTCGCTCGGACCCGTGGACCTCGCGGCCGGCTGGGAAGAGTTCGGCGTGCAGTGCGTGGCGTTCGCGCCGGACGGATTCGCACGCGCGCCCGCTCCCAGGCCCGCCGAGGTCACGGCCAGCGCCCTCGGTTCCTGACCCTCCCCGCTGGACAGCGCGCCGAGCCACGTGTTAAATGGCGTTTCGTACGGAGTTTTCCCCCGCCGTCGCGCAGGAGCGAGGTCCGCATGACCCCTCTCATCCCTCCGCGTCTGGCCGCGACGAGCGCCCTCCTGCTGGCCTGCCTGGGGTCGCTCGGCGCCGCGCCCTGCGCCGCCCAGGCGCCGCCCGACAGCGCGGCGACCCAGGCGACGGCGCCGCCGGCGCGCGTTTTCGGCTCCATCGAGGTCGCGGGCAACACGCGCACCGCCGCCGCCGTCATTCTGCGCGAGCTGGGCTTCGCCGCGGGCGAGCCGTTCGCGCCGAAGAAGGTCGAGCTGGCCTGGGATCGCCTCGAGGACCTGGGGGCCTTCGCCTTCGTCGACATCGAGCTCGAGGAGGAAGAGGACGCGGACGGCACCGTCGTGGTCATGGTCACGATCACGGTCGAGGAAGAGCAGACCCTCCACTGGTACCCTCTCATCGACTACTCGCGACGGCACAAGTACCGGCTCGGGGGGCGCGTCCAGGAGGGCAACTTCCGGGGTCGCGGCGAGAAGATCGCCGCCGAGGCGACCGCGATCCGCGTGCTGGGCGCGCGCGCGTCGTGGGAGCGTCCCTGGCTCGCGAACCGGTCGTGGCTCGCGGGCGGCCTGGGCGCGGGGTGGGAGCGGGCCGAGTTCGTGTACCGGCCGACCAAGTACACGACCTGGGACGCGGGGGGGCATCTGCGGGCCCTGCTGCCGGGCTCGCTCTACCTGGACGCGGCGGGAACGTTCATGGGTTTCCGACAGCACAGCGATGTCGTGGAGCACGCGCCGGACCGGGGCGACGATCTCGCGGCGGACCTGCTCTGGACGCACGGCTGGCGCAACCGCTTCACGCTCGGGCTCACGCTCGGCCGCGACACGCGCGATCTCGAGTTCTACCCGACGGGCGGCGCGTGGCATCGCATCATCGCCAGGCGCGCGATCAGCGACGGCTTCGACTCCTACTCCGAGGTGATCGGCGACCTGCGCCAGTTCGTGCCGATGCCGCTGCACAAGGTGCTCGCCCTGCGCGCCTGGGGTCGCCGGGTCAGCAACGCCGTGCCGCTGGAGGACCGCCTCTGGTGGGGCGGCCCCGAGACCATCCGCGGCTACCGCTACGCGTCGCTCGAGGGCGAGGAGGGCTGGCTGCTGAGCGCCGAGTACCGCTGGCCGCTGTTCCTCATGCCCATCTCCAGCGAGGGCCACGTGATCGGGATCGGCGTCCACCTGTTCTGGGACGCGGGCGACGCCTGGTACGACGGCGGCTCGCCGGGCTCTCCCCTGATGAGCTGGGGCGCCGGCGCGCACATGAACCTTTCCTCCCTGAACCTGCGCTTCGAATGCGCCCGCACCCGCGAGGGGGAAAACGTCTTCCAGTTCGAGGACCATTTCAATTTCTGACGCCGCGGCGCGGCGCCGGGGAGGGAGAGGACATGAACTACGCGGCCCTGGCGGCGGTTCTGTTCGTCGTGCTGTTCTTGTGCGGCATCCGCATCGTGAGGCCGACGCATCGCGGCCTGGTGGAGAGGCTCGGGCGCTACCAGCGCTTCGCCTCGCCGGGCTTCAACTGGGTCATTCCGGTCATCGACCGCCTGTACCAGGTCAACATCACCGAGACCATGGTCGACGCCGAGCCGCAGGAGATCATCACCAACGACAACCTCAACGCCCGCGTCGACGCCCAGGTCTACTTCAAGGTCAAGGACGACGAGGAGAGCGTGAAGAACTCCCAGTACTTCGTGAACAACTACCACTACCAGATCGTCAACCTGGCCCGCACGACCCTGCGCAACATCATCGGCACGATGACCCTGAAGTCGGCCAACAGCGAGCGCGGCCGGATCAACGACGAGCTGCAGAAGACGCTGCGCAAGGAGACCGCGAACTGGGGCATCGACATCGTGCGCACGGAGCTCAAGGAGATCGATCCGCCCAAGGACGTCCAGGAGACCATGAACAAGGTCGTCAAGGCGGAGAACGAGAAGATCGCCGCCGTCGACTTCGCGACCGCGACCGAGACCGTCGCGGACGGCGCCCGTCGCGCCGAGATCAAGAAGGCCGACGGCGTGAAGCAGGCGCGCGTCCTGGAGGCCGAGGGCGAGGCGCAGGCGATCAAGCTGATCAACGAGGCGGCGAACCAGTACTTCGTGGGCAACGCGCAGCTCCTGAAGCGCCTCGAGGTGCTCGAGCGCTCGCTCGCCCACAACACCAAGATCGTGGTGCCGGCCGACGGCGAGCTGATCAACGTGATCGGCGATCTCGCCGGCGTGCTGCCGCTGCCGCGTCGCGCCGGCGGCCCCGGCGAGGGCCGGCCCGACGAACCGCCGCCGCGCCCCGGTTCCTACGGCCAGGGACCCGCGGGGAGGTGAACATGCTGCCCGGTGATGAGACGCGCCTGACGCGCTACGCCAAGAGCGCCGGCTGAGCGGCCAAGCTCGGGCCGGGGGACCTGGCCCGCGTGCTCGCTGGCGTGCAATTCACCGCCGACCCGGCCCTGCTCGTGGGGTTCGAGAAAGCGGACGACGCAGGGGTCTACCGTCTCGACGCCCAGCGCGCCCTGGTCGTGACGGCCGACTTCATCACGCCGGTGGTGGACGTGCCGGAGGACTTCGGCGCCGTCGCCGCCGCCAACTCCCTCAGCGACGTCTGGGCGATGGGCGGACGACCCCTTGTCGCGCTCAACCTCTGCGGCTATCCGCAGGCCGAGCTGCCGCCCGCGGCGCTGGGCGCGATCTTGGCGGGCGCGGCCGCCAAGTGCGCCGAGGCGGGCGTGGCCGTGGCGGGCGGACACACGGTGCGCGACGCCGAGGTGAAGTTCGGCCTGTCGGTCACCGGCCTCGTCCACCCCGACCGCGTCCTGCGCAACAGCACCGCGCGCCCCGGCGATCGTATCGTGCTCACCAAGCCGCTCGGTACGGGCGCGCTCGCGGCCGCCCACAAGAAGGGCCTGCTGCCGCCGGGCTCGGCGGGCTACCGCGCGCTGGTGCAGACCATGGCCGCGCTCAACCGCGCCGGCGAGATCCTGCACGAGCACGGCGCCACGGCCGCCACCGACGTCACCGGCTTCGGCCTGACCGGCCACGCCCTCGAGATGGCGCGCGGCGCGGGCGTCGCGCTCGCGATCGACACCGGCGCGCTGCCCCTGCTGCCCAGCGCCGTCGAACTGTGCGCCGCGGGCCACACCTGCGGCGGCACGCAGGCCAACGACGACTGGACCGGCCCGCACGTGAGCTACGCGCCGGGCCTGAGCGACGGCATGCGCGGCCTGCTCAACGACCCGCAGACCTCGGGCGGGCTGCTCGTGGCCGTGCCGGCGCCGCGCTGCGCCGAGCTCGTGGACGCCATCCTGGCCGCCGGCGCGCCCTGCGCCGCGGTGATCGGCGAGGTCTGCCCGCGCGGCGCCGCAGAACCGCTGCTGCGCTTCGCGTGACCTCGGCCCCCGTCCTGCGACGACGGGGCCCCCGCCCTCGCGGCGGGGGCCCCGTGCGGCAAGCTGGACGGCCTCGCCCTCTTAGGAGCGAGCGACGGCTACGGCGTGTCCATGCACGCCACGGCGCGGCTGCTGCCGCCGCGCGTCGCCGCGTGCGCCCGTACCCAGTCCAGGATCGGCTTCCAGACCAAATGCTCCGCGTTGTCGCCCGTGAAGATGTCGATGTGGCCGTAATCGAGCACCGGATCGGCATTGGTTGAAACGTACAGCTGCGTGACGTCGGTGCTGCCCAGATAGCCGACCGTGGCCGCCGTGTAGGGGCCAATGCCCCCGGCGGCGCCGATGTCCAGCACGGGCATGGTCACCTGCGCCAGATGATCGTCGTAGGGGCTGTCCAGGCCGGCGAGCAATGCGCAGTACTCGAGCTCGAAGAGAATCGGCTCGTATGCGGCCGTGTTCTCGAGGAAGTCGAGCCACTGGTCGACGGTGACGTACTGGAAGCCCACCGGCAGGCCGTCCGCCAGGATCGGGGCGTGGTAGTGCGTCGTCATGGGCGGGAAGATCTCCCCGCCGCCGAAGAACAGGGCGCATTGCAGGTTGGTCAGGCCCGGAATATAAACCGACTCCCCGTCGGGATCGGTCCGCGCCCTCAGCGCGACATCCCGGAAGATCAGTGGATCCTGGTACTGCCCGGCGTCATACAGCGATTTGTAATAATTGTAGTACCCCATAAAGGATTCGATGCAAGCCGGGTCGTCCGACTTGATTCCAAGATCCGCGGCGATGAACCCTCTGACACTTTGGTTTGTTTCAGCCCATTGGGTCTGTGCATTGAGAAGCGCGTAGCCTGTCACGGCGCCGCTGCTGTAACCCAGCAGCAGTATCTTGTCGAGGCCCTGCCCGGTGTGGTAGCGAATGTTTCGGGCTCCCATGCAAGCGGTGGAGAGATTCAGCATTTCCCGCTCGATGCCCCAATCCTGGAACGTCGAGAAATCCGTCTGCTCGGCCGGCACGAGATTCCAGGCCTGGTCGATCCCAAACACGTCCACGTTGTTGCGCGCGAGATAGACGGCGAACCCGAAATCGTCGGGCAGATTCGGCGAGAACTGGCCCGGCATGAACATCCCCTCGAAGTCCTTCAGATCGCCGTGGCAAAGGACAAGCGCGTCGTCCGTTTTGATCGGCTCCCAGGGCTTGATCTCGCGCACGACCCTGTGCAGGCGGATCTGGTCTCCTGTCGTTGTCACGATCACGTTCATCCAATAATGCACCACGTCATCCACGATCACCTCGCGGCTGGCGCCGAAGAAACATTGCCAGTCGGTATCCGTTGAACTCTTCGCCACGGCCGCGGTCGCCTCTGCCCACGCCTGCGGGTCCTTCTCCCAGCCCGCGCTCTCGACGAAGCGCATCGCCGCCACGCGCGCGTTCAGTTCCATGGCGGCGAGCTGATCCAGGTCCGACATCCCCGCTGGCTCGACGCCCAGGTCCCGGCTGCAGCCGAGCGTCAACAGCCCGACCGCCAGCAAGGCTCCCCCCACCAAGAGTCTTCTCATGGCACTTCCCCCTTGTGCTGAAGATCACTCGGCGGCCGCGCGTGCGAGCGGGCCAAGCGGCCGTCGTCCCCCATCGATGGCCACGCTGGGCGAGGCAGGAAGTGTATCACCCTCGGCGTTTGGAGTGCGCGCGAAGTGCCGAGCGGCCCACGTTGTCGGCCTTGTCGCGTCTTGAAACGCCCAGCGAAACACAAGGAGATCGCGCGCCGGCGCACGGCCCATCAGCGGACGCGCGCGTCCCGGCCCTTGAGGCGGGCGGCCGGCTGGCTTAGAATGCGCCCCGGTTCACTTCAGCCTGGAGGGGGGCGAACATGCGCACGAATTGGCCAGTCTGCGCGCTGGCGCTGCTGTTCGGCGCGGTCGCGGGATGCGGAGACGACGAGCCGTCCGGGCCGGCGCCGGAAGAGATCACGGGCACCTGGAACGCCACCAAGGCCGAGTACGTGATGAGCGAGCCGCCGAACACCGCGGTCGATCTGGTCGCACTCGGCGGGAGCGTCACGCTCACGCTGGGCGAGGGCGGCGATTTCGAATTCGTCGTCACGCCCCCGGCCGAGGCGTCATTCACGACGAACGGAACGTGGACGCTGGGCGGCGAGACCTTGAGCCTGACGCCGGAGGGCATGCCGTTTTCCTGGCAATTCGACGTCGCGCTCTCCGGCGACAGCCTGGGCTTGAGCGGCGCCAGCGTGGAGTACGATTTCGACGACGACGGCACGCCCGAACAGGCGACGCTCAACCTGCTCTTCGTGCGCGAGGGTTCTTGACACCCTGGCGCAAAAAATCGTACGCTGGTGCTCGGTCCACCCCACAACAGGAGGCGGTTTCATGAAGCTGGTCGCGCTCCCGGGATTCGAGATGGAAGGGTCGCAGAAGCTCCTTTCCTCTGCCGATTCCCCGTACTACATCATCTGCATGGTGTATTTCATCAAGGGGCCGCACAAGCCGTAGCCCCAGTCCTTGCCGCCGGCGCCCGCCGTGGCGGGCGGCGATCGCGCGGCCTTTCGCCCGCGATCCGCGACGGGAGCCCCCGTCCTCCTGGAGGATGGGGGCTCGGGCTTTAGGACAGGACCCGCCCTGTTATGCCGCGCCCGCGCTTTGCGCGCAAAGCGCTTGACCCCTTTGTGCAAAAAATCGTACACTTGCCTCTCACGCTCACCCCACACCCAGGAGGCTGGTCCATGAAGCTGATTTCCCTACCGGGCTTCGAGGTGAAGTCGTCGCAGATCAACTGGTGCGCGGCCAAGGGCCCGTTCTACATCATCTGCAGCAGGCTGCTGGTCGTGCCGTAGGCCAGGTTCTGCACGGGCGCGCCGCCGGATGCGGCGCGTGCACCAAAACGAGCCCCCGCCCTGCGCAGGGCGGGGGCTTCGGCGTGCGCGGCACGGCGTCAGATCTGCGCCAGCGCTCTTGACGCGCCGGCGCAAACACATGTACGCTTTTGAGCCAGTTTTGATTCCTCAACAGGAGGCTGTCCGATGAAGCTGCTTTCCCTGCCCGGCTTCGAGACGAAGTCCACGAACATCGTCTGGTGCGCAGCCAAGGGCCCGTACCTGATCATCTGCGGCAAGTACAACGACAAGATCGACTGAGCGCTGGCTCGCTCCGCGATGCGCCGGCCCCGAGGGGGACCGGCGCATCGCATGTTCAGGCCCAACACGCGCGGCCAGGCGAGCGCCGCCGCGTCCGAGGATTCATGAAGCCATCACCCTACAATCTCTTCTTCCCCATCCTGGACGGCCGGATCGTCCTCGCCTACAACACGTGCTCGGGCGCCGTGGCGGAGATCGAACGCGAGAACTACCCGCTCGTCCAGGACATCCTGGCCCATCCCGACCGGCCTCGCGAGGGCCAGGCCGCCGAGTTCCTCGAGTGCCTGCGCGCGGGCGGCTTCGTCATCCCCGACACCCTCGATCAGCCGGCCTCCCTCCGGTTGAAGTCCCGCTCGGACCGGCTGGAAGGCACGACGCTCGCCTTGACCGTCGCGCCGACCCTGGCGTGCAACTTCGCCTGCGACTACTGCTTCGAGTCGCGCTCCGGGGCGCGGATGAGCGAAGAGACCCAGCGGGCGCTGTTGGCGTTCGCCGATCGCCGCCTCTACCACGCCGAGGGGTTGCGCGTCTGCTGGTTCGGCGGCGAGCCCACGCTCTGCTTCGCCATGATCGAGAAATTGCAGCAGCAACTCGTCGAGCTGGCGGCGCGGCACAAGGTCAAGCTGCATCCCTGCCTGATCGTCACCAACGGCTACCTGATGGACGCCGCCATGGCGACGCGCCTGCGCGAGTTGGGCGTCCAGCAGGCCCAGGTCACGCTGGACGGGCCGGCGCCGGCGCACGACCGCCGGCGCAAGCTGCGCAACGGCCAGGGCACGTTCGAGCGCATCGTCGACAACCTGAGCCGGACGGCCGACATCCTGGCGGTCAACGTGCGCATCAACATCGACAAGGACAACGTGGACTCGGTCCACGAGGTGGTCGCGCTGCTGCACGAGCGCGGCATCCTGGGCAAGGTCAAGGTGACCTTCGCGCCCATCACGCCGGCCGGGGAGGCCTGCGCCGACATCCGGGAGCGCTGCCACGACAACGAGGATTTCGCCCGCATCATGACCAGGATCTACCGCCGCCTCGCCGCCGACGGCATCGAGCAGATCAGCCGCCCGCGCGTCTCGTCGGGAGGCATCTGCGGGGCCGTCGCCGAGGGATATTACGTCGTGTCGCCCACCGGGCTGCTCTTCAAGTGCTGGGAGGACCTCTGCGACGACGCCGAGAAGTCCATCGGCAGCATCTTTTCGGACGCGGCGAGCGAGCGTCAGCGGGCGAACCTCGAGGCCTACCGCGCGTGGCAGCCGCTGGCGCTGGCCGACTGCGGACCTTGCGCGTACTCGCCGGTCTGCATGGGCGGATGTCCGGCCCGGGGTCGGGAAAACCCGGGCGCCTCGCGGGGCGAGTGCGCGACCTGGCGCTACAACCTGGGGGACATGCTGGAAATCGCCTACGCGGCGGCCGCGGCCAAGCAACAGAAACCGTGACCGGCGGCGCCAGAAGCCGGCAAAACCTGGTGGGCGCGACATGACCACGACGGACGAGCGCAAACCCGAGATCATCGGCTGGGAGATCACCAACCAGTGCAACCTGCACTGCTTCCACTGCTTCACCGCGGCCGGCAAGGGCCGCGGCGACGAGCTGACGACCGAGCAGTGCCGGCGCGTCATCGATTCCCTGGCCGCCATCGGCGTCGAGATGATCGGCTGGACCGGCGGCGAGCCGCTCCTGCGCCAGGACCTGGAAGAGTTGACCGAGTACGCCTGGTCCCGGGGGATTCGCAGCAACATCACCACCAACGGCGTGCTGCTGAGCCGCGAGCGCGCGGCGAAGTTGATGCAGGCCGGCTGCCACACCATGCAGATCAGCCTCGACGGCTCCACGCCGGAGATGAACCGCCGGATCCGCGGCACGACCGACGAGGAGTTCCACCGGATCGTGCAGGCTCTGCAAACGGCCAAGGAGTTGGGCGCGCGCGTTTTCATGGCGTGCGTGGTGGGCCGGGAGAACCTGGCCGACGCGCGCGAGATGATCGCGCTGGGCAAGCGCGTGGGCGTGGACGCAATCCGTTTCTGCGGCTTCACGCCGACCGGCCGCGGGCGGCAGGACCGGATCAAGGAGCGGCTGCTCCTGCGCGACGCGGTGGCGGACGTGCTGGACTTCGTCAAGGAGACCCAGGAAGACCCGTCGCTCGTCATGACCTTCGACGTGGGCTTCGGCCCGGTGCCCCCCGACTTTGGCTTCCACACGTGTGTCGCGGGAGTGAAGACGCTCTATCTGAAGGCCAACGGCGACGTCTACCCCTGCACCGCGCTCTCGTACGAGCAGTTCCGGGTCGGCAACGTGCGCCAGCGGCCCCTGGAGGAGATCTGGCAACTGCCCCAGATGCTGGCCATGGCGAATTTTCCGCGGGAGACCATCGCCGCGCCCTGCCGCACCTGCGACAACTTCGCCGCCTGCCACGGCGCCTGCCGCGGCTCGGTGCTGGCCCACACCGACGACGTCCGCGCGGCCTTCCCCCACTGCCTCTACCGGGCGCAAAACGCGCGCCTGGCCAAGCTCCGCAAGGTTTGAGCGCGCGCCTTGGCCCGCATTGACGGGTTCGCCCCCTTTCCGTAATTTCATCTGCACATGCAAATCGAAGTCAATATTGTTTCCGCAGAGTCGCCTGGGTTTGCGCGCCGGTCCTGATGCCATGCATGGAAATGGGGCGGCGCGGGGTGGTTCACGCCAACAAACACGAGGTGGGAGTCATGAGAAAACGCGCATTGCTCCTGTGCCTGGCACTGCTCTGGGGCGCGATCCTGCTGGCCGGCACCGACGCCGCGGCCAAGAAGGATCCCGTCGCCTCGCACTGGCAGATCTCGACCTGGATCAATCCCGGCACGGGCAACGGCCTCTGGTGCGGCGCGCTGTACGCGCCGTGCAGCCCCTCCGATCCGCCGCAGGGCTACGGCAACAATTGGACGGAGCGCGTGGATTTCGTGGGCTCCGTTCCCGATCCCAGCGCGACCGTCAAGGTGCGGGTGCAGGCCCTGCTGAACTACGATATCGAGCCCGACTACGATTACATCCGCCTTCAGGTGGAGCGCGAGGGCATCATGGAGAACGTGATCGTCTTGACCAGCAAAAACCGTGACTACCTAACGAATGTCTTCACGCCGTACGTCGTCGACGAGACATTCTGGGTGACCGTGCTCGATTCCAAGGGCAAGGGGAAAATCCATCTGCGCTGGGAATTCACATCAGATACCGCCTGGAGCGACGCCGACTGCTCGTGGCCGACCTGGGGCGCTTGTGCGCTGGACAACATCGTCGTGTCGGTCGACGACGTCGTCATCTCCACGACGGACTTCGACGGCGATCCCCCGACGATGGGCGACTGGAGCGTCCCGTTCTCGCCGCCCGGGCAAGAAGCCGCGAAGGCCTGGCCGCAGCTGGATGCCCCCGACCCCGTGTTCGCGGCCAGGAGCTACCCGAACCCCTTCAACCCGAAGATGACGATCGCGTACTCCCTGCCGCAGGCCGGCGTCCTGACGGTCAGGATCTTCAACGTCCGGGGCGAACTGGTCCGGACCCTGTTCGACGGCATCGTGACCGCGCGCGAGGGGTCGTTGGAGTGGGACGGCGTCGACGACCAGGGCAAGGGCGTGGAGTCGGGCGTCTATTTCTATGAAGTCGCGTCGGCCGGCCACCGGACCGTCAACAGGGCGACGTTGCTGAAATAAGCCGCGGCCGGCGGGATCAGCGAACGGGGGCGCCCCCTGATCGGGGGCCGCCCCTTTTTCAGGCCCGCGACACGATCAGGCGCGTCCAGCCGGCGGCCGCGGCCGGGTCCGCGCCGTGGAGCCAGCGCAGGCGCTGCGCCTGGCAGGTGAGCAGGATCACCTGGTGGCCGGCCGCGTCCTCGCCCAGGGCCGCCATGCCGCGCGCGAAGCGCGCGTCGTCCCAGCGGGCGAAGGGGTCGTCGAGCACCAGCGGCAGCGGCTCGCCGGGTCGGGCCAAAAAACGCGCCAGCGCCAGGCGGATGGCCAGCATGAGCTGGTCGCGGGCGCCGCTGCTGAGCTGGCGGTCGGCGCGCGCGGCCTCGAGGCGACGGCCATCGGCGAGCGTGATCGTGAAGTCCAATTCGGGCGTGAAGCTGATGCCCGCGATCTCCGGGCTCAGCTTCGCCGCCAGCCTGGCGGCGTCCGCGTCGAGCTGGACGGCCCAGCGCGCGTAGACATCGCCGGCCAGCCGCGCGATCTCGTCGCGCGCGAGCGTGACGGCGGCGCGGAACTCCCGGGCGCGGCCCAGCGCCCCCCTCAGCTCGCGCTCCCGGCGCGCCAGCTCCGGCAGGTGGGCGCGCCGCTCCTTCTCGACCTCGGCCACGGCGCCGGCCAGGCGCGCGATTTCCGCGGCGAGCGCCGCGCGTCTTTCCAGCAGCGCCTCGCCCTTGGCCACCAGTTCGTCCACCGTGAGCAGCTCGCGCGGCGGCGCGTCCCGGGCGCCGTCCGCCTCGCCCGCGGCGGCCGCCAGCAGCGCCAGCTCGCCCTCGACCTCGGCGAGCCGCCGCTCTGTCTCGCGCGGATCGGGCATCTCGGCCAGTCGGCGCTCGAGCGCGGGCAGCGTCTCGTCCAGCAGGCGGCGAGCGTTGGCGGCCTCGGCGGCCCGGGCGGCGAACCAGTCGGCGACGCCGGCCGGATCGCCGCGGAAGGAAGCGGCCAGGCGTTCGATCTCCTCGCTGACGCGGACCGCTTCCGCGGCGGCGGCCGGCGGACCGGGCAGCCGGCAGTCGGCGGGCAGGATCGCCAGCACGCCCGCCGCGCGGTGGCACGCCTGCTGCGCCCGCGTGGCGTGCTCGGCCGCGGCGCGCTCGGCGGCGGCGATCGCCTCGCGGGCGCGCGCGCGCCGCTCCACCAGTTGCTCGCGGCGCAGGCGGCGCGCCAGCTCCTTCTGCAGCAGCGCGGCGGCGCCGGACGCGCCGGCGTCCTCGCCCGCTGCGATGTCCTCGCCGCCCGCCGGCAGGAACGGGACCAGGCGCGCGCGCAGGCGGTCGATCTCCGCCTCCTCCTCCTGCAGGCGCTCGCCGAGCCGGAACCAGGCGTCGTGACGGATGCGGAACGACTCGTGATGCCCGTAAAGGACCGCGAGATCATCCGGGTCGGCGATCAGCTCGCGCGCGCGCGCGGCGCCCAACAGCGCCGGCGCCAGTTCCGCCAGCCGCTGGCGCCGGGCCGCCTCGCGTCCGTCCAGCGCCTTCTGCTCCTGCGCCAGCGCCGACAGCCGCGCGCTCCCCTGCAGCACGCGCCGGCGCAGCAGGGCGTCGCGCCGCCGGTGCAGGCGGAAGGCGAGAGCCGCGGCCACGCACGCGACCGGCACGGCGACCGCGACGGCCGGCCAGCGCGGCAGCGGCAGCGGCGCGCCGCCGGGCCAGGGCGCCAGCGCCAGCGCCACGCACGCGAGGGCGACGCCGGCGAGCGCGACGGCCAGGCCCCGGCCCAGGGCATGGCGGCGCGCGCCCGCCGTCCACGCCGCCATCGCCTCGCGCGTGTCGCGCCGGTCGCGGTCCAGCCGCGCCAGCAGATCGATGCGCGCGAAAGCGAGGCGCTCCTGGCCGCCCAGGAAACTCCGCTCGGTCTCGCTCAAGCGCGCCAGGCCGTCACGCAGCGCTTCCTGCAGCGGCAGATCCTCGCCTTCCTCGACGATGCGCTCGCGCAGCGCGTCGCGCTCGCCCCGCAGTTGCGCCCAGCGCGCGCGCCGCTCGAGCAGCGCGCCCACGCCCCCCGCCAGATCGCCCGTGACGCCATCGCCCGGCTCGCCGATCTGCGCCAGCTCGCTCTCGCTCAGGATCAGCTCGGGGCGCAGCGCTTCGTCCAGGCGCCGGCGCTGCGCGCGCGCCTCCTCGTCGGCTTGCGCGCACCGTTCGGCCAACGACGCGAGCTCGGCCTCGCGCCCGACAGGAAAATTCCTGAGGTGCGCCGCGCCCGCCGCCGACTCGCGCGCCGCCGCCAGCTCGGCCTCCAGCTCCAGGCGCGCCTTGCGCGCGCGCGCCAGCGCGGCCGCCTGCGCCCGCAGACGGCGGCGCCGGACCTCGGCCAGCGCGGCATCGAGGCCGGCCAGGCTCTCGCGCAGCTCGGCGAGCCGCGCCAGCTCGACGAGGGCCTCCTCGTGCCTGGCCGTCGTGGCCTCGCGATCGTCGCGGATCTCGCGCAGGCGCTGCTCGAGGCGTTGGATCTCCGTGTCGACCAGCCCCGTTCCCTTGAGCATCGCACCGTCGTAGTGCCTGAGCGCCTCGTCGCAGGCCGCCAGCGCCGCCGACGCCGGCCCGCCGCCCTCGTCGCTGCTCACGACGCTCCCGAGCAGATCCGCCAGGTTCCCGCCGGGCTCCTCCCCTGGGAAGGCGCCCCAACTGCGGTCGATCGCCAGGGCGGCGCGCAGGAACGCGGCTTCCTCCACGCCGGTCAGGCGCTCGCCCACGCGGTCGCGGCCCCGCCCGGCCAGGAACGTGGAGGTGACGTCGAGGCCGGCGCCGTCGCGCACCGCGAGCTCGCCGCCCGCGCGCGAAAAGTCCCGCTCGACGGTGAAGCAGCCGTCCCGCGTCTCGACGGTCAGCGCCAGGCCGTACTCGCTGCCGGCCCACGGGCGCCAGGCCTCGTGATCGGTGAAGCCCTTCTGCCGCCTGCGGTCCGCCTCGAGGCCGTAGAGCGCCGCCCGCACCGCCGCCACGAGCGTGCTCTTGCCCGTCGCGTTGCTCTCCACGACGAGGGTGCGATCGGTGAAGCGATATTCGCCGGGCGTCAGACCGCCGAAGCCCCGCACGCGCAGCAGCAGGAGCTTCATGCCGGCGCCTCCGGCGCGCCGCCGGGCCCATCGTCCGGCGCGCCCTCCTCGGACGGGCTCCAGGCCGGCGCGGCGTCGTCGGGCTCCCAGCGGCGGCGGATCCGTCCCGTGACGATCGCCTCCAGGCCGTACGACAGAGCGCGACGCGCGATCTCTCGGTCTTCGGACCTCTCTGCCGCCTCGGCGCGCTCCGTCAACGCGCGGGCGAAGCGGGCCTGCAGCGTCTTCGCCTCGCCGGCCAGAAACGGCGCGACGTCGATCTCCGGCTCGAGCCGCTCGCACAGGACGGCGACGTGCCAGCACCGCCCGCGCGCCCAGTCCGTCGCGGTCTCGCGCAGGCCCTCCCGCGACAGCTCCGCGGCCAAGCGACCCGCAAAGCGCACGACCGCCACGTCCGCCGGCCGCACGCCCGCCTGCTCCCACGAGCGCGCCAGCGCGGCGCGCACCTGCTCGGCGTCGCCGCGGCCCGTCACGTCGATCTCGAGTCGCCACAGCCGGCGCGGATCCACGACCCGCCGCTGCACGCGCACCTCGCGCCGGCGGGGCTCGCCCGGCACGACGGTCACCTCCACGATCAGCACGCTCTTTTCCCCGTCCTCGTCCATGTTGATGAAGGCGGGCATGCCGCTGTAGCCGCCGCGCACCTCTTGCGTGCCGGGATCGCGGATCGGCGACGAGGCGTGGTAGTGGCCGACGGCCGTGTAGTCGAACGGCTGCGCCGCCAGCTCGGCGGCGCTGAAGGGAAGCGTCGCCTTGCGCGCCTGCAGAAAGCCGTGGTCGTCGCGCGAGCCGTGGAGCAGGGCCAAGTGGACGTGGGCCGGATCCAGGGTCGCCGGGTCCACGACGGGTTGCGCCAGGCGGCGCTCGTGAACGCGCGCCGGGCGCAGGTAGGCGGATCCGGTCACGGTGACATCGGGCCGTCCGGGCCAGACCACGGTGTGGAACCGTTCATCGCGCCACAGCACGAGGTTCGGCGGCGGCCCCTCGCCGGCGGCGAGCAGGCTCCAGCGCGCCTGCCCATAGGGGCCGTCGGGGCCGTAGCAATCGTGGTTGCCGGGCGCGAGGAAGACCGGGCGCGGCGCCAGCTCGCGAATGGCGGCGAAGGCCGCGGCGGCCAGGGCGTCGTCGACCTCGTCGCCGTCGAACAGATCCCCGGGGATCAGCACGCCGTGGCAGGCCTCGGTGTCGGCCAACCGGAGCGCGGATGCGAACGCCGTGAAGACCTCTTCGGCCCTGCGCCGGGCCAACGCGGGCGGCCACCCCAAGCGCGAGTCGGCCAGCGAGGCGCCGAGGTGCACGTCGGATATTTGCAGGAAGCGCACCGAGACAGGCTGCGACACAAGACCTCCGGCACACGCGGCGCGGCCGGCCTCGCGGTCCCGCCTGCAGGTGGGATCAGGCTTCGACGTCGCGACGGATCAGGTCGGAGAGTCCGGCCTGGTCCTCCAGTTTCTCCAGCAGGATGGCGCGGGTCAAGCTGCAGGCCTCGGAGATTTTGGCGGAACGCAGACTGTAATAGACGTTGATGCCGTCCTTGCGCGTCGACACGACGCCCGCCTGCCGCAGCACCGCCAGGTGTTGCGAGGTGTTCGCCTTGGGGATCTCGAGCCGATCGGCCAGCTGGTTGACCGAGATCTCCCCCTCTTCGCGCAGGATGTCGAGGATTTCGAGCCGCTTGGGGTTCGACAGCGTCTTGCACAGCTCCGCTTGCAGCTCGTACAGCTTCTTATCCATCGGTCCGCCCCTCGGGTCGGCGACTGGGCGCGCCACGGACGGCCGTGCCCGGCTCCGCATCAGGATAGACGCGCAGGGGATCAACGTCAAAGTCAATTTTATTCGTAGCTAAACAGGTGCGAACGTCCGGGGCAAAGCGACCGGCCGCCGTCAGGGCCCCTCACCGTCCACCCCCGCGGGCAGGCCGAAGGAGAGGTTCTCCCGCAGGGTCACGACTTCGTCGGGTTGCCAGCCCTCGGCGCGCAGGCACTCGACCACTTCGCGCACGAGGTGCTCCGGGGCCGAGGCGCCCGCGGTCAGGCCGAGCAGCGGGTGCGGGCGCAGCTGGGGCAGCGGCAGGTCGCCGGCGCCGGCGATGAGCATGGCCGGCACGCCGCAGCGCTCCCCGACCTCGCACAGGCGGACGCTGTTGCTGCTGTTGGGGGAGCCGACGACGAGCAGGTGCCCGATCCCCCGCGCCGCCAACTCCTTCACCGCGTCCTGCCGATTCTGGGTGGCGTAGCAGATGTCGTCGCGGCCGGGCGCGAGCAGGCGCGGGAAGCGGGCCTGGAGCGCCGCGACGATCTGCCGGGTCTCGTCCACGCCCAGGGTGGTCTGGGTCACGTAGGCGACGGTGCCGTCGGCGGGCAGCGGCAGTCGCGCGACGTCCTCCACGCGCGTGACGAGGTGGATGCCGCCGGGCGCCTCGCCCATCGTGCCGAGCACTTCCTCGTGTCCGGCATGCCCGATGAGCACGATCGGCAACCCGTCCCTCGCGTGCCCCGCGACCTGCAGGTGCACCTTCGACACGAGCGGGCAGGTGGCGTCGATCACCTCCAGCCCGCGCGCCCTCGCCTCCTGCCGCACGGCCGGCGCCACGCCATGGGCGCTGAAGATCACGAGGGCGCCGTCGGGGACCTCGTCGAGCTCGTCCACGAACACGACGCCGCGAGCCCGCAGGCCCTCCACGACCGCCCGGTTGTGCACGATCTGCCGCCGCACGTACACGGGACCCCGCCGGCGAGCCAGCACTCTCTCGACGGTCTGCACGGCCCTCTCCACGCCCGCGCAGAAGCCACGCGGACTGGCGATGAGCAGTCTGGCCTGCGGTTCGGTCATGCCGAACCCCCTCCTTGACCTTTCCAACTCGTTGTCCGACAAACTTTTAAAACCAAAAGTCCCCCACCCACGCCAAGTTGGCCTTGACAGCGGAGGGGCCACGTCTTACCATGTTAATGGTCAAGAATATATGCAACCATCTACATTCATGACGCCCCAGGGAGGGAGTCCCGTGACCCTGCACCGCATCCTGCGCCTCGTGGCCGGAACCTTCGTGCTGCTGAGCCTGGCCCTGTCCGTCTGGGTCAGTCCGAGGTGGCTCTGGTTCACGGCCTTCGTCGGGCTGAATCTCCTGCAGTCCGCTTTCACCGACTGGTGCCCCCTGATCGCCATCCTGCGCCGGATGGGTGTGCCAGAAATCGCCGTTGCGCGCCCGGACGGCCACTCGAAAGGCTGAGCCCATGGACCGACGGATGCTGCGCGATCCCGCCGCCGCGGTCCTGCTGGCGCTGGCGCTCCTGGCCGGACCGGCGGCGCGGGCGGCCTCCGCCGCGGACACCCCGCCCGAAGCGCTCGGGACGATCCGCGGCGACACCCTCTTCGTCGCCCTCGACATGGTAAGGGCGGCCGCGCTGGCCCACAACGACATGCTCGCGGCCAGCGGCGCCCTGGCGGACGCGGCCGCCGGCGACGCCCTGGGCGCCTGGCGGGGATTCTTGCCCCAGGTGCAGGCCGGCGAGTTCTTCCTGCGCTCCGACGACCCACTCAACATGTTCGGCTTCAAGCTCAACAAGCGGATCGTCGAGGCGCAGAACTTCGATCCCGCTTTCCTCAATGATCCGCCGATCGAGGAGAACAACATCACGCGCCTGCTGCTCAGGCAGCCGCTCTTCAACGGCGGCATGGGGCTCTACGGCAAGCGCGCCGCCGACGCGATGGCGCAGGCGGCCGCCTACGAGCACCGCCGCGCCGCGCAGACGGTGGAGTTCCAGGCCGTCCAGACCTACGAGGGCCTGGTGCTGGCGCGCGCCTTCACGGCCGTCATGGAGAACGCGGTGGCCGCGGCCGAAGGACACGCTCGCCAGGCTCGCTCCATGGTCGCGGCCGAGATGGCCACCGAAGCCGACGCGCTGCAGGCCGAGGTCTACCTCAGCGGCCTCAAGCAGCGGCTGATCGAGACGCGACATTTGACGCTCCTCGCGGGCGAGAACATCGAGCTGCTGACCGGCGCGCGCACCGAGCTGACGCTCGCCGCCGCCGACCCGCCGCGCGATCCCGGCCAGACGTCGCTGCCCGAACCCGGCGACGACGCCTTGCTCGCCGCCCGCTTCGACGTCCTGGCCCACCAGCGGCGCGCCGAGGCTGCCTCGCGCATGGTCGGCGTGGCGCGCGGCGCCCTGCTGCCACACGTGAACCTGAGCCTCGAGCGCGATTGGTACGGCGAGAGCCTCTTCAGCGACGACGCCACAAGTTGGACGCTGGGCGTTTACGCGACGTGGGATCTGTTCGCCGGCCTGGAGGAGTGGGGGCGCTTGAAGAAGGCGCGGGCCGAGCGGCGCGCCGCCGACCACATGTACGATTTCCAGTTGCGCCGCGCGGCCCTCGAAGCCACGCAGGCGCGCCTCGAGCTCGAGGCCGCCGCCGAGAAGGTGGCGGTCGCGCGCGACGCCGTCGCGGCCGCGCGGGAGAGCCTGCGCATCGTCACAAGCCAGTACCGCGAAGGACTGGCCTCGATGGTCGACTTGCTCGACGTCCAGGCCGCCGCGACCGCGGCCGAGGGCAATTTCGTTCAGGCCATGCACGACTACAACGTCGGGCTCGCCCGCCTGACCTACGCCGGCGGCGCCTCGCCCGCCGTGGAGGAGTGAGCGTCATGACCTCCGTTTCGCGTTCCGCCCGCCCCTTGAGCCACGCCGCGCCCCTGCTGTTGGCCGCGGCCATTTCTCTGTTCGCCGCCGCGGGCTGCGACCGCGCGCGGCGCGACGCCGCCCCCGTGCACGCCGAGGTGGGCGCGACGACCGTCGCGGCCCGGCTGCAGACCGTGCCCGTGGTCGTCAGCGTCGGCGGCTCGGTCGAGGCCGCCCAGCGCGCGACGGTCAGCACCCGCATGATGGGCTGGGTGCGGCAGGTGCACGTGCGCGAAGGCGACGTGGTCCGCCGCGGCTCCCGCCTCGTCACCATCGACGACGGCGACCTGCGCGCGAAGCAGGAGCAGGTCGAGGCCGGCATCAACGAGGCGCGCGCCGTGCTGGAGAACGCCGAGCGCATGGCGGCGCGCTTCGAGAGGCTGTACGCCGAAAAGGCCGTCTCGAAGCAGCAGCTGGACGACGTCCTGACCGGCCGCGAGCGGGCGCGCGCCGGCCTGGCCGCCGCCGAGGCGGGCCGCGCCGAGCTCGCCACGCACCTGCGCTACCTCGATATCGTCTCGCCCATCGGCGGACTCGTGGTGCGCAAGACCGTCGAGCCTGGCGACATGGCCAACCCCGGCCAACCGCTCGTGGTCGTGGAGCAGGTCGACGAGATGAAGATCGTGGCGCGCCTCGGCGAGAAGGACATCGGGGCGGTGGCGATCGGCGACACGGTCATGGTGGAGATCGGCTCCCTGGGGGCCGCCTCCGGCCGACGTGCCGTGCTGGAGAAGGTCGTGGCGGCCGCGGACCGCGCCAGCCGCACCTTCGAGATCGAGACGCGCGTGGACAACGCGGACGGCCGTCTCAAGTCCGGCATGTTCGCCCGCGTCCTGGTGCCGGTCGGCGAGCGCCAGGCCGTGCTCGTCCCGCGCGCGGCGGTGCTGGAGCGCGGCCAGCTGCGGGGCTTGTTCGTGCTCGACGAGGCGGGTCTCGCTCGCCTGCGCTGGGTGCGGTTGGGCCACGACTTCGGCGACCGGGTCGAGGTGCTCGCCGGCCTGAGCGACGGCGAAACGGTCGCGATGTCCCCCGAGCGTCCGCTCGTGGAAGGCGACAAGGTGGTGACTCGATGACGGAAGCCTACGGACCAGCGACGCGGCTCGCCAAAGCCTTCATCAACAGCAAGCTGACGCCGCTGATGATGATCGCCCTGGTCATACTGGGTCTGTTCGCCATCTGGCTCACCCCGCGCGAGGAGGAGCCGCAGATCGTCGTGCCCATGATCGACGTCATGGTCATGATGCCGGGCGCCGCGCCCGCCGAGATCGAGAATCGCGTGGCCCGGCCCCTGGAGCAGAAGATCTGGGAGATCGAGGGCGTCGAGTACGTCTACACCAGCAGCTATCCGAGCTTTGCGCTGATCACCGCGCGCTATCTCGTCGGCAGCGACATGGAAGACGCGATGGTGAGGCTGTGCAACAAGCTGACCGGCAACATGGACATGATGCCGCCGGGCGTGCTCCCGCCGCTGATCAAGACGCGCTCGATCGACGACGTGCCGATGCTCGCCCTCACGCTCTGGAGCGACAAGTACGATCACTTCGCCCTGCGGCAGATCGCCGCCGAGCTCAAGAACGAGATCCAGGACGTGGAGAACGTCTCCGTCGTGGAACTGATCGGCGGGCGGCGCCGCGCCATCCGCGTCGAGCTCGACCCGCAGCGCATGGCCGCCTTCAACGTGACCGCCCTGTCGGTCCTGCCCGCGCTGCAATCGGCCAACCAGAACCTGCCGGCCGGCTCCTTCCCGGCGGCCGACCGCGAGTTCGTGGTGGAGGCGGGCACGTTCCTGACGTCGGCGCGCGACGTCGCCGACCTCGTGGTCAGCGTCTTCCAGGAGCGCCCGGTCCGCCTGGGCGACGTCGCGTCCGTCACGGACGGCCCCGCCGACATCGACAACTACGTCTTCCTCGGCGTGGGCAGGGGATTCGCCGCCGGCGACCCCCACGGCGGGCACGGCGCCGGCGCGACGTGGGCGGACGGCCCCGCGCCGGCCCCGGGCGAGGAGTTCCCCGCCGCCACCATCTCGGTCTCGAAGCGCAAGGGAAGCGACGCCACGCGGGTGGCCAAGCAGGTGCTCGACCGCGTGGACGGCCTCAAGGGACGCCTGGTCCCCGCGGACGTCCACGTGCGCATCACGCGCGACTACGGGGAGACGGCCCAGCACAAGGCGGACGAGCTGATCTTCAGCCTGCTGCTGGCCATCGCGCTGGCGGTGCTCGTCGTGCTGCCGGCCATGGGCTGGCGCGGCGCGCTCATCATCTTCTTGACGATCCCCACGACCTTCAGCTTCACGCTGTTCGTCTATTACCTGTTCGACTACACGCTCAACCGGGTGACGCTGTTCGCGTTGATCCTGGTGACCGGCCTGGTCGTCGACGACGCGATCATCATCGTCGAGAACATCCACCGTCACTTCAAGATGGCGCGCCGCCCGAGCCTGCTGGCCTCGTTGGAGGCGGTCGCCGAGGTGGGCAACCCGACGATCCTGGCCACCTTCACCGTCATCGCCTCCTTGCTGCCGATGGCCTTCGTGCGCGGCCTGATGGGGCCGTACATGCGCCCCATGCCGATCGGCGCCTCGCTGGCGATGCTGTTCTCGCTTTTCATCGCCCTGGCGATCACGCCCTGGCTGGCCATCCGTCTGCTCAAACACCACCGGCACGATCCGCTGGACGCCACCGGCGGGTTCGCGGAGGACCCTGAATTCGCGGCCCAGGAGACCGGGTACCATCTGCACGAAACGCGCATTTACAAGCTCTACGTCCGCATCATGTCGCCGCTGATCGCCGACGGACGCCGGCGCGCTATCGCGCTGGGCTCGGTGGCGGTCCTGACCGTGGGCGTCTCGTTGCTCTTCGTGACGCGCACGGTCCAGGTCAAGATGCTGCCGTTCGACAACAAGAGCGAATTCCAGGTCGTCGTGGACATGCCCGAGGGCACCACGCTCGAACAGACGACCGCGGTCAGCCGCGAGATCGGCGGCTACCTGGCGACCGTGCCCGAAGTGACCGACTACGAGGTGTACGCCGGCACGGCCTCGCCCGTGAACTTCAACGGTTTGGTCCGGCACTATTTCCTGCGGCAGGGGCCGAACGTCGCGGATCTGCAGGTCAACCTGCTGCCCAAGAAGGACCGCAAGCTCCAGAGCCACGACATCGCCACCCGCGTGCGCGGCCCCATCCAGGAGATCGCGCGCCGGCACGGCGCCGCCGTCAAGATCGCCGAGGTCCCGCCCGGCCCGCCGGTGCTGGCGACGCTGCTCGCCGAAGTCTATGGCCCCGACCTGGAGAGCCGCCTGGCCGCGGCGCGGCAGGTGAAGGCGGTCTTCGAGGACACGCCGGGCGTCGTGGACATCGACTGGTACGTCGAGGACGAGCAGACGCGCTATCACTTCGTCGTGGACAAGGAGCGCGCCGCGCTGCGCGGCGTCGGCACCGATCAGGTGGCGCAGACCCTGGCCGTGGCGCTGCGCGGCCACGACGGGGGGCTGGCCCACGTGCCGGACGCGGCCGAGGCCGTGCCGATCAACCTGCGCCTGCCGCCCGCGGACCGCTCCGGCGTCGAAGCGCTTTCGGACCTGTATGTCTGGTCGCAGGCGGGCGCGCTGATCCCGCTTTCCGACGTCGTGACGGTGGAGCGGACGACGATTCCCAAGAGCCTGCACCGGCGCAATCTCAAACCGCTGGTCTACGTCACCGCGGACGTGGCCGGCGAGCTGGAATCGCCGATCTACGCGATCCTCGACATGAAGAAGAAGATCGAGGCCCTCACGCTGCCCGACGGCGCGCGGCTGGAGCAGCACTTCCGCGCGCAGCCCTCGCTGCAGGAGCGGCCGTCGATCAAGTGGGACGGCGAGTGGCACATCACTTACGAAGTCTTCCGCGATCTCGGGCTCGCGTTCGCGATCGTGCTCGTGCTGATCTATCTGCTGATCGTCGGCTGGTTCCAGAATTTCTTCACGCCGATCCTGATGATGATTCCGATCCCGCTGACGCTGATCGGCATCGTGCCCGGGCACCTGATCTTCGGCGCCTTCTTCACCGCCACCTCGATGATCGGCTTCATCGCGCTGGCCGGCATCATGGTTCGCAACAGCGTCCTGTTGATCGACTTCATCGAGGCGCGCCTGAAACAGGGTCTCGGGCTCGAGGAGGCCGTGCTGGAGTCGGGCGCCGTGCGCTTTTTGCCCATCGCGCTCACCGCGGGCGCCGTGATCACCGCGTCCTCGGTGATGGTGTTCGACCCCATTTTCCAGGGGTTGGCGCTCTCGCTCGTGTTCGGCGCGATCGTCTCGACGCTCATGACGGTGGTCGTAATCCCACTGGCGTACTATGTATGGGCGCGCCGGCGCGGCCTCGGCGCCGCCCTGCCGCAAGCGGCGGAAAAATCGCAAGGAACATGAAAAAACGCTTGCACGCGCAAAACAGTAGTGATATATTCCCCAATAGGTAGGGGGATATTTCTCGGGCCAGCTCGGTGGACTTGATTAATCGATAGATTCGCGGCCAAGTCGGTTATCTCCCTCCAAACCCCCGCCGACTTGCCGCCGGGCCGGGAGCGTTATACGCGACCGGCCCACTTTTTTGGGGGGCGGATCGCTCCGCTCAGAGGAAGCCGAGCCAGTCGCGCAGGAGGAACTCCATGCGCGCCACCAACAACGCCACCCGACCCATGACGGTGTAGCCGAAGCTGGCGCCGAAGGTGATCATGAGAATCCAGATGCCGACGCGGCTGGCGGCGCCGAGCAACCCCTTCTGCTCGCGGCTGAAGTAGAAATAGGCCATGGCGCACAGCACGCCCGCCGTGAGCACGACGACCGACAGGGTGGCCCGGGCATCGAAAGCGCCGTCCCGGAGCACGACCAGCGGCTGGATCGTATTGTGGATCTGCGCCAGAAAATCGCTCCCCAGGTAGGTCACGAAGCGCAGGCCGGCCGTCGTGCCGATGATGAACGCCAGAGCCCAAGCGCTGATCGCGCGCCCTCGCGGATGGAACCTGGTCAGCAGCATCAGGCCCAGCAGCAGGGGCACGACGTACAGCAGGCGCCGGCCCACGCCGACGTCCAGCGGCAGGTCCATGCCGAACAGCGCCACGGGGACTTCGGGCGCCAGGTTCCCGAGCAGGTTGGGCACGAGCGCGCGCCAGAACGCCATCACCATCCAGCAGGCGGCCGACACGCCCACGAACACGTTCTCCGCGAACTTGAAAAAGGGGTTGTCGCCGTATAGGAAGCTCAGCATGCAGAGCGTGAGGGCGGCCGAGACCCAGACGCCCAGGGCCTGCTCGTCCGCGAACGGATTCGACATGGCGCCGGTGGAGGCGCGGATGAGCGCCAGCAGCAGCAGCGTCAGCGCGAAAATCGCGATCGCCAGCCGGCGCGTCACGGCCGCCTCCCCCGTTCTCTGCGGCGCTCAAGCAGGTACATCGCGTTGCCCAGCACGATCAGCGCCATGATGGCGAAGTGGGCCGCCGTCTGCGGCCCCATGCGATCGAGCGCCGTGCGCGCCTCGGGGCGGTCCAGCTGCGGATAGCGCTCGATGAGGAGTTGCTCGTATTCAGCCGCCCCCTTGATGCCCGCCAGCAGGCCCTTGCACTGCCCCGGCACGTAGGGAAACAGCTCCGGAGACATGACCGCGACGGCGCCCCCGATGATGGGGATGCGCCCGGGCACCGCGGCGTACTGGATCCACTCGCGCAGTCCCGGGTAGCCGGAGGCCACGGACACGATCAGGTCCATGTTGCGCAGGTTGTCGATGCCCCTCATGATCGGCATGCCGTTGTCGCCGGCCGTGCTGGCATTGAACGCGTCGGTCGTGAACCCTTTCTTCAGATCGGTCAGGGCCACCGCGATGACGCCTTCGTTCCCGCTCATGAAGCCGAGATTCACGAAATCGGTCCCATAGCGGTACTCGGGGAACTCCGCCAGCAGCACTCTACGCAGCACCTGGTCGATCTCGCCCTGTCCCAGCGGCCACAGTGTCAGGTAGAAAAGCTTGGCGCGGCGCAGGGCCAGATGGCGGGTGAAGGCGTCGCCCATCGGCTTCACTTCCGGGTCGGTGGACGGATCGAAGTCGTAGGCCATGAGGACGCGGGCGTCTGGCGGCAGCGCTTCGATCGCGTCGAAGATCTCCTGCACCATGGGCGAGGGGTGTTCGCGAAACGAGATGCGCCAGATGAGCGGTCCGACCACGGACAACAGCATGATCACGTAGACCAGCCTGCGGTCCGTTTCCCACTGCCAGGGGCGGCCTCGCCAGCTCATCTCAGGCGTCCTCCCCCAAGTACGTGCGATCGATGCCGAGCATGACCTTCAGGCTGGTCGAGATGATGCCCAAGGCCACGCCGATCATGATCGCCCGGTTGCCGGCCGTGATCGGCACCGACATGATCCACTGCACGCCGTTGGCGATGCCCAGCCACTCCAGGGAGGGTGGCAGCCAGGCGCTGATCAGGCCGCCCAGGAAGGTCCGCCCCACCAGCACCACGAAGGCCGTGACCAGCATGACCGTGGCCTCCACCGTGCGCACCCGGAACGCGCGGAACGAGGCCGAGGCCACGTAGAACGCCAGCAAGCTCATGATCGTGGCGCCGCAAGGCCCCAGGACGTACTCGTAGATCCAGGCCAGGACCGTTCCCTCGCCGGTGACCGAGCCGCCCAAGCCCCCCTCGCCGCCGGTCTTCAGCAGACCCAGCACGAGAGTCGTCAAGAACGAGACCAGGCAAACCGCCGAGTAGGCCCAACCCTTCGCCTGGCGGTGGATCTTCGCCGCGTGCTGACCGAGCAGGCTCGCGCCGCCCAGCAGGAACGCGAAGGCCGCCAGAATGTCGAAGAAGAGCGTAAATTCCTCGCGGATCGACTCCACGGGCGGGACGAGAGCGGCGCAGATCAGCACGCACGCCGTGACGAAGGTGATGGCGAAGGGCACCGCTCTGTGCATCGTGCTCCCTCCCCCTATTCCGTGCGGAAGAGCGTCGCGACAACGTCGGCGAGGCTCGCGAACAGACTCGAACCGGTCAGCGTCGCGACGGTGGCCAGCGCACAGCCCGCCACGATCGCGGCCCCCGCCAAAACCTTGCCCGCGTCCTGCCCGCGCAGGCTGCCCAACTGCCGCGGGTCGCCCGACAGGTAGGCCGACGCCGCGTAGAACTCCTCGCCGATCAGGACGTGGTCGCAGGCGGCGAGGAAGAACGGGATCTGCGTGGTCTCCGCGGTGCCGGCGATCTGCATCGCGCCCACCCCGCGCCCGGTCTCGGAGAGAATCAGCGACTCGGCGAAGAAACCGCCGAAGTACAGGCAGGTCGCGGGCCGCTCGCGGCAAATCACGCCGTTGAGCGCCGCGACGTAGCCGAACTGCTCGTTGGTCGTGTAATAGATCGACTCGGCGCGATAGGAATCGGGCCGCCCGGCCTGGTAGTACGCCTTCATCACGGCGTCGCGCGCCGCGGTCATGACCAGGGAGCGCGAGGTGGGAACTTCGAGCGTGGCGTCGTACTCGGCGGCGGCGCGGGCGACCCGGCCCAGGATCGTGATGGCGGCCACGCTCTGCATGTCGTCCATGTCCTGCAGGCCCGGCACGAACAGGATCGGGCGTCCCATCTCCGTCGCGCGCCCGACGGCCTCGTCCACGGCCTGCAGCGCCGGGATCGGGCGGATCGTGACCGTGTGCCCGCGCTGCACCGCGCGCACCCAGCCCAGCACCGCCAGGGAGATGAGCGCGCCGAACAGCGCCAGGTTCCAGCGGCTCCAGTTGATCCACTGGTAGGACGAGATCACCGGCCCCACCTGGGCGGCGCTGCTGACGACGTCGCCGGCGACCGTGTGGACCGCGTAGAAGAAGGGAGCGCCGATCTCCGCCGAGGAATCGACGTAGCGCGCGGTGCGGGCGGCCGTGCGCCCGATGACCTCATAGGGCCCGCCCGCCCGCCTGGCCCGCCGGATCTCGTAACCGGTGACGATGTCGTCCCGCGGCGTGTCGTTCACCGAGGGCGTCCAGGTGATGACGATGGTGCCGCCGTTGTCGTTGGGATGGTCCGCGGCCACCACGTCGGCCGGCGGCGCGATCAGGTAGTAGTGGGAAGAAGCGGCGCCGGTTTCCTGTCCCGCCGCCGGGCGGGCCGCGGCGAGCCACAGCAGCGCGCAGCAGGCCGCGAGCACGGCTCTGGCGCCGGCGCCAAGCGGCGCGGCGTCCGGCAGCGGGTTTGATCCGACGATCGGCAAGACCACCCAGACTCCGGGTTGGACGCCCGACAGCCGGGCGCCGCGGACCGGAACGTCCGTTCAATTGCCTCCCTGCAAGGGGAGTTATCGTCTGGAACGGAAACGGCTTGAGCGCGGCGGGCAGGAGGGCGGCTCGTCGGTCCCCCGCCGCCCTTCCTCCCACAGGTGTCGGCGCGTCTCGGCCACGATCACGCCGGAAAGGGCGAGCAGCGAGACCAGGTTGGGCACGGCCATCAGGCCGTTGGCAATGTCGGCGAAGGACCAGACCGCGGGCAGCGACACCACCGACCCGACCATGACCGCCCCCACCCACATCACCCGGTAGGGCCGCACCGCGCGGGTCCCCAACAGGTACTCGGCCGCCTTCTCGCCGTAGTAGGACCAGCCGAGGATCGTCGAGAAGACAAAGGTGAGCAGACCCACGGTCAGCACAATGGGGCCCAGACGGGGAATGTGGGCGAACGCCGCCTGCGTCAGGGCCGCGCCGCTCAGGCCCTCCCGCCAGTCGCCCATGTTCACGAGCACCAGGCCCGTCATGGCGCACACCACGACCGTGTCCCAGAACGTGCCGGTCGAGGAGACCAGCGCCTGCCGGACCGGGTCGCTGGTGCGCGCCGCCGCGGCGACGATCGGCGCGCTGCCCAGGCCCGACTCGTTCGAGAACAGCCCCCGGGCGATTCCGTACCGCACCGCTTCCTTCATGCCCGCGCCCAGGAATCCGCCCACGGCCGCCTGCCCGCTGAAGGCGCCGCGCACGATCAGGGCGAGGCTTTCGGGCAGCGTGTCGCGCCGCAAGACCAGCAGGATCAGACACCCCAGCACGTAGAAGACCGCCATGAACGGCACCAGCCGCTCGCAGACCCCGGCGATGGCCCGGATCCCGCCCAGGATCACCACGGCGGTGAGCGCCGTCAGCACGACCCCCGTGAGCCACGGCGCGACGCCGGCCGCCTCGCGCGCCATCGACGCGATGGAGTTCGCCTGCACCATGCAGCCGATGCCGAAGGCGGCCACGGCCGTGAACGCGGCGAAGACGAGCCCCAGCCAGCGCATGCCCAGGCCGCGCTCGAGCGCGTACATCGGGCCGCCCGCCATCGTGCCCGCCGGCGTGCGCACGCGGTACTTCACCGCCAGCACGGCCTCGCCGTACTTCGTCGCGATGCCAAACACGCCGGTCAGCCACATCCACAGCACGGCGCCCGGTCCGCCCGCCCCGATGGCCGTCGCCACGCCCACGATGTTGCCGGTGCCGATTGTCGCGGCGAGCGCCGTGGTGAGCGCGCCGAAGTGACTGACGTCGCCCTCCCCCTCTTTCGCGCGCGTGAACGAGAGCCGGATGGCGCGCAGGAGGTAGCGCTGGATGAAGCGCAGGCGCAGCGTCAGGAAGACGTGCGTGCCGAACAGCAGCACGAGCAGCGGGGGACCCCAGAGGAAATCGCTGGCGGAGGCCAGAGCCCGTTCGATGGCCTGCATGTCCCCTCCCCGGCGGCGCGGCGCCTCCCGCCGTCAGCGGGTCGGCTGGTAGTAGGTCTGCGCCTCCGGCAGCAGCTTGTTCAGATTGGCGATGCGCGTCTGGTCGGAGGGGTGGGTGCTCATGAACTCCGGCGGCTTCGCCCCGCCCGACGCGGCGGCCATGCGGGTCCAGAAGGCGACGGAGGCGCGCGGATCGTAGCCGGCCATGGCCATGAAGATCAGTCCCAGGCGGTCGGCCTCGCTCTCCTGCTGTCGGCTGAAGGGGAGCAGGGCCCCGAACTGCGCGCCGGCCCCGTAGGCGGCCATCCAGAGCTGGCGCGTCTGCTCCGGCTTGCTCTGCATGGCGACGTCGAGCGCCGCGCCGCCCAGCTGCGCGACCATCTGCTGGCTCATGCGCTCGCCGCCGTGTCCGGCGATGGCGTGCGCGATCTCGTGGCCCATCACGACGGCCAGGCCCGCCTCGTCCTGCGCGACGGGCAGCAGGCCCGAGTACACCACGACCTTCCCGCCCGACATGCACCAGGCGTTGACCTCTTCGCTCTCGATCAGGTTGAACTCCCAGCGGTAGCCGGCCAGCCGCTCGCTCATGCCCTGCCGGGTGAAGTACGTCTCCACCGCCGCCTGCGTTTTCGCGCCGACCCGCTTGACCAGGGCGGTCTTGGCGGCGTCGCGGCTGAGCGTGCTGCTCTTGAGAAAGGTGTCGTACTCCTGGTAGCTCATGGAGAGCATCTGCGACTCGGGGATCAGGCTCAACTGCCGGCGGCCCGTGATGGGAACCGTGGCGCAAGAGGCCAGGAGCACTAGCCCGGCCAGCAGGATCAACGCGACGCGCACGCGCACGACGGCACCTCCCGGGATGAAGACCGAACTCAGGGGGATTATGGCGCGCGCCACGCGGCTTGGCGACAGGAGAATGCCGCGCGCGGGATCAGCCTCCCAGTCCCGCGAACCCCGCGACGGCGCGGTCGACGAAGTTCTTGAAGGGGGTCCAGTAGACGCCCAGCGCGAGGGTCGGGGCCGCCAGCAGGATCAACACGGCGGTGTGCAGCGGCTCCAGCCGCAGCGGAGCGCGCTCGCCGGGCGTGAAGTACATCGCCTTGGCGATCTTCATGTAGTAGAAGAGGCTCACCACGCTGTTCAACGCGCCCACCACCGCCAGCCAGAACCAATGGCGGTTGATGACCTCGGCGAAGAGGTACATCTTTCCGATGAAGCCGGCGGTCGGCGGCAGGCCGGTCAGCGACAACAGGAACACCATCATCATGAGCGCCACCCAGGGCGCGCGCGTCGACAGCCCGGCGTAGTCGGAGATCTCCTCGCCGCCGAGGCGATTGTTGAGCGCGATCACGAAGAGGAAGGCGCCCAGGTTCATGATCGCGTAGACGAGCAGGTAGAACAGGATCGCCTCCAGCCCCGCGGCGGTCAGCATCAAGAAACCCATCAGCAGGTAACCGACGTGCGCGATGCTCGAATAGGCGAGCAGGCGCTTCACGTTCGTCTGCCGCAGCGCCACCAGGTTGCCGTACGTCATCGTCACGACCGACAGGATGGCGATCAACAGCGGCCAGTCCGCCGGTCCCACGATCACGCCGTCCGGCGCGGCCGCGCCCGCCGCCGCCTGCCCGCCGCCCGGCGACAGCAGCGTCGTGTAGAAGAAGCGGATCATGAGCGCGAAGCCGGCCGCCTTCGGGCCGACGGAGAACAGCGCCGTGACGGGGGTCGGTGCCCCCTCGTACACGTCCGGGCACCAGAAGTGGAACGGCACGGCCGCGATCTTGTAGCCGAGGCCGGCCAGCACGAACACCATGGCCACCAGGAGCGCGAAATTGTCGGCCCGGCCCGCCAAGAGCGCCGCGCGGATCTCGACGAACGTGGTTTCCCCCGTCAGCCCAAAGAGCAGCGAAAGGCCGTAGAGCATCACGCCCGACGACACCGAGCCAAAGATGACGTACTTCAGCGAGGCCTCCGTGGAGCGGAGGCTGGTACGCATGTATCCGGCCATCACGTAGCTCGTGAGCGAGACCAGCTCGACGGACAGGTAGAGCATGATCAGGTCCGCCGCGGACGCCATCACGCACATGCCGAAGGCCATGAGCGCCACCAGCGCGTAGAACTCGCCCTTGTGCTCGCGCCGCGGCCCCATGATCTCGCCGCTGGCCCACGAGAACAGGATCGTGATCGCGCCGATCAGCGGGAAAAGGACGCGGAAGAAGCCGGCCAGGCCGTCGACCACGACCAGGTCGCCCAGGATGGAGCGCGGGCCGGCCGGCAGCGAACTCACGGCCGCCGCCAGCGCCACCAGGCACCCGCCCAGCGCGAGCGCGAACGGCCCGGCTGGACGCCGCCCGCGCGCGAAGAGGTCGGCCATCAGCGCCAGCAGGAAAGTCACGACGAGGACCGTCTCCGGCACGAAGTGCCGCAGGTCGCTCCAGCTCGGCGCGTTCAGTGCGAGCGTTTCGAACAACGAAGCCTCCTCGGCACGGGCCCCCTACCGGCCCACGGTCGCGATCAGGTTGTTCAGCGTCACCCGCATGAGGTCCAGGACCGGCGACGGCTGCACGCCCACCCAGACGACGACGGCCGCGATCGGCACCAGCGTGGCCAACTCTCGCGCGCTGATGTCGGGCAGGCTGTCGTACTTCGGGTTCTTCTCGCCGAGGAACACGCGCTGCAGCATCCAGAGCACGTAGGCCGCGCCCAGCACGATGCCCAGGGCGCTGATGATCGTGATCGTGCGGTAGGTCGGGAACGCTCCCAGGAACACCAGCGCTTCGCTGATGAAACCCGACAGGCCGGGCAGGCCCAGCGCCGCGAAGAGCGCCAGCGAGAACACGCTCGTGTAGACCGGCATCTGCAGGCCGAGCCCGCCGAAGCCGTCGATGTCGCGGTGGTGGGCGCGGTCGTAGATCACGCCGACGCAAAGGAACAGCATGGCCGTGATCGTGCCATGGTTGAACATCTGCATGACGGCGCCGTTGATGCCCTGCGTCGTGAACGCGGACATGCCCAGCAGCACGTAGCCCATGTGGCTGATCGAGGAGTACGCGACCAGCTTCTTCATGTCGCTCTGCGCCATCGCGCAGAGCGCGCCGTATATGATGTTGATCATGCCGAGGATCGCCAGCGGGTACGCGAACCACAGCGCCGCGTCGGGCAGCATCGGATAGCTGATCCGCAGGATCCCGTAGGTGCCCATCTTCAGCAGGACGCCTGCCAGGATCACCGACACGGCCGTGGGCGCCTCGACGTGCGCGTCCGGCAGCCATGTGTGGAACGGGAAGATCGGCACCTTGATGGCGAAACCGATGAACAGCGCGATCCAGATCAGGTGTCGCACGTGGGACAGCTGCAGCCACGGCGAGTGGTTGGCCTGGTCCATCATGTGCAGCATGTTGAAGGTGTGCGCGCCCGTATCGGGGTTGCGCACGTTGAAGTAGAACGCCAGCATGGCCAGCAGCATGAGCACCGAGCCCGCCAACGTGTAGAGGAAGAACTTGATCGCGGCGTACTCCTTGCGCGGCCCGCCCCAGATGCCGATCAGGAAGTACATCGGCAGCAGCATCACTTCCCAGAACACGTAGAAAAGGAAGAAGTCGAGCGCGCAGAAGACCCCCATCATGCCGGTCTCGAGCAAGAGGAAGAGCGCGAAGTACCCCTTGACCGCCTTGTCGATCCGCCACGACGCGATTATGCAGAGGAAAGAGAGCAGCGCCGTCAGAAGCACCATGGTCACGCTGAGCCCGTCGATGCCCATGAAGTACTCGATGTTGAACGGCGCGATCCAGGACCCTCGCTCCACGAACTGCATCTCGGCCGTGGACCGATCGAACGTGGCGAAGACCTGGAAGGCCAACAATAGCGGCACCGCCGCCGCCGCCGCCGCGACCACCTTCGTGAGCGTCGGCCGCTCCCGCGGCAGGAAGGCGATCACCACCATCCCGACGAGCGGGGCAAAGGTCATCCAGGACAACACGTGCTCACCCATGCGTGGCGCTCCTCTCGCAAGCCCGCCCCGTCACAGGGCCCGAAAGACAAAAATCAGCAGCACGACCGAGAAGCAGACGAACACGAGATACGTCTGCACGCGGCCGGTCTGGACACGCCGGAATCCCTCGCCCGCGCCCTGCATCAGCCAGGCGACGCCGTTGACGGCGCCGTCCACGCCCCGCAGGTCGAACACGCCGATCACCCAACTCGTGAACCGGGTCAGGTAGCCGCAGCCGTTGACGATGCCGTCGATCACGACGCGGTCGAACCAGCCGCTGGCGCGGCTCCACGCCAGCACGCCGCGGTAGACCGTGGCGGCGTAGAACTCGTCGAAGTAGTACATGTTCTGCAGCACGTTGTGCACGCGCGGGAAGCGGGCGAGCGCGGCCGCCGCGCTGATGCGTCCCTTCTGGTACGTCAGCCAGGACAGCAGGATGCCCAGGCCCGCGATGGCGATCGACAGGAACATCGCGATCAGGTGCGCCTGGTGATGCACGTGCTCGACGTGCGCGTCGTGCGCGTCGGTCGTGGCGTGCGCGTCGGTCGTGGCGTGCGTCTCGGGCGCCGCGTGCGTCTCGGGCGCGCCGTGGCCGGAGGCCTCCGCCACGTCGTGGGCCGCGGCCGTCTCGTGGACCGCGGCGACCTGCGCGGCCGGCGCGTCCCCGTACCGTGCCACGACCCGCTCCATGTCGTATGGCGCGACGAAGCGCGCGAACCAGCCGTCGGCCGGCCCGCGCCAGCCCGCGCTCACGATCGACAGGAAGGCCAGCGCCACCAGCGGACCAGCCATGACCCACGGCGACTCGTGCGCGTGCTCCCACTTGTGGTGGTCGCGCGGCTTGCCCGTGAAGGTCAGAAAGACCATGCGGAACATGTAGAAGGCGGTGAAGCCGGCCGCGAGCAGCGCCAACAGGAACGGCGCGAAGTGCCCCTCGAGCATGCCGAACGAAAGGGCGGCGCCCAGGATGGCGTCCTTGCTGTAGAAGCCCGAAAGCAGCGGCACGCCGGCGATCGCCATCGTCGCGATCAGGAAGGTCCAGAAGGTGATCGGCATCTTGTGGCGCAGGCCGCCCATCTCGGGCATCTCCTGCGAGTGCACGGAGTGGATCACCGAGCCCGCGCCGAGGAAGAGCAGCGCCTTGAAGAAGGCGTGCGTCGTGAGGTGGAACATGCCGTACGCCGCGCCGCCGACGCCGATGGCCATGACCATGTAGCCGAGCTGGCTGATGGTCGAGTAGGCGAGCGATTTCTTGATGTCGGTTTTCACGACCGCGATGGTCGCGGCCAGGAAGGCCGTGATCGCGCCGGTGTAGGCCACCACGAGCAGCGCGCCTGGGTCGAACAGCGGCAGCAAGCGCGCGACCATGTACACGCCGGCGGCGACCATGGTCGCGGCGTGGATGAGCGCGCTGACCGGCGTGGGGCCCTCCATGGCGTCGGGCAACCAGATGTGCAGCGGCACCTGGGCCGACTTGCCCACGCACCCCATGAACAGGCCGATCCCCGCCCAGGTCAGGAGCGCTCCGCCGATGGCTCCCTGGTGCACCTTGGCGAACAGCTCGAAGTAGTCGAGCGTCCCGCAGACCGTGAAGAACGTCAGGATGCCCAGGAAGAAGCCGAAATCGCCGACGCGGTTGGTCAGGAACGCCTTCTTGTTCGCGGCCGCGGCGGAGGGCTTGTGGAAGAAGAAGCCGATCAGCAGGTAGCTGGCCAGGCCGACCAATTCCCAGCTCACGTAGAGGAAGAAGAGGCTGCTGGAGAGCACGATGCCGAGCATGGAAAAGGTGAAGAATCCGAGGAACGCGAAGTAGCGCTCGTAGCGGCGGTCGCCGTGCATGTAGCCGATCGAGAACATGTGCACGAAGAAGCTGATCGTCGTCACGACCACCAGCATGACGGCCGTCATGCCGTCGACGAGAATGCCGGCGTCGATCCGGAAGCCGCCGAGGTCGAGCCAGGGCCAGGCCCCGTGCACCCGCAACTGCGGGTCCCCGACGCTCCAGAAGTGGCAGAAGATCCGCAGCGCCAGGAGCCAGGCCACGCCCAGCAGTCCCGTGCCGAGCCAGTCGCCCCGACGCGGCAGCTTCTTCCCGAAGAAGAAGAGGATCACGTACGAGACGATCGGCAGCAGCAAAATCGCCAGCGCGGTCTGCAGAACTGCGTTCTCGCTCATCTCCGCTCGGTTCCCCTTTCCGCCCGGGCGCGCCGCCCGCGGTCGCGCGTTCGACCGGCGCGCTAGCGCCTCAGCCGATCGACGGCGTCGACGTGGACGGTCCCGAAGTTGCGGAACATGGCCAGCACGATGGCCAGGGCCACAGCGGCTTCGGCCGCGGCCAGCACGATCACGAACGCCGCCAGCACCTGTCCGTCGATGCCGTGCTCGACGTACCGGGCGAAGGCGGCGAAATTCAGGTTCGCGGCGTTGAGGATCAGCTCCACGCCCATCAGCAGACCGACCGCGTTGCGGCGGGTCAGCACGGCGAAGACGCCGAGACCGAAGAGCAGCGCTCCCACGGTCAGGAAATGCTCCAGGCCCGCGTTCACGAGCGCTCCTCCTCTCCCGTCGGCGCGGCCGCGCCGCCGGCGCCGTCATCCGCCGCCGGGCGCCGGTCGCGGATCAGGATCGCGGCGCCGATCATGGCGGCGAGCAGGATCAGCGAGACGAATTCGAACGGGAAGACGAAATCGGTCAGGAAGCTGGCGCCCAGGCGCGCCGTGGTCGGATCGGCGGAGACCGGCGCCTTCTCGGCCCACGGCGTGCCCGTGATGACCTTGTAGAGCAGCGCGAAGAGCAGCAGGGCGAACACCCCGGCGGGGACGAAACGGTCCAACCCCCGCCCGCCCGCGCCGCGGCGCGGAATCCTCGTCATCATGACCGTGAACAGGATCAGCACGAGGACGCCGCCGATGTAGACGATCACCTGCGTCGCGGCCAGGAAGTCGGCCGCCAGCATGGCGTACAGCCCCGCCACGCCGAACAGCGTGAACAGCAGGCTGAAGCCCGCGTGGACGATGTTGCGGCTGAACACGACGTAGAAAGCCGACAGCACCGTCAGCGCCGCGAAGCCGTAGAAGGCCAGGTCCCCGCTCACCCGTGGTCCTCCTCTTCTTCCTCGACGAAGAACCCCATCTCGGCCCGCTTCTGCTTGTGCGTGGGGATGGGGCGCTCGGGGGACACGAACTCGTACACGAGCTTCTGCCGGAAATAGAGCGCGTGGTCGTAGTCGTGGCTCATCGTGATCGCGTTGGTCGGGCAGGGCTCGTTGCACAGCCCGCACCAGATGCACTTGTTGAAGTCGACCGCGTAGCGCGTCATGTACCGGTCGACGCCCTTGCCTTCGGTATCGATGTAGATGCAAGAGACGGGACACGCCTTGGCGCACTGCAGACAGGCGTTGCAGCGGTTGGTGTCGAGGTGCACGAAGCCGCGAAAGCGCTCCGGCAGGACCCAGCGCTCGTCCGGGTACTGCAGGGTCACGGGCTTCTTCACCACGTGCTTGATGGTGATGCCCATGCCTTGGAACGTCGACATCAGGGCGTGCCAGATGTCCGCGAAATACTGCCGCACGGCGGCCTCCTCCGGCGCGTCCGCCCGTCAGGCGAAGCGGACGAACGCCAGCATCCAGACGCCCGAGCCGGCCAAGCAGACCAGCGCGAGCGGAATCATGACCTTCCAGCAGACGTGCATGAGCTGGTCCACGCGCAGGCGCGGCAGCGTCCAGCGGATCCATATCTGCGCCAGCACGAGCAGCACGGCCTTGGCCAGGAACACGAGGGCCGGCGCGAAATTCAGGCCGGGCACCGGATGCCCCCAACCGCCCAGGAACACGGCCGTCGCGATGCACGAGACCAGGAACAGGTTTGCGTACTCCGCCAGGAAGAAGAAGGCGAAGCGCATGCCCGAGTACTCGGTGTGGTAGCCGGCGACCAGCTCGGACTCGGTCTCGGGCAGGTCGAACGGCGTGCGGTTCACTTCCGCGATCGAGGCCAGGAAGTAGATCAGGAACGAGACGAACAGGAAGGGATTGCGCAGCGCGAACCACTTCCAGATGCCGCCCTGCTGGGCCACGACGATGTCCGTCATGTTCAACGACCCGGCGTACAGCACGACCGGCACGACGGCCAGGGCGAGCGGGATCTCGTAGCTGACGATCTGCGCGGCGCCGCGCGCGGCGCCGTAGAGCGACCACTTGTTGTTGGACGCCCACCCCGACATCAGGATGCCGATCGTGACGAGGCTGCTCGCCGCGAAGATGTAGAGCAGCCCCATGTCCAGGTCGGCCGCGACGAAGCCCGGCGCGAAGGGGATCGCCGCCCACGCCATCAACGAGCCGATGAACAGGACGAACGGCGCCAGGATGAAGAATTTCCGGTCCGCGTCGGCCGGGATGATGTCCTCTTTCTGGAGGATCTTGAGCATGTCGGCGATCGGCTGGGCGATGCCGTGCCAGCGGCCGACGCGCATCGGGCCGTAGCGGCTCTGGATGAAGCCCGCGACCTTCCGCTCGGCCCAGGTGAACACGATGGCGCAAGCGGCCATCACCAGGGCCATGATCAGAGCCATCGTCAAGGCGCCCAGCCACAGCAGCAGCTGGGGGGAGAGCGTCCCGGCGCCCGCGATGCGCGCGAAGAGGGCGGTCACCTGCTCCATGGCCTACCTGTCGATCTCCCCGAGGACGAGGTCCAGCGAGCCCACCGTCGCGACCAGATCCGAGATCATCTGGCCCGGCCCGATCTTTTCGATCACGTGCAGGTTGGAGAAGGAGGGGGAGCGGATCTTCAGGCGGAACGGCGTCGCCCCGCCGTCGGCGATCACGTAGAAGCCCAGCTCGCCCTTGCTGCTCTCCGTCCGCGTGTAGGCCGCGCCCGCGGGCACCTTCACGATCTTCTTCAGCTCCGGCGTCCGGATCGGGCCCTCCGGCAGCGCCTTCACGGCCTGCCTCACGATACGGCACGACTCCGCCATCTCGCGGATGCGCACCATGTAACGGTCCCAAGAATCGCCGACCGTGCCCATCTCGCCCTGGCCCGTCGGGACGTCGAACTCGAACCGGTCGTAAATCGAGTAGGGGTCGTCGCGCCGGCAGTCCCACGCCACGCCCGAGCCGCGCAGCACCGGGCCGGTGCAGCCGTAGGCGTTGGCGTCCGCGACGCTGAGCACGCCCACGTCGGCCGTGCGCTCGATGAAGATCTTGTTGTACGACAGCAGCGTGTTGTACTCGTCGAGCTTGCGCTCGAACATGTCGATGAAATCGACGACCTCCTCGGCGAAGCCGTCCGGCAGGTCGAAACGCACGCCGCCGATGTCGTAATAGTTGTAGAGCATGCGTCCGCCGCACAGGCGCTCGAAGATGTTCAGGATCACCTCGCGCTCGCGGAAGGCGTAGAGCAGCGGCGTCCAGGCGCCCATGTCGAGGCCGAACGTGCCGAAGGCGATCAGGTGGCTGGCGATCCGCTGCAGTTCGGCGCAGATGACCCGGATGTGCTCCGCGCGCTCCGGCACCGCGATCCCCATCAGCTTCTCGACCGCGACCACGTAGCCGAAATTGCAGTTCATGGGCGCCAGGTAGTCGAGCCGATCGGTGTAGACCACGAACTGCCGGCAGTCGCATCCCTCGCCGATCTTCTCCGCGCAGCGGTGCAAGTAGCCGATGTAGGGCCGCACCGAGTGCACGATCTCGCCGTCGGTGTGGATCAGCAGGCGCAGCACGCCGTGCGTGGACGGGTGCTGCGGGCCCATGTTGAGCTCGAGCAGCTCCGACTTGAGCCGCGGCAGCGCGGCCCGATCGTCCCCGCCGCGGGAGGCGGCGACGCCGTCGATGGCGGGATTCATGCGGACCCCCCTTCGGCGGGGCCCCGCGCGCCCTGGTCGGGCGGCGCCGGTCTGGGCGCGGGCGCGGAGGGCGGGGGCAAGACCGGTTTGGCGCTGCTGACGGCGTACGGCTGTCCTTGCAGCGGCACGCCCTCCCAGGCGCCGGGCATCGCGTAGTCCTTGCGCAGCGGGTGCCCGATCCAGCCGTCCTCGAGCAAGATCCGGCGCGGGTCGGGGTGTCCCGTGAAGACGATCCCCAACAGGTCCCACGCCTCGCGCTCGTGCCAGGCCGCCGTGGGCCAGACCCGGCAAACGGTCGGCAGCGACGGCTGTGCGCGCGGCACGCGCGCGCGCAGCGTGAACTTGTGGCGGTGCGCGTAGGAGTAGAGGTGATACGCCACGCCGAGATCGCCCGTCGCGACGCGCTCGCCTGCTTCCGGCGTGCCGTCGGCGCGGTAGCCCAGGATGGCGACGCTCTTGCCCTTGCCCGCCGCGTCGTAGCCGTCCCAGTCGATGCCGGATAGGCACATCAGGAGCGCGAAGGCGAGCCGCGGGTCGTCGCGCAGAAAAAGCGCGACGTCGGCCACGCGCGCCGGCGCGACCTCCGCGCACGGCTCGGGGCCGTCCGGGTGCCAGCCGACGACGGCGTCGCCGAATTTCTCGACCAGGAGCTGGTGGATGGCCGCTGGCTCCATGCGCGTCCCCTCAGTCGCGGTACGGGATCTTGCGGGCGTACTCGGTGACCCACTTCGGCGGGCGGAACTTGCCGCGCCGGCCGCGGATCTTGTCCTGCAATCGCATCAGGCCGTCGAGCAGCACCTCGGGGCGGGGCGGACAGCCCGGGATGTAGACGTCCACGGGCACCAGGAAGTCGACTCCCTTGACCACGTGGTAGCCGTACTTGAAGTAGGGGCCGCCGCCGATCGCGCACGAGCCCATGGCCACGACCCACTTGGGCTCGGGCATCTGATCGTAGATGCGCCGCAGACGCACGGCCATCTTGGCGGTCACGGTGCCGGAGACGATCATGAGGTCGGCCTGCCGCGGCGTGGGCCGGAAGGCGCCGGCGCCGAAGCGGTCGATGTCGTAGCGCGTCGCGCTGGCGGCCATCATCTCGATGGCGCAACAGGCCAGGCCGAACGTCACGGGCCAGATGCTCGACAGCCGGGCCCAGTTGAAGACCTCGTCGACCGTCGTCAGGATGAAGTTCTTGCGGTCGCTGTCGACGACCTTCGCGAGGTCCTCCGCGACGCCGAAGTCGAGCATGTGCTCGCGCGCCGGATCGTAGCCGGGCGGCGGCGTCGGGCTGTCAGGCACGAGCGGCCGGGAGGTCATTCCCCCGCCACCTCCTCGCCCGCCGGGCGGGCGGTCAGGCTCTTGACCCAGTCGAGATCGCCCTTGGCCCAGACGTACGCCAGCCCCACGACCAGGATCGCCAGGAACAGCAGCATCTCGAGCAGGGCGAGCAGGCCCAGGCCGGGCGCCGCGGCGAGTTGCCGGAACACGACGGCCCATGGATAGAGAAAGATGACCTCGACGTCGAAAACGATGAAGAAGAGCGCGATGAGATAGAAGCGCACGTTGAAGCGGACCCAGGCCGAGCCCTGCGGCAGTTCGCCGCACTCGTACGTGACGAGCTTCTCCGGATGGGGATTGTGCGGCCGCAGCAGGCGCGCGATCCCGAGCGCGAGCAGGCCGAAGAAGACGCCGAACAGGATAAAGATCAGCACCGTCGCGAAGTCGGCATGCATACCTGTGCTGACTGCGGCGAGCGGGCAGGCAGGGATCATGGATTTGCCGTCCCCTGCTGGTGTTTCGGGAGCGGGCGCGAATCGGCTCGGGGGCGCCATCGTGGGCCGCGGACCGGGCGGGAAGCCCGGGGCGGCGCGCGAACCGGCCAATAGAAAGGCCGTGGTGTCGGATCGGTCAAGGAATTGTTAGGCTGGACCGCTCGAGGAGCGAGAACATGATTCGCATTATCGCCGTGGGCCGCCTGAAGGATCCCCGGTTGGCTGCCGCCGTCGAGGAGTACGCGCGCCGCATCCGGGGTCTGGGCGCCCTCGAAATGCTCGAGGTGCGCGACGAGGGCCCGGAGCGCGAGGCCGAGGCGATGCTGCGCCGGCTCGGCTCGCCCGCCGGTCACGGCCTGGTGATCGCGCTCGACGAGCGCGGCGAGGCGTTGACGTCGCGGCAGTTCGCGGCCCTGCTCGGCGGCCACGGCGACGTCGCCTTCCTGGTGGGCGGCCCCGACGGCCTGGGCGAAGCGGCGCGGCGGCGCGCGGCGCGCACGCTGCAGCTCTCCGCGCTGACCCTTCCCCACGAACTGGCCCGCCTGGTGCTAGTCGAGCAGGTGTACCGCGGGCTGACCATCCTGCGCGGCCACGCGTACCACCGCGATTGAAATCGCGCGGACGCGCCCCGCGCTTTCCGCGCGGCGCGCGATCGACTATACTGACGCACCGATCCGCCGCGCACGACCCCGAGCTTTCCCGGAGATCCGCGAGCCCATGCGACACGTCCGCATCGCCGCCCGCCGCGCCCTGCCGCCCGCGCCCGCGCTCTGGGTGCTGCTGGCCGTCCTGGTCCAGGTGTCGCCGGCGGGCGACGCCTCGGCCGCCTCGCTCATCGTCGATGGCCCGCCCGGCGCGTCGGTGCTCATCGACGGCCGGTCCGCCGGCGTCCTGCCGCTGGGCGCTCCCTTGGCGGTCGAACCTGGCGCATACGAACTCCGTTGCGAGCTGCGCGGGTACCAGCCCTTCGTCGCCGAGCTGACGGTCGCCGAACCGGACGAACTGCTGCGCGTGGTCGCGCGTCTGACGCCGCTGCGGCGTCCCGCGGCGCTGCTCTACGGCCTCGTCTTCGCGGGTTTCGGCCAGCAGTACGTCGGCCGCCCCAGACTGGGCTGGGCCCTGTCCGCCCTCGAGCTCGGCGGCCTGGCGGCAGCCTTGGCCGGCGAGCTGTCGTACGGCAACCGGCGCGATGATTACGAGGCGCTCTACGACGCCTACCTCAACGCGATCACCGCCGGCGCCATCGCCGCCGCGCGCGAGGCGGCGGCGCAGAAGTACGCGCAGATGGAGGACGCCGAATCGCTGCGCGACACCGGCCTGATCGTGGCGGCCGGCGCCGTGACGGTCGGCCTGCTCGACGTTTGGCTGCGTTTCCCGTCGGTGGAGGCCGGCGCCGGGGCCGTGCCCGCCCACGCCGCCGCGCCGCGCGACGGCTTGGTCCCGGCGGCCGTGCACGTGGCCTGGATTGCGCGTTTTTGAGCCGCGCGCCCGGCGGAAGTCGACCGGAAGGGTTTGCCGTGAGCCTGAAGCACCGCCGCCCGCTAGCCAGCCTGCTGCTCGCGCTCCTGGGGGCCGCCGCCCTCGCCGCGGGCTGCGCCGAGAAGCCGGCCGCGCCGGCCTGGAGCAACCCGTTCGACCCCGCCAACGCCGGGGACGATCCGTTCAACCTGCAAGCCCACCCCGACGGCAACAGCATCCTCGTGTTCTGGCAGCCCCCCGACTACCCGGACATCGCCAGCTACGAGGTCCTGCGCTCGACCGACCGCGTCGATTACGTCCTGGCCGGCGAAACGGACGACGACGTCACACAGCTCTACGACTACGGCCATGCTCCCGGCGACACCAACTGGTACAAGGTGTCCGTGCGCAACTCGCTGGGCCTGGTGTCCGGCGTCTCGCGGCAGGTCGCCGTCGCGGCGGTGGCCCCGCCCTACCTGGAAACCGCCGGCGGCAGCGCCCTGGTCGGCACGCGATACGTGACCTTGGCGCTGCGCACGGACCTCGGCGACCTGCTGGACGTCGCGGCGACGGGCGATTTCGCGGACGCCCAAACCTTCACGACCACGCCGGGCGCCACGCTCGAGGTGGCCTGGGATCTGGGCGAGGCCGCCGCCAACGGGCGGTGGCTCCACGTCTGGGTCCGCGCGCGCGACGGAGCGACCGTGACTCCGTCCCGCCACGACTCGGTGCAGACGGATTTCCGGCCCGACCTGCAGATCGTGGGTCGCCCCGCGACGGTCCGCTCGCGCACCCAGCCCCTCGAAGTGCTGCGCGGCGCGGGCGTCGGGCGCCTGCGTTTCGCGCCCAGCCGCGCCGAGCTGCCGGCCGCCGCCTGGACCGAGCCCGATTCGATCACCGACGACCGGGCATGGTATCTGGGCGAGGTCCTGAGCGCCTCACCCCTGGCGCAGTGGCTCTACGGCGAATTCGAGTCCGACTTCGGCTACGCCGTCGTGGACAGCCTCAGCTGCGTGCCCGACGACCTCGCCGACGCCGGCTTCGTGCTGGCCGGCGGCGCCGCGCTGACGGGCGTCCGCGACGTCTCGCTCGTGAGCTCCGCGGTGGCCACCGAGATGCGCTTCGCGGAGTCGGCCGATCTCGCCAGCGTCCCCTGGCGGGCGTACGCCGACACGATCCTTTTCACGCTGCGCGCCTACGCGCCGGGCGACTCGCTGCGGATCGTCTACGGCGAGTTCCGCAACGACTGGTTCAGCGCGGTGGCGGCCGACTCGATCACGCTGCTGCAGACCGGCCGCGCCGCCTATCCGTAGGCGTGCTGGCCCCCCAGGAAGATGTTGCCGAAGAAGCTGAGCAGGATCATCACGAAGCCGATGACCGACATCCAGGCCGCCCTGCGGCCGCGCCAGCCGCGATTGTAGCGGGCGTGCAAAAAGAGCGTGTAGAAGAGCCAGATGACGAGCGCGCCGACCTCCTTGGGGTCCCAGCTCCAGAACGAGCCCCACGCCTCATAGGCCCAGATCGCGCCCGCGAACAGGGCCCCGATCGTGTACAGCGGATAGCCGATGCCGATCGCCTTGTAGTTGATCTCGTCGAGCGTGTCGAGCGAGACGCCGCCGGCCGCGGCGACGTTCTTCGCGCGACGGAGCGACACGACCAGGTACATGATGCTCACGGCCGTCGCGACCAGGAAGGCGCCTTCGCCCAGCGCCGCCAGCACGACGTGGATCGGCAGCCAGTAGCTCTGCAGCGCCGGCACGAGCTGCGTGTGCACCTCGTTGGGCAACAGCGACGCGCTCACGATCAGCACGACCACCAGCGGCGAGACGAACACGCCCACCATGGGCCGGCCGTAGCGCCAGGCCACGACCAGGTACGAGAGGACGGCCATCCACGCCATGATGTTGGCGTACTCGTACATGTTGGCGAACGGCACGCGCCCGGCCGCTTCCCAGCGCACGATGATCGCGATCGTGTGCAGCACGCCGCCCAGTCCCAGCAACGCCGTGGCCGCCCTGGCCACAAGCGCGCGCCGCGTGGCGCCGTAGACGGCGAACACGAGGAAGGACAGCAGATAGAGGGCGAAGGTGCCGGTGAACCAGGGACTGTCCGGCGCGCCCGTGAACGAGGCGCCCAGGAACCAGGCGCCGAAGCCCGTGGGGTTCGTGGTCACGTCCGTGTCTCCTTCATCTCTTTCGCGTCCGCGGGCAGATGCACGCGCAGGTCGCGGACCGAGGGATCCTTCGCCCAGCGCTGGGCCCAGCGGCGGAAGTCGTTGGCGAAAAGCAGCGAGGCCCGGTTCGTGAACGCCGCCGCGTGCACCGACCAGCCGCCCCGTCCGTCCGGCGCGGCCAGCGCCCAGAATTGACGGTGGGTGATGTTGAAGGTCAGCAGAAGGCCGACGGAGCAGAACACGATGCCGGCCCAGACCAGGCTCGCCATGGGCGCCCGCGTCACTTCGAGCCCGGTCGCGTAAGCGGGATCGTACGCGCGCACCGCTAGGCCCGCGTCCGTGAAGCTGCCGATGCGCATGCCGGGAAACGAGACGAAGGCCCACTGCGTGCCGATTTCCTGCCCATCGCGCAGCACGCGGAACAGGAACGCCGGATTGCGGTGATCGAGCGAGGCGTTCTGCAGTCCGTTCTGACCCACGCGGGCGTCGGGCAAGAAGCGCACGGCCTCGGCCTCGAGCCCGGCGTCGAACGGGAAGCGCTCTCCCAGGCGCACCGTGATGCGCGGGCCCAGCTCGCTCCCGGCCGTGTCCACCGCCGCGACGGTCAGGCGCGCGACGCGGTCATAGGCCGGCTGATAGCTGGCCTGGTAGAAATTGTAGCCGGCGTGCCGCAGCGGGCGGTTGACCTCGATGGCGTAGTCGAACGGCGCGCCGCCGTCGGGAGCCACGGTCACGTCGGAGCGGTATTGCTTGACCATCCCCTGTTCGTTCAGGTCCACCTGGAAATCGCGCACGGTGAGGGTGAACGGCAGCGTCCGCTCGGTCTGGCCGTGATCCCCCAGCTGCAGGACGCTGGCGGTGTCGCCGGGGGCGAGCCAGAGCATCGTCTTGAGGCCGAAGACCATCATCACGCCGCCGCCCAGCAGCAGCAGCAGCAGCCCGAAGTGGGTCAAGAACGGCCCGAAACGGCAGAAGCCGCCGCGATCCGCGGCGAGCACCCGCGCGCCGCCGGGGGCTTCGCGCGTTTGCACGCGGTAGAGGGTCCGGCGCAGCGGAGCGGCGAGCACGGCCAGCGGATCGTCGCCCCCGCTCGCGAGCGTCGCGCGGTGGTCATAGCGTTCGAAGAAGCGCGGCTGGTCGAGCCAGCTCAGGTACAGCGCGCGCCGCCAGACTCCCCGCGCCCGCTTGAGCGCGCAGGCCGCCAAGGACATGCCGAGCAAAACGACCAGCGCCCGGAACCACCACGACCGGAACGGATCGAACATCCCGAACAACTTCAGGACCGGGAACAGGGCCGGGCCGGCTTTCTGCTCGGCCTGCCGCTCCCAATTCGGGACGTTCGTGGGGTAGGCGTCGCTGACGACGGTGCCGAGCACGCCCCCCAGCGCGATGGCCAGCAGCAGCCAGAGCGCGAAGCGCATGTTCGACAGTCGGTTCCAGAGCTCGCGCGACACCGACGGGGACCGGTGCGGCGCGTGCGGCGTGGGGATGGGCTTTGAACGGTTCAACGGCGCCACCCGCGATAGGGACCCGGGACACCCTGCCGCCCCGACGGACGGCCGGCAACAATTAACAGGCGAAGCGCCCCGATGTCCAACCCGCCGCCTCGCGGCGCGCCTTCGCTCCCGCGAAAGAGCCCCCGGGGCCGGCGCCCCGGGGGCTCAAGTGGCGGCGCGCGCCCGTTACGCGGGTCGCCGCGCTATTTGACGAGCATCATTTTTCGCGTGAGCGACCTGCCGTCGGCTTCGAGGCGGTACAGATACAGGCCCGAGGGCAGACGCTGTCCGGCCTCGTCGGTGCCGTCCCACGCGATGGCGTGCGCGCCAGGCGCCAGCGGCCCGCTGGCGAGCGAGCGCACCTTCCGGCCGGCCGGGTCGAAGATGTCGAGCGCGACCGGGCCTTCCCGCGCGAGCGTGAAGCGGATCTCGGTGCGCGGGTTGAACGGGTTCGGGCTGTTCTGGGCGAGCAGCAGCCGCGCCGCGGGCGGCAGGTCCTCCACGGGCGTCGCGGCGTACATGGCCTGCGCGGCGTCGGCGTTGGCCAGCAGGTCGTTGAGATTCTCGCCCATCAGCAGGGCGAAGGCGACGTTGAGCTCGCCGCCCGCCGGAATCGTGAATGGGCCGGCCGACACCAGCTGCGAGTAGTCGGCGGATGTCGTCGTCGTGGCCAACGATAGCGTTCCCGCCAGGAACGCCGCCTTGTCGGCGTCGAGGATCATGCCCTCCGGGTACACGTAGATCGGGTTGTCGATGAACGTGAGATTCCTCGCCGTGCTCGGATGGAGCAATTGGACACCGGCGTGCGTTTCCTTGGCCTTCTCGAACATGTAGGCCAGGCCGCGCCCAGCGTCGGACGCGCCGCTGTTGGCCGAGGAATTGCCGATGTCGAAATCGCAGAACACGCCGGCGTGGTAATTTGCGACCTCCGCGGCTCCGTTGTTGCGGATCGTGTACCTGAGAAGTACGAAGTCGGCGTAGGGCGCATCGGCCCAGGCGTAGCTGCGCTGCGTCACCTGGATCGACCGGGGCGCCGGGTGCCCGGCGTCGCTGAAGATCGCCTCGTACGTCTGGTCCGCGCCGCCCGCCAGCACGGCGACCCGCCCGCTGGGCGTCGTGGTCGTGACCCATTCGTAGGTTTCGACCAGAGTGCCGTTCTCCTCCACGCCGCTGAAGTCACGGTTGCAGACGTAGGCGGGGTCGGTGCCGCCCCAGAACGAGCCCACGAACAGCACGCTCGCCTCCGCCAGCCACCCCAGGCCGTTGCCGAAGAGCTGCGTGTCGTCCATGTAGCCTATGATGCCCTGGTCGGTGACGGTCAGGTGCACGGCGCCCGCGTCGTGGTCGCGGTACTCGGGCCAGCCTACGGTGAACTTGAAGTCTTCGGTAACCTGGTAACCGCCGCTGGCCGCGATGGTCAGGCGCAGCGTGAAGAGGAAACCCTGCGGTGCCTCGGGCGCGATGATGAGCGCGTACGGATCCGCCGCGTTGTCGGCCGCGGCGCCCCCGGCGGGCAGGTCGAAGTAATTCGAGAAGCCGTCGGTCACGGTCACGTACGGGTTGGGCGCGACCGCCAGGCCGGCCGTCACGCTGAAGGCGTCCTGGACGGGGCTGTTGTTGGCGAGCCGCACGACCACCTCCACCGCCTCGCCCGGGTCGAGAAAACCGTCCCCGTTCTGGTCATGCGTGGTCGTGCCGGTGCGCGCGACGTACGGCAGCAGCGTCTGCGGCACCGCCCCCACGGCCGCCAGCGCGTCGATCTGGCCGTTGCCGAAGGTGTTGTCCTTGCCGGCGGCACCGAGGTCCAGCGCGGTCGACTCCAGGATGGAATCGATGTCCGCGGGCGAAAGCGTCGGGTTCTGTTGCAGCATGAGCGCCGCCACGCCGGCCGCGTGAGGGCAGGACATCGACGTGCCGCTCCAGGTGTCGCCGGTGTAGCTGTCTGGCTTGAGCAGGGAATTCACCCCCTGGCCCGGCGCCACGACATCCGGCTTGACGATGCCCGTCGGCGCCGGCCAGTCGTACCAGAAGGGCACGTCGCCCCAGACCGCCGGACCCCAGGACGACGCCACGAAGGTGGCGTTGCTCTTGTAGGCGGTGCCGCCCACCGTGATCACGCCGCCGCGCCAGCTCCAAGGGATCGCGGCCGCGTGCCACGGCGCGGGCACGCGGGCCGTGACCCCCAGCTCCAAGGGCGGGTCGTAGGAGAGGTGTTCGTTGCCCGCGGAGACGAAGAAGGCGATGCCCGCGACGCGGATCGCCTCGGCGTCGAGTCGCTCGGCCATCATCAAGGAGACGGGCACGGCGCCGGACAGGCCCAGCGACTGGGTGAAGACCCGCGCGCCCATGTCCATGGCGTACTGGTGGGCCTCGTAGATCGCGCTGAATGCCGCGCCGCCAGTCGTGTCGAACACCTTGCAGACCATGACGCTGGCGCCGGGCGCCACGCCTGTGGCCGTGCCGTTGGTGCCGTCGCCCGCGACGGTGCCGGCCGTGTGGGTGCCGTGGTTGGCGGCGGTTCCGGTCACGTCGTCGTTGGGGTCGCTGTCCAGACTGCCGAAATCGTAGCCGTGGACGTCGTCGACGTAGCCGTTGCCGTCGTCGTCGACCCGGTTGCCCGCGATCTCGCCCGGATTCACCCAGAGCCGGTTGGCGATGTCGGGATGCGTGAGCCAGACGCCGGTGTCGAAGTGCCCGACCAAAACGCCGGCGCCGTTGATGCCGAGATCGAGCCAAACGCGGTTTGCCTTGACCCACTTCACGCCCCAGGCCGTGTCCGTGGGGGCGGCCGCCGCGTAGGTTGTTGGGACCCGCGCCGCCTCGGCGGCGCGCGCGCCGCCCAGCATGTCGTAGCGCTTGTCGTGCAGGAGCGTGGCGGCGGCCTTCGTGGCAGCCAACGCCGCCACGCCCGCGGCGTCGGCCCGCAGGCGCAAACCATTGACCAGCCACAGGATTTGCGTGTCCGACACATGGCCGGCCCCGGCCTGGACATCCAGGATCCGGCGCGCCTGCGCCTGCGCCGCGTCCGCGCGCGCCCTGAGCGCCGCGATCACCGCGGCGCGCCGCGCCTCGGGGGTCGCGCCCGCAAGGCCGCGGTCCAAGGCTTCAAGATCGAAATTGTCCTGAAACAGCATCAGCACATCCACGCGCTCGCCGGCGGCCCTGGCGGCCAGTTCCGCTTGCAAGCCGGGATCGATCTGGGCGGCGGCGGCCAAGCCCGCCCACGCGCCGGCGGCAACGCCGACGAGGGCGGCAACGACGCAAAAGCGACCCAAAGTCATCATTTTTCCTCCAGCGCGGACGAAAATCCGCTGTGGCGGGACCCGCGACGCCGCAAGGCAGCGGGCGCTCGGCGGGCGGGCGTGCCAGCCGGGGTGCCGCTGCGCCATCCATAGGGGTGCCTTCAATTATACCACCGCCACCATTCCGGGGACACAGGCGCAGCCGGAGTGTTTCAGATTCGGCGCCCCATCCCGGACCGACGGGGTGCTATGATTTTGAGGTCGATAAATTGCGCGAAAGACAGGATTGAAGTGGGGGTCGTCATGCGGCGCTATCGTTTCCTGATTGCCCTTTCGCCTTTCCTGCTCATCCTTATCCTGACCGCGTTGATGATCGCCGGAAATTGAGCCCCCCGCCCCCCGGGGCAAGCGGAAGGCAACCGCCCATGAAGCGCGCGCTCCTGGCCGTCGTGCTCGGCCTGTGTCCCCTGCCCGGATCCGCAGTCGCTCAGGACTGGGAGAGCTTCAGGGTCGAGGCCCGGCCGCTCGCCCCCGGGGTGTCGCTGCTGAGCGCGGCCGGCGGCAACCTCGTCGCGTGCCACGGGCCCGAAGGCGTCCTGCTGGTCGACTCCGAGTACGCGCAGCTGACGCCGAAGCTGCGGGCGGCCGTGGCCGCCCTCGGCGCCGGCCCCCGCCGGCTGCTCGTCAACACCCACTGGCATTTCGACCACGTCGGCGGCAACGCCGCCCTCGCCGGCGACGGGGCCACGATCATCGCACACGCAAGGGTGCGCGACCGCATGCAGAAGGGTCAGACCATCGCCATTATCGACGAGACGATCCCCCCCGCCGAGTCCGCCGCCCTGCCGACCGTCACCTTCACCGACTCGCTGACCTTGCACCTCAACGGCGAGACCGTCGACGTCTGGCACCTGCCGGGCGCGCACACCGACGGCGACGCCGTCCTGCGCTTCCGGCGCGCCGACGTGCTCCACGTCGGCGATCTCTGGTTCCACGGCGGTTATCCGTTCATCGACATCTCCAGCGGCGGGCACATCGACGGCTTGATCGCCGCCCTCGACACCCTCGTCGCGGTCGCCGGCGATTCGACGCGCGTCGTGCCCGGCCACGGCCCCCTCGGCACGAAGGCGCAGCTGGCGGCGCACCGGGACATGCTGCGGGAGTTTCGCGACATCGTGGCGCGCGAGATCGCGGCCGGAAAGGACCTCTCCGAGATCATCGCCGAGAAAGCGACGGCGCGCCTGGACGCGACGTGGGGGGAAAAGATGTTCCCGCCGGCGGCCTTCACGGAGATCGTTTACAGGTCGCTCAAGGGGAGCTAGGCGCGGCGTCTCACCCGGCCGTCCCCTCCATCGCTCGCCCGAGACCATGGACCACGCCCAGGATCGCGGCGTTGGGTACGATGTCGGCCATGTCGCGGGCGTAGTGCGCGAAGGCGACTTGGCCGTCGCGCGCCACCACGAATTGCGCGGGCAGGCGGCCCAGCTTGAGCAGGTTCCATCGCTGGCCCCAGGACGCCGCGACGCGCCCGTCGGGGTCGGGCACGCAGACGAACGGCAGGCGCAGCCCCGCCCAGTGTTCACGCAGGCGCTCGGGGCGCTCGCGCACGATGACCGCCACGGGCGCGCCCGCCGCCTCGAACCTCGCGTGCTCGTCGCGCATCTGCACGAGATGCCGGCGCGCGAAGGGTCACCCGAAGCCGCGCAGAAAAACGAGCACCGCCGCCCCGCCCGCCGTGAGCTCGGCCAGCCGCACCGGCCGTCCGTGGCAGGTGTGGACCGCCTGTCCGTCCGCGAGCGGAAATTCGGGCGCTCTGTCACCCGCCTTGAGCATGCTCCCTCCCACGCCGTCGCCCCCCGGCCGGACGCGCCCCGCGTCCGCCGTCCGATTGTATCAGACGCGCGCGGGCGGGCGAAAGTTCGGATCGGGCGGGGAACTGGCTGGTTGCCGCCCGGACCGTGCCGGAGCTATCTTGTCGAAACAGGCCTTTCCGGCCCTCCCCAAAGGAATCGCGTGAACATCCTGCTCGTTTCCCCGCGCACTCCGGACACGTTCTGGAGCTTCCGGCACGCCCTGCCCTTCGTGTCGAAGCGCTCCACGCTGCCGCCGCTCGGTCTGCTCACCGTGGCCGGCCTGTTGCCGCGCGATTGGAATTTGCGCCTCGTCGACCTGGACGTGCGCGGTCTGCGCGACGCCGACATCCTCTGGGCCGACTGGGTCTTCCTGACCGCGATGATCGTGCAGGAAGGATCGGCGCGCGTGATCGCGACCCGCTGCGCCGCGCTCGGACGGCCGGTCATCGCGGGGGGGCCGCTCTTCACGACGGGTCACGAGCGTTTCCCGGAGATCCCGCACTTCGTGCTCGGCGAGGCCGAGGAGCTGATGCCGGACCTGCTGGCCGACCTGCGCCGCGCCAGCGTGCGACCCCTCTACCGCGCCGCGCGGTTTCCCGACCTCGCGCTCACTCCCTCGCCGCGCTGGGATCTCATCCGCATGCAGGATTACGCCACGATGTCGGTCCAATTCTCGCGCGGCTGCCCCTACAATTGCGAATTCTGCGACATCATCATCATGAACGGCCGGGTGCCGCGGCTCAAGGAGCCAGCCGCCCTGATCGCGGAGTTCGAGGCGCTGCGGGCCGAGGGCTGGCGCGGCGCGGTGTTCATCGTGGACGACAACTTCATCGGCGACCGGCGGCGGGCGAAAGGCTTGCTGCGCGAGATCATCGCGTGGCGACGCCGCGCGCGGCCACCGTTCACGTTCCTCACCGAAGCGTCGATGAACCTGGCCGACGACCCCGAGCTGCTCTCGCTCATGGTGGACGCCGGCTTCAAGAAGGTCTTCCTCGGCATCGAGACGCCGGAAGCGGACAGCCTGAGCGAGTGCCGCAAGACGCAGAACACCGGCCGCGATCTGTACGCCGCCGTGCGCGTGATCCAGAACGCGGGGATCGAGGTCATGGGAGGCTTCATCATCGGTTTCGACAGCGACAAGCCGGATATCTTCGAGCGCCAGTTCGAGTTCATCCAGAAGGCGGGCGTCGTGACGGCCATGGTGGGCCTCCTGACGGCCCTGCCCAAGACCCGTCTCTACCAGCGGCTCGTCGGCGAACGCCGGCTGATCAGAGAGAGCGCGGGCGACAACACCTGCGCCTCGCTCAACTTCGTGCCCAAGCTCGACCGCGATTTCCTGCTCGACGGCTACCGGCGCCTGATGCAACGGCTCTACGAGCCTCGCGCCTATTACCGGCGCATCACGGCCTTCCTGCAGCAGTACAAGCCGCGCGGGCCGCGCGTGCACCTTTCCCGCCGCGACATCGAGGCGCTGCTGAAGTCGCTGTGGGTGATGGGCATCGTCCATCGCGGCCGCCGCGCCTACTGGTGTTTCCTGGCGTCCACGCTCGTGCGCCGGCCCGCCCACTTCGGCCTCGCGGTCACCTTGGCCATCTACGGACACCATTTCCGCGCCGTGGCGAAGGGGCTGTGACCGCGGCGCCCGCCGGCGCGGAAAGGTGCGCCTGTTGACACGACTGTTCGCGCTGCGCTGCCTGGGGCTCGCCGCCGCCTTGCTGGCCGGCTGCGCCGGAACGCCGTCCCGGAGGCAAGTCGCGCCGCCGGGCCTTTCGGGCGCCGAGCGCGACTTGGCCCTGCGGTCATTCGATCGCGTCTGGACCACCGTGCGCGACAAACACTGGGACCCGAGCCTGCACGGGCTCGACTGGGCGGCCGTGCGCGACACGCTGCGCCCCCGCGTGGAACGCGCGCGCACCATGGCGGAGGCGCGCGCGGCGATGCAGGCCGCGCTCGCGACGCTCGGACAGACGCACTTCGCCATCTTCCCGAGCGAAACACGGCGCAGCCTCGGCGAGGCGCCCGGTGGCGAGGGCCGCGCCGGCTTCGACGTGCGCGTGCTCGACGGGCAGGCGATCGTGACCGAGGTCGAGCCCGGTTCGGCGGCCTACGACCTGGGCGTGCGGCAGGGATGGGAACTGCTCGACGCCGGCGGTCAGGAGCTGCGCCCCATTCTGGCCACGATTACGCGAGATTTCGCGGGCCAGACGCTGCTCGATCATCTGGCCGTGTCGGCGGTGCACGCGCGCCTGCACGGGCCGCCCGGCCGCGTGGTCGACGTCCGTTTCCGAGACGGCCAGGAGCGGGTGGTCGCGGTGTCCCTGCCGCTCAAGGCGCCGCCCGGCACGCGCGCCGTGCTGGGCAGCCTGCCGCCGTTCTACGCCCGTCTCGAGTCGCGGCACCTCGAGGACGGCGTCGGTTACATTTATTGCTCGGGTTTTTTCGATCCGAACGGCGTGATGGGCGGCTTCGGCGCGGCCATGACCGAGTTCATGTCCGCCCCGGGCGTGATCATCGACCTGCGCGGCAATCCCGGCGGCATCGGCGTCATGGCGACCGGCATGTCGGGCTGGCTCGTCGAGGCGCAGGGGCTCGTGCTGGGCCGCATGATCACGCGCGACAGCGAGCTGAAATTCGCGGTTTCACCTCGCCCGGTCACGTACGGCGGCAAGGTGGCGATTCTGATCGACGGCCTGAGCGCCTCGACCGCCGAGATCATGGCGGCCGGATTGCGCGACCTCGGGCGGGCTCGCCTGTTCGGCACGCGCACGGCGGGCGCGGCGCTGCCGTCGTACATCGAAGAGCTGCCCAACGGAGACGGCTTCCAGTACGCCGTGGCCGACTATGTCTCGCAGGGCGGACGACAGCTGGAGGGGCGCGGCGCGGAGCCGGACGTGCTGGCGCCGCATACCCGAGCCGATCTGCTGGCCGGGCGCGACAACGCGCTGGCCGCGGCCCTGGCCTGGATCCTCGGCGCGGATTGACCGCGCCCGGCGTTCACGTGCGACGAAGGGAGATGTCGATGCAGTCGAGATTCGCGAGGTTCGTGGCCGTCGCCGCCCTGGCCGCGGCGTCCGTGGCGCTCCTGCCGACTCCGCGCGGCGCGCTCGCCCAGTCCGACGCCCCTCCCACGGCCGAGGCACTCCTCGCCGAGGCCGCGCGGGCGAGCGGCGGCGGCGCCGCCGCCAAACTGCAAAGCCGGCACGCCGTCGGAGCGCTGAAGGTCCCCGCGCTCGGCCTGAGCGCGCCGTTCGAGGTCTGGCAGACGCGTCCGAACCTGATGCTCATGAAGGTCGAGTCGGACGCGATCGGCAGCATGACGTCCGGCACCGACGGCGAGACCTGCTGGGAGAACTCGACCATGCAGGGCCCGCGCATCTTGGCGGACGCCGAGCGCGCTCGCGCGCTGCGCGAGGCCGATTTCGATTTTCTGCTCAACTGGAACCGCCACTTCGTGAAGGCGGAAAGCGCGGGCGCCGACACCGTGCAGGAACGCCCGGCCTGGAAGCTGCTGATGACGCCCGTCGCGGGGAACGTCGAGACCTGGTGGCTCGACGCGCAGAGCGGCCTGCTCGTGAAGCAGGACGCCAAGCTCGTGACGAACATGGGAGAGGTCCAGGTCACGGCATGGCTGGAAGACTATCGCGAGGTTGACGGCGTGCTGATCCCCTTCCGCGCCCGCCAGTCGCTCATGAACGGCTTGCAGGTTATGGTGATGGCGACCGACAGCATCGCGCACGACGTGCAGCCGCCGGCGGACCTGTTCGCGCTGCCGGCGGAGATCGTCGCGCTCAAGGCCAAGGCGACGGCGAAGTAGGCCCGCCGGCTCAGTTGCCGCCGAGGATGAGGGGCAAGCCGTCCTTCCCGGAGCCCACGACCACGACCTTCGCGTTGGTGGAGGCCGCCAGCTTCTCGGTGGCCTCGATTCCCTTCCAGCGCAGAAACGAGTCGCTCAACCCGCGCGAGACGATGGCCTGGAAGTCGGCGATCCCCTGCGCCTCGATGCGCTTGCGCTCGGCTTCCTGCGTCTCCTTCTGCAGCACGAACTGCATGCGCTGGCTCTCCTGTTCGCTCTGCAGCTTCTCTTCGATGGAGGCGGTCAGTTTGGGCGGCAGCACCACCTGGCGCAGCGGCGTGGACTCGATGTTCAGGCCCCGCGGGCGGACCGTTTGCTCCAGCAGGGTCTGGATCTCTTGCGCGAGCTGTTCCCGCACCGACGTGTAGAGGGCCCGCGCCTCGTAGCCGGCCGTCACGCCGCGGGTGATGGAACGGAAGTTCGGCTCGAGGATGACCTCGCGGTAGTTCGGGCCGATGGTCCGGTAGACGTCGGCGGCTTTTTCGGGGTCGAGGTGGTGGATCACCGACACCTCGAGCTGCACGGACAGCCCCTCCTTGGAGGGGACCTGCATGACTTCCTTCATCTCCTGCGTCTTGACCGACATCCGCACGACCTTCGCCAGCGGGTTCTTGAAGTTGATGCCCGGCTTGAGCGTGCGGTCGGACACCTTGCCGAACAGGTCCACCACGCCGACGTGGCCGGCGGGAATGACGGCCACGGCGTTCAGCACGAGAATCAGCGCGAGGATCGCGCCGACGAGAGCGCCCAGCGCGCGCGCGTTGGGAACGGGCACCTGAGTCATGAATCGTCCTCCTTGGCTTGGCGGCGGCCGGGCCGCCGGATCTGTTCACGGCACGATCTCGATCTCGTGCGTGATCGTCGCGGTGGCGCCGAGCATGGCCCTGATCGAGCAATAGGTGTCTTCGGACAGATCGACTGCCCGACGCGCCTTGCCCTCGGGAACATCGCCTTCGATGTGGAACTTCAGCCGGATTTCGGTGAAAACCTTGGGGTGCTCCGTCGACCGCTTCGCCTCGGCCGAAACCGACATGGCCCGGGGCGGCGCCTGCATCTTGCGCAGGATGCTCACCACGTCCACGCCGCTGCACGCGCACAGCGCGATCAGCGTCGCCTCGACCGGCGTGCAGGCCCCCGGATCCTCGCCCTCCTGGCTGCGCGCGTCCATGATCACGAGATGTCCGGAATCGGCCTCGCCCACGAAGCGCAGGCCGCCGGCCCAGTCGACTCGGGCGGTCGTCATCGCAGCGGAACCTCCTTCACGCGTCGCCCTGCGCTGCTTCAGCGCCTCACGAAGTGCGGCATCTGCGCCGGGATCTCCAGCGACAGCTCGACGAGCCCGCGGTACTCGCCTCCCTCGTACCACGGGGACTGCCAGATCAGCTTGCGCGTCCCATTTTTTTCGATCGTGTAGGCGTGGCGCTCTCCGGCGGCCAGCAGGCGCGCCAGCTGCGCGCGCGCCGGCTCGGGGTGACAGTCCAGCACGCTGGCGCCGACCAGCGCCGCGCCCCCTTCAGCGGCGAAGGTCGCGACCGACCGTTCGTTCATCGCGAGGATGATCCCGTCCCGGTCGCAGACGGTGATCGCGGCGGGCAGTTCCCGGGTCCAGTCGGGGTCGGGCATGCAGCTCCTTAGGCGCGCGCCCTGTCGGGCTCGTGCGCGTCCATCCGCTTCATCAGCGCGTTGATCTCCGCGCCGAGCAGGAAGATCAGCCCCAGCAGCCAGAAATAGGCCATGAGCACGATGACGGCCGTGATCGAGCCGTAGGTCACCTCGTAGCTGCCGAAGTTCCGCACGAACAGCCGGAACAGCGACGAGGCGCCGATCCAGAGCAGCGTCGAGGTGACGGCGCCGGGCAGGATCCAGCGAAACTGCTGCCGGGCCTCCGGTCCCCAGTAGTAAAGGATGGACAGGGTGAGCAGGTTCAGCGCGAACACCACGACCAAGCGCAAGCGTGTCCAGGCGTTGTGGGCGTCGCCGGCCAGGCCGAGGTGTTGGAAGATCGCGTGGGTCGCGCTCGGCCCGAAGACGACGATGACCGTCGAGAGCAGCATGATGGCGCTCAACACGACCGTGAGCGCGATGGCCAGCGCCTTCTGGTGGGGAAGCGTGCGCCGCGGGCGGATGTTGTAGGCGCGGTTGATCGTCGTGATCAGCGCGCCGATGCCCATCGAGCCGGTGTAGAGCGAGGCGAGCAGGCCGAAGCCCAGCAATTCCTGCCGCCGCGTGGAGAACAGCGACTGGACATTGTCCGCGACCAGGCCGTACGACTCCAGGGGCAGCGACTCGCTCAACGCGGCCAGCAGTTCCCGCTCGAGGTTCGGGATGGGCAGAAAGCTGATCAGGCTGAGCAGAAAGAGCAGAAACGGGAACAGCGACAGCAGGAGATAGAAGGCGATCTGGGCCGCCATCCCCATGCAGTCGTCGTAGCCGATCTCTCGCTGCAGGCGCCGCAGGAACGTGCCGAAACGGCGCAGGTGATCGATTGCGGTCATGATCGGCAGAGCATGCGGCCGGCGGCGCGGAAAATCAACGCCGACCGCGCCGGCTGGGAGCAACCTACGAGGCGACCTGCGTCTCCACGGGGAACAGCGTCGATAGCTGGCACAGGTCCAGCACGCGCCGCAGGTGTTCGGTCACGCCGATCACGCAGAAGGCAAGCCCCGCGCGCCGGCAGCGCCGGTGCAGATCCACGACCAGGCTCACGCCCCGCGAGTCCATTTCGCACACCTGGGAGAGGTCCAGAACGACGGCCGCGCAGCCGGCCGTCTCGGCGGCCATGAACTCGCTGATGTCGGCGCCGAGTTCGTCCTCGTAGAGGGCGACCAGCGGCTTCTGCGGAGTCAGGATCAGGGCGCCGTCGCGTCTTAGATGCAACACGTTCGCTCCTCCGTCCCGGAACGAGGCCCGCGCGTCAACGAGCGCGCGGGAGACTGAGCGAGAAACGGACCTCGCCCGCGTCCACCTCGATGCCCTCGGACATCCCGACCAGGATCATCAGCCCGCGCCCTCGCGGGCGCTCCCGCCCGCTGGCGTCCTGCGCCGCCAGCGCCGCCCGCCAGTTGAAGCCGTGCCCGCCGTCGCGAACGGTCAGGACCACGCGCGCGGCGTCCGGCAGCCAATCGCACTGGACGTCGACCTGGGCGTCGCGCCGGCCCTGGTTGCCGTGCATGACGGCGTTGTAGATCGTCTCGCGCAGGCAGAGCGCAAAGCGCAGGCGCCACTCCTGCGCGGGGGCCGCTTGCTCGTCTATGAAGCGCAGGGTTTCCCGCACGACCTGCTCCACGCCCCGGATGTCGTTGCGGACCGCGAGGCGCAGCGTGACGGTGCGTCCCAGCGTGACGCGCCGGCCCAAGACGGCATCGACGAGCTGCTTCACGGACGGGCCTCCTCCCGGCCGGCGCCGCGCGACGAGCGGTCCACCGGCTTCCTTGGGCAGGGAATCGACCCGGCGGGGCGGAGCTTTAGCGGGGTCAGTCTTCTGCCGTGTCGTTGGTCGACAGCCCCAGCGATCCGCCCGGATCGCTGGCGTCGTCCCAGTCCTCCCGGACCAGGACGAGGATCGCGGCGTTGGGGACGATCAGGTACTGCTTCTGATCGAAGGTGATCTCCACGGCCGACTTGCGCAGGAAGAGGACATAGTCGCCCTCCTGCGCCTGCATGGGAACGTAGCGGACCGCCGCTTCCTGCTGCTGGGCGGCCTCGTCGTACAGTTCGGCCGGCTCGGGAATCGGCAGGCCCGGGCCCACGGACACGACCCACCCGCCCTGGGCCAGACGGGAACTGACCGCGGTCTGGGGCAGATACAGGCCCGTGTGGGTCCGCTCTTCGCCTCGTTCGGGGCGGACCAGGATACGGTCGCCCACGACGATCAAGCGTTTGCGCAGCTTCGGCATGGCATCTCGTCCTCCGGCGGATTGACCGGCACTGGCCCTCCGCTTCATTTTATGGTAAGATAATAGTCGAGCGGGGAAAGCGCAGCCTTGGTGTCCGGTCGCTCCCGGCCGGGCGCTTTTTTAACAGCCAAAACCTAAAACGTGAAAAAATATTTGTTTATCGCAATAACGCTCTTCTCCTTCGGCGCGGAAGCCATTTTCCGGCCCGCGACGGCGGGGATTGGCACGGGGATCAGCGGCCAGAGTCCCCTCGACGCCCTGGCCCCGCGCCTGGTGATCGAACCGCTGCCGGATTTCACGACCGTGCGGGGCGGCGAGACCCTGGTTTTCCGCTGGACCTGCGAGGAGACGAACGCCTCCGCCGTCGACAGCCTCCACATCGCGAAGGTGCTGATCGACGGCACGGCGGCCGACAGCCTGATCTTCAGCCCCTCCGAGACAGGATCCACCTGGGAATGGACCGCCCCCGAACTGATATCCAGCCAGTGCTACCTTCAAGTGGAGAGCGAGGATCTCTTCGGCAACCGCACCGTGGCTCTCAGCGACCGCTTCACCGTGCTGACCTCCACGACCGATGTGCCGTCGGCGCTCGCCCCGGCCGCCGCGCTGCTGCCGCCGCGGCCTAACCCCTTCAATCCCTCCACGCGCATCTCCTTCACGCTGACGAGCGCCGGCGACGTCCGCCTCGAACTCTTCGACGCGCGGGGACGGCGCGTGCGTCTGCTGGACGCGGGGCCACGGACGGCGGGGGAACACGTCGTGTCGTGGAACGGCACCGACGACGCCGGACGCCGGCTCGCCGCCGGGGCCTACCTCGTCCGTCTGGCGTGGCGCGGGGACAACGCGGATCTGGTGCGCTGCCGCAAGGTGGTGATGGTGCCCTGATGTCCCTCTGCCGACACACGGCCCGCGCCCGTTGGAGCGCGCTCGTTGCCTTTTTGATCTGCCTGCCCGCGGGCGCGGCGCGCGCGGTCGACCCGGTCGTCTCCAACGTCGCCTTCGCCCAGCGCACCGACGGCAGCCGGCTCGTGGACGTGACCTACGACCTGGCGGACGCCGACGGCGACGCGTGCGCCATCACCCTGCAGGCGTCCGACGACGGGGGCGCGACCTGGATCATGCCGTGCACGCGCACGTGGGGCGACGCCGGGCCGGCCGTCGCACCCGGCCCGGGCAAAGCCCTGGTCTGGGATTTCGGGTACGACAACTCCGGCTGGGAGGGAAAGGACTACCGCGTGCGCGTGATCGCCAGCGACGCGGGAGTCTTGCACCCTCAGCACTCGCCGGCCAACTACGCGATCAACGACTGGATCACGGCCGATTTCTCGGCCCCGAGCGCCTTGGAGAAGTACGCGCGGGCGGAGATCGTCGTGCTCACGGCGCACTACCTCTGGGGCAACGCCGAAAACGAGGCGTTGCGCGTGCTGGACGGCATCCGCGCGGTCAATCCGAGCTGCAAGATCGTGGGCTATGTGTCGGCCAAGAACACAGCCCTCGCGTGGGAGACTCCCAGCGAGCGGTACCCCATGACCCACCTCTGGTGGGAGCGGACGCTGCCTTACTGGTCCTACACGACCGCGGGGGACACCCTGCAGGACTGGTACGGCAAGGTGACGCTGAACATCCTGCAGCCGGGCTGCCGCGACGCGATCGTGAGCACGATCGTGGACATGCAGCGCGCGTCCAACAACAAGTTCGACGGCGTGTTCTGGGATTACTTCAACCCAGCTCTGTGGATCGCGCCCGGTGTCACGTTCGAGGGCGAGCCCGACCTCGACGGCGACGGGATTTCCCACTGGGTCGATCCGAACGAGATTGCCGCGTGGCGAGCCGCCCAGGTGTCGCTGGTCTGCGCCCTGCAGGACTCGCTCGGGCCCGACTTTCTGCAGATCTTCAACGGACAGCGGGCCTATGCCGACTCCGCGTTCGCGGCGCTGGGCGACGGCATGTTCTTCGAGGCCTTCCCCGAGCTTTTCTTCCCGCGGCCGTACACCATGGCCAGCGCCATGTCGCCATCCTACTCCAACAACCTCTTCCGGTTGCGCGAATGGCCGCGCAAGACCAACGGCGGGCCCTACCAGATCTACGCCAGCACGCAGCTGAACTACTACTACGACTACCTGGGCCTGCTGCAGATCATCAATCTCGGCAACCAGTTCCGCATCGTCGCGCTGCTGACCGACGGCTACACGGCCTGGTGCCCGGGCGGGAACTGGAACTATGGCTGGACCAACGTCGACGCCAGCCTGGGCCCCCCCCTGGGGCCGACGGTGATCGAAGGCATCAACTACAGTCGCGATTTCAAGTACGGGCGCGTCGAGATGATCATGGACGTCGGCTACCATCCCGATCCGTTCGATTACACGATCTTCGTGAACGGCCGGACCGTGGAACGGTTTGCCCGCCCCTATCACTTCCCGTAGGCCCCGACCGCGAATCCACGTCCCGCCCGGACCGCGGCGCCCCCTACACGAGGTGACGCCCGCCGTCGATCAGGATCGTCTGACCCGTCACCGCGGAATTCGTCAGCAGAAACAGCAGCGCGTCGGCCGCCTCCTCGGGGCGCGGCCAGCGATCGAGCGGGATGCTCCGGCGCAGCTCGTGGCCGTAGGCCTCGCTGGCCTTTTCGGGGGGCAGCACGGCGCCCAGCGCGAGCTCGTTCACGCGGATGCGCGGGGCGAGCGCCACGGCCAGACTCTGCGTGAGGCCCCCCAACCCCACTTTGCTCACCGTGTAGGCGAAGTGGTCGGCGCCCGGGCGCAGCGCGCGCCAGTCGTTGAGGTTCACGATGTCGCCGCGGCGATCCCCGGGCAGCGCCCGCGCGAAGGCGCGCGACAGCAGAAACGGCGCGCGCAGGTTGACCGCGTGATTCTCGTCCCAGAGTTCGCAGTCGGTGTCCGCAAACGCCGCGTTCTCGAAAACCGACGCGTTGTTCACGAGGATGTCGACCGGCGCCAGGGCGCGCGCGGCGCCGTCGATCAGGCCGGCCGCCACGTCGGGGTCGGCCAGATCCCCCTTCACGAGCGCGACCGGCGCGCCGAGTTGCGCGATCTCCGCCGCCGTCGCGGCCGCTTCCTGCTCGGAGCGGCGGTGGTGGACCACGACTGCCGCCCCCGCGCGCGCCAGCGCGAGCGCCAGGACGCGTCCCACGCGGCGCGCCGCGCCGGTCACCAGCGCCGTGCGGCCGGCCAGCGGCTGTCCGCTCCTGTCCTCCTGCGCCTTCATCGCACCCTCCAGACGTTCAGCGCGCCGCTCTGAGCACGACGACCAGCGCCCCCTCGCCGCCCCACTCTGGCGGCGCCTCGCGCGTGGTCTCCACGATCGCCGGGTGGTCTCGGCACCACTGCCGCACCAGAGGAGCCAGGATCGGCTGCCCGCCCGGCGAATTCCGCCCGCGTCCGTGCACCACCAACACTTCGCGCTGCCCCTTGTGCCGCCAGATCCCGAGCATCAGCTCCAGCCGCGCCAGCGCCACCTCGCTCGTGAGCCGGCGCAGCGCGATCGCGGGCGGCGCCGCGCCGGCGTGGGCCCGCCGCGGCGTCTCCTGTCCGCGCGCGTCGCGCCGAATGGAGCGGCGCAGGCCGCGGCCGGGCGACGCGTCGGTCTCACCCTCCATCTTCGCGCGGCTCTTGCGGCCCATCGTCGTCTCTCCCGCCTATCTCGTCCGCCCGCAGTCGCGCGAGCGTCGCGCCCCACGACGAAGCGTCCGTCGCGAGCCCGAAGCTCTCCACGGCGGGGTGGCGCGCCAGCTCCGCGTGCACGAGGCGCCGCAGTTCGCCGACCCCCTTGCCGTGGATGATGCGCACCTCGCGCAGCCCTTGCCCGACGCAGGCGTCGAGCCAGTCGCGCACCAGATCCGCCGCTTCGCGCGGCGAGAACTGGTGCAGGTCGAGCACGCCGTCCAGCGGCAGCGCGACCGGTTCATCGTGCGGCGGCGGCTCGTCGTGGCTCACGCCCCGGCCTCCGCGTGCAACTCGGCCTCGTAGCCCGTGTACTTGCGCAGATTGATCACGCCCGCGTCGAGCAGAAGGTACTGGCCCTTGATCCCCTCCAGGACCCCGGCCGCGCCGCCGAGCTTGGCCAGGTCGAGGCTCTTCACCTTGTCGGGGTAGCGCCGCACCGGATAGTCGAACGCGCGCTCGACGCGTTCGGCCGGCGCCAGCAGGCCCGCCGCGCCCATCTCCTCGAGCGCCGCCACGACCGCCGCCGCGAACGCTGGCAGGTCGCCGGCGGGCCGCGCCTGGCCCAGCATGCGCATCCAGTGCGTGCGGTCGGGAAAACTCTGCGCCAGCGCGTGCTCGACCAACCCCACGTCGCGCCGGCTGGGCAGCTCGGCCAGCGGGATCGCGGCCGCGGCTCCCTGGTCGATCCAGCGCGTCGGGAGGTTGGCCCGGCGCGTGATTCCGACCTTGAAGGCCGAGGTCAGCGCCGCGTAGAGCACGTGCGGCTGGAAGCAGTGGGCCAGCGCGAACTCGTTGTCGCGACACGGATTGTTCACGTCGTGGTAGTGGCAGAGATGCGGCTTGACGATGCACTGGTCCGCCTCGGCCAGCGTCGTGAAGCAGGGGTAGCAGTAGCCTTCCCCGAACGTGCGGGGGATCCTTCGCCCGCACGCCACGCAGGCGATCGCGCCGGCCAGGCGCAGCTCGATCCGCGCCCCCAGCAGCCCGTTCAATTCGCGGTCGGCCGCGCGGCGCTGCGCGTCGTGGCAGCCGTCGGTCAGCCGATACGCGACCGGCGCCGTGGGTTCGACGCGCATTTTGCGCAGCGTGCCGGACCAGATCGGGGTCATGGCGGGCCTTGACCTTTCCTGTGCAGCCGGCTGCACATGATAGCTCAAACCGGCGCGAATGCCGACACAGGTTCGCCGTTCCCGTGGCAGCCCGCGGCGGTTATCCTACCCCCATGCTGAACTGGATCTGGGCCGCCTTCATCTTCGTGGCGTTCTTGACGGCGCTCGGGCGGGCCGCGGCCGGCGACGCCGAGGGTTTCCGCGCGATCGTCGGCGCGCTGTTCGAGAGCGCCAAGACCGCCTTCGAGATCGCGCTCGGGTTAACGGGCGTGATGGCGCTCTGGCTCGGCATGATGCGGGTCGGCGAGAAGGGCGGCGTGGTCGAGGGGATCGCGCGCCTCTTTGGGCCGCTCTTTCGGCGCCTCTTCCCGGGCGTGCCCGCCGGACACCCCGCCGCCGGCGCGATGGTCATGAACATGTCGGCCAACGTGATGGGGCTCGACAACGCCGCCACGCCGCTGGGCCTGAAGGCGATGAAGGAGCTGCAGGCGCTCAACCCCGAGCCCGACCGCGCCACCGACGACATGATCATGTTCCTGGTCATCAACGCCTCGTCGATCACGGTTTTGCCGGTCACCATCTTCACCTTCCGCGCGCAGCTCGGAGCCGCCGACCCCACCGACGTCTTCGTGCCCATCCTGATCGCGACCTGGTGCAGCACGTTCGCCGGCCTGGTCGTGACCGGACTCGTGCAGCGCCTGAAGCTGTGGCAGCCGGTCGTGCTGGGCTGGATCGGCCTGCTGACCGCGCTGGTGGCGGGGCTCGTCGCGCACTTCGCGCGGCTGCCAGAGGCCGAGGTGGCGCGCCAGTCCGCCATCCTGGCCAACTTCCTCGTGCTGGCGATCGTCGTGCTCTTCTTGGCGGCCGCCGCGCGGCGGCGGGCGCCGCTGTTCGAGACGTTCGTCGAGGGCGCCAAGGAGGGCTTCCAGGTGGCGGTGTCGATCATCCCCTACCTGGTCGCGATGCTCGTGGCCGTGGGCGCGCTGCGAGCGAGCGGGGCGCTCGATTTTCTGCTCGACGGAGTCCGCGCCGGCGTGACGGGCCTGGGACTCGACGCGCGCTGGGTGGACGGTTTGCCCACGGCCCTGATGAAGCCGCTCTCGGGCAGCGGCGCGCGCGGCCTGATGATCGATACCATGAAGACGCTCGGCCCGGATTCGTTCGGCGGGCGCCTCGCCTGCGTCATCCAGGGCAGCACCGAGACGACGTTCTACGTCCTGGCCGTCTACTTCGGCTCGGTCGGCGTGAAGCGCACGCGCCACGCCGTCGGCTGCGCGCTGGCCGCCGAGGCGGCCGGCGTGATCGCCGCCATCGCGGTCAGCTACCTGTTCTTCGGGTGACGGCGTCGCCGCGGTAGTACGCCCGAAGGATCTCGAGCACCTCGGGGCGGCTGAACTCGGGCGGGATGTCGCCGCCCTCGGCCAGTCCCTTGCGCAGCGCGGTTCCGCTGAGCATGAGGCGGTCGCCCGCCTCGTGCGGGCAGGTCTTGAGCGAGGCCATGCCGCCGCACTTGTGGCACCAGAAGGTCCAATCGATCGGCAGCATGCGGATCTGGAGCGATCCAGGCGGAATCTCATCCCAGATCCGCTGGGCATCGAAGGGTCCGTAGTAGCTGCCCACCCCTGCGTGGTCGCGCCCGATGATCATGTGCGTGCAGCCGTAGTTCTGGCGGAAGAGGCCGTGCAGCAGCCCTTCGCGGGGGCCGGCGTAGCGCATGTCGAGCGGATACCCGCCCGCGACGACGCGATCCCTCGGGAAGTAGCCCGCGACGAGCGCGTCGATGCAGCGCACGCGCACGTCGGCGGGGATGTCGCCCGGCTTGAGCTTGCCCACGAGCTGGTGGATGTAGATGCCGTCGCTCACCTCGAGCGCGATCTTGGCCAGGTACTCGTGGCTGCGGTGCATCGGGTTGCGCAGCTGCAAGGCCGCGACGCTCCGCCAGCCACGCGCCTCGAACAGGGCGCGGCTCTCGGCGGGGCGTTGATAGACGCCCGCGAACTCGGTGGGGAAACCGCCCTCGCTCAGCACCTTCACGGGACCGCCCAGGTTCACCGGCTTCTGCTCCAGCACCATCTTCACGCCCGGATGCGCCGGATCGTCGGTGCGGAACACCTCGCGGCACTCCAGTCCGCGGTCGATGGCGTACTTCTCCTCGACGCGCATCGTGGCCATGATCTCGCCCGTGTCCGCCGAGAGCAGCGCGATCTCCTGCCCATCCTTCAGGGAGGCCGCGAAGGGCTCGTCCACGGACAGCGTGACCGGGATGGGCCAGAACACGCCGTCGGCGAGCTGCATGTCGCGGCAGACGCCCAGCCAGTCGGCGCCACCCATGAAGCCGTTCAGCGGCGTGAAGCCGCCGATGCCGAGCATGATCAGGTCGCCCGTCTCGCGACTGGACATCGTGAACCGCGGCAGCGACGCCGCGCGCGCCAGTTCCGCACGGCGCGCCGGGCCATCCAGGAGCAGCGGCTTGAGCGCGTCGGCGCCGTGGGGACGGATGGGCATGAGGCACCTCTCTGGGATCGGACAACGGTCGCCGGGGCAGTAAGTCCGGCAATCGGACAAGGTTAGGCGCCGACCACCTGGACGTCAACTTTCCTCGCCCGGGACCGTGGCGGCTTTCGCTGGCCGGCGGTCCGTCGCGCGGTTATCTTGAAGCGAGACTCAACCCTGGGCGTCGCCTTGTCTAGCCACCGCGGTCGCCCCGATTCGCACACAACCCGACCCGGTGGCCTGTGACCCCAACCGAGCAGCCCGAAGACGCCAGCAGGCCCGCGAACCATCCGGGCCCGCCTCCGCGCGCCTCCCATCACACCTTTCACATCCCGGTCATGGGCACCGGCTTCACGATCGACACGCCTTTGAAGGTGGCGCGCTTCGGCATCTCCTCCGTGGTCTCGCTGGTCGACGACGGCCTCCTCGAACAGATGCGCCGCCACGTGAGCGAGCAGCAAGCGCTGCCATACGAGCCGATCGAGGCTGACGACGAGGACGCCCGGGCGCGCCGCACCACGGCTTATCTCGACCTGCTGAACGATCTCGTCCGCGATCAGGTGGACAAGCTGCGGGAAGAGCCGTTCGGGCCGGACGCAGAGATCGGCAAGTACTTCGAGATGCTGCCCCCTTCGCCGCCGAAATCATTGTACTTCGAGATGCTCGCGGCCGCCGACGGCCCGACGCGCGACGGCCTGCAGGCGCGTCTGCGCCGCGCGATCCTGCCCGGCGCCATCGACGTCAACATCATGACGAAGGTGGACCGCGACCGCTACCGCGACGGCGAGCCGCTGGCGCCGCGCTTCTCCGACGCGCTCAGCTCGCTGCGCGGCTTCGTCCGCAGCGGCCTGCGCTCGTCCGTCGTGCTTTCCGCGGGCATGAATCGCCGCCTCTTCAGCCACATGGCCGAATTCAGCGACTTCTACCCGGACGAACGGGGCGAGTTGCGCAAGCGCATCACCTTGAAGGTGAGCGATTACCGCTCAGCCCTGGTCCAGGGGAAGCTGCTGGCCCGTTTGGGCCTGTGGGTTTCGGAGTACCGCGTCGAATCGGGGCTGAACTGCGGCGGCCACGCCTTCGGAGGCCGGGGCCGACTGCTCGGCCCGATTCTCGACGAGTTCCGGCGCGAGCGGGAGCGATTCATTGAAGGCCTGCGGGAAGTGCGGCAGCGGGCGCTGGCCGCGCTCGGACGCTCCGCCGGGGCGGATGCCGAGCCGGTGCGGATCACGGTGCAGGGCGGCATCGGCACCGCCGAAGAGGACCGAATGCTGCGCGAGCAATACGGAGTCGACGGTACCGGTTGGGCCAGTCCTTTCTTGCTCGTGCCGGAGGCCGTCAACATCGACGCGGCCCACCTGCGCCGCCTGGCCGCCGCGGGGGAAGAAGACATCGTCTTGAGCGAGGCCTCTCCCTTGGGCGTTCCCTTCTGGATTCTGCGCGATTCGGAGAGCGAAATCGGGCGACGAGAAGCGGTCGCGCGGGGTCGTCCCGGGAGTTCCTGCCCGAAGGGCTTTCTGGCCTCGAACACGGAGTTCACCAGGGTTCCCATCTGCACGGCCAGCCGCGCCTACCAGCGGCGCAAGCTGCGGCAGATCGCGGCGTCCGACCTGCAAGAGGCCAAGACCGACGATCTGCGCCGCGGCGTGGAGGCCAAGGCTTGCCTCTGCCGCGACCTGGCCGGCAGCGTGACCGTCCCCTGCGGCATCGAGCCCGCGACGCGGACGGCCGTCTGCTGCGGCCCCAACCTGGCCTATTTTTCGCGCGTGGCGACGCTGCGCGAGATGACGGACCACATTTACGGCCGAGCCCGCCTGCCCGTCCAAGAGAATCGTCCTCACGTATTCCTGAAGGAGCTCGCGCTCCATCTCGACCGCCTGCGCGCGGAGTTCGAGCGCCGGCGACAGGGTGTGTCCGCCGCGGCCGAATCCGCGTCCGACGAGACGCAGGAGAACCTGAGGCTCGGTCTGGCGCATTATCGCGCGCTGGCCGCGCGCATGGTCGGGCAGCGGCGCACCGCCTTCGTCGCGCGACTCGAAGCGCTGGCGGCCGAGCTGGAGCGCCTGGCCCCGGTTCCCTCGATCGCCCCTTGACCGCGGGGCGGCGGCGCCGGCCCGCACGCCGCCCCCTACCCCTTGCGCCTGCCCGTGGAGTAGTCCCCCAGGCGCCCGCGGCTGTGCTCCGCCTCGTGGCAGTAAACGCAGAGATTCTCCCAGTTGGACCCGTCGGGCGGATTGTTGGCGTCGTTGCCGTCCTTGTGGTGGACGGTGAGCAGGTGTCGGTTGGAGGCGTCGAATTCGCGGGCGCACTTGGCGCAGATCAGGCCGTGGATGGCCAGCGACCGCTCGCGATAGTTGCTCGCGGGCGCGGACATTTTCTTGAGCTCCTGAACGAGTCTCGCGATCTCTTCCGGGCTCTTGACCTTCGGCGGCTGCGGCCGCCGCAGGGGTGGGCGTCTGCCAGGCATCCTGCTCCTTGTCGACCATCGTCTCTCGACCCGCGGCGCCGGCGGCGCGACCTCAAGCATAGCACCGGCGTTGACCGGGGCGGCAGGCGTTTCTAGAATGTGCGGCAGGGGAGGCGCCGTTTAGCGTCATGATAGCCGTAACCCGCAGAGCCTGGGTCGTTGCCCTCTTGGTTTCGATCCTGTTTTGGGCGCTGGATGCGTTCGTGGAAGCGCATTACCTGCGCCTGGACTCGTTCGAGAACCGCGCGCTGTGGCGGGTGTCGCAGCACGAGCTGAACATGCGTCTGGTCGTCGTGGCCGTGATCTTCGCCGCGGCCGCGACCCTGAGCCTCGCGCGAGGCCGCGAGAGGCGGACCAGCACGGCGCACCGCGAAGCCCAGCGGACCCTCGCCACGCTCATGAGCAACCTTCCGGGCCTTTGCTATCGCTGCCGCGACGACCAGGACCGCACGCTGGAGTTCGTCAGCGACGGCTGCGTCGAGCTGACCGGCTGCCAGCCCGGCGACTTCCTCGACGGCGCCCGCACGACATACGCCCAACTCATCCACCCGGAAGACCGGGAGCGCGTGGCGCGCTCCGTGCAGGAAGCGGTCGCGGCTCGCCGTCCCTTCGAGCTGAACTATCGGATCCGCCGCGCCGACGGCGAGGAGCGCCACGTCTGGGAGCGCGGTCGCGCCGTCGTCGGCCCGCAGGGGGATGTCCTGGCGATCGAGGGATTCATCACGGACGTGACGAAGCAGCGCCGCGCCGAAATGGCCTTGCGCGATTACTCCGAGCGCTTGCGCAACCTGCGCGACATCGACACGGGCATCCTCGCGGCGCGCAGCCCGCGCGCGATCGCCCACGCGGCCGTCGAACGCATCGCGAAGCTGGTGCCCTGCTGCGGGGCCAGCGTCGCCCTCTTCGATCTGGAGAGCCGCGACCTGGAGATCCTGGCGGTCTGGGCGGGCGGCGAGACGCGTTTTCAGTCGGGCTCCCGCTTCCCGATCGACGCCTCGTTCGGGGACCTCGACCGCTTGCGGTCCGGCCTGCCCAACTCCATTGCCGATGTCGCCGCCTTTCCCTCGCCGAAGCCGCTCTTGGCCCGGCTTTGCGCCGACGACCTGCGCTCGATCAGCGTCGTGCCGCTGGTCGCGAGCGGGCAGTTGCTGGGCAGCCTCAACCTGGCGTCGCGGGTTCCCGCGGCGTTCACGGCCGAGATGCTCGACATCGCCAAGGAAGTGGCGTCCTCGCTGGCCGTCGCCATCCTGAACTGGCGGCTGCACGAACAGCTGCAACGCAAGGCCGAGGAACTCGAACACCGCGTCCGCGAGCGCACGGCCGATCTGCAGACTTTCACGCACTCGGTCGCCCACGACCTGCGCGCGCCGCTGCGCGCCATCGACGGCTTCGCCCGGACGCTGGACGAGACGTCCCGCGATCGGCTCGACGAAGAGGGACGCCGCCTGCTGCGCTTGGTGCGCGGCAAGGCGTTGGTACTGCGCCAGTTGCTCGAAGATTTGCTGACGTTCTACCGCCTGAGCCACGAGCCTGTCGCAGCGTCCGACGTCGATCTCGGCGCCCTCGCGCAGGCGGAATTCGCGCGGATCCAGGCCGCCGAGCCCACGCGGTTGCTGCGCCTGGAGGTCGCGCCCTTGCCCCGCGCGCGGGGCGACGTGGCCATGCTGCGGCTGGCCCTGGGCAACCTGATCGCCAACGCGGTCAAGTTCACGCGCGTGCGTGCCGAGGGCGTGGTCAGCGTGGGCGTGGAGAAGGGCGCGGACGGCGCGCCTGTCTTCACGGTGCGGGACAACGGAGTCGGCTTCGCGCCCGCCGCCGCATCCCGCCTCTTCGAGGCGTTCGAGCGCCTTCATCCAGCCGACGAGTACGAGGGAACCGGCATGGGTCTGGCCATCGTACGGCGCGTTGTCGAGAGGCACGGCGGACGCGTCTGGGCGGACGCGACTCCCGAGGCCGGCGCGACGTTCCGCTTCACCCTGGCGGGAACCGGCGCCGATCCGCGCCGCCCGCGCGCGGCGGAGGGAGAAGCGTGACGGGAGCCGCTCCCCTGCGGATTCTGATCCTGGAGGACATGATCGCCGACGCGGAGCTCATGGTGGGAGCCCTGCGCGGCGCCGGTCTCTCGTGCGAGCACCGTCGCGCCTCGACGCGCCCCGAGTTCCTGCAGCAACTGGCGCAATTCGCGCCGGATGTGATCCTGGCCGACTACTCTCTGCCCGGCTTCGACGCCCTCTCCGCGCTCAATCTCGCCCGCAAGCTGGGACCCGCGATCCCGTTCATCGTGGTGACGGGGCGGCTCGACGAGGAAACCGCGCTGGCCTGCGTGCGCGCCGGCGCCGATGACTTCGTCCTGAAGGATCACCTCTTGCGGCTCCCGGTCGCCGTGAAAGTCGCCCTGGAGTGTCACCAGGCGCGCACCCAGCTGCGGCGGGCCGAGGAGGCCTATCGGTTCGCCGTCGAGAATTCGGGACTGGGCCTGATCGTTCTGCGCGGGGACCAAGTCGTGTTCGTGAACCAGTTCTTCGCGGACACGTTCGGCTACTCGGCGGACGCGATCCTCACCATGCGTCTGACGGACCTGCTGGGCTTCATTCACCCCGAGGACGCCCAAGCCGTGCTCGGCCGCTTCCGCGCCCGTGTGGCCGGCAAGAGCGTGGATCCACGCCATCGGCTGCGCACGCTCGACCGCGACGGCGGGATCCGCTGGTTCGATATGTTCGCCGCGAACATCCTCTACGACGGGGAGCCGGCCGTGCAGGCAACTCTCCTGGAGGTCACGGACTGGCAGCGGCTCTTGCAGGCAGAGCGCGCGGCCGCCGACGTCCTGCGCGCGGCCCTCGACGGGGTGCCCGTGCCGATCTTCTGGAAGGATCGCGCCTCGCGCTACCTTGGCGGCAACCGCAGCTTCCTGGCCCTGGTGGGGCTGGAGACCGCCGCTTCCCTGGCGGGACGCGCGGATGCCGACCTTTGCTGGACGCCTCAGCAGGCGACCTGGCTGCGCGAGTGCGACCGCGAGACGAGAGAGGCGGACACACAGCGGTGCTTTTGCGGCCCCCTGCGCCTCGCGGACGGGCGTTCGCTGTCGGCACGCCTAATCCTGGCGCCGCTGGGCGGCTCCGGCGGCGGCGGGCAGATGCTCCTGGGTCATCTCGAAACCGGGGCGGACGCTTAGCGGGCGCCGTCGAGTTCGCGGGCCAGCGCCTCGGCCAACGCCTCGGCGCTGCTCGCGCGCGCCACGAGGATGCGCCGCCAGCCCGTCCGCTCGGCCGCGCGCGCGCAGAGCGGGCCGTTGCAGGCGGCGACGGCGCGGTCGTGCAGTCCGTGCTCCGCCACGGCCCGCTCGAAACCATCAACGGCCGAGCCGCTGGCGAAACAGACCGCGTCGGCGCCCCGCCCCAGGATGTCGCGCCGAACGGCTGGATCCGGCGCCGCGGGCAGGGTGCGGTACGAATCCAGCACGTCCACCTCCACGCCCGCCTCGCGCAACGTGTCCTCGACCTCGGTCGAGGCGCGGCCGCCGCGCACCCGCAGCAGGCACTTGTCCCTCAAGTCGTGCGCGGCGAGCAATTCGCGCACCAGGACCTCGGCCCGAAATTCGCCGGGCACGAAGTCGACGCTCAGGCCCGCGCCGGCGACCGCCTCCGCCGTGGCCTCGCCCACCGCCGCCACACGCGGCGCGCCGAGGGCGCCGACGTCGAGCCCGAGCGCCGCGAGCTGCGACCGCAGGCCGCGGACGCCGTTCTCGCTGGTGAAGACGAGCCAATCGTAGGTGGCGAGCCTGTCGCGCAGGGGCGCGAGGTGCGTGGCGGGAGCCGGCTCGGCGCGCAGCACGGGGCACGCGATGACCTCGGCCCCGAAACGTCGCAACGCTTCGGCCAAGTCGGCGGCCTGCGCCGCGGCGCGCGTCACGACGACGCGCCGCCCGGCGAGCAGCCGGCTCTGCCCGTCAGCGCTGTCACTCATATCGGAGCGCCTCGATGGGATCGAGGCGCGACGCCTTGCGCGCCGGCCAGAATCCGAAGAAGATGCCGATCACGGCCGCCACAAGGAACGAACCCGCGACGGCCTCGGGCTGGATCAGCACGGGCCAGTTTGCCGTCTTGCGGACGATGTCGGCCGCCCCCACTCCCAACGCGATCCCGAGCAAGCCGCCGAAGCAGGCCAGCACCACCGCCTCGGCCAGGAACTGCATCATCACGTGCCAACCCTTGGCGCCCACGGCCATGCGGATGCCGATCTCGCGGGTGCGCTCGGTGACCGACACCAGCATGATGTTCATGATGCCGATGCCGCCGACCAGCAGGGAGACCGAGGCGATGGCGGCCAGCAACCCGCGCATGACCTTCGTGGTCGAGCCCATCACGTTCGAGATGTCCTGCTGCGTGCGCACGGTGAAGTCGTCTTCTTGTCCGGCGGGGATCCGGTGTCGCTGCCGCAGCAGCTGCGTGATCGCCTCGGTGGCCTGCGGCAGCGCCTCCATCGAGGTGGCCGACGCCAGAATCTGGCCCAAGTAGGTCGTGCCGGTGAGCCGCTTCAGAACCGTCGTGTACGGAACGATGACGACGTCGTCCTGATCGCGTCCCCAGCTATTCTGGCCCTTCGCCTCGAGCACGCCGATCACCTGGAACGGGATCTTCTTGATGCGGATGGTCTGTCCGACCGGATCCACGCCCTGGAAGAGCTGGTCGGCGATCGTCTTGCCGATGACGGCCACCTTGGCCTGGCCCCGCACGGCCGATTCGTTGAAGCCAGTGCCGCTCTCGATCTGCCAGCGGCGGATGCTGAAGTAGTCGGGGTCGCCGCCCTCGATCGACGTCGCCCAGTTCTGGTTGCCGTAGACGACCTGCGCGCCCGCGCGCGCGACGGGCGAAATGGCCGTGATCTCCGGCACCTGCGCGCCGATCGCCGCCGCGTCCTGCTCGGTGAGGGAAGAGCGCGTGCCCGCGCCGGAGTGAGCGCCTCCCGCCATGTGCGAACCGGGGAAGATGGTGATCAGGTTGTCGCCGAGGCTGGAGATCTGCGACTGCACCATCTGCGAGGCGCCTTCGCCGATTCCGACCATGGCGATGACCGCCCCCACGCCGATGATGATGCCGAGCACGGTGAGCGCCGAGCGCATCTTGTTGCGCGCGATGGCCCGCAGCGCGACGCGGAGCAGCAGCCAGGTCCTCAGCATGTCGATCCCCTCTCAGCCGCCGGCGGTCGCCGTGACCGGGGAGCGCCCGCCGACGCGCTCCTCGACGATCTGGCCGTCGCGCAGGACGATGACGCGCCGGGCGTACTCGGCGATGTCGCGCTCGTGGGTGATGAGGACGACGGTCATCCCGCCGTCGTTGAGGCGGCACAGCACTTCCATGATTTCGCGGGAGGTGGCCGTGTCGAGGTTGCCGGTCGGCTCGTCCGCCAGCAGCAGGGAGGGCTCGTTCACCAGCGCCCGCGCGACGGCCACGCGTTGCTGCTGTCCTCCCGAAAGCTCGCTCGGGACATGGTGCGCCCGATCGGACAGCCCCACCAGCTCCAGCGCCGCGCGCGCCCGCGGCGCGACCGAACCGCGGAACCGATCGCTGTAGATGAGCGGCAGCTCGACGTTCTCGAGCGCGCTGGTGCGCGGCAGGAGATTGAAGCTCTGGAAGACGAAGCCGATCCGCTCGTTGCGCAGCTGCGCCAGCCGGCTGCGCGTCATGCGTCCCACGTCCTGGCCGTCGAGCAGGTACGAACCGGACGTGGGGCGATCCAGGCAGCCCAGAATGTTCATCAGCGTCGACTTGCCGCTGCCCGAGGCGCCCATGATCGCCAGCATGTCGCCGCGCCCGACCTGGAACGACAGGCCCCGCAGGGCGGCCACGGCGTTCTCGCCCCGGCCGTAGACTTTGACCAGGTCGCGGACCTCGATGACCGGCGTCACGTCATTCTCCCCTCACCCCTAGCGCGGCCGCCTCGGGACGAATGGGTTCACGGCCCCTTGAGGCGTGGCGGCGCCCCCGCCCGCGCCGTTGAGGCCGAGCGCGATCTGCGCGCCCTCGCCAAGGCCCTCGCCCGACACTTCGGTGAACGTGCCGTCGGTCAGGCCGACCGTCACGCGCACGGGCCGCGGCCGGCTCTCGCCCGCGGCCACGACCCAGATCTCCGGGGCGGCGGCGCCGGCCCGCGGCGCGCCCGGCGGCCGGAAGCGCAGCGCGGCGGCGGGAACCTTCAGCACGTCGCGCGCCTCCTTCACGAGGATCGAGACGTTGGCGGTCATGCCGGGCAGCAGTTTCAGGTCGGGATTCTCCACGAGGATCACGACCGTGTAGGTGACGACGTTCTGCACCGTCTCCGGCGCGAGCCTGATCTGGTGGACACGGCCGCGGAACGAATCCTCGGGGTAGGCGTCCACCGTGAAGGTCGCGTTCTGTCCGGTGGCGACCATGCCGATGTCCGCTTCGTCGACCGCGACCTCGAGTTGCATCCGCGTCAGGTCGTTGGCGATCGTGTAGAGCGTCGGCGCCGAGAGGGAGGCGGCCACCGTCTGGCCCACGTCCACGTCCCGCGACACGACCACGCCGTCGATGGGCGACCGGATCGTCGCGTACCGCAGGTTCGTCTCGGCCCGCTCGAGGGCGGCGTGCGCGGCGGCGCGCGCGGCTCGCGCGCGGTCGAGCGCGGTGCGGGCCGCATCGATTTCGGCCGGCGAGACGAGCTGGCCCTCTTGCAGCGGCCAGACGCGGGCGCTGTCGCGCTCGGCCTGGTTGACGGCCACGTCGGCCTGCACCAGCTCGGCCCGGTTCTGGGCGGCCTGCGCCTTGAGGAAAGCCGGATCCAGTTGCGCCAGGATCTGGCCTCTTTGGACGCGGTCGTTGAAGTCCGCGTACAGCGCCTGGAGGGTGCCGCTGATCTGGCTGCCGACCAGCACGGTCGTCACCGCCTGGAGCGTGCCGGTGGCCGACACCTGGACCCGGACGTCGCCCCTTTGCGCCCCTTCCGTGCGGAAAACCACGTTTTCCGTCCGGCGCTCCAGCGCGCGCCACGCGATCAGGCCCCCGGCCACGACCACCACGCCGGCCAGCACCCATGCCCATGTGCGCCGCATGATCCCTCCATATCGCGTAAGTGACAAATTTTTCACCAATATACATTCGCGCCCCGGGGCGTCAACAGACCCGCGCGCGCCGCACGTTCCGCTCAACGCGCCTCGCGTTCCGTTCCTGCGGCTGCCCAGCCGACTTTTCGCGCCGCCCGCTCGCCAAAGTGGTAATATGAAAGGGGGAGGAGGCGTGCGCGTGTTCCGGTGCGTGCTCCATGTCGGCTCGCGGCCCGGCGTCGCGATCGCCCTGCTGGCCGCCCTGCTGACCGCGGGCTGCGGCGGCGGCGGCATGGACACCGGGAGTGCCGATCCCGTCGTCGCGGATGACCCGCTCGACTGGACTCAGGCCGCCCTCTGGCCCGCCCGAGACCTGCTGGATCTCGCCCTCTCCGTGGCCCGCTTCGCCGGCGGCCCGGCTTCCAACCTCATCGCGCGGGGCGCCGCCACGGCCGAGACGCTGCTCGTGCTGCCCGATCGCCCAGGATCCTTCTTCCTGGCGTGGTTCGACGCGGATCGCGACGGCGGCCTGTCCTCCGGCGACGGCCTGCGCCTGGATTTCGGCTACGCGCCGGGCAACGGACGGCTCGTCCGCGCGACCGGACGCGGAGTGCACCTGCCCGAGTTGCTCCGCGCGGCGGGCGGCGTGCAGGCGCCCAGCGTCTTCGTGGATCTGCCGGCCGCCGACGCGGACGCCGCGGCGTTGACGGGCACGTTCGGGCTCGCCTTCGCCGCCGACGCGCTGGGCGAGCATCTGGCCGTATCGCGCGGGCCGTCCCCCGTGCGCTGGAGCGCGGGCGAAGCGGCGGCCCTGCTCGACACGCTCGATCTCGCGCTGGACCTCCAGCCATGGGCCGGCACGTGGCTCTTGCGCGGGCGACTGGTCCTGCGCGACTGCCGGCTCGGTCCGCTCACCTGCGAGATCGGGACCCCGCTTGCCGGCCGCATCGCGACCGGGCTGCTCGGCCCGCTCGATTCCGGCAGCCTGGTCCTGCGGCGAGCGCTGGGCGGCACGCTGCGGCTGCTCGTGACGGCGCCTCGGACCGTTCACCTGTCCCTCGACTTCGACGATGACGGCGTGTTCGATCGAGTCGAGGAGACGGCGTGGCCCGCGCCCCTCGACGAGGACCGCTGAACTCCTGGCTCCGACCCGGCGACCTTGCGCGATTGCCGCTCGAGCCGCCGCCGGCCTATACTCCCGCCCCATGGATCTCATCGTGAACCCCTGGCCTGACGGCTGGGAACTGCTCGACTGCGGCGACGGGCGCAAGCTGGAGCTTTTCGGGGGCATCGCCCTGGACCGTCCGGCCGCGCAGGCCATCTGGCCGGCCGACACGGCCGCGCCCTGGTCGCGCGCGCGCGCCGCCTTCCAGCGCGGCGAGGGAGGCGCCGGCGACTGGCGGCAGGGCGCCGACCCCGCGCCCGAGAGTTGGCTCGCCCGCTGGCGAGGCCTGACGTTCGAGTTGCGGTTGACCGGCTTCGGCAACGTCGGCCTCTTCCCGGAGCACGTCGGGCACTGGCAGTGGATCGAGGAGGCCGTGACCGGCCGGTTGGCCGCGGGCCCGCCGTCCGCGCCGGTCGAGGTCCTCAACCTCTTCGCCTACACCGGGGGCGCTTCGCTGGCGGCAGCGCGCGCCGGCGCCCTGGTCACGCACGTCGACGCCGCCCGCGCCGTGAACAACTGGGCGAGCGCGAACCTGGAACGGGCGGGGATCGACGGCCGGCGGCTGCGGCTGATCACCGACGATGCGCTCAAGTTCGTTCGCCGCGAGGCGAGACGCAGCCGGCGCTACCATCTGATCGTGCTCGATCCGCCCACGTTCGGGCGCGGCCCCCGCGGCGAGGTGTGGAAGATCGAGCGCGACCTCCACCCGCTGCTGGCGGCGTGCGCGGACATCTTGGCCGCCGACGCCCTCGGCCTGCTGCTCACCGCCCACTCGCCCGGCATCACGGCGGCCGTGCTCCGCGCCGTGCTCGCGCCGCTCGGCGGCGCCGTCGTCGACGGCGAGATGTTGCTGGCCACCGCGGCCGGCGCACCGCTGCTGCCCGCCGGAAGCTACGCGCGCTGGGCGCCATGAAGGAAGCCGCGCCGCGCCGCACCGACGTGGAGGGTTTCGTGCTGGCCGGGGGCGCGGCGTCCCGCATGGGGCGCGACAAGGCCTTGGCCGACTGGCGCGGCCGCCCGCTGCTGGCCTGGGCGCTCGACTCCCTCGCCGAGGCGGGAGTCGCGGCCGCGGTGGTCGCGCCGGACGCGGCGCGCTTCGCCGGGCTGTGCGCGCGTTTCGTCACGACGGAGACGCCCGGGCTGGGCCCAGCAGAGGGGCTACGGGCGGCGTTGGCCGCCTGCCGCGCCCCCTGGGCGCTCGTTCTGGCGGTGGACATGCCGCTGGTGGGCGCCGCCCTGCTCGGTCCGCTGCTGGCCGCCGCGGCCGAGCTCGACGCGGCGGCCGGCTCGCATGGGGCCGTTTGCTGGGGAGGAAGCGACGGCGGCGCGCAGCCGTTGCCCGCCCTGTACCGGCGCGATTTGCTCGCGACGCTCGACGCCGCGCCTCGCGGCGGCCCGCTGCGCCGGGCGCTGGACGCGGCCCGCCCGCTGACGTTGGGCCCGGAGCGCCTCCCTCCCGGCTTTCCGCAGCCGCTGGCGGTGGCGCTGCGTTCCCTCAATTCGCCGGCCGACCTGCGGATCCCGGGGCGGGATCAACCGTAAAGGGCCAACAGGACCTCGGACGCCTTCGATCGCTCCACCACCTCGTCCACGACGGACGGGACGTCCCGCTCGCTCAGGCCGAGTTGGGCCCAGGCTTTCGGGTGGAGATCGGGCGCCGCCAGGTCGCCGCCATCGCCGATCTTTTCCAGATTGCAGATGTGGTTCGCGACGTGCGCCAGCAGTACCAACTCTTGGTGCTGCGGGTCCGCCTGGTACGGATCGTGGTGCCACTGGATGACCTGCAACACCTCGGGCGCGAGATTCCAGCGCGCACCGAGCCAACCGCCGACCTCGCAGTGGTCCGTGCCCAGCCCCTCGCGCTCGGTCTTCTGCAGCGGCAGCCGGCCGTCGCGCGCGGCGAGCACCGCCGCCATGTACTCCAGGTGGAAGTGGGGCTCGAGCACGATCTTGCCCACGTCGTGCAGCAGCCCCGCGAGGTGGAGCACGTCCTTGCCGTGCCGCCGCGCGAGCTGCGGTTTGCAACGCTCGTACACCACGTTCACGCCGATGCCGACGGAGATGCAGTGCCGCCAGAACGCCTGGCGGTCGAAGTCGGCCTGCCCGTCGCGTCCGTAGGTCCGGAACACGGCCGTCGAAGTGGCGATGTTCGTGATCGCGGCGAACCCCAGGCGCGCGACCGCCAGGTCCAGCGACACGATCGGCTCCCACGTGCCGTACATGGCCGAGTTCACGATCTTGAGGATGCGCGCCATCATCGAGGGGTCATCCTCGATGATGCGCGCGACGCTGCTCGCGCTCGAGGCGGGGTCGAGCATCGCGACGTGCAGCTTCTGGATGATCGCGGGCAACGTCGGCAGATTTCGCAGCTTTTCCAGGCTGTCGCGGATGTCCTGCGCCTTGTCCATGGGCCCTCCCGTGTCGGAGCGCGTGTTCGCGCCGTGTCGCGGCTCGATTGTGCCTCGGCCGGCGCCGATGTCAACCGCCCAGCCGCGGCGCCGCGCCGTGCGCGGCCGCTTCGCCCGCCAGACGCCCGGTCACCCAGGCCCAGAGGAAATTGAAGCCGCCGATGCGGCCGGTGACATCCAGCATCTCGCCGGCCAGGTGAAGCCCGGGCGCGACGCGGCTGGCGAGCGTGCGCGGTTCGATCTCGGCCAGGGGAATGCCCCCGCCGGTGACTTCGGCCTTGCCGTAGCCCTCGCTGCCGGCGATCGGCAGCTCGCACGCCTCCAGGAGCGCCACCAGCGCCAGGCGCCGCGCGCGGTCGAGATCCGCGGGCCGCGCCCGCGCGTCCAGCCCCGCCGCCGCGACGAGCCGCCCCGCCAGCCGCCGCGGCAGGTGCTCCGATAGCAGCGCCACCAGAGGCCGCGCGCCGCCGCGCCGCAAGAGCGGATCCCAGGCGGGCGCCGCGGCCCCGCCCCAGCGCGCGAGCAGGCGCGTCGCCTCGCCCTCCGGCCCCGTGGCGTGCCGGCTCATGTCGAGCACCACCGGCCCACTGAAGCCGCGATGCGTGAACAGGAAGCTCCCCTGCCGCCGCGCCACGACCTTCCCCCCGCGCGCGGCGCTCACGGTCGCTGTCAGCGACACGCCGGCCAGCTCCGCCCAACGCCGGTCCGTGCTCAGCAGTGGGACGAGCGCCGGGTACGGCGTCATCAGCGAGTGTCCCAGCGAGCGGGCCAGCGCGTAGCCGTGGCCGTCGCTGCCGGTCTGCGGCAGCGACAGACCGCCGGTCGCCAGCACCAGGCGGCGGCACGCGACCGTCGCGCCGCCGGCCGCCATGAGCGCGAAACCTCGCTCCGGCGCGTCGCGTCCGCCGCCGCGCCCTGCGCGCGGCGGCAACTCCCGCAGCGCCACGCGCGCGACCCGCCGTTCTCCCCACAACGAGACGCCGGCGGCGCGGCAAGCGTCGAGCAGCCCCCGCACGACGCGGCGCGGATCGTCGTCGCGGGGAAAGAGCTTGCCGTCGGCCTCGCGCTTGAGCGGCACGCCGAGGTCCCCCGCGAAGAATTCGCGCACCTGCGCCAGAGACCACGACGAGAGGATCTTGCGCAGCGAGGCGGTCGAACCGGAGGTGTGGAAATCGGCGGGCGCCGCCGCGGAGGGCAGCACGTTGCACCGTCCGCCGCCGCTGACGCGGATCTTGGCGCCAGGCCGCGGGCGCGTCTCGAGCAGCAGCACGCTGGCGCCGGCGCGTCCGGCGAACAGGGCCGCCATCAGGCCCGCCGCCCCCGCCCCCACCACCACGACGTCCCAAGGTCCGTCGTCCGCCGCCGGCCGGCGATTCACCGCCGCCCCAGGAGCCTGGAGACTTCCCTCTTGTACGCCTCGACGCCCGGCTGCTCGAAAGGATTCACGCCCAGCAGCAGGCCGCTCACGGCCACGGCTTTTTCGAAGAAGTGGATCAGGCCGCCAACCGTGCGCGGGTCGAGGCGATCCAGGGTCAGCTCTAGGCATGGAACGCCGCCGGCCACGTGGGCCTGCCGCACGCCTTCCCAGGCCAGCGCGTTGATGGCGTCGAGGGAGCGGCCGGCCAGCGCGCCCAAGCCGTCGTCGGCTTCCGGATCGGCGGGGAACTCGACGGCCGGCACGCGCAGGGCGGGCGCGGTCTCGCGCGCGCACAGGAACGTCTCGAACAGATCGCGCGGCCCGTCCTGGATGTACTGTCCGAGGCTGTGCAGGTCGGCGGTCATCGTGGCGGCCGCGGGGAAGAGCCCTCGTCCCCGCTGTCCTTCGCTCTCGCCGAAGAGCTGTTTCCACCACTCCTGCAACCAGCGCAGGTCCTCGCAGAAGGCGCTCAGGATCTCGGTGCGGAAGCCTCGCGCGCCGAGGACGTGGCGGTGCGCCGCGTAGAAATGGGCGGGATTGTCGCGCAGCCGCGGCTCGCGGCACGCCTGGCGCATGGAGGTCGCGCCTGCGACCAACGCGTCGATGTCGAGACCCGCGACGGCCAGCGGCAACAGGCCCACCGGGGTCAGGACGGAAAAGCGACCGCCGACGTCGTCCGGCACGGCGAAAACGCGCCATCCCGCCGCGACGGCGAGGGCCCGCAAAGCGCCGCGGTGGGCGTCCGTGACGGCCGTGATCCGCCGCGCCGCTCCGGCGCGGCCGTACTTCCGCTCCAGAAATTCGCGCCAGAACCGCAACGCGAGCGCGGGCTCGAGCGTGGTTCCCGATTTGGAGATTGCGCAGACGCGCACGTCGCGGTCGCGCAGATCGCGCAGCAGGCGGGCGGTCGCGCCCGCGTGCAGGCCGGTGCCGGCGAAGAACAGCTCGGGCCCGTCGGCGTGCCCGCGCAGCGCCTCGCGCACGGCGCGCGCCCCCAGATACGACCCACCGATGCCGATCACCACGTAGGCGTCGCAGTCGGCGCGGGCGCGCTCGGCCTCCTCGCGGATCGCCGCGCGCTCGGCCGCCGGACAGGCCGCCTCGGGGTCGAGCCAGCCCAGGCGGTCGGCGCCTGGGCATTCGCGGGTTTCGAGCGAGCGCGCGGCGCGCGCCACGTCGGCTTCCAGCGCGTCGAGCGCCGAAGCGGGCGCGAAGTCCGCGGCGCCGGCGGCGTCGAAGACGATCGTCTCCCAGCGTGGCATGGCGGGACCGGCGCTCTCCGTGCTATCATTAAAGGCCACAAGGGCATCGACTCAACCCAGGCGTGAGCATACATACCCCTGGCGGAGTTGCAATGAGGCTTTCCTCCCGTCCGCCCGCGCGGATTTGGCGCGGCGCTGTATTTGCCAGCGCGCTGTTGGCGGCGATCGCCGCCACGGCCCTGTCCCTGGACGGGGCCGCATCGCCGCCGCCTGCGGCCGCGTTTTTGGCCGGCGACGCGGGATCGCCGGACGCCGCCCGCCTCGAAGGCAAGGCAAGAGCGGCCGCCGCGCCGAGCGCCGCCCTGCGCCTGCCCGCGCCCCTGCCCGGGCAGGAGCGGCTAGATATCCTCGACTACGACAACCAACTGCTGATCGACACTGAGCTGGCTGAGCTGTGGGGCTGGACCGCGATCACGTTCACGGCCGCGCCGGAGGCCGTGACCGAGCAGCTCGTGCTCGACCTGGCCGATTCCATCTCCGTGTTGGCCGTCTTGCACGACGGCGCCCTGAGCGTGCCGTACCGCTACACGCACGCCGGCGACCGGCTCGTCGTCGAGCTGGACGATCCGGTCTCGGCGAGCGACACGGCCATCGTTCACGTCGTGTTCCGCGGGCGCCCTGTTCCCACCTGCTTCCTCGGCTTCGGCTTCGCCGCGCAGCCCTCGGGGGATCCGGTCGCGGCCAGTCTGAGCGAGCCGTGGGCGGCGCGCTCGTGGTGGCCGTGCAAGGACCAGCCCGACGACAAGGCCACGGTCACGGCGCGGCTCTTCGTGGCGCCCGGACTCACGGCGGTCGCCAACGGGCGGCGTCTCGCGGCGCCCCCCGCGCGCAATAGCGTGAGCCCGGGCGAACCGGCGGCAAAGTCGACCTGGGAGGCGATCCTGCCGGACGGCCCGGCGCTCGCTGACCGGGATGCCTTCTATTGGCGCGAGGACTTCCCCATCTCGACCTACCACGTGTCCGTCGCGGTCTCCAAGTACGCGCGCCTGAGCGACGCATTCATCGCGGATGGCGACACCCTTCCCATCGAACACTGGGTCTATCCTTCACAGCTCGAGTCGGCCGCCCTCGATTTCGCCAGTCTGCCGGCGATGCTGGGTTTCTGCGTGAACCGCTTCGGGCCGTACCCCTTCCCGGGCGAAAAGTACGGCATGGTGGTCTTCGAGTGGGACGGCGCAATGGAGCATCCGACCGCTACGTCGTGGGGCTCGCTCCTGGTGACCGGCGACGCGCGCTACGAGACCATCGTCATGCATGAACTGGCCCACCAGTGGTTCGGCAACCGGGTCACCTGTGCGGACTGGACCCACACCTGGCTGAACGAGGGCTTCGCGACCTACGCGGAAGCCCTCTGGCAGGAGCATCGGCTGGGACCACCCGCGCTGCGCACGTTCATGCTGCAACGCAGCTGGTTCGGATCCTGGGAGGGGGCGCTCGTGCGCGACGCCGGCGTCGAGGACCCGTGGTACTACTTCGCGGACATGGTCTACTACAAGGGGGCCTGGGTCCTGCACATGCTGCGCCGCCGGCTGGGAGACGCGACCTTCTTCGCCTGCTTGCGAGCCTGGCTCGACGAGGACGGCCGTCCATACGGAGTGGGCACAAGTGAAGATTTCCAACTCGTTTGCGAGCGAGTGTCGGGGCAGGACCTCTCCTGGTTCTTTCCGCAGTGGCTCCACCTCGAGGTCTGTCCCCGTCTCGACGTCAGTTGGCGCGCCGCGACGACGACGGCCGGCCCGGGCCTGGCGCTGCGCATCGTGCAGGTCCAGGAGCCCGACCTGGTCCACGGGGACTGGGTTTTCCAGGTGCCGGTCGAGGTGCGCGCGGTCGGCGCCGATTTTGACGACACGCTGAGCGTGTTCATGGACAGGAAAGACCAGGACTGGCTGTTGCCAGTGCCGGGAACGGTGACCTCGATCGCGATCGATCCGGGTGGCTGGCTGCTGGCGCGGGTTGCCGCCGTTCGTCAGGCGACCGGCGCGCCGGACCAGGTGCCCGCGGCGGCCGCCTGGGCGCGCATGCTGCCTCCCGCGCCCAACCCCTTCAACCCCCGGGCCATGGTGCGCTGGCAGAGCGATCTGCCCAGCGCTGACGAGATCGCCATCTACGATCTGCGCGGGCGTCGCCTGTTGGCGCGGGCCTGGCCCGAGAGACCGGCCGGCGCGCGCGAATTCGCTTGGGATGGCCGCGACGAGCTCGGCCGAGCGCTCCCCTCGGGGCCTTACATCGTGCGTGTGGCGTGCCGGCCCTCGCCCTTGGATCCGGGAGCGGAGACGGACAACGCCGGCCGGGCGCTTATCCACGCCCGCGTCACGCTCGCCCGCTGACCGGACGGCGCCGCCGCGCAGGTGTTGACATCCGGCCGGCGCGTGCTGTGATTGCCCCTGGCGAACATTCCGCGATCCGCTCGAAGGGAAGCTTGCCGTGCAGGTCACGACGCCGGTGGTGGCGGTCCACTACGCCGAAATCGCGCTCAAGGGACGCAACCGCCACGTCTTCCAGCGAAGGCTGCGCAACAATCTGCTGACCGCCCTGCGCGGCGAACCGGTCGAGAGCATCCATCACGTCGAGAGCCGCTTCCTCGTGCGCCTGGTCGATCCGGCGCGCGCCGACGACGCCGCTCGGAAATTGAGCCGGGTCTTCGGCGTCGCCTGGCTTTCCGCGGCGGCGAGCGTGCGGCGCGGGGGCGACGCGGACTCGGGCGAGCGAGCGATCGCCGCCCACTTGGACAACGTGCAGGCGATCGCCGCGCAGTTGGCAGCCCGCGACGTGGGGACGGCCGGATCGTTCCGCATCGAGACGCGCCGCTCGGATCGGTCCTTTCCGCTCCCTTCGCCGGAGATCAGCCGCCTGGTGGGCCGCGCCGTGGGGCAGACAATCGGACTGCCCGTCGACCTCTCCGCGCCGGATTTCACCGTGCACGTGCTGGTGCTGCACGGCGAGACGCTCGTCTTCACGCAGCGCGTGCCCGGCCCGGGCGGGCTGCCGGCCGGCTCGGGCGGTCGGGTGTTGGCCCTCCTCTCGGGCGGGATCGACTCCCCCGTGGCGGCCTGGCTGCTGATGCGGCGCGGTTGCCGCTGCGATTTCATCCACTTCTACGCCGGCCGCGCGCCGGACGAGGCCGACGCCGCCAAGATCGAGCGGCTCGTCTCCATCCTGCGCGGCTGGGCCCCTACGTCCCTGCACCTCTACCTCGCGCCGTCGTTCCCTTACGAGACGCGGGCCATCGGCACGATCGACGAGGCCCACGACATGGTGCTCTTCCGCCGCTACATGGTGAAGGTCGCCGAACGGCACGCCAAGCGCACGAGCAGTCAGGCGCTGGTTACCGGCGACAGCCTCGGCCAGGTCGCCAGCCAGACCATCTACAATCTCGGCGCGATAGGCCCCGACGTGACGCTGCCGGTTTTCCGCCCGTTGATCGGCATGGACAAGCACGAGATCGCGGCACGCGCGCGCGCCATCGGCACCTTCGAGGTCTCGATCGAACCCTACCGCGACTGCTGCTCCATCCGTTCCCCGCACCCCGTGCTGCGCGGGCGCGCGCGCGAGGTGCTCGAGATGTCGGAGCGGATGGACATGGCCGCGGCCGTGGAGGAAGCCGTGCACGCCGTCGTGCGCGTGGTCGTGGCGGAGCCCGGCGCAGGCTAGGCGGCCCCCTCCGATCCGCCCGCCCCGGCGCTCACTCCCGCGTCAGTTTCTTGTACCGGATGCGATGCGGCTGGTCCGCCTCGACACCCAGGCGCGCCCGGCGCTCCTCCTCGTACTCGCTGTAGTTCCCCTCGTGCCAGACCACGCGGCTGTCGCCCTCGAAGGCGAGGATGTGCGTGGCGATACGGTCGAGGAACCACCGGTCGTGGCTGACCACGACCAGGCAGCCGCCGAACTGCAGGAGCGCGTCCTCCAGCGCGCGGAGCGTGTCGACGTCGAGGTCGTTCGTCGGCTCGTCGAGCAGGATCAGGTTGGCGCCGCTCTTGAGCAGCTTGGCCAGGTGCAAGCGGTTGCGCTCGCCGCCCGAGAGGTCCTTCACGCGTTTCTGCTGGTCGGGCCCGCGGAAGTTGAAGCCCGCGCAATACGCCCGGCTGCTGACCGCGCGTCCGCCCAGGTTCAGCTCCTCCAGCCCGCCCGAAATCTCCTCCCAAACGCTCTTGCCGCCATCGAGCGCTTCGCGGCTCTGGTCCACGTAGGACATCGAGACTGTCTCGCCCACGCGCAGCTGACCGCCGTCCGGTTTCTCGGCGCCGGTGATCATGCGCATGAGCGTGGTCTTGCCCGCGCCGTTGGGACCGATCACGCCGACGATGCCGCCGCGCGGCAGATCGAAGTCGAGGCCGTCGATGAGCAGATTCTCGCCGTAGCCCTTGCGCAGCCCGCGGGCCTGCACCACGACCTCGCCCAGCCGCGGCCCCGGCGGGACGGAGATCTGGGCCGGCCCCAGGCGTTTCTCGCTCTCCTGGCCCAGCAGCTCCTCGTAAGCGCTCAGGCGCGCCTTGCTCTTCTTCTGCCGGGCGCGCGGCGA
>CALMJK010000008.1 GCA_937864225.1 uncultured bacterium | reverse complement strand
AGCGGAACGACGGCAAATTCCCCCGAATGGGAGGTGAGGCTCAATGCTCCACTGGCTGTTGGGTTTCCTGTCGAAGTGGGAGTGGTAAATCCTTGAGTTCGGGCGCCGGTTCCGCATTAATATCCGCCGCAGAATGCCGATAATGCCCAGACCGACCCCTTCTTCACCGGCGGGGTTCGCCCAGGCAGTCCGCCGCGGCGAGGCGGCAGGAGATCAGGTCTTGCCAAGGGACCATTCACGACCGAAGCGGCTGACGTTCTACGTGTTCTACGGCCTGACCGTCGTCGCCAGCCTGTCGCTGCTGGGCTCGCTGTGGCGGGACGGCTTGCCGCAGGGCATCGCCTGGTGGGAGGTCGCGGTCTTCCTGGCCTTCCTTCTGCTGGCCGACACCAAGCTGGCAGAAGCTCAGCTGGGCGGGGAGAAAGTTCTCTCGTCGAAATCCATCGATCTGATCCTGATCGCTCTGATGGGTCCCGCGGTGGCGGCGGGGATGGAAGTTCTTTCCTCGCTCCTGCGCGGGTTCGTCCTGCGCCGCGTGGCCCCGCGCAAGGCTGTCTTCAACGCGGCCATGCTCTCCATTGCGGCCGGCGTCGCGGGCATTGTCTACCACGCGCTGCCCTGGCACGACCGTTTCGACTCGCCGCTGTTCCTGCTGCCCCTGCTGGCGGCGATCCTGGCCTACTCAGCCTGCAATCAGATGCTGCTGACCGGAATCATGAGCCTCGACGCGGGCATGCCGGCGCCAGAGATCTATCGCCACAGCTTCGGCTGGTCTCACATGCGCATTCTTATGGACGTACCATTCGCTGCCATCGTCATTTTGCTCTACATGCAGGCCGGCATCTGGACGCTGCTGCTCTACCTGGCGCCGGTGCTCGTGCTCTACCAGGCCGACCGACTGGCCCAGGAGATGAAGCAGGCCCACATCAATTCCATCGCGGCCCTGACGACGGCGCTCGAGCAGAAGGAAGACGAGCACTACACGCACGGCCACAGCTATCGCGTTTCGAAGTACGCCGTGCGGATCGGGCGAGGGTTGGGGCTCTCGCCGCAACGCCTGGAGATGCTCGAATACGGGGCCCTGCTGCACGACATCGGCAAGCTGGCCATCACCAACGACATCATCGACAAGCCGGGCAAGCTCACGCCCGAGGAATTCGCCGTGCAGGCGCGACATCCCAACATCGGCGCCGACATCGTCAAGCAGATCCGGTTCCTGCACCACACGGCGGACATGGTGCGCCACCATCACGAACGCCCCGACGGCAAGGGCTATCCCGACGGGCTGACGGGCGACTCGATCTCCCTCGAATCGCGCATCCTGAGCGTGTGCGACGCCTTCGACGCCATGACCACCGATCGCTCCTACCGTCCCTGCCGCACCGTCGAGTTCGCCATGGAAGAGTTGGTGCGCTGCCGCGGCAGCCAGTTCGATCCCAAGGTGGTCGACGCCGTCCTGCAGCTCTATCGACGCGGCGAGTTCGGCGTCATCCAGCAGACCGACGGCATGGTGCTCGAGATCCAGAGGCCGGGCCGGAGACGCGCGCCCCAGTCGCCGTCCCCCGCCGAGGAAGTGCCCGTCTGATCTCCAGTCGGGTCCCGAGGAGTCCGATGAAATACAGCGAGAGCGGCGTGAACATCGATGCCGCGACGCGCGCCCTCGCGCGCGCCAAGGCGTCGGTGCGATCGACCTGGGATGAGCGGGTCTGCAGCGACATCGGCAGCTTCGGCGGGCTGTTCCGCCCGGCCCCCGGCGAGCCGCTCCTGGTGGCCAGCATCGACGGCGTCGGCACCAAGGTGAAGCTCGCGGCGCGCGCCGGCAGCTACCAGTCGGTCGGTCAGGACATCGTCAACCACTGCGTCGACGACATCCTCGTGCAGGGAGCGGAGCCGCTCTTTTTCCTGGACTATTTCGCGGCCGGACGGTTGGGCGAGGGGGTGCTCGAGGAGGTGCTGGCGGGGGTCGCGCTGGCCTGCCGCGAGAACGGCTGCGCCCTGCTCGGCGGCGAGACGGCCGAAATGCCCGGCGTCTATGCCCAGGCCGATTTCGACCTCGCGGGCTGCATCGTGGGCCGCGTTGCCGAGGCCGAACTGATCGACGGCTCGGCAATCCAGCGCGGCGACCGGATCTGGGGGCTGCCCAGCAGTGGCCTGCACACCAACGGCTACTCGCTGGCCCGGCGCGTCCTGCTCGACGAGACCGGCTGGGATCTCGGGCACGCGCCCGCCGAACTCGGCCTGCCGCTGGGCGAGGCCTTGCTGGCGGTGCACCGCAGCTACTTGCCGCAGGTGCGCGCGCTCTGGCAGACCTGGGGGCGAGGCGCGGTCCACGGGCTCGCGCACATCACCGGCGGCGGCTTCGCGGACAATGTCCCGCGCGTCGTGCCGGAAGGCCTGTGCGCCCGCCTCGAGACCCGCGCCTGGGACGTGCCGCCGCTCTTTCGCCTCATCGCGGCGCTGGGGAAGGTCGAACCGGCCGAGATGTACCGCGTCTTCAACATGGGGATCGGCATGGTGGTGTTCCTGCCAGCCGGCGCGGATCCGGCCGCCGCAGGCGTCGCGGCGATTCCCATCGGCGAGGTGACGGCGGGCGACCGGCGCGTAGCGCTGATCTGGTAGGTGTGCCGCGTCCGACCCATTGTGTCGCCCGAGTGACACCCGCGGCCCGGTCGCTCAACCGGCCGCGCTCTCCCCATCCCACCGCGTGCCGCGCCAACGCGGCGCGGCGAGGCCCCGCGACGGGCCGGCGGGCATCGCCGCCAGAAGCGGTGGACAACGGTCGCCGGCGGCCCGGATCCTGCAGTGGCCGTTTCCATGGCCTGGGAATTCTGGGAAGACGAGCTGCGCACCTTCCCGCGTCCGGACCCGGAGGGCGGCTGCGCGCTCTGGGTCGCGCGTCGCGAGGGGGAGGGCGAGCGCGAAACGCTGCGCCTGCTCTACGCGCCGACTTGGGCGGCGCGGTCGTGGGCGCCGCCGCTGGGCCGCTTGTGGCGCGCCGTCGAGACCGGCTGCGCGGCCGAGGGAGCGTGGCAGCCGCGCGGCAAGGCGGCGCCGCGACAGACGCACGTCGCGGGGCAACTCGCCCGACCCACGCTGTGGGTGGAACCGCTGCGACGGGATCAGACCGTGCTGGGCGCAATGGCGCTCGCCTATGACGCGACGCCGCCGTGGGGCGAGACCGTCCGCCTGTGGGGGCGGCACCTCGCCGCGCGGGTGGGGCCGCTGCTCGACCGCTTGCCGCCCTGCCCGGGGTTGTCCCCCGGCGTCTCTCACGAACGGCAGCTGTTGCTGTTTCCCTTGCCGCCGCCGCAAAGCGCGCCGCACGCGAGCCGATCGCCGAGCGGGCGCGCCGGGTTGGCGCTGCCGAGGCCGGTCTGCGTGCCCGGCGTGCCGGGGGCCGTGGGCGTGGGCGAGGCCTTCCGCGCCTGTTGCGCCCAGGCCATGGCGGTGGCGGCGGCGGGCGTGAGCGTGATCCTGCAGGGCGAGTCCGGCACCGGCAAGGAGATCCTGGCCCGCGCGATCCATCTGGGCAGCCCGCGCCACGCGCGGCCGTTCATCGGCGTGAACTGCGCCGCGTTTCCCGAGACGCTGTTCGAAAGCGAACTCTTCGGCCATCGCGCCGGCGCGTTCACCGGCGCCGCGAGCGAGAAGATCGGTCTGTTGGAGGCCGCCAACGGCGGCACCTTCTTTCTGGACGAGATCGGCGACATGCCGGTCGCGCTGCAGATCAAGCTCTTGCGCGTGATGCAGGAGAAGCGCGTGCGCCGGATCGGGGATCTGGAAAGCCGACCGGTGGACTTGCGCTGGATCGCCGCCACAAATAAAGATCTCATAAGTGAAATAAATGCAGGACGTTTTCGTCTCGACCTCTACTATCGCTTGAAGGTGGTGCGCATCGCGATTCCCCCCTTGCGCTCGCGGCCGGAGGACGTGCCGCACCTGCTCGCCTTCTTTCTGCGGCGGCACGGGGGAGACCCGGAGCGCCATCGTCTCGAGCCGGACGTCCTGGCGGCCCTGCAGGCTTGGCGTTGGCCGGGCAACGCCCGTGAATTGGAGAACGAAGCGCTGCGTCTGCTCGCCTTGCACGGCGGCGAGGAGCTCATCCGTCTGGCGCATCTTTCCCCGGAACTGCAGGCGGCCGCCGGACGCACCGTGGACCCGGAGGACCTGGCGACGCTGCGCACGCTCGACGCGGCCGGCGCGCTGCTGGAGCGCTACCTGATCGGCAAGGCGATCGAGGTCTGCGGCGGGCGCAAGGCTGCCGCCGCCCGGCGTCTGGGGCTGTCGCGGCAAGGACTGTACAAAAAGATTCGGCGCCACGGACTGGTCGATCTGCTGGCGGGAACGAGGGACGACGCGGACGAGACGCCGCGCGCCGAGGACGGGCCGCGATAGCCGATCGTTTCGGCGCTGCGCGTGGCGCGGTTGCGCGCCGTCGCGCCGCGCGGCGCTCGACACCGCGCGGTCCGCCCGCTATGTTGGCGCGCATGAGCAGCGGAGTCTTGCCCGGTCCCGGCGGGCGCGCCTTGGTTTTCGCCCGGCCCGGCCCCGACCTCGGACTGGCGGCGCTGGCCGGTCTCATGGCGACGACGGCGCAACCGCCGTTCCACGGCACGGGCTGGCTCATCATCCCGGCGCTGGCCATTTTCTTCGCCGCGGTCGCCGCCGCGCCGCGTCCCGCCCTCGCGGGCTGGTGGTTCGGCCTCGCGCACCAGGTCACGCTCCTGCACTGGCTGTTCCTGCTCGGACCCGAGGCGCCCATCGCCGCGCGCGGCCTGATCCCGGCCACGGCCGGCGCTGCCATCCTCTACTGCGCGCTGTTCTACCTCGCCTTCGGCTGGGCGTCGGGCCGGGTGCGCCGCCGTCTGGGGCGCGACGCCGCGCTCGCCCTGATGCCCGCGCTCTGGTGCGCCATGGAGGCCGCGAGGGGCGGCGGCGAACTCGGCTTCCCGTGGTGTTTGAGCGGCGCCGCTTGGCTCGGGACGCCGCTTTTGCCGCTGGCCGCGGCGGCCGGCGAGCGAGGCCTGGCCGCGGCGAGTGCGCTGACCGCGCTGGCGGTCGTGGCGCTGGTCGAAGCCGCGCGCGCCCGGCGCGCCGGACAACCGGTGCGCGCTTGGCGGGTGGCCGCCGGGGGCGGCGCGGTCGTCGTCTGGCTCGGCCTCGCCCTGGGCGCGACGGTCGGCCGGTCCGGGCCGCAGGCGAGCGTGGTTCGGGCCGTTTTCGCCGACGAGCCGGGGCCCGGCCGCGACGCGGCTCAGCCAGCGCCCGGCGTGCTGCGCGTGGCGGCGGTGCAGGCCGACGTGTCCCTGGCCGACAAGTGGGATCCCGCGAAGATCGACTCCACCAAGCTGCCCTACGCGCGCCTGACGGCGGCGGCCGCGCGCCGCGGCGCGGACCTGGCCGTGTGGGCCGAGACGGCCGTGCCCGACTACCTGATCCACGATCCCGCCCTGCTCTCCTGGGTGCGGCACGTGGCGCTCGACCACGGGATCGCGATCTTTTTGGGCTATCCCCACGCATCCATGGCGCCCGCGGCGGGGACGGTGCTGCGCTTCAACGGCGCGGGTCTGTTCGGGGCCGACGGCCGGCTCAAGGATTTCTACGCCAAGTCCCACGTGCTCCCCTTCGGCGAGCGGATGCCCTTCCAGGCGCTCTTCCCCTGGTTGGGGAAAGCGGATTTCGGCCAGGCCGAGTGGACGGATGGCGCGCCGCCGCTGCCGATCCGCCTGGAGAGTGCGCGGGGAAGGTGGGCGTTCGCGCCGCTGATCTGCTACGAGTCGATCTTCCCGGGCCTGTCGCGAGGCGCGGTCCGGCGCGGCGCCGCTCTGCTGATCAACATCACCAACGACGGCTGGTTCGGCGTGACCGCCGGGCCGCGGCAGCACGCGCAGCTGGCGCGCCTGCGCGCGGCTGAATGCGGCGTGCCGCTGGTGCGCTGCGCCAACAACGGGATCAGCTTCGTCTGCGACGCTCGCGGCCGTGTCGTCGCGCACGCGGGACTGCGTGAGCGGACGAACGTGATCGCGGATATCTTGCCCGCGCCCGGTCGCACGCTCTTCGTGCGCTGGGGAGAGTGGCCGGTCCTGGCGACACTGGCGCTCTGGGCCGGGCTCGCCGTCGCCCTCACCAGGCCTCACGCCGGGAGCGGACCTTGAGCGATCTCGATCCCCTGCGCCACGCCCATCGTTTCTGTCCGCGCTGCGGCGCGGCCATGACCACGAGACCCGACAACGGCCTGATGAGACCGGCGTGCGGCGAGTGCGCTTATGTCCAGTACCTGAACCCCGCGCCCGCGGCCGCCGCGATCATCCTGCGCGAGGGGCGACTGTGCCTGGTGCGCCGCAAGTACCCTCCGAAGGAGGGCCTCTGGACGCTGCCCGCCGGATTCCAGGAATACGACGAGGAGATCGAGGCGTGCGTGGTGCGCGAGGTGCGCGAGGAGACGGGCCTGGAGGTCGAAATCACGGGCCTGTTCGCCGCGCACACTGGCGTGCTGCCGCCCGACCGGCCCGTCCTGCTGGTCGTCTACCGCGTGCGCGAGACGGGGGGCTCCCTTCAGGCCGGTGACGACGCCGCCGCGGTCGGCTTTTACGGGCTCGACGACCTGCCCGGCGAGATCGCTTTCGCCGCGCACCGCCGGGTGATCGCCGCTCTGCGCGCGGAGCGGGGCCGCGCGAAAGGATCCCCGTGAGCGCGCGGGACGGGAAGTCGGCCACGGCGCGGGGCCGCGTCCCGGTCGCCTTGTTGCTGTCGGGCGGCGGCCGCACCCTGGCGAATTTCCTCGCCCGCGCGGCGGACGGTACGCTGTCGATCTCGCTTGTCGGCGTCGTGTCGAGCCGCGCCGACGCGCGCGGCGTGCAAATCGCGCGCGAGGCGGGCCTGCCGGTCGGTGTCTTCCGGCGGCGGGACCACGCCGACGCCGACGCCCATGCCCGCGCGATCAACGCCTGGCTCGCGCCTCTGGCGCCGCGCATGATCCTGCTGGCCGGCTACCTCTGCCACTACACGCCGCCTCCGGACTTCGAAGGCCCCGTGCTCAACATCCACCCCGCGCTGCTGCCTAGGCACGGTGGACAGGGCATGTACGGGGACCGCGTGCACGCCGCCGTCCTGGCCGCGGGCGAGACCGAGAGCGGGTGCACGGTCCACCGCGTGGACAATGTCTACGATCACGGCGAGATTCTCGGTCAGCGCCGCGTTCCGGTCCTGCCCGGCGACGATTGCCACAGCCTCGCCGTCCGGGTCTTCGCCCAGGAGTGCGAGCTCTACCCGGAGGTCGTGGAGCGGTTGGCGCGGGAAATTCTGGCCCGGGAAGCCCGCCGCTGAGCCCGCGGCCGCTGGCGTCGGTCGCCGCGGCTCAGGCGCCGCGGCCTTCGCCCGCGGCTTCGGCCTCGGCGTCCGGATCGGTCGCGACCTCGGGCCGCGGCTCGGCCGAACCCGTCATCAGATAGCGGTGGATCGCGGTCGCGGCGGTGCGGCCCGCGCCCATGGCGAGGATCACGGTCGCGCCTCCCGTGACGATGTCGCCGCCGGCGAAGACGTCCGGCAACGAGCTCTGCATTGTCTGAGGGTTGACCACGATGGTGCCGCGGTTGGTGCGCTCGATCTCGGGGCAGTCGGCCAGCAGCAGCGGATTCGGACCCTGCCCGGTCGCGATCACGACGGCGTCCACCTCGAAAGTCTTGAGCGCCCCCTCCTTGGGCACGGGGCGCCGGCGGCCGGAGGCGTCGGGCTCGCCCAGCACCATCTCCTGGCACTCCATCGCGATCACGCGGCCTTTCTCGTCGCCGAGGATCCGCGTGGGAGAGTGCAGGAGGTGGAAGTCGATCCCCTCTTCCTCCGCGTGGTGGATCTCCTCCTTGCGCGCGGGCATTTCCAGGCGCGATCGCCGGTAGACGAGGTAGACCTTCTCCGGGCGCAGCCGCTGGGCGGTGCGGGCGGAATCCATGGCGGTGTTGCCCGCGCCCACGACGGCGATGCGGCGGATCGGCTTGATCGGGGTGTCGTTGTCGGGAAATTTGTAGGCGCCCATGAGATTCACGCGCGTCAGGAATTCGTTGGCTGAATACACGCCGTTGAGATTCTCTCCCGGGATGTTCAAGAACCACGGCAGTCCCGCGCCGGTGCCGATGAACACGGCGTCGAAGCGCTGGCGCACCGACGCCAGCGACTCCGCCTTCCCGACGGGATAGTTCATCACGAACCGCACGCCCATCAGCTTGAGGCCTTCGATTTCCCGCACCAGAGTGGCCTTGGGCAGGCGGAATTCCGGGATGCCGTAGAAGAGCACGCCGCCCGGCCTGTGCAGCGCCTCGAAAACGGTGACCTCGTGGCCTCGCTGCGCCAGGTCGCTGGCACAGGTCAGGCCGGCCGGTCCCGAGCCGATGACGGCGACCTTGCGGCCGGTGGGCGCGTCGACGTGCGGTGTCACGTTCACGTCGTGCGTGAGCGCGTAGTCGCCCAGGAAACGCTCCAGGCGCCCGACCGCGCCGGGATCGCCGCGCTTGTTCAGGCGGCAGACCGCTTCGCACTGGTCCTCCTGGGGGCAGACGCGCCCGCAGATGGCCGGCAGGAAATTCATCTCCTTGATCTTGCGCAACGCCCCCTCGAAATCGCCGCCCATCACGAGCTGCTGGAACGCCGGGATGTCCACGCCCACCGGGCATCCGGCCACGCACGGCTTGTCCTTGCACAGCAGACAGCGCTGGGCCTCCTGAACGGCCTCCTCCGGCGTGTAGCCCAGCGGGACCTCGTCGAAGTTGTAGATGCGGTCCCGCGGCGCCTGCTCGCGCATCGGCGTCTTGGTCGTGGAGCGGTTGAGGATCCGCTTGGGCTTGCTGCCGGCTTCGTCGGTCATGTCGTCACTCCCGGCTGGCTCGGGGTTCGCTGCGGGCAGCGCACTCTACGGTTTGCCAGGGGTCGCGGTCCGTTCGGCCTGCCGCGTCAGGCGGCAGTCGTGGTCGCGTTGGCGCGCGCGCGTCTCTTCGTCGCGATAGAACGCGAGGCGGGTCATCAGTTCGTCGAAATCCACCTCGTGGCCGTCGAATTCCGGTCCCTCGACGCAGGCGAAGCGGGTCTTGCCGCCCACGGTCACGCGACAGGCGCCGCACATGCCGGTGCCGTCGACCATGATCGGATTGAGGGACGCCTGCGTGGGGACGCCGAATTCCTTCGTGACCAGGCAGACGAACTTCATCATGATCACGGGGCCGATCGTGATGACCTCGTCGATTTTTTCGCCGGAGGACAAGAGTTCGCGCAGGGCGTCGGTCACCAGCCCCTTGCGGCCGTACGAACCGTCGTCGGTGGTCACGACGATGCTGTCGCAGTGCGCGGCGATTTCCTGCTCGAGGATCAGCAACTCCCTCGTGCGGGCGCCGATGATGGCGTGCACCTTGTTCCCCGCGGCCTTGAGCGCGGCCGCCTGCGGCCAGACCACCGCGTTGCCGATGCCGCCGCCCACGCAACAGACCGTCTTGCCCGTGGGGATGTCCGTGGCCTTGCCCAGCGGTCCGGCCAGATCGAGGATCTCGTCGCCGGAGCGCAAGGCGTTGAGCAGGTGGGTCGTGTGTCCGACTTCCTGCGCCACGATCGTGATCGTGCCGCGGGCAGGATCGCGGCCGGCGATGGTCAGGGGAATGCGCTCGCCGTGGTCCACGACCCGCAGGATGATGAATTGCCCCGCCTGTCCCCGTTGCGCGACATGGGGGGCCTCGATTTCGAAGAGCATGGTCTGGGGAGCCAACTCTCTGGCGGTCACGATCCTGTTGCCCACGGACCAGCCTCCCAACCTCGGCGGCCGGCACGGGCGCCACCCATGCCGCCGGACCCGCCAAAATTCACGACACCATACGATGTCGGCAAGAGCCATATAAAGCGCAATCCCGGCGGATTCCGCAAATCGAGCGCGCCGGCCCGCCGGCGGCGCGGCAATTGGGGCACGATGCGCGCTCGCGGAGGCGTTGACAATCGCTTTTCGACGGCTCGGCCGGCTCCGGCCGGGGCCGCCGGCGAGCAGGCCGGCCGTGGGCGCGCCCCGCCCGCCTTGACCGGCCAGAGCGCCGCCCCTATGGTGAATAGCTCGCGCGGATCGGCTCCGCGCGCCGTCCTGGAACGCGGAGGCGCCCGCATGGAAGACCTGATCCGCGAGCTGTTGGGGCTGATCGGCGAGGACCCGCGGCGTGAAGGGCTGGTCAAGACTCCCGAGCGTGTCGCGCACGCCTGGGAGGAACTGACCGCCGGCTACCGCGTCGACGCGGACGCGCTCGTGCGCGAGGCGCTGTTCGCGTCCGACGGCAAGGAGATGGTGCTCGTCAACGACATCGATTTCTTCAGCGTGTGCGAGCACCATTTGCTGCCCTTTTTCGGCAAGGCCCATGTGGCCTACATCCCCAACGGCAAGATCGTGGGACTTTCCAAGATCGCGCGCGTGGTCGAGGCGTTCGCCCGGCGGCTCCAGATGCAGGAGCGGATGACACAACAGATCGCCGAGTGCCTTCATCGCAATCTAGCCGCCGACGGCGTGGCCGTCGTGCTGCACGCGCAGCATCTGTGCATGATGATGCGGGGCATCCAGAAGCAGAACAGCTTCGCGGTGACGAGCGAGATGCTGGGAGCGTTCAGGAACAACGCCAAGACAAGGGGCGAGTTCCTGACGCTGATCCAGGAGAAGGCCTGGAACTGACGCGCGACGTCGCTTGCGCGGCGCGCTGGGCCCACGGCGCTCGTCGCGAGCGGCGCCAGCCCGCTACGGCTGGGCGGCCAACCAGCGCTCGCATTCGAGCGCGGCCATGCAGCCGGTGCCGGCGGCCGTGATTGCCTGCCGCCACACGTGGTCCTGCACGTCGCCGCAGGCGAACACCCCCTCGACGCTCGTCGTGGTGCGCCCGGGCTTCGTCACGACATAGCCGTTGTCGTCGAGCGCGACCTGATCGCCCAGGAAGGCGGTGTTGGGCGTGTGGCCGATCGCGACGAAGAGGCCGGTCACGGCCAGCTCGCGCGCGGCGCCGTCGCGCACGTCCTCGAGCACGGCCGCGGACAGGCTGCCTTGCGCGTCGCCGACGAGCCGTTTCACCACGCTGTGCCAGGCGAACGCGATTTTCGGATTCTTCAGCGCCCGCTCCTGCATGATCCGCGAGGCGCGCAGCTCCCCGCGGCGGTGGACGATCGTGACCTTCGTGGCGAAGTTGGTCAGGAAGATCGCCTCCTCCAAGGCGGTGTCGCCGCCTCCGACCACTGCGATCTCCTGGCCGCGGAAGAAGAAGCCGTCGCACGTGGCGCAGGCGGACACGCCCTTGCCGTGGAACGCTTCCTCCTCCGGCAGGCTCAACCAGCGCGCGGTCGAGCCGGTGGCCAGGATCAGGGAGCGCGTCCGGTAGTCGGCGCCGTCCGTCCAGACGGTGAAAGGGCGTCGCGACAGGTCCACGCGCCGGACCGTTTGGGCCACGATCTCCGACCCGAAGCGGGCCGCCTGGGCGCGGAACCGATCGGTCAATTCCGGGCCCTGGATCCCCTCCGGGAAGCCCGGAAAATTCTCCACCTCGGTCGTGATCGTCAACTGCCCGCCCGGCTGGTCGCCCTGGAGGATCAGGTTGGGGATGTTCGCGCGGCTCAGGTAGATCGCGGCCGTGTAACCGGCCGGGCCGGCGCCGATGATGACGACCTTGTGGACGTTCTCGCTGCTCATGTGGCCTCCGCGGGCGCTTGGGGTGGCGTGGGGGTCGCGCCCCCTTCATAGAACGGGCCCAGGGGCCTGTCAACCCCCCGGGGGGGCGCGGCCGAGCCGGCCGTTGGGGACTTGACTGGCGAGCGTAGAAGTGTTAAATATTTGCTATTGCGGCCGCCTGAGGGGCGGCCGATCGTCTGCAACCAGCGGTTCGGTCGCCGACTGCGAACCAGAGGCGGTCCGGGACGGCGGAGATTTGCCCATGTATGCCGTGGTGAAGATTCAAGATATGCAGTTCAGGCTCGAGCCGAGTCAACTCGTCGAGGTGCCCCTCATCGACGCCGAACCCGGTTCGCAGGTGAAGTTCGACGAGGTGCTGCTGTACGCCGATGGCGACACGGTCAAGGTCGGCCAGCCGGTCGTCGCGGGCTGCCACGTCGCGGCGGAGGTCGTGCGGCACGGTCGCGACGCCAAGATCATCGTCTTCAAGAAGAAGCGCCGGAAGGGCTACCGCCGCACCGGCGGTCACCGGCAGCATTTTACCGAGATTCGCGTCACCGGCATCGTGACCGGCTGAGAGTCGCGCGTCTGGCGCAGGGAGTTCGGACATGGCTCACAAAAAAGGCGTCGGCAGTTCGCGCAACGGCCGCGACAGCAATTCGCAGCGGCTGGGCGTCAAGCGCTTCGGCGGCCAGAAGGTCCTCGCCGGCACGATCCTGGTCCGCCAGCGCGGCACGAAGATTCATCCGGGGCACAACGTGGGCAAGGGAGGGGACGACACGCTGTTCGCCCTGATCGACGGCGTGGTCGCCTTCAAGTCCTCGATCAAGGGCCGCACCCGGGTCAGCGTCCTGCCCGCGTAGCGGGGAGAGGGCGAGACGTTTCCCGCGAACCCATCCCCCGCGGGGGATGGGTTCCTCTTTGAGGGGACGGGCGCATGGACGAACGCGGCGAAGCGCTGGTGGTGATTCCGGCCCGCTGGGCCTCGAGCCGGTTTCCCGGCAAGGCTCTGGCCGATCTGAACGGCCGTCCGCTGGTCGTGCGCGTGGCCGAGCGCGCCGCCGGCATGCGCGAGGCCGGCGCCGTGGTCGTCGCGACCGACGATCCCCGCATCCGCGACGCGGTGACCGCCCACGGCTTCGTCTGCGAGCTGACCGGGGAGCACGCGACGGGCACCGACCGCGTCGGCGAGGTGGCCCGGCGGCGGCCACAGTTCCCGTGGATCGTGAACCTGCAGGGCGACGAGCCGCTGCTCGATCCGGTCGACGCCGATCGGCTCGTGGCGGTCCTGCGCGCCGACGAGGGCGCCGCGCTGGCCACCTTGGCGCACCCGTTGGCGGGCCCGCAGGAATGGCGCGACCCCAACTGCGTGAAGGTTCTGCTGGATCAGCGTGGGCAGGCCCTGTACTTTTCGCGAGCGGCGCTGCCGGGCGCCTTCCCGGGCGCGGATCCGGCGGGCGATCGTCTGGCTCTGCGGCACGTCGGGATCTATGCCTGGCGCCGCGCGGCTCTGTTGCGCTTCCTGGATCTGCCGCGGACCCCGCTGGAGAGCGCCGAAGGTCTCGAACAGCTGCGCGCGCTCGAGCACGGCCTGGGGATCGCGGTGGCGCGCACGCAGCGCCGCGCGATCGGTGTCGACACGCCCGAGGACCTGGAACGCGTCCGTCGCCTCTGGCCCGCCTGAGCGGGCAGGCCGCCGAGGCGCCGTGACCGGGAGGTCGCGATGGCCAAGTTCGTGTTCGTGACCGGCGGCGTCGTCTCGGCGCTGGGCAAGGGCATCGCGTGCGCGTCGCTGGGCCGCCTGCTCAAGGCGCGCGGGTTGCGGGTCGTGCTGCAGAAGTTCGATCCCTACCTGAACGTCGATCCGGGCACCATGAGCCCGTACCAGCACGGCGAGGTGTTCGTCACCGACGACGGCGCCGAAGCGGACCTGGATCTCGGCCACTACGAGCGCTTCACCGACACCAACCTGTCCAAGATCAACAACCTCACGAGCGGCCAGGTCTACGACACGATCATCACGCGCGAGCGCAAGGGGGAATACCTCGGGCGCACCGTCCAGGTCATTCCGCACGTGACCGACGAGATCAAGCGCCGCATCCTGCTGCCGTCCGAAACCGGCGACGCCGACGTGGTGATCACCGAGATCGGCGGCACGGTCGGCGACATCGAGTCGCTGCCGTTTCTGGAGGCCATCAGGCAATTCCGGCTCGAGCAGGCCCCCGAGGACACCGTCTCGGTGCACCTGACCCTCGTGCCCTACATCGAGGCCGCCGGCGAGATCAAGACCAAACCGACCCAGCACTCGGTGCGCGAACTGCGTTCCATCGGCATCCAGCCCGATTTCCTGATCTGCCGGGCGCGCGAACCGCTGACCGACGAAGCCCGGCGCAAGATCGCCCTTTTCTGCAATTTGCCGCCTCAAAACGTCATCGACGGTCCCGACGCGCGCTCGATCTACGAGGTGCCGCTGAATTTCCACCGGCAGGACCTGGACATGTTGCTCTGCCGCCGTCTCGGCCTGCAGCCGCAGTCCGCGGACCTGAACGACTGGGAGCGCCTGGTCAAGGTCATTCTCAACCCGCCCGACAACGTGCGCATCGCGGTCGCCGGCAAGTACGTCGAGCTGCACGACGCGTACAAGAGCATCATCGAGGCGTTCGTGCACGCGGGGGTGCCCAACCACGTGCACGTGGAGCAGCACTGGATCGACGCCGCCAGCCTGGAGGGTCCCGACGTGGGCGAGCGCCGTTTGGCGGAGGCGTTCGCCGGCTGCCACGGGGTGCTGGTGCCCGGCGGTTTCGGCGACCGCGGCATCATGGGCAAGGTGGCCGCCGTCAGGTACGCGCGGGAGCGCAAGATTCCGTTCCTGGGCATCTGCCTGGGACTGCAGGTCGCGATGATCGAGATCGGTCGCGACGTCTGCGACCTGCCGATGGCGAACAGCCACGAATTCGATCCCTTGACGCCCCACCCGGTCATCGATCTCATGCGCGAACAGAGGTCGGTCGACAAGCTCGGCGGCACCATGCGCCTGGGCGCCTATCCGTGCCGCATCGCGCCCGGCACGTTGGCGGAGCGCTGCTACGGAGAGCTCGAGATCAGCGAGCGCCACCGGCACCGCTACGAGGTCAACAACCGGTATCGCGAGGCGTTCGAAAGGGCCGGCGTGGTGTTCTCTGGCTTTTCCCCCGACCGCCAGCTCGTCGAGATCCTCGAGTTGGATCAGCATCCATTCTTCATCGCCGTGCAGTTTCACCCCGAGTTGAAGTCGCGGCCCAATCGCCCGCACCCGCTGTTCCGCGAGTTCGTGGCCGCGGCCGTGACCCACCAGGAGCGCGCGCGCGCCGAGGCGGCGACGCGCTGAGCGGGGAGGGAACGGACATGGAGGCCAGGCCTACAGCCGGTGCCGCGCGTGCGGCCGCGCCCGTGACGGTCCGCGACCGGCGGATCGGCGCCGGCCAACCGTTGTACGTGATCGCGGGGCCGTGCGTGCTCGAGGCGCCCGACGACATGCTGCGGACGGCGGGCGAACTGGCGGCCGCGTGCCGGCGACTGGGCGTGGGCTATTGCTTCAAGGCGAGCTACCTCAAGGACAACCGCACCAGCGGCGCCTCGCCCCGCGGCCCGGGGCCGCAGGAGGGGTTGAAGCTGCTCCAACGGATCGCAGACGAGCACGGCGTGCCGCTGCTCACCGACATCCACCAGCCGGCCGAGGCCGCGGCCGCCGCGGCGGTCGTGGACGTCCTGCAGATCCCGGCCTTTCTCTGCCGACAGACGTCGTTGCTCGAGGCAGCGGGCGCGACGGGGCGCGTCGTCAACGTGAAGAAGGGGCAGTTCCTGGCGCCGGCCGACCTGGCGCACGTCGCGGCCAAGCTGCGGACGGCCGGCTGCCCGGGCGTTCTCGCCACCGAGCGCGGCACCTTCTTCGGCTATCGCGATCTCGTCGTGGATTTCCGCGGCGTCGCGGTGATGCGGGGGCTGGGCCTGCCGGTGGTCATGGACGCCACGCACGCCGTGCAGGCGCCGGGCAGCACGGGACAGGCGACGGGAGGCGCGCCCGAGATGATCCCGCTGCTGGCCCGCTGCGGCGCGGCGGCGGGGGCGGACGCGCTTTTCCTCGAGGTGCATCCCGACCCGCCGCGCGCGTTCAGCGACGCAGCCAGCCAGTTGCCGTTGGCCGCTTTCGCGCCCTTGATAGACCAGGTTCGTCGCGTGCGGGAACTCTTCCTGGAGGCCCAGGCGTGAAGGCGCGTCCGTGGCCGCCCCGCAGCGATGACGAGTACCGGCGCGAGGCGGAGGCGCTGCTGCCGAGCGATCTGCGTGCGGCCTTCGCCGCCGTGCGCCTGCTGGTGTTCGACGCCGACGGCGTGCTGACCGCGGCCAACATCATCTATGGCTTCGACGGCGAGGCGCTCAAGGAATTCGACAGCCGCGACGGCTTCGGATTGGCGCAGGCCCATGCCGCCGGTCTCAAGCTGGCCCTTTTGACCGGACGGCCGAGTCCCATCGCGGCACGGCGCTGTCGCGATCTCGGCTTCGACGTCATCAAGCTCGATCGCTTCGACAAGCGGGCGGCGCTGGACGAGATCCTGCGGCAGGCCGGTTGTGCTCCGGAAGAGACGGCGTACATGGGAGACGACGTGCTGGACATCCCGGCCCTGGACGCCGTCGCCCTGCCGATCAGCGTGCCGGAGGCGCCGGCGGAGGTGAGGGAACGGGCGCGGTGGGTGACCCGAGCCGCGGGCGGCCGCGGGGCCGTGCGGGAGATCACCGACTTGATGCTGAAGCTGCAGGGCCTGTACGGGAAGGCGCTCTTGAAGCTGGCGGCCGGTCCGTCACCGCACGCCGGCCGGGACGCGCCGCGGGAGGCGGGGTCATGAACGATCGACCGCTCGCTTGCGACGACGCTGAAATCCTAGCCAGCGGCCGGCGCACCTTCCGCGCGGAGGCGGCGGCGGTGGAAGCGGTCGGCGCGGGGCTGGGACCGGCGTTCGCGCAGGCCGTGCGCGCCATTCTCGAGTGCCGCGGCAGCGTGCTGGTCACGGGGCTGGGCAAATCGGGCCTCGTCGCGCGCAAGACGGCGGCGACGCTGACCGCCACGGGGACGCCGAGCCTGTTCATCCATCCCGTCGAGGCCACGCACGGCGACCTCGGCATCGTGCGACGCGGCGACGTGCTCATCGCGATCTCCCGCAGCGGCAACAACCGCGAGGTCAACAACCTGATCGGCCCTTGCCGGCAGCTCGGGATGACCGTGATCGCGATCACGGGCCGCCCCGACGCGGAATTGGCGCGGCTGGCCGACGTGGTGCTGCTGTGCCTCATCGCGCGCGAGGCCTGTCCGCTGGGCTTGACCCCCACCAGCAGCGCCACGGTGGCCGCCGTGATGGGCGACGCGCTAGCCCTCGCGCTGCTCGAGTTGAGGGGCTTCACGTCCGAGGACTTCGCGGCCTTCCATCCCAGCGGCGCTCTCGGCCGCTCCCTGCTTATGCGCGTGAGCGAACTGATGCACAGCGGGGAGCAATTGCCGGTGGTCTCCCGGCGCGTCTCCCTGCGCGAGGCGCTGCCCGAGATCGTGGGCAAGAGGCTGGGCGGGACGTGTGTCGTGGACGACGCGGGACTGCTGGTCGGGATCTGCGTGGACGGTGACGTCAAGCGGGCTCTTCTGGCCGACGAGAACGCTCTCGACCGACCCATCACCGAGTCCATGAACGACAACCCCACGGTCATCGCGCCTGATTCCCTGGTGGCGAGCGCCTTGCGCTTGATGGAGCGTCGCCCACAGGGGCCGGTGACCTTGCTGATCGTCGTCGACGGCGAGCGCCGGCCCGTCGGTCTGCTGCACATCCACGATGTCTTGCGCGCTGGTCTGCTCTAGGCTATGTAATTATATGACAATATGTTATCCATGTGGCACAGGTTGTGCTTGACGCCGGCTCCGCCCCGCCTCAGCCTGAGTGGAGGCGCCGGCCTGCCCGGGCGGCCGTTGCCCTGGTGGCGGCGGTTGCGGCGGCGGTTCTGGCACGCCGTGGCGCGCGGGGCGCTGGCGGCGGCCGGCGGGCTGCCGCCGCGCGTGGGGCGGGCTGCCGGCCGGGCGCTGGGGCGGTGGGCCTTGCGCTGCCGCGCCGCGGAGCGGAAGCGGGCGCGGGTGAATATCTCCCGCGCGTTTCCCGACTTGCCCGCCGGGGCCAGGGAAGTCTTGCTGAAGGAGAGCGCGGCGGCCCTGGGCGCCAACCTCTACGACGCGCTGGCCCTGGCGCGCCACGCCCCCCGCAACCTGGCCGCCGTCACCGACGACGGCGCGGGGGCGGCGGCGCGCGCGCTGCTGAAGGAAGGGCGCGGGCTGCTCGTCCTGACCGGCCATCTCGGTTGCTGGGAGCTGCTGGGGGCTTGGCTGGCTCGTGAATTGGGCGGCCTGGCGGTGGTGACCGGAACGGTCCATAACGCCCCCGTGGACCGGTTGCTGAATGAACAGCGGATCCAGTTGGGCCTGCAACCTTTGCCCCGCGGAGGCGATCTGCGGCCGATGCTCAGGCACTTGCGCGCGGGCGGGGCGGTGGCTGTCTTGCTGGACCAGAACACGCACGTGCACAACCTGGACGTGCCATTTTTCGGGCGGCCGGCGCCGACCCCCGTGGGGTTCGCGCGCCTGGCTCTGCGGCTGAAAGCGCCGATCCTGCCGGTCGCCATCCGGCGGCGGGGGGAGGGCCACCACGTGCGCCACCTGCCCGCGCTGCGACCAGTGGGAGCCGAAAAGTCGCAGACGGTGTATGATTTGTTGAGTGCTTGCAACGCGGCGCTGGAGAGGCTGATCCGCGAGGCGCCGGCCGAATGGATTTGGTTTCACGAGCGCTGGTGAGGCCGACAGGACACCGACAGAGGGGCGGGACGGGTTGGGGCGAGCGGGACAGCGGCAGGTGGGCGCACGGACCGCCGTGGCGGCCGCGAAGCGGCATCCGGGAGTCGTGATGCTCAAGGGATTTCTCGCCGCGGGAAGCTTGGCGTTGGGGCTGGTTCTTGGCTGCGGCGACTCGCCGCAACCAGCCGGCGGATCCGCGCCGGAACGCGTGCCCGAGCAGGAGATCTTCGCTTATCGCCTCATCCAGTCGGAGCAGGGGCTCCGTTCCTGGACGCTGACCGCCGACTGCATGCGCCGGTACGCGGGCGACACGGAGGTCGAACTGGATGCCCCCCGCATGGAATTCTACCGTGAAGGTGTTTTCCAATCGACGCTGACCTCCCAGCATGGTCGCGCCAATCCGCAGACCAAGGATTTGTTCGCCTGGGACGACGTCGTCGTGACCACCGTGGACGGTAAGCGTCTGGAGACCAAGGAACTGCGCTACGAACACCGCACGGGTCTGATCACGAACGAGGTCTTCAACCGTTTCACGCGCGGTGGCGACGTCGCCACCGGCTTCGGTCTGGTGGCGAATCCGTCGCTGGATTATTTCGAGATCCGCGATCGCGTGGATGCCGCCGTCACGGAAACCGAGGCCGCGCCGGAAGGCGGGTCGCCATGACCCTCCAGCCGGTGATTTCCAGCGCGCCGGCGGCGACGACCCTGCTGGTGGCCGAGGGCTTGCGCAAGGTCTATCGCGGTCGCGCGGTCGTGGATGGAGTGGACCTGGTTCTGCGGCCGGGCGAGGTCACCGGGCTGCTGGGTCCCAACGGCGCGGGCAAGACCACGACGTTCTACATCATCGTGGGTTTCATCCGGCCCGACGCCGGGATGGTGCGCGTGGGCGGACAGGACATCTCGCGGTTGCCGATGCACGGTCGCGCGCGCCTGGGCATAGGCTATCTGCCGCAAGAGGCGTCTATCTTCCGCAAGATGACGGTCGAGGAGAACATCCTGGCCATCCTCGAGACGCTGCCGCTGTCGCGGGTGCAACGGAAACAGCGGCTGGAGGAACTGCTTGCCGAAATGGGTGTCGCTCACGTCAGGCAAAGCCGAGGTTATCAACTGTCCGGCGGCGAGCGCCGCCGCGTGGAGATCGCGCGCGCCCTGGTTACCGAACCTCGTTTCATGTTGCTCGACGAGCCGTTCGCGGGAATCGATCCCATCGCCGTGGCCGATCTACAGCGCAGCGTGGCGAAGCTGCGCGAGCGAGGGTTGGGCGTGTTGATAACAGATCACAACGTGAGGGAAACCCTGACCATAACCGACCGCGCCTACATCATGTTCGAGGGTCGCATCGCGCTCGCCGGCACGCCCGGCGAGATCGTGAGCGACGCGCGGGCACGGGAGATCTACCTGGGAGAGTCGTTCAAGCTCTAGGACGGGCTGCGGAAGGGCTTCCGCCGCCCCGCGTCGAGCGAGAGGCTGCCAGCGTATGGATATGAACCTGCGGCTGCATCAGGGTCTGCATCTGCGCCAGCAGCTGGTCATGACGCAACGCCTGCAGCAGGCGCTCAAGCTTCTCCAGGTGCCGACCCTGGAGCTGGAGCAGATTCTGCGGCAGGAACTGCAGGCGAACCCCCTGCTGGAAGAATTGGAATCCGAGGAGGAAGACGAGGAGGAGGCTCGTCAAGAGGCTCCGGACGCCGAGAACGAGGGAAGCGCCGACACGGCTCCCGAGGACCAGGGCGCCATCGATCCGGCGGGCGAAGACGACGAGAAGCCCGAACCGATCGACTGGGACGAGTATTTCAAGGACGGGTTCGTCATGGAGCAGCTCGAACCCGAGACGGATGACGAGGACCAGTTGGAACGCGTCCCGGTCTTCGTGCCGAGCGGGCAGCAGACCCTGATCGAACAGTTGAACATGGTGATGACCGACCCGCTGGACCGCCGGATCGGCGAGTACATCATCGGCAGCCTCAACGGCGACGGCTATCTGATGGCGCCCGTGCGCGAGATCGCGGCTTTCTTCGAGATCGAGACGGAGCGCGTCGAGCGGATTCTCATGGTGATCCAGGAGTTCGATCCGCCCGGTGTGGCCGCGCGCGATCTGCGGGAATGCCTGCTGTTGCAGCTGAAGGCGAAGGACCGCGCCGACTCGCCGGAGGCGCACGTCATCCGCCATCATTTCGAAGCGCTCAAGACGCGCAAGTTCGCGGACATCGCGCGCGACATGAAGGTGTCCGTGCAGGAAGTGCAGAGCATTGCCGAACGGATAGGCGAGCTGGATCCTAAGCCCGGTCTCGCCACGGGAGGCGAGGGCGCCCGTTTCATCATGCCCGACCTCGTCGTGCAGAAGGTGGACGACGAGTACGTCGCCTACCTGAATGACGGGAACCTGCCGCGGTTGCGCGTGAGCCGCGCCTACGAAGACCTCTCCCAGCGGGGACCCGGACGGGACAACAAAACGGTTCAGTTCATCGACGAAAAGCGTCGCTACGCGGAGTGGATCATCAAGACCATCGAGCAGCGGCGGCGGACCATGATCAAGGTGATGGAGGCCATCGTCCAGCAGCAGAAGGATTTTTTCGAGCACGGCGCCATCGCGCTCAGACCGCTTACGCTGCAACAGGTAGCGTCGGCGATCGGCATGCACGAGTCGACGGTTTCGCGCGTGACCAAACAGAAGTACGTGCAGACTCCGCGCGGGGTCTTCCCGCTCAAGTACTTCTTCTCGGCCGGTCTCGACACGGAAGAGGGCGAGGAAGTCGCGGCCAAAGCCGTCAAGGAGATGATCCAGGAGATCGTGGCGAAGGAGAATCCCCTGCGCCCGCTCTCGGACAAGAAGATCGTCGACATGCTCTCGGCGCGCGGCTTGAAGATCGCCCGCCGCACCGTGGCCAAGTACCGCGAACAGTTGGGAATCCTGAGCGCACGCATGCGCAAGAAATTCTAGTGGGACGCCCCGTACCCGCAAGGAGGGAGCGATGCAGCTCGAATTCAACACGCGTCATTTCACGTTGGACGATGAGATCAAGGAGAAGGTCGAGCGCCACATCGCCAAGCTGGAGCGCTACAGCCCGCGCAACCCCGTGTCCGTGCGCCTGACGATCACGCAGGAGGGCGGGCGCTTCGAGGCCGACTGCTCCTACTATCTGCGCAACTCCGATTTCCACGGCAAGGCCACGGCCTCCGAGCCGGATCTCGCGGCGGGGGAGGCCATCGAGAGCGTCGAGCGCCAACTGCGTCGCTACAAGGATCGCATCGCCAATCGCGACAAGGGGGTCGAGGTCGGCCTGGGCGAGGCGATGGCCAGCGCCGCGCTCGTCGAGACCGAGGGCATGGTGATCGAGGAGGAGGGGTTTCGCCTCAAGGATCTGCCGGTGGAGGCGGCCATCAAGGCGGTGCAGGCTTCCAACCGGCCGTTCCTCGTCTTCCGCAACAGCGCCAATTCGCGTGTGACCGTGGTATACCGGCGCGAGGACGGCGCCATCGGTCTGCTGGAGCACGAAAATTGATCGGGACTTCCCGGTCGCGATCGCCACGGGACGGTCGACGCCCGCGGCTGAGGGACGCGCCATGAGCCAGGTAACCGTCCAGCGCCTGTTCGCCGACCTGCAGGCGACTCTGGACCTGATCTCCTTGACCCCGATGCCGGCGGGCGATTTGCCGGTTCCAGCGCGCGACGTCCACCGCCCCGGCATGGCCCTCATGGGCTGGGCCGGGAATTTCCTGCCGCACAGACTGCAGGTCATGGGCGAGTCGGAGATGGCGTATCTGGACGCCCTGAGTCCGGACGACCAGGTGGCCGCGTTCAGCAGAGTGCTGAATCTGGGGGCGCCAGCGATCTTCGTGGCCTGCGGTTTGCCCGTGCCGGAGAGGGTGCTCGAACTCGCGCGCGACAAGGGTGTGCCTGTCTTCCGGACGCCGCTCGCCTCGGTCGATCTCATCGACGAGCTCTCCGAACACCTGCACGAAGCCTGCGCGCCGCGGACCGAAGTGCACGGCTCGCTGGCGGACGTCTACGGCGTGGGCCTGCTCTTCACCGGCCGGAGCGGGATCGGCAAGAGCGAATGCGTGCTCGATCTCGTGGAACGAGGACACCGCCTGGTCGCGGACGACGTCGTCGAAGTCGTCAAGCGCGGTGATGACGTCATCGTCGGCAGTTTTCGCGAGGTGCTGCAACACAACATCGAGATCCGCGGCGTGGGCGTGATCGACGTGCAGTCCATCTTCGGCATCAAGGCGATTCGCATGCAGAAGCGGATCGAGGTCGAGGTCCATCTGCAAGACTGGGATGACAACGCCGACTACGAGCGCTTGGGACTGGAACGCCAGTACACGCATATTCTCGGCGTGGCCATTCCGCGCGTGGTCGTGCCGATATTTCCCGGCAAGAACATCACCGTGATCGCTGAAGTGATCGCGCTCGACTTCATGCTCAAGGTCTACGGCTACGATGCCGCGCAGGTCTTGAATCGGCGCATCCTCGAGACGATGAAACCAGGCAACAGCCTGCAACGATACCTGAGGCACGACAACGAATAGGGGAGGTCGGAGCGTGATCAGCGGTCTCGTCGTCACGCACGGCGGCCTGGGCGAAGAACTCGTGCGCGTCGTCACCCTGGTGCTCGGACCGGTCGACGGCCTGGGCGCCCTCTCCAACCGCGGGCGGTCTGCCAAGGACGTCACCGGAGACATTCGCGACTGGATCGCCGCGCGACCGGACGTCGCCGCCGACGGCGTGATCGTGTTCATCGACGATTTCGGCGGCTCCTGCGCCAACGCCGCCCAACTGGCCGTGCAGGGCGGCCCCCCCGCCGCCATCCTCACCGGCGTCAACCTCGCCATGGTGCTCGATTTCCTGACCTGGCGCGATTCGCTGCGCGTGCCGGAATTGGCGCGACGGCTCGTCGAGAAGGGACGCCAGGCCATTTCGCAGCTCGGCGCCGCGGGGAGCGAGTGACGAGCGCATGGGCGTCGTGCTGGCCAGGATCGACGACCGGTTCATCCACGGCCAAGTGACCGTGGGGTGGAGCCAGAGGCTGCGGCCCGACCGGATCGTCCTGTGCAATGACGAGATCGCCGCCGATCCTTGGCAGACCCGCGTCTACCGCAGCTCCGTGCCGCCGCGCATCGCGGTCGACATCGCTTCCGGGGCGGCGAGCGCGGCCGTCTTGGCGGCTCTCCCCCCGCAGGAGCGCGTCATCGTCCTGGCCGGCAGTCCCACCGACATGTACTACCTCTTCGCGCAGGGATTGCCGCTGAAAGAAGTGAACGTGGGGGGCATGCACTGGACCAAGGGCAAGCAGGAACTGCTCTCCTACGTGTACGTCGATCGCACCGATCTGGATGTCTTCCGCTCGTTCCTCGCGAAGGGGGTGCGCCTGTCCGCCCGGCAGGTGCCGGGAGCGCGCGAGACGGGCATTGACCTGCCGATGATCGTCGCGCTCGAGGAGAGACTGTGAACGCCGCATCCGTCGTCGGCGCGCTGGGCCTGGCGGCGCTCGGGGGGCCGGCCACCCAGCTGCTGGGCATGCCGTGGCCGACCGTCGGCCTGCTCGTCGCGCTGGGCGCCCTGCTCTCCCTCGACGACACGGCATGGGGGCAGACCTGGCTGGGACAGCCCTTGCCGGCCGGACTGCTGGCCGGCCTCGTGTGCGGCGATCCCCAAGCCGGGGTCGCCGTCGGGCTGCCCTTTCAGCTCGTCACCCTGGGTAACCTGCCCGTGGGGCAGTCTTTCACGGGGGAGAAGGTCAGCGCGACGATCGCGGGGGTCGGCAGCGCCGTCCTGGCCAGTCCCGCGCCCGTGGCCCTGGCCGGCCTCGGCGGCGAGGCACGGGGACTTACGGGCTGGTTGCTGCTGGGCGTCTGCCTGCTCAGCCTCGCCGGGAACAAGATCGTGCAGCTGGAGCGCGGCACGCACTTCGCCTGGATGCTCGAGGGACACCGAACGCTCTGGGATGGTCGCGTCGAACGCTTCGCGCGGCTGCAAATGCGGTGTCTGCTGACCACCGCGCTCCGGGGAGCGGTCATGACGGCCGCCGCGCTGCTGCTGCTGGCCGGTTTTTGGCTGCCTCTGTACCAGCAGCTCCCGGACCGCGCGACGCGCGCCTGCGCGCTCTTGCCCTTGCTGGCGCCGCCGATGGCCGTGGCGGCCGTGGGCGATCTGCTCGGCTGGCGCCACAGTTGGCGCTGGATCGCGAGCGGACTGGTCGCCGGTTTGCTGCTCGCTTGGCGTTGGTAGGGAGGTGCGGCAATGCCTGCGGCCGACACGAGCGCTAGCGATTCCCGGCCTGGTCGCCTGAGCGCCTGGCTCATGGCCGAGATCTGGGCCTGGTCTCTGGCCCTGCAGGCCAGTTGGAATCCGCAACGGATGCAGAACCTGGGACTGATGGCGGCGCTGGCGCCATGGGTGCGGCATCGACGCCTGCCGCTGCCGAACGTGCGCCGTGTCTGCCGGCGCCATTACGAATACTTCAACACCAACCCGTATTTGGCCGGCTTCGTGGTCGGAGGTTTGCTGCGGCTGGAGGAGGAGAACGAGCGGGCTGGAGGGCGTCTGAACCGACAGGTCGCCGTCTTTCGCGGCTCCGTGGCCCGGGCGCTGGCCTCGCTGGGCGACCAGTTGATCTGGCTGGGCCTGCAGCCAGCCCTGCTGCTGGCGGCCTGCGGACTGGCCTGGCTGGGGCGACCGTGGCTCGGCCTCGCCCTGGTGGGGGCATTCGCCCTGGGGCAGCTCTGGCTGCGCTGGCGGGGACTCGCCGTGGGCTATCGGCTCGGCCTGGACATCGTGGACATGCTCTCCAAACCCGGTTGGCACCGGGCGATCCGCGGCTGCCAGCGGGCGAGCATGTTGCTGGCCGGGACGCTGGCCGGAGCCTATCTTGTGGCCTTGGCCAAATCTCCGGCAGCCGGCGGCGCTGCCGTGGCTTGGAGCCTGGGCGCGGGGGCCGCGTGCGGCTATTTGCTGCACCGGCGCCTGCCGGGCGAATTGGTTTTCCTGCTGGGGCTTCCCCTTGCCTTGATCCTGGCCTCCCTTTAAGCTGGCCGCCAGCGGCGGCGCCCCACGGCGCCGCGTAGGAAAGGGAAGATTTCGTTGAAAGAGACAACCGCCACCGTTGCCGATCCCGTTGGTTTCCATCTGCGCGCCGCAGGGCGCATCGTCAAGCTGACCAAGAAGTTCGCTTCGGAAGTGACGATCCGCTTCAACGGCCGTTCGGCCAACGCCAAGAGCATCATGGGCTTGGCCAGTCTCGCCGCAGAGTGCGGGAGCAGCGTCGACATCGAGGCCGACGGCCCCGACGAGGCGCAGGTCCTCGAGGCGCTGGTGCAGCTCATCGCGGTCGATCTGGCCCACCCGGAACAGGACGCTTGAGTCGCATGCGAACGCTGCAAGGCATTGCCGCCTCGCCTGGTTACGCCGTCGGTCCGGTGTTCCGGGTGACCCGGCGCGCCCCCGCGTTGCCGCAGCGCGCGATCGCCGCGGGCGACATTGACGCCGAGATCGACCGGTTTCGCCGCGCGGTCGCGCGCGCGAGGGCCGAGATCCGCCGACTGATGGAGAAGCTCGAGCGGGAACTGGGACCGGAAGAGGCCCGTATCCTGGACAGCCATCTGCTCATTCTCGAGGATGAATTGACCTGGGACCGCACCATCGAGCGCATCCGCGTCGAGGGCGTCGGCGCCGAGATCGCGTTCAGCCGCGCCTGCGCCGACATCGCCGTCCAGTTGCGCGACACCCGCGACACTGTGTTCCGCGAGCGAGTCAACGACCTGCGCGACGTCGAGGAGCGCGTCCTGCGCGCGCTGACGGGCGAGGAATCGCCTGCCGTGGCGGGTCCTGCGCAGCCGAGCGTGGTCGCGGCCGCCAACCTCACGCCTTCCGAGACGGCGGCCATAGGGCGCGTCAACGTGCTGGCCTTCGTCACCGACGATGGGACGCAGACCAGCCACGTCGCGATTCTGGCTCGGTCGCTCGGCGTGCCGGCCGTGGTCGGCTTGGGCGGGGCGGCGACCGGACTGGACGAGGGGCAGATCGTGGCCGTCGACGGCATGTCGGGCGAAATCACGGTCGAACCCGACGCGGCCGCCGTCGAGCGGTGCCGTGTCTTGGGGCTGCAGCAGCGCCGCGTGGATCTCAGGCTGGCCGGCTTGCGCGACGCGCCGGCGATCACGCCCGACGGCCGTCGCGTGGCGCTCTTGGCCAACATCGAATTGCCCGTGGAGGTGGAGGAGGCGCTCGCGCGTGGCGCGGAAGGGATCGGGCTGCTGCGCACGGAGTACCTCTACTTCCAACACCACGACATCCCCAGCGAGGAGGAGCAGGTCGCGGCCTACGCGGACGTGATCCGGCGGATGGCGGGGCGATTCGTGATCCTGCGCACCCTCGATGTCGGAGGGGACAAGGTATCCCGGTACCTGGGCGCCAAGCGCGAATACAACCCATTCCTGGGCTGGCGAGGCATCCGGTTCTGCTTGGCCAACCGGGTTCTCTTCAAGGCCCAGGTGCGCGCGATCTACCGGGCCGCCGCCGCCGGCCCGGCCAAGCTGATGTTCCCCATGGTCACCGGGCTCGACGAATTGAGGGCAGCGCGCGAGCTTTGCGAAGAATGCCGCGACGAGTTGGCGCGCGAGGGGCGCGAGCACGACGGCGAACTGCCGATCGGGATCATGGTCGAAACCCCTTCCGCGGCGGTGATCGCGGACTTGCTGGCGCGCGAGTGCGCGTTCTTCAGCGTGGGCACCAACGATCTGATCCAGTACACGCTGGCGATGGATCGCACCAATAGCCGCGTGTCCTATCTCTACCAGCCGCTGCATCCGGCGGTGCTGCGGACGCTGCGCGGCGTGATCGACGCGGCCCACGCCGCGGGCATCCCGGTCGGACTCTGCGGCGAGATGGGATCGGAAACACGCTATGCCGAGGTGCTGCTCGGCCTCGGTTTCGACGAGATCAGCATGCACAGCGCGGCTCTGCCGAAGATCAAGCAGGTCATTCGCTGGACGCCGTGGGCCGAGGCGAGCGAGTTGGTGAGCCGCCTGGCCGCGATGGGCACGGCGGACGAAGCGGCCGCCCATCTGGCCGGCCACATCGAGCAAAAGAAAAGGTTGCGCCACTACCGCGAGGATCACGCATGACGCCGGGCGGCGACGGGTCGAGCCGCATGCTCGCCCTCGTGGCGGCGATGGCGCACCATCTCGAGAGCAGCGCCCAGCTGCCGGGGCTGGCGGCCGTGGCCAAGGCGCCGCGCCGACCGCGACGGGTGCTGCTGTGCGGTCTCGGCGGATCCGCCGTGGCGGGGGACGTGGCCCGCCCCCTGTTGGCCGCCAGCGGGTTGGAAACCACGGTCTGGCGGGACTATGGCTTGCCGAGCTGGCTTGGGCCCGACACGCTGATCGTGCTCAGCAGCTATTCGGGCGAGACGGAAGAAACGCTTTCGGCCGCTCGCGGCGCGATCGAGGGCGGACTGCCGGCCGTTGCGCTCACCTCGGGCGGTTCGCTCGCGGCCCTGGTGGGCGCCGCGCAGGGCGAGAGACGGCCCATCTCGCTGGTCACCTTCCCGGGCGGGCTGCCCCCGCGGGCGGCGCTCGGACACTCGCTGGGCGCGCTGCTCTGGCTGCTGCACAGGGCCGGCGCCATTCCCTCGCCCGCCGACGAGATCGCCGCGGCCGTGAAGGTGCTGCACGAGGGCACGACGCGTTGGACGACCGGCGAGCGCGACGCGGACGGCGCCGATCCGGCCGAGCTGGCGCGGGCGCTGCTGGGGCGGTTCACGGTCATCTACACGACCTCGCCCGAAGCGCACGGAGCCGGGCTGCGCCTCAAGGCCCAGCTCAACGAGAATGCGAAGCACCCTGCCTACACGGTGCCCTTCCCGGAGCTCGACCACAACGACATCGTGGGCTGGGAGGTCCTGCGGCGGCGCCGGGATGACTTCAGTTTGGTGATCGTGCGCGGCGGTGACGAACACCCGCGCACGGCGCGCCGCGTGGCTGCCACGCGGAAACTGCTGGCCGGGGAGTTCCACGCGGTTCACGAGATCGCGCCGCGCGGAACCACGGCGCTGGCGCGGATGGTGTCCCTGGTGCAGTTCGCCGATTACCTGTCCTGCCGTCTGGCGCAAGCGGCGGGGGTGGATCCGCTGCCCGTCGCGCGGATCGACGCGCTCAAGGCCATGCTCGCCGACGGTGAGGGGGGCTCGCCATCGTGAAGGCGCTGATTCCCGCCGCGGGCATCGGCACGCGCTTGCGGCCTCATACGCTGAACAAGCCGAAAGCGCTCTTGCCGGTCGCGGGCAAGCCGATCCTGGGCCATATCATAGACGACCTGCGCGCGGCGGGCGTGCGTGACTTCGTCATCGTGGTCGGATTCGAGGGCGACGCCGTGCGCGCCTGGTGCCGTGGCGCCTATCCCGACCTGTCCGTGGCCTACGTGGAGCAGCGCGAGAGGCTCGGCCTGGGCCACGCGGTCTGGACGGCGCGCGAGGCGGTCGGTCACGCGCCGTTTTTCTGCATCCTGGGCGACACCATCCTGAAGGCGGATTATCAGGCTCTGCTCGGCTCGCCGGTGAGCGCGGTCGCGGTGCGCGAGGTCGCGGACCCGCGGCGGTTCGGCGTGGCGGACGTGCGGGAGGGTCGCGTGCTGCGCTTCGTGGAGAAACCGGACGTTCCGCCCTCCAACCTGGCTTTGGTGGGCGCCTACCTGTTCCACGACGCGCCGGCGCTCTGGACCGCCCTCGACCGCGTCGTGGGCGGAGGGATCCGCACGCGCGATGAGTACCAATTGACGGATGCACTGCAGCTCATGGTCGCGGCGGGCACCGAGTTCAGAGTCGTGCCCGTGACGGACTGGTACGATTGTGGCAAGCCGGAAGCTTGGCTCGCGACGAACCGGGTCCTGCTCGATCGTGAACCAGGTCGGGCCCCGCAGGGCTCGTTGCCGCCCTGCGCGATCGCGCCGGATGCCCGCGTCTCGGGGTCGCGCCTCGGGCCATACGTGACCGTAGGGCCGGGCGCCGTGATCGTCGATTCCGAGCTCAGCGACTGCGTCGTGGGCGCTGGCGCGGAGATCCGCGATTGTCGTCTGCGCGAAAGCTTGATCGGCGAGCGCGCCGTGGTGAACGGTTTGATCGGTTCTGTCAACATCGGCGACTGGTGCGAGATCGCGACGGCGCCGCGCTGAGAAAGGAATGACGCATGCCTGAACGCCACCTATTCACCAGCGAATCCGTGACCGAGGGTCACCCCGACAAGATCGCGGACCAGATTTCGGACGCCGTCGTCGACGCGGTGCTCGATGCGGACCAGGACGGCCGCGTTGCCTGCGAAACGCTTGTCACGACCGGCATAACCTTCGTCGCGGGCGAAATCTCCACCGGAACGTACGTGGACATTCCGAGCCTCGCGCGCCGGACGATCGAACGCATCGGCTACACCTCGGCTGATTACGGCTTCGATTGCGCGACGTGCGCCGTGGTGACCTCGATCGACGAACAATCGCCGGACATCTATCGCGGAGTCGCGACGGGCGGCGCGGGCGACCAAGGGCTCATGTTCGGTTACGCCTGTCGCGAAACCGATGTGCTGATGCCCTTGCCGATCACCATGGCTCACCGCTTGGCGCAGCGCCTGGCGCAAGTGCGCAAGGAGAGGCGGATCGACTGGATGCGTCCGGACGGGAAGACGCAGGTTACGATCGTCTACGAGGACAAACGCCCCGTCGCGGTCGACACGGTCGTCGTGTCGACCCAGCACGCGGCCGAGGTTTCGGAGGGAACGCTGCGGGAGGCTGTGCTGGAGATAGTGATCAGACCGGTCCTGGCACAATTCCCGGTGTCCCATGAGAAGTTCAAGGTGCACATCAATCCCACGGGGCGTTTCGTGATCGGAGGCCCCCAGGGGGACTGCGGCTTGACCGGGCGCAAGATCATCGTCGACACGTACGGGGGCAGCGCTTGCCACGGCGGCGGCGCGTTTTCCGGCAAGGATCCGACGAAGGTCGATCGTTCGGCCTGCTACGCTGCGCGGCACGTGGCCAAGAACGTGGTGGCGGCCGGGCTTGCCGAGCGCTGCCAGGTTCAGGTTGCGTACGCCATCGGCGTGGAACAGCCGGTTTCGATCATGGTCGACACCTTCGGCACCGGTCAGGTGCCCGACGCGCGCATCACGCGCGCGATCGAGCGCGTGTTCGATCTCACACCCCGGGGCATCATCACGCGTTTGCGGTTGCGGCGAGGGATCTTCGAGAAGACGGCGGCTTACGGCCATTTCGGTCGCGAGGAGCCGGAGTTCACCTGGGAGCGCACCGAGCTGACGGCTGAGTTGCAGCGAGAGGTGGGGTAGACGGGACAAGCCGCACTTGAATCAAGGGAACGCCCGGCGCGCGCTGGCGGCCGGGCGTTCTGGTGCGCGGATCACGCGCGCCGCTATGGCGTCACGAGAACGGTGACCGTGTCTCGACGCGTGAGCGAGCGCTGGGGATCGAGGATCGTGAGCACGACATGGCGCAGCCCGGTGTCGGCGAGCGCGAACGCGTGGGAGGGAGATCTCACTCTGTAGACGCTCTGAGCCACGTCATCCATCAGCCAGGTGAAAACAAAGCGGAGTTCGTACCCCGCGTCGTCGGTCTCGGCTTGGAAATCGCACGCGCTGGCGAAGACCGTGAAGGGCAGCGACTGGCCGCTGGCGACCGTGGTGTCGGGCTCGGCGCCGTTGCCGTCCGGGGCGGTCACGACCGTCAAGGAATCCGCCAATACCTCGACGGGAAGATAGACTGTCTCGCCTTCGCCGTCCTTGTCCGAGACGGTGACCATGACGTCGTAATGGCCCGGGGTATCGAACGTGTGGTAAACCAAGCTGCCGTTGGCCGTATCTCCGTCCCGAAAATCCCAAAAGATGTCCAGGTAAGCGTTGGCGCCGGTGAAAGCATCCAGGTCGTCCCCGCCGGAGGCGCGGGCGGCGAACTGGACGGGCAGCGGCGCCACGCCACATTCTTCGCTGCTGTCCACGCGCGCAAAGTAGGGGACGAGGTTTTCGCTGTTGCAGCCGGCGACGACAAGCACGCCCAGCACGGCCAACAGAACGGGAACGAGAGGTTTTCGCATAAACTCTCCGACTTCCGGCACTTGCGGTGAAGCCCCCGCCGAGCGCGTCGCCCGGCCCCCCGAGCCAGCATCAAATTACGAGGCCGAAGCGCGCAAATCAAGCCGTCTGGGACAGGACGACGGTCAGCGCCGGGCCCGCGCCCAGAGCGCGACCGCCGCCAGAGAGTAAAGGGCGTTCCCGCCCCAGCCGGCCACCACCGGCGGCAGCGCGCCGCTCTGTCCCAAGGCGCGCCCGAAATTCATGGTGAGATAGTATCCGAAGCTGATCAGCACCGTCCAGCCGAAACCCGACGCGACATTGGTCTTGCGAGGGCCCGAAGCGAGCAGGAGGCCCAGAAAGACCACGATCAGGTGCACGCCGGGGAAGGCCAGTTTGAACTGCAGGTCCACTTCGTACTCAGTGGGGTCGGCCCCGCTGCGCCGCATGAGCGCGATGCGAGCCAGCAACTGGCGCACGTTCATGTCTTCTGGTTTGATGCGCTCGCGACTGAATTCCGCCGGCCCGGCGGCCAGGAACGGCGCCTCGAGGCGGCTGAACGGGACCGCATGCTCGTCCTCCCCGGCGAAGGTCCGCCGGGTGCCTTCGAAGAGAACCCACCGCCCGTCGGTCCACTCCGCGCGGTTGGCGTCGATCCGCTCGGTGACGACCGCGCCGGCGAAGGTCTGCACGGACAGTTCCGTCAGCAGTCCGTGCGCCGGATCGAAGGTCCGGGCGAAGTAGAGCCTTCCGTCGTCGCCGGTGAGGGCGATTTCCGTGGTGGGGCGGGAGCGGTCGGGCCGTTTGTGGATTTCCACGTTGTAAACGTGGTTGCGCGCGCTGTTGGCCCGCGGCAGGACCCATTCGCTCCAGGCGAGCGAGAAGGCGCTCGCCAGCGCGGCCGCCGCCACCAGGGGTCTCGTGACCTGGAGCAAGGAGCGCCCCGCCGCGAAGAGCGCCGTTAACTCGTTGTAGCGCGCCATGTTCCCGATCGTGAAGAGAGCGGACATGAGCATGGCCACGGGCAGGCAGATGTCGATGATCCACGGCGACTTGTACAGATAGTAGCGCGCGACCTGAGACAGCGTGGCCTGGTTGTCGAGGAAATTGCCGATGTGCTCGAAAAGGTCGACCAGCGTGAACAGGACCAGGGCTCCCGCCATCGTCGTGCCCAGGATCCTCAGGAAGGCGCCCAGGACCGCCCGTTGAACAAGATTCACGGCTGCGCCTCCACGCCCTCGACGATTGACCGGGTTCGTCTTGGCCAGGGGCACCGCGGGAAGGGCGTTTCGCGCACGGCGCGCACCGCCAGCGGGATCCCGATGCCCGTCAGCACGATGTTTGCCGCCCACATCGCCAGAAAGGGATCGAGGCGGCCGCGGTCGGACAGCTTCTCACCACCGATGAGGAACAGGTAATACACGAGATAAAGGGACATCGCGACGGCCACCGACACGCCGCGGCCGGCGCGCGAGGCGGTCACGGCCAGGGGCAGTCCCAGGAGCACGAAAACGACACACGCGAACGGGATCGCGAATTTCTTGTGGAACTCGACCATGTAGCGATTCTCGGCCACCTGGTGGCTGGCGAGGACCTGCGCCTGCACACCGGCGGAACTCGACGCCATCTCCACCTCTTGCCGGACTCCGGCCTGGGCGGCCTTCCGGAAGGCGCGTGGCTGGCTGCCCCCGGTCGCGCCGCGAGCGAGGGCGCCAGCGCGTTCGTCCGGCCGCAAGATCGCCCATTCCTTCGTGGTGAGCCTGGCCGCGATGTCGGCGGTGTTCGCGCGGATCTGGCCTTGGTCTGCGCGCTCGCGGCGCGCCGCCGTCCAGAGCGCGCGAAGATTCATCTCTCGGTCGCCGCGGGCCGTGCGCCGCGATTCCTCCAGGCTGCGTTCGGCGTTGCGCACGAAAAGATTGTGCCGCTGGAAACGGACGATGTTGTAACGGGCTGGGTCATTGTCCTCTGGCAGGCTGTGGATTTCGCCCTCCATGAGTTCCAGCACGGCGGCGCCCTCCGCCGGTCGCGGGATGAGGCGGCCGCGGACCGCCGTGGTCAGCCGAGGTCGGAGATCCTCGGGATTCTCCTTTTCGAGGATGCGCACGTCGCGCAGCTCGCCGGTTCGATCATCCTTCGCGGCCACCCAGATCGTGACCCGGTCGTTGAGTTCGGCGAATACCTGCGGCCGAATTTCCAGGAGCGGCTTGGAGCGTCCGATGTCGGTCAGGAGATTGGCCAAGCGATGATTGGATTCGGGGAACACGAAATGGTTGTAGGCGGTGAGGCAAATCATGACGAAGGCGGCCCCGCCCAGCAGTGGCCGGTAGAGGGCGTCGAGGCCAATGCCGCTCGCCTTGAGGGCCACGATCTCATGGTCGGCCGCGAGTTGGCCCACGCCCATGAGCACCCCGATCAGGATGGCCATTGGTATGGATAATGCAAATGTATGTCCCAGGCTCAGAACCAGAAACTCGGTCGCGATGAAAAACGGAACCCCCTTCTCGACGAACAGCTCGACGTAGCGGTATAAGTAGTCGATGAGGAGCACGAAAGTGGTCACCCCGAAGCCGAACAGGAACGGCCCCACCGTGGCCCGGAGCAAGTGTTTATAGATCAGAAACATCGAATTCCCCTGCTTTGCCCCGGCGGTGCTGACGCCGCTCCCTCCCCGTAGCCGCCGCGAGCGAGTCCGGGGCGGACCGGCCGGGGAGGGCGACCAGCGGGGGAGTCGGTTCGACCGCTTTCGTGGACGGTGCTGACCGCCTCCAGCCGCGCCGAAGCAGTCTAGACTGGAGAACGGCCCGGGACAATGTCGGAGAGGCATCGCCCAGCGTCGCTCGTGATGCGCAATCGTGCGAGGAGAATGGCCAGTTGAGCGATTCCGCCTTTCCTCCTCGAAAAGCCACCGGCTTTGCTCCTCGGTTCCGCGGCGGCTCGTGGTCGGGGAAGAGGAAGCCAGCGGGTCTGTGGATCCTGCTGGCCGCCCTTGGCCTCTGCGGCGCGCCGGCGCGGGCCGATCCAGATTACGGTGGCCTGATCCTACCCGGTTTGGACCCCGTGCTGCGATCAACGCGCGATCCTCGTCTGCTCGGCGCCGAGCGGCTCGCGCTACGGCAGCGCCTGCTGCTGCGAGGCGTGGACCCGCTGTGGGAGGAGACGGCTGGCGCGGACCTGCCCGATCTGCTGTTGGCCAACGTCTACCAGCGTTCGGTTGCTGAACGCCAGCGCCGCGACACCACCGTGGAAATCGACGGCGTCACCGGCCTTGCGAGCGTCTTCGAGTACCCGCGTTGGCTGGCTTTGTTCCCGCCAAGCGAGCGGCTGGCTGGCGGTTTCTTCTGGAATCCGCCCCGCCACGTGGATGAACCGACGCTCGATCTCTATATCGACGATTTGGACGCCTACGCACAGCGGCGCCTCGGCGTGTCGGCGCTGGCCGTGCGCGCGGAGCTGCTCGACGTCAAGCGAAACAAGGGCGGGCGTGACGGCCGCGACGGACTCCTGAACCTCACGATCCCGATCAAGTTGCCGCGCACCCTGGAGAAGATCATCGGCCGCGGCGAGAAGACCATGATCAAAGTGAGCGGGCGCGAGCACATCGCGCTCTCCGGCGAGAGCAGGGTGAGCAACAAGTTCGTGGCGACCGAACGGAGGCAAAGCCAAAGCCTGTTCCCGACGCTGGACATGGAACAACAGCTCCAGATCAACCTCGCCGGCACGATCGGCGAGAAGATCCAGATCGAGGTCGACCACAACAGCGAGGCGATGGGACCCGAGGCCACGAAGATCAAGCTGGCGTACCGAGGCGACGAGGACGAGGTCATCCAGAGCATTGAAACGGGTGACGTCGGCCTCACGCTGCCCGGCAGCCAGCTGCTCGGCTACAGTTCGAACAAATCAGGGCTTTTCGGCATCAAGGTGACCGGCGCGTGCGGGCGGGCCGATTTCACCGTCGTGGCCAGCAAGCAGAAAGCGGAAAGCGCCGCCAAATCGTTCAACAGCCGCGGCGGAGAGGTCACCGAACACAGCATCGAGTGTCAGAACTATTTGAAATTCCGCTTCTTCAGGCTGGATCTGCCGCCCGGACAGTTCTTCGGGCCTTACGCCCCGGACGACCCGGGCCGGCCGGCCGGAGCCTTCATCGACCCCAGTTCCGTGCAGATCTTTGTCTTCGACAGCAGCGGCCTGCCCGGGCCCGACGAGGTCAAGGACGTCGCCCTCTATCTCGACGCGTCGGGCCGCTGGGAAGAGGGTGGCGTCTTTTCGCTGCCGCCGGTCGTGAAGGGCCTACGCTGGCGGCGCGTGACAAACTTCGCGCTCCTGCTGGATCAGAACGGCAATTTCGTGGCCATCGATCTCAAGGAGGAGTACGCCGTCACCGACAAGCTGGGTGTCATCTACGACGTGGTGGGTGATCTCGGCGATCCAAGCGGCACCCTTCTCTACGAGGTCGGCGACGACCCCGGTCTCGACGAGGACGCGCGCGTTGACATCGACGGCACCCCCTACCTGCGCATGAAGCTGCTCAAACCGGATCTGTACAACGCCGAGACCGCCCACGCCTGGGGATACCCGCTCAAAAACATCTATCATCTCGGGGGCTCCAACATCGACGCCGAATCGTTCGATCTGCGCGTCGAATACACGGGACAGGCCACTGTTCTGCCGGCGCAGGACCTGTCCGGCCTGGACTGGATCCGCATTTTCGGCCTCGATCGGACGAACCCGCAGCGCAGCGGTCCGCCGGACGGATACGTCGACAAGGAAGACCAGAACCTGTTCGATCTGCAAGCGGGCCTCTTGAAGTTCCCGCTCGATTTTCCAGAACCCTTCAACGCCGCGCAGGCAAAGTACGAGGAATACGCGGCCACCGCGGACACGTTCATCTGGGCCGAGTCACAGCTCAGCCAGAACCTCGTCCCCCAAATCTACGATTACACCCTGTTGAACCAGTTCAGCCAGTACAACAAATTCCGGCTCGTCGCCAAGCACGCCGCCGCCAGCGGCACCATCGATCTGCATGACAGCAACATCGAGGAAGGCTCCGAAACGGTCATCCTCGATGGGCAAACGCTGCAGCGCGGCGTGGACTACGACATCGATTATACATTCGGGCAGATCTCGCTCAGGGGCGACGCGGTGAATCGGCTGAGCCCGGATTCGCAGATCAGCGTCAACTACCAGTACGCGCCGTTCATGGGCGGGGGGAACAGCAACCTGCTGGGCTTCAACTTGGGTTTCGATCTCGGGCGCGCCAGTCGCATCTCCACGACCTGGCTGTTCGAGACGAACCAGATCGCCGGTTACAAGGCCAAGCTCGGCGAGGAACCCAGCCGCACACTGGTCGGCAACCTGAACGTCCAGCACACCTTCGAGCCGTATTTCCTGACTCACGTCGCGAATTTTCTCGCGCGGCGCGACACCGACCGCCCGAGCACGGTGCAGTTGAACGGCGAGGTGGCGCTGAGCGTGCCCAACCCCAACACGAAGGGCGACGTTTTCCTGGAAGACTTCGAGGGGATCGACGCCTCGGACGTGATGCCGATCAGCCGTCTCTCCTGGATGCTTGGCAGTTCCCCGGCGACGGGCCGCGACGCGGCGTACGTCGCGGAGACCGCGGACGACCGCGACTTCGCGCCGGAAATGCGGGTCGACACGCGCTGGTACCTTCCGAAGGACAGCGTGCTGCGTCGCTACCTGAATCCCGAACTGCGGGAGGAGGAAGGACGCGAACCGCAACAAGTGCTGCAACTCTGGCTGGACGGCGGCGCCTCCGGTTGGCAGGAGGCGAGTTGGGGCGGCATCATGCGCGGCCTCGGCCGCAGCGGCATCGATCTGACGCGAGCGCAGTTTCTCGAGTTCTGGGTCAACGATTTCCGTCCCGACCAGTTCGACCGGCGCGGCACGCTGCACGTCGATTTTGGCTATGTGAGCGAAGATTTCAACTGGCCGAGCGATGGCGCCGGCGGTCTCGAGGTCGGGACGTTCCAGTTTGAGGACGCCAATCGAGACGGGGTCTTCACCAACACAGAAGACACCGGGCTGGATGGAATTATGCAAGGGGCCGGCGGACCCGACTATTACAGCGCAGACTTCGTCAGCTACGACAACCCCTTCCCGACGATCAACGGGACGGAAGCGAACTTCCGGGAGGACACCGAGGATCTCGATGGCGACACGCTGCACGAAACGCGGGACGGATACTTCACGATCACCGTCGACCTGGCCGATTCGGCCCTCGTGGACGTGCTGAGGGATTATCCGCCTGAACTCACGGCCAACATCCCTCAAGGTCAGGCTTGGCGGAAATTCCGCATCCGCATCAACAACGCCTCGACGGTCACGCCGGCCGGAGGCGCGTCGCCGAGAATCGATCAGATCACGCACGTGCGTGTCTGGTACGAAGACCGTTCGACAGGCGCCCCGTCCAATACGGCCCTCGAGATCTCTGATCTCAAGTTCCTGGGCAGCCGTTGGGAACGTGAGGGGATCCGCAAGCGGCTCACCGAGGACATACTGACACCGGCCGAGCGCGGGCCCGGGGAGTCCTTCTTCATCGGCGAGGTCAACAATAAGGAGAACCCGGACTACTATTCACCGTTCAATGTGCGAGTCGAGCGCGACATCATGGAAAAGGAATCTTCGCTGGTGCTCGACTTCAACGAACTGGAACGAGACCACCTGGTGCGCGTGAGCAAATATGTTTCTCCGCGAGGCGACAACTACACGCAGTACGGCACCATCAACTGGTGGTGGTTCTGTCCCAGGACGGATCTGGGCGACATGGATCTGTTCTTCCGGATCGGCGGGGACACGCTGAATTACTATGAGGTGAGCTATCGTTTCGATGAAGGCCCCGGTGCGCGCAGCGGATGGCGCCAGGTGAATCTCGATCTCGCCCAGCTGACCAACGCCAAGTTTGCCGACTACGACAGCGTTCAAAACTGGATCGCGACGACCGTGACCGACGTCAACGACGGACATCCGTATCGCGTTCGCGTCGTGGGCAAACCGGACCTCAGACGAGTGAAGCGCTACTACTTCGGCGTGATCAACGAGGTCCGGGATCAGCCGGTCAGCGGCTATTTCTTCCTCAACGACGTACGCCTGGAGTCGGTGAAGCGCGAGAGCGGGATGGCCAAGCATGCGGCCGCCCGCCTCAACATGGCGGATGTCGTCAAGATCGATTTCGACTGGTCGGGACGCGACGCCGATTTCCACGGCCTCAATGCCAACCGCGGACAGGGATTCACCAACGAGGACTGGAGCTTGTCCGGCAGCACGCGAGTCGATGATTTCATGCCGCTCCTGGGGTATCAGATGCCGGTGAGCTTCAGCCGCCGTCAGACGATTCAGCGGCCCAAATACCTCACGAACAGCGACGTGGAGCTGATCGACGCGGATGTCAAGAATGCCCAGTCCACGGTGGACACGCGCGAAAGCTACAGCGTGCGCCTGAACCACTCGCCCTCGCGCGTCGCCGTTCTGCGCTACATGCTCGACCCCTGGGCGTTCTCCTACAGCGGCTCGAACAGCAGTCAGCGCGGGCCTCTTGAGCACCAACGCCTGCGCAACTCGCAGGGCTCGCTCGTCTATGACCTGAGCATCCCGAGACGCTACGATCTAGGCCGTTACCTATTCTTCGGAGCCATTCCCGTGCTGGGAGACGTCGCGATCCTGCCCAGGAAGATCAGCTTCGGCGGCAACGTCAGCCGCAGCCGGAGGCAGTTGGAGACCGTGCTCGCCAGCGGGGCCGTGAAGATCAACCCAGAACAGACCACGCATCGCGGTACGCTGAACGGCTCGCTCGAGTACACGCCGCTGACGATCGCCGATGTGAGCTTGACCATGCGTTCGGATCGAGACTTGCTGCGGCGGCGCCAGTGGCTGGGCGTCAACGTGGGCGAGGAGATCAATTTCAGTCAAGGTATCCAGGTCCGCTTCAATCTGCCGAAGCTGACCGGTTTGCCCAAGACCGCACTGCTGGAGCCGGCGCGCGCGGGATTGGCCGCCTTGAACGCCATGCGTCCGCAGGTGACGTTCAACGGCGGCTACGAGGTCAACAAGGATCCCAGCATCCGCCAGGCGGGCGATCCCGCCGGCATTCGCAGCATTTCGAATTCCGGCGATTGGGATTTCCGCTTGAGCGTTCCCGTCGACCGGTTCATCAAGAGCCGTTTTCCCGAGCGCGGCAAGGCCGAAGATCTGGATCGACGTGAAACCATAGAGCGGCAGCGGCGTCTGGGCCGGCGCACAGGACGGGAATCCGACGCCGAGCCGGCGCCGTTGCCGGAAGAGGAACAAGAGGCGCCAGCGCCGGGCGACGCGCCGCTGAGTGGCGCGGAGATACCGGCCGAAGAGCAGCCGCCCGCGGGGCCGGCACCCGCGCCAGGGGATGTGCCGGCCTCGCCGACTTATGACGACGAAGCCCTCACTCCAGAGGAGCGGCTGCGTCTAGAGGAGGAAGCGCTCCTCGAGCAAGCTCGCCAGCGGGATGCGCGCGAACGCCAGGCGCGGGAGGATCGCGAGCCGGCCGCCGCCGACTCGGTGGCCGGAAAGGGGCAAGGCATCAAGCTGCCGAACCCCGGCAAGTTGCTGCTGAACGCTTTGCGCGGCATGGCGCCCATCCAGGCCCAGTACAGCCTGCGCAGGACCAGTTCTTACGCTCGCCTCAGCAGCGAGGATAATTTCTGGTACCGCCTGGGCCTGAGCGAGGCACTCGATGTCGCGGATTCTCTCTACGCGATTTCCCGATTGACCGACCGCGCCTCCGTCAATTTTTCGACGAATTTCAAATTCTCCCGAGGGCTCAGCGCCGACGTGAAGTTCGTGCAATCGACAGGCTTCAGCGAGCAGGCCGGCCTGCTGCAGAAGCAGTACCAGCAGGACTGGCCAGATCTGCGGCTCGCCCTGACGGGCTTGGAGCGCTGGTCGATCTTCAAAGGCCAGAAGGGGGATGGCTGGTTCCGCGCGTCGGGTGTGGACATAGGCTACAAGCACAGCAAGACCGTGTCGGGGGCGACCTCGTCGCAATACAACCCTCGCACGAGCACGACCATCTCGCCCCGCTGGAACATGACGTTCGCCAACCAGATGACCGCCACCTTGAATGTTGGCATCACTCGCGACAGAACCTTGTCCAACGGAACCGAGACGGCAAGCAGCCGCCTGAACATCGGCGTGCAGATGCGGCACAGCTTCCGCGCCGAACGCTTCTTGGCTAAGCTCAAGCTGTACAAGCCAGGCGCGATCCCGACCGTCAACATGGACGTGGATGTGACCTACAATCGACAGCGCGACGAGCGCCGGCTGCCCGGCGCGACGGTGCCGGACGCCCAGACGGGGCAGGACCGCATCTCGTTCAATCCGCGGTTCAGTTACCAGATCACCAAGAATCTCACCGGAGCGATGCGTCTCGGCTATTCGCGGGACAAGTCCATTCAGACCGACACCGTGACGCAGACCTTCGGCCTGGGAGTGGAGGCGACCTTTGTGTTCTGAGGCTGGTCGTTACCGGAGAGCTCTGTCCTGCGCGGTGGCCATCGCGGTCGCGGTGGTCGCCAACAGCGCGATCTGCGCGCCGATCGATGGTCCGCAATTTTCCGGCGAGCGGGCCATGATCTGGCTGGATCGACAGTGCGATCTGGGGCCGCGCGATCCCGGCTCGCCGGGGCACGCGAGCCTGAAGGGCTTGATCGCGGCGCAGGCCGAGTCGTTAGGGCTGCGTTGCGTGTCCCTCTGCTTCGGCGTGGATGATCCGTACGGCGACGGGCGGCTGGAGGTCTGCAATCTCGTGATATCGGCCGGCCCGCCCGGCGGCCGGCGCCTCTGGGTGGGCGCTCATTACGACACCAGACCCCGCTGCGACCGCGAAACCGATCCGGCCCGCGCCAAGGCGCGGCTGCCGGGCGCCAACGATGGCGCGAGCGGCACGGCCATCCTGCTGCATCTGGCGGAGCTGCTGGCGACCGCCACCCTGCCGCGGGGCGTGGACCTGATCTTCTTCGACGCGGAGGATTACGGGTTGGAAGGGGATCTCGCCAATTATTGCCTGGGGTCGGCCCGGCTGGCCTCCACTTGGCGGGATTTCGGCAGTCCCCTGGCCGAGGGACGACCAGAAGGTCTGATCTTGCTGGACATGGTCGGCAAGCGGGATCTGAACATCCCCCTCGAAGGTCATTCGCTGCGCATGGCGGAGCCGTGGACGCGGGCCGTGTTCGAGCGGGCGGGCGAGTTGGGGCTCGCGCAGTTCGTTCCCGTGCCGGGTCCGGCGATCATCGATGACCACCTGCCGTTCCTGCGGGCCGGGGTCCCGGCCGTGGATCTCATCGATTTCGATTATCCGCAGTGGCACACGCTGCGCGACACGCCGGACGCCTGCTCGGCGGCCAGCCTCGAGGCGGTGGGGCGTTTGGTGTGGGATATCTGCCGGCGTCCGTTGTCCTGACGGCCTCCTGGGCAGGGTGCGAAGACCTCTAATAACGCTTGCCACGGCCTGGGCCCGGGTGTATATTTTCCCCCGTCTGGCGCACCTCGGGAGGGCTTCTCGGAAGTGGGCGAAAGTCCACTTCTTTTCTTGTGGGGACGCCGTGGCAAGGGCCGCGGGGTTCGCCGGACGGGAAGGCTGCCCGGTGGACAGGGAGAAGCTCAGGGCGCAGATCATCGACCTGCTGGATCGCGAGGCAGCTGGGCTAGGCTGCGAGCTGATCGACGTGCGCCTCTTTTTCGGCGGCGGGCGCCTGAGCGTGCGCGTCTATCTGGACCGCCCCGGCGGCATCGACCTGCAAGGCTGCGCGGTCGCCTCGCGCACCATAGACATGCTCCTCGAGGAGTCGCGTTTGGTGGAGGGTGCGTACGTCATCGAGGTCTCCTCGCCCGGTGTGCGACGACCGCTGCGCACTCCAACGCATTTCGCCGCCGCCATCGGCCAACGGGTCGAGCTCAAGGTGGGCTCGGGCGCCAAGCCCCGCACGATTCGCGGCGAGCTGGTGGCGGCTGATGCGAAGGAGCTGAAACTGAGAGCCATCGCGGGCGAGGCGGCCTCGCATGAGGAAGATGTCAGTGAAGACGGCGAACGAGCGGGATCTTTCTCGTCTGACGAAGCGAGGCTCGAAGTCCTGGGCGAATGCGCTGTCGCCTTGAGCGACATCTCTGCCGCCAATCTTGACCCGGTTTTCGATATTCACACGATCATCAATGCAGACCGCAGACGCCACCGCGAGCAGCGGCGCGCCGAGCGGAAACAGACGCGCGAGGCGCGGCAGACCAGAATCGCTCGCCGCCGTAGGCCCCGGAAAGAATAGGCGCGGCCAACCCGGCCCGCTCCGGCCGGGACCGCCTCATCGGGAGCAGTGAGAGATGGATTACAATGTTTTGGACGCGCTGGCGCTGATCACGCGGGAAAAGGCTGTCGATCGCAGCATCGTGATCGAGTCGCTCGTCGCGGGCCTGCAGTCCGCCGCCAAGAAGAAGGTCGGCGCAGAGGCGATCATCGAGGCGCACGTGGACCAAACGACCGGAGAGATGAGCGTCGAGCAGGTCAAGACGGTGGTGGAGGAGATCGCAGAGCCCGACGCTCAGATCGCGCTCGCCGACGCCCGCGCGGAATTCGGCGACGAGGTCGAACCGGGAGACGAGGTGCGCTGGGAACTGCCCCTTGAATCGTTCGGACGCAACGCGATCCTCGTGGCCAAACAGATTCTCGTGCAAAAGGTGCGGGAAGCCGAACGAGCCCAGATTTTCGAGGACTTCAAGGATCGGGTCAATGAGGTCGTCGTCGGCACTATCCAGCAAGCGGACCGGGGGAACGTGCTGGTGAACCTGGGCCGCGTCGAGGCGCTCCTGCCTTATCGAGAGCAGATCCGGGGAGAGAAGTACCACCAGGGCAAGACCATCAAGGCGCTCATCATCGAGGTTCTCGACAATGCCAAGGGGCCGCAGGTGATCCTGTCGCGAAGCCACCCGGCATTCTTGAAAGCGCTCTTCGAGCAGGAAGTTCCGGAGGTCCAGGAGGGCATCGTCGAGATCAAGGCCGTGGCCCGCGAACCGGGCGCGCGTTCCAAGATCGCGGTGGTCTCACGCGACGACCGCGTGGACGCTGTCGGCTCGTGCGTGGGCATGAAGGGCAGCCGCGTGCAGGCGGTCACGCGCGAACTGGCCGGCGAGCGCATCGACATCGTGCAATGGAGCGCGGAACCATCGCTGCTCATCAGTCGGGCTCTCAGCCCGGCCGAGGTTGGCTCGATCACGCTCGATCCGGAAAGGCGCGAGGCCGTGGTCATTGTCAGCGAAGACCAGCTCTCCAAGGCCATCGGGAAGGAAGGTAAGAACGTACGGCTGGCAGCCAAGCTTACCGAGTGGAAGATCGATCTTGTCTCGGCGCGCGAACACCACGTGCGCCAGCGCATCACGCAGGAAATGTCGATGGAGCTGGATGAGATGTCCGGCGTCACCGCGCGCATCTCGGCGCTCCTGAAGGAGGCCGGCATCACGTCGATCGCGCAGCTGGCCGCCGCCAGCAACGAGCAGCTCGAGGCGTTGCCGGGCATTGGCCCCAAGACGGCCGAAATGTTGACGGCGACTGCCCGCGCGACGCTGGAGGAATTGAAACAGCAGATCGAGGCTGCGGTCGCCGAGGAGTTGGCGCGCCTTGCCGCGGAGGAGAAGCCGCTTTTCGACGAGAGCGTGTTCGGCGACGAGACGCCGGCGGAGGGAGTCGCGCCGGTCGCCGAGGACGTGCCCGCGGAGGCTGGAGTCGATCCCTTCCATGGCTTCGACGAAGCCGTGGAACGAGGCGGCGACGCGGAGGGAGACCCACAGCCGCCGCCCGATCCGTTCGCCGGCACGGAGCTCGAGGACTGAGCGGAACCCGCGCCTGACAGGCGCGGGCGGGCGAGGGAGGCAGCTTTCGTGCCCGAGGTCGACGCCGCGAAGCTGCTGGGCTTGCTCGGGCTGGCCCGGCGGGCGGGGAAATTGGCGGTGGGAGCCACGGCGGTGGAGGCGTTGATCAAGAGCGGTCGACCGCCTTGGGTGATCATCGCGCGCGACGCCGGCGCGTCGCAGCGAAGGAAGCTGGCGCGGCTGGCGCCGGTTCGCGGCGTCTTGGACGACGCCGTGGATCGGGAGGCACTGGCGACGGCGCTGGGCCGCGGCGAACTGATCGTGGTCGCCGTCAGCGATCTCGGCTTTGTCCGAGGGATTGAGCGACTGATCGGTCAAGCCGGCGGTCGCGAAGAGGAGGGCGGCGCTCGCTGAGCGACTGTCCGCGCGGCCTGGGGAAGCCGGACGCGATTCCGCGGCTCGGCTACGGGCGGAGGTGACCCGTCTTGACGAGGAAGCTCAGAGTCTACGAGCTCGCGAAGCATTATGGCGTGGAAAGCCCGGCCATCATGGCGCTGTTGCGCGTGATGAAGGTCGAGGCCAAGAGCCACATGAGCGTCGTCGAGGATGACGCGGTGGATCGTATCCACGCCCGCTTCCAGCGGGAACGGGAACAGGCTCGGCTCAACTACGCGCGGGCTCACAACCTGGATCCCAACAAGCTGAAGCACGTCGCAAGCCTACGCGAGCTGCCGCGACCGCAGCCCTCCCAAGAGGAACCTGCCGCCAAGAAGGTCGCCAAGAAGGCTCCCGCCAAGAAGTCCGCCAAGAAGGTCGTCATCATCAAGAAGGCCGGCACCAAGACGGCGGTGACGAAGGCCCGCGCCAAGCAGGAAGCGCCGGCCGGCGCCGAAGCGACGAGAGACCAGTCCGAAACCCGGGTGGTCCGGAAGCTGGTGCGCAAATCGCTGGACGTCCCGTCCCCCGCTCCGGGCGGGGGCGCGGAAGCGGCCTTGCAGGCGGGCGGGGGGCCGCACGTGGCCGAGGCGCAGGAAGCGCCCGCGCGCGACGCGGCCGCGCCGGTCGAGGTCTTGTCCGGTGAAGCCGCGGCGCCAGCAGGCGAACCGACAGTCGCCGAAACCGCCGCGCCGGCGGACGAGGTGGCCGCTCCCGGCGCGGAAGGTGCCGCGACGACCGACGACGGCGCGCACGCCAGTGAGGCGGCCGCCGTCACGGCGGCGCCGGCGCCCCGACGCAGCGCGAAGATCCTGCGGCTGGGCCCCGGGGCTCCCATCAAACCGGCGCTCCCCGGCCGGCCACTGGGACTCGAGCCGCTCCTGCCGATGGAGGAACCCGGCGCGGAACAGCCCGGCGTGCGGCCGGACGTCAAGGAATCGGTCAAGGAATCGGTGAAGGCGGCCATTCGGAAGAGACGCGACCAGAAGGCCCAGGAAGAGGCCGAGCAGGTTTTGCGCAAGCGCAGCCGGCACCGTCGCAAGAAGATCGACGAGGCCGAAGTGGCCAAGAACGTCAAGCAGACCTTGGCTTCCATGGAAACGGGACCTGGCCGCCGTCACCGCGCGCGCAAGTCGGGACCCACCGAGGAAATGGCGGAGGAGGGCGATCTGCTGCGCATCACCGAGTTCGTCACGGTCCAGCAGTTGGCGGAGAAGCTGGCGATCCAGCCGCGCGATATCATCGCCAAGCTGTTAGGCCTGGGCATCATGGCCACGATCAATCAGAGGCTCGAACGCGACCAGATCGAGTTGGTGGCGGCGGAATTCGAGCGTGGCGTGGAATTCCTCGGCGACGAAGAAGAGATTTTCGAGGAGCAGGAAGAGGTCCGGGAGGAGGATCTGGTCCTGCGCCCGCCAGTCGTGACGGTCATGGGGCACGTCGACCACGGCAAGACCTCGCTGCTCGATACGATCCGCAAGACCAACGTGATCGCCGGCGAGGTCGGCGGCATCACGCAGCACATCGGCGCCTACGGCGTGGAGACGCCGGGCGGTCCGATCACCTTCTTGGACACGCCGGGCCACGAGGCGTTCACGGCGATGCGCGCCCGCGGGGCCCAGGTGACCGACATCGTGATCCTGGTCGTGGCGGCCGACGATCGCGTCATGCCGCAGACCGTGGAGGCCATCAACCACGCCAAGGCGGCGGGTGTGCCGATCATCGTCGCGATCAACAAGATCGACAAGCCGGGCGCCCGGGCCGACCTGGTCAAACAGGAGCTCATGCAGCACGGCATCGTGGTCGAGGAGTTCGGCGGGCAGGTTCTCGCGGCGGAAATCTCGGCCAAGAAGAACGTTAACGTGGACCGGCTGCTCGAGATGGTCCATCTGCAGGCGGAAGTGCTGGAACTGAAGGCGCCGGCCAACGGGAGAGCTCACGGCACCGTGATCGAGGCTTCGAAGGAGCCCGGGCGCGGCGTGCTGTTCACCGTGCTCATCGATCGCGGCACGCTGCGCGTCGGCGACACGTTCGTGGTCGGCTTGCAGGACGGCAAGGTGCGCGCGCTGGCGAACGAACGCGGGGATTCGCTGATCGAGGTCAAGCCGGGCGAGCCCGCGGTGGTGATGGGCGCCGACGACGTGCCCGAAGCCGGCGACCGCTTCCACGTCGTTGAGAACGAACGCGAGGCGCGTGAGATCTCGCAAAGACGGCGCCAGCTCCAGAGGCAGCAGCAGTTGTCGCGGCCGAAGCGGCAGGTCGACCTGACGAATCTGGCCGACATGATCGCGGCCGATTCCCTCAAAGAGCTGCCGATCATCGTGAAGGGCGACGTGGCGGGCTCCGTGGAAGCGCTCTGCGATCAACTCATGCAGCTCAACACGTCCGAGGTGCAGGTGCGCGTGGTCCACAAGGCCGTCGGCGCCGTCAACGAATCCGACGTGCTGCTGGGCGCCAACACGGGCGCGATGATCATCGGCTTCCATCTGCGCCCGGGCACCGCCATCCGCGAGCTGGCCCGACGCGAGGGCGTGACGATCGAGGTCTTCGACATCATCTACGAAGCGGTGGACACTTTGAAGAAGGCCATGGCCGGCCTGCTGGGCACGATCGAGCGCGAGGTCCCGGTCGGCTCGGCCGAGGTACGGCTGGTCTTCAGCATCCCGAAGCTGGGACAGATCGCCGGCAGCTATGTCACGAGCGGCTCGGTCGTGCGCAATTCGCGCGCGCGGCTGGTGCGCAACGAGGTCGTCGTCTTCGAGGGCAAAATCAGTTCGCTCAAGCGCTTCAAGGAAGACGCGCGCGAGGTCCAGAGCGGCTTCGAATGCGGCATCGGCCTCGAGAATTTCCACGAGCTCCAGGTCGGCGACGTCATCGAGGCATACCGCATCGAGGAGATCGCCCGCACCCAGCTATAGCGGGCGGCGGCCGGCGAAAGGCGCGACTGTCGCGACCGGCCGGCGGGAGCGGCCATGGATCCCTACAAGGGCGTCAAGCTCAATCATGCCATTCAACGGGCTCTCGCCGAGCTTCTGCAGCAGGGCGTCAAGGATCCGCGCCTGTCGCTGGTCACGATCGCGGGCGTGGAAGTTAACCGAGACCGTTCCGTGGCGCGCGTGTATTGGTCCGTCACCGGCAGCGAAGAGGACACGGTTCACTGCGAGAGGGGCCTGCGCCGCGCCGCCCGTTTCTTGCAGGGACGTTTGGGCGACATGCTGCGGCTGCGGGAGTCGCCCCAACTGCGCTTTGTGCGCGACGACTCGCTCGACCGCGGTTTCGGGATCGACGCCGTCTTGAAGGAACTGGAGGCGCACGGAGAGTTCGAGGACGAAAAGACGCGCCGGCGCCGGCTGGCCTTGGCGGATCTGCGGCCGCCCGCCGATCTGCTCGAGGCCCTGCGGCGGGGGCGTCGGTTCTGGCTCGCGCCGCACGAGAACCCCGATCCCGACGCCGTGGGCGCCGCGCTGGCCCTGGCCGGAGCCCTGCGGGCCATGGACCGCGAGGCGATCGTGTTCGCCTATCCGGATCCGCCCGCCGGCTTCGCGGCGCTGCCCGGCTTCCCGGGTCTGACCACGCCGGCGGCCGAGGCCGAAGCGCGGTGGGCGGCGGGCCAGACGCCCGATGCCCTGATCATGATCGACTGCCATCGCCGGGAGCGAGCGCCGACCGACCTGGCGGGCGTGCTCGACAGGGTCCAGCAGGCTTGGTGCGTGGACCACCACCTGGTCAGCGGTCGGCGCCAGCCGTTGCCCGGCTGGATCGAGCCGGTCGCCGAGTCCTCCAGCACGCTGGTCTTCCGCGTGATCGAAGAGCTGTCCCGAGGTTGCGACGGCGAGCCCCCGTTCGAGATCGATCTGGACATGGCCACGAACGTGTTCGCGGGAATCGTGAACGATTCCGGCGGCTTCCGCTTCCCCAGCACGCTGCCGCTGACCTTCGAGCTCGCGCATCGCTTGGCGGCGCTGGGTGTCGAGACCGCGGCAGTGACCGAGATCACCCTCCACCGGCGGTCGCGGGCGGCCACGGCGCTGCTGCAGAGGGTGCTGGCGGGGTATCGCTACCATGGCGATGGCCGCGTGCTGACGCTGCGCGCCGATCGGACCATGCTGGCGGAAACCGGCGCGACGCTGGCGGACACGGAAGGGATGCTGGGTCTGGCGACGGCCGTCGCGGGGGTGCGGTACGTGGCCTTTCTCAAACAGCTCGGGCCGCAGCAATGGAGAGTGTCCCTGCGCTCACCCGGTGGGGGCGACGTGGAAGCGGTGGCGGCCCGCTTCGGCGGAGGCGGGCACCGCGCCGCGGCGGGCTGCACGCTGGTCGGCGACGCGGACGAGATCGAGCGGCGCGTCGTCGACGCCCTCCTGGAGCAGGGCTGAGTTGCCTGCGCCCGATGGATTGCTGTTGATCGACAAGCCCGCCGGCCTGACGTCGTTCCAGACCGTGGCCATCGCGCGCGGCGCGCTGCGCGCGGCCCGAGGGGGGGCGCAACCCCGTGTCGGGCACACCGGCACCCTGGATCCCCTCGCCACGGGATTGCTGGTGCTGCTGGTCGGATCCGCTACCCGTCTGTCGCCGTTCCTGACGCACCTGCCCAAGAGTTATCGCTGGCGCGCCCGCTTCGGGATCGGCACCGACAGCCTCGACGCCGACGGCGTTGTCAGCGCGCGCAGCGCCGTCACCGCGCGACCGGAGGATCTGGCCGGGGTTCTGCCCCGCCATTGCGGCGTGATCGAGCAGGTGCCACCCATCTACTCGGCGCTCAAGCGCGGCGGCCAGCGGCTTCATCGTCTGGCCAGGGCGGGGCGCGAGGTGCCGGAGCCGGCCGCGCGACGCGTGACGATCTCGCGTCTCGAACTGGAGGCTGTGCGCTGGGGTGAGCCGCCCGCTCCGGGTGAAGACGCGGCCCTGCTGGCCCCTGACGGCTTGGTTTACGAAGCGGAACTGTCGGTGGATTGCTCCGGCGGCACATATGTGCGCTCGTTGACGCGCGACCTCGCGGCGGCGATCGGCACGCTCGCCCACGTGCGGTCTCTGCGCCGCCACCGGGTGGGCCCGTTCGTCGTGGACGAGGCAATGGCGCCCGAGCGGTTGCGCGACGGCGCTGCCCTGGGCGCGGCGCTGCGCCCGCTGTCCGAGGGCTTGCCGCACTTGCCGGCCGTGTGCTTGGGCCGACAAGAGGCGCTGGCCGTGCGCCGCGGCGCGGCGCCGGAACCGGCCTGGCTCGCGCGTCTGGACGGCCCGCCCGTCGCGGACCCGCGCCACGATCGCGATTGCTTTCGACTGGTGGACGAGGCCGGCGCGCTCGTCGCGGTGGCAGCGTGCCCGCCGGGTAGTTCCCAGCCGCGATTGCTGGCCGTTTTCGCGGCGCGCGAAGGCGGGGATGCGCCGTGAAGGTGATCCACCTGTCCGAGGAGGCCATCGGCGCGTTGCTTGGCGGACGCGGCGTTCTGCCCGCGGCGGAGGCTGTCGATTGCGCGCTCGCCTTGGGTTCCTTCGACGGCCTGCACCTGGGCCATCTGGGCCTGCTGAACGCGCTGCGGGCGGCGAGCGACCGGCTGGGCCTGGCGGCGGCGCTGTTCACGTTCCGGCGCCATCCGCGCCAGTTGCTCGATCCGGGGCGCGCCCCGCTGCTGCTCACGACGTGGCGAGAGCGCCTGGCCCTGTTCGAGGCCGACGGCATCGACCTGCTCGTGGCCGCCGATTTCTGCCCGTCCCTTGCCCGCACGCCCTACGATGATTTCGTGGCGCTATTTCTGGTGAGGCTGCTGCGCATGCGACACCTGATCGCGGGGCACGACACGCATCTGGGCGCCGGCCGCGGCGGCAGCGCCGCCACGCTGGCGGCGTTGGGCCGGCGGCTCGACTTCGGCTTCGAGATCGTGCCTCCCTTGGCACTCGATGGCCGGACGATCAGCAGTTCGGCCATCCGCGGCCTGTTGGCCGAGGGCGATGTGGCGGGTGCCGCCCGCTTGCTCGGCAGGCCCTATGCCCTGTGGGGCGAAGTCGGCCCCGGCGACGGTCGTGGCCGCGCGCTCGGCTTCCCGACCGCCAATCTCACGCCTCTCGAAGCGCACAAGTTGCTGCCCGCCCCGGGGGTGTACGCCGTGCGCGTGCTGGCGCCGCGGGACGCGGTGGCGACGGGAAGCGCGCCGGAAGGGGAGGGCGTTGTGCTCGAGGGTCTGCCGCGCATGGACGAGCAGGGTCGCTTGAGCGATCTGGTCCCGCGCGCTTGGCGCCGGCTGCCGGCCATGCTCAACCACGGCCGCGCGCCCACCTTTCACCGCGCGCCGGCGAACCCCCGCCTCGAAGTGCACCTGCTGGACTTCAGCGGCGACCTGCGCGGCCGCGTCCTGAAGGTCGAATGGGTCGCGCGCCTGCGAGAGGAGCGGGAATTCCCGGATCCGCGGGCGCTGATCGAGCAATTGGAGCGCGACGCGCAGGCTGCGAGACAGGTGTTACGGTAGTATAAAATTATATTTTACAATATATTACAGACGTTATTTCAAGTTTGTTCTTGGCATCGTCCCGTCCGATCCCGGTGGCGCTTCGCTGGAGACGGTCTAGTGGCGGTGTCACCTCATCCCCGACCTGTCCCTGACGCGAGGGACCCGACCGCGGACGGACGCGCGGTCAGGCCATGGTTTTCGATCCCGTAATTTCCATCTTTCCAGACCATTCATCCGTGAACATCGCGAGACTTCTCAAGCTCGCGCGACCGCAAATGGCGTGGGCCCGTCGTTGGCATCAGGCGCGGCGCTAGCCCCGGCCCGCAGTTGGGCGCGCCTTCCCGGGGCCGTCCGGTTCCCTCCCCGAAAGGTTCAGCGGCATGAAAACATGCGGATGGATGTTCAGAGTTGCCCTCCTGCTCGCCGCGGGCGCGGCCGCGCCGACGCCCGCCGTCGGGGCTCTCGTCCTCTCCGAGATTCTCGCCGATCCGGCCAGGGACTGGAACGGCGACGGCGTGCTCAGCTCGCGCGACGACGAGTGGGTGGAGGTTCTCAACACTGGTCCCGAGACCGTCGACCTGAGCGAATGCTATGTCCGCGACGCGCTGGACCCCGAGGCCCATCTCCGTCTCACGGGTCTGCTCGCCCCCGGCGAGGTGAAGGTCTTCTATGGGGACGATGCCGTGGTCTGGCAGCAGAGCGTGGGCTACACGGTGACGGGACTGTCGTGGAACAACACCGGCGACACCTGCGAGCTCTGGCGCGGAGATCCCACGCAGGCCGGCGCTCAACTCGTCGACGTGTACATCTTCAAGGATCACGAGGCCGAAGACGACCGCTCCAGCGCGCGATTGGTGGATGGCAGCTGGGCGCTTTGCGACTACCTGTACCCGTACGCCGGTTCTCAGGAGCCGCTCGGCACCGGGTGCGCCCCGTCGCCCGGTCGTGTCAACGACTGCGAGCCGAACGTGCCGGCCGATGCCGCCAGCTGGGGCGGCGTGAAGGACATCTATCGCTGACGGCCCGCCCGTATTACCATTCCTCCCGCGCCCGGTCTCGCCGAGCGCGGGAGGAAGCCGTGGCCGTTGCGCCGCTCGGCCCGCAGGGCCTGATCGAACGCGTCCTGGCGGGCGAGCCGCTCGCCCTGGCCAGGGCCATGTCGTGGGTCGAGGAGCTCGACGAGCATGCCGACGCGCTCCTGGCTGCCCTCTTCCCGCGTCTGGGCAACGCCTGGCGCGTGGGCGTGGCCGGTCCGCCCGGAGCGGGCAAGAGCACGCTCTGCTGCCAGCTGGCGCGAAGCTGGCGAGGCCGCGGGCTGCGCGTCGGCGTGGTGGCCGTGGACCCGTCCTCGCCGCTGTCCGGCGGCGCGCTTCTGGGCGACCGCATCCGCTTCCGCGACCTCGCCACGGATCCCGGCGTCTTCATCCGATCCCTTGCGTCGCGCGGTTCGCTGGGCGGGCTGAGTCTGGCGGCGGGTCGCGTCGCCGACGTGCTCGACGCCGCCGGATTCGACGTCGTGCTGCTGGAAACCGTCGGCATGGGGCAGGTCGGGGAGGACGTGCGCGACGAGGCCGACACCACGGTGGTCATGCTGGTGCCGGAGTCTGGCGATGGCGTGCAGGCCATGAAGGCCGGTCTGCTCGAACTGGCCGACGTGCTCGTCGTGAACAAGATGGATCGGCCGGGCGGCGCCGACCTGTTACGGCAGCTCGCCCTGGCCGGCGCCCGCGCCGGCCGCCCGGCCGCGGGCGAAAGCCAGGGCGCGGCACCGGCCTGGGAGGTGCCCCTGCTGGGCACGAGCGCCACCAGCGGCGAAGGCCTCGGGCCGCTGTCCGACGCCTTGGAGAATCACCGCCAGTGGCTGCGGCGGACCCACGGCGGCCGGGCAGAGGACGATGTTTTCTGGCGGAGGAGGTTTCTGCGTCTCGCGGAGACCATGTTGGTCCGGAATTTCCGGCGCCGACTCGCCGCCGACGCGGCTCTCGCGGGGACGCTCGAGGCGGTGCGGCGGGGCGAGCGCGCGCTAGGACCGCTGCTCGCGGAGATCCTCGAGCGCCACGGCGGCGGCCCCGTCGCCCCCTCCTCATGAATCCGGTTTGCAGAGGTCGCCCCATCGGTTAACCTGATCCCGCTTCGTCGCGGCCGCCGGCCGTCAACCGGCACGGCGACCCGAGGACGGAGCGGGCGAGCACGGGAGGCTCGGCATGCCTGTCACACGCGTCCTGGTCGCCAAGCCCGGTCTCGACGGTCACGACCGCGGGGCCAAGGTGGTGGCCAACGCACTGCGCGACGCCGGCATGGAGGTCATCTACACGGGGCTGCACCAGACCCCGGAGATGATCGTGCAGGCGGCGCTGCAGGAGGATGTCGACGTGATCGCCCTCAGCGTCCTTTCGGGTGCCCACCTGACGGTGTTCCCGCGGGTGCTGGAATTGCTGCAGCAGAGCGGAGCGACGCACATCGCGGTCACCGGCGGCGGGATCATTCCCGAGGCGGACCGGCTGGCCCTGCAGGAGCGGGGCGTGGGGCGGCTATTCGGCCCCGGCAGCACCATGGATGAAATCGTGGCCTACGTGCGCTCCCTGCCGGGTCGAGAGGCGGCCGGACGGGGCGACTCCGGACCCGCGGGCTGACGGCTGCCCGCCGCCCGGCGGCAGGCCACGTCCCCCGCGATCCGCCGCTGCGCGGCCTCGCGCGCCGTGCCCCGCCCGTCGTGGACGAGGAGGAACGATGGATCTGAACGAGAACCAGCAGATGATCCGCGGTCTCGCCCGGAGTTTCGCTCAGGATCGACTCCGCCCGATCGCCGCGCGGATCGATGAGAGCGGAGAATTTCCCGCGGCCACGGTGCGCGAGATGGGCGAGTTGGGGTTGCTCGGCCTGACCGTTCCGGAGGAGTACGGCGGCGTGGGGGCTGACACGCTCTCGTACGCTCTGGTGGTGGAAGAACTCGCGAAGGTTTGCGGCAGCCACGCCTTGATCTGCGCCGCGCACAACAGCCTCGGCTGCGGGCCGATCCTCGATTTCGGCAACGACGAGCAGCGACAGCGCTGGTTGCCTGCCGCCGCGCGGGGCGAGCACCTGCTCGCCTTCGGCCTGACCGAAGCGGGCGCCGGCAGCGACGCCGGCGGCACGCGCACAACGGCCGTGCGCGAAGGTGACGGCTGGGTCGTCAACGGCAGCAAGATGTGGATCACCAACGCCCACTACGCCGGCGCCGTGACGCTCACCGCCATGACGGACCCCGCGGGCGGCACGCATCGCGGCATCAGCGCTTTCATCGTGCCCAAGGACACGCCCGGTTTCACGGTCGAGAAGAAGGAGGACAAGCTCGGCGTGCGCGCCTCGGACACGGCGCCGCTGACGCTGGTCGACGTGCGCCTGCCGGCCGACGCCCTGCTGGGCGAAGCGGGCCAGGGCTTCAGGTACTTCATGAAGACGCTGGACGGGGGCCGCGTCTCGATCGCCGCCATGGCTCTCGGCCTGGCGACGGGGGCGTTCGAGACCGCGCGCGATTACAGCCGGACGCGGATCCAGTTCGGCCGGCCGATCTCCCACCAGCAGGCCATCCAGTTCATGCTGGCCGACATGGCCACGCGCATAGAGGCGTCGCGGCTGTTGACTTACCGGGCGGCAAGGCTGAAGGACGCCGGCAGGTCCTACTCCCGCGAGGCGGGCATGGCCAAGCTCTTCGCCAGCGAGACGGCCATGTTCGTCTGCGACAGGGCCATCCAGATCCTCGGCGGCTACGGCTTCATTCGGGAATACCCGGTCGAACGGCTGTACCGTGACGCCAAGCTGTGCACGATCGGCGAGGGGACGAGCGAGATCCAGCGGCTGGTGATCGCCCGTTCCCTGCTTCAGGACGACTGACGCGCCGGCTTTGCCGGCGACGACCGACACCCGGACAGGAGGATCGCGAACGTGAGCGACAAGGCTGTCATCGTGGAGGCTGTCCGCACCCCGATCGGCCGCTTTCAGGGCGGCCTGGCCGAGGTGCCGGCCCCGAAGCTCGGCGCCGTCTGCCTCAAGGCGGTCCTAGAGCGCGCTTCCGTCGATCCGGGCCTGATCGACGAGGTGATCATGGGCAATGTCGTGCAGGCCGGCCTGGGACAGAACCCGGCACGGCAGGCGGCGATCTTCGGGGGCGTGCCACCGGCCGTGAGCGCCATGACGCTGAACAAGGTGTGCGGGTCGGGTCTGAAAGCCGTCGCGCTGGCGGCGCAAGCCATCCGGGCCGGCGACGCGAGCTGCGTCCTGGCCGGCGGCATGGAGAACATGAGCAGGATCCCCTACGCCTTGTTCGGAGCCCGCGACGGCTTGCGGCTGGGGCACGGCCAAGTGACCGACCTGATGGTCCACGACGGTCTCTGGGACGCCTACAACGACTACCACATGGGCATGACGGCCGAGCTTGTCGTGGAGAAGTACGGGATCAGCCGCGAGCGGCAGGACGCTTACGCCGCCGAGTCGCAGCGGCGCGCCGTGGCCGCCCGCGACGGCGGGGAATTCGCGCGCGAGATCGCGCCGGTCGACGTGCCGCAGCGCAAGGGCGATCCCGTCCGAATCCTCCACGACGAAGGCCCCCGGGCCGACGCCGGCGTGGCCTCGCTCGCGAAGCTGCGCCCTGCCTTCAAGCGCGACGGCGGCACGGTCACGCCGGGCAACGCCAGCACGATCAACGACGGCGCGGCGGCGCTGCTCGTCTGCGGCGAGAAGTTCGCCCGCTCCCAGGGCCTGCGCGTGCGCGCCGTGATCGACGGCTACGCCACGGGCGCCGTGGAGCCGCAGTGGGTGATGATGGCGCCGGTGCGGGCGTTGAGCAACCTGCTGGGCCGGCTCGCATGCAAGCTCGAGGCGTTCGGTCTCTTCGAGCTCAACGAGGCATTCGCGGCCCAGGCGGTGGCGGTGATCCAGGAGTCCGGGCTCGACCCCGCCCAAGTGAACGTGCGCGGGGGAGGCATCGCGCTCGGCCACCCGATCGGAGCGTCGGGCGCGCGCATTCTCGTCACGCTGCTCCATGCCATGGAGGATCGCGGCGTCAAGCGGGGCATCGCCACGCTCTGCCTGGGCGGCGGCGACGCCGTGGCCCTGGCGATCAGCCTGCCTTGAGCAATGGGGATGAGGACAGGCGCGGGCCATGCGGGCCCCGCCGCGCAACTTCAGCCTAGCGAGGGTGGAAAATGAAGGTCGCGGTGATCGGCGGCGGCACGATGGGCAACGGCATCGCCCATGTGCTGGCGCAGTACGGGCACGAGGTGACGCTGGTCGAAGCCGAGCAGGCGCGGGTGGACAAGGCGCTCGCGACCATCAAGGGGAACCTGGACCGGCAGGCCAAGAAGGAGATCATCACCGCCGCCCAGGCCGAGGCGGCCTTGAAGCGGATCAACGGCGCGACCTCCATCGATGATTGCCGGGGAGTCGAACTGGCCGTCGAGGCCGTGTTCGAAGACTTCGCCGTGAAGCAGGACATCTTCAAGCGTCTCGACGCGGTCTGTCCCAAGGGCGCGCTGCTGGCCAGCAATACCTCGGCGATCTCCATCACGAAAATCGCGGCGGTCACCAAGCGCCCGGCCCAGGTCATCGGCATGCACTTCATGAACCCGGTGCCGTTGATGAAACTCGTCGAGGTCGTCACGGGTCAAGCCACGGCGCCGGAGACGCTGCAGCGGGTCATGCAGCTGGCGCGCGATCTGGGCAAGACTCCCGTGGCGGTCCAGGACTATCCGGGGTTCATCAGCAATCGCGTGCTGTTGCCCATGATCAACGAGGCGGTGTTCTGCCTGATGGAGGGCATCGCGGACCGCGACGCGATCGACACGGTGATGAAGCTGGGGATGAACCATCCGATGGGCCCGCTCACATTGGCAGACTTCATCGGGTTGGATGTCTGCCTCGACATCATGGAGGTTCTGCACGAGGGATTGGGCGACGACAAATACCGTCCTTGCCCGCTGTTGCGCCGCATGGTGGCCGCCGGGCACCTCGGCCGCAAGTCGGGCCGGGGCTTCTACGAGTACGCTTGAGAACGGGGGACGACCGTGGATTTCGCGCTGACTGAGCCGCAGGAGACGATCCGCAAGCTGGCCGCCGATTTCGCCGCGCGCGAGGTGTCGCCGATCGCCGCCGCCATCGACCGCGAGGAGCGCTTCCCCGCGGAGGTCGTGAAGCGGTTGGGCGAGCTGGGCTTCATGGGCATGAACGTCGCCGCGGAATTCGGAGGCGCCGCACTCGACACGGTGAGTTACATCGTGGCCCTCGAGGAGATATCGAAGGCGTGCGCCAGCACGGGCGTCATCATGTCCGTCAACAACAGCCTGGTCTGTTGGCCGCTGGAGACCTTCGGCAACGACGAGCAGAAGAATCGCGTGCTGGCGCCGCTGGCCAGGGGCGAGAAGCTGGGCGCTTTCTGCTTGAGCGAGCCCAATGCCGGCACCGATGCCGCCAATCAGCAGACGCGCGCCGTGCGCGACGGCGATCATTGGGTCTTGAACGGGCTCAAGAATTTCATCACCAACGGCGCCAACGCCGACGTCCTGATCGTCTTTGCCATGGCCGATCCGGAGAAGAAGCACAAGGGCATCAACGCCTACATCGTCGACACCGACACGCTCGGTTTCGCGGTCATCGCGAAGGAAAAGAAGATGGGACTGCGGGCCTCGGATACGGCACAACTCGCCTTCGACAACGTGCGCGTGCCGGCCGCCAACCTGCTCGGTCAGCCGGGCGAAGGCTTCAAGATCGCCATGTCGACGCTGGACGGCGGGCGCATCGGCATCGCCGCGCAAGCCCTGGGCATCGCCCAGGCGGCGTACGATTCGGCGGTCGCGTACGCAAAGCAAAGGGAGCAGTTCGGGCGTCCGATCGCCTCCTTCCAGGCCATCCAGTGGAAGATCGCCGACATGCGCACCCGCCTCGATGCCGCCCGGTTGCTGACGCTGCGCGCCGCCTGGCTCAAGGACATCAAGGTTCGGCACAGCGAGGAGTCGGCCATGGCGAAGCTGTTCGCCAGCGAGACGGCCGGCTTCGTGGTCAACGAGGCGGTGCAGATCCTCGGCGGCAACGGGTACAGCAAGGAATATCCCGTGGAGCGGCATTTTCGCGACGCCAAGATCTGCGAAATCTACGAGGGGACGAGCGAGGCGCAGCGGATGGTCATTGCCGCCGGCCAGCTCAGGTAGGATGCCGCGATGGATTTCGATTTCAGCGAGACCCAACTCATGATGCGCGACATGGTGCGCGACTTCGCGCGCCGCGAGGTGGCGCCGCTCGCGCGGGAGATGGACGCGCAGGGCGAGATCCCCGAGGCTCTCGTCGCGAAGCTGCGCGAAAGCGGCTTCTTCGCGCTCGCCTTCCCGGAGGAGTTCGGGGGGCTTGCCGTCGACACGATCAGCTACGCCCTCGTCGTGGAGGAGCTCAGTCGCGCCAGCGCGGGCGTGGCGATCATGGTGACAGTGCACAACAGCGTGGGGTCCTACCCGCTGGCCATGTTCGGCAGCCCCGAAATCAAGCGGCGCTTCCTGCCCCGTATGGCGGCGGGCGAGATCGCCGCCTTCTGCGTCACCGAGGCGGGCGCCGGCAGCGACGCGGCCGCGCTGACGAGCACCGCGCGGCGCGACGGCGACGTCTGGATCCTCGAGGGCAGCAAGCTCTACGTCACCAACGGCGCGCGCGCCGCCTTTTTCGTCGTCCTCGCCCGCACGCCCGGCACGTCGGGGCACCGCGACATCCACGCCTTCGTCGTCGAACGCGGGAGCCCCGGCCTGACGGTCGCGAAGAAGGAGGACAAAATGGGACTGCGCGCGTCCGACACGGTGGCGCTGGATCTCGCGGACGTGCGCGTGCCGGCCGACCAACTGATCGGGCGCGAGGGGGATGGTTTCCGGATCGCGATGGCCGCGCTCGACGCCGGCCGCATCGGCGTCGCGTTCCAGGCCCTCGGCATCGGCTACGCGTGTCTCGACGAGGCCGTGCGCTACGCGAAAGTGCGCGAGCAATTCGGCCGACCGCTCGCCGACCAGCCCGTGATCCAGAACATGCTGGCCGACATGGCCACCGACCTCGACGCGGGCCGAATGCTCGGCTTCCGCGCCGCCTGGCTCAAGGACCGCGGTCGCCCGTGCAGCAAAGAGGCGGCCATGGCCAAGTTGTTCGCCACCGAGGCCGCGGGTCGGGCCGCGGACACGGCGCTGCAGATCCACGGCGGCTACGGTTACGTCAAGGAGTACGCCGTCGAGCGCTACTATCGCGATGTTCGCATCACGCGCATCTACGAGGGGACCAGCGAAATCCAGCGCCTGGTGATCGCCCGGCGGCTGTTGGCGGAGTCCTAGCGACTCACGCGTCCTAGCGCAGCCGGCAGACCTGCCACGCCCAGAACCCGATCAGGCCCGCGATCGCCGCCGCGCGCAGCACCTGGCGCTCGCGCCCGGACACGACGAGCCGTACTCGCCAGCGCGGGTCCAGCGTCGCCAACAACGCCCAGCCGAGCCATCCGATGAGGACCAGGGCGGTCAGCGGCACGAGCGGATTCGCAGCGCAGGCGGCGGCGATGTCGAGCCGCGCCAGCGCCGCCGCGGCGTGGGTGCCGGCGCAGGTGGGGCAGGGGATCCCGGTCATGTCGCGCAGAGGGCAGCGGGCCAGGCGGAGCAAGGCATCGGGCCAAAAGCGCAGCGCGATCCAGCCCAGGGCGGCGAGGGCGGCGAAGGCGAAGGCGAGCTGTCGCGGCAGCGGATCCTGCTGGCGGTCGAGGCGCATCAGTCGAGCAGGCCGCGCGTGATGGCCAGCATCGTAAGCCCGCCGCAGCTCGAAAGGCAGATCAGCAACGGGAGAAGGACGCCCACCACGGCGCGCCAGCTTTCGCAACGGTGCAATTCACGCACGCCCACGATGGCCACGATGGTGCCCCAAACGACGGCGAACAGGTTGCCGCAGAACGGCAGGACGGCCAGGATCCAGACCGCTTCCGAGTAGGCCACGACGCGGAAGGTGGCGGCGAAGCCGCCGCGCGCCGCGTCCACGATCAGCAGGCAGACGTGGACGACGGCCGCGCGCAGGAACACGCCCGCGAAGACCAGCACCGGGCTGAGCAGGAAAGCCATTCCGGACAGGAACTGGGCGCGCATGAGACGGGCGATGTCCTGTCCGACGAGGACGCGCAGCGAGGAGCCGGCGAGCATCCACATCCAGTCGAAGAAGGCGCTCACGGCGCCGATCACCATGGCGAACAGCAGCGGTTGCCAGAGCCCGGGTTGGCTGATCGGCCTCGCGAAGAACAGCCCAGGCGCGAGCAGCACCTCGCGAGTGGTGAGGTAGACCGCGTTGATGAAGCCGTACCTGGACCGGTCCTCCCAGGGCGGAGGTTGCGCTCCCGGTGGCGGGGTTGCGGGGGCCCGGTCGAGATCGTCCTCGTTGTCCATTTTTTCCTCCGGGTCGGTCGCCGCGCACAGTGTTCAGTACGCAGCGATGCGCCGGTAGTTGCGGAGTGTGACACAGGGGGTGGGCTGGCGCAAGCACGCCTGGGCCGCTCGGGGGCAGCCGGGGTCTTGCGCCCGGAGCAGCGCGGCGGCATCATGCACGCTGGCCGCGTCAGGGGAGACGGCAAGGGAGGCAGCCATGGATTGGACGGTGAGCACGGGGCGGCCGGCGGCGACGGCCGCCGACCTGCTGGTGGTCGGCGTGGCGAGGACGGAACGGGGGCCTGATTTCAGCCGGCTCGCCGAATTGGATCGGGCCGCCGGCGGTGTTCTGGGTGGGCTCGCCGACGGCCGCGTGTTCGGGGCCCAGGCCGAGAGCGTCTTGCTGGTGCCCGGCGGCGGTTGCGCGGCTCCCTGGTTGCTTCTGGTGGGACTGGGCCCGGCCGCCGATCTGTCATTGCAGAGGCTGCGTCGCTGCGCCGGGGTGGCCGCGACGCAGGCGCGCCGCGTGCGTGCCGCGCGCTGCGCCGTCGTGCTGCCCGAGTTGCCGCCGCGCGATTTCGAGCCGCGGGCGGCCGCTCGCGCCTGGGTCGAGGGGGTCGAGCTGTCGCTGGATCGGCCCGAGCGCTTCCGGGGAGTGCCTGCGCAGATCAGCGAGGAGGGCGAGGAGGACGAGCGGGTCGCCTTCCGCCCCGGGGCCTGGAGCCTGCTGGAACGGTCACGCGAGCGCGTCGCGGCGATGACGCGCGGTCTCGACGAGGGGCGGGCGTACGCCGCCGGCACGCTCTGGGCGCGGCGAGCCGTGAATCTGCCGCCCAATATCCTGACCCCCGTGCGTCTGGCCGCGCAGGCGCGGGAGATCGCTCGCGCGGACGGGTACGCATTTCGGTCCTTCGGGCCGGCGCAGCTCGAGAAGATGGAGATGAACGGCCTGCTCGCCGTCGCCAGAGGCAGCGCCTGCCAACCGCGGCTGATCGTGCTGGAAACTCCGGTCGCCGGCGGCCCCGCGCCCGGCGGCCGCGCCCGGCGGCGGGTTCGCGACCGCCGTCCTCTGGTCGCGCTCGTGGGCAAGGGACTCACTTTCGACTCCGGTGGCATTTCCCTCAAACCGCCCAAGAGCATGGAAGTCATGAAGAATGACATGGGAGGCGCGGCGGCGGTCCTGGGGGCGGCGCGGATCGTCGCCCGGCTGGGACTGCCGGTGCGGTTGCTGGTCGTCGTGCCTGCCGCGGAGAACATGCCGGACGGCTCCGCGCTGAGGCCCGGCGAGGTCATCACCACCGCGGCGGGGCGCACGGTCGAGGTGCTCAACACGGACGCGGAAGGACGACTCGTCCTCGCCGACGCCCTGCACTATGCCTGCGCGCGAGAACCCGACTGGCTGATCGATGTGGCCACGCTGACCGGCTCCTGCAGCATCGCGCTCGGGGAACACTTTGCCGGCGTGCTGGGGAACGACGAGCGGCTCCTCGAAACGCTGGAACGCGCCGGCGGGGACACGTTCGAGCGCGTGTGGCCGTTGCCGCTGATCGATGAGCACCGGCGACTACTGAGTAGCGACGTCGCGGACTGCAAGAACGTCGGCGGGCGCGACGGGGGCGCGCTCACGGCCGCGGCCTTCCTCTCGCTGTTCGTGGCCGACAGCGTGGCCTGGGCGCACGTGGACATGGCGGGCCCGGTCTGGACCGACACCGCGGGACCGCTGGGGCCGCGCGGGGCCACGGGCTACGGGGCGCGTCTGCTCGCGCGGACCGTGCAGATCCTGGCGCAGCGATGAAGCGGCGAGGACGAGGCACGGCCGGCTCGGCGCCGGCGCTACGGCCCCCGGACAGGCATGTCTTCACCGTGGAGGAACTGAACCAGGCCATCCAGACGGCGCTGCGCGAGGCGTTTCCCGGTCCGGTCTGGGTGCGCGGGGAGGTGCAGCGCCTGCCCGCGGACGCGGCGCGCCGCCAACACGTGTACTTCGAATTGCACCAGCCCGCGGCGGGAGGCGCCGCGGCCGGTTTCCAGGTGCCGGTCGCGATCATGAGCTGGGACCGGCAGCGCTTCGATCTTGGTCGCTTCCTCGACGGCAGCGATCCCGACCTCAGGCTGACCGACAAGCTCGAGGTGTGCCTCGAGTGCGTGGTGGACTACTACCCGCCCTACGGAAAGCTCAGCCTGAAGGTCGTCGGGGTGGACCGGGACTTCACGCTGGGCCGTCTCGAGGCGCAGCGGCGGGCCGTGCTCGACTTCCTCCGGCGAGAGGATCTGCTCAAGCGCCAAGCCTCGCTCGCGCTGCCGGACCTGCCGTTGCGCGTGGGGCTGATCACGTCGGCGGGCAGCGCCGCGGAGCAGGATTTTCTGAGCGGTCTGCGCGCGGCGGCAATTGGCTTCCGGGTCTGGCGCGCCGACTGCCGGATGGCCGGCGAGAGCAGCGAGCCGCAGATCATCGCCGCGCTGCGCGGCCTGGCGGGGCTGCGGATGGACGTGATCGTCATCACGCGGGGCGGCGGATCGCGGGCGGATCTGTCGTGGTTCGATCAGCAGAACCTCTGCGCGGCGATCGCGCGGTGTCCCGTGCCCGTGATCACGGCGATCGGCCACGAAATCGACCTCGCGCTCGCCGATCTGGTCGCGCACGCGCACTGCAAGACTCCCACCGCTGCCGCGCAACTGCTCGTGGACCGCGTTGCAACCGCGGCGGCGCGGTGCGAGGCGGCCGCCGGCCGCACGGCCGAACTGGCCCGGGCCGCGCTGGCGGTGGCGCGCGATCGGATGCGGTTTTCCGCCCACCGTCTCGAGCGTCGAGTGGCGCGCGATGTCGCGGCGGCGCGCGAGCACCTGGCCGGCCTCCAGACCGGCCTGACGGCAGCGTCGCTGGCGCGCCTGGCTCGCGAGCGGACGCAGCACGAGCAGACGCGACGCCGTCTGGCCCTGGGCGCCGCGCGCTCGCTTGCGGCGGCTCACGCCCGCGATCTCGTCGTGACGCGAGCGCTGCGCGGGGACCGTTTGTTGGCCGCCTGGCCGCGTCACCGGCAGGCGCTGGACCGGGTGGCCGCCCGGGTCGCGCGTCTCGCCGCGGCGGCGCTGGCCAGGGCGGGCAGGCGGTTGGAATCCTTGCAGGGCGGGGCTCGGCTCCTCGACCCGGAGCGGTTGCTGGCGCGCGGCTATACCATGACCATGGACGCCGCGGGCCGCCCGCTGAAATCGGCGGCGGGCCTGCGGCGCGGCGACGCCTTGGTGACACGGTTCTGGGACGGCCAGGTCGCGAGCGTGGTGGAACGAGTGCAGCGCGGCGGCCCCGAGACGGCCGCGAAGGAGGCGGTGTAAGTGGCGCAGCAAGCCAAGAAACGGGGGCGCGAGGCCGCGACGGAGGTCGAAACCAAGTTTGGACAGGCTCTCGACGAGGTCGAGGGCATTCTGGCCAGACTGGAGGCCGAGCAGATCGACGTGGATGACCTCGCCGCCGAGGTCAAGCGCGCCGTGCAGTTGATCGCCCTGTGCCGCCGCAAGTTGGCGGCGACCGAGACCGAGGTGCGCGAATACGTCGATGCTCTGCAGGCGGAGGCGGGCGAGACGGCCGGCCCGAGCGGCGAGCGGGACGGCGCCGACCCGGCGGCGGCAGAAGGGGACCTCCCGCTTTGAGCTTGAACCGGCTGATCACCGTCTCGCATCTGACCAAGGATTACCGCACGAGCCGACGCCGCGAGGGGGTGCGGGGCGGCTTGATCGATCTCTTGCGGCCGCAACGGCGCGTTGTGCGCGCGGTGGAGGATGTCTCGTTCACCATCGACGAGGGAGAGATGGTCGGGTACATCGGGGCCAACGGCGCCGGCAAATCGACGACCATCAAGATGCTCACGGGAATCTTGACCCCGACCGCCGGCGAGGTGCGCGTGGGCGGGCTGGTCCCTTACGAGGAGAGGCAACGCTACACCAGGCATATCGGCGTCGTTTTCGGCCAGCGCACGCAACTCTGGTGGGATTTGGCCGTGGTCGAGTCGCTGCGGCTGCTCAAGAAGATTTACGAGGTGGACGACGCCCTGTACGAGGCCCAACTCGCCCTGTTCGACGATCTGTTGCAGATTCGGGAACTGCTGCACCAGCCGGTGCGCAAGCTTTCGCTTGGGCAGCGCATGCGGTGCGATCTCGCGGCCGCGCTGCTGCACCGGCCCCGCATTCTCTTCCTGGACGAGCCGACCATAGGGCTCGACGTGGTCGCAAAGCAGAGCGTGCGGAACTTTCTCAAGGAAACGCGTGATCGTCTGGGCACGACGGTCATTCTGACGACGCACGACCTGGGCGATATCCAGGAACTGTGCCGGCGCATCATGATCATCGACCACGGGCGGCTGCTGTTCGACGGCACGATCGACGAGCTGCGCGGGCGCGTGGGCGACCGGGTGCGGGTGCGGGTGGAACTGTGGGATCCCGCGCCGGCGAGCGCCCTGGCCGAATGCACAACCGGACTGCCGGTGAAATGGGAGGAGCACGACGGGCAGGAGCACGCCGTGGAATTCAGCCGCCGCGACGTGCGCGCCGCCGAGGTCATCCGCCATGTGGTCAACGCGCGGCGCGTGCACGACATCAGCATCCAGGAGCCGACGATCGAGGAGGTCGTGCGCCAGATCTATCGGACCGGCGTGGTGGCCGGGACGGCGCGGTCGAGCGAGGCCTCGCCGCATGACTGATGCCGTCGCACTCCGGCCGTGGCGGCGGACGCCCAGCGCGACGCTGGGCCTGTACCTGCACTTCATGCGCTTCTCGTTCCTGGAGTACTTGGCTTTTCGTCTGAGATACTACACCGGCGTGGTGAGCTACACGATCTTCGTCGCCGGCAACTACTACCTCTACGGAGCGCTGTACGCCAGCCGCCCGGCGCAGCCGGACGAACCGATCACGCTCGGCGGACTCACGCTCGCGGAGATGGTCACGTACGTCGGCCTGAGCTGGATCGGGCGCAGCTTCTACTTCAACAACGTCGATCGCGAGCTGTCGGGGCAGATTCGCGAAGGGCACATCGCGATGCTGCTGCTCAAGCCGGTGCACGCGCAGACCATGTACGCGTGCCGGGCGTTCGGGGAGGCCGCTTTCCGGTTGCTGATGTTCACGCTGCCGATCGTGCTGGTGGTGGGACCTCTTTTTGGGCTGCTGGCGCCGCCTCACCCATCGCTGTACGGTTGGACGCTGCTCTCGTTCCTGCTGGCGTTGCTGGTCAACACGCAGATCAATTTCCTCGTGGGATGCCTGGCCTTCTACCTGAAGAACATCCTGGGGGTGATTCGGGCCAAGATGGTGCTCATGGAGTTCTTGACCGGTGTTCTCGTGCCGTTCACGTTCTTCCCCGATTGGGTGCAGCGGGCCGTCGGCTGGCTGCCCTTCCAGGCCATCAGCTACATCCCGGTCATGACCTACCTGGGCCGGCGCTCGGGCGATGACCTGGCCCGCGGGCTGCTGATTCAGGCGGCCTGGGCGGTGGGCTTGCTCGCCGCGGGCCGCTGGCTATGGAACCGGTCGGTGCGGCACGTCACGCTGCAGGGAGGTTGAGGCGGGTGGGCGCGTTGTCGCTGCTGCTGGCGCTGGCCCTGCCGGCGGGCTTGGCCGGCCCGGGGGGCGTTGCCCCGTCGGAGGACGCGCTTTACGCGGCCTGGCGCCCGCTCCTGGCGTCCGCGATCGCCGCCGGCTGCGGCGACGACCCCCGCGACCTCTACAAGCTCGTGCACCAGGGGACGCTGGGCCCGGCGCACGCGGTGCCGGCGGACGGTTCGGCGGTTGCCTGGTTGCAGCGAGAATGGCGCGAGGCGGCCGCGGACAGCGCCGGACAAGGCGGGTCCGCCTGGCCGCTTTTCGAACCGCTGCGCCCCGACAGTCAACTGGTGCGGGTCCACCTGGCGCCGCTGGCGGCCCTGGTCACCCGCGGCGTGCCCGCGGCGGACCAGGCGCGAATCTTGGCGGCCGCCTGGGAGCAACTGGCGGGCGCGTTCGCGGGCACCGCCGGCACCTGGCCGCGAGCGCCGGATCTTTTGCGCGCGGTTTGGACGCGCGCCGCCGCGGACACCGCGCTGTGGGCGGCTTGGCCGGGGGCGTCGGCGGTGGGCGCCTTCACCGGGGACGTCGCCCGCGCGGGCTGGCCCGCCGTGCACCACAGCGAGGCGTTCGTCCGCTGCCGGCGACCACACTACCGCGTCGTTTCGCGGGCGCTTCTGCCGCCCGCCTGGCTGGCCGCGGCGGGCTGGAGCGCGCCGTGAGATCGTCGCCGTCGCTTGACGCGGGCGCCGCGCGCGGCGGCCTGCGCGCCGCGCTCGGGCACCAGTTGGGTGTCTTCGGCGCCTACTTCGCCCAGTTTTTGAAGGTGCGCCTTTCCTACCGGGTCGATTTCGCCATCGATCTGCTGGCGAACCTGATCCAAGCGAGCGTCCAGCTCGCGATCCTGAGCGTGCTTTTCAGCAAGGTGCCGTCGTTGCGGGGCTGGAGCTACGAACAAGTTTTGTTCATCTACGGCTTCAGTCTGCTTCCCCTGGGGTTGTTCAACATCGTCAGCGTCAACCTGTACCGCTTCGGAGAGCGCTACATCGTCGAGGGCCACTTCGACCGCGTGCTGTTGCGGCCGGTCAACCCGCTGGCGCAGATCATGTTCGAGGAGTTCAACATCGCGGGCGTGAACGAGATCGGCGTGGGAGTCGGCGTTCTGGTCTATGCCTCGACGCGCCTGGGCCTGGCCTGGTCCCCCGTGGACCTGCTGGTTCTGGGAGTGCTGGCCCTGGCGGGGGCCCTCATATTCGCAGGGATCTTTTTGGGGCTGACCTCGGTATCATTCTGGTTCGAAGATCGCATGGGTCTGGCGCCGCCGGTCTACAACGTGATTCGGTTCAGCCGCTATCCGGTCACGATCTTCAGTCCTTTGGTGAGGCTGTTCTTGACCTTCGTGCTGCCGTTCGCCTGGGTGGCTTTCTTCCCCGCCACTTGGTTCATCGGCGGCCCGCAGGCCAGACGGCTGGCGTTGTTGACGCCGCTGGTGGGTGTCGCCGTGTTCGGTCTCGCCTATCACGTCTGGAAACGTGGACTGCGCCGTTACGCCAGCACGGGCAGTTGAAGCCCAGGGAGGTTTTCCGATGATCTCGACCACGCGGCGCGCGAAAGGGATCGTGATCGCGCTGGCTCTTGGCGGTGTGTCGGCGCTCGGCGCCGGCGTCGCGGCCGGCTCCCAATGGGGTGGCCAGAACGGCGTCATTCGGCTTTCCTTCGCTCCTTCGCCGGACTGGGCGCAGGTGGAGCCGATCGCGGGCAGTTGGCAGCCCGGCCTGGCTCCGGGCTCCCAGGACACGTGCGCGGCTGGATCGCGCCTTCCGGCCGACATCGAGCTGGCGCGGCTGTCGTTGGCCCCTTCCGACACGAGCGTGAGCTGCGCGCGGCTGTCGGCAGGCCCGGCCGGCGCCCTCGTGGACGTCTACGCGATCCTCGACGATGTGGATCTGGTGTTTTGGCACAAGGTTCAGGTGCGGGCCCTCGGGGGCGTCGAGTTGAATCTGGTGATCGAGGGCGAGCCGGCAGCCGCCATGGTGGCGCTGGATTATCCGACCAAGGCGTTCAATGTCTATCAGGAACCGGGTCGTCTTCAGGTCGGCTTCTATCCCGAAGTGCCCCTGCACGGGGGACGCGCCACCATCGCCCACTGGCGTGTTTACTTCCCGGGCGAGTCGCGCGACGTGAAGTTCAGGCTCGAGGCCGCCGGTCTGCGCACGTGCGATCAGAACGAGGGGTGCGTGGGCACAGGCACCCAGGCCGTGTGGGTCGGCAGCGCCGTTGCCGAGCAGGCAGGTCTGATCTTCGGCGCGGGCTTCACGCCCGCCTATCTGAACTGGACGGGTCAGCCCGACCTAGGCATCGTGCAGGGCAAGACCCACTGGAGCGAGACCGGACTCTTCACGCGGGAATAGGCTGGCGCCCCTGAGGAGGCGCGGCCGCGCAGAGTTCGATCAGCACCCCGCCCGTGGACTTCGGGTGCAGAAAGGCGACCTGCTTGCCGCCGGCGCCGACGCGCGGCGCCGTGTCGATCGCTTCGATGCCCGCTTCCGCGCAGCTCCTCAGGGCCGCGGCGACGTCCGCGACCGCGATCGCCACGTGGTGCAGGCCCGGGCCGCGCTTGGCGACGAATTTGGCGATCGCGCTCTCCGGAGCGGTCGGCTGCAGCAGCTCGACGTGCCCGCGCCCCGTCGCGCGGTCCAGCCTCAGAAAAGCCACCTTCACCTGCTCGGTTGGCACCTCCTCGGCGCGCTCGAGCTCCAACCCCAGCACGTCGCGCCAGAGGCGGATGCCCGTCTCCAGGTCCGCCACCGCGATGCCGAGGTGGTCCACCCAGCCGGCGGCCTCGGGGGGGAGGGCGGCGATTTCCCGGGCCGCGTTGACGTCCTGTCCGTCCATCGTCGTGACTCCTTCCCTCGCGCCGCCGGTCAGATAGATTCGTGGTGGATGCCGTAGACGCAGCGCAGCACGTCGCACATCTCGCCGACGGACGCGTACGCCCGCACTCCTGCCAGCAGCGCCGGCATGAGGTTGTCGCCGGCGCGGGCCGCGGCCTCGAGCGCGTTCAAGCTTGCCGCGACGGCCGCTCCGTCGCGGCGCGCGCGCAGGGCGGCCAGCCGCGCGCGCTGCTCGGTTTCGACCTCGGGGCGCAAGTGGAACCCCCCCGTGGGCGCGACGCTCGCGGCATCGACATACCTGTTCACGCCCACCACGCCGGTGCGGCCGGCGTCGATCTCCTGCTGCGCGGCGTACGCGCTCGCCTCGATCCGCCGCTGCGGATAACCCTCCTCGATCGCCCGCACCATGCCGCCCATGGCGTCGATGCGTTCGATCTCCTCCCAGACGGCGGCCTCGATGGCGTCCGTGAGGCTCTCCATGGCCCAGCTTCCGCCCAGCGGATCGACCGTGTCGCAGACGCCGGACTCCTCGGCGATGACCTGCTGCGTGCGCAGCGCCAGACGCGCGGCCTCGGCGGTGGGCAGCGCCAGCGCTTCGTCGAACGAGTTGGTGTGCAGCGACTGCGTGCCGCCCAGGACGGCCGCCAGCGCCTGCAGCGCCACGCGCACGACGTTGTTGAGCGGTTCCTGGGCGGTGAGCGTGGAGCCGGCCGTCTGGCTGTGAAACCGGAGCTTGGCCGACTCGGCGCTCTTCGCGCCGAACCGCTCGGTGCAGACGCGGTGCCACACGCGCCGGGCGGCGCGGAACTTCGCGATCTCCTCGAGGAAATTATTGTGGACGTTGAAAAAGAACGAAAGACGCCCGGCGAACTTGTCGAAGTCGAGGCCCGCCGCGACCGCGGCCTGGCAGTAGGCGATCGCGTCGGCGAAGGTGAAGGCCAGCTCCTGGACAGCCGTCGAGCCCGCTTCGCGGATGTGGTAGCCGCTGATCGAGATCGTGTTCCAGCGCGGCGTCTCGGCGCGGCACCAGGCGAAGATGTCGGTGACGATCTTCATCGAGGGCGCCGGCGGGAAGATGTACGTCCCGCGCGCCATGTACTCCTTGAGCACGTCGTTCTGGATCGTGCCGGTGAGCTGCTTCGGGTCCACGCCGGACTTCTCGGCCGCCGCCACCAGCATCAGCATCAGGATCGCCGCCGGGGCGTTGATGGTCATCGACACGCTGACCTTGTCCAGCGGGATGCCGGCGAACAGGCTCTCCATGTCGTCGAGCGTGTCGATCGCGACGCCCGTGCGCCCCACCTCCCCGACGGCCAGCGGATTGTCGGAATCGTATCCCATCTGCGTGGGCAGGTCGAAAGCCACCGACAGGCCCGTCTGTCCCTGCGACAGCAAGTAGCGGAAACGTTGATTCGTCTCCAGACAGGAACCGAAACCGGCGTACTGGCGCATGGTCCAGCTGCGGCCCCGGTACATCGTGGGCTGTATGCCGCGCGTGAAGGGCGCCTCGCCGGGCAGGCCCAGGCGCGCCAGGTGGTCCTCGCCGGGCGCGTCGAGCGGCGTGTAGACGCGCTTCATCTCGAGGGCGGAAGAGGTGAGGAAGTGTTCCCGGCGTTCTGGGAAGCGCGCCAGCACCGGGCGCAGGATCTGCTGCTCCCAGAGGCGCACGGCTTCGGCCAGCCGCTCGCGATCGTCTGACATGGGGAAGTTCCTTTCCGCGGGTCGGGGCGCCGCCCGCCGCGCTGGCGCAATCGAGCCCCGCGGGGCAAAGATAGACAGCGGTCGCCCGGGCCGAAAAATCTTTTTCGCCAGGGGTCGGAGCGGTTATCCTCCGACGGGCGCCCACCCGCCCGCCCGATTCCGCCACCCGCGAGGAGGCGCCCGTGCACGACCCGCGATTGACCGTGCTCGCCCAGCAGCTCGTCTCGTACAGCCTCGATCTGCAGCCGGGCGAGCTCTTCTATCTCGAGATCAAGGGGGTTGAGGCCCTGGCCCTCGGGCGCGAGTTGCTGGGAGCCGCCACGCGGCGCGGCGCGGTGCCGTTCTGGTACTACAACGACGAGGATTTCGCGCGGCCCTTCGTCCGGAACGCCTCGCCGGCGCAGTTCGAGGCGTGGGGCCGTTTCCACCGCGAAATCATGGAGAAGTCGGACGCGTACCTCGCCGTGCGCGGCTCGACCAACCCGTTCGATTTCGCGGACATCGACGCGGACCGCATGAAGGGGCACGATCTGGCCTACTGGCAGCAGGTGCACCTGGGCGTGAGGCTGAAGAAGAAGTGGTGCGTGCTGCGGTATCCCAACCCCGCCATGGCGGTGCTCGCGCAGCAGCCGACCGAGTCGTTCGCGGATTTCTATTTCCGGGTCTGCACGCTCGACTACGCGAGGCTGTCGCGGGCGATGGATCCGCTGAAGGCGCTGCTGGAGTCGACCGATCGGGTCGAGTTGCGCGGGCCGGGCACCGATCTGTCGTTCAGCATCCGCGGCGTTCCCGTCGTCAAGTGCGACGGCCACCGCAACATCCCCGACGGCGAGATCTACACCGCGCCGGTGCGCGATTCCGTGAACGGGGTGATCGCTTACAACGCGCCCAGCCTGCACAAGGGCACGCTCTATCGCGACGTGCGCTTTGAGGTGCGCGACGGCGTCATCGTGAAGGCGACCTGCGCCGGCGACGAGGCGAAGCTCAACGGCGTGCTCGACATCGACGAGGGAGCCCGCCGCTTCGGCGAGTTCGCGCTCGGCCTGAATCCCCACATCGTCGCGCCGCTCAACGACACCCTGTTCGACGAGAAGATCGGCGGCTCCTTCCACTTGACCCCCGGCAACGCCTACGACAAGGCCGACAACGGCAACAAGTCGGCCCTGCACTGGGACCTGGTCTGCATCCAGACCCCCGACTGGGGCGGGGGCGAGATCCTGTTCGACGGCCGGCTCGTGCGCAAGGACGGCCGTTTCGTCCTGCCGCAACTGCAGGGGCTCAACCCGGAGGAACTGGCATGAGGGCGTTGGCGTGGGGGCTGGCCGTGGCCTGCCTGGGCCCGATCCTGGCGGCGGACGCCGCGGCCGGCGACGCGGTCCTGGACCGCCAGCAGGCCCGGCGCTGGGGGCTGGGCTGGGACGCGGCGAATAACGGCCCCGCGCTGTTTCATCGCCCGGGCGCGGGCTGGGAGCTGTGTCTGGCCGGCGGCCCCGAAGACCGTAAGACAACCGATTACGAGCGCGCCTGGGCTGACGACCTGCCGGTGGAGGCCGAGGAGTTGTATCGAGTCGATGACCGACGCGCGGAGGCGGGCTGGGTGGAACTCTGGGGCGACCGGCGGATCTGGGGCCACGGCCGCTTCAGCCTGGCGGTCGGCGCAGGCGCGCGCTACGCGTGGAGCAATGAGCAGGATTCCTATCGAACTTTCAGGACCTACGACTCCGACTATTACAACCTGCGCAAGAACAGCGAGACCGACACGTGGACTCTGTACCTCGGAATCCATCCGCGCTGGGCCCTTGCCGAGCGCGTGAGCCTCGAGTTCCGGACCGGCTATTTCTATCGGACGACAACGGCTTTCACTGAACAGTTGGAGTGGTTAGACTCGCTGCCTGAGGTCGAACGCCACGAGACCGAAAGGGAATCTCATTACGCCGGCACGTTCGGCCCCTATGATTTCACGTACCTGACCGTCGTCTTCTGGTTCTGAGCGACGCGCCCGGAGGATCCCGTGCTGCATTTTCCGGTCGCGGGCCTGGACCTGCCGCTGTGGCTGCCGCCCCTGGTGACGTTCGCCATCGGCCTGGTCTGCGTGGCGGCGGGAGTCTCCGGCGCCTTCCTGCTTCTGCCGTTCCAGGTCAGCGTGCTCGGCTTCACGGCCCCCGCCGTCACGCCGACCAACCTGCTGTACAACGTGTTCGGGATCCCCGGCGGGATCGCGCGCTACTGCCGCGAGGGGCGCCTCGATTGGACGCTGGCCGCAGTGCTGGCGACCGGTCTGGTGCCTGGCGCCTTCCTCGGCCTGCTGCTGCGCGTGTTTCTGCTGGCGGATCTGGCGCGCTTCAAGCTCTTCATGGCGGCGGTGCTTCTGCTGCTGGCGTCGCGGCTGCTGGACGCCATGCGGGCGCGGCCGGCGTCGCCGGCCGCAGGCCAGGCCTATGACCGCATGCCCCAGGGGGCGCGCGTCGTCACCGTGCGGCGCAGCTGGCGGCGGGTCGAGGCGCGGCTGGGACCGGTCGCCTACGCCTACGCGCCGCTGCCGCTGCTGGCGCTGACGATGGCCGTCGGCACGATCGGCGGCGCCTACGGCATCGGTGGGGGAGCGATCATGGCGCCGATCCTCATGGCGGTCTTCCGCCTGCCGGTGCACGCCACGGCGGGCGCCAATCTCACCGGCACCTTCGTCGCCTCGCTGGCGGGCGCGCTGCTGTACGCCTTCGTCGGGCCGCTGCTGGCCGGTCCGAACGCCGCGGTGCGGCCCGACTGGCTGCTCGGCTTGCTGTTCGGGATCGGCGGCGCCGCCGGCATGTACGCGGGGGCGGCGCTGCAGCGGCGGATCCCGCAGCGCCTGATCAAACGCGTGCTGCTGGTCCTGCTGCTGCTCTTGTCCGCCAAATACGTCATCGAGGCGGCGGCGAGATTAAGCTGACGTGTCCGGTTCGATCATCACGAGCGGATCGCCGGCATTCACCGTGGCTCCGATCCGGGCCCGGACCGAGCGCACGACGCCGTCGATCGCGGCGGTCAGTTCGTTCTGCATCTTCATCGCCTCGACCACGACGACCGCTTCGCCGCGGCGCACGCGCTGCCCTTCGGCCACCTTCACGTCGACCACGAGGCCCGGGATGTCGCTGGCGACCGTGCCGCCGCCCCGGCTGTCGCCGGCGGTGTCCAGGACGAGCGCGCGCAGTTCGTCGAGCACCGTCAGTTCGAAGGGCCGGCCGAGCAGGGTGGCGGTCACGGCGCCCGCTTCATGCCCGGCCGAAAGGTGGATCAGGTGCACGCGATCGCCGAGCCGCAAGGACAGCGCGCGACCGTCGTGCACGACGGCCGCGTCCACGTCCTGCAGGCGCCCCTCGTCGATCTGCACGGCGAGGCGGTCCCCGCGGCGCGCGACGATCGCCACATGGTCTCCGGCCACGGAACGCAGCACGTAGCGTTTCTTCATCCACATCGCTGTGCGTCTCCTCAGTCGCGACCGGTCATGCGGCGCAAAGCGTCGCACTTCCAGTTCGAGGCCTCGCGCTCGCGTCCCGGCGCGAGCGCGACGTACGCCGCGCCGCTCTCCAGGGACCCGGACAGACGGCGGGCGGCCTCGAACAGCGCGCCCGCGGCCAGCAGCGCCTCCTGGTCGTCGGGCGCGAGCGGCTGCTCGAAGGTTGTCGGGTCGAACCCGGTTTCGATGAACTTCGTGGTGTACGTCCCGTCGACGAAGGCCGGCTGCGCGATCGCCCACAGGTGGAAGGGAATGTTGTGGATGGGGCCGTGCAGCACGTATTCCTGCAGCGCTCGCTCGGCTCGCGCCAGGGCCCGCGGCCGGTCCTCGCCCCAGACGATCAGTTTGGCGAGCAACGGGTCGTAGTGGATGGGCACCTGGCAGCCCTCGGCGATGCCGCTGTCGACGCGGACGCCGGGTCCGGACGGCTCGCGCAGCGCCGTGACCGCGCCGATCGACGGGGCGAAGTTGCGGCGGGGGTTCTCGGCGCAGATGCGGAACTCGATGGCCCAGCCGCGCTGCGCGACTTCCGCCTGGCTCAGGCGCAGGCCGCGTCCGCCCGCCACGTCCAGCTGGGCGCGCACGAGGTCCACTCCCGTGACGAGTTCGGTCACGGGATGCTCGACCTGCAGCCGGGTGTTCATTTCCAAGAAGAAGAACTCGCCGGCGGGGCTGAGCACGAACTCGACGGTCCCGGCGCCGCGGTAGCTCACCGCCTCGGCGGTGCGGACGGCGGCGGCGCAGATGCGCGCGCGCAGGGCGTCGTCGAGGCTGGGCGAGGGGGACTCCTCGATCAATTTCTGGTGGCGGCGCTGCACCGAGCACTCGCGCTCGAACAGATGGATCGCGGCGCCCTCGCCGTCGCCCAGCACCTGGACCTCGATGTGCTTGGGGTTCTCGACGTAGCGCTCCAGGAAAACCGCGTCGTCGCCGAAGGATGACTTGGCCTCGCCCATCGTCTGGCGCAGGGCCGCCGGCAGTTCTGCGGCGGCGCGCACGATCCGCATGCCCTTGCCGCCGCCGCCGGCCGCCGCCTTGAGCAGGACCGGGTAGCCGATCGCGTCCGCGGCGCGGGCGGCGGCGTGCGGTTCGCGAACCGCCTGGTCGCTGCCCGGTATCACCGGCACGCCGCTGGTTGTCATGCGCCGGCGCGCCGCGAGCTTGTTGCCCATCAGCTCGATGGTCTCCGGGCTCGGGCCGATGAACACGAGCCCCGCGTCCTCGCAGAGGCGGGCGAAGGCGGCGTTCTCGGCGAGGAATCCGTAGCCGGGATGCACGGCGCCGGCCCCCGCGCGCCGTGCGACTTCCACGAGGCGCTCTCCCCGGAGATAGCTTTCCGCCGCCGGCGCCGGCCCGATCGGGTAGGCCTCGTGAGCGAGCAGCGTGTGCGCGGCCGTGCGGTCGGCCTCCGAATAAACCGCGACGGTGTGCAATCCCAGTTCGCGCAGGCCGCGGATGATGCGCACGGCGATCTCGCCGCGATTGGCGACGAGCACCTTGTCGAAGGGATACGTTGGCGTCGGCATGCGCGCCTCCGCGGCGTCAAAGGGGGATGTTGCCGTGCTTCTTGGGCGGCGCGACCTGGCGCTTGTTGCGCAGGTTGTGCAGCGCCTGGATCAGTTGGGGACGCGTCTGCGCCGGCTCGATGATGTCGTCGAGGTAGCCCAGACCCGCCGCGACGAACGGGTTGGCGTAAGTCGCGTTGTATTCATCGATAAGTCGCCGGCGCAACGCGTCCGCGTCGGGCGCGGCTTTCAGGTCGTCGCGGTAGAGGATGTTGACGGCGCCCTCGGGCCCCATCACCGCCAGCTCTGCCGTCGGCCAGCCCACGTTCCAGTCGCCTCGGATGTGCTTGCTGCTCATCACGTCGTAGGCGCCGCCGTAGGCCTTGCGCGTGATCACCGTGAGCTTCGGCACGGTCGCCTCGCAGTAGGCGTAGAGCAGCTTGGCGCCATGCTTGATGATGCCGCCGAACTCCTGCTCCGTTCCCGGCAGGAAACCAGGCACGTCCTCGAAGGTCACGAGCGGCACGTTGAAGCAGTCGCACGTGCGGATGAAGCGGGCCGCCTTGAGCGACGAGGCGATGTCCAGGACGCCGGCGTTCACGCGCGGCTGGTTCGCGACGACGCCCACCGGCATGCCGTCCAGGCGGGCGAAACCGCAAATGATGTTCGTCGCGTAGCGCGGCTGGATCTCGAGAAAATCGCCTTCGTCCACGACCGAACGGATGACCTCGTGCATGTCGTAGGGGCGCCGGGGGTCATCCGGGACGATCGAGTTCAGAGCTGGATCGGCGCGGTCGGGCCGATCCACGGGCGGGCGCCGCGGCGGTTCTTCGAGGTTGTTCTGGGGCAGGAAGGAGAGCAGCCGGCGGATCAGGAGCAGGCAGTCCTGGTCCGTGGCCGCCATGAGGTGGGCGACGCCGCTCTTGGTGCTGTGCGTCTCCGCTCCGCCGAGCTGCTCGGACGTGACCTCCTCGTTGGTCACCATCTTGATGACGTTCGGGCCGGTCACGAACATGTAGCTCGTCTTGTCGACCATCAGCGTGAAATCCGTGATCGCGGGCGAATAGACCGCCCCGCCGGCGCAGGGGCCGAGGATGGCGGAGATCTGCGGAATCACGCCGCTGGCCTGGGTGTTGCGCCAGAAGATCTCGGCGTAACCCGCGAGCGATTTGACCCCTTCCTGGATCCGCGCCCCGCCGCTGTCGTTCAGGCCCAGCACGGGGCAACCGTTCTCGAGGGCCTGATCCATCAGGCGGCAGACCTTGAGGGCGTTGGCCTCGCTCATCGAACCGCCGAACACGGTGAAGTCCTGCGCGAAGACGTAGACCTGCCGGTTGTCGATGCGCCCGACCCCGGTGATCATGCCGTCGCCGACCGGCTTGTTCCTTTCCATGCCCAGCTCGGAGCAACGGTGCGTGACGAATACGCCCGTCTCCTGGAAGCTGCCCTCGTCCAGCAGCAAGTGGATCCGCTCGCGGGCGGTGAGCCGCGCCGAGGCGTGGATGCGGTCGATCCTGGCCTGGCCTCCCCCCAGCAAGGCCTGCTGGCGCAATTCCTCGAGCCGCTTCAGCTTGGCGTTGAAATCGTCGGGCATGGCGCTCCTCCCGCGCCGCGCGCGGCAGGCGGCGCGGCGAGCGCCGAATCCTACGGCAGGCCCCGGTCGAGGGTCAAGGCACAGGGGGCGGGCGCGCCCAAGGACGGTCGCGGGATGGCCGTGCCGGCGGCGATCTGCTAGGCTGGGCGAGGTCTTGGACACGCCGCAACCCCGCCCGGCGAGGCTGGGCGCCGCCCGACGAAGGGAGACTGGATGTCCTGGGAGAACCTGCTCGTCAATCGCGATGGAGGCGTCGCGGAGGTCGTGGTCAACCGTCCCGCCAAACTCAACGCCCTCAACGCCGCCACCGTCGGCGAGCTTGCCGCCTGTTTCGGCGCGCTCGGGGCCGACCCGGCCGTGCGAGTCGTGATCCTCACGGGCGCCGGCGAGAAGGCATTCGTCGCCGGGGCCGACATCGGCGAGTTGGCCCGGCTGTCCGGGCACGAATGCGAACGGCTGGCGGAAAGGGGCCAGGCGCTGATGTGGCGGATCGAGAATCTGGGCAAGCCGGTGCTGGCGGCGGTCAACGGCTTCGCGCTGGGGGGAGGCTGCGAACTCGCTCTGGCCTGCACCTTCCGCTATGCATCCACGAACGCCCGCCTGGGGTTGCCGGAACTGACCCTCGGCCTGATCCCGGGCTACGGCGGAACCCAGCGCCTGCCCCGGCTGATCGGGCGCGGCATGGCCCTGGAGATGATCCTCACCGGCGAGCCCCTGACCGCCACCGAGGCCTTGAGCGCCGGTCTCGTGAACCGGGTCGTGCCGCAGGAAGAGCTCCTGCCGGCCGTGCGGCAGACCGCCGCCCGCATCGCGGCGCGCTCGGCCGTGGCCGTGCGGCTCGCCCTCAAGGCGGTGACGGAGGGCGCGGCCTCCTCGCTCGACGCCGCCTGTCGGCTCGAGGCGGCCCTGTTCGGCGTCGCGGGGGGGACGGCGGACGCCCGCGAGGGTTGCGCGGCCTTTCTCGAGAAGCGCCCGCCCAAGTTCGAGGATCGCTGAGCCGGCGCCATGCCGGTGGGGCCGCAGGGCGAACGGCGGCCGGTTCGGAGGGGTGCGCGCGGCCCGAAACCGATGGAAACTATTTTTTTACCAGCGACGGCCCGCGAACTATCTTTGCCCCGGAACCCTCCAGTCCCCTCAATCCCGCGGGGTGACGCCGATGGACAAGACGATTCCCGCCTGCGAGCCGTACATCGAGATCAACGTGGAACTCTGCAAGGGGTGCAAGCTCTGCATCTCAATCTGTCCCAAAGACGTTATCTCGATCAGCGAGAAACTCAACGCCTCCAGCTACCACCCTGCCCAGTACGCCGGGCAGGGCTGCACCGGTTGCGCCCTTTGCTTCTATGCCTGTCCGGAGCCGAGCGCCATCCGCGTCGTCAAACCGTGAGTCCAGCCCCTTAGGAGTCGGGACATGGCCAAGAAATTCATGAAGGGCAACGATTCGATCATCGTGGGGGCCCTGTCGGCGGGATGCCGGGCCTACTACGGCTATCCGATCACGCCCGCCAGCGAGATCGCGCACGCGGCGGCACTGCACTTCCCCGCGCTCGGGGGCACGTTCATCCAGGCGGAGAGCGAAGTGGCCGCCATCAACATGTGCTATGGCACGGCGGGCATGGGGATTCGCGTGATGACCGCCTCTTCGAGCCCCGGCGTCAGCCTCAAACAGGAAGGCCTGTCGTACGCGGCCGGAGCAGAGTTGCCGCTGGTCATCGTGAACATCAACCGTGGCGGGCCTGGCCTGGGCAACATCGCGCCCGAACAGAGCGACTACTTCCAGGCCACGAAAGGCGGCGGACACGGCAGTTATCGTCTCATCGTGTTGGCGCCCAACAGCGCCCAGGAGATGTGCGACCTGACGATGCTCGCCTTCGATCTGGCCGATCGCTACCGCAATCCGGCCATGGTGCTCGCCGACGGCTTCATCGGCCAGATGATGGAAGCGGTGGACGTGCCTCAGGCCAAACCGGTGCCGTACGATCACTCGTCGTGGTGCGTGCGAGGCGACGAGGCGACAAGGCGCAACGTGGTCAGTTCGATCGTGCTCGATCCGCACCATCTCGAGGCTCACAATCTGAAGCTGCGCGACAAGTACGCGGCGTGCGCGCGGGACGAGGTCCGCTGCGAGGAGTACCGCACGGAGGACGCCGACCTCATCGTCGTCGCCTACGGCATCGTGTCCCGTATCGTTTACTCGACGGTGGACGAAGCGCGCGAGCGGGGCCTGAAAGTCGGCTTGCTGAGGCCGATCACGCTCTGGCCGTTCCCGTCCGCGCGCTTGGCCGAACTTGCCGTGGGACGGGCGAAAGCATTTCTCTCGGTCGAGTTGAACACCGGGCAAATGGTCGAAGACGTGCGCCTGGCCGTGTTCGGGAAGCGGCCCGTGCACTTTTACGGCCGTTGTGGCGGTGTCGTGCCGGGCGGCGATGAGATCGTGGCCGAGTACGCGAGGCTCTTGAAAGGGGGCGGCCATGAAAGTCACTGAGAAGTCGCGGGCGTTCTACGACGTCTTCGAGCGCAAGGGCGGCCCCGCCAAGCAGGCTACGCACTACTGTCCCGGCTGCGGACACGGCAACATCCACAAGATGATCGCGGAGGCGCTCTCCGATCTGGGCGTGGCGGGACGCACCGTGCTCGTTTCGCCGGTCGGGTGCAGCGTCTTCGCCTATTACTATTTCGATGTCGGCAACTATCAAGCCGCGCACGGGCGGGCGCCGGCGGTCGCCACGGGCGTCAAGCGTGCCAACCCCGAAGCGATCGTGATCTCCTACCAGGGGGACGGCGATCTGGCCGCCATCGGCACGGCCGAGACGATCCATGCGGCCAACCGCGGCGAGAACATCTCCGTCTTCTTCGTGAACAACGCCATCTACGGCATGACGGGCGGCCAGATGGCGCCCACGACGCTCATCCAGCAGAAGACCACGACTTCCCCGCTGGGGCGCATGGAAACCGTGCACGGCAATCCGATCCGCATGTGCGAGCTGCTCGCGACTTTGCCGGCGCCGAGCTACATCGAGCGCGTGGCCATCGGTGAGGCGAAGCACACGCAGAAGGCCCGCAAGGCCATCCACAAGGCGCTGCGCAACCAGATGGAGGGACGCGGCTACAGTTTCGTGGAAATCCTCGCGCCGTGCCCGACGGGCTGGAAGATGGAGCCGCCGGACGCGCGCGCCTGGATGCTGACCGAGATGACCAAGGTCTTTCCGCTGGGCGTTTTCAAGGACGAGGGCGATGTCAGAGAGGGCCAATGGCACCGCCAGACGGCGCCGTTCGATCCGGAGCGCGTGTCGCAATATCTGGGCGCCTCGGATCGGCAGGACAAGGCCGCCGGCGAGGCCGTCAAGCTCGCGGCGGATCTGAACTGCAAGTTCGCGGGATTCGGCGGGCAGGGGATCCTGTCGCTGGGCCTGTTCCTGGCCCAGGTCGGCATGCGGGCCGGTCTGCAGGTGTCGTGGATCCCATCCTACGGCCCCGAAATGCGCGGGGGCACCGCCAACTGCCAGGTCAACGTTTCGGCCAAGCGTATCGGCACGCCGATCGTCGAGCGCCCCAACGTGCTCGTGGTCATGAACCAGCCCTCGCTCGACGCCTTCGCTGGCAGCGTCGTGGACGGCGGCCTGCTCATCGTGGACACGTCCATCGTGCAGAAGGCGGTCGGCCACACCAAAGCGCGCCTCGTGAAGCTGCCGGCCACCGAGATGGCCGACGAGGTCGGATCGCCGAGGGTGGCGAACGTGGTCGTGCTAGGCGCGCTCTGCGCCGCGGTCGGCGCGTTTCCGCCGGCGCTGGTCGAACAGACCCTGCGCGAGGTGATCAAGAAGCGCAACCTCGTGGACATGAATCTGCAGGCGTTCCACAAGGGACACGCCTGGGTAACCGAGGGGCGCGGCGCCTGAGCGAGACGCGCGACCGGGAGCATGCCATGATCATCGGGATTCCGCGTGAGAAGGCTGCAGACGAGAATCGCGTCGGCCTGCCGCCGGCCGCGGCGCTGGGCCTCGTCCGGCAGGGGCACGAGGTCTTGGTGGAGCGAAATGCGGGGGCGGGGGGCGGCTTTCCCGACGAGGAATTCACGGCGGCCGGCGCGCGGATCGTGCACTCCCGGGACGAGGTCTACGGCCGAGCGGGTCTGATCGTCAAGGTGCTGGCGCCCACGGCCGAGGAATGGGAATGCCTGCAGCCCGGCCAGGCGCTCGCGGCCCTCCTGCACCTGGCGGCCCAGCCGGCCCGCCTGCTGAAGACGCTCTGCGAGCGCGGCTGCACCGCCGTGGATTGGGCTGTGGTCGCGGACGAACGTGGAGGCCTGCCGGTCCTGCGGCCCATGTCCCAGATCGCCGGCCGCATCCTGCCGCAACTGGCCGCGCGCTGGCTCCAGAGCGACCACGGCGGACGGGGCGTGCTCCTGGGCGGCTTGCCTGCCGTGCCGCCGGCCGAGGTGCTCATTCTGGGGGGCGGCGTGCTGGGCCGCAACGCGGCGCGCGCCTTTCTGGGCAGCGGCGCCCGCGTCACGCTCCTCGACGCCGACTACGAAACGCTCCGGGAGCTCGATTGGCGGTTCGGCGGCCGACTCACCACGTACATGGCCAGCGACTCCGCGCTGAACAAAACCCTGCGCTACGCGGACGTCGTGGTCGGCGCGGTCCTGATCCCCGGCGCGCGCACGCCGCATCTCGTGACCCGCGACATGCTCGAGCTGCTGCGTGATCGCGCCGTCGTCTTCGACGTCGCGATCGACCAGGGCGGCTGTTTTGAAACGAGCCGGCCGACCCGCCTGAGCGATCCGGTGTACGTCGTGGACGGGATCACCCATTTTTGCGTGCCCAACCTGCCCAGCCTCGTCGCCCGCACGGCGACGCACGCGCTCGGGAACGTGGCGCTGCCGCTCGTCGCGGCGCTGGCGGCCGAACCGGTCGCGGACGCCCTGCGCCGCAACCGCGAGCTGGCTTGCGGGACGGCCGTCTTCCGCGGCCGCGTCGTGCACGCCCGGGTGGCGGCCGCGCACGGCGTGCCGCACGAGCCGCTCGACGAACTGCTGGACCGCTGAGGAGCGTCATGACCTGGCTGGAACAGTACCGCGCCAAGCGCGCGACCGCGGCCGATGCCGTCCTCGGCGTGCATTCGGGCGAACGCGTCTACATCGGATCGGGCTGCGCCGTGCCCCAGGCTCTCGTCGACGCGCTGACCGCCCGGGCCGCGGAGTTGGCAGGAGTCGAAATCCTGCAGATCCTGACCGTCGGCCCGGCGCCCTACGCCGCGCGGGACATGGCGGACAGTTTTCGCTGCAACACGTTCTTCGTCGGCGACAACGTCCGGGAAGCGGTCCAGGAGGGACGAGCCGACTACGTGCCGGCCCACCTGCACCAGGTGCCGGAAATGCTGCGCGACGGCAGCCTGCCGCTCGACCACGCGCTGGTGACGCTTTCTCCGCCCGACGAGCACGGTTTCTGCAGCTTCGGCATCGAGGTGGGCGTGACCAAGCCGGCGGCGCTGGCGGCCAAGCGGATCGTGGCCGAGATCAATCGGCACATGCCCAGAACACTCGGCGACAGCTTCATCCACGTCAGCAAGATCGACGCGTTTGTGGAAGTCGACCGGCCGCTGGCGAACTGGCGCTCGCGCGAGCTGGCGCCCGTCGAGCGGCGGATCGGGCATCATGTCGCCAACCTCGTGGAGGACGGCGTCTGCCTGCAGGTCGGCATTGGCGGCATTCCGGCGGCGGTCCTCGACCACCTGGGGGACCGGCGCGATCTGGGCGTCCACACCGAGATGTTCAGCGACGGTCTGCAGGGCCTGATCGAATCCGGCGTGGTCAACGGAGAGCGGAAGAACTTCCACCCGGGCAAAGTCGTCACCAGCTTCATCATGGGCGGCCGCGAGCTGTACGATTTCGTGCACGACAACGCGCAGATCGAATTCCACCCCTCGGAATACGTGAACAATCCCTTCCACATCGCCCGCAACGACCGCATGGTCGCCGTGAATGGAGCGCTGCAGGTGGATCTCAGCGGTCAGGTCTGCGCCGATTCGCTGGGCCAGACGATCTGGTCCGGGTTCGGCGGGCAGATCGATTTCATGCGCGGAGCGACCATGTCCAGGGGCGGCCTGGCGATCACGGCCTTGCCCGCCACCGCGCGCGACGGCGCGGTCTCGCGTCTCGTGCCGGTGCTCGCCGAAGGGGCGGGGGTCGTGGCCACGCGCGCGGACGTGCATGTCGTGGTCACCGAGCACGGCGTGGCGCCGCTGCGCGGCCGCAACCTGCGCGAGCGCGCTCGCGCCCTGATCGGGGTCGCCGACCCGCGATTCAGAGAGGAGTTGGAACGGGCCGCGCACGCCCGGGGGCTCCTCGGGCGCGCCGTCCGCGGCTTCGGCGCCGGGCCCGGGGCGAACGCCGGATAGGTGCGCGCGGCCGCGGCGCCCATTGTTCCATTTTGTCTCCAGCTATTGACATTCCGTCATTGTCGCGACAAAATGTCTCCGCCGCGAGCATTCGCGCTCGCCTTGCTGAGCCGAAGGAGACGTTTTGGAAGAGCCCAACGTTACTGCCTCCACCCAGGGCGATTCCGCCTGCATCTTGGTCGTGGACGACGAGCCCGAGCTTTGCCTGGCTCTGTCCAAGCTGTTGCGGCGCAATGGCTATCAAGTTCTGGTGGCGCCCAATGGGGAAGAAGGGCTGGAAATGCTGCGCCGGCACGAGGTGCACCTCGTGCTGACCGACCTGGTCATGCCGCGCGTGGGCGGGATGGATTTGCTCAAGGCGTCCCAGGTCGTATCCCCCTCCACCGAGGTCGTCATCATCACGGGCCACGGCACCATTGAGACCGCCGTGGAGGCGATGAAGCAGGGCGCCTACGATTTCCTCGAGAAGCCGTTCACCACGGGCACGACGCTCAACGTCGTGCGCAAGGCGCTGGAAAAGCAGCAACTCATGGCGGAGAACCTCGAGCTGCGCCGCCAGCTCGAAGAAATCCGCGGGCAGCACGACATCATCGGCAAGAGCGAGGTGATGCGCGCGACGGTCGAAACCGCGCGTCAGGTCGCGGGCAGCACCGCGACCGTGTTGTTGACGGGCGAGAGCGGCACGGGCAAGGAGGTCATCGCCAATGCCATCCACCGCTGGAGCGACCGGGCGAAATGGCCGCTGGTGAAGGTATCGTGCGCGGCCCTGCCCGAGACCCTGCTGGAAGCCGAGCTGTTCGGCTACGAGAAGGGTGCGTTCACGGGCGCCATGGCCCGGCGCAAAGGGCGCTTCGAGGTCGCGCATCGCGGCACGCTGTTATTGGACGAGGTGGGCGAGATGTCGCCGACCATCCAAGTCAAGCTGCTGCGAGTGCTTCAGGAGGGAATCTTCGAACGTCTGGGCGGCAACGAGCCGATCGAGGTGGACGTGCGTCTCGTGGCGGCCACGAACGCGGACCTGCTGCGAAAAGTCGAGGTGGGCGCCTTTCGTGAGGATCTCTACTACCGCCTGAACGTCATCAACATCGATCTGCCTCCGTTGCGCGAGCGGGGAGGCGACATCATCCTGCTCGCCAATTTTTTCCTGCAGGTCTACAACGGAAAGAACCACAAGGAGCTCGGTGGTTTCACCAAAGCGGCCGTGGAAACCCTGAATCGCTACTCGTGGCCCGGCAACGTGCGCGAGCTCGAGAACTGCATCGAGCGAGCCGTCGTGCTGAGCAAGGGGCCGTTCGTCGACGTGGACGCTTTGCCGCCCTCGGTGGTGGCTGGCAAGAAGTGGTACGAATCGGTCACCGTTCCCATCGGCACGCCGCTGCGGGAGGCCGAGCTCAAGATCATCAGCGCGACGCTGGCCAGCTGCGGCGGGGACAAGGAGACCGCGGCGGCCATCCTGGGCATCGCCAGCCGCACCATCTATCGCAAGGTCAGGTGAGGCGGGGCGTGCTTGACCACCGCTCGGGTCCCTGCTATATTGACCGCGGCCGGCGCTGGTCGCCAGGCCATTGTTTTATAAGCACTTAGACGGAAACACCGTCGTGCCGACGGCGTTCGTGGCGCGAGAGTGGCGGAACTGGTAGACGCGCGGGATTTAGGTTCCCGTGGCAACGGCCGTGGGGGTTCGAGTCCCCCCTCTCGCACCAGTGCTCGCCATCGCGACGCAGGGCGGCCGCACCCCGAACCGAGGATCCGATCCATGACCGACCCCAACGAAGCCCCCGCTGCCGACTTCCACACCGCCGTGGAGCGGCCCGAGCCTTGGCAGCGGGTGATCAAGGTCGAGGTCGCGCGCGCGCACTATGACGGCGAGTACGGGCGATTGCTGCAGTCGGCGCGCAAGCGGGCCGAGCGTCCGGGTTTCCGACGCGGCCACGTGCCCGTGGCCCTTCTGGAGAAGGAGCTGGGCGCGCAGCTGCGCGCCCAGGCCCTGGAGCAGATGATCCCGCAAGCCTATCGCGCGGCCCTCGAGGAGCACGCGTTCTTCCCGGTCAACGATCCCCGCGTCGACAAGGTCAGCCTGGACGAGGGGCAGCCGCTGCGCTTCGAGATCACCGTCGAGGTGCGTCCCGAGATAACGATCACGGGTTGGGAAGGCTTGCCGCTGGAGCGTCGTGAGCCCCGCGTGAAGGACGGCGACGTCGACGCCGTGGTCGCGCGGCTGCGCGAGGGGCGAGCGTTGCGCGAACGCGTGGACCGCGGCGCGCGCGCGGGCGATCTGCTCGCGCTCGACATCACGCCGCTGGGCGACGATGGGCAGCCGGACCACGCCCGCCGGATCAAGGGCTACGAATTCGAGCTTGGCGAGGCGGGCAACATCGCGGACTTCGAGGAGGCGCTGGCGGGAACGATGGCGGGGGACGTGCGCGAAGTCGTCGTGGCATACCCAGCCGACCATTTCAACGAGCAGTTGCGCGGACAGACCGTGCGCTACCTTTGCGAGATCCTGCAGGTGCTGGAAAAAAGCTTGCCCGCAGTCGACGATGCGTTCGCCGCCGCCATCAAACCGGGTGAGACGTTGCTCAGCCTGCGCGGCGCCATCCGCGGGGATCTGCTCAAGCAGGACGCGGAGACCAGCCGCCGCGAACTGGAGGAGCAACTGCTCGATCGACTGTTGGAGAAGAACGCGATCCCCGTGCCGCCGTCGCTCGTGGCGCAGTACCTCGAGACCGGCCTGCGCGAACTGCATGAGCGCAACGAGCGCGCCGGTCGCGCCAACGCGCCGGAGGAGGACGAGCGCTATCGCGAACTGACGCGTCCGCTCGCCGAGCGGGTCGTGCGAAGCATTTTCCTGCTTGAGGCGGTGCGCCGCCAGGCCGGGATCGCCGTGACCGACGCGGATGTCGACGCGCGCATCGAGGAGATCGCGCGGGAGCACGGCTTCGACCCGGACAAGTACCGGCAGTACGCGGCGGAAGGACCCGAGAGGGAGCGCATCGCGCGGGCGCTTGAGGAGCGCCGCACGTTCGATTTCCTGCTCGGTCACGCGGTCATGACCACCGTGGCCGAGGCGGCGGCGCGGGAATGAGCGGACGGGTACGTTTCATGCGAGGAGAACGCGGCGCTCGCTTCGCGCAAGAGAGCGCCTGACGAGCGGGAGACGCCAACTGGCGTCGGACCGGGCAAATCGATTGCGAACGCCGGACCAAGGAGTCGCGATGCTGATCCCGTACGTTGTCGACCAGACCAGCCACGGCGAGCGCGCCTATGACATTTTTTCCCGGTTGCTGAAGGATCGGATCATTTTTTTAGGAGTCCCCATAGAGGACACGGTGGCGAACATCGTGATCGCGCAAATGCTGTTCCTCCAATCGGAAGACCCAGAACGCGACATCTATCTCTACATCAATTCGCCGGGTGGCAGCATCTCCGCCGGTCTTGCTATCTATGATACTATGCAGTACCTTAGCAACGACGTCGTCACCATCTGCATGGGGCAAGCGGCCAGCATGGCGGCTGTGCTGCTCGCCGCGGGCGGGTCGGGCAAGCGCTCGGCGCTGCCGCATTCCAGAGTTATGATCCATCAGCCGCTGGGAGGCAGCTCGGGCCAGGCGGCCATGCTGGAGATCTACACCAAGGAGATTCTCTTCCTGCGCGATCGGTTGTACGACATCCTGGCCAAGCACACGGGACAGACTGTGGACAAGATCGCAAAGGACAGTGACCGCGATTTCTTCCTGTCGGCCGAAGGCGCCAGGGATTATGGCATCGTCGACCGCGTCATTGAGCGCCGCTCGGAAATCGTGAAGGACAAGAGTCGCGATTAGCTCCACGCGAGAAACGCCCGGGCGTTTTCGCGTAGGGGAGGGGAGATGAAGCGGCGCCAGTTCGGCTCGCCCCAAATGATAAAATGCTCATTCTGCGGTCGTGGTCAGGACGAGGTCGCCAAACTGGTGGCCGGGCCCTCCGCTGTCTACATCTGCAGCGAATGCATCAAACTGTGCAACGACATCCTGGAGGGAGAGCTGCTCGATGAGAGCACTCTTGCGCCGCCGCGTTTCTTGAAGCCGCGCGAGATCCAGGCTCACCTGGACGAGTACGTCATCGGCCAGAGAGACGCGAAGATCAGCCTCGCGGTCGCGGTTTACAACCATTACAAGCGGATCCACCAGAAGCAGGCCGGCGTGGACGACGTCGAGATCGAGAAGAGCAACATCATGCTCATCGGCTCGACGGGCACTGGCAAGACGCTGCTCGCGCAGACGCTCGCGCGCTTCCTGAACGTTCCGTTCGCCATCGCCGACGCGACGGCCCTGACGGAGGCCGGCTACGTCGGCGAAGACGTGGAGAACATCCTCGTGCGGTTGCTCCAGGCGGCGGATTACAACATCCCGGCCGCCGAGCAGGGCATCGTCTACGTCGACGAGATCGACAAGATCGCCCGCAAGAGCGGGAATCCGTCTATCACGCGGGACGTCTCGGGCGAGGGCGTGCAGCAGGCGCTGTTGAAGATCCTGGAAGGCACGGTTGCCAACGTGCCCCCGCAGGGCGGCCGCAAGCATCCGCAACAGAAATACCTCGAGGTGAACACGCGGAACATCCTTTTCATCTGCGGAGGCGCCTTCGAGGGGCTCGACAAGGTCGTCGAGCGCCGTATCGGCAAGAACATCCTCGGCTTTGGGCGCGACGACGAGCGGAGCGTCTTCCGCCGGCGAGAGAACGTGCTCGCCCTGGTGGAGCCGGAGGATCTGATGAAGTACGGTCTGATCCCCGAGCTTGTGGGCAGGCTCCCGGTCGTCGCGGCCCTGGAGGACCTGGACAAGGTCGCCATGGTGCGCATTCTGCTGGAGCCTCGCAACGCGCTGACCAAGCAATACGCCAAGCTTCTCGAGATGGAGAACGTCGGGCTGGTGTTCGAGCCGGAGGCGCTCGAGGCCGTCGCCGAACTGGCGATCAAACGCAAAACGGGCGCCCGCGGACTGCGCTCCATCATGGAATCCGTCATGCGCAACGTGATGTTCGAAATCCCATCGATGGAGGACGTGCGCCAGGTCGTCATCACGCGGGAGACCATCGAGCGCCGCGTCGACCCCGACGTCTTGACCGGCGATTCTTCCCTCCGCGCCAAGGAAGCCTGAGCGCACCGCGGCCGAACCCCGGAGGAGCGGGTCGGGAGGCCCGCTCCCGGCGCCTGTGCACCGGCGCTTCGCGGGACGCAGGAGTGACATGAACGACGCTGAGTTCAGCATCAAACGCAAAGACGAGACCATTCGCCTGCCGCGCCAGTTGCCGCTGCTGCCGCTGCGCGACGTGGTGGTTTTCCCCTATATGGTGACGCCGCTGCTGGTCGGCCGTTCCCGCTCGATCGCGGCGCTCGAAGAAGCGGTGGAGCGCGACAAGTACATCGTCGTCACCGCCCAGCGTGAATCCGAAAAGGAGGAACCGGGCCCCGAGGACCTGTACGAGGTCGGCAGCATCATCAAGATTCTCCAGATCATCCGCACGCCGGACGAGACCTTGAAGATTCTGGTCGAGGGCGTGGCGCGCGTGAGGATCGAGCAGTACCTGTCCGACGACGAGCATCTCGAGGTCATGGTCGGCCCCTTGGAGGAGACGTTCGAGGAAGGCCTCGAGGTCGAGGCGCTCAGCCGCTCGATCAAGGACCGTTTCAAGGAGTACGTGAGACTCAACAAACGCCTTCCGGACGAGATCCTGCTCTCGGTCCTGAATCTCGAGGAGATCGACCGCATGGTCGATTCCATCAGCGCCTACATCTTGGGCAAGGTGCCGATCAAGCAGCAGCTGCTCGAGGAGGCCAGCGTCACGGCTCGCATGCGGCGCATCAACCAGGTGCTTGCCGACGAACTGGAAATCCTGGAAATCGAACAGCGGATCGATTCCGAGGTGCAGAGCCAGGTTCAGAAGAACCAGCGCGAGTTCTACCTCAACGAGCAACTGCGCGCGATCCGCAAGGAGTTGGGCTACTCGGCGGACGAAGACAGCGAAGCAGAAGAGTATCACGAGCGCATCTCGTGCGCCGACCTGAGCGCCGAGGCGGTCGAGATCGCCCGCCGGGAAGTGGCGCGGCTGGCCAAGATGCCGGGGATGTCGCCCGAGGCCACCGTGGTGCGCAACTATCTGGACACGCTGCTGTCGCTGCCTTGGCAGAAGCGCTCGCGCGATCGCCTGGACACTCGGCGCGTGAGGGCCCGGCTCGACGCCGATCACTACGGCCTCGACAAGGTGAAGGACCGCATCGTCGAGTTTCTCGCCGTCTACAGGCTCACGCGCAAGATGCAGGGTTCCATTCTCTGTCTGGTCGGTCCGCCGGGGGTCGGCAAGACGAGCCTGGGGCGGTCCATCGCCGATTCCATGGGGCGGAAATTCGTGCGCATTTCGCTGGGCGGCGTGCGCGACGAGGCAGAAATCCGCGGACACCGCCGCACCTACATCGGCAGCAAGCCGGGGCGCATCATCGAGTCGCTGCGCAAGGCTGGCACCAAGAATCCGGTCTTCCTGTTGGACGAGATCGACAAGCTCGGCGCGGACTACCGAGGCGACCCGTCCGCGGCCCTGCTCGAGGTCTTGGACCCGGAGCAGAATTCGCATTTCAGCGATCACTATCTCGAGGTCGACTTCGATCTGAGCGAGGTCATGTTCATCACCACGGCGAACTCCCTGCACTCCATCCCGCCGGCGCTCGAGGACCGCATGGAGATCATCCGCCTACCCGGATATCTCGAGCACGAGAAGCTGCGCATCGCCGAACAGTACCTGGTGCCGCGCCAACTTAGGCGCAACGGCATTCGGGGCTGGCGGCGGGGTCTGACGCGGCGCACGCTGGAAGCCGTGGCGGAGGGCTGGACGCGCGAGGCTGGGGTCCGCAACCTGGAGCGGGAGATCGCGACGATCTGCCGCAAGGTGGCCAAGGCGCGCGCCGAAGCCGGCAAGCTGCCCCCGGCGGTGACCCCGGCGGCGCTCCCCCGCTACCTGGGCGCCCGGCGTTTTCACCGGCCCGCGGTCGAGCGCGATCCGGAAGTGGGAGCCGTGACGGGGCTGGCATGGACCACGGCCGGGGGCGAGGTGCTCCAGATCGAGGTCCTGTCCATGCCCGGTTCCGGCAAGCTCATGATCACGGGCAATCTCAAGGAGGTCATGAAGGAATCGGCGGAGACCGCCCTGAGCTACGCCCGCGCGCATTGCCGGCGCCTCCCGCGCGAATACGTCAAGGAGCACGACATCCACCTGCACGTGCCGGAGGGGGCCATTCCCAAGGATGGGCCGAGCGCGGGCATTGCGATCGCGACCGCGTTCGTCTCGTTGCTGGAGCAACGCTGCGCGCGGCGCGATGTGGCCATGACGGGCGAGGTCACGCTCAGGGGCAAGGTGCTGCCGATCGGCGGTTTGCCGGAAAAAGCCGTGGCCGCGATCCGCGCCGGCGCGCACACCCTGATCATCCCCAGGGACAATGAGGGCGAGTATCTCGAACTGCCGCAGATGGTCCGCAAACGGCTCGAAGTGCGGCTGGTCGAGACGATGGAAGAGGTCCTGGACCTGGCGTTGTTGCCGGCGGCGGAGCAGGCGTGCGCGTCAGTTTCGTGACCAGCGCGGCCGGTCTCGCCGACCGGCCCCAGCCGAGACTGCCCGAGTTCGCCGTCGTGGGCCGGAGCAACTGTGGGAAGTCGTCGCTCATCAATTACTTCCTGGGGAGCGCCGGCCTGGCGCGCACGAGCCGTCAGCCGGGCAAGACCCGCCTGTTGAACTATTATCTCGTCGAGGGGCCGCGGCGTTTCTACATCGTCGATCTGCCCGGCTACGGCTATGCCAAGGTCAGCCAGAAGGAGCGAGAGGCGTGGCGCCGGCTCATTCTGGCCTTTCTGAGCGCCGAGGATCGCCCCCTCGCCGTGTTCCACCTGCTCGACCTCCGGCACGTGCCTTCGGAGCAGGATCGCGAGATGTCCTGGTGGCTGCGCGAGCGGAAGCTGCCGATGGCGATCGCCGTGACCAAGACCGACAAGGTGGGGCGGCCGCGGTGGTCCACGCACCTGCGCGCGATCGTCGAAACGCTCGAGCTGTTGCCGCAGACCCCCCTCATCCTGACCTCGGCCGCGAAGCGGGAGGGGCGACAGGAGATGCTGGGCTGGATCGAGGCGGTCCTGGACGCCGCCGCCGCAGGGCCGGCGTGAGGCGCCTGAGAACATCGCTGGCACGGAACTTGGAAGCGGGGCTTGCGGCGGGCGGCCTTTTCTGGCATAATTAGCCAGAGGGGTCGGCTGGCCGAGCGGGTCGGCTGCCGGAGGGCTGCACGGGTTTCTTGTTAACAGGCGTGCTGACAGGCATATGGAACGTTCGTTTCGGCGTCTGGTGATCGGTTTGGCGCTGGGGCTGGCCGTGGCGGCCGTAGTGGCCTCGGCGGCCAGCGACTGCGGGTATCTGTCCCGTTTGCCCTCCTCGGCGACTACCTTTGGCTGTGCAAATTGCCATGACGGAGCGAGTTCCTATGCCGTGCCGACCGGAGCGGCTCTGAACCCTTTCGGCGTGGCCTTCCAGCAGAACGGCCTGCTCTGGGATGACACCTTGGCCGAAGCCAACGCAGATGGCGACGGCTGTTCGAACGGGGTTGAACTCGGTGATTCCAACGGCGACGGAACGCCCGATCGGAACGTGACGCAGCAGACCACCAATCCCGGCGTGGACGGCGATTGCGAAGCGGCCTCCACAGACGAAGCCACGTGGGGCGCGCTGAAATCCCTTTTCAACACCAATTGAGTGCTGCCCTCCAAGCAAGGCTCGGATAGTCTCTGGGACAGAGACTCTTTTTTTTGCGGGACGCCGCTGGTCCGGGCCGCCGGCGCACCGCGCGACGGGAGAACCGCGTGTCAAACCGAGTGATCATCGGCGGACAATGGGGCGACGAGGGCAAGGGCAAGATCGTCGACGCCGTCGGCGAGGGCGTGGATTGGGTGATCCGCTACCAGGGTGGCGCCAACGCCGGGCACACGATCCAGGCGGGCGGGCGCGAGCATGTCCTGCACCTGCTGCCCTCGGGGGTCTTTCACGAAAAAGCGCGCTGCTTCCTGGGCAACGGCATGGTCATCGACCCCTGGCAGTTGCGCGATGAGATCGTGGCGCTCGAGGAGCAGGACGTGCGCGTGCGGGGGCGCCTTTTCGTGGCCGCTTCGGCGCACCTGATCCTGCCCTATCACCGCCGCCTCGACGAGCTGCGCGAGGCCAAGCTCCGGCGGCGCAACATCGGCACGACTGGACGCGGCATCGGGCCGGCCTACGTGGACAAGGCTTGGCGCCACGGGATGCGCATGGGCGATCTGCTGCTGCCCAAGGAGAATCTCGAGCGCAAGGTGATCGAGAAGGTGCTCGACGCCAACGAGGCGCTCAGCGAGCTCTACAAGTCGGATCCGCTCCCGGCCGAGGTGATCGCCGAGGAACTGGTCGTGCTCGCCAAGAGCCTCGGCCCGATGATCGTCAACCCGTACGAGGCGCTGGCCGGCGTCCGGGAGGGGCGGGAGTCGGCGCTGTTCGAGGGGGCACAGGGCACGTTGCTCGACTTCGACCACGGGACCTACCCGTTCGTCACTTCGAGCAACTGCAGCGTGGGCGGCGCGGTGACCGGCACGGGGTTGCCGCCACGTTGTCTGGGTGAAGTTCTGGGCGTTTTCAAGGCCTATTGCACGCGCGTGGGCAACGGCCCCTTCCCGACCGAGTTGCTGGCCGACGAGGCGGAGTGCCTGCGGCAGCTGGGCGGCGAGTACGGCGCGACCACGGGCCGCCCGCGACGCTGCGGCTGGTTCGACCTGCTGGCCGGCCGCTACGCGGTGGACCTGAACGGCATGACGGGTCTCTACATCACGAAGCTCGACGTCCTGGATTCGCAGGCCGCGCTGCAGGTGGCGATCGCCTACGAGCTGGACGGCCAACGGCTCGAGTCGTTTCCCGTCCGGGCCGAGCTGCTGACCCGCTGCCGGCCGGTGTACCGCGAGTTCCCGGGCTGGGGGAGCGCGACGACCGCGTGCCGGCGGTTGGCGGAATTGCCGGGCCCCGCGCGGCGCTACCTCGAGTTCATCGAGACGAGCCTGGGCGCGCCGATCCGCGGTATCTCGGTCGGCCGGGGGCGCGACGAGACCATCTGGACGCCGAACGGCGTGAACGCCGCTTGACGCCCCGCCATGCCTTTGACACCCGGCGCGGCCTGTCCTATGCTGACTCGCGCCTTCAACACGCGGTGGGCCGCTAGCTCATCTGGCAGAGCATCTCCCTTTTAAGGAGATGGTACGCGGTTCGAGTCCGCGGCGGCCTACCAGCAGATTCATAGAAGGGGGTTGCTGATTGGCGGCCCCCTTGCCTTTTTGGGCTGCAGGGAGCCGCGCCAGCATGCGCGAGGGCCTGCCTTAGCGGCAGGCCCCTCGTGTTTCCTCGCAAATCCAGGACGAGCTTGATCAGGCCTTC
>CALMJK010000007.1 GCA_937864225.1 uncultured bacterium | reverse complement strand
CTTCCCGTGGTCCACGTGACCGATCGTCCCGACGTTCACATGTTCCTTCGTCCTCTGAAACTTCTCGCGCGCCATCGCGCTGCCTCCCGTGGGAAGGGGTTCCAGTCCTGGGGCCGGCACCGGCCGGCGGCATCATCATCCGTTCGACGTGGCCGAGGCACTCGGCGGCGCGGTCAGTGGAGCCCACGAGCAGAATCGAACTGCTGACCGCTTGCTTACCATGCAAGTGCTCTACCGACTGAGCTACGTGGGCTCCCCGAAGCTGCGCGCCCCGTCGTTATCGGGAACGGTCGCCGTCGAAGCTGGAGCGGGAAACGGGACTCGAACCCGCGACCCTCAGCTTGGAAGGCTGATGCTCTAGCCAACTGAGCTATTCCCGCTCCTCATCGGCGCCCCGAGGCGCCGCCCATCTATCCAGTGGTGGGGGGGGGAGGATTCGAACCTCCGAAGGCGTTCGCCGACAGATTTACAGTCTGGTCCCTTTGACCACTCGGGAACCCCCCCACACGCCCTAATCCTCGCGCCCGGGCGCGCCGATCCGCGCGCCGTCGGGTTGGAGCTGGCGAAGGGACTTGAACCCCCAACCCCCTCATTACAAGTGAGGAGCTCTACCAGTTGAGCTACGCCAGCCCCCAGCGCAGGCCTGGCGCGCCCCCGGCTTTGCAAAACAAAAAAAAGCCGGGCATAGCCGTAGAACTGCCCCGTCACAGCAGGCCTGGGACCAATGGGGTTGGGAATATATAGCCTTCCGGGATTTCCTGTCAAGGCGCCGGCCGATCTATTTTGGGGCGGCAGGCGCCCTCCCCGCCTTTTTTCGCCCGGATCAGGCGAAACGGGGGAAAGCGTGCTATCATGGCCCGGCGCGACCGGCGCTGGGATCGCCTCCCCGCGCCTCCCACCCAGCAAGCAGTTCAGGGGGAAATCATGGGGAAATTTATCCTGTTTGCACTCGCCATTGCCGGGCTGCCCAGCCTGGCGACCGCGGCCATCGTCGCCGATCACACGGCCTGCCTCAAATTCGAGAAGCTGCCCGATGAGGCCTTCTCCAGCGTTCGCAACGATTTGCGCATATTCTACGGGCACACGTCGCACGGCAGCCAACTAATGATGGGAGCCTGGATGCTCGAGATCGAGGATCCGGATCTCTACGACCGCCCCACGTGCCAGGAGTACACGGATGATCTCGGAGAGTTGGGAGACACCAACTGGGTCCAGCCGACCAGAGACTGGCTGAACACCCACCCCGAGTGCAACGTGGTCATGTGGTCCTGGTGCGGCGGGATGTCGACCAACACCGAGGCGGGGGTCAATATCTACCTGCAGGCCATGAGCCAACTCGAGCAGGACTATCCCGGCGTCATTTTCGTCTACATGACCGGACACCTGGATGGTACCGGACCAGACGGCATCCTCTACCGCAACAATAACCTCGTCAGGGCGTACTGCGCGGCCAATGACAAGGTCCTGTACGATTTCGCGGATATCGAGAGCTACGACCCTGCCGGCACCTATTACCCGTACGAAACCGACTTCTGCAACTGGTGCACGGCCTGGTGCAGCACGCACGCCTGCCCCACGTGCCTGGCCTGCGCCCACAGCCAATGCTTCAACTGCTACCAAAAGGGCAAGGCGCTCTGGTGGATGTTGGCCGAACTCGTGGGCGTGGTTCCCGTGGAGGGGCAGTCTCTGGGATCGCTCAAGGCGTCCTACCGCTGACGCCAACTCCTTGAGACCGGTGCTGATCAGAGCGCGGTCTGCGACTACCCGCGCCTCCGCAGGACGGAGCCCTGCGGGCCGTCCTCCACCAGCCACCCCTGGGCCTGGATCTGAGCCCGCAGCGTGTCGGCCTGCGCCCAATCGCGGTCTCGGCGGGCCGCCTCCCTTTCTACGGCCAGCCTCCGGATCTCTGCCGGCGCCTCGTCCATCTCCTCCAGGCACGACGCCAACCCGCCCGGGAACAGGCCCAGGATCCGGTCGGCCTCCTGCAGCAGGACGCGCGCCTGCGCAAGGATCGCCTCGTCCCGCACCGTCTCGCCCGCGGCGGCGTGGTACTGGTTCAGATCGCGGACCAGGGCGAACAATTCCCCGATGGCCCCACCGGAGTTGAAATCGTCGTCCAGCGCGGCGAAGAAACGCCGGCGATGGTCGCGCACCTGCTTGGCCAGGATCTCGCCCTGGGCCGACACGAGGCCCGCGGGCACGGGCGCCACGTCGGCCGCGAGCGCGGCCAGCAGCCGCCCCACGCCCCGCGCCAGGCGATCGTAGGCGGCGGCGGTCTCCTGCAGGCGCTCCTCGCTGTAGTCGAGATGGCTGCGGAAGTGGGCGTTCAGGAGGAAGAAGCGGACAATCTCGGGCCGAACCTTGGCGAGCACGTCGGCCATGGCGAAGAAATTGCCGTCCGACTTGGACATCTTCGAGCCGCCGAGATAGAGCAAGCCGTTGTGCAGCCAGTAGTTGACGAAATGGCTCCCCGTGGCGGCGCACGACTGGGCGCGCTCGTTCTCGTGGTGCGGGAAGAGCAGATCCTGCCCTCCGCCATGGAAGTCGAAATGCTCGCCGAGGTAGCGGGTCGCCATGACCGAGCACTCGATGTGCCACCCCGGCCTGCCCGGACCCCACGGCGAATCCCAGGCCGGTTCGCCGGGGCGCGACGCCTTCCAGAGGGCGAAATCGAGCGGGTCGCGCTTCTTCTCCCCCACCTCGACGCGCGCGCCGGTGCGCATGTCGTCGACGTGCCGGCCCGAGAGGCGCCCGTAGTCGTCGTAGGAGCGCACGTCGAAGTAGACGTCGCCGTCCACGGCGTAAGCATGTCCGGAGGTTATCAACTTCCGCGTGTAGTCGATGATGCCGTCGATGTTCTCGGTCGCCAGCGGGTACTGGTGTGCCGGCAGAAGCCTCAGCGCGCCGGCCGCCGCGTGGTAGAGCGCCATGTTGCGCTCCGCGACGACCCGGTAGTCGACCCCCTCGGCCTGCGCCTTGGCGATGATCTTGTCGTCGATGTCGGTGAAATTCTGGACGTGGGTGACCTCATAGCCCAGGAACTCCAGGTAGCGGCGGATCATGTCGCACGCCACGAACGCGAACATGTGCCCGACGTGCGGCTGGTCCTGCACGGTCATGCCGCAGACGTACATGCCGACCTTGCCGGGGCGCACCGGCTCGAACTTCTTCTTGGCGCCGGTGAAGCGGTCGTAGACGTGCAGCGCCATCAGGCCTTTCCCTTCTTCCCGCGTCCGGCCTTAGCCTCGTCGCGGCCGGCGCCCGTGCGCGCGAGCGCGTCGCGGCACAGATCCTCGACCAGGTCCTCGAAGCCTATCCCCACCGCCGCCGCCGCTTTGGGCACTAGGCTCGTCGTCGTGAAGCCGGGAATGGTGTTGAGCTCGAGACAGGACCAGGCGTCGCCGTCGAGCCGGAAGTCGACGCGGGCCATGCCGCGGCAACCGAGCAGGTCGTAGAGGCTCAGCGCGTCGGCGCTGATCTGCTCGTAGACGGGGGAGTGGATCGGCGCCGGTACGAGGTACTCGCTGGCGCCGGTCGTGTACTTGTTTCCGTAGTCGTAGAAACCCTTCCGCGGCACGATTTCCAGCAAGGGCAGCCGCCGGCCGAGCACGATGGCCGCGGTGAGCTCGCGGCCGGGCACGTACTTCTCCAGCAGCAGGTCGCGACCCGCGCCCGCGGCCCGGGCGAACGCCTCTTCGAAGCCGCGCGCGTCACGGACGATCTCGACCCCCACGCTCGAGCCGTCGGCGTTGGGCTTGATCACGAGCGGAAAACCGAGTTCCGCCTCCGCCCGCGCCAGCACGTGCCCGGCGTTGAAGCCGCCGCGGTCGGGAGAGCGGGCGCCGGACCGGCTCGCCACGGACACGGGACGGTCGGCGGCGGGATCCCAGACGACCTGCAGCCAGGCGGGCGTCGCGATGCCGGCGCCCCTCATCAGGCGCTTGGTCGCGGCCTTGTCCATGGCCAGGGCGCTGGCCAGCGGTCCGGAGAGCGCGTAGGGCACGTCGAGCAGCTCCAGCAGCGCCTGCAGGCGCCCGTCCTCGCCGGCGCCGCCGTGCAGCGCGGGGAAAACCAACTCGCAGTCGCGCAGGGCCGGCTGCGCCGGCAGATCGCGAAAAGCCGTGACGTCGAGCTCGGCGGCCTCGTGCCCGCGCGCGCGCAGCGCCGCCGCGACGGCGCGGCCGGACCTGAGCGAGACCTCGCGCTCCGTCGACTCGCCGCCCATCAAGACCAGAACGCGCAATTCCCTCAGCCTCCAGATTCGGCCGCGCCAGCCTCGGTCAGGAGAGCGACGGCCAGGGCGGTCACGCATTCGCCCCGCCCTTCGGGGCCCAGCCCCTCGCCGCTGGTCCCCTTGACCGACACCAGCGCCGGCTCGACCCGCAGCGGCCCGGCCATGGCCGCGGCCATGGCGGCCGCGCGGGGCGCGATCGTCGGGCGCTGCGCGATCAGGGTGATGTCCACGTTCACGACCCGCCAGCCGGCAGCGGCGAGCTTCGCGCGCGAGCGGGCGAGCAGGTCCAGGCTGTCGGCGCCCGCCCAGGCGGGGTCGGTGTCGGGAAAATGCCGTCCGATGTCCCCGAGGCCGGCCGCCCCCAACAGGGCGTCGATCACGGCGTGCACGACGGCGTCGCCGTCCGAGTGCCCGAGCGGGCCCACGGGGCAGTCCGCGAAACGGACGCCGCCCAGGGTGCACAGACGCCCGGGCTCGAGCCGGTGCCGGTCCCATCCCACGCCGACGCGGAACAAGGGAAAACCTCCAAGCCCGCCCGGCGGGGCGGTGCGGGCAATCTACACCCGGGGCGGGGAAGGAGGCAACTGGGGAGCGCAGGCGGCACGGCCGCGGCCTAGCGCAGCCGCAGGTTGTCGATCTCCACGGCCACCGGCGAGGCCGGCCGGGCGATGTAGAACGTGAGCGAGTTCATGTCGCGGCGGTCCTGCGGGCGGGCGGGGCGGCGGCCGAGGGCGGTGCCGGCAGTCCAGGCAAAGCGCTGCCAGTGAGGGCGCGCCGCGAAGCGGCCGGCCAGCCAGGCGCCGTCCTTACGGGCGAGAAAGTCGTCCGCGCGCACGATCAAGCGGACCGAGTCGGCGCCGACGCAGCGGGCGTCGAACTCGAGGGTGGTCAGGCCCGTCCAGTCGCGCGGGAACCCCTTGAGGTACGCGCCCGGGTAGACCTGGGGCGGCGAGCCCTCCAGACGCAGCGCGACGCCCCCGCCCGCGCGGGGAACGACGCTCAGGCGGCCCTGGTGGCTCTCGTACCAGCCGCCCAGCTCGGTCCGCGTCTCGAAATCGGCCAGCAGCGGGAAGCGCCGCCGCGACAGCGCGTCGGCGGCCAACAGCGGCGGCAGGCCGGCCAAGTGCACGACGGCCGGCGCGAGCGACAGCGCGGCGGCCGCCAGCCAGGCGCGGCGCGCGCGCGCGCCGCCCGACAACCCCGGCGCCGCGCGCAGCCAACAGCCCACGGCGAAGGCGCCGCAGGCATCCAGCATCAGGTCCGTCAGGTTCGCCTCGCGGCCGGTGGTGGCCTGCAGGAGCTCGATGGCCAGCCCGCAACCCGTCGCGCCCGCGGCCGCCCAGAGCGGCCGTCCGCGCAGCGGCCCGCGCCGCTGCAGCGCCCACGCCGCCAGGCCCATCAGCGGCACGTGCACCAGGTTGCCGGGTATGTCGAGCCAGCGCCAGCGCTTGAGCGCCTCGGGCAAGGGGAGCAGGAAGACCGCCAGGAAGAACAGCGCGACGCCGAACGCGCGCAGCACCTCGCGCCGGCGACCCGGGGCCAAGATCGCGGCGGCGGCCGCGGGCAGGCGCGCATCCCTCACGCCGCGCTCCTCAGGTCCGGGGTTGCCAGGTGATCTGCCGCTGCCCCCTGGCGAAACGCCAGAGCGCGACGAGCGAGGCGGCGTTCACCAGGCATAAATAATAGGCCAGGGCTACGATGCGCGGGTTCCCCTCGCCGCGGCGCAGGTGGCCGGCCCAGGCCAGCACGTAGAACAGCAGCTGGACGGCGAAGAGGCCCTTCCAGACCGACCACGGGCCCCAGGCCAGCACCGCGTTGGCGATCAGCGCCCCGATCTGGAACAGCGGCGCCAAGTAGCGCAGCAGCTTGTGAGAGGCCAGCTGCCAGGCGAACAGACCGTAGCGAGCCGGATTCAGGAGCGCCGCCTTGTCGCGCAGCGCGTGCAGCGCGCGCAGGCCCACGCGCACGCGCATGCGGAACTCGTCGGACGAGCAGGCGAGCGCATCCTCGAAGAGCAGCGCTCGCGGCTCATACACGACGCGATAACCCCGTTGGCGCACGGCCAACGGCAGAACGAAGTCGGGCTGCTGGTCGGGGCGCATGGGGACGTAGAGCGAGCGGCGCACGGCATCGATGCCGCCGTCCACGCCCACGACGGAGCCCAGTTCCGTCTCCCAGGCGCGCAGCGTGTTCTCGTAGCGCATGTACGCGGAGCAACCCTCGCCGGTGAGCGAGCCGTCGCGCGCGCGATAGACCATGCGGCCGGTGACATAGCCCACCGCCGGATCGGCCAGCGGCTCGACCAGGCGCGCCAGGGCATCGGGCGCCCAGAGCGAATTGGCGTCGCTGAAGCAGAGGACCTCTCCCGCCGCGTGCGGCACGGCCATGTTGAGCGCCGAGGTCTTGCCGGCGCGCGGCTCCTGGCACAGCAGGCGCACGCGCGGGTCGTTGAGAACGCGCACGACGTCGTCGGTGCCGTCGGTCGAACCGTCCGACACGACGATGACCTCGAGCCGGGACGCCGGGTAGTCTTGGCCCAGCTTGTTGCGCACCGTGCCGACGATGTGCCGCGCCTCGTTGTGGGCCGCGATCAGCACGGTCACGTGCGGGGCGTGCGGCGCGACCAGCACGCGGCGGCGCAGCGCTCCGGCGAGCCATCTCGCCAGCAGCGGATAGCCGAAATAGACGTAAACGATCAGTAGTGCGCAGACAACGAACGTGACTGTCATGGCCCTCCCCTCCGTGTCGCGCTCGGGCCAATCGCCCGCGGTCGTTTGCGCTCGTCCGCCTGCCGGTCCCCTTCTCGCAGCATCTTGGTTTAACACTCAAACGCGCACGGCGCCACAGACGACTTGCCGCCGCGTGACCGAGGGGAAAAAGCGCGACTGCAGCATGACGCCCAAGGTGCTATGCTCAGGCTGAGAAAGAGTAACCTGGCCGGGAGATCGAACGATGCCGCGTCGTTTGACGGGCGCCTGTCGCTCGGGCTGAGCATGGCACGACTGTTGGCCGGCCTGAAAAGCGGCGGCGGCGCCCGCGCTGGCTGCGTTGAGACCGGTCGGAATATAATGAACAGCTTGTCCGTATCATTTGTCTTTAGGAACCCAATCAAGGCCCCCATCAATCTGCGCGAGCACCATGTGACCAACGCCTTGGTTGAGCGCGGGCATAGAGTTGTCTGGTTCGGATACCGCACTGGAAAAGATGGGCGCCTCGGGTCCGGCGCCGAATGGCGAGATTTGCCGCGCCCTCCCCTTCCCTTGGGCCGGGACCATCAGGAAATCATGTTGGCGGCCTCGCGAATCCACTTGGCGGGGTGCCATGCCGTCTGGATCAGCGGCTGGTCGTGGCGTTCGCTTGATACACTGCGCCGCTTCGTTGTCCTGCTCAGGTGTCTTGGCAAGAAGGTGATCTATGATCCGATTGACCCCGTGCCGGAGTACGCCGAGGCGCGCGGCCTGGCAAGAAACTCGCCTCTGTTCTGTCGCCTAGCCGGGGAAGCGCGGCGCGTCTACGGCAAGTGCGATTTGATTCTGGCCGTGACCGAAGAACTGAGGCAGATGCTTTTGGCCACCGGGCTAGCGCCAGAACGAGTTCTCACCGCGCATTGGGGGCCGGACGTGGAATTATTTCTGGAAACCCCATTGCAGGTCGATCTCCGGTCTCGGCACAACCTCGAGGGCAAGCTGGTGATCGGTTGGTTGGGAACCATGTCCCCTTTCAAAGGCATCCAAGAGATCTTGCTGCCCCTCTTTCGTGAACTGTCCCGGAGCCTGCCCAACGTCGGTTTCCTCGTCGGCGGCCACGGCAGCCTGTTGTCCGAGTTTCAAACCTTGCAACGGGAGTTGCCTGCCCCATTGGTCCTGGTTCAGGATGTCCCCTATGACACGGCGCCTGATTTTACGCGCGCTGTGGATGTCTACGTTGTGCCGACGAACCCAAACACCGCGTTCGGTCAATCGATCACGCCTGTCAAGATTTTCGACGCTCTGGCGCTGGGCATTCCCGTGTTGACGACCGAGACTGCCGCGACCCGCCGCCTCAGCGAGAAATTTTCGGGCCTGCATCTGGCGGACTACACCGTGGACGGATATCTGCGCTCACTGCGGCGAATCCTGGCGGACATCGCCGGGATCAGGGCCCGCATGGCTGCGGAATGCGGCTTGGTCAGAGCGTACTCTCACCAGGTGGTGAGCCGCGAGATAGCCGAGGCCGTCGAGACAGCTCTGGCCTGAAATGCCGCCGCGGTCCCCGCGTGCTCAGGCTTGCTGACTGTCCAGCAAGCCGAGGTCGCTCAGTTCGCGCGCGTACTTCCGGCGAACCATGAGGGGAATCGATTCCTCGTATTGCTGGTAACGTTCCCGGACCCGGTGCGGCGTGATCCGGCCTTCGCGTAGGCACGCCTCGAAATGGTCGCGACTGCGGAAACCGATGACCTTGGCGGGATTGCCCATAACGATGCCCAGCGGGGGAACGTCGGTTGTCACAACCGACCCCAGCGATACGATGGCACCTTCTCCGATCTCCACTCCGGGCAGGATCTTTGTGTTCCAGCCGACCCACGCAAAATCCCTGATGATGACCGGCTGCAAGAAAACGCGATTATCGAAGGGAATGGCGCCGGCCATGCGATAAACGTGATTGAAGGTCATGATCGTGCACCGACAGCCGATGCCAACGTAATTGCCAACGTGCAGCCCACCCATGGAATGGATGTAGCTGCCCCTGAAGATCGTCGTCCAATCCCCGATCCAGACTCGATCAGGATGCGTGATCGTCACGTCGTCGTGGATCTCGGAATGCTGCCCCACGTGGCGAAGCCTCGAAACCTCCGGGTGTCGCAACTTGTGCTTCACGCTCTGGTCATAAGCGAAGCTCAGAGCCTGATAGAGGCGATTGTTCAGGAAAAAATTCTTCAGCATCTACGGTCTCCCCCGCAGAAAATGAGTCCAATTCCCGAGCCGACGCGACTTGACACAGCGGGGCCGGCGCTGAAAGCAGGTCCGTTTTCCCACATTTCCCGGCGGCTGGGAAGACCAAAATGGGTAGACAGTCCAGTCCACGGATTCTAGCCTTTGCGCAACCTTGGCGGGTCCGCCGTCGGCGCTCGCCTTACAGTCGAGGGACGCAATGCACGCCAGTCTGCACAGATTCTTGACCGACAGGTTCTTCGCACGCGACGGCGTGCCCGGCGTAATGGCACAATTGGCCAGTCTGCGGGCGGATGAATTTGCTTCCATCGACCATCTTCGGGCGCTACAGCTGCGCCGATTGCGGGCCCTGCTGCGGCACGCTTACGACCACACTCGATTCTACAGACAGCGTTTCGAGGCCTGCGGCTTCAACGTCGACCGGGTCGACAGCATCGATGATCTGGCGCCCCTGCCCGCCGTGACCAAGCACGACATCCGTTTGCACCATGAGGACATGATTGCCGACAACATCCCGCGCTCGGCCCTGCACACGAGCCGCACCGGAGGCACGACCGGGCATTTCCTGAGTTTCACGCGCGATAACGCCTGCCTACCAATCAAGGAGGCTGCCCTTTTCCGCTGCGAGTTGTGGACGGGCTGGAGATTCGGCGAGTGGATCGGCATGGTCTGGCCAGCCTTTATCGATCAACCGGCGAACTCCGGTTGGAAGCCTCGCTTACGGAACTGGTTGAGCTCCCGCTTCGTGGCCTTGCCCATGGTGGCGGAGAACGCCGCGGACACGCGCCGTTTCGCGGCCGAGTTGACCAGAAGGCGAGCAACCCTGATCAAGGGATTCCCCAACGCCCTGACTCCCGTGGCCCGGCGAATCCGCGACGAGGGCCTGGCGATGCCCCCTCTAAAAGGGCTGATTTCAACGGGAGAGTGCCTGCAGCCGCAGCAGCGCCGCCTGTTCGCGGAGGTTTTCAACTGCCCGGTCTATGACTCCTATCGCGGCCGCGAGGGAGGAATCATCGCGCAGCAGTGCGAGCAGCTCGGCGGCCTGCACATCAACGCGGATCTGGTGGTGGTGCAGATCGATGATGAGCGCACAATGCCCCCTGTCGGCGACGGGCTTGCCTACGGGCCGATTCTGCTCACGGATCTCTTCAACTACGGCATGCCGCTGATCCGCTACGAGGTCGGCGACATGGGCGCCCTGGCGATCGATTCGTGCGCATGCGGCCGCAATCTGCCGCTACTGCAGGGCGTGGGCGGTCGATTGGCCGACGTTTTGTACACCGTGGACCGGCGCCCGGTCACGCCAGCCAATCTGGTTCCCAACCTTTTCTGGTATGGCGGCAAGGACAATCAGTTTCAACTCATCCAGAAGGACTACGAGAGGCTGGTCCTGCGCTTGACTCCTCCTGAACTCGCGCCGGAAGTGGAGGCGCAATTGCGCAGGCAGGCAGGCCGGATCTTCGGGCTGTCCGTGCAAATCACGTTCGAGTACGTCGATGAGATCCCGCTGAAGAGTTCCGGCAAGTACCAGCTGACCTCCTGCGAAATTCCCCTCAACAACAGACCTTGAGGGGCCGGGCGTAGGAACGGGGGCACAGCCGCTGGCCGCTTCTTGAACTACGAGGAGACGCTCTTGTTCGCTGACTTTCGGGCTGATCTCGATCGCCTGCGCACTCCCGGCCACAGGGTTTCCGTGCTGCGGTTGCTCTTTTTCAATCAGGGCCTTTGGGCCTGCGCCTGCTATCGAGCGGGCCGCTATTTGAACGACCACCACATGCTGCCCGGATTGCACCAGGTGGTCATGATCCTGTACAACCTGTGGTGGAAGTGGATCGAGATTTCGACGGGCATCTCCATCTCCCCCGACTGCCGAATCGGGCCCGGGCTCTACATCGGCCATTTCGGTCAGATCATCGTGCATCCGGATGTCGTCATGGGAAGCGGCTGCAATATTTCACAGGGGGTCACGCTCGGGCTGGGCGCAAAAGAGGGTTGCTGGGGCGTGCCGACGGTGGGGGACCGGGTTTACATAGCGCCGGGCGCCAAGGTCATTGGTCCCATCCACCTAGCCAATGGCACGGTTGTGGGAGCCAATGCCGTGGTGACGCGAGACACGGAGGAAAACGCGATCGTGGGCGGAGTCCCCGCCAGGGTCATCAGCCATAAGGGCAGCGCCATGTTCCTGCGACCCGGACCCTGATCCAAACTCCGGAAGGCGCACGCCCGCCGGCCGAAAGAACGCCCGGCGTCCGGGCGGGGTTGGCGGCCGGGGATAAGAGCAGGCGAGGGCCTGGGGAGGCATGTATATTGCGAGATGGGTCGTATCAGGAGGTTGATGATGCGATTGACCATCGGAGCCGCGTGGTTGGCCGGGTTGGGTTTTTCCGCTTGGTCCGCGCTGGCCCTTGCCCAACCTGAAATTTTCGGCACTTCCGCCGCCTTGGTCGATGGCGGGTCTTTTAGTATTCAAGGCCGCGATTTCGGCCAAAAGAACCCTGCCGCTCCCTGGGTCTATCAGGATTTTGAAGATGGAACTGTTGGGGAGGAAATCATCGGCCAGGACGAAGGGGGGTTCTGGCACCAGGGGCCGCCCCGGGAACCGATCTACTCACAGGGCAAGCAGCGTCTCCCAAGTGAAATCTGCATGCTTCAGGACTATGCTGACGACAACAACAAGCAGTTCGGCTTGATCGCGGACTGCGACACGATCTACATGTCCGGCTGGTGCTACCGCGACGATTGGGCGAGCACGGCCATGCTAAGCGACAATCAGAAACTGTGGGGCAATTTCATCGCGTGCGATGATGACGGCACACCGATCGTCACCCCGGGAGCCAGGTACGACACGTATTTTGCATACAACACCGGGCACATGGAGATCAATGACGCCAACGGCAGCAATCTCTACAACAACTGGTCGGTGGGCTGCAACCCGATGCTCAATCAATGGTTCCGCATGGAGCGCTACATGGCGATGGGCACCGTGAATGGGAACAACGGCGTGACGTGGGTCGCGGCGAACCTCAGAAAGCTCGGTGAGATAACGGGCACGTTCTTCACAAGCGGCGACCCGTACTGCTCCTGGTATGTCGGCCACTACTTCAGAAACACCAGCGGGGCGACACTGCGCGTTTACTGGTCGGAGGTGTACGTGGACTCAACGCTGGCGCGCGTGGAAGTCGGCGACAACGCTGTGTGGGCCAATTGTACCCACAGGGAAATCCAGATCCCCTCGGCCTGGCGAGACGACGCAATCACCGTCACCGCCAATCAGGGCACCTTCCCCAGCGGGCAAGCGCTTTACGTTTTCGTCGTCAACAGATATGGTCAGCCGTCAGGCGGATCCGCAGTAACCTTCGCCACCTCGTCGGGGGAGGAGGGCGTGCCTGGTCAGCCGGGCCAGCCCGCCGTGATCAGGTAGACCATCGCCCTGGATTCGCGGGTAATCACGGGGGGCCTGTTGAATCCAAGCCTGTCCCGCAGATTCGTGCAGCCGTTGATATTCGGGCTACGCCGCATGCCGGTGTTGGCCTGTCTTCCCCGCATCGACGGATCGCAGTGGGCCGACGCCACCGCCGTCCACCAGCGGCAACTCCAGCGGCTGGACGAACTGGTCAGGCATTTCCGGAGCGCCGACCCCGTCTACGAGCGCTTGCTCCGCGCTGCCGGCGCGGATGATGTGAAAATCCGCGACGAGGCCGACCTGGTGCGACTGCCGATCTTGGAGAGGTCACACCTGCGAGAATTGGCCGACGGCATCCGGCAGCGCGGGAGAGGACGACACCCCCGTTTCTCAGTCCGCTTGACCGGCGGGAGCACGGGAGCGCCGGCGGCTGTCCTGATCGACCCCGCAGCCTCGGCCATGTCCTTGGCTGCCCGGGTGATTTGCCAGCGATGGCACGGCCTTGAGCTGGGACACCGCCAGGTCAGACTATGGGGCCGGCCGCCCGCCTCCGGACATCTGCGGGCTTCCCTGAAGGACTGGCTGCTGAACAGGATGAGTCTGGATTCGCTGGCCCTGGAACCCCCGCAGCTTGCCCGCTCCCTGGCCAGGGTCTCGCGTTTCGGCCCCGAGTACCTCTATGGCTACACGTCTTTGATCCAACTTTTTGCCGAGCGAATCCCGTCCGGGCAATTGGCCGGGATCCTTCACCGCTTGATGGCGGCGGTCTGCACTTCGGAAACCATGCTCGCGCCCCAGCAGGCACAGTTGGAACGCGCGCTCGGGTGCCCTGTCGTCGAAGAGTACGGGTGCAGCGAAGTGGACATCATCGCCTACCAGTGCCCGGCCGGCGGCCGCCATGTCGTGGGTGAAAACGTGCTGGTCGAAACACACCGCGACGGAGACGAGCCGGACGGGTACGGACAGGTTCTCGTGACAGACCTGAACAACCGGGTCATGCCGATCATCCGCTATCGTCTCGGCGACTTGGCACCCCTGGAGCGCCCGCGCTGCTCCTGCGGGCGGGGCTGGCCTTGTCTGGGTCCCGTTCTGGGCCGCTCCCAGGGACAGTACATTCAGGCCCCGGGTCGAGGGCTCGTGCATAGCCAGATGGTTGTCTATCTCGTCGAGCGTCTTGTTGCCAAAGGGGTCGGCATTTCAAGATTCAAAATTATTCAGGACGAAGTGGACCATCTGCGTATCGCTCTCGTCCCGTCAGACCAGACCAGCTTCGATCTTGCCGGTTTGGGGGCGTTCTTCCGGCGTGAAGGTCAGGCGGTCTTGGGACCTGATATGACCTGGACGGTCGAACAGACCACCTCTGAAATGCTCGAGCGGGGCCGGATCAACAAGTTTCAACACTTTGAGTCAAGGATCGTTTCGTGATGCTCACGGATCTCGGCGGCAACCGGCGTGCCCACCGCATCAGCGAAGACCACGCCGACTATTCCCAGGAACCCGACGAGGGCGCCGCTTCCCTTGTCGGCGCCAATGCCATTTGGATCGCCTGGGAAAGGCAACGCCGGACCACGGAGTTGGCTCGCCAGTTCAGAATCCCCTTGTTCCGCTTTGGGTACCGGGGACCGGCCGTCCTGCGCTACATGGTCCTGGCGGCACAAACGTTGAAGCTCTTGAGGCGCACGCGGCCCGAAGTACTCATCATCCAGAATCCGAGCTTGGTGCTGAACCTGTGGGCGGCCATCCTCAGACGCTTTCTCCGCTTTCTGCTCGTGGTTGACCGCCACACGAATTTCGGCCTGAGCCAGCCCCCCGGCCTTCAAAAAGCCGCGTACACTTGGGTCAGCGATTGGACTCTGCGCCATAGCGACCTGATCATTTTAACCAATGGCCCGCTGGCTGCCCATGTGACCCAAAGAGGAGGCCGGGCTTTCGTGCTGCCGGATAGGATCCCGGACATGCCACAAACCGGCCGTTACCCGCTGGCTGGCGCACGCAACGTCTGCTTCATATGCAGCTTCGCGGCGGACGAGCCTTATCGTGATGTCATCGCCGTCGCGGAGCACCTGCCGCCCGATGTTCACATTTACATCACGGGCGACTACACGCGGGTCGCCTGGACACGCGGCGAAAAGGAACATCTGGCCGCTTGCCCGCGCTTGACGCTGACGGGGTTTCTAACCGAAGTGGATTATGCCAATCTGCTGCACGGCGTGGATGTCGTCATGGATTTGACGACGCTGGACCACTGCATCGTTTGCGGAGCTTACGAAGCCATCGCAGCCGGCAAAGCGCTTGTGTTGTCCAAGAAACAGGCCAATCTAGACTTATTCGGAGATCTGCCCATCTACGTACGGCCTATTCGCGAGGAGATCATGCAGGGCGTCTTGCTGGCCCTGGCCGAAGCGCCAGCCCGGGCCGAGGGCATGCGGCGCTTCAAGGCGGAATATGAGACGCGCTGGCATGGACAATGGACTTTGCTGCGTGACCAGATCGAGGAGTTGGCCCGTCAGCGAAGGCGGTGCTGAAGTTGGAAGATTTCGCTTTGTCATTGAGGAGAGCTATCCGGAGTGTCTCGAGAGCGCTCACACCGCATTCCCGGCAGGCGCTCCGCTTTCTGGCCTTGCCGTACTGCTATTTTTTCACGGTGAACTGGAAGATCTGCACGGCGTCGAGGCTGAAGGTCGCGCTGGATTTTCTGTACATCTTCTTCGTTCTGAGAAATTATCCCGACAACTATTCTACCTGCGGATTATACAAAACGGAGCGCGCTAAATGGGCCTGCTTTTTCGGATCCAATTACAATCCCTACCAGAAAAGCAAACTCGTCAAACTCGTCCAGCCGGATGAATATAACATTGTGTTCGAGGACAAGGAAGTCTGCCATCTCCTGTGCCTGAGCGCAGGGCTGCCCGTGCCGAGAGCACTGGGCGTACTCGATCCCCTGCTGCCACCAGCCGCGCAGATCGCGGCCCTGGCGGCCAAGTCCACCTGTAACCGCCTCATTGCCAAACCGGTGACCGGAGCAGGGGGCAAGGGAATATTTCTGATCGAGAGAACTGCGGATGGCCTCCGCATCAGACATGGCAACGAGGTGCTCGCCGTCGACGGATGGCGCCCCCGGGAACGGTTCCTGGTTCAGGAATTCGTTCAACAGCACGAGGATCTCGTTGCAGTCAATCCGCACTCGGTCAACACCGTGCGGATGCTGACGCTGTTGACCAGAGAGGGCGAACCGTTGGTCCTTCAGGCCTTCGCGCGCTTTGGCCGTGGCCGCTCCTTCATCGATAACGTCAGCTCCGGGGGCTTGAGCGTGGGCGTCGACACGGCCACGGGTCGTCTGAGAACCGTGGCAAAGGACGCCCGGGCCAACGAGTTCGACCGCCACCCCGATTCGCTGGTTGCCTTCGCCGATCGCCAACTCCCCTTCTGGCCCGAAGCGTTGGCCCTGGGCAAGCGGGCTCAATCGTCGTTCCGCTTTTTCCGGATGCTGGGGCTCGATATTGGATTCACGCCCACCGGGCCTTTGATTGTGGAGATCAACGCCTTCCCGGATATGGGCAGTCAAGAGATGGACTGCGGGCCCTTGCTGAGCGACGCGCGCACGCACAAGGAATTCGCGCGGTACGATTTGCTCATCAACCGCCAGCAGAAGCGGCTGCACGTCGGCTCCTGATCGCTCGAGTGGCGGCAAGGCGAGCGAAATGGCCTCCGAGGAAGGAACCGAAGCTTGGTAGGCGACATAGTTGAGGCGCACGACATCGATGAATTTCGTGCCCTGGCCGGCGAGTGGGATGCCTGCTTGGCCACCATGCTTTCACCATCCCTTTTCAATCATTCGGTTTGGCTGTCTGCCTGGTGGAGCGCCTTCGGCCAGGGCAGAAAGCTGCACGTGGTCGTAGTGAAGTCCGGATCTGAAATCTTGGCCGGGGCCGCCCTATGCGGCCGGCGAGCCCGCTACTACCGGATGGGTGTGAGCGAACTGCACTTTGTGGGAGAGCCGGCCGCTGACCGCCAGGAGTTCATTTGCCGACCCGGCGCGGAGGAGGCCGTCGACCGGATTTGGGATCATTTGCGCATCCAGACGCAACGGTACGATCTCGTTCGGTTGGAGGAGATCCCCCAGACTTCCTCCACGGTCACACGGGGCAGGCGGTGCGGCGCTCGCCCGGAGGTGGAAATCTCCTCATGCCTGCCCTACATAGCCAACCCTGGTGACTGGAAGACTTTTGAGAGAAGCCTTCGGCGAAGGTTCCGCGCCGAGATGCGCTCGCGGGACAAGGTGTTCGCCTCGTGGGGAACCTGGCGGCTCGAGGTTCACGAAGGAAACGCCGTCGCGGCTTATCTGGACGAACTCCGTCAGACGGAGCGCTCGAGCCAGAAGGATCGTGGCGGTTATGCTTTCTTGGCTGAAGACGGGAACTGGGCTTTGGTGAGCGACCTGGCTCGCGCCCAGGCGAGCCCCATCGAGCCCCTGTTGCTCATCCTGCGCGTCGGCGACACGCCCATTGCTTACACGCTGGGCTTCGTGTTCGACGGCAAGTACCACGGCTACAACACCGCGTTCAGAAGCGGCTTCGAGAAAGGATCGCCCGGCAAGTGGATCATCCACCAGACGATCCGCCTGGCGTTCGAGCGCGGGCTGCGGGAGTTCGACTTCCTGCGCGGCGGGATGGACCTGAAGGCCAGATGGCAGCCTTCGGCGCGGCGCAACGTCCGGATGGTTCTTTTTGCCAGCGGGGCCAGGACCGCCGCGCTGCGGTTCGCCGTGTTCCGAATCAGACCTATTCTGAAAAACCTGCGGCTCCAAGGAGGCTTCAAGAGGCCAAGATCGGAGCATCCTCCTTTGCGTCCAGAATCATGATGGCGTACCAAGCCAGGTATTTCGCCGGCGGCGCGAGCCTGAATAGTGTCGCGTCCACCTTGTCCAAGAAATCCACCGCCGGCCAGAACAGGCGCGTCTTGAGAAAGAGGAGCGCGGCGAAGGAGCTCAGGTGGTAAAACCTGAAGTCCGCCCTGTCGAAGTACTCTCGCGCCAGCATCAGGTCGCCGCGCAACAAGGGATGCTCGTCGGGCGTGCGCAGCTTGGGCGTGAGGGCCCTGAACAGGACCAGAAAAGGATTGTGACCCAGGGGCTCCATGAATACTGCGCGCCCGCCGGGCTTGAGCACTCGGGAGATTTCTCGATAGGCTGCCCTCAGATTCAAGTGGTGCAGGATGCCCTCGCCGATGACGAGATCAAAGTATCGGTCTGGAAACGGCGTAGCCTCCGCGTCCATCACCAAGTACTCGACGTTGGCGACACCCGCTTGCTCCGCCCTGGCCGCAGCGCTCGCGATGCCCTGCTCGGAGATGTCGATGCCCGTCACTAGCCCGCCCCGGCGCGCGATCTCCAGCGAATGGGATCCCGTGCCGCAACCGTATTCCAGCACTCGCCGACCAGCGACACCCGCGTAGATCAACCGCTCGTAGGCCTGCTCCCGACTGCGGATGATCGAGTAGACTTGGCCGACAGCCGCGCGGGGGCTTTGGGTATACTCGTTGTCGAAGAAAGCCTTCTCGGAACCCTTGCCCATGATCCCTCGCGGCTGATGTTGTGGCGCCGAGCCCCCCGACCTGCTGGAAGTAGGCAACTGCTTGGGCCAGAAAGACTTTATACGAACATGGCCTTCGTTTGGCAATGGGAGCTTTCGGGGCGCCGGACCGGCGAATTGGCTTATCGTCTGTCATTATTGGCGTTACAATGCCGGATGGCATCGCGGCGCTCCGGGCTGCTGAGGATCAATCGTGCACCCTTTCGCTCCTTGCCGCGCCCGCGAGCAAGGAACCGGCTCCTGCCAAGGACAGGGAAAACTGATGACGGCTCAAGGCATCCCCGGTCGGTCGCGCAACCGCAGGATCGGCGGCGATCCGCCCGCCTGGATCTTCGCCGGTCTGCTCCTCTACACCATCTCCGTCTATACAGCTCTGGGCGAGCGTATCCAGTGGCTGGCCGCCATTCGCCACGAACTGCTGCTGGGGACGGCGATGGCCATACTGTGCATATGGGTGATCCTGAAGCTGCCTCTGCCCATCGGAGCCTACCGATCCATCGTCGTGGCCATCGTGGCGCTGTTCATCAGCATGTTGACTCAGGTGCCCTTCGCGGCCGATCGGCAGTTGGCCTGGAACACATTCTTCGACAGGATTATCAAGCAAGCGTTGTTCGCCTTTTTCATCGCCACGCTCATCCGCAGTCCTCGCTATCTCAGGTTCTTCATGGCGGCCTTCCTGTTCTCGTTGTTCTGGGTCTACCAGGAGGCGGTCCGGGGCCTGATCACTGGCGCGCTGGTCTGGTACAACCAGGGCATCGAGCGCCTGCATGGCGCGGTTGTCCTCTACGGTCATCCGAACGGGCTGAGCCTCATCGCGGTCACCTGCCTGCCCTTCGTCATCTTCTTGCAGGGACAGGTCCGCAACCGACTGTTGCGGATCGCCCTGCTGGCCACGGCCGGTCTGGCGCTGCTCTGCATTATCTACACGGGGTCGCGGGCAGGTTATGTAGGAACACTGGCCGTCCTGAGCATGTGGTGGCTCATGTCCGGCAACAAGATCCGCGGCGCCGTGCTCGCCCTGCTCTTGGGAGTCGCGACCTTGGTCGCGATGCCTGGGCAGTACAAGGAGAGGTTCTTGAGCATCGGAGGGGAAGAAAAGGAAGGTCATTCCAAGGAGGCTCGTCTGCTGCTCATGAGCGACGCTTGGCAAATCTTCCTGGATAATCCCTTAGGCGTTGGTCTCAACTCATTCGAATACGTGCGCTATGTGAGATATGGACGTGGTCAGGACACGCACAATCTCTACCTCCAGGTTGCAACGCACATTGGCGTGCAGGGCCTGTTGGTTTTCGGGTTCTTTGTGGGTTCTCTGCTGCACGCCCTTCAACACGTCAATGGACGACTGAAGCGCCTGCTACATCGCGCTCAGGGCCTGTATCAAACCTCCGCCGCCCTCCCCGGAGGCCTGGCCGGATTGAGGGATTACCTGCGCGACGTGCAATTCACCAGGGCCGTGTCAAGGGCAGTGCTCATGTACATGGGCATGCTGCTGGTCAACGGCGTTTTCGCCCACAGTCTCTACCTGATCTGTTGGTGGCTGTGCAGCGGACTGGCCATGAGCATGCTGAACATCACAGGCAAGCTTGAGAAGGAATGCGACCGCCGTATGAACGAGGTCGGGCTTGCGGACCGGTCGGCGTGATTGGACGCGTTCGCAGGCCCCCTCTCCTGGTGCAACCGTCCCGGGCGGGTGCTACTATGGGAGGCCTGAATGACGCCCGGAACCGCCTGCCCTTCGAGGGGGGACGTCCGATCAAGAACCGCATAAGGGCAGCGCTGCTCGCGATTCCCGGTTTCGAGCCCCTGTGTCGTCTGCTGACCCGACGCCATGTGCGGGTCCTCATGTACCATCGTTTTTCTGCGGAAGGCGAAGAGGATGGCCGTCGTGTTCCGGCCAGGGCCTTTCGTCAGCAACTCGATTTTATCGCCTCCCACCATCCGGTCTGGGATCCGGATCGACAGTTGAGGCATCTGGCCGAGGGCTCCCCCGCCACCGCTGGAGCGCCAGTCATCATCACTGCGGACGACGGCTACCTTGATTTCTATGAAGTGGCCTTCCCCTTGCTGCGCGAGAGGTCGTTGCCGGCCACGCTTTTCGTGACGACGGGGTTTGTCGACGGCACGACCTGGTTCTGGTGGGACCGCGTCTCATACCTGCTCGCGCATTGCCAACCGGGTCATCGTCGCTTCGTGATCGGCAACAGGGAGGTCTGGGGCGACCCGGCCGACGCGCGCAAGCGCGATGCGCTCTGGCTAGCCTGGGCGGCGCCGCTGCGCTTCGTCCCCGATCACGAAAAGGAGGCCTTGCTCGCCCAGGCGACCGCCGCGTGCGGCGTGGCCATCCCGCCTGCCGCCCCCGCGAAGTACAAACCGGTGACCTGGGATCAGCTGCGGGAGATGTCGCGGTCCGGGATTCATCTCGGGGCGCACACCCGGAGCCATCCCATATTGTCCAGAACGACCCCGGAAAAAGCCTGGGCGGAAATCTCGGGCTCCCTTGCCGACCTCGCCGAACAGGGCTTCGAGTCCATCGCCTGGTTCTGCTACCCTCAGGGCGGACCCGTCGACTACACGCCCGAGATCAGCGAGCTGGTGCAAAGGGCCGGATGCCGGGCCTGCTACACGGCCTACTACGACGCGAGGCTCGAAGGAAACGCCCTGGCCTTGCCTCGCTATTGCGTATCCCCCGACTTCACCCATTTTCGCTGGGTCCTGTGCGGAGCCGAGTATCTTGTGCATCGGCTGAAATCTTTGCTGCGCCTGAAGACAGGCGTCGGAAAATATTATTGGTACGGATACGAGGACCCATGAATCTCAGCGTGCATCTCTTTCAGCCCGAGGACCTGCTAGCTTGCGTCGGATTGCTGCAGGCGGGACACGATCCGGCTTTCAGTAGCGCGCGATTCACCTGGTTGCACCAACAGGCTCCGCTTGGCCCTTCGGCGATCGCAGTTTGCACTGATGGTTCTAGGGTGGTCGGCGTGTATTCCGTGATCCGCAAGACGCTCCGTCTTGGCGAGCGCAGTTTCGTAGGCGGACGCGACGTGGATCCCGTCGTTCATCCGGACTACCGGGGCCGCGGCATTTTCTCGCGACTGCTGCGCTTCGGCCTCGAGAACTTCGAGGGCATCGACGTCTATTTCAATTTCGCCAACAAGGTCTCGGCGCCGGGGTTTCGCCGCCAAGGCTGGCGAGACGCCGGCCCCATCGAGGATCGCGTTTGCCAACTCGGATTCCGCTCGCCGCTGTCGCGAGATTTCCTGATCTGGTTAGGTAGCGGCGCCATCGTTTCGCCCCGGCCATCAGCCGACGCCAGAGAGCTTACTGCCGACGAGGTGGAGGCGCTGCTGACAAGAGCGGACTTGGCCCCCGACTCCTTTGCGGTTTATCCCCCCCCCGCACGCCTGTGGGTCGAGAGAAGTTCCGCCTACCTGCGATGGCGTTATCTGAAGAATCCCCAAACCGGATACCGCTGGTTCGCGCATGGCGCAGCGGGGGCCGAGGAGAGCGTCGCCATCTGTCGTCATGATCCAGTTAAAAATCGCTTGACGGTGCTTGACGTGCTCGGCTTCGGGCGGGCGCCGAATCTAGCCCTCTGGCTACCGCTGTGGCGGCGGCTCTTTCCTGGCGCCTGGGTGGGAGTCTGGTCAACGATGCCTGTGTCGAGCAGACGCGGCTTCATTGCCAACCCGTTGCGCCGAGGCCAGGGCCATCCGCTCCTCGTGAGATCCTTTCCCAGGGGCGACTTGCCGAGTACAATCCACCGACCCGACGGCTGGTTCCTGACTCATGGCGATCTGGAGGTCGCCTGACCAGCCTGTCCGCCGCCATGCCGCGCCCACTCGTGCGAGGGCCGGCCCGGCTTGGTGAGCAGCATGACCCCGGGCGCCTCGACAAGCAGCAGGCGGGAGCAATGGTCGAACTCGGCAGGGAATCCAAGCTCTTGGCTAAGCACACGGCAATCTATGCCCTCGGCGGCATGCTGCAGCGACTAACGGGCTTTCTGCTGCTGCCCGTTTACACTCGCCATCTGACGCCGACAGATTTCGGCATCCAGGAAATGGTAGGCCTGTCTACGGACATCGCCGCGACTTTGATCGCCGCTTCCATTTCCATCGCCGTGCTACGATTCTACTTCGAATACGACCTACCGGAGGAAAGGAACGCCGTGCTCAGCACGGCTCTGCTGGTGCTCGGCGGAATCGGTCTCGCCGCTCTGGCCGTGCTCTTGTCCTTGTCTGGACCGATCGCTGACCTGGTCCTCGATGACGCCAGCTTGGCGCAGTATTTCTGGATTTCCTTTACGTCTCTCTGGTTCGGGTCGGTCAATGGCATCGCCTTTGACTACCTGCGCGCCAAGCAGAAATCCGTCAAGTACATCATCGTCTCTCTGCTGTCCCTGCTGTTGACAGTAGCATTGAACGTCTATCTAGTGGTCGTGGCCCGGCTCGGCGTCCTGGGCATTCTGTTGTCCACACTGACAAGCTCCGTTGTGACTTTCTTCATCCTTACGATTCCCTTGCTGTTCAAGATTGGGCTGGTCTATTCCCGCGCCAAGGCCAAGGAGATGCTCGCTTATGGCCTGCCGCTGGTGCCGGGACAGATTTCGCGCATCATCGTGAACTTGTCCGACAGATACTTCATCAAGGAGTTTCTGTCCCTGGCCGATGCCGGCATCTATTCTCTGGGCTATCGCTTCGGGGTTCTGCCGAGCATCCTGATCTCTCAGCCTTTCAATCAAACCTGGATGCCCAGACGCCTGGAGATCTACAAGAGCGAAAACGCGGAATACGTTTTCGGCCGCATCTTCACCTATTTCCTGGCCGCGATGTTCTTCGCCGGAGTTGGCATTTCGATCCTCTCGAGAGAGGCCCTTATGGTCATGGCTGACGAGAAATTTTGGGGCGCGTATGCCATCGTGCCTATCATCGTCCTGGCCAACATTACTTTTACTCTCCATTATCATTTCCAGATGGGCCTTGTAATCAAGAAAAAGATCAAGTACATGGGCATCATAGATCCTACGAACGCGGTGTTCGTGTTGGTCTTGAACTATTTGCTCATCCCACGATACGGAATCTTTGGCGCGGCCTACGCCACACTCATGGCTTTTGTATACAAGTCCGCCCTGACGTATTACCTAAGCAAGCGAATATTCTCAATTCACATTGAGACGAAACGCATCCTTAAGATCATTCTGGCGTCCGGCTTGATTTTCTGGTGCAGCACCTTGCTGCATCAGGACAGTCTTATGCTGTCGTTTCTACTGAAACTGCTGCTGGTCTCGCTTTTTCCCGTGTTGCTGTGGGGGCTGCGTTTCTTCAGCAAGGGCGAACTCGATCAAGCGCGTGCTTTTTTCAGCAAAATGAGGGAACGACTGGGCATCGCGCGTTGACGCCAGCGAGGCACATTTCAACGCTTTCCCGCCACGAACAGGCGATTGAGCGTGTAGCCCGTCAGCCACGAGGGGCCGATACCGCCTATACCCAACCTGGGCAAGGCCAATGAAGGACAGTCGGGCGTCATGAAACCGCCCCCGACGCGGAATGCTCGCTCGTAGCCAACCACCGCGACCGCCGCGGCTACGCGTTCGTCCCAGGCTCCGTCGGGGTAGGCCAGATCGGTGACCGGACTGCCCGTCAAATCCTCCAGAATGCGCTTTGATTGTGCCAGGCTATGCGCCAATGCCGCGTCTGGCAGCCGCGTGAGCACGTCGTGCTGATGTGCGTGTGATCCGATGTGACACAACGGGTTGGCCGCGAGTTTTCGCACCTCTTCGGGCTTCAGGGGGCGTAATCGCTCAAGGTGCTCGGCAAGAAAATGCGCGTACGCGCGACGCAGGTGATCCAACAGCATCGCCACTTGGGGGTGGTCGACATTGCCTCGCGCCTTGATGGCAACCAGCAGTCTTTCAATGTCGTCCCAACGGCGGGGCCCCTCCTTGGCGCAAAAGACAAAGCGCCCAAAGCCCTGGTCGGTGAGATCCAGAGAGGACAGACGACCGGCTTGGATGACCGTGACCACTATGTCAGGCCAGAAGTGGATTTGCTCCTGCATGTGCCGCGTCGAGATGAAGAACAGGGCCGGAATTCGGTGCGCCTCCAGGACGGGCACCGCGAGTTCAAGGTTGTTGACGTACCCGTCATCAAAGGTCAGCAGGAAATTTAGGCCCCGCCTGGACCAGGTTTCGGGTTTTGACAAGTGCTTCGGCGAGAGAAACGTGCCCAGTCGCCTTAAAGCCGCAAGCTGCCCCGCGAAGGCTGAGACTTCCACGCGGAGCCAATTGTCGAAATCGCCGTCTGGCCGCAGATCGTGGTACATTAGAACGGCTACCCGACCCGGCCTCAACCGAGACAGCAGTTTTGTCAGCCGCTCGCCGCTCACCGCGGCCTTGCAGCAATCAGGCAAAAAGGTCAAGATTCGCCGCCTGTACCAGGAGTCCGCCACGTTCCTTGCTTGAGCATTCCGCGGACGACACAGGGTCGCAATTGACAACATGAAGCCGGCCGGCAGAGGATACCAGCGACACGGATCCAACGCAAGCTGAGCCGATTGCGGGCCGGCTCATGTCATCGAAGGTGACGATCATGGAGCAGATTCCCATTCTTTTTGCCATCGACAAGATCGGAAGAGGCGGAACGGAACTGCAACTTGTCGGACTGATCAACAACTTGGATAGAAGCCTCTTCAGACCATACCTCCTCACGCTCAGGGCCGGTGATGATTCAGTGCTGCCGCGTGATTGCTTCTGCAAGCGGTTGGGTCTCGACACGCTGGTGAGCAGACGCGGCACGGCGTCTCTGTTCCACCTTGTGCGATTTCTGACGACGGAGCGGATCAAGATCGTGCAGACGTTTTTCCAGGATCCGACGCTGTTGATTGGAACCGCGGCCATCATGGCTCGCGTGCCGGTGCGCCTGGGTTCCTTCCGCGACCTCGGCTTCTGGCGCACGCGCCTCACCGAGACGGCGCTGCGGGTCGTGTACCGCGGGTTGACCGGGTTTATCGCTAACAGCCAAGCGGTCAAGACCCACTTTTGCCAAAGAGACGGACTTGACCCGGACAAGGTGACGGTCATCTACAACGGGACAGATCCGGACAAATTCACGTTTGCCGCGCCCGCCGACAAGCCGCGCCTTATTGGCTTGCTGAGCAATCTGAACCGCGACGTCAAGCGAGCCGATCTGTTCGTGGAGGCTGCCGGCCACGTGGCGGCAGCCCATCCCGACGCCCGCTGGGAAATCCTAGGCGATGGGCCGCAACGACCGGAGTTGGAGCGGCGCGCCCTCGAACTGGGCCTAGCTGGGCGCCTGAGATTCTTGGGCCATCGGGCCGACGTTGCCGAGGTGCTTGGTGGCTGGGACATCGGAGTTGTCTGCTCGGACTCGGAGGGCCTTTCGAACGCGCTGCTGGAGTTCATGTTGAGCGGGTGCGCGGCCGTGGCCACTGCGGTCGGCGGCAACCGGGAGACGCTCACGCACGACGAGACAGGATTGCTGGTGCCGCCCGGCAACGCGCGAGCCCTGGCGGAGACCATCGAGCGCCTGCTCAATGATGGGCGGTTGGCCTCCCGGTTGGCCTTTGCGGCGCGCGCGCGGGCCACCGCACGCTATTCCTGGTCCCGCTGCGCCGAGGACCATTCCCGATTGTATCTCAGGGCCTTGTCCGAGGCGAACGGCCAGGCAAAGACCTGATCTTCAGTCCCTTCACGGGCAGCCGTCCAACAGACCCGCCAATTGACCGGCCTGGAGCCGCCGGTCGAATTCCGCGGGAATGCGCAGCGTGGAGTCAGGTGGTCCAACTCTGGCCCGCCAAGAGGCAACGCCGCTCGCGAGGGCGGCGCAGACGGCCTCTTGATCCGGTTCGGTCAGCACGGTTCCGCACCCGTACTTTTCAATCATCGCCTTCGCTTCGCCACCTGGCGTGAGCGCAAGGATCGGCCTGCCGGTGGCGATGTACTCGAATAGCTTGGCCGGAATGGTTCCGGCCTCCGTGACCGTGAAGCCGAGAATCAGCAGCAACAAATCCGCGCTCCACAATTCTGTCAGGACTTCCCGGTGAGGGCGATGCTTCTGGAACTGCACGATCTCCTGAAGGACCGTGCCGTGCAAGCGAGAGGCGTGATGACCAGCGTCCCCAATGAAGCGCACGACCAGTTCCGATCGCATTTCCGGACGGAGTGAGAGGAATCTGTCCAAGGCAGCGAAGAAGAAGGATGGATCCCGCAATCCGTAAAGACTTCCGAGGTGCAGAATTGTGAACTGCGGATTCTTGCAGGCGGGGAAAGCCAACTGGCAGAAATCGTCGAGATCCAGGCCGTTGAGAATGGTCACGACCCGCTCCCGCCTTAGATCGGGATTATTGCTCAACAACTGCTCGACGAAGGTGGACGTGGCTGCGCTCACGCCTTTAGCGCGCGCCAGGATTCTTCTCTCCAACCATCGATCCCAAGACCGCGCAATGGCCGGACGCGGGTACAAATGGTAGCGGGGACCCTGCGTCCACAGATCGCGGAAATCAACGACGTGCGGGATGCCCGTTAGGGAGGCCAGGCATGCCCCCACAAGGTGGGTCGTTGGCGGGGGTGAAGTGGTCACGATGGCGTTGATGCGCTCCTTGCGCGCGACTCGCAGCCCTGCGGCGACGGCCGGTAGAATCCAGAAGACGTCCTTGTCCGGCGTGGCCAAGGCCCACAGCAGCCGCTCACGCCAGTTCGGCTTGCTGGGGCGGTCGGCGCGCGCGCCGTCAGCTCCATCCTTCATCTCCTTGGGATCTCCCTTGTCCGCCCGCGGTCGTCTGTCACGAATCCGTTCCCATCGCTCAATGAATCTGGGGTTGGCCGCCCTGTAGACGGGCAGTTCGGGATTCAATTCGTGCAACAGAGACTGATCCTGCGTGAGTTCGCGCTGGTTGGTGGTGGTGAGCACCACCGGCCGCCAGCCGTATTCGGGCAGGAATTTGCAGAATTTGACGACCCGGTAGACGCCCACGGCCGCCGTGGGAGGAAAAACTCTTGTCACCAGCAAAACGGTCTTCACGCTCTTGAACCCTCTCCCGGCCTGATCCGGGTCAGAAAATGTCCGCCGGGTCCACGCTCGAGATGCTGAACCGACGCTTCCCGGAAGCCTCGGCCGGGATCTGTTCAACGCAAACCAACTCGTACCTCACCTTGCTCCCGAAGAATCGCGGCATCTCTCTGGCAAAAAAATCGCGGGTCCGCTCACCGAAATCCGGGGCCGGCACGATCTTGACGATGATCTCATCCGAACGCTGCTGAACGAGTTGGGCCTGCGCGACTCCGGGAGCGTTGGCGATCAGGTAGATGGTCAAGGACGCCCCCGAAATGACCCGTCCCTCGGTGGTCACCAAGAAGTCCGTCACGCGGCCGCCGGTCATTTTCAGCAATGGCAGTCCGCGTCCACAAGCGCAGGCCTGTTGCGTTGGCTCGCCAACGTCTCCGATATCATACCGAATGAACGGCATCCCGACGTTCAGAAGGTCCGTGACCAGAATTCTGCCCTGCTCACCGGGTTGAACCCGGAGACCCTGACGCGCCACTTCCAGGAGCAAGGCTTCGGCGCAATGATGAAGTCCGGCGTGTCGATCGCACTCGGACGCAATGATGCCGGTCTCTCGGGATCCGTAGCGGTCGAATACGCGGCACTCAAAGACCTTCTCGATGAATTGACGCCGCTCTGGATCGAGAAACTCCGCCGAGGTGATGATGGCGCGCGGGCGGTGGTAGCTCCGGATGCCGGCATCGACGAGATACTTGGCGTAGAGATGAATGGAATTGGCGTACGCCACATAGATCACGGGGCGAAACCGCAAAAGACGCGCGCGAAAGCCGGCTAAATCCTTGACAGAAATGTTGGAAGTGTCCAGGACGAGCGTTCGCTCCAACAGGCCGGTGCGCAGACGATACGCGAGTGAATCCTTGCGCGCGATGTCGCGCCGGGCTCCCCAGAGGTAGGCCGCCTTGTGCCCTATGTCCCAGCCCGTCCACCTGTCGTGCCTGTGAGCGGCGGCGATGCGCGAAAAGAACCGGGCTCGGTCCAGGAAGAAGTGCAGGGGCTGGCCGGTCGAGCCGCCGGTCTTGTCGTCAAGAATCCGATCCGCCGGCAGGTTGCGGGCCCTCATGTCCAGAGCGTGCAGGCGAATGTCTTCCTTCGTCAACGGAGGCACGATGGCAAGATCGTCCAGGTCGTGGAGGCGCAGGGGATTGAATCCGCACGCGGCGAACCTGGATCGGTAGAAGGGGCAGTTGTCATTGGCGTGCTGCAGCAAGGCCCGCAATCGGCGAAACTGCAATTCCTGCACCTCGTGAGGGGGCAAAAACTGCGTGGCCTCCAACTCCCGTAGATGCGCGGGCACTCCGTTGTCTTCCCACCGCGAGTGCAGGGGAAACAACAGGTGCTTCGCCACGGGCTGCCACAGGTCTTTCATGCAGCTACTCAGGGAATCGACCTCTATCCAACTTGTCCTCGGCATTTATCGGCATCGCGCGACATGCTTTGCCTTCAACGCCATAAAGCTGACTGTAGGCCCGCCCCATGCTTTGAAGGTCGTAGTGTGCGATCTGTTGCTTCCTGGCGTTCCTGCCCAAGCGCACGCGCAACTCTTCGGAGGTGTGGATGTCCACAAGCGCCCGCGCGATCGCAGGCACGTCCGCCTTTGGAACCAGCAGCCCCGTTTGTCCGTCCTGCAAGACCTCGGCCAGTCCGCCGACACGGGTCGCGATGATGGGGCGTTGCAGGGACATGGCCTCCAGCAACGTGTAGGGCAGCCCTTCGTGGTAGGACGGCATGAGCAGGGCATCGAGGTGCGCCAAGTAGTCGAAAACATTCCTCCGAAAGCCAAGAAAATGCACCCTGCGCTCAAGGCCCTTCGCGCGGACCAAGCGGCGCAATCGTGGCAATAGCCGCCCCGTGCCGATGATCACCAAATGCACCGCCTCCGGCACCTCCGGACGCTCCAGGGCGCCAATGGCCAGCGGAATGCCCTTGATCCGCGTCACTCTGCCGACAATGCCAACGTTGAAAACACCGTCCGGCAGGTCCGCCGGCCGCGCGCAGCCCTCAAGGGGCAAGGCGTCGATGCCATTGGGTATGATCCAGCAGGCCATCCCCTTGTGCAGCTTGATATAGGCCCGTTGGATGTCCTGCGTCACATAGCTCACGGCGTCGACGGCCCGTCTCGTGATCCGCTGTTCCAACGCGAAAACGAGACGGAAATACAACCAGCCTGCGGGGTCGGACAACGAGGCCTCGAGTTTGCCGTGCTCTGTCTTGATCAAACGAAAACCAAGTTGTCGCTTGATCAGTCCGGCGACGATCGTGGCCTTGTACCCGTGGGCATGCACGACATTGATGCCATGATTCGCCAGCACGTCGCGCATCTGTCGCATGAGGTCCCAGTCGTACCGGTTGCGCCCCCGCAGCACGATTGTCTCAACTCGCAACTCACGCAGTCTTGCCGCTAGTTCCCGGTCGTGAAACAGGACAACCAGGGGAACTTCCTGGCCCTCCCGGCGGAAATGCACGCAGAGGTCAAGGATCTGTCGTTCGACGCCACCGTAGAGCTCGCCCATTGAGCAGATGGCAAGTTTTAATGAAGGCCTCATGATTGCCCGGCTACTACTCGCCGGAGTCCGATTCGGAACTCGGCGCCGCGACATTCCCGGGGCGCTGTTCCCTGCGCAGCCCCAACTCCTCCACCGCTTTGTCCAGGAACGGCACGAAGGCCTCCGCCGCCCGGCGCTGCCCCTCGGCACTGGGGTGGCTGTCGCGGCCGCCGCCGGTCGGGTAGGCCAGCCAGTCGGAAGCGCCGTGGGCGGTCAAGAGATCGTAGTAGTCGAACACGACGACGTTGGCGAGCGGGTAGCCCGCCAGCCAACCGCCTTGGCGGTCGGTCAGCCAGGTGTTGAACGCGCGGGCGTGGCGACCGGCCCGCGGGGTGCCTTGCAGGAAGGCCTTGAGCTTCGCCTTCAGGCCCACGGGCTTGCGCTCGGCCAGGGGAGGCGCCGTGAAGGCCACGAACAGCACCTCGGGCCGCGCCTGGAACAAGGGCAGCAAGGCGCGATAGGCGGCCTGGGCGTTGGCGACCGTCAGCTGCGGCACGGTCGGATCGCCGGGCGGCGTGCCCGCCCCCACGAAGGCGTTGTTGGGAAAGCACGACTTGAAGACCACGATGCGATTGCGCTCGTCGCCCGGGTATTGGCGGTCCTGCCGGTCCACGCGCAGGATCTCCTCCATTTGGTTCGCAAACTTGGGCCCCCAATCCCTGATGTCGGTTTTGTCGCCCACGCGCGAGCCGTACGAGGCCTCGTGCACCTCGTAGCCGGTCGCCTCCAGCCGGCGACGCAACCCGCCTCCATACGGATGGGACACATAGATGCAATATTCCCCCGATTCCCGGGTTTCGCCGCCGGAGCGGGGTCCCTCGTCGGCCAGAAGCTGTCCGCCCACCGAGTGGTGAATGAACAAGAGACGCAGCGGCGCCGGCGCGGGCGCTGCGCCCTGAGCGGGGCTTGTCATGTCGCTCCGATCTCCTGGGACGGAAAGCGCCGATGAAGAACCGGCGCAGATCACGATCACCGCCGCGGCAACGGCCGCGAGTCTGTCTGCCCGGGCGCGGAAACAGCAGTTTCGCAAAACGGCACCTCCCCCTATCCTTTGTCTCGCCGGCGCGCCGGCGGGCGCCCGCCGGCGCTCCCCAAGATAAGCCAGGGACCGACCGACAGGCCACCTGTGCACGCCACGGCCGCACGCGCGGCCAGATCGGTGTTGGCAGCGATGAACGCGACCCTCGGCTTCGGCCCGATCCAGTTGACCTGGCGGTTCGACCCGCGCGATCCGCGGTGGGCGCCGTTTAGGACCGCCTATGGCGCCTGGCTGAGCGACGCCGTTCCCCATCTGGTCATCGACGCCGAGGCCGGCGCGCCGGCTGCAAACTCCGCCGGCCCGCCGCTGACAGATTCCCTTATCCGCTGCCGCACCGTCAATGGCCGCGACTTCGACCTGGGCGAGGGGCTCGTGAGGGGGACCGTGTCCGGCCAAGGGCAGGTCGAGTGCACCATCGCCCCCATCCTGTTGAGCGGCGTGGGACTGCGCGTGCTGGAGCAGTTCTTCTACCTGCTGTTCTACGAGGCGGCGCTGGGCGGCGCGGCGCATGAGAGCGCCGCGCCCTTCTTGATGCACGGCGCCGCGGTGCTGAGCGGCGATCGCGTGCACGTGTTCAGCGGCCCTCCTCAGGCGGGCAAGTCGACCGCCGCCGCCAATTCGCGCCCGCGCGCGATCCTCACGGACGAGTGCGTGGCGATCATACCCGGGCCGGGCGGACCGCGCGCCGCGGGCACGCCGGTCAATCCGTCCTGCGCCGAGCGCACCCCCGGCGAGGGGCCCTTGGGCGCCGTCCACCTGCTCGAGAAGGCCTCGGCGCACGCCTTGCTGCCGATCGCCACGGCCCAGGCCGTGCCGCGCCTCGTGCCCGAGATCATGCTGCCGCTGCGCCTGCTCGAAACCGACCTGGGACTGGGCATGGCGCGGGCCCTGGACCGGGCGCTGCTGTTGTGCCGCGCGCGACTCGTCCACCTGCTGCGCCTGCGACCGGATCCCGGTTTCTGGTCCTTGTTGGAGGAGAGCCGCGCCGGACGCTGAGACAACGCGGCCGAAAGACGCCGAAAGGATGCGCGTGGACAAGGAGAGGACCGGACAGGGCCGCGAGAGCGACGCCGCGCGCCCCGGCCTGCGCACGCTGGCGCCCTACCTGCGCGAGCTGCGCCGGCACCGGCGCAACTTCGCGCTGGTCTGCCTGCTCATGGTCCTGTCGATCGGCTTCAGCCTGGCGATCCCGCTGCAGGCCGGCCGCTTTGTTGACGCCCTCGGCGGCAAGCTGCCGCCGGCCGAGCGCCCCGCGGCCCTCGCCGCCGTGATCGCGCTGCTCGTCGCGCAACTGGTGGGGACCTACCTTTCCACGATCGTCTCCTCGCGGCTCGACCTCGCCTACGTGTCGTGCCTGCGCCGGCGCGTCTTCGACCACCTGCTGGAGTTGCCCAGCCTCTACTACGCGGACCACCAAGGCGGCGACCTCTCCACGCGCGTCACGTCGGACGTCGGCAGCGTTACCTATATCGCCACAAACGGCGTCGTGGCGCTGGCGCGCGCCACGATCACGCTCGCGGGATCGGTGTGGCTGATGCTGCGCCTCTCGCCACGCCTGACCATCGTCGTGATGGCGGTCGTGCCGGCCACGATGCTGCTCATGCACGTCTTCGGGCGCCGGCTGCACCGGCTGGCGCGCCAGATGTACGACGAGCTGGGCCGCATCAGCAACCACGTGCAGGACGTGGCGGGAGCGATCCGCGTCATCAAGAGCTACAACAGCCAGGATCACGAGGCGGCGCGCTTCGGCGAGAAGGTCGAGGCCTACCGCCAGGCGGGCGTCCGTCGCGCCATCCTGTCGGCCGCGCTGGAATCGGGGGCCCAGATCCTGCTCTGGATCGCGCTGATCGTGGTCGTGGTCTACGGCTTCACCCTGGCCGCCCGCGGCACCGCTTCGCAGGGACAGCTCGTCGCGTTCTTCCTGCTCGCCTACCGGGTCGCGGTGCCGGTCTCTTCGCTCACGTCGCTCTACGCCTCGGCGCAGGGCGCCGTGGCGGCGGCGGGACGCCTGGACGGGGTGCTGGCCTCGCCGGCCGAGCGGCGCCGACCCGGTTCGCCACGCCCGCGCCTGACGTGCCGCGGCGAGCTGACGCTGGAGGGGATCTCCTTCGCCTACGGCGAACGGACCGTGCTGCGCGACCTCGAGCTGCGGATCGCCGCCGGAGAAAAGGTGGGCGTGGTGGGGCCGTCGGGGGCCGGCAAGACCACGCTCACGGGCCTGCTGCTGCGCCTGTACGAACCCAGCGCCGGCCGCCTGCTGCTCGACGGCCGCCCGTTCGCGGACTACGACCTCACGGACCTGCGGGGGCAGATGGCCTACGTCTCGCAGGACCCCGTGCTCTACGACCTGCCGATCGAGGACAACATCCGCTTCGGCCTGGCCGACGTGGACGAAACGCGGGTGCGGCAGGCGGCGGCGCGGGCCAATGCCCTGGAATTCATCGACCGGCTGCCCGAGGGTTTCGCCACGCGCTGCGGCGAGCGCGGGCAGCGGCTCAGCGGCGGCGAGCGGCAGCGCATCACGCTCGCGCGCGCCTTCCTGCGCGATCCGCGCATCCTGATCCTGGACGAGCCGACCTCCGCCCTGGACGCGCGCTCCGAGGAGGCCGTGCGCGTCGCGCTGGGCGCCCTGATGGAGGGCCGCACGGCGATCGTGATCGCCCACCGCCTGTCGACGGTGCGTGATCTTGATCGGATCGTGGTGCTGTCCGAAGGCAGGCTCGTCGAGGAGGGCAGCCACGCGCAGCTCCTGGAGCGCCGAGGGCTCTACGCGCACCTGCACGCCCTGCAGCTGGGCGACCATCGGCCCGCGACGGGGCCGGGCGTCCCGGGAGCGTGAGGCCGTGCGACCGCGCCCCACCCCCGCGCTCGTGGCCGGCGAACGGCTGTTCCTGGAGATCATCGGCGACGGACCCGCGCCCGCCGCCGCCGCGGCCACGCCGGCGGACTGGGAACGTGCCGCGCGGTTGGCGGTCGCGCACAGCCTCGCCGAGCACCTCTATGCGCGGCGCGGCTCCGCCTGGTGGCCGGCCTGCCCCGAACCGGTGCGCGCCCATCTGCGCGGCCACTATGCGCGCACCAGCCTGCACAACGCGGCCCTGTCCGCCGAAATGGCCCGGCTGTTAGCGGAACTGCGCGCGCGTGACATCGCGCCCCTGTTGCTCAAGGGGGCGGCGCTGCTGGCGACCGTGCACGCCGATCCCGCGGTCCGGCCGCTGGGCGACGTGGACCTGCTGGTGCCCCGCGCCCGCGTCGAGGAGACCGGGGCGGTGCTCGCCGCGCGCGGCTACTGCCTGGACGAGAGCGCGGGCAGCGCCGCGTTCTACCGGCGGCACCACTACCACCTGATCTGGCGCCATCGCGACCGCCCTTGGCTGTGCGTCGAGGTGCACTGGGACGTCGCGGCGCCGCTGATGGACATCGGGTGGGGCGCCGCGGACCTGTGGCGCGACGCCCGCGCCGTCGTCTTCGTCGGCGCCCCGGCGCTGGCGCCGGCGCCCGATCAGCTGCTCCTGCACCTGAGCCTGCACGCGGCGATCGGCGGCTTCGCCTCGCTTGGGCAGTTGCGCGACGCGGCCGCCCTCCTGGCGGTGGACGGCCAGGGCCTGGAACCCGCGCCCCTGTGGCGTCGCGCCCGGGAAGGCCGCCTCTCGATCCCGCTGCAGGCCACCTTGGCGCTGACCGACCGTTTCTGGCCCGGCGGCCCGGCGGGACGGCTGCTGGCGGCCTGCCCGCAGTCCTCGCCCCCCCTGCTGCTGCGCCTGCTGCGGACGGAGTCCGTGCTGCGCCGCCGCACCCGGCTCTACGTGGCCGGCCACGCCGCGGTCGGTTGCCTGCGGCGGGAGGGCGCCCGGGAGCGCCTGGCCTGGCTGTGGCGGCAATTCTTCCCGACTCCGGCCGTGCTTGGAATGGAGAGCCCCGGGCCGCGCAGCCGGGGCCGCGATATTGTTAATTCGTTGCGGCACGCCGTCTTACCACTTAAGGCCGCCGTTTACGTCGCCATGACCCTCGCGGGCTGGGATCTAAAAGAGGACCGCTGGCGAGTTTGAGCCGCCCGCCGCGCGGGGGCGGGCTGGCGCGGTCCGGGTGTACAGGACAAGAAAACCCTTTAAAAAGATTGCCGGGAAGCGCGGATCGTGGTATTGTGGAAAGGTCAATTAAGGGGAAATTGAGCAAGCCGAGAAACGGGTGAGAGGGAGAGGAATATATGCTAAGCAGCAGCAAAGGCAGCGAGCGCCGGCCTTACGCCAAGCCGGTCGTGGCCGCGAGCGAGGTTCGCCTGGGCGTCTACGGCAGCTATCTGCAGGACTCCGACGGCAAGGCAAACTGCGGCTTCCAGAATGGCCCCTTCCACCGGGACGGCGGAGGCTACGGCACGTAGAGCTAGACATCCGGTTGGTGGTGAGCAATGATTCCGCCGGCTCCGTCAGGGGCCGGCGGTTTTTTGAGCGGCGTCGCCGACACACAAAGGGGTGGGCCATGCGCGAGTGGCAGCCGGGCGCTGTGCCGCGACGGAACGAAGACGCCGTATGGCGAGAGGTGGACGATGAAGTGTTCGTCTGCTCGCCGGAGGGCGACCTGATGTTCACGCTGCGCGATGTCTCGGCCGACATCTGGCGCGCCATCGACGGCACCAACACCGTCACCGAAATCCGCGACCTGCTCCTGGCCGCTTATGAGGTGGACTCTGAAACCGTCACCCGCGATCTCGCCGAGTGTCTGGAATACCTGGCGTCAAAGAGGCTGATTTTCGGGCTCGACGACTGAGGCGCGCGGGACAGGCCACAGGGATGTGGGGGTTCTGGAGCGGTCGGACCACACGGAAGGTGGTGGCGCGTCGTGATGAAGAGAACCTACGAGAAGCCGCAGATCGAGGCACGGCAACTGCAGTTCCAAGTCCACGGCAACCACGTGAACGACGCCGACGCGGGCGATGCATCGGGCCGCGGCTGCAAGCTGAAACCCGAGCGATCCGCGCGGCCCTGAACAGTGGGCCACGCGCGATGCCCGGGACCTTGCGGGCACAGATTCGACCGGACCTGGTTCGCCCCGGGTCCGGTTCCTGTTGAATCGAGGGAGCGACGCGCCATGAACACGGCGGCCGGTCTTAGCGATATCGGACACCGGCGCGGCGGCAACGAGGACGCGCTCTACGTCGATCCCGCGGGGTTCCTCTTCGCCGTCGCCGACGGCTTGGGGGGACACGCGGCCGGCGAAGTCGCCTCCGGCCTGGTGGTCGAGACGCTCGCCGCCGACGCGCGCGAGGCGGGTGACTGGACAGATCCCGCCCGGCAACTCGACGCGATCCTGCGCCGCGCCGACGCGCGGGTCAGGCGACAGGCCGACGGCCCTCGCGCCGGCATGGGCGCGACGGTGGTCGCCCTCTGGCTGGGACGAGGCCAGGCCTGGGTCGCGCACGCCGGCGACAGCCGCGCCTACCGCTGGCGCGACGGAGAATTGGCGTGTCTGACGCGCGATCACACGCCCGAGGCCGGCGGGCGGGGCCAGGTCGGTCCGCGCCGCAGCGGCATGATCACCAACGCCGTCGGCGTGGGCGACGAAACCTGGTACGACATCGACGGCGCCGATGCGCGCGCGGGCGACCGCTTCCTGCTCTGCAGCGACGGCCTGAGCGACATGGTCCCCGAGGCCGCGATCGCGGCCCTGCTGCGCGACGCCGCCACGCCGGACGCCGCCTGCCGCGCGCTCGTGGACGCCGCCCTCGCCGCGGGGGGACTGGACAACGTGACCTGCGTGGTCGTGTTCGCGGCCTGACGCGCCGCGTCAATCCTTCCAGCCGTAGACCTGCATGCGGTCGCCGTAGCGGCCGGTCAGCCCGGTCAGCGGCCAATTCAGGGCGTGCAGCGCCAACTTGCCGAGGTAGGCGGGCGAGCGGCTCTTGAGGTTGAGCCGCCAGGGCGGCGTGGCGAGGTTCACGACCTCGACGCGCCCGAAGCGCCCCGCGAACAGGCGGCCGACGGTGGCCGTGGTGTACTCGTACAGGTGATACGGCGCCTCCGGCAACCGGCGCGAGCGGCCCGCGAGTTGCAACAGCGGGGTCGCCAGGCGCGTGGAGAGCAGATTGAAGGTGCCCGGCAGGTTGATCGCGAACAGACCGCCCGGGGCGAGCAGCTCGTGCACGTGCCGCAGGACGCCGGCGGGATCGCGCAGGTGCTCGAACAGGTCGCCGGCGTACACGATGTCCCAGCGGCCGCGCCAGGCCGGCTGATCCACCTGCTCGATGTTCGCGCACAGCAGATCCAGGCCGAACTTCTCCCGCGCGCGTCGCGCCGCGGCCGCCGAGATCTCGACTCCGGCCACCTCCAGCCCCTCGTCGCGGGCCGCCGCGAGAAAGTGCCCCATGGCCGCGCCGATCTCCAGCAGGCGCGCCGCGCCCGGGCGCCGGCGCAGCAGCTCCCCGCGCAGAAACGCGCGCGCCCTCGCCGCCTGCCCGTCCGCCCAGCTCTCGTACGAAACGCCCAGCCGGTCGAGGCCGTGCAGCTTGCCCGCGAAGTAGTCCTCGCCGTACAGGCGCTGCAACTGCGCGTCCGTCGGCAGGGGCGAAAGCGTGATCAGGCGGCAGTCGCGGCACTGGACCCCGTCGAAGCGTTGCCCTTCCCAGACGTAGTGAAACGGCATGTCCGCGAAGACGCCGCCGCCGCAGAGATTGCAGGTCGGGCCGCCGTCCGCCCCCTCTCTCTTCACGCGCCCACCCCTTCCCGGCCAGCCGCGGCGACGATCCGCCCGGCGGTCTCGTACGCGTCCTTGACGCAGTGGTTCACCGAGATGCCCCGGTACGAGTTGCCCGTGGCGTGCAGACCGGGCAGCCCGACCAGGCGCTCCGCCAAGCTGAGCAGGCGCCTGCGGTGCCCGAGGGCGTACTGCGGGATCCCCTCGCGGTAACGGAACACGCGCACCAGCTCGGGCTCGGCGCGCACGCCCATGGTGCGCGCGACGTCGGCCAGCGCCCGGCGCGACGCCTCGCCGTCGGTGAGGCCGGCGCTGCCCGGATCGCGCGCGCCGCCGATCATCACGCGCAGGAGCACCTTGCCGGGCGGGGCTTGGAACGGGAAAAAGCTCGACGTCCACAGCACGCCCAGCGTGCGGATCCCCTCCTTGCGCGGGATCAGGAAGCCGAAACCGTCGCGGGGACCGTCGAAGGCGGCAGCATCGTAACCCAGCGAGACGACCGCGATGGGCGCCGGCTCGACCGCGCGCAGCAGCGCGGCCAGCGCTTCGTCCCACGCGGCCAGCGCCGCCGCGGCCTCGCGCGCGGGGCAGGCCAGCACGACCTGGTCCACCTCGACGGCTCCCGTCGCCGCGGGCCGCGCGTCGCGCTCCGGCGTGGTGTCGCGCGTGCCCGCGCCGGCGGTCTGGTCCGCGGCGTACTCGACGCGCCAGCGCCCGGCGCCGCGGGGCCGGACCGCCATCACGCGGCAGCCCGTCATGAGCGCCGCGCCGCATTCCCGCGCCAGCCGCTCGGTCAGCGCGCCGATCCCGTCCGTGAACGTGTGCAGCACGCCGCCCGGTCCGCCGGGGCCGGCAGCCGCCCGCCCTTCGCGCCGCGCCTGTCGGCGCCGAGCGAGCATGCCGCGCACGAGGCCGCCGTGCTCGCGCTCGAGCGCCTCCATCTTCGGCAGCGCCCCCTGCAGCGAGAGGCGCTCGACGTCGCCGGCATAGACGCCGCTGATCATCGGGTCCAGAAGCGTCGACACGAATTCATCGCCGACGCGTCGGCGCGCGAACGAGGCCACCGATTCGTCCGCGCCGTCGCGCTTGGCCGGCACCAGCGGCTCGCACGCCAGCCGCAGCTTGCCGCGCAGGCTGAGCAGATCGCTGCGCAGGAAGGCGCCCGGCCGCATGGGGATCGGGCGCAGGCGACCGCGCAAGAAGAGGTAACGGTCCCCCGCGGCGTCGGTGGCACGCCGCAGGCTCGCGCGCAGCCCGAGTTCGTCCACCAAGCGCAGCGTGGCCGGCTCGTTGTCGAGGAAGCCGTTGGGGCCCCAGTCGAGCAGCCAGCCGTCCGCGCGCTCGGTCACGCAGAAGCCGCCGAGGCGGGGGGCCGCCTCGATCACCACGACATCGCCCGGCGCCCAGCCCGGCAGCTGGCCGGCCTCGATGCGTCGGCGCACGCAGAAGGCGGTCGCCAGACCGGCCACGCCGCCGCCGACGATCGCCAGCCGGGCCATCTCAGCTCCCTCCGTCCGCGGCTGCGCCCGCCGGCCGCGCGCCGCAAGCTTCCAGCACGGCGCGGGCCAAGGCGCGCGCGGCCAACGGCGAGGCGGCCGGGGCAGGGGCCCGCACCAGGCGCGTGATCCCGGCCGCGCGCGCGGTGGCCGCCAGTTCCACGTCCAGCTCCACGAGCGTCTCCACGTGGTCGGTCAGGAAGCTGATCGCGACCAGCAGCAGATCGCGCACTCCCTGCGCCGCCAGGCGCGCCACTTCGCTCCCGACCGCCGGACCCAACCACTTCATCGGGCCCACGCGGCTCTGAAAGGCCAAACCGTGCGCCAACTGGGGGAATCTGGCCGCCGCCGCCGCGACCGTGGCGCGCACCTCGCGCTCGTAGGGATCGCCGGCGCGCACGTAGCGCTCGGGCAGGCCGTGCGCGCAGAACAGCAGATAGGGCCGGGCGCCAGGCGGAAAGCCGCCGGCCAGCGCGCGCCCGATCGACTCCTCCCACATATCCGCCAGCAGGGGCGAGGCGTGCCAGGTGCGCACGGCGGGCAGGTCGCGCAACTGACGCGGCACGGGCGGCGCGGCGCGGCGCAGGGCGCCGTCCAGCGCCCGCAGCGAGGCGCCGGTCGTGGTCCGCGAGAACTGCGGATACTCGGGCACGGCCGCGAAGCGCCGCGCGCCGCGGGCGAGGAGTCGCGCCAGGGCCTCGTCCGCGTCCTGGCCGCAGTAGAGGAAGGCCGGCTCCGCGAGCGCGCCCTCCTCCCCCGCGTCGCGCAGCGCCGTCTCGAGCATCGCAGCCAGCGCGGTGACCTGCTCCACCGCCGGCGAGCGCCCGCCCATCAGGGCGTAGCGCTCCCTGGCGGCCCGCGCGCGCAGCCCGGAGACCAGCGCCGCGAGCGGCAGGCGCGCCGGCGCGGGCAGGCGGATCATGTCCGGGTCGGCCAGCAGGCGGCGCAGAAACGGCCGCACCTCGGCCAGGTCGCGCGGACCGCCCATGTGCAGCAGCAGCACCCCGAGAGGTTCGCCCATGGTCACGCCCATCACCTCAGACCGTGCGGCTGAAACGCGGCGCGGCGTCGGCGTCGCCCGCCGCGCGCCGCCGGCGCAGGTGCGCGTCGAACGGCATGCAGATGTTGCGGATGAACAGCCGTCCCGTGTCCGTCGCGCGCAGCGTCCCGTCGGCGAGCTCGATCAGCCCGTCGTCGCGGGCCGCGGCGAGCTCGGCCAGCTCGGCGGCGAACGTGGCGCGGAAGTCGATCCCGAAGCGCGCCTCCACCTCCGCGAAGCGCAGGTCGAAGTTGCACATGAGCGTGGAGATGACGTGCGCGCGCAGCCGGTCGTCGGCGTCCAGCTCGTAGCCTTTGACCGTGGGCAGCTCGCCGGCGTCCAGGGCCCGGTAGTAGCGCGCCAAGCGCGGCTCGTTCTGCGCGAAGCGACCGGCGACCGCGGAGATGGCCGTGATGCCGAACGCGACCAGGTCGTCGGCCGGCAAGACTGTGTAGCCCATGAAGTTGCGATGCACGCGCCGCTCGCGCAGCGCCGCCGCCAGTTCGTCGCCCGGACGCGCGAAGTGGTCCATGCCGATCTGGACGTAGCCGGCGGCCAAGAACCGCGCGCGCGCGCCGTGGAAGATCCGGAACTTGGTGGCGGCGTCCGGCAGCGTCGCCGCGTCGAGCGCCTGCTGGTGCTTCTTGAGCCACGGCACGTGAGCGTAGCTGAACAGCGCCACGCGGTCGGGCTGCAGATCGATGATCTTGCGGACCGTCTCGCCGAAATTCTCCGGGCGCTGGTGCGGCAGGCCGTAGATCAGGTCGAGGTTCACGCCGGCGAAGCCGGCTTCGCGGCAGGCGGTGTAGATCAGGCGCGTCAACGCCTCGGGTTGGCGGCGGTTGACCGCCTGCAGCACGGTCCAGTCCAGGTCCTGCACGCCCAGGCTGATGCGGTTGAACCCCAGCTCCCGCAGCAGGCGCACCTGTTGCGGCGAGGCGACCACGGGATCGATCTCCAGCGCGATCTCCGCGGCGGGGTCGAGGGCGAAGCGGGCCCGCAGCATCGCCATCAGGCGCCGCAGGCGCGGCTCGTCGAGGTAGTTCGGCGTGCCGCCGCCCCAGTGCAGCTGGGTCACGAGCCGGCGCCGGCCCAGGGCCGCGGCGACCAGATCGATCTCGCGCTCGAGCCGGTCCAGATAGGCGTCGGCCGTCTCGCGCTTGCGCGTGACGACCACGTTGCAGCCGCAGAAGGTGCAGCGCTCCTCGCAGAAGGGGATGTGCACGTAGAGCGCCAGCGGCGCCTGCTCTGCTGCGGCGGCCGCCGCGAGCGCGCCGGCGTAGTCGGCGGGCCCGAAATCGTCGCGCCACTCCGGGGCCGTCGGGTAGCTGGTGTAGCGAGGGCCGGGCCGGTCGTATTTCGCGACGAGCGCCAGCAGGGTTTCGTCCATGGCCACCCTCCCGTGGCGCGCCTCAGGCGGCGCGCCGCGACCGGAAACCGCGCACGGCGTCGGCCACGGCCGCCACCGCGGCGGGCGGCGTTCCGGGCAGCACGCCGTGGCCGAGGTTGAACACGTGGCCGGCGGCCGCGTCGCCCTCGACCAGGATCTCGCCCGCGCGCGCGGCGGCGACCGCCGGCGGCGCCAAGAGCAGCACGGGGTCGAGATTGCCCTGCACCGCCGTGCCGGGCGGCAGCAGGCGCCGCGCCTCGGCCAGCGGCGTGCGCCAGTCGCAGCCGATCACCTCGGCGCCCAGGCCGCCGAGATGAGGCAGCAGGTGCGGCCCGCCGGCGGCGAAGTAGATGCGCGGCGCGCCGCAGGCGGCCAGTCGCGCCAGCACGGCGCGCGCGTGCGGCGCCACGCGCGCCGCCCAGGTGGGGCCGTCGAGCAGGCCGGCCCAGGTGTCGAACAACTGGACCGCGTCGGCACCCGCCTCGACCTGCGCCTGCAGGCAGTCGGCGACGACGTCCGTCAGGCGTGTCATCAGTTCGTCGTACGCCGCGGGGTCGGCGTGCATCATGGTCCGCAGCCGCGCGAAGCTCGTCGAGCCCTCGCCCTCGACCATGTAGCAGGCCAGCGTGAAGGGCGCCCCGGCGAAGCCGATCAGCGCCTCCCCGTCGGACAGGCCGGCCCGCGTCTGGCGCACGGCCGCCAGCATATAGGCCAGATCGCGGCCTGGATCGACCCGGAGCAGCCGCGACACGTCGTCGCGCGTGCGCAACGGCTCGGTCAGTCGCGGCCCCTCGCCGGCGCCGAAGGTGAGGGTCAGCCCCATGGCCTGCGGCACGACCAGGATGTCCGAGAACAGGATCGCGGCGTCGCAGCCGAAGCGCCGCAACGGCTGGAAGGCGACCTCCGCCGCCAGCTCGGGCGTCTTGCAAAGGGTCAGGAAGTCCACGCGCTCGCGCACCGCGCGGTACTCGGGCAGGTAGCGCCCGGCCTGGCGCATGAACCAGAACGGGGGGCGGTCCACGTCCTGGCCGCGGCAGGCGCGCAGGAAGCGCTCTCGCTTGGCGGGCAAAAGGGCCGCGCTCATGTCCGCGCCTCGGTCTGCAGACAGTAGCCGGCGCCGCGCACGGTCAGCAGATGTCGCGGCGTCTCGGGATCCGGCTCGAGCGCCTTGCGCAGGCGCACGATGAAGTTGTCGATGGTCCTGGGCGTGGGATAGGCGTCGTATCCCCACACGGTGTCCAGGATCTGGTCGCGCGTGACCGTCTCGCCGCGCCGTTCGAGCAGGAGCTTGAGGATCATCGTCTCCTTCTCCGTGAGCCGCGTCGTCTCGCCCGCGCGCCGCGCCTCCTGCGCGCGCAGGTCCACCTCGACTTCGCCGATGCGCGCCACCGGCGCGACCGGCAGTCGCGCGTACCAGGCCCGACGGCGCAGCATCCCGCGGATGCGCGCCAGCAATTCGGCCAGGTGGAACGGCTTGGCCAGATAGTCGTCGCCCCCGATATCCAACCCGCGCACGCGGCTGTCGCTGTCGCGCAGGGCGGTCAAGAACAGCACGGGCGTCGTGTCGCCACGGGCGCGCAGCCGCCGGCAAACCTCGAAACCGTCGATCCCCGGCAGGCGCACGTCCAGCAACACCAGGTCGAACGACCCGCCGCGCAGCAGCTCCAACCCGTCCTCGCCGTCGGCGGCCCAGGAGGTCTCGTACCCCTCGTCGCGCAGGTTGTCCTGCACGACCTCGGCGATGTGCGCCTCGTCCTCGATGATCAGGATGCGTCCCTTCACGCCGGGCGACCTCCCGCGCCGCGCGGCGCCGCCGCCGGCAGCACGATCTCGAACCGCGCCCCGGTCTTCGGCCCATCGCTGTGCGCCGCGATGCAGCCGCCGTGCTCCCGCGCGATGCGGCGCACGATGGACAGGCCCAACCCCGTGCCGGGCACCGTGCCGCGCCTGGCCGCCGAGCCCCGCTCGAAGCGCTCGAACAGCGCCCGCAGATCGTCACGTGTGAGCCCGGGGCCACGGTCGGAAACAGACAGGAACACTTTCTTTCCGTCCCCGGGCCCGTACGCCAGCGTCACCTCGCCGCCCTCGGCGGCGTACTTGACCGCGTTGTCCAACAGCTGCGCGACCACCTGGACGAGATCGGACGGACGGCCGTTCACCTCGGCGGGCGCGCGCGCGTCGACCGTCACCTTCAGTCCGGCGGCCTGGAGGCGCGGCTCCAGCCGCGCCAGCGCGACCGTCACGACGTCGGCGAGCGAGCAGCGCTCCAGGGGCGCCGGCGCGGCCGACTCCAGGCGCTGGACCTCGAGCAGCTCGTCGACCATGTCCGCCAGCCGGTCCACGTCCTCGGTCATGCGCCGCACGTAGCGGTCGCGGCGCTCCGGCCCCACGTCGCGCGCGGACATGGTCTCGAGCGACAGGCGCAGCGACTGCAGCGGCGTGTTGAACTCGTGGCTGACCGCCTTGATCAACTCGTCCTGCCTTTGCCGCAGCCGTCGCTCGCGCCGGTGCGCATGCTGGAGCGCGCCGAATCCCGCGGTGATGACGGCGAGGAAGAACGTGCCCTCCGCGGCGAACATCCGCACGTGCCGGCGGGTCGTGGCGCGGATGGCGGCCTCCGCCGCCGTGTCCGGCGTCGCGGTCGCCGCGAGCTCCAGGCGCAGGCGCTCGGTCTCGCGGCCGCGCTCGATCAAGAACACGAACCACCAGACGACCTGGCCGTAGCAGACGAGGACCAGGAGCGCGTACAGGAGCGCGGCGCGGTGTCCGGTCAACCGTCGCACGTCGCGCCTCAGTCCGCCGTGATGGCGTCGACCAGGGCCATCCCGAGGCGGTCCACGTCCTGCACGTCCATGGCGTGGCTCAAGAAGGCCACCTCCCAACCCGAAGGCGCCAGGTAGACGCCGCCAGCCAGCAGCCGCGCGTGCACAGCGGCATAGCGCTGCATCGCGTCGGCGCGCACCGCTTCGAAGGTCCGCGGCAGCGCGGACTGCGCGACCAGCCAGAAGATCGAGCCGATCCGCGCGAACCCGGAGCCGGTCGCGCTGGCGACGGGAGCCACGCGCTCCTCGAGGCGCGCGCCGAGCGACTCGAGCCGCTCGTGCACCCCCTCCGCCGCGAGCGCGCGCAGCGTGGCGGCGCCGGCGGCCATCGCGATGGGATTGCCCGAGAGCGTCCCGGCCTGGTAGACGGGGCCCAGCGGCGCGAGGCGGCTCATGATCTCGCGCCGCCCGCCGAACGCGCCCACCGGCATGCCGCCGCCGATCACCTTGCCGAAGGTGGCCAGATCCGGGCGCACGCCGTAGCGCGCGGCCGCCCCTCCCATGCCGATCCGGAAGCCGCTGATGACCTCGTCGAAGATCAAGAGCGCTCCGTGCCGCTCGGTGATCGCGCGCAGGAAGCGCAGATACTCCGGCCTCTGCAGCAGCAGGCCGCAGTTGGCGGGCACCGGTTCGACCAGCACGGCGGCGACGCGCCCTCCCTCGCGCGCGAACAACGCCTCGACCCGCGCCTCGTCGTCGAGCGGCAGGAGGCGCGTGTCGGCGACGGCGCCGGCCGGCACGCCGGCCGACGAGGCGATGCCCAGCGTGGCCAGGCCGCTGCCGGCTTCGACCAGGAGCGCGTCGGCGTGCCCGTGATAGCAGCCCGTGAACTTCACGATGAGGTCCCGGCCGGTGAAGCCGCGCGCCAGGCGCACCGCCGACATCACGGCCTCGGTGCCGCTGCTGACGAAGCGCAGCATCTCGACCGCGGGATAGGCCGCGGTCACCAGCTCGGCGAGCGCGATCTCTCCCTTGTGGGGCGCGCCGTAGGTCAGTCCCTCGGCCAGCGCCTCTTCGATCGCGGTCAGCACGGTCGGGTGGCCGTGACCCAGGATGAGCGGCCCCCACGAGCCGCAGCAGTCGAGATAGGCGTTGCCGTCCTCGTCCTCGAGGTGGGCCCCCACGCCGCGCCGGATGAAGAGCGGCTCGCCCCCCACGGAACGGAACGCCCGCACGGGGGAGTTCACGCCGGCCGGCATCAGTTCGCAGGCCCGGCGGTACAGTTCCCGCGACCGCTCGCGCGACACGACTCCGTTCATCATCGCAGCCAGCCCTCCCGCAAGGCCTCCCGCCCGTGGTAGGTGATGACCAGGTCGGCGCCGGCGCGGACCATCGCGACCAGGTTCTCGCGCACGACGCGCCCCTCGTCGACCCAGCCGGCGCGGGCCGCGGCCTTCACCATCGAGAACTCGCCGCTGACGTTGTAGCAAGCCACCGGCAGCCGCACCTCTTCGCGCACGCGGCGGATCACGTCGAGATAGGCCAGGGCCGGCTTGACCATGACGATGTCGGCTCCTTCGTCCACGTCGAGCAGCACTTCGCGCACGGCCTCGCGCGCGTTGCGCGGATCCATCTGGTAGGCACGGCGGTCGCCGAAGGCCGGCGCGCTGTCGGCCGCCTCGCGGAACGGGCCATAGTAGGCCGAGGCGTACTTGGCGGCGTAGCTCATGATGGGCGTGCCGCTCAGGCCGTGATCGTCGAGCGTGATGCGGATGGCGCCGACGCGGCCGTCCATCATGTCGGAGGGCGCGACCATGTCCGCGCCGGCCTGCGCGTGGGCCAGGGCCATGCCCGCGATGAGCGGCAGGCTCTCGTCGTTGAGGATCTCGCCGTCGCGCACCACGCCGCAGTGGCCGTGATCGGTGTAGGCGCAGACGCAGACGTCGGTCGTGACGAGCAGGTCGGCGCCGAACGCGGCCTTCAGGGCGCGCACGGCCCGCGGCACGACTCCGTCCGGATCCACGGCGCTCGCGGCCTCCGGCGACTTGGCCGCGGGCAGGCCGAACAGCAGCACGTGGCGCAGACCCAGCTTCAGGTCCGCTTCCACGGTCTTCACCAGCCGATCGGCGCTCTCGCGCGCGATGCCCGGCATGGATGGGATCTCCTCGCGCCGGCCGCCGCCCGGCAGCACGAAGTGCGGCTGGATGAGCATGTCCGGGTGCAGCCTGGTCTCCGCGACGGCCTCGCGCAGCAGGGCCCGCCCTCGCAGGCGCCGCGGGCGCTCGATCAGCAGCATCCCCTCGTCCTCGTCGCGGTCATGATCGTGGCCGCAGCAGTGGTCGTGAGCCATGTCGGTGCCTCCAGCCGGTCCGCGCGCGGCCGGCCCGTTCGGGAAACACGGCGGGCGCCCGGGCCGCCCGCCGCTCGTTCACGCCGTCAACGCGCGGCGCGCCGCGCGCGCCGCCGAGGCGGGATCGTCCGCCTCGACCACGCAGCGCCGCACGCCGCCGCCGGGCAGGCCGAGCGTCGCGGTCAGCCGGATCCCGTCGCCGAGCACGACCGCGTGGGCGCCCAGGGGAAGATTACAGCCTCCCTCCAGCGCGGCAAGCAGGAGCCGCTCCGCCGCCACGGCGCGCGCGGACGGGAGGTGGTGGATGCGCGCGACGGCCTGCGCCAACGCCTCGTCGCCCGCACGGCGGGATTCCTCCGCTCGCAACTGCACGGCCAGCGCCCCCTGCGCGGGCGCCGGCACGAAGACGTCGGGGTCGAAGACATGCAGGCGCAGCGGCGCCACCTCCAGCCCGAGCCTCACCAGCCCCGCCCTGGCCAGCAGGATGGCGTCGTAGCGACCCTGCGCGACCTTGCCCACGCGCGTGGGCACGTTCCCGCGCAGGTCCGCGGTGCGCAGGTCGGACCGCAGCGCCAGCAGCTGGCTGGCGCGCCGCGGCGAACCGGTCCCCACCAGCGCGCCCTCGCGCAGCGGCACGCCGGGCGCCGCGTCGTCCCACGCCTGCGGTCGCGCCACCAGGCACTCCTCCACCGGACCGCGCTGCGGCACGGCGGCCACGACCAGGCCGAGCGGTGCTTGGGTCGGCAGGTCCTTGTGCGAATGCACCGCCAGATCGATCTCCCCGCCGAGCAAGGCCTCCTCGATCTCCTTCGTGAAGAAGCCCTTGCCCTCGAGCGTCGTGAGCTGGGCGTCCTGGAGGCGATCGCCGGCGGTCTGAATGACGCGGATGTCCGCCGCCAGGCCGGCACATTCGGCGAGCAGGTCGCGCACGTGCCGCGCCTGCCAGAGGGCCAGGTCGCTGCCCCGGCTGCCGATGACCGTCATGAGGCGCGCCCGTCCCCGGCGCTCGCCGGGCTCATGCCGCGGGCCGGGGCCGCCGCCAGTCCGGCCGGGTGAGCGCCGCCCGTCTCGTCGCGCAGCGCCTCGCCGAAGCTCGTGATGCCGCTCAGGCAGCACAGGGCCCCCTGCTCCGCCTTGCAGCCCGACGCCATCTCCTTCAGCCCGGCGATGAGCAGGTGGGCGTTGCGCTTGACGATCTGGTTGATGCGCTTCTCGACCTGCCGGCGCTCCTCGGAACCCAGCCCGCGCAGCGGGCCCGCGAAGAGCGCCTCGATGTCCTGGTGGTTCTGATCCAGGAAGCTGTCTCGGAACTCCAGCAGCACGGGCAGCACGCTGCGGCCCACCAGCTGCGCGTGCAGCTCCTTGAGATGCGACGAGATGATCGGCAGGGCCTTGCGGCGCTCGGCCAGGCGCGCCTGGCGGTTCTTCTCGGTCTGCTGCCGCAGGTCGTCCACGGTGATGATCTCGACCCCCTCGACGCCGCGGGCCTCGGGCGCCGTGTCCGGCGGCACGGCCAGATCGACCACGAGCAGGCGGCCCAGGGCCGGGCGGATCGCCGCGAGCGCGGCGGCCCCGAACAGCGCGACGGGCGCGCTGGTGGCCGTCACGAGCACGTCGCACGGCTGGGGGACGAGCTGGAAATCGCTCAGCGACAGCGCGCGGCCGCCGTGACGCTCCGCCAGCGCCGCAGCCTTCTCCCAGGTCCGGTTGATCCACAATAGCCGCAAGCCGGGCCAGCCGGTCAGCGCCTCGCTGACCTTCTCGCCCATGGGACCGGTGCCGACGACCCCGACGACCGGCTCCGCCACGCCGGCCAGATGACCGCGAATCCGTTCCTCGACCAAGCCGACCATCGAGACGCGCCCCGCCGCGATGCCGGTGTGGGTGCGGACCTCCTTGGCCGTGTGCAGGGTCCAGGAGAAGAGTCGGCTCAGGTCGGCCCGGGCCAGACCGAGGCTGAAGCACTGCTCATAGGCCGCTTTCACCTGGGCCAGGATCTGGCTTTCGCCCAGCACCAGCGAATCGAGGCTCGAGGCCACCTCGGCCAGGTGCCAGATGGCCTGTTCCCCCTGGCGGAAGTAGAAACTCGGGCGTGTCGCGCGCGAGCCGCTCCTGCCCCGGGCGCGGGCCTCGCGCTCGAAGAATTCGAAGAAGCGCGACAGCTGCTCCTTGGGCGAGCGGCCGCCGCGGCTGGTGAACACGACCTCCACCCGGTTGCAGGTCGCCAGGTAGACCATCTCGGCGAAGCCGCACCACTCCTTCAGACGCGGCAGGGTCGACGGCGCCTCGTCCTCGGCAATGGTGTAGTAGCCCAAGTCCGCCGTCCCGCCGTGATGGATGGACGTGCCGATCAGACCGAAGCGCTCCACATTTGTCTCCTCCGCCGCTTGCCGTCCGGACGCGCGACGCCTCCCGGTCCGGACGCGCCGCCGGGGCATCCTGCGCCGCCCCGGCCGGTGTTTCGTCACGGATTTGTCATGGCGACGGCGACGGCCGCGTCCCGTTCCCGCACATACATGGCCCCGTTTTTTCAGGAGTCAAGCAATCCCGTTTACTTTTCGACGACCATGGCATGTGTTTTGCCCCTTCCACGTTCGCCGTGGAGCATGGCGTTGGGGTGTTTGGTCCCAACTTACTACGAAATAACGACTTGTGCATGAATTCAGCGCGCGCCGGCAGCGGCAATTCCGGCCGTCGCTGGCTGGCGCCATGGCGATTGCGGCCGCTTTGGCGCCGCCCCGGTCTTCCGGGAGGGGAAACCATGTCAGCCGATCACGCCACCCACGCCGACCCCGGCCGCGTCGGGGATGCCGCTTGGCAGCCGGACCGGGTTGGCGTATACACTCGGGCCGCGCGACCGGGTCGCGCACGCCTGCGCCGCATCCTCTGCTCGCCATCCGCGGACCGGCGGACTCAAGACGCCCCTGCGCGCCGGGAGTGCCGGACGGTCGTTTCTCTCGCCAAACAAGGGCCACCTCTGCCGCATGGCGGCCGGCAGAAGGGATCAGTCACGAGGCCCGCATTGTCCGTCAGGGAGGTCTGTTCGTGATGATGGATCGCTGGAAATTGGCTTTGGTGCTGGGCGCGGCCCTGGTCCTGCCGCTCGCGCTCACCTCGTGCAGCAGTGACGATGATGGCGGGGGCACGACGGGTCCGACGGACACCGTGGCGCCGTACGTGCTGGAGATGCACCCGCACAACGACGAGTTGAACGTGGACCTGGACGAAGAGGTCCTCGTGGTGTTCTCGGAGGACATGGACCCGGCCACCGCCGACGGCCAGGTCACCCTCGAGCCCGGCGGCGTCGCCGCGCTCACCTGGCTCTCGGCCGACTCGCTCCGCGTCGAACACGCCGAGTGGCCGGAGGGCACCGAGATCACGCTCTCGATCGGAACCGGACTGTGCGATCTGGCGGGCAACGCCCTGACGATCGCGCGCACGTCGGTCTTCTACACCTGGTCGTCGGAGCTGAGGCTGCTCGGCAGCGAGCCGGATTCCGGCGCGACGAACGTGCCGACCAACGCCAGCCTCCTGCTCATGTTCTCGCACCCGCTGGACCTGGCGTCCTTGCAAGGCGCGCTCACGATCGATCCTTTGCCGTCGACCGTCACGACCGAAGAGGTCGACGACACGTCCTACCGGGTCAGCTTCCCGGACGGCTTGTTCTCGGGCACCGAGTACACCGTGACGATCGACGCCGGCGTGCACACCGCGACGGCGCCCTTCCTGTACCTGGACGCGCCCGCCACGATCAGCTTCACGACGGGCACCGAGGCCGACACGACGGCGCCGTACATCGTGACCTGCCTGCCCGAACGCGACGCCACGGACGTGTCCGCCTGGACGAGCGAACTCGTCATCACCTTCAACGAGCCCATCAACACCGACGAGTTCTCGCCCACGCGCGTGTGCGCGCAGGCCTACCTCTGGGTGGCCGGCGAGCCGTTCTGGTCGACCGCCAACACCGTGCTGACGATCCCCTTCCGCACGCCGCTGCCCGCCGGGGTGCGCATGTTCATGGTCATGGAGCCGGGCGACTTCCAGGACATGGCCGGCAACGGCAACGCCGTGGCCGACTCGGCGGCCTTCACGGTGGCCGGCGACCCCTACCACGTGCCCGTCGTGGAGAACTCCTGGATCATGTACGCGCGGGACAAGCAGTATACGGGCGGAGAGAAGGCGGCCGACTCGGACACGGTCTGGATCCGCCAGGAGGACGTCTGGGAGGACGGTCGGTTCGACCGCGTGCGCTACGTGGACGCGCTGGGCGTGGGCGAGGACGACCGCATGCACTTCCAGGTGTCGGATGCGTGGCTCATGCTGCGCGGATTCTACGACCGGGACGCCATGGAAGACATCATGTTCACGCCGTTCGTCAACTACCTGCCCCTGCCCTTGACGATCCAGGCCTGGGACGGCGACACGAACGTGGACGCCGTCGAAATGGCGTACGTCGGCCACATCACGGGCCAGGAGAACGTCGGCATGAGCGCCCCGGACGAGGGCGGCCCGGCGCTGGTGTTCGAGGGCTGCTGGAAGGTTGTGCTCGAATACTACATGCGGTTGGACACCATGCTCGTGAGCTCCGGCAAAGACACGCTCTGGTTCGCGCCCGGAGTCGGCGCGGTCCAGGAATTCAACGGCGAGGTGCAGTACGAAGAAGGCGTGCCCGCGTACACGTGGAACGCTCGGTGCCGTCCGCTCGATCTGAACCCGTTCGGGGAATGAGCGGCACGACTCCTTAGACCAACGCGAAGGGCGCCCCCGGGGCGCCCTTCGTTTTTGTCGCGCGGGGCGGCGGCGGCGGTCAGCCCTCCTGCGCGCGCCGCGCGCGCGGGGCCGCCTCGGTCTCGCGCAACGAGCGCGCCAGCAGCAAGCGGTGATGCCGGCGGTGCCGCAGGGGGGTCAGGAAGGCGGCGCGCTCGTCGTCGGAGAGCTCGCGCCAGTGCGCCCGCAAAAACCGCACGAGGTCCGTGGTCGCCGCACGGTATGCCGCGAGGACGTCCTCCCAGGGCCGCCGCCGCAGCTGCTTCATCTCCTGCTTGTTCAGCCGCTCCAGATCGACGCCGCTCTCGCGCTGGACGGCGCCCTCCAGCTTGCGCGTGAAGAAAGCCACGGCGAAGGAGTCCCAGAACGCCAGGTGGCCGATCGTCTCCTTGGGGCCCATCATGCCCCCCGGCCCCGAGCGCTCGCGCCGCTCGGGCGGGCAGCCCGCGATCAGCTCGTTCAGGCGCTGGTCCTCGTCGGCCAAGGCCGCGATCAGGTGGTCCGGCTTTTCCATGCGCCCCCCTGTTCGCCACCATACTCCCGGGCGCGCGGCCAAGCAACCGCTGTCCCGGCGCGCTTGGCGACGGCCGGGCTCGACTTTTCAAGCGCCTATGGATGCGGCCATTGCGCGCTTGTCAGATTTCCGGATCCGGGGGTACGATGCGGCCAGTCGGCCCGGCCGCGCGCCGGCGCGGGCCCGGGGGTTGACCCGCCGTGAACTTCGCTCAATGAGGAGGAGCGCCATGCGAGCCTGCCTGCTGGCTCTCGGATTGTTCGTCCTGGCGGCGACGCCAGCCGTCCGCGCCGAGGACACCTCGGGCCGCACGGGTTTGGGATTCGAGTACGGGTTCATGAAGCTCCTCGGCGGCGAGCGCGACTACAGCAACGTCAACGGGCACGCCTCCTTCGACCTGCGCCGGGGCCTCTCGCCCCACTGGTCGCTCGAGTTGGGTCTGAAGTACGGCTGGGTGCGCCCCGGGGCGCCCGCCGGCGAGGATGCCGGCTTCACCTTCGATGAGTTCGAGAACCTGTACACCGTGATCTGGCAGCCGCGCCTGGGCGTGCTCTGGCACGCGGCGCCGGCGCACCGCTTTTCGCCCTTCCTGGGCCTGGCCGCGGGCCTGACGAGCTGGCGCGTGAAGGACCTGAGCGGGGAGGACGGCGCGGGCATCAACCCGGGCGGCACGACGGTCCTGGGCTTCGACGAGGACGGCCAGCGGGAATCGCTCAAGGGCAACGACCCCACGGGCACGGTGACCGCGGGCTTCGATCTCTGGTTCTCCCCCTCCGTGAGCATGAGCCTGGGCGCTCGCTACCATATCTTCCCGACCAACGAGGTCGATCAGAGCGGGTACAGCGACGATTGGTTCTACGAGGGCGCTGAGCACGTCGACGCCAACGACTCCATGCTCGACGCCTTCGCCGGCCTGATGGTCTGGTTCGGCCGGCCCGATCGCGACCAGGACGGCGTGCCAGACAGCGCCGACAGATGCCCCGACGACCCCGAGGACGGCGACGGCTGGCAGGACGAGGATGGCTGCCCCGACCCCGACAACGACGGCGATGGCGTGCTCGATCGCCGCGACCTTTGCCCGGGCGAGGCCGAGGACAAGGACGGCTGGCAGGACGAAGACGGCTGCCCGGATCGCGACAACGACGATGACGGCATTGCCGACGCCGCGGACGCCTGTCCCGACGCCGCCGAGGACAAGGACGGGTTCGAGGACGCGGACGGCTGCCCCGACCCGGACAACGACGGCGACAACGTGCTCGACGAGCGCGACGAATGCCCCGACACGCCGCCCGGCAGCGAGGTCGACAGCCGCGGCTGCACGATCCAGCGCGCGACGCCGGCCCCTGCGCCGCCGGTGCCGGCGGTGCAGGAGATCAAGGAGGATCTGATCCTGGAGGGAGTGAGCTTCGTCACCGGCAGCGCCGAGCTCACGCCCGCCTCGCTCGAGGTCCTCCAGAAGGTGGCGCGTTCGCTCGAGGCCTGGCCTGAAGTGGCCATCGAGATCCGCGGCCACACCGACAGCGTCGGCGCCAGCGAGGCCAACCGCGATCTGTCCCAGCGTCGCGCCCTGGCCGTGCGCCAGTACCTGGTGACTCTGGGCATCTCCCCCGGCCGCCTGTCCGCCGTCGGTTTCGGCGAGGACGAGCCGATCGCCACCAACGACACCGCCGAGGGCCGCGCCAAGAACAGGCGCGTGGAGATCCATCGCGTGCGGTGACGCGGCGAAAACGCGCGAACGCAAGGAGGGGGAGCCGGCTCGGCTCCCCCTCATGGCAAGCGACGCCAACCGTCTAGATGGTGTTGGGCGCGGGGCACAGGCAGGTGTGGCACGTGTAGATCGTCACCGTGGACGGGATGATGCAGGTCTTGCCGGGACCGTAGGTCGCGCCGCCGATCCCCTGCTCGCCGCCCACGATCAGACCCAGACTACGATCGTCGAGAACGCGCAGGGTCTCCCTGCTCAACGCCAGTCTCCTCATCGTCCTCCCCCTTCTGGAAATGACACCGCCGAGTTCCGGTCCGGAGCGTCTGCGCTTCCGGGCCGCCGGCAGGCACGTGAACTCGCAACGAGCTTACCGCAAACGCGGCGCGGCGGGCAAGCCGCCCGCTCACGGCCGGAGAAAAAACGCCCGCCAGCGCGGTGGGAGATGGCGCGGCCGCGCACGTGGACGTCGCGGCGCTACGCCTCCACCCGCACCCGATGGTGGCCCTTCTTGCCCACCTGCAGGGCGACGGCGCCCTCGCGCAGGTCGAGCGGCGTGAGCCTGTGCAGTTCGTCGCGCACGAGTTCGCCGTTGACGCGCACGCCCCCCTGGCGCACGAGGTCGCGCGCGCGCCCCCTGCTCGGGGCCAGCCCGGCCGCGACCATCAGGGCGAATAGGAGGGCGAGCCATCTTCGACGAACTCCGTTAGTGTCCGTTGGTTGCCGCCTAAGGTGTCCATAACCCCGACTCCGCGGCCGCTGCTGGCCCACCCGCGGAACGCGACCTGCTGGCCGTTGCTCCTCAGTGATGGTTGGCTGGCGCGGTCCAGCACCCGCTGCAGGGACGCGTCCGCGCTCGCGAACTCGCCGCGGATTCGTTCGTAGACGCTGGCCACGCACGTGCCGCAGATCGTGTCGTGGAACTGCGCAAACAGCAGGACCTTCCATGCCTCACGCAAGGCCCGGGCCGGATACGGCGCGCCCGCGCGTGAGCGGGTTCTCCAGCAGCGCCGCGAGCCGCGTGTGGCGCTTGCCTTCTTCGGGGATGGCGCCGTGAATGAGGGTGCGTTCCACGAGGCTGCCAACCTCGCTGGTTTGTGGAAGCTGCCCATCGTGTTCTTTTGCGAGAACAATCTTTATGGAGAAGGGACGCCGCAGCACAAGCAGGCGCCGGTGCCTGATTTGTCCCTGC
>CALMJK010000006.1 GCA_937864225.1 uncultured bacterium | reverse complement strand
TCGAGCGGCGTGAGCCTGTGCAGTTCGTCGCGCACGAGCTCGCCGTTGACGCGCACGCCCCCCTGGCGCACGAGGTCGCGCGCGCGCCCCTTGCTGGGGGCCAGTCCGGCCGCGACCAGCGCGTCGACGACGAGCAGGCCGTCGCCGGTGAAATCGGCCAGCGGCCGCGTGCTGGAGGGGACGGCCGCGCTGTCGCCGCCGCCGCCGAAGAGGGCCGCGGCGGCCGCCTCGGCCTGCTGCGTCCGCTCCTCGCCGTGCACGAGCGTCGTGACGGCGCGCGCGAGGGCGCGCTTGGCCTGGCGCAGGTCGGCGCCCCGCAGCCGTTCCAGACGCTCGATCTCGTCGTGCTCGAGCAGGGTGTAGAGGCGCAGGAAGCGACCCGTGTCGCGATCGTCCGCGTTGATCCAATACTGGAAGAAGTCGTACGGGCTGGTGCGATGGGCGTCGAGCCAGACCGCTCCCCTGGCGGTCTTGCCCATCTTCTCACCGCTCGCCGTGGCCAGCAGCGGGAAGGTGAGGCCGTAGACTTCGACACGCGCCACCGCGCGCGTCAGATCCACGCCGGCGCAGATGTTGCCCCACTGGTCGTTGCCGCCCATCTGCAGGCGGCAGCCATGGCGCCGGTTCAGCTCGAGAAAGTCGTAGGCCTGCAGGAGCATGTAGTTGAACTCGAGGAACGACAGTCCCTGCTCCTGCTCCAGGCGCGACTTCACCGAGTCCTGCTTGATCATCTCGTTGATCTTGAAATGCCGGCCGATCTCGCGCAGGAAATCGACGTAGCGCCAGGGGGCGAGCCACGCGGCGTTGTCGAGCAACAGACCGTCGGCGGGGCCGTCGCCCAGGCGAAGGAAATGGGCCAGCTGGGCGCGGATCCCCGCCAGGTTGCGCGCGATGCCCTCGGCGCTGAGCAGCTCGCGCAGCTCGGTCCTGCCGCTGGGATCGCCCACCAGGGCGGTGCCGCCGCCCGCGATCGCGATCGGCCGGTGGCCGTGCCGCTGCAGGTGCACGAGCCCCATGATCGGCAGCAGGCTGCCGACGTGCAGCGAGTCGGCCGTCGGATCGAAACCGATGTAGCCGGTCACCGTCTCGCGTCCGAGCAGCTCTCGCAGCGCCGGCTCGTTGGTGCACTGCTGCGTGAAACCGCGCCAGCGCAACTCGTCCAGCAATTCGGCGCGGGGACGGACATCGACGTTCATCGGCCTCTCCTTGCCGGCGCGGCGCGCGCCGGACGCCCGCCGCGCCCCGGGGCGAGCGCGCGCCAGCGCTCGCGCATGACATCGAGGCGGCTGCCCCCCAGCGCCTCCACCAGCGCGCAAGCCAAACGCCACGCGACGACCGCCTCGCCCACGACGCCGGCCGCCGGCACCACGCACGTGTCCGAACGCACCCACGGCGCGGACTCGGCCCGGCCGGTGACCAGATCCACGCTGCGCAGGCCGCGCCGCAGCGTCGGCAACGGCTTGCACCAACCGCGCACCCGCACCGGCTGACCGTTGGTGACGCCCGCCTCGATTCCGCCCGCGCGGTTGGTCGCGCGCGCGACGGCCGCCGGCCCGCGGGCCGGCGCGACACGGCCGCCCGCGCCGCCGCGCCGCCGCGCCCCGGGCGCCGGCCAGAATTCGTCGTGCGCCTCGTGCCCTGGCCGCGCCGCCACCTCCAGGCCGTCGCCGATCGCCACCGCCTTCACGCCCGGGATCGCCATCACGTCGGCCGCCAGCCAGGCGTCGAGCCGCGTGTCGGGCTGGGCGCAGGAGCCCAGGCCGACCGGCAGCCCGAAGGCGACGACCTCGAAGCAGCCGCCCAGCGTCGTGCCGTCGGCCCGCGCGGCGTCGATGGCCGCGACCATCGCCGCGGCGGCCCTGGCGTCGAGGCAGCGCACCGGCGTGCCGGCGCGGATCCGCCTCAGCCGCGCCGCCGTCGGCGCGCCGGCCGCCGCGGTCACGCCGCCGATCGCCAGCACGTGGCTGAGCACCTCGATCCCGAATTCGCGCAGCAGCGCCTTCGCGCAGGCCCCGACCGCGACCAACCCGGCCGTCGCCCGCCCGCTGGCCCGCTCGGCGGCCGGACCGCACTCGGTGTAGCCGTACTTCACGAGGCCCGCGTAGTCGGCGTGCCCCGGCCGAGGCACGGTCCAGCCTTGCGGCGACCCGCGCCCGCGCGCGGCGAGGCCGCGGTTCTCGATCACGAAGGCCAGGGGCGAGCCGAGCGTGACGCCGTCCGCCAGCCCGGCCAGAAAGCGCACCTCGTCGTCCTCGACGCCGCGCGCGCGCGGCCCGCGTCCGTGCCCCTCGCGCCGGCGCGCCATTTCGGCCCGCACGAAGTCCGGAGCAAGGGGCAGCCCCGCCGGCAGCCCTTCCACGACGCCGACCAGGGCCGGGCCGTGACTCTCGCCCGCGAGCAGGTGCCGCATGCCTCCTACCTTCCGCGCGGCCGCAGGGAATCCAGTTCGGCGAAGAACCCGGGGAAGGATATGGCCACGCACGCGTCGTCGTCCAGCCGGCACTCGCCCGCGGCGGCCAGGGCGGCCACGGCCAGGGCCATCGCGATCCGGTGGTCGCCGCCCGTGCGCAGCAGGGCGCCGCGGCCGGACGCGACGAGCGCCCGCAGCGCGCACGGCCCGCGCACGGCGAAGCCGTCCGGGCGCTCGTCGACGTCAGCGCCCAGCGCGCGCAGCCCCGCCGCGATCGCCGCGAGGCGATCCGACTCCTTCACGCGCAGCTCGCCCGCGCCGGTCACGGCGGACACGCCCTCGGCTTGCGTCGCGATGACGGCCAGCAGCGGCAGCTCGTCCACGAGCGAAGGGACCTCGGCGGGCCCGATCGTGAACGGCCGCAGCGCGCCGCCGCTCACGGTCACCGCGCCGGTCGGCTCCCAGGCGTCGGCCGCGCCGGGCGCGGGCGCGATCGCGACGCGGGCGCCCATCCGTTGCAAGACGCGCCAGAAGCCCGCGCGCGTCGGGCCGATCAGCACGTCGCGCACCGTGACCGCGGAGCCGGGTGCCATGAGCGCCGCCGCCAGCAGGAAAGCGGCGGAGGAAGGATCGCCCGGCACGTCCAGATCGAAGGGCGCCAGAGCCCGCGCCGGCGCGCTCGTCAGGGCGCTGCCGTCGCCCGCCGCCTGCACCGGTCCCGCCCCCATCAGGCGCAGCAGGCGCTCGGTGTGGTCGCGCGTCGCGCCGCAGTTGGTCAGCGTCACGGGGCCGTCGGCGGACAGGCCGGCCAGTAGCAGCGCCGATTTCACCTGCGCCGACGCGACGGGCAGCTCGACCGTCGCGCCATGTAACGGCCGCCCGCTCACGCGGGCCGGCAGATGTCCGGGGCGGTCGAGCCATTCGATCGCCGCGCCGAGCCTTCTCAGCGGCGCCGCCACGCGTTCCATCGGGCGCGCGCGCAGCGAGGCGTCGCCATCGAGCACGGCGCGCGCGCGCCGGCCGGCGAGCAGACCCAGGAGCAGCCGCGCCGTCGTCGCGCTGTTGCCGCAGTCGAGGACGACCTCGGGAAGGTCGGGCCCCGCGGCGTCCGGCGCGCAGGGAGGCGGGAAATCGCCCGGATCAACGGTCAGCGCGCCGTCGCGCAGCCGCGCCCTCGCGCCGAGCGCGACGACCGCGGCCAGCGTGCGGCGCGTGTCCTGAGCGTCCAGCCAGCCCCGCGCGCGGCAGGTCCCCGTGGCGAGCGCTCCCATCAGGGCCACGCGGTGAGAGATGGACTTGTCCCCCGGCGCGCGCGCGGTCCCCGCGCAGGGGCCGCCGGCCGGACGCAGAATGCGGGACATGGCGCCTCCGGAGAGCGCCGGCGCGGCTGGCGCCGGCCACGCCAGGTTAAGCGGGGGGCGGCATCGTGGTCAAGGAACCCGGTCCTGGCGCCTTGTCCGGCGGCGCCCGGTGCCCTATCGTCCGCGGTTCCATGGCCAACCGACCCCAGACCAGCCCCGCCTCCGGACCCGGAGGCCCCGGACAACCGGCCGAAGCGGTCGCGGGCGTTCCCTCTCCCCCGGCAGGCGCCGGGCCGCCCGGCGCGCGCGCGGCGTTTCCCACCGGCCGTCCCACGCTGCGCTCGCTGGTGACGGTCCACCACGGCCGCGAGATCTCGCGCCTGGCCTGGCCGACGGTCCTGACCATGCTGTCGCACACGCTGATGTGGACCGTCGACACGGCCATGCTCGGACGAGTCTCCAGCACGGCGCTCGGGGCCGCGGGGCTGGGCGGCATCCTCACCTGGACGGGGTACAGCCTGGTCAACCAGCTCAGTCGCATCACCGGCACGTTCGTCGCGCAGGCCGACGGCAAGGGAGACGACGAGGCGGTCGGCGACTACACGTGGCAGGGGATCTGGCTGGCGATCGCGGGCGGCCTCTTGTTGCAGACGCTGGGCTACTTCAGCTACCTCGGGCTGCCCCTGACCCACAACCCGGCCGACGTCCAGGCGCTCACCTACGACTACATCAAGTGGCGCAGCGTCAGCGCCATCGCCACGCAGCTCACCTTCGCGCTCATGGGCTTCTTCCAGGGCCGCCGCGACGTGCGCGTGCCGATGTGGGCGGGCCTCGTCGCCAACCTGCTCAACGTCGTGCTGGACCTGTGGCTGATCTTCGGCTGGTCCGGCGTGGAGTTGCTGGGCCGGCGCTGGCTGGCCGTCGCGCCGCTGGGCGTGGCCGGCGCCGCGATCGCCACGAGCGTGAGCGTGTGCGTGAACGCCGCGATCCTGGCGGGGTGCCTCTGGTGGCCCCGCGAGTTCCGGCGCCGCTACCGGACGCACCGCCCCCGCCGCCCCAGGCCCCGCGAGATCGGCGACCTGGCGCGCGTGGGCAGCCCGTCCGCGGCCGAGAACTTCATCGACATGGCGTCGCTGTCGATCTTCACGGCGCTGGTCGGACGCGCCGGCGCCGCGCAGCTGGCGGCCAGCCAGGTCACGATCAACCTGCTCTCGTTCTCGTTCATGCCGGTCTGGGGCCTGACCATCGCGGGCTCCGTGCTGACGGGCAACTGGATCGGGGCGGGCGCTCCCGACGTCGCCGAGCGCTACGGGCGACAGGTCTACAAGCTGGGCCTTTACTACATGCTGGGGCTCGCGCTCGCGCTCATCCTGCTGCGCGAGAATGTGTTCCGCGTGTTCACCGCCGATCCCGCCGTTCTGGCGCTGGGCGGCGCGCTGGCGATCTCGGCCGCCATCTTCCAGATCGGCGACGGCCTGCGCATGATCGGCGCCGGCATCCTGACCGGCGCCGGCGACACGCGCTTTCCCATGCTGCAGAGCCTCATCGTGCTCTGGGGACTGTTCATCCCGCTCACCTGGTGGATCATCGTCCACGAAGGCGGCGACGTCCGCGGCGCCTGGTACGGCGCGACGGTCATCTATCTCGTGCAGGCGGCGGGGCTTTTCTGGCGCGTGCGGTCGGGAAAGTGGAAACGGATCGAGATCTTCTCTTCGCAGCCCTGACGTTGCCCGCGGCGCGCCGACGGCGCGCCGTCGGATTGACGGAAGGGCTCCTTCTGGATTAAATTCGCGCCCACACCCCCGACCATCCGCGGTTTCCCGACGCCCCAGGCCAGCCACAGGAGAGTCGATCCATGTTCACACCTTCGCTCAGGATTCGCCGCGCGGCGCTGCTCGCGCCGGTCGTGCTCCTGCTCGCGGTCGCCGCCCTGGCGGCCCCGCCCGCCGAGCTTCCCCCATGGTCTCCCGACGCCAACGCGCCCCGCGCCGCCGTCCCCGACGTCTACAAGTGGGATCTGACGCCCCTGTTCGCGTCCGAAGCGGCGTGGGATCAGGCGCGTGTGAAGCTGCTGGGCGAGATCCCGCAACTCGCCGCGTACGAGAGCAGGCTCGACGACCCGCGCCAGCTGCGAGACTGTCTCGATCTCTACTTCCGGCTGCACAGCGACGCCAACTTCCTCACGCTCTACCCGAACCTGCGCTGGGTCACCGCCACGTCCGACGACGCGTGCGGCGCCATGATGGACCAGGGCATCGCCGCGCTGGACGAACTCATGCGCGCCGCCCAATTCATCCGCCGCGAGGTGCTCGCCATGGACGCCGCCGCGCTCGAGCAGGCGTACCGCGTCGAGCCGGGCCTGGCCGCGTCGCGCGCCTATCTCGACAACCTGCGCAGGCGCGCTTCGCGCGTGCTCGACGCCGACGCCGAGCGCGTCCTGGCGCTGTTGGGCGACAACCTGTGGGCGGAGATCGACCTGAACGAGCTTCCCTCCGGCCACGAGGACGCGTTCAACGCTATGCTCGCCGACATTCCTTGGCCCAAGGTGCACGATGAACAGGGCGCCGAGGTGCAGCTCACTCTCGCCAATTACAGCCGCTACCGCTCCTCCCCCAACCGCGACGTGCGCCGGGAGACGGTCGCGGCCTTCTTCGGCGCGCTGCGGCAGTACCAGCACGCCCTGGCGGCCCCGCTCGCCGGGCAGTTCGAACTGGACGTCGCGTACGCGCGCGCCCGCGGCTACGACACCGCGCTCGAGGCCTACATGGACAAGGACGGCATCGACACGGCCGTCTTCGACAACCTCATCGCCACGGTCGGAGACCATCTGCCGCTGCTGCACCGCTACGTGGAACTGCGCAAGCGGGCGCTGGGCCTGGCCGACGTCCATCTCTACGACCTGTACATCCCGCTCGCGGAGGGAGTGGAGAAGGAGATCCCGTTCTCCCAGGCGCGCGAGACGATCCTGGCCGGGCTCAAGCCGCTCGGCGCGGCCTACGGCAAGGTGCTCGCCTCCGGACTCGACCCGCGCAACGGTTGGATGGACCTCTACCCGCACGCCGACAAGGACAGCGGCGCTTCGTCGTCGAGCGTGTACGGCCGCCATCCGTTCATCAAGATGAACTACCAGGACACGCTCGACGACATGATGACGCTCGCCCACGAATTCGGGCACGCCCTGCACAGCGAGTTGGCGATGAAGACCCAGCCGTACGCAAACTTCCGCTACACCGCGTTTCTGGCCGAGGTCGCGTCGACCTGCAACGAGGCGATCTTGAGCGACTACATGATCGCGCGAGCCAAGGACCCGGCCGAAAGAGCGTATCTGCTCGTGGGCAAGCTTGAGGACATCCGCACGACTATCTTCCGCCAGACCATGTTCGCCGAATTCGAGCGCATCGTTCACGGGTACGTCGAACAGGGCGTGCCGGTCACGGCGACGCTGCTCGACTCCACGTACACGGATCTGCTGCGCCGCTACTACGGCCCGGGCTACACGATCGACGCGAACGACGGCATGGAGTGGGCCTACATCCCGCACTTCTACTACAAGTACTACGTCTATGCTTACGCCACCGGCCTGTGCAGCGGCATCGCGATCGCCGATCGCGTCCGCGAGTTGGGACAGCCGGCCGTGGATGACTACCTCGGCATGCTCAGCGGCGGCTGCGCGGAACCGTCGCTCGACCTCCTCGGGAAAGCGGGCGTGGATCTGACCAAGCCGGACGCCATCACGGCCGCGATGAAGACCTTCCAACGCACGCTGGACGAGGTGGAGAGGCTGATCGTGAAGTAGTTCCCGCGGGCGGGACTCGCAGACGAAGGGGGGACTGCGCGCAGTCCCCCCTTCGCGTCGCGAGCCGGGCCGGGCAAATCACTTCACGAGCGCCATCTTCCGGTTCTGGACCTGACCGGCCGCCTCCGCGCGCAGTAGGTAGACCCCGCTGGCCTGCGCCTTGCCGGCATCGCTGAGACCGTCCCAGATCCAACTGCGCCAGCCGGTCGCGACCGGTCCGTCGTGCAGCGTGCGCACGAGCCGGCCCTGGAGGTTGTACACGCGCAGCCTGACCGGCGTCGTCGTCCCGGCCTGGCCGGGCACATACAGCCGCACCGTCGTGGCGGGATTGAAGGGATTGGGGAAGTTCGGCCCGACCGCCAGCACGGAAGGCGCGGCTTCGCCCGGCACCTCGGTGACCGTGGAGCGCCGGTAGACGCCGTCGCGCCAGAGGCTGCCGCGGAAGGTCGGCCAGGGCATGAGATCCTCGTCGTAGGCGAAGGGCATGTCCCAGACGTGCCCCTTCAGGTCCCACCCGGCGTAGACGATGTTGACGTGGCCGTCGCCGTCCAGATCGCACAGGACGGGGCACGGTCTGATGGGCCCGCCCAGCGTGATGGGGAAGCCGGCCACGGCGCTCCCGTCGGCGTTGAAGGCGTAGAGATGGTTGGGGACGGAGACATCGCCGCCCCCGATGCCGTGCACGATGTCGAGCGAGCCGTCGCCGTTGATGTCCCCAACCAACGGGCTGGACTCGGAATTGCCCGCCAGGCTGCGCGGCCAGCCCGGCAGCGCGTGACCGGACGTGCCGCCCCCGATGTCCGTGTCGATGAGATGAAGGGCCGCGGCCACCCGGCTCGTCGTGGCCACCGCGGCGATTTCCAACTGGCCGTCGTGGTCGAAATCGGCCAGCGCCGGACTGGGGCAGGACACGCCGTAGTTGGTGTTGTTGGCCACGAAGTAGATGGGGAAACCGGCGTAGCGCCGGCCGTTCTGGCGCACGACGTAGAGCGAGTCGGCTTCGGACACGAACACGATCTCCTTCACGCCGTCGTTGTCGAGGTCACCGATGCTCGGGCTGCAGCCGATGGAGCCCGTGGAGCCCGTCGCGAAGGGGAAACCGGCCGCCTGCGCGCCGTCGAACCGATACGCGTACAGGTAGTTGGGCTTGTTGGTGTACTTCGTGCCGAAGATGATGTCCTTGCGTCCGTCGCCGTCCAGGTCGCAGAGCGCCGGCGAGCTGAAGCCGTACTCATAGACGCCGTCCGTGCGCACGACGAACACGCCCACGGTCGTGGGATTGCTGTCGCCGTCGCGCAACTCGGTGCCGTCACGATGCCACACGTAGGTGTAGCCGTTGATGTCGTTGCACACGATTTCCGGAATGCCGTCGCCGTCCACGTCGCCGACCGACGGCGTGGTCCAGTTCCAGTTCGAGCCAACCAGGCTGCGCGGCCAGCCGGGCAGTTCGCTGCCGTCGCGGCGATAGATGTGGATCTTCCTCTCCACCTGCTCGCTGGCGATGATCTCGAGGCCGGGTACGTCGTCGAGATGCGCCAGCGTGATGCCGGCCGGCGTGAATTTGGCGTTCAGATTCGTGAAGGGGCCCACCGTCAGCGTGTCGGCGTCGCCGTTGCGGAGTTCGCCGCCGTCGGCGGTCCAGACATAGACCTCGTCGCCGCCCACCACGACCTCGAGCGAGCCGTCGCCGTCCACGTCCCCCACGGCGTTGTGGCCGCTCGTCTCCTTCGCCATGGTCAGCGGGAAGCCGCTCAGCTCCGGCGGTGGCGTGCTTTGCGCGACCACGGCGGAGGCCAACCCCTCGCTCAGCGACGAGTCGACGGCCGTCACCTTGTAATAATACTGCGCCAGCGTGGCCAGCCCCGCGTCGCGGAAATACGACGTGCGCTCGATGAGATCGGCGTTCGCCCGCGCGAACGGTCCGGTGCTGCTCGTGCCGCGATAGACGTGATAGCCGCGCAGATGCGCCGTCGTCACCGGAGCCCAAGTCAGACGCACGACGACGTCCGGTTCGAGCGTCACGCTGCTGGCGGGCGTTCCCGGCACGGCGGGCGCGTTCAACACGAAGTCGTGCCGCCACGTCCGCCCCGTCGAATCGCTGAACAGGATCCAGCAGGGGTGATCAGACGCGACACTCGACTCGGAAAGCGAGAAGGGGACGTCCCCGATCGCCTCCTCGAGCAGCGCCAGGTTGCCGTAGGTCGCGACCGTGTCGAACAGAGTCACGGCGGGATCCAGGGTGCGCAGGCGCCCCGTGATCTCGCCGGTCAGGCCGGCCCCGTAGTTCTTCAGCATCAGCGTCAGGGTGATGCGCTCGCCGTCCTGCTGGATGCCGTCGTGGTTGCCAAACTCCAGATCCGACCACGCCAGCGCGATCGGCGCCGGCTCCGGCGCCAGGATCACCGGGCTCCACTCGCTCGCGAAGGGGCCGCCGCCGTCCGCGGTCACGGTGACCGAGAACTCGGCGGACAGGCCGTCGGGCAAGGCGGCGTCGGCGCTCAGCAGGAAGGGCTCCTCGGCGGTCTTGGTGCCGCCCGACGGCACGTCGCCCACCGCAACCGTCCCGTCGAGGATCGTCAGGCCGTCCGCGCCGCCGCCCAGCGTGGCCACGCAGTTGAAAGCCCCGCCGACGCCGGTGTCGCGAAACCGGGCGAACACGGCCACCGTTTCGCCGGCGTCGAATCGCCCGTCGCCGTTGCCAATGCTGCCCGCGGCGCCGTCGTCCACGATCGTGACGGAATCGAGCGCGACATAGGTCCCCTCGGTGGTCACCGCCAGATCGCGCGCGGCGTGAGCCAATCCGGCCCCGCTGACGGCCAGCCGGGCCGTGCCGGCGCTGACCGGCGTGTAGGCCAGTTCCACCTGCCCGTCGGCGCCGGTGACGCCGGACGCATAGTCATCATCCGTCTTGCTCAAACACACGCGCGCCCCGGACACGGGCAGGCCGTCGGCGGTCACGCTCACCGTCACCGTCTGGGCGCCGGCGATCAGGGCGGGCGGCGTGCTCACGATCGCCTCGCGCGGCGGTCCGGTCCACGCCACCAGGTTCGGGTCGCCGAGCAGGGTGTAGTTGAAAAAGGTCCAGCGATCGGCAGTGTTGTAATACGTGTCGGCCAGTTGAGGCAACCGGCTCAGGCTCATCAGATCGCCCAGGCGCTGGTCTTCCGTGCAGAAAAGCACGCGGAAGAACTCGGTTTGGTATTCGCTCGACACCAGGGGGAAGGCGGCGCGCGAGGCGCCTATCGAGGCGATCGATCCTCCGTTGGGGTTCTGGATGAAGCGCTCCATCAGGCAGGCGTAGTCGAAGGCGGCGGACGCGCAGTTGAGGGAGTACAGCAGGAAGGATCGCCCCTCGTTCCGCAGCGCGTCGGCGTCCGACACCGTGAAATCGGCGTCGCCCAGCGACATGTTGAAGAAATAGCCGTGGCCGATCTGGTCCACGATCCCGTAGCGGCTCGTGTTGACCGAGTCGATGAAAGCGGCGCGGGCGAGACGGACCGAGCCCGGGTACAGAGGGTAGGTTTCGTACATGCGCGCCAGGGCCAGGTCCGAGCACGGAGCGACGGCATTCACGATGAGCGTCTCGGCGAGCGCCGCGCCGTCGAGCGAGATGTCTTCCCCGGGCGTGTAGTCGGACGGCGCCAGGACCTCCGCCGCCAACAGCATGCGGCTGAGCCAGGTCGCGCCTGCCGACTGCTGTTCGTAGGCGATGACCTTGTCGATGAAGGCGTCCACCGCGGCCGTCGTGCTGACCGGAGCCCGCCCGACCCGTACTTCGTCGGCCAAGTCGGCCTCGTCTCCTGGATCAGCGTAATTGATGTAGGCTTCGCCGTAGAGAGCGTCGCCATCGTTGTTCCAGTTCCCGTCCAAGCAGCCGTAATAGAGGTCCGCGGGCACGTCGGTAGTGGGCGAGGTCGGGGACGTGATGTAGATGCTCGTGGCGTAGCGCGCCGGGATGATATCGGTATCGCCGCCGAGCAGCACGTACTCCACGCCCCAACTCTGGTAGGCCTCGCGAATGAACAGGCGGATCGTCTCCTGCACGTCCGCGCCGTGCCGGCAGTTCGCCTCGATCCATTCCACGGTCTGCACGACGGCCGGATCGCCCAACGCCGTGCGATAATCGGCCAGCCGCTGGAATGCGCCGGCCAGCGCCTCCCTGGTCACGATGAGATAGCGGACCGGGCTTCCTTCGAGGCTGGGCGCCAGGGTGGGCTCGAAACCGCCGGCTGGTTCGGCGACGATCGCGCCGTCGGCGCGCGCGTAGCCGGACAGGGCGCCGGGATTGGCGATCAGGCCGGCGAGGAGCGTCTCGGCGCGCGCCCGCTCGCCCGGCAGCCAGCGCCCGCGCACGGCGATTTCCGCGCTCGCCTCGGCGGCCGTGGCGGTGGAGGCGGGCAGCAGCCTGATCGCGTAGCGGTCGAGCACCTCCAGTTCGGTCCACTGCCCCGAGGCGTCGCGCACGGCGCGCAGCGGATAGATCCGCACGGCCGCCAAGCGGAAGCCGCGCCAAACGTGGGTGCCGTCGAATTCGCCCCATTGGCCCGGGAAGATCGCGCCCTCGAGGGCCAGCCGCGCGCTGGAGACAGCCACGCCCTCGCTGGTGACCAGCGGCGCGCCCACGGCCAGCCGCCCCGGCACGCGGACACGATGGGTGGCCAGCGCCACGACCTCCACGCCGCCCGGCACGGCGTCCAGTGGCACCAGCAAGAGCAGATCGCGCGCCGCTAGGGCCGGACGATAGGTCTGCGCCCAGGCCCGGCTGTCGGACAGACGGGGAGCCAACGACCCGTCCGGTGTCGACTCCCACGAGAGCTCGCCGGCGAACTGCCCCTCGAAGAAGGAGAGCGGCGCCTCGGCGCCACGAGCTACGGTCGCCCAGGCCGGCGCGGCGAGGATCCCGACGATCAATACGGCGCGGCTCACCAAGTGGCGATTCATGCAGACCCCCCGGTTCAAAGCGATCGCACCCGCGGCGCCAGGCCGCGGGGCATGTTCTGTCGCGCGATGTGGTCGAGGATGCGGTGCCTCCTCAGGGGACTTGGAACGCTCTTGCCCAAACCGGGCGGAACGGGGCCGTCCGCCACTGCTGTCGACGTCCCTTACGCGCTCGCTCGGTCCTCCGGGAGCGACAGGGGAGCGGCGCCACTGTGGGCGCCCGCCGGGAAATAACTCCATTGTTTATACCACAAAATCCGTGTTTTGTCGACGGCCTCGCTCCTTTCCCGGCGCCATCTACCGCAGCGCCTCCAGTTCTTCCCAGCGGGCATAGGCGCGGGCCAGCTCGGCCTGGGCGGCCAGCAGCCGATCCCGCAGGCCTGTCACCTGCTCGGGAAAGTCCCGGTAGAGTTGCGGCTCAGCCAGGCGCTGCTGGAGGCTGTCCAGTTCACCCTCCAGGCTCTCGATGACGGCGGGCAGCCCGGCCAATTCGCGCCGCTCCTTGAAGGTGAGCCGGGGCGCCTTGTCCTCGGCGCGGCGCGGCGGAGCGGACCTTTTGGCCGCCGGCGCGGCGGCTGGGGGCGGCGGCTGCTGGCGCAGCCAGTCCGCGTATCCGCCCACGCTCTCGCGGACACCGCCGTCGCCGGTCACGGCCAGGGTGCTCGTGACGACCCGGTCCAACAGCGTGCGGTCGTGGCTCACCAGCAGCAGCGTGCCCGGGAAATCGGACAGCAGCTCCTCCAGCAGATCGAGAGTGTCGAGGTCGAGATCGTTGGTGGGTTCGTCCAGAACGAGCAGATTGGCCTCGCGCGTGAAGAGGCGAGCCAGTAGCAACCTGTTGCGCTCGCCGCCGGAGAGCGCCTTGACCGGCGTCAGCGCCCGCTCGGGGCTGAACAGGAAATCCCGCAGATAGCTCATCACATGCCGCGAGTGGCCGCCGGCGACGACCGCGTCGCCGCTTTGGCCCAGATTGTCGCGCACGGACCGCTCGGGATCGAGTTGCTCTCGCAACTGGTCGAAGTACACCACCCGCACGCCTGCGCCGTGCCGCACGGTGCCTGTCCAGGGCTTCAGCTCGCCGATCAAGACCCGCAGCAAGGTGGTCTTGCCCGCGCCGTTGGGACCGATGATGCCGACGCGGTCACCCCGCATGATCGCGGTCGACAGGTCACGGATGACCGGGCTGTCGCCGTAGCCGAAGGTCGCGTTCTCGACCGCCACGACCAAGCGCCCGCTGCGCTCGGCCTCGACCACTTCGAGCCGCGCCGCGCCGGGTTGCTCTCGCCGGCGCCGGCGCTCCTCGCGCAGGTCCTCGAGCGCCCGCACGCGCCCCTCGTTGCGGGTGCGCCGCGCCTTGATGCCCCGGCGGATCCAGGCCTCTTCCTCGCTCAGCCTGCGGTCCAGGCGCCGCCACGCTGCCGTCTCGGCACGCCGCGCCTCCTCGCGCCGCCGCACATGCTCGTCGTAGCCGCCTCCGAAGTCGAGCAGCCGTCCGCGGTCCAGCTCGAGGACGCGGTTGGCGAGCGATCGCAGCAGGGCCCGGTCGTGCGTGACCATGACCAGGGTCGGCACCTCGCGCGCGAGGAATTCTTCGAGCCACGCGATGGTGTCGATGTCCAGGTGGTTGGTCGGTTCGTCCAAAAGCAGGACTTCCGGATCGGCGGCCAGCGCCCGCGCCAGCAGCACGCGCCGCAGCATCCCGCCGGAGAGGCCGGCGACGGGGGCGGCGGCGTCCAGGCCGAGCCGGGGCAGCACCCGCTCGATGCGCTGTTCACGAGCCCAGGCTTCCTCTCCCGCGAGAGGCGCGAGCCCCGCCGCCACGGCCGCGATCACGGTGCCGGCGAGGTCCCGCGGCACCTCCTGGGGCAGGGAGGCGACGCGCAGGCCCGGCCGGCGTTCGACCACGCCGGCATCCGGCGCTTGCGCGCCCGCGAGCAGGGCGAGCAGGCTGGACTTGCCCGCGCCGTTGCGGCCGATCAGGCCGATGCGCTGGCCCCTCTCCACCTGGAACGTGACGTCGTCGAGGAGGGGCCCGTGGCCGAAGGCGAGCGAGACATTGCGGACGCTCAGCAGAGCCATGACGCTCCGTCGTTTCGAGACGCTTGCCTGCGGCGAACGGACGACCGCGCGCGGTTCCCTCAGTGGGCTGCCTTGCCCTTGGGCATGGCGTGGCGAATCCGCCAGGCGAGCGCCAGCCCGACGAGAGCCAGCGGCACCATCGCGAGCGGCCAGGGACGCCAGTTCACCGGGTCGGTGGCAGGGCCGATGATCCGGCCGGCGGCGTCGAGCCGCTCCTTGGGCAGCACCACCGCGTAGGTGAAGGACATGGCGGCCGTACCGAGATAGACAAAGCCGTCGATGATCCCCACCGCGATGCCGGCGTTCTTCTGCCCACCGAAGTCCATGCTGGCCGTGCCCGACAGCATGCCGTGCACGCCGATGACCGCCAGCGACATGATCAAGACCAGCCATCCCACGTAGGGCGACGCGTACGTGAAGACGAGCGTCACCGCGCCCGCCAGCATGACACCGTACAGGAGCGCGGCCACCGGGCCGCGACGCGACTGGAACAGGTGATCGCTGATCACGCCAGCCACCATCCCCCCGAGGATGCCGGCGACGCACAGCAGCAGGCCCCAGTGCTCGTAGACGACTCCGTCCATGAGACCGAGCACGCCGTCAGTCTGTTTGGCGAAGGTTCGGAACCACTGCATGATGGCCTGGCGCAGAAAACCGCTGCAGAACTCGATCAGCGCGATCGTGACGATGATCGGGTTGCTCAACATCATCCGGAACACCTTGACCGCGCCCAGGCGCGGTCCCGTGTCGCCGGACGACGCGTCGGCCGTGTCGAAATCGCGCAGCCCGGCCTGCCCCGGCGAGTCCCGCACGAAGACGATGTCCAGAAGCCAGAACAAGGCCAGCACCGCGGCCGGCACGAAGAAGACCCAGACCAACCCCAGGCCGTTGAGAATGAGGTAACCCCAATCGTAGGCGAAATAGAGGCCAAGCGAGATCAGGATGCCGAAAATGGCGCCGAAGACGCCGCGCTCCCGCACGTGGAACCAGGCCGCGTTCACTTTCACGATCGCCACGGCCCCGAAACTCTGGAAGTACATGTTCACGGCGTAGAGCAGCGAGAACACCCAGACGAAATGCCGCGCGAAGAAGGCGTGGCCGACGCCCGACGCCTGCAGGGACCAGGTGACCAGGCCCATGCAGACATTGGCCAGCGTCGCGCCCGCCGCTCCGGCGAGGATCGAGAAGCGTCCGCCGAAGCGATCGGTCAGCGGGCCGTTGATCAGGAACGAGAAACCGTACACCACGGTGCCGATGCCGAAGATGACGCCGAAGGCGTCGTTGCCCATCATCGATCCGCCGCCGGAGCCGGCCAGGTTCTCGAAAGCGGACTTGCTGACGGTCAGGTTGTAGCGCCCCATGTAGAGGAACGCGTAGGTGAGCCCCAGGGGCAGCCAGTTCAACACGCGCCGCCGCCGAAACGCCCGGTCGTGTCCGAGGTCGATCTTGGGCAGCCGCCACAGCACCAGCGCGACGACGCCGAGCAGGATCAGCAGGTACAGCAGGTTCGACACCGGCGTGCTCCTCCCGAAGCGAAGCCTGGGGCCCAGCGGGCGCCGCGCCATCCTAGCCCATCGCGCGCGCCGGGGAAAGGGCGGCCGCCGCCCCGGCGATCGTGCCCGCCGGCGGCCAACCGTCCGGCGCTCAGGCCAGGCGTCTGATCACGACCAGGGTGATATCGTCGGAGGGGGGAACGCCGGCGGCGTGCTCGCGGACCGCGCCGAGCACGGCCTCGCGCACCGCCGGCGCGCCCCTCGCGGCCGCCTGGTCGACCACCGCCCGCAACCTCTCCTCGCCGAAGTGATTGACCGGCAGATCCGGCTCTTCCTCGTCATCCGCGCCCTCGGCCACCTGCGGTCGCGCCTGCGGCGGCGGCGCCACCGGTCCCTCGGCCTCCGTGATGCCGTCGGTGTAGAGCACGAGCGTGTCCCCGGCTCTCAGCTCGACCGTCTCCTGACGGTAGGACCGGCTCGGCAGCATGCCCAGCAGCAGCCCGCCCGTCCGCAGCTCCTCGACGGATCCGCCGGCGCGGCGCAGCAGGGGCGGGTTGTGTCCCGCGTTCGTGTACGTGAAGGCGCCGGTCGCTCGCTCGAGAACGCCGTAGAAGAGCGTCGCGAACCTCCCCATGTCGGTCGAACCGACCAGCAGATCGTTCATGCGCGACACGGTCTCGGATACGCTCTGGGCGTGAATGACCTGTCCGCGCAGCAGCGCCTGCAGGTTGGCCATCAGCAGCGCGGCCGGGATCCCCTTGCCCGAAACGTCCGCGACGGCGATGCCGAGCCGCTCGCCCGGCAGATCGAGAAAATCGAAGTAGTCGCCGCCGACCTGCAAGCTCGGCACCGACACGCCCGTGATTTCGTACCCGGGGACCACCGGCATCTCGTGAGGCAGGAGCCGGTCCTGGATCTCCCGCGCCGTGCGCAGCTCGCGCTCGAGGCGCTCCCGCGCGACGGCCTCTTCGCGCCCTTTTCTGACGGCCGCCGTCATCTCGTTGAACGACTGCGCCAGGTCTCCGAGCTCGTCCTCGTTGGGAACCTCGATGCGCGTCTCGAGGTCGCCTTGCGCCAGGCGTTGCGTGCCTTGGTGCAGCGACCTGACGGCGCCGGTGATGCCGCCCACGACACGCACGCCCATGAGCACCGCGAACGCCTCGATGCCGAGCAGCAGGACCGCCAGGGTGATCAGGGCCACGATGATCACCCGGTTCGTCTCGTTGTCGCGCGACCAGAGCTCCCGCGCGAGGTCGGCCGGCGTGATCAGCAGGCCGAGCAGGACTTCGTCCCTGACCAAACCGCGCGCGCCCAGCCTGATCACCGGCAGCAACGAGGCCCCGAAGCCGAGCCGGCTTTGCCAGAACCCGCGCCGCGACGCCACGCTGTCGGGGCGCGCGAAACTGCCGGCGATCCGCAGCGCCAGGCGCGTCGTGTCGGCGAGCGCGGTGTCCGGCGCGGCGCCCTCGGCGCGGTCGATCACCAGGTCCTCGCCGCTGTAGAGGCTCACGTCCGCCCGCAGCACCTCCGCGAGATGGCGGAGCGAGCGTTCGCCGACCAGGCAGCCCCGCACGCTCCAGCCGCGCTGCGGGTCGCCCTCCAACGCGACGGCCCACAGTTGATCCGCGACCCTCAAGAGCATGGTGGTGTCGGCCACGGTCCAGTGCGCCGCGGCGAGATCGTGACCGCCGCGGCCGGCGCCGGCGTCTTGCCCGTCCAGGTCGAACACGACGCGTCCCCGTCGGTCGCGCCGCGGCGCGGCGTGCGCGCTCGTGTCGCTCGCCGCGACCGGCAGGCCCGGTACGGGCTCGCCCGGGTGATCGAGGGCCTGCAGCAGGGGTGCCAGCCAGATCGGCGCCGCGCCCGCGACGGTCCCCTCGGGCGTACGCGCGAACGTCCCGTCGAACAGCAGGCGTCCCGCCTCCGGATCCCGTCCCGCCAGGGCGACCCAGTCCTGCAAGATGCCGCGCCCGGCCGAGGAGCGCGACGCTCCCAGGGCGGAGAAGAGGATCACGACCCAGAGCAGAATCACCAGCAGCAGCGGGACCAGCGCCACCAGCACCGCGCTGGCGGCCAGCTTCGGCTTGAGCCTCATGAAGTGCAGCCTCATGCCGAGCACGAGATGGATCGCCGCCATGACCCAGAAAACCTGGTGCGCGCCGAGCAGGCAGCGCAGGGCCGCTTGGGCGAACGCGTGGACCGATCCGAGCTGTTTCGCCTCCGGGAACACCCAGCCCGCGACCGTCAGCGGCAGCACCAGCAGCGCGATCAGGAAGAGCCAGGCGCGACGGCGCGACGTCAGGTGCCGCAGAAAGCCGTAACGCCGGAAGACCAGGAAGACGCCGATCAGCAGGAGCGAGGGGATCCAGGCCGCCGACAGCGCCAGCGGCAGCAGCGACAACAGGAGCCAGGCCCGCCAGAAGCGCGGCGCGCGCGCGCCGGTGAGCAAAAGCCGCGACGCCGCGACGCCGCCCCAGGCGAGCAGGGCGGCCGCGACGAGAGCGCCCACGGCGTTGCCGTTGCCCAGCACGCGCGTCGCCGCAAAGGCCGCCGCGCCGGACCCCGCCGCCGCCAGCGACAGCCGCCAAATGGACTCGTTCAACGGCGAGGGCGCGCGCGGATCCAATGCCGGCGGCGGCGACGCCACCCCTGCCGCGGCGGTGCCGTTCGACTCGCCTCGACGGCGTCGCGGCCATGGCATGCGGAAGATCATCGGATCCCGTGCTCCTTCTTGTACCGCGCCCAGTTCGTCTTCAGCGCCTCGAAGGCGGCGAGATCGGGGCAGAGCAGGAACGGATTGTGCGCTCGTTCGTGGCTCAGGCTCGAGTGCGGCCGCGAGCCGCTGCCGCCGTGGTAGTCGTGCCCCGGGAACACGAGGGTCTCGTCGGGCAAGGCCAGCAGCCTGTGCAACGATTGCCATTGCGCCGCGGCTGACGAGCCCGGGAAGCCGGGTCCGGTGCCCCCCACCTTGCCGCAGAACAGCAAGTCGCCGGTGAGCAGACGCCCCTCGAAGAGGTAGCAGAAGTGGCCCGGTGCATGGCCGGGCGTGTGCAGGGCCAGCACGCGCGTGTCGCCCAGAGGCAGGACATCGCCCTCCTCGAGCGGGAGCGCGCCCGGCAGCTGTTCCTGCCGCCCCGCCCGGATGTCGGCGCCGGTCAGCGCCGCGAGCCGCGCCGCGCCGCCGGCGTGATCGGGATGACCGTGCGTGATCAGCACGTGGCGGAGCCGCAGTCCGCGTTCGCCGGCAAGCGCCGCCAGCAGTTCGGGCCGATGGCCGGGATCGACGGCCGCCCCCTCTCCCGCCCGAGTGTCGCCGAGCAGGTAGCAGAAATTGCGGTCTCCCCCCACGTGAGCCTGGAGAAACAGGATTCCGCCGTCGGAATGGTCGTGGAGGATCACCGGGGTCGGCCTCCCCGCGCCGCGCTCACAGCCGCGTCACAAGGCTCACGGACAAGGCGATCCAGCGGTCGCGCCCGGCCGCGTACAGTTCGTGGTCCGGTCCGAACGGCGACAGCTCGGCGCTTCCGTAGTCGTCGTAGCGCAACTGCACGTCGATCGCCCGCTCGCGCGGCCCGCGCGCGCCGAGCACGGCTTGGAAACCCGTCCGCAGCGAGAAGCCCCAGTTCCGAAGCTCCCACGCCAGCGTCCCGCTCGTCAGGTATCCTTCCGACGAGATGAACAGCTCGCCTCCCCAGCGCAACGAGCGCATGTAATAACCGCCCCCGGCTCCGGCGTAGAGCCAGGAGCGCTCGCCCCAGCGCGTGCGCGCCGTCAGGCCGAGCTCCAGCGCGTAGAGCGCGCTGCGCCCGTCCTCGGAGAGCTCTTCGAAATCATCCTGGATGTCGCCGAAACCCACCTGGAAGGCGAACCAGGGCGCCAGGGAAGGCGTCAAGCGATGCGACACGACGACCTCGAACAGTCCCTGGTCGGTGAAGAAGTCGCGGTAATCGGTCAGGCAATGCCGATACCCCAGACCCGCGCCCAGCAGCCAGCGAGACGCTTTGGCGGCGCGGGCGCCGCCCCCGCCGCGCTCCGCGTCCAGGCGCGCCGCCGGTCGCGGCGCCCGCGCCGGAGGAGGCGGCGCCTCGGGCCAGACCTTCACCCGGTCCGAAGCGGCAACGGGCGGGCGCAGGCTGTCGGGCGGGGCGCCCAGGGAATCGGCGCCGGCAGGCGCCGCGGCCGCGCCGCCGAGCACGGCGTCGATGCGCGCGCGCCACTCGCGCAGGCTCGCGGTCGTGACGTTCCGTTCCCGCACGACGGGGCCCGCCGCGGTGGCCAACCGCAGTCTGGCCAGGTAGCCGCCCCAGGGGGCGGGCAGCAGCACGACGTCGCGCAGGCCCGGCTCGTCGGCGAACAGGCCGAAGCTGGCGGCCTCCGCGGCGTCGAGCGTGTCGCCGACCGCCTCGTGAATCCGCACGGGCTGCGCGGCACGCGCCGGCTGCCACCACGCGCACAACGCGGCGACGGCGGCCAGTCCGAGCCGGGCCGCCGCGCGCGGAGCCCAAGGCGGGTCGCGTCGCGACCGCCACGCCATGAAGGAGGTAGGCATGGGGGCCAATATACGGCACTCCGACCGCAACTTCATCCGCGCGCGTCGGTCCGACGCCAGTGCCGCCCTTGCCGGCCTCGACCCTTCGCGGTAACTTCGGCCCCGGCCCGCTCGCGAGGAGACAACAACCATGCCCCCAGGCGCCGCCGACGCTGCCCGTCTGCCGCCGGCCGCGATCTGGCCCGCGGCCGCGGCGCTGGGACCGCTCCTGCGCCAGGTCGTCGCGGCCTGGATCGCAGGCCAGGACCGGCTTGCCGATTGGGAAGCGGCAAGTCGCGCCTTTCCTCCCGCCGGCGCGCATTGGGAGCCGCTGGCGCGGCAGATCCAGCTCATCAACGCCTTCCAATGGCGCGAGGAGGACCGCAGCAGGGCCGCCGGCGCGGTCGCCGCGGTCTTGGCCGACGTGAAGCGCGCCATCGACGCCTCGAACGGGCGCCGGGTGCGCGCGGTCGAGGCGCTGGACGCCCACATCGTGGGCGGGCTGGCCGCGGCCGGCTTGCTGCGGGCAGAAGCGCCCCTGCACTGTGAATCGCCCGGCAGCATCGTGGACCGGCTCAGCGTCCTGGCCCTCAAGGCGCATCACCTGGAAACCGCGCGCGGCGCGGCCGGCGCGGGCGAGCGCTCGGCTCTCGCCGAGCGGCTGGCGACGGTCACCGAGCAGTGGGACGACCTGCTGGCCTGTCTCGACGATCTCGGGACCAACATCGCGGCCGGGCGCGCGCGCGTGAAGCTCTACCGGCAGGTCAAGCACTACGGGCAGCCGAGCTGAGCCGCGGCGGCGGCGACTTTGGGCCGCCGTCCCCTCACGCGGGAGACACCATGCCGAACCTGCCGAACTGGCTGTTGGTGGCGACCCTGGTCCTGCTGCTGAACCTGCCGTTCGGCTACTGGCGCGCCGGAGCGCGCCGCTTCACCTGGCCCTGGATCGCGGCCGTGCACGCGCCGGTGCCGCTGGTGATCGCGCTGCGCGTGGCCGCCGGTCTCGGCTTCCATCCGCTGACGTTCCCGATCACGGTGGGCGCGTACTTCGCGGGGCAGTTTCTGGGAGGCCGCTGCCGGAATCGGCGCGCGTCGCGCCCCGCGAACCGCCCGCCGCGGGCGCCGGACAACGCCGCCTAGCCCAGCCGCCGCAGCTTCCGGAAGAGCGTGCTGCGATGGATGCCGAGCTCGCGCGCGGCCGCGTCGCGATTGCCCTGGTGGCGTTCCAGGGCGCGGCGGATGACCTGGGCGTCGAGGAGCTCGCGCGCGGCGCGCATCCCCGCGCCGGTCGGCGGCAGGGCGCCGGATCCCGTCAATCCTTCCGGCAGATGTCCGATGTCGATCGGTCCGTCGCCGCAGAGGATGAACGCCCGCTCTACGGCGTTCTCCAGCTCGCGCACGTTGCCGGGCCAGTCGTGGGCCATCAGCAGCGAGAGCGCCTGCCCCGTCAGGCCCGCCACCACCCTCCCCTGCAGGCGATTGAAGCGCGCGATGAACTGCTCCGCGAGCAGCGGAATGTCCTCTTTGCGCAGCCGCAGCGGCGGCAGCTCCACCCGCACGACGTTCACGCGGTAGTACAGATCCTCGCGAAAGGCGCCGCGGCGCACCTGCCCGGCGAGATCCCGATTCGTGGCCACCACGACCCGCACGTCCGCCTCCACCGAGCGCGTGCCGCCCAGCGGTTCGTACGTCCTTTCCTGCAGCACACGCAGCAGCCGCACCTGCAGCGCCGCGCTCACCTCGCCGATTTCGTCCAGAAAGAGCGTGCCGCCTCGGGCGAGGGCGAAGCGCCCCGGCTTGTCCCGCGTCGCGCCGGTGAAGGCGCCGGCCTTGTAGCCGAAAAGTTCCGACTCGAGAAGAGTGTCCGGCAGGGCGCCGCAGTTGACCGCGACGAACGGCCCTTCTCGCCGCGCGCCGAGGGCGTGCAGAGTGCGGGCGATCAGTTCCTTGCCGGTGCCCGTCTCGCCCAGGATCAACACGGTGCTGGAGCTGGCGGCGATGGCCGGCAGCACCTCGAACACGCGCTGCATCAGCGGGCTGCGGCTGACCAGGTCGCCGACGCGCGCCCGGCCCGCAAGCTCCTGCCGCAGCGCTTCCATCTCGCTGAGGTCGCGGAACGTCTCGGCGCCGCCGATGATCCGGCCGCGCGCGTCGCGCAGCACCGCCGTGGACACCGAGATCGGCACGCGCTGGCCCGTCGCGTCGACGATGTAGCCGGTGCGGCCGATGATCGGCCGTCCGGTGCGCAGCGTGCGGCGCAACGCGCACTCCGCCTCGCACATGCTGCAGCGGAAAACCTCGGAGCAGAGCCGTCCGAGCGCCTCTCGGCGCGGCGTGCCGGTGATGACCTCGGCGGCCCGGTTGAAGGACGTGACACGCCACTCGAGGTCCACCGTGAAGACCCCGTCCGAGATGCTCTCGAGGATCGCCTCGGTCGGCGACAGCGCCGGCCGCGACACGGCGCGCTTACTGGCCATCGCAGCTCCCGCCCGTCAAGGTCGCCGATCGCGGCGAGCGCGGCAAGGGGTTCGCGGGAGCGTCCCTACACTCACGGATTGGGCCCGTCGTGGCACTGGTAGCACGACACGCCGGTCCAGCCGCCCAGGTAGTCCTCCCCGTGGCAGGCGGCGCACGATTCGATCCCGTACAGCTCGGCGTAGTTGCCGTGCTGGCCCGGGCGCACCCAGTTCACCGGGTGCCCGCCCGGCCCGTCGTGGCAGGCGTAGCACGAGACCTCGCTCCATCCCCCCCGGTAGTCCTCGCCATGGCAGGCGCGGCAGCCGAGGGCGCTGATTTCCACCACCGCCAGACCGTGCTGCTCCTGGGTCTCCCAGCCGACCGGGTGTCCGCCCGGCCCGTCGTGGCACTGGTAGCAGGAGATCCCGCTCGTGCCGCCCAAGTAGTCCGCGCCGTGGCACAACTCGCACGAGGCCGTGCTGTTGTCGCGCACGAACGCGCCGTGCTGGTCTGCCTCCGCCCAGCCATCGGGGTGGGCGCCGGTCGGGCCGTCGTGGCACTGGTAGCACGACACCCCGCTCCAGCCGCCCAGGTAGTCCGCGCCGTGGCATGCCGCGCACGACGCGGCGCCGCTGGTGTCGACCACCGCGCCGTGCAGCGCCGGCAGCGCCCAGTCGACGGGGTGCCCGCCTGGCCCGTCGTGGCACTGGTAGCAGGAGATCCCGCTCGTGCCGCCCAGGTAATCCGCGCCGTGGCACGACGCGCAAGAGGTCAGCCCCCGCGCCTTGACGTACTCCCCGTGGAAATCGAGCGAGGCGGTCTCAATCCAACTCTCCGGGTGCGCGTCCAGCTCGGGATCCCGGACGCGCTCCGCGCAGCTCGCCAACGCCAGCAGGCCCAGCCCTGCCAGCATGAGGGCCGGTCGGCGGATTGCTGCGTATCTCGCGACGTGCGGCATTGACTCAGCCTCCATGACAAGCGGCACAGGTCGGCGCGCCGCGGCCTTCGCTGTGGCAAGCGATGCAGCTCTCGAGGTCGAACACGCCCTCCTCGGCGTGCCGGCCGCCGTCAGGCAGGCGAACCCAGCCGGCTCGCGAGTGGCTGTCGGGCAGGACGTGGTGAGCCGCATGGCAAGAGCTGCAGAACTCCGGCTCGCCGTGGCAGGCGGCACATTCCTGCTCATGCCCGCGCGCCCGGACGGCGTGTCCGAACGCGAAGTTCAGCGGATGTGTGCGGGGCCGCACGTTGTCGCCGGCGTGGCAAACCTGGCACGCGCTCTGGGCGTGGCAGGTGGCGCACAGCGCCTGGTCCGCGCGCGCCCGCGCGCCGTGACGGTTGGCCCAGAGCGCGTCGTGGGAGACCGGCGTCAGGTCCGCGTCGTCGGCGTGGCAGACGCGGCAGTCGCCGTAGTCGTCGGCCGTCGCGTGGCAAACACGGCAGTCGGGTTTGCCCGGCAATGTCGGCTCGCTCACGGCCGGATCGCCGTGGCACGCGGCGCACGCCAGGCCGCGCCCGACGTGGGCGGCATGGGAATGCTTCGGCGCCGGGTAGGCCGGGCGCTCGGCCGTGCCGATCGCGTCCACGTTCGTGTGGCAGACGCCGCAGCCCTCGGTGTCCTCGACGTCGTGGCAGGCGGCGCAGACGTCCATGGCCGGCCGCAAGGAATCCTCCGCGCGGCGCGATTCGGCCGCGCCGGCGTGGCAGGTCGCGCACTCCACGCCGCTTTGCGTGTGCCTGCCGTGGGGAATGACGATGCGGTCGGGCTCGAGCGCGACCGCGCCGCCCGCCGCCCAGACCACCCACAGGCCCACGATCGGGGCTATCCTCGTCCTCATGGCAGCCAGCCTCCCCGGTCGAGTCCGTAGCGCGACGTGCCGCGCGCCATGGCCAGATCCACGCCCAGCAAGAAGCGCACGTCCTGCGAGTAGAGCGGAGTGTCGAGGCTCTGCACCTCGGCCGTGACGCTCACGCCAGGGCGCAGGCGGGCGCAGGCCCGCGCCGCCAGCGTGGTCAGGTCGCGCTCCTCCGACGCGGGCGCGTCGGCGAGCAGGGCGTAGGTCAGGTACGACGCCTCCCCCGCGAGCCGCAGCCAGGGTCGCGCCTGCCAGGCCGCTTCGCCGTAGAAGCAGCTCTCCTCGCCGACATCCCCCAGGCGGACCGAGTAGCCGATGCGCGCGCCGGGCAGAAGCAGCGCGAGACCCAAGCGCGACGACGCGCGCGTGTCCACGAACGAACCGACGTACTCCAGCTCGCCGCCGCAGCGCGACGGCCGCTCCCAGCGCGCGCTGGCGCGCAGCAGCCGGATGCGCTCGATGTCCGGCAGACGCGCGAACCAGGACGCGGCGTCGACGGACGGGTAGCGGTCCACGTATTGGAGAGCCACGACCGGGCGCGCGGCCGCGGCCTGCCACCGGCCCTGCAGTTCCAGGCGGGCCCAGCGATCGCCCGCGAGATCCCTGACCACGCGCGCCAGCGCGTCCACATGGCGCAGCGCCGTCGTGACGTACTCGCAGCCCAAGGGGCGCTCGGCCACGGCCCCGTCGCGCTCTCGGTAGGCGCCCGAGACGGCGAAGCGGTGCGCGCCGCCCGGCGCCACGCCCAGCCGGAACCCGGCCGCGGCGTCGCGCTCGAGGCTGCCCAGCGCGAAGGCCTGGCCCCAGGGCGCCCGCGCGCCGCCCCAGGCGGAAACCGTCAAGGCGCGACGGCCGTACGTCAGCTCCGCGCCGTCGAGCGTGAGGCCGGCCACGCCGCTGTGCAGGAATTGCCGTCCGACCCGCGCGCGCAGCCCCCTGCCCAGGCGGGCCTCGAGATACCCCGTGTGAAGCCGCGACGTCTCGAATCCCGGCCAGGCCTGGTCGGGCGCGTTGGCGAAGCGGCCCGAGGCGCGCAGGGACAGGCGGCCCCCCGCCAGCCCCCAGGCGCCGCCCGCGAAGGACTGGTAGAAGCGGAACTCGTCGGCCTCGCCGCCCGACGCGTCCTCCGTCTGGAACAGGTAGGTCGCCGAGCGCAGGGACAGGCTCCAGGACGGCGGGGGCGCGGCAGGCAGCAGGACGTCGGCTCGCGCCGACCCCGCTGCGGCCGGCAGCCCGACCGCGGCCAGACACGCGATGAGCCAGCGCGTCTCAATCCTGCGACTCACATGTTTCATGCTGTGCGCTTCCTTACGAGACAGGGGTCAGCGGCCTGGCGCCGCGCGGCCGGTGATCGCTCTCGGGCGGGACGGCGCCCCGCGGGAGCCCCCGCCCGGGAGTCGGGAGATTATCGGCCATGACGCCCCCTCATTCCAAGGGTTTGATTGGCTGGGAGGTAGGGGCTCCGCCGCTTGACGCGCCCCGCGGGGCTTGATATGATTGCGGGTGGCCGGTCACGCACAGGCGTTGCTCAACAGGAGGAAGCAGATGAACCGCAAGCCCTTCTTCGCCCGTTATCTCGAAGCTCAGGAACTGGCGTCGGTGGCCGGGGGCAAGCCCGCCCACACGCTGAAGTACCCGTCGGACGGCGACGACGACGGCGTTCCCTTCAAGAAAGTCACGCTGAAATACCCGTCCGACAATGATGACGCTGTCACCTGCAAGTACCCCTCGGATGACGACGAGGGTGGCGAGCCCATCTAGGACGACGTCGCGCGTCCGGCGTGAGCCGGCGCGCTTGGTCTGTGGAGGGCGGGAGCCCAAAAGGGGCTCCTGTCCTCTTTTTTTGAGCAATGCTGGCCGCCCAGCCCGAGCGAACCCCTGTCATGACCAAAATCGGCTTGACTGCCAATACTGATTTTGATATGATTTTTGAAGTTGGGTTTGGCGCGGACGAAGTCAACCAGGAGGAATTCCATGAACCGTAAGCCGTTTTTCGCTCGCTACCTCGAAACCCAGGAACTGGCAAATGTGGGCGGCAGCCGCCCCCAGCAGACCATGAAATACCCTTCGGACTGGGACGATGCCGTCACCATGAAGTATCCCTCGGATGACGACGAGAGCTCCCTTGATAGGTGCTATACCACGAAGTACCCCTCGGACTCCGACGAAGGTGGTTTGGTGGCCTAAGGATCCCTTCCTTTGCGGGCCGGCCGCCAAGCGGGGCTGGTCCGGCGGCATGCGAGGCGGGGCCCGCTCGGGTGCCCGCCTCATTTTTTTGCCCGAAAACCGGCTTGGCATTCCGCAGTGATGCGTCACATCCCGAGGAAAAAAATGGCCCCGTGGTTCAAATCGCCGGCTGGCACCACCCCGCCTCTTGACCTTAATGCAGATTTTCCGTTATAGTTTTTGCGGCACGGTTGTGTGCCCATCGCGTTCACCAGCAGGAGGGATTTCATGGAACGCAAGCCTTTCTTTGCCCGCTACCTGGAGAGCCAGGACTTGGCGTCCGTCGCGGGCGGCTCCGTGAGCGACAAGTACCCCTCGGACAACGACGAGCACACCATGCCCCACAACACGCGCAAGTATCCATCCGATTGGGACGAGATCCTGTAGCGCGACCGTGACGGCTGTGGCTGGCGCCGGGCCGGTTCAGAGAAAAGGCGGGGGCCCGTTTGGGCTCCCGCTTTTTTGCCGCCGTGCGAAGCGCGCGCTCAGTGCTTGACCTGAGAATGGATTTTCGTTACAGTTTTTGCAGCACGGTTGTGCGTATTTCACTTTTACACACGGGAGGGATTTCATGGATCGTAAGCCATTTTTTGCCCGTTACCTGGAGAACCAGGAACTGGCCACCGTGGGCGGCGGCTCAACCGACCCGGACCAGACGATGAAATACCCCTCGGACAGCGAAGACGTCGTTCCCGACCGCCCCCCCTTGCACAACACGCGCAAGTACCCGTCCGACACGGACGAGCCGTAGGAGGCACTTGCGGCTGGCCGCAGCGGCCGCGGTCTGAGAATCGATGGCGGGAGCTCGCGAGGGCTCCCGCCCCCTTCCAAGGTGATACGGGGCGCATGCCGGGCGCGGTGCGCGGCGCGCTCACAGGCGTGTGTTTGGCCATCAGGAAGCGCATGAGAACAGGTCCAGCCAACAGGGAGTGAGCTCATGAATCGAAAGCCCTTCTTTGCCCGCTACCTGGAGGGCCAGGAGTTGGCGCGCGTGGCCGGTGGCGGCACCGGTTTCACGGAGAAATACCCCTCGGACAACGACGAGCACCTCACGCGCAAGTATCCCTCGGACAAGGACGAGGAATTGTAGGCGTTTTTGCCGCGGCACTCCCGCCGACGGGAGGGCCGGCGCCAACCGGCGAACGAAAGCGGGAACTCGTGTGAGTTCCCGCTTCCTTCTGCGCGCCGGACCGACATCGGCGGCGCGCTGGGCGCGGTGGCTGCCGTGTCCGCGCCTTGCGCCCGGGCCATCGTCCGTTGACGGCCCTCGGGCCGGAGGGTAGATTGGCTCCTTCGCGGCGCGGTCGCCGCGGGAGGCTGAAGATGTCATCTGGCCTGCACGCTCCCGAGGTCCTGCTGGTCACCCACAGCGGCGACTTCTACAACGTCGACCGCGTGGCCGAGGAATTGGCGCGACGGGGCGCCAAGGCCCGGCGGTTGAACTCCGATCTGTTTCCCACCGAGACGCGCTTGGGAATCCAGCTGGACCAGAAGGGAGCCAGGCCGTTCCTGATCTTGCCCGACGGCACGTCCTGCGACCCCGAGCGGGTCGTCGGGGTGTGGATGCGCAAGATCTTTCCCGCCAGGCTGCCCGCCGACGTGGACCCCCGGCTGGCGCCGGGGTGCCAGGCCCAGAGCCGCAGCACGCTCAGCGGGTTCTGGGACGCTTTGAGCCATGCCCGCTTCATCGACCCGCCGGCGGCGGTGTCGGAGGCGGAGGAAAAAATCCGTCAAATGCGGCTGGCCGCCGCGTGCGGATTGACGATCCCCCGGACGGTCGTGACGAACGATCCCGAGGCGGTGCGCCGGCTGCACGAGGAGTGCGGCGGCCGCATCGTGACCAAGCTGCTCAACCCGCTGTCCTATTCCATGGGGAAAGCGCCGCTCTTCGTGCACACCAGCGCGGTCACCGACGAGGATCTCGAGGATCTCGGCGGGCTCTCGCTGTCGCCGATGATCTTCCAGGAGCGAATTGACAAGGAGTTGGAGCTGCGCGTCGCGTACGTGGGAGGACGCTGCTTCGCCGGCGGCATCGACGCGCAGGAATCGGCCACGGGCCAGGTCGATTGGCGGCTGGCGGGCGTGAACGAATGCCCGTGGCAGCCCGCACAGTTGCCCGAGTCGGTTCGCCAACAGTTGAGCCGCTTGATGGACGCGCTGGGCCTGTGTTTCGGCGCCGTGGATTTCATCCGCACGCCCGCGGGCGAGCACGTGTTCCTCGAAGTGAACCCGGCCGGGGAATGGGGCATGCTGGAGATGTTCCTGGGACTGCCCATATCCGCGGCCATCGCCGAGGAGTTGTTGCGACCATGACCGTCCTGATCGTGACCAAGAGCGACGACAATTCCTGCGTCGACAACGTCACCGCCCACCTGAAAGAGCGGGGCGTCGGCGCGTTCCGGTTCGACAGCGATCGCTTCCCCCACGAGGTGCTGCTGGCTGAGCACCACGGCGACGGGGGCGAGCGCATGCGACTCGAGGACCCGTCGCGAGGGACGGCGCTGGACCTGGCGGACGTCTCCGCGCTCTGGTATCGGCGGCTGGCGGTCGCCGCCAAACTGCCGCGCAACATCGACCCGAAATTGCAGCGTCCGGCGATCGACGAGGCCCGGGCGGTGGTCCTGGGGCTGCTGGCGGCGATCCCGGCCTTCCGCCTCGACCCGTTCGAGAACGTCAGGCGGGCCTCGCACAAGGCCCTGCAGCTGCGGGTCGCCCGGGAAAGCGGGCTCTTCATCCCCAAGACGCTGACCACCAACGATCCGAACGCCGTGCGCAGCTTCTGGGCCGAGTGCGAGGGCCGGATGGTGACCAAGATGCTCTCCTCGTTCGCGGTCTACGACGAGGCGGGCCGCGAGCAGGTCGTCTTCACGAACCGGATGACCCAGGACGACATCGACAATCTCGAGGGCCTCGACCTGTGCCCCATGACCTTCCAGGAAGAGGTGGACAAGCAGGTCGAGCTGCGGGCGACCATCGTGGGCGGGCAGGTCTTTTGCGCGGCGGTGGACTCGAAGGCGCTGCAGGGCGCCGACGTGGACTGGCGGCGGCGCGGCCTGGAACTGTGCGACGCCTGGACCCCGTACGAGCTGCCGGCCGAGGTGACCGCGGGCCTGCTGAAGCTGACCCGCTGCTTCGGCCTGCACTACGGCGCAGCCGATTTCATCGTCCGCCCGGACGGCCGGCACGTCTTCCTCGAGATCAATCCCGGCGGGGAGTTCTTCTGGCTCGACCCGATCCTGCCGCTCTCGCGCACCCTGGCCGCGGTCCTCGCGGGCGAGGGGCGACTGTGGTGACCGCCGGCACGGTCACCGCACGCGAACCGTGAACTGCATCGCCCACACGGTGTGGGCGGGGATCTGCAGGGCGGCGTTTGGCTCCGTGTCGTTGCCCGCGCTCACGGTCGCGGCGCCGTAGCTGACCACGTCGGCGTCGACCGCGTCGGTCCCCACCGCCCCGCTCTCGGTCGCGGCGAAGATGGCCGCCTCCTCCGCCGGCGTGCAGTCGACGCTCGCGCAGGCGGCCACGCTGCTGCTGGTGCGGATGCTGCCGGCCACGTACTCGAAGCCGGCCTCCAGGACGTCCTCGATGCCCACGTCGTTCATTTGCCCGCCCGAGTTGCTGACGTAGAGCAGGAACTTCACCAGGGTGCCCCGCGGCACGGCCGCGCCGCTGGCCAAGGGCGTGCCGTCGGCGAGGTAGGCGCGCTTGACGACCGCGGGCAGGCCCACCTCCACGAGGCCGCTGAACTCGGAGGTGTTGCCCACGCCGTCGGTGGCGGTGGCGGTGATCCGGTCCATGACGTGCACGGACGTCGGCACCGCGAAGGTGAAGCAGAAGCGGTTGGTCGTATCGGTGCCCTGGACGATGCCGTTGATCGGGCCCGGCCCGTAAGTGCCGGTGCCCGGGTCCAGGTCGTCGCCGCTCCCTTCGACACCCGTGAAGAGGTAGGTCTCGCCCTCGCCGAAGCCGCTCGCGTCGGCCTTGGCCTCGAAGATCTCGATGGCGTCGCCGGGCCTGGCGAACCCGCTCACCATGAGATCGTTGCCCAGCAACACCGCCGACACGAGGATCGGCTGGTTCAGCAGGGCGTTGCCCCCCGTGTCGCCATCGCCGGCGTCGTTGAGCGTCACGAACGGGCTCGTGCCGAGATTCTGGTCGTCCGTGGCGGCCAGCAGGTCGATGCCGATCTGGTTTGTCATCTGGCCGTTGTCGAAGATCGAGTTGCGCGAGATGCGGTGGCCGCCCGCGCCGGAGACGATCAGGATGCCGGCGCCTTCGTTGTCGTTGATCAGGTTGAGTTCGACGAGATCGCCGCTGCCGCCGAGGTGCACGCCCGCAGTGTAAGCTTCGTCCAGCCCGCCGAAGGTGAGCGTGTTGTTGCCGATGGTGTTCCCGCCGAGTCCGCCCACCGTCGTGATGTTGGGCCCGGCGTGCCCGGTGATGAGGTTGCCCGCGATGTCGCAGCCGCCCGCGCCGGGCGCGCCGAGGTCGATGCCGTTGCCGAGAACGTAGCCGACCAAGCGGTTGGCGCGGATCTCGTTCCCCTCGATCGTCCAGCCGGTGGTGCCGGCCGCGCCGAAGAATCCGCACGAAGTGGCGTACCCGATCAGGTTGTTGCGCGCGACGCCCGCGTCGCCGCCCTCGCAGCGGATGTTGCTGGCGCTGGCGTAGGGTTGTTGCGCGTAGGAGGCGGCGCTCCCCCCGAGAACGTTCCACTCGATGAGGGTGCCGGTCGCTGCGCCGCGCACGACGATGTTGGCCTGGCCCGGCGTGTCCGGCGCGGACCCGAAGCCCCAGATGGCCAACCGCCGGACCGCGACGTCGGCGGCGTCGATGTCGAGGCCGGCCGCCAACCCGATGACATTGGTGATCTCCACTTCGGGGCCGGCCACCAGCGGCAGCGCGAGGGCGTCCACGCCCACCGTTCCGCCCGTGCCGAGTTGGACGGGATTGGTGTCGCCGATGTTGACCGTCTGCGTGCCGCCGTCGATGACGGTGCTTGCCGCGTTGGCTCCCGACACGGGAGGCAAAACGCTGGCCAGGGTGATGACGGCCACGCCTGCGGTCAGCAGATCCTGCGGGCGCGGGCGCAGGCCGGGGTGCGCCTTGCCGTCGGTGACCATGAAGATGCTGACTTCGTCCCCCGCCGTCTGCCCCGCCTGCGCCAGGCCCGCGTTGGAGAGGGCGTTGGCGTTGACGATGAACTGCCGCAGCGAGCCCTGGCCCGCGCTGTTGGTGTTCACGATCGTGTCGAAGTTCCAGCCGAAATCGACGCCGCTGACATCGACCCCGCCCAGGGTGGCCGGCGCGAAGGCGTGCGCCTTGCCCGAGCCGCTGCCGGAGAAGACCCCCGTGGCAGGATTGAGGATCCAGCCCGCGGCGGCGTCTCCGGCGTCGGGCGTGACCGGATCCTGGCCGCCCACGTAGTCGGTCACGTCCACCGCCGTGCCACCCGTGGCGTCGGTGCGGAAGGTCAAGACCGGCACGAGGCCGCTTGCGTACCCGGCGCGGGTGGAGGGCACGCCGAGGCTGGGCACTCGGACGATGTAGCCGCCGGACGCCAGACCCGTGAACGTGTAGTTTCCCGATGCGTCCGTCGTGGTGGCGGTCAGGTAGAGGCCGGCGCCATTGAACAGTTCCACCTTGGCGCCCGGGCAGGCCGCGCCGCCGTCGCCCGAGGCCGTGATCCAGTTGCGCCCCGCGCCCCCGCCGTAATTGACATCCTCGAACACCTTGCCTGAAATCGTCGACGGCACGCTGTAGAAGACCCGGATCTGGATGAAGTCCACCTGGAGGTCCGCCCCCATGTACTGCACGATGCGGAAGCGGAAGTTCGCGTCCGAGAAGTCGGCGGGCGACCAAACGCGTCCCCAGGTGTCGGTCGCGCCACCCGCGAAATCCGTGGCGTCGATCAGACCCGTGAACATGCCCATGTGATGCCCCGTCGTCCAACTGACGCCTCCGTCCCAAGAGAGCCACAGCTCGTAAAAGGAATCGCCGTTGGTAGAGGAACGGCCTTCGATCTGCACCTCGATGCCGTTGATGGCCTGGCCGGCCGGCACGGCGAACCCGTAGTTGGCGCAGATCCCGTAGTAATCCCGGTTCGAGCGGGCTCGGACATCGTCGCTGCTGTTCAAGGTCGTGGTGGTGAAGTCGGTCCAGCCGTCAGCCAGGACGATGAGCCCCGTCGTCTTCCAGCCGGTGTCCGCCGCGCGCGCCTGCGGAGCCAACCCCGTCAGCAGCGCCGCGCCGGCGGCCAGCAGCGCCGCGACGAGCGAGGCGCGGCCCGCGCCGCTGCGGCCCCGGGTCCGGGGCCGATCCTGTCCGCGGGACCGCCTCACGCGACCACCTCGGGCTGCGGCGCGGCGGATGGCGCCGCTTGCTGGGCGGGCGTCTCGCTCGCGACCGCCGGCGCCGGCGGCTGCGGCGGTACGGGCAGCGTGATGACGAAGCAGGTCCCGGCGCCGGGCTCACTCTCCACCGCGATCTGGCCGCCATGGTCCTTGACGATGCCGAAGCTCACCGACAGCCCCAGGCCCGTCCCCTGGCCGGTCGGTTTGGTGCTGTAGAAAGGCTCGAAGATGCGGTGCTGGATCTCCTTGGGGATGCCGGGGCCGTCGTCCTGAACGCGGATCTCGAGCCGATCGGGCGCCGCCAGGCGCGCCGCGACGGCGACCCGGCCTGGTTGGCCGGCCATGGCCTGCTGCCCGTTGAGGATCAGGTTCATCAGCACCTGCTGCAGTTGGTTCGCGCTGCCGCTCACCGTCGGCAGCCCCGCGTCGACCGCGGTCTCCAGCTTCACGTTCTTCAGTTCGAGCTGGTGGCGCATGATGGCGGCGGCATCCGCGATGACCGCGTCGATCGACGTGGGCACGTGGATCACCTTTTCCTGCCGCGCGAACTTCAGCAGGTTGTCGATGATGACGCGGCAGCGCTTGGTCTCTTTTTCGATCATCTGCAGGGCCTGTTGAAGGGGCGTGCCTGCCTCGCACTGCCTCAGGGAGAGTTGCACGACGCCCTGGATGCCGGCCAGGGGATTCTTGACCTCGTGCGCGATGCCCGCGCCGAGCTGTCCGAACGCCGCGAGCTTCTCGGACTGGATGAGCTGGGCCTGCGCCTGCTTGAGGGCCGTCTCGCGGGCATGCAGTTCGGAGGCCATGCTGTTGAACGAGCCGGCCAGCGTGCCGATCTCGTCGCGGGATCTCACGTCGACCTGAACGCTGAAGCGCCCCTGTCCGACGGCGCGCGCGGCCTCCATCAGGCGCGACAGCGATCTGGTGAGCGTGGTGGACCAGAGCAGACCGGCGAGCGCGGCCGCGCCCAGCAGCAAGAGCGCCACGACGATCAGGTGCCCGAGCAACTCCCGCGAGGCGAAGTAAGCCGCCGAACGCGGCACCAAGGCCACCGCGGTGAGGCGGCCGGTCGCGGACGGTGCGAAGCTGCCTATGAGCTCGACGCCGCCCAGGCGCAGCGCCCGCGCCTGCGCCAGCACGCGCCCCTCCAGTTCCGGCAGCTCGCGGCTCAGGTCGTGGATCACGGCCCGGTCCATGCCGCCCTGCGCGACGAGCCGGCGTTGGTCGTCGAAGAGGGCCAGGCTGAAGGCCTTCATGGTTCCGGTCAACTGCTGCAGGTCGTCCCGGCGCAGGACTGCGACCAGGGCGAGCGGGGGCTGGCCGGGCGCGGTGCGCATGGAGGTGGCCATGCGCAGGGCCGGCAGGCGCGCGGAAACGGCGAAGCTCTCGAGCCGCGGCCTCCCCTCGGTCAGTGAGTCGAGCGGCACGGGATGCGCGGCGAGCAGCGCCGCGAAGTCCTCGCGCGTGAGGCCTCCTGCCGCCAGGGCCGCGCCATCGTGCAGCGAGGCGACCTCCCGGCCGTCGCGCCAGACGCTCAGGGAGATCAGCGCGGGGAAGTCGGCGACCATGACCCGCAGCAGGTGCTGCCGCGCCGCCGGCGCCAGATCGGGCGCCTCGTAGATGCGTCCGCAGGTCAACAGGCGGTTCTGGTAGCCGTCCACCACGATGTCCGCGTTCTCGGCCGCGTGGCTGGCCGCGAGGGCGGTGACATCCGAAAGATACCGCTGCTTGTCCGCGTGGAACATGTTCGCCATCGTGTAGGTGATGATGCTCACCACCGCGGTGACCACGAACAACAGGGCGATCATGATCTTGAAGCGGATCGAGATCAGCGTGAACTGCGGTTTCATCGGTCACGGCCTCCCCTGGTACCGGGCGACGACCACGGCGGATCGGTAGGAAATGTTGCCCGCCTCGTCGATCGCCCGCACGACGACCACGTTCACGCCCTGACTCAAGCTGAGGTCGTGGTGGAAGCGGCCGTCGGCGCCGACCGGCACCGGCTCTTCGCCGACGAAGATCTGGACGTCGCTCTCCGTCACGCCGGTGAGGGCAAAGCTGGCGGCGTCGACCACCGCCGGCGGCAGGGCCACGTCCAGGAACGGTCCCGCCGTGTCGCTGGCGATGCGCAACGCGCGCCGGGGCGACAGTGGCCCCTCCAACCCGCCGCGCAGGACGCTGACCCGCCAATGGTAGCTACCTGCCTGCAGCGTGTTGCAGGACAGCGTTTCCTCGGCCAGCAGCTCGTCGATGACGACATGGTGGAAATTGGGATCGCGGGCCACCGTCAGGTGATAGCGGTCGGTCGCCGCGCCGCCGGTCCAGGCGAAGACCACCTCCGGCGCGCCGTTGCGGTAGACGTAGGCGGCTGCGTCGGGCGGGGCGAGCGCGGACGGGGCGGGAGGCAGGGTTTGCGGCGAGGTGGCGCGCCCCTGCTCGTCGACCGTCGCGAACTCGTTGGCGCCCAGCCGCACGCGGCCTTCGTCGCTCTCGATCGCCGCCTCGCCCTGATAGACCGCCACCGACGCCTGCCCGGATTCATCGACCTTGATCCGGAGCGAAACCTGTCCCTGGTCCCCGCCCTCGCAGGCCACGCGCGACTGGCCGCTCGCCAGCACCATGTCGAAGCGGGTGGCGGCGTCCGCGCCGGCCGGCAAATCGATCTGGAGTTCGCCCGAAACCACGAGCACCTCGCCCAGACGTTCGCGTGTGAAAACGCTCTGCCTGGGCTGGCGAATGATGATCAGCGTGTTGCCGCCCAGCCGCAGTTGGCCTCCGCCGTCGAACCGCACGAGCGCGTCGCCTCGATCAGACGTCTGCACGCCGTCCCGATCCTGCAACGTCCGGCTGCGTTTGACCTCCTGCCAGGAGATCTGCTCCGCGTGCCTGGTCCTGACGTCCGGCGCCAGCACCTCGAGTCGAGCCACGAGCGGCACGCTGGCTTCCAGCCCGTCCATCCCCTGCCGCGCCGGCCCGCCGGCGGGCGTGCGCGGCTTCTCGGACGCGTTCATGAGCTCATGCAAGCTGATGCCCGAGGGAAAGACGCGGGACAAGAGACCGACAATGACCGCGAAGAACGCCAAGCAGAGCGCGATGGCGAGTCCCAGTTCCAGCAGCCGGTTGGCGGCGCCGCGCGCGCGTCGGCGGGGAGGCGTGGGCGGTCCCGCCTGCGGGCCCCCGCCCGGCCCCGGCGGAGCCGTGCGACGCCGGCCGTCGGCCTCGGCCACGGTCTCACTGGCGGGCGGTTCCTCGAGCGTGACGTTCATCTAATACCTGCCCTGAATGCGCGCGAACCAACCCCGCACCGAACGGTCGCCCGTGGCGAACTCATCGTCGGAGAGGTCCGTGTGGTTGTAGCCGGCGCCCAGACTGAGGTGACGCGTCGCGTCCCACATCAGCTCGTTCACCCAGCCGTGCTTGCGATCTCCCGCCTCGCGCTGGGAGAGCACGCGGTACTCCGCGCCCAGCCGCCACGGCCCGCGCACCGTCCAGTTCAGCCGCCCGATGACGAGCATGCTGCGGGTCCGGGGGGCTGGGCCCGCCGCGGAATCCTGGCGCAGGAAGCGGACGGCGTCCTTGCCGACCAGTTCCAGCCATGGCGTCAGACGGTAGGAGCCCTCCACCGCGAGCACGTCCAGTTCGGTCTCTCCCGGCTCGACCGTCGCCGCCGTGTCGCGACGCGTGTCGTGCAGGCGCGAGGCCCTGGCCAACAGGTTGAGCCGATCGCTGTGGGGCGGTCGATAGGCCAGCCCCAAGCTGCCCTCCTCGAAGCGGGCATCGGTCAAATCCAGCGTCCGGTTGCGGGTCAGGCCGTTGCGGTAAATGATCGAGGCGGTCAGACCGCGGCCCAGCCGGGCTTGCGTCTGCGCGTCCGTGAGAGTCTGCACGCGGCGCTGGTCGCCCGTGTCGAAGCGGAACTCCTGCCGCAGCCGCGCCTGGAAGGAGCGCGGCCGCGCGTAGGCGAGGCTCGTGCTGAGCGACGTGCGGCGGGTGGTGACGGAGGCGCCATCCTTCTGCCCATGCTCGCCCGTCACGAAGAGCTGCCAGCCGGGACCCAGGTGCCAGAGCTTCTCGGCGCCCAGAACGGAAAGGCTGGTCGGGCCGGCCGGACCGCGTTCACGCTGCTGCTCGCTGTAGATCCGGCTGCCGGCCCCGATCGGCGCCTCGCCGCCGACGACGGTGGTCGTGCGCCGGTCGAGACCGTGTTCCACGAGCTGCTCGCGCAGGTACAGATTCCCGCGGCCCAGACTGTAGACCGCCCCTCCCTGCAGCGAACGCCCTGCCGAGCCGGTCATCCCTTCGCCCTGCAGCGAGAGCGAGCGCAGCGGCTGGTACCGCAGGCCCAGCGACGTGCGATCGTCCGCGCTGCCGGACACGGCGCTCTGCTGCTTCAGCTCGGCGCTCAGGTTCGCGCCCAGGCGCACGGCGAGCCTCGCCGCCAGATAGCCGCAGGAGAGCGTTTCGTTCCCGACGGAGTCGCGCACCGCCCGCGACTGGTACTGCGCCGCCAGGTCCCAGCGGCCCCAGGACCGCCGCCAAGTTCCGGAAGTCAGCCGCGTGGATCCCGGCGCCGTCGTCGTAAAGAGCCCGCCACCCAGGCGGCGCTCCCGGTCGTGCCGCACGGCGACGGTGCCGGCGCCCGGCAGATCGACCTCGGCGCCCAGCCCTTCCTTGTGCGCGCCGAGATCCGCGAGGCTGGCGCCGGAGTAGAAGCCGGGATCGAGCCTGCGCACGTAGCCGAAGGTCCGCAGGCGCCTCTCCAGGCCCAGGGCCTCGCCGATGTCGAGTTCGGCCGTCGCCTTCCAGGCATCCCCTTCGGCGGCCGGACTGGCCAGCGACTGCGTCCAGGTCAGGCCGCCGTCCTCGCTCACGAACACGCGCGGCGCGCCGCCGCTGCTGCCGGCGACCTCGGCCGACAGGCGCGTGCCCTCGCCCAGTCGCACCTCCGCCTCCGCGCCGGCGAGTTCGTAACCGGAGGCGTCCAAGTCATCGTGCACGTAGGTGCCGCCGACGCGCAGATGATCGCCCAGGTGGCGGCTCGCGCGGGCGCCCAGCAGCGAATTGTCCAGGGACGGCGCGCGGCGCTCGTAGTCGACCTCGATGAACACTTGGTTGCCGGACAGAATCGCCGTGCTCACCAGCGAAGTCCCCTCCACGACGCTGGGAACGGGATGATGGAACAGCAGCCGGCCTTCCTCGTGCTTGAACGTGTAGTCGAGCTGCGGCAGCTGCGGGATCCGCGCCAGCTCGAGCCCGGTGTTCTGGTCGCGGATCACGAGCGCCACCTGCTCGCTGCCCTCCAGGACGCGTTGCTGGCTCAGGTAATAGAGGGAGCCGCCCGTGCCGCGCAGCTCGTCGCGCACGTGTTCCTGACGCAACTCGGCGCCCAGGACCGTCACTTCGGTCCGGGGTTGGCCGTAGCGCGTCGTGGCGACCGAACGGTACTCTGCCCGCCCGCCGAAGAGCGTCCGGCGGTACGCGGCCAGATCCGCGCCGGTCAGCGACAGCGGGTAATTGCCGACGGTCAGGTTCAGGTCCTCGCCCTCGACCGCGAGGTAGAATTTCCCCTGGCTCTGCGCGTCGTGCACGATGGTGCACGAGTCCCCGTAGACGGGATAGAGCCGGTCGGGATCGAGACGGGTGAAGAAGCGGTCGTCGCCGTCGCGGTCGAGGTCCGCGAAGAGGTCGGCGAACTCGCGCACGCCGCTATCGAACGCGGAGGTGACGAGGTAGCGGCCGGCCACCCAGCCCTTCAGGTAGTAGGCGAGACGCCCTTCCGTGTAGTAGCCGTCGCCCTCGTGCGTGGCCGCTCCTTCCAGGAGGCCGTCGCCGGAGAGCCGGCCGACCACGCCGTCGGCGAAGGCGAGGAAGAAGAACTGACGCGTCGCCAGCCGGTAGCTCCTCGCCACGATGCTCGCGCGCCCGGCGGGATCGACCGCCTGCACTTGGACGCTCGCCCGCTCCGGCGCCAACGTCGCGACGGCGCGGAAGCTGCCGTCCGGCCGCACCTCCACCGGCACGTCGTTGACGGACACCCGGTTGCCCGGCGCCGTGCTGCCCGTCACGACTAGGCGCGCGACGGTCAACTCGGCCCCCTGCGGCGGGAGCGCGACGTTCAGTTCCGGGAGCGCCTCGACCGCGATTGCCGGGCCGCCCGACTCGTCGCGATCGCGCACGACGATCTTCAGGTTGGCCAGGCGCCGGCCTCCGCTCGCGTTTTGCGCCGACAGTCCGAAGACGTTCTCGCCCGGACACAGCGGCAGCGTCGCGGCGAAGACTCCCTCCGCCGACACCGCCAGCGGCTCCCCGTTGAGCGTCAGGCTGGCGCCGGGATCGGTGAGACCGTGCAACGGGCAGGTCACCGCCGGTGGCAGCGGCGCGGGATTTCCGCGCAGCGCGGAGTCGGTCGCGGCGGCGCAGAGCGAGGCCGTCGCGGTCCAGCCGTCGCCGTCGGCCCCGTAGGGCAAGCGCGTCACGCCGCCCGGCGAGAGGATCTCCAGCCGCGGCAACGCGATGATGGCGCTGACCGTCTCGCCCTGCCTGCCTTGCAGGTCGATGGTCAACCGGTCGGCGCCGCTGTCCGGGCCGGCGATCCCGAAGCGTCCCCTGGTGTCGATCGCGACCGGCCGCCCGTCGACCGCCACCTCGGGCGAACTGCCATAGGAGCGCGTCAGGTTGGCGCGCGTGACCTCGGTCGTCTCGCGCCTCAGCTCGATGCGTCGGTTGCGGGCGCGCCCTTCGGCGGTGCCGTTGTCGGCGATGGGCCGCTCCTCGCCCACGCCCACGACGACCAGGCAGGAATCCGGCAGCCGCTCGCGCTCCACGAGATAGTGGGCGGCGGCCCGCGCCCGCAGCAGCGAGAGCTCACGGTTGGCGGCGATGGAGCCGACGGAATCGGTATGGCCCTCGACCAGGATCAGCTCGCCCGGCGACGTGCGCACGGCGGCCGCCAGTTCCTTCAGCGCCTGCGTCGCGGCCGGCGACAAGGCGTGCCTGCCCGATGCGAACGCGTCGCCGGTGAGGCTCAACACGGCGTGGCGGGTGCGGTTCACGCCGAAGGACCGCCGCGGTCCCTGCAACCAGGTGCCGTCCGGCAATCCGACCTCGAGCTGGTACTGGTAGACCTCGCCGGCGCGCAGCGCGCCGCCGCCGCCGTTGAGGCTGCGATCCCAGGCCACGACCGGCGGCGGCCGCCCGCTGTCGCCCTCGGCGTGCGCCAAGGCGCCGCCTTGATCGAAGACATGCAGGCGCCAGGCGGCGATCGGGATCGCGGCGTCCACCGAGACCTTGAACTCGAGCGGCCCCCTTGCGTCCCCCTCCCCGACATCGATGACGTCGTCCGCCCCCCGGGCCTGCAGCCGCGCGTCGGGGACGGGCAGGGCGATGGGATGCCCGTTGACCAGCACGGTGGGGGCCTCCACGTCGCCGCGCACGTCGAGCGGCGCCAGCGCGGGGTGCGCCGCGACGATCAGGCCCGGAATGGCGGGGTGCCCGGCCGACAGCGTCTCCTGAACGAATGCCACGCCGAAATCCGCGGTGGCGAGCAGGCCCGGGGTGATGCTGACCACGTCGGTCTCGCCCGTCGTGATCCGCGCCACGCCGGGCAGGCTGTGGACGTCGAGCTTGAGCAGGCGGTGGCCTGGACGCAAATTGACGAGGTGATAGAGCCCCTGGGCGTCGGTGAGCGCGTAGGTTCCGTCGTCGAGGACGACGCGGGCGCCGGCGACACCCGGCTCGTCGCGCCCCTGGCGCTGGTCCCCGTCGCGATCCTCGTAGACCCGGCCCAGAATCGTTCCCAGCCCGAAGAGCGGGTCCAGGGCGACCTCCACGCGCGCTTCGGCCACGTTGGAGAGGGCGCACGTCGGGCAGACGTCGCGGGCCATCGCCTGGTTCACGTAGCTGCCCGGCGCCGCGCCCGCGCCCACGACCATCCGATAGGCGAGCAGCAGGTAGCCGGGTTCGCCCGGGTCCGCCTGCCCGTTGCCGTTGCTGTCGATGAGCGCCGCCACGTCGCCGATGGCGAAGACGAGCGTCTGGGTGCCCGTGGGATCGGGCAGCGGCGCGCCGTCGAGCCGGGCCGAGCCCTCCAGATACCGGAAGCCCGGGGGCAAACGATCCTCCACGTAGACGCCGGACACTGCCGCCGTCGTCACGTTGCGGATCGCGATGGTGTAGTCGATGACGGCGCCGACCGTCACCTCCTGAGGACTGCCGGCCTTGTCCAGGCGCAGCTGCTGCCCTTGCGTGAAGAATACGGTGGGCCGCATCGGGATCTCCAGATCGTCGGCCTGGATGAGCCCGACGATCTGCGTCTGGCCGGGCGCTGGCGACCGGATCGTCGCGACGGCGCTGCCCGTCGCGTCCGTCGTCACGGCCGGCGGCTCGATGACGTCGGGAGCGCCCCGACTGGAGCTCAGGAGCACGACCATGTCCGGCAGCGGCTGCCCGGCATGGTCCAGCAGGCGGACCGTGATGCGGCTGGCGGCGACGCCGTCCGCCAGCACGACCGGCGGATCCGCCGTGAGGGTGGAGCGCTGCAGGTCGATGGCGCTGAGCACGACGACGTCCAGACTGTTGCCGTCGGCCGCGTCGCCGTCGGCATCGCCGGCGACCGAAGCGGTGGCGCCGCCAGGCGCCTCCAGGGCGCAGGCGAAGGCGCCCTGCCCCGAAGCGGCCGGCGCGTCCGCCGTCAGCTGCACGCGCACGGAGTCCGCCGTCGCGTCGAGGGGGCCGCCGAGTTCGACGACAACCGTGGCGCCCGCGATCGTGGCCCTGTACTGACCCGGCGCGAGTGTCGCGCCGCCGGGCGCGAGCGCCGCGCCGCCCACGGTTACGGTCAACACCACGGGGTCCGTGAAGCCCGCGGGCAAGGTGATGGTGAACCGGCTGACGGCCGGACTCGCGGATTCGAAGGCCGGGAGGATGTCGAGCGTGAACGGGATGTCTCGGCTGGCCGCGTCGACCGTGTTCGGCGAGACCTCGGCCAGCGAGGGCGGCGCCGCCACGAGCGTCCGATTCAAGGTCACGGTGGCGTCGGCCTGGTCCAGGCCCACGCCGCGGCTGGCGCCGGTGGCGTTGTTGCTGAGCACCTGCGCCAGGGCCGACGGCGGGTCGAGACCGACCGCCAGAGCCAGACAGGCGACCACGCCCGCCCACAGCAGCGGTCCGGCGCTTGCCGAGGGCTCAGGCCCGCGGCGCGTCGCGCGGAAGGAGTAGCTGCTGCTGCCGGCCGGCCTCATCAATTGACCCTCACCTGGAAGCGGACCGCCCGGATCATCCGGGCCGGAACGCGATCCATGAGATTGGCCTGGACGGGCACCGCCCCGAGCGTGAAGCGATCGGGCCCGTCCGGCGCTCCGGTGTCGAGCATGGAGGCGACGTCGTCGGGGGAGCCCACGGCGTCGGACAAGGGCGTCCAGGCGGCGCCCCACAGCGCGCCGTCCGAGGCGCCGATCGCCACGGTGGTCCCGGCCAGGGTGCCGGGGATGTACGTGAATTGGCTCTGGTCCAGCAGGTCGGTGATCTGCAGGTCTTCCGCGGGATAGAGCGTCGGATTGTCGACGAAAAGAACGAAGAAGATGGTCTGGCCGGCGGCGACAGGCGCGCCGTCGGGCAGAACGGCGCCCGTCGCGTCTCGCGCTTGCTTGACGAGCGCGAGAGCAGCTACCTCGATGGTAACCGCGGCCGTCCCTGTGCCGTCGCCCCCCTGGAGCGTGCCGTTGTTCAGGCCGCCGAAGCCGCCGAGCGCCACGTTCGTGACCGCGCTCGCCGGCCCGCCGGTTCCTAGCAATGACACCAACAGGGCGACCGCCAGGAAGGATCGCCACTGCCTGACCACAGGCTCTCCTCGTCGCGCGGGCCGCTCGCCGGCCGACCGTCAGCCGATCCGGCGCGCGGCCGGGCCGCGCGGACCCGTGCTAGGCCTGCGTCGCTACTGCACGCTGACGGTGAACAGCAGCGCCCAGACTCGGGAGGCCGGCACGGTCACGGTCGCGTTGCCCGTGTCGTCGCCCGCGCTCACGACGTTGCCGCTGATCCCCGCCGCGTCCACGCCGCTGACCGCGTCGGTCAACGCCGCGGTCGCGTCCACGGCGGCATAGATGGCCGCCGCGGTCGCGCCCGTGTTCTGCGAGCTGTCGACCTTGATCGTTCCGGCCTGGTAGACGAACGCGGCGTCCAGGGCGTCCGAAACGGCGAGGTCGTTCATCGCGAAGGTCGTGGTGTTGTCCACGTAGATGAGGAACTTGACCAGCGTGCCGCGCGGCACGGTCGCGCCGCTCGTCAGCGGCGTGCCATCGGCCAGGAAGGCCGCCTTGACCAGGCTGAGCAGCGCGGCGTCGATCGTGAAGACGTTCGAATCGTCCAGGTCGCCGTCCACGTTCCCCACGCTGCCGATCGCCTGGTTGTCCGCGGCGCGGCCGTTGCCGGGCCACAGCACGAGGGACAGACAAGCGATGATCAGCGAGCACGCGAACATCCACCGGCCGCCACGAATACCAGCAAGCTTCGACATGACTCTTCCTCTCCGCGAAGCAGAGCCCACGCGGGGCTCTTCCACCCTTCGTCCCTCCCGCCGGGGCGGTCGCCCGTCCGGCGGACCCCACATGCGGCGAAGGCGTCAAGACCGCGTCTTGTCGCCTCGCCCGAACATCCCAGGTCCGTTCACCATCCGCTGGCCGGCCGCCGACGCGACCGGCCTTGCCCCTCCTTTACTCGCGCGGTCACGCCGGCTGCGTTTGCGGCGGCGTCCTCGACTGTGCCTCCCCCTTGGACCGCGTCTTCCGCTTCTTCACGACTTCGCTCAACCCGCGCAGCAGATCGGGAATCGTGATCGGCTTGGCCAACACCAGATCCACGCCCGCCCCGGCCAATTCGGCCTGGTCCTGCTGCACCGCCCAGCCGCTCAAGAGCACGACCGGCGTCCCGGGGCGCTTGACCTTGACCGCTTTGCTCACGTCCCAGCCCGACATGCCGGGCATGCCCAGATCAGTGACCACGACGTCGAAGGGACGCTGCTCGAGGGCAGCGATCCCGTCCGCGCCCGAGCTGGCGATCTGCACTTCCAGACCCGACGACTCCAGGGCGTCGCGGTAGAAGTGGAGGTTCTCCTCCTGGTCGTCCACGACCAGCACGCGACACGGCAGCTCCGGCGCCCTCGCCTCCCCGGGCTTGCGGGCGGGCGGAACCGGACTGCTGTCGTCGCGCGGCAGCTTCAACGTGATCGCCGTGCCTTGCCCGATCTCGCTGTCGACCTGGATGGTGCCTCCGAGCCTGGCGACGATGCCGTAGACCACGCTCGTGCCCAGCCCTTGTCCCTTGGGTTTGGTGGTGAAGAATGGCTCGAACAGACGCGCCTTCGTCTCGACGTTCATGCCGATGCCCGCGTCGATGACCTCCAGGCAGACCATCTCTCCCTCGGTGAAGCTCCGCAGCGTCAGCAAGCCTCCCTCGGGCATGGCCTCCACGGCGTTGAAGATGAGATTGCTGATGGCCTGACACACCTCGTTCAGGTTGCCGGGCACGCGCGGCACGGGCGCCAGCTCCAGCTCCACGAAGATCTGTCGGCCCGCGGCGGCTTGTTCGTCCTGCCATTTGGGCTTGGTCAGTTCGACGGCCTGTTTTGCCGCGGCCACCAGATCCGTGCTCTCCTCCGGCCGATCCCGGCGAATGCGCGAGAATTCCTGGAGCCGGCGCACCGCCTCGGCGCCCTGCAGGGCTAGCGCCTCGAGCGTGTGCAGACCATCGAGGGCCTTGTCGAGATCGGCAGGCGGGTGGCCCAAGGAGCCCAGAAGAATCTGGGTGCGGCCCAGAATGCCGTTGAGGATATTGTTGAAGTCGTGAGCGACGCCCGCCGCCATCTTGCCCAACGCGCCGATGCGCGCGGACGCGACAAGCTGTTCCTGTGTGGCCTGCAAAGACTGGAGCGCCTCGCGCAGCTGATCGGAGTGCCGCGCTCGCTCGATCGCCACGGCCGCCTGACCGGCCAGACCGGACAGATAGGCCAGGTCCTCTTCGTCGAACGGGATGCCGCTGCGCCGTTGACTGATGTTGAGCACGCCGAGCACCTTGCCCGGTCCTTTGATGGGCACGCTCAGGAGAATGGGCGTCGACACCAGCGTCTGGCCCAGGCGTGAATCGGCAGGCTTAGGCATGCGCGGATCGGATTGCGCGTCCTTGATCAGCAGCGCCTGTCCCGTGGCCGCGACCTGGCCGGCGATCCCTTCCCCGAGCTTCAGCCGGACCGTCTTGGCGACCTCGGCGTCGAAGCCGCGCGCGGCGGCAATGTAGAGTTCCCCCGGTTCCTCCTCGAGGAGCATGATCGAGGCGCGATCGGAAGCGAGTTCTTCGGTCACCAGGTCCAGGAGGCAGTCGAACAGTTCCGACAGCGTCCTCATGCCGCTCATCGTCTGGCCCGCGACGTTGAGCGATCCCAGGCGCTTCACGAGGGCGGCGAGCTCCCGATTCCTGGCCTCCTGCTCGGCCAGCAGTTGGCGGTTGCGCAGCGTGAGGCTGCGCCTCTCGAGCGCGCGCGTCAGCGCCGAGGACACGTCGTCCAGTTCGAAGGGCTTGGATAGGTAATCGTAGGCACCGTGGCGAAGGGCCTCGATGGCGGTTTCGAGCGAAGAGTGGCTGGTCATCACCATGACTTCGGTGTCGGGCGAGGCCTGTTTGATGCGGCGCAACAGCTCGATGCCATTGATGCCCGGCAGGATGATGTCGATGAGCGCCACGGAGACCGGGGCCTCCGTCAGGCGGGCCAGCCCCTCCTCGGCGCTGCCGGCGACGACCGTCTCGTGACCCATCCCGCTCACCAGCGACTGGAGAACGAAGCGGATGGTGTCTTCGTCGTCCACGATGAGGATTCGTTCCTTCATGACCGCGTGCCTCTTGTTGGCGAGCCGGGCCCCGCGCCGCCGTTGGCGGGGGCATGGACAGGACATCCGTAAGGATCGGAACGCCAACGGATCGCCTTAGAAATAGATCCAGGGACGCGGGCTCGAGCGGCTGGTCGGGCCGCGACGATTGTTTTTTTACGATAAGAAATATGACTATTCGTCGTTCGCTGATCGCCGGCGTCGGGCCACGATCAGGAACTGCGCCACGATGGCCGATCCGCTATCCTGGACGGCGATCCGCCCCGGCCAGGAGGAAGACCATGTCCAGCCGCCCATCCGCCGTCCGCGTCGGACCGCGCGCGTCCAGCCGCGCGCGCCCCGGCACCGCCCCCGGCCAGCTCACCCCCGCGCCCGACGCCTTGCGGTCGGTGGCGCACATCCTCGCCTGGAGCCCGGACGCGTGCGAGGCGCCGCCGGTCGCCGATCTGGACGCCCTGCGCCAGGCGCTCGCGCGCCGACGCGTCGTCTGGGTGAACGTGGACGGCGTGGGCGACCCCGAACTGATCGCCTCGCTGGGAGACCTCTTCGGCCTGCACGGTCTGGCGCTCGAGGACGTCGTGCACGTCCACCAGCGCCCCAAGCTCGAGCGTTACGCGGACCATCTCTACATCGTGCTGCGGGTGCCGGAGACCGGCGCGGACCACGAGTTCAGATCCGAGCAGATCAGCCTGTTTCTCGGCCGCAACTACGTACTCACTTTCCAGGAACGCGCCGGCGACTGTTGGGATCCGGTGCGCGAGCGGGCGCGCGCCGGCACGGGTCGCGTCCGCGCCGGCGGCCCCGACTATCTCGCCTACGCCCTGATCGACGCCGCCGTGGACAGCTACTTTCCCGTGCTCGAGACCCTGGGCGAACAGCTCGAGGAACTCGAGGACGCGATCATCGAGAACCCGCGCCGAGGCGTGGTCGGCGCGCTGCATCGCGTCCGGCGCGATCTCATCACGTTGCGCCGCGGCATCTGGCCTTTGCGCGAGACGCTGGGAGCGCTCAGCCGCGACCCCGATCCGCTCGTGGCCGACGAGACGCGGATCTACCTGCGCGACTGCTACGACCACGCCGTGCAGATCATCGACCTGCTGGAAACCTACCGTGAGATCGCGGGCGGCCTGCTCGACGTCTACCTGTCGAGCGTCAGCAACCGCATGAACGAGACCATGAAGGTGCTGACGGTGATCGCGACGATCTTCATCCCGCTGGGCTTCGTGGCCGGACTGTGGGGCATGAATTTCGACCCCGACGCCTCGCCGTGGAACATGCCGGAAACCAGGTGGCGCTATGGCTACCCGCTGGCGCTCGGGGTGATGGCGAGCGTGGCGGGCGGTCTGCTGCTCTGGTTCCGGCGGCGGGGCTGGCTGGGCGATGGGATGGCCGAAACCCCGCCGCAGAACCGCTCGCCGCGGGGGCGCGGCGGGCCGAGGGAGCCGGCAGGCGGCGACTAGCCGGGCGGAAACCCTGGACGGCTCGTTTCATTCCAACCTTTTGGCCCCGGGATCCGTCATAGGGAAGCGCACGGCGACGTCCCCGAACCGAGCATGCGAGGCCGCGTCATGATCGCCGCTCTCGGCCAGTCCGCCCAGCCCCAGCCAGGCGTCCCCGCCGCGGCCGGGGCGCAGCGCACCGCCGAGCTCGTGCGACGGGCGCAATCCGGCGACGTCCCGGCGTTCGAAGCGATCTATCGCCAGTTCGTCGGCCGCACCTACGCGCTCTGCCTGCGCCTGTGCGGCGATGCCGGCCGCGCCGAGGCGCTCGTTCAGGACGTGTACGTGCGCGCCTGGTCGAAGCTGGCGACGTTCGAGGGACGCAGCGCCTTCGGAACTTGGCTGCATCGGCTGACGGTGAACGTGGTGATAGAGGAGCTGCGGGAGCAATCCCGCCGCGCCGACCGTGTGCTGGCCATGGAGGATCTGGCGGCCGTCGACGTCGCGCGTCCGGCGCCGCCGCCCGGCACCGCTCTCGACCTCGAGCAGGCGATCGCCGCCCTGCCGCCGGGAGCCCGCTTGATTTTCGTCCTGCACGACGTGCAGGGCTACCGGCACGAGGAGATCGCCGAGATGACGGGCCTTTCGGTGGGCACCTGCAAGTCCCAGCTTCACCGCGCCCGTCGCTTGTTGAGGGAGGCCCTGGCATGAGTTGCCCAGACGACCGACTGCACGCCCAGCTCGACGAGTACGTGGACGGCACGCTCTCCCCGCTCCGGGCCGCGGCAGTGGAGCGGCACCTCGACGCTTGCCCCGCCTGTCGCGACGAGGTGCGGGCGCTGCGCGCCCTGCTCGCGCGCGCGGCCGGCCTGCCCGACGCCCTATCGCCGGCCGGCGATCCGTGGACCGGCATCGCCGCGCGGATCGCGGCGGACGCCTCGCGCCCCGTCACGGCGCGGGACACGGACCGAGGCGTGGCGACGCCGGTCGGGGCGCCGCGGCGCGATCGCCGCCGGGTGCACGCGGCCTGGGCTTGGTCCGGTTGGCTCGCGGCCGCCGCCTGCCTGGCGCTCCTGCTGCTGGCCCCGCCGGATGGCGCGGACCGCGCCGGACGCGACGCGGCCCCCTTCGCGCCCGGTCCGCAGCAGGCGTTGCTGGCCGCGCTGCGGGAATGGGAGGCGGGCAGCCTGCAGGCGCAGCACGAGTACGTCGGCGCCCTCAGAGGCGGCGAAACGGGGGTGCCCGCCGACGCGGCGGCCGACATCGCGCGCAATCTGCAGGCGTTGGACCTGGCGATCGCGGAGACGCGCGCGGCCCTGCTGGCGGACCCCGGCAGCGCGCCGCTCGCGCGCTTGCTGGCGACGTTTTACGGGGAACGCATCGCGCTGTTGGGCCGCGCCACGCGGCTCACCGTGGAACTCTGAGCTAGACATGAAATCGGGGCCCGTGGCCCCGGCGAAGGGAGAGAGACATGAAGCGCATCCAGCGAAGCCGCTTTGCCGTGGCCGCCGCCGTCGTACTGGCGGCGGTCTCCGGCGCCAGCGCACAGGAGAGCGTCGACCGCACCCTGCCGGCGCCCGCCGACGGCACGGTCGCGATCGAAAACGTCGCGGGCTCGATCCGCATCGAGGGGTCGGACGATTCCCAGGTCCGCGTGACGGGCACGCTGGGCAAGGGAACGGAACGGCTCGAGTTCGAAAACACCGGCCGGCGCACCCTCGTGAAGGTGGTGCTGCCGCGCCATACCCGCCACGTCGAGGCCACCGATCTCGTCGTGCACGTGCCGCGGCGCAGCGAAATCGAAGCGGAGGGCGTCAGCGCGGCGATCACGGTCAACGGGATCACCGGAGAACTCGACCTCCAGACGGTCAGCGGCGAAGTGATCGTCGCGGCCGATCCACGCGAATTGCGCGCGCAGACGGTCAGCGGCGACATCTCGCTGCGCGCGACGTGCGACGAGATGGCGGTCGCGACGGTCAGCGGCAACGTCTCGGTCGAGGGGTCGGGAAACAGCTTGGAAGTCTCGACGGTGAGCGGGGACGCGACGCTGCGCGTGGACCGAGTCGGACGGCTGCGTTGCAGTTCGGTGTCCGGCGATCTGGAGTTCGCCGGCGCGCCCGCCGCCGACGCCTCGTTCCAAGTCGAGAGCCATAGCGGCAACGTCCGCCTCGAGTTGCCTGGCCATGTCTCCGCGGATTTCGAGATCTCGACGTTCAGCGGCGACATCGACAACGCCTTCGGCCAGAAAGCCAAGCGCGCCAGCAAGTACGCGCCAGGACGCGAGCTGCAGTTCTCGACCGGGAGCGGTGACGCCAAGCTCGACATCACCACCTTCAGCGGCGACGTGGTGTTGACGACGCGCTGACAGGACGGACGGCCGGACCCGGGCATAGACGAAGGGCGCTCTGCTCGAAGAGCGCCCTTCGTCGCCGCGGGCTCGCGCGGCCCCTCCACCGTCCTCAGGGCTCGGAAGGCGCGCCCTGGCCGAGACCGTGCCGGACGATGCCGCCCTCGAGCAGGTAGATCACGTCCTCGGCGATGTTGGTGGCGTGGTCGGCGATGCGCTCGACGTAACGAGAGACCGACAGCAGGTGCAGCAGGGCTTCGACCTGCTCGGGGTGCGCCTGGATGGCGGCCTTGACCCGCCGGTACATGTCGCGGTTGATGGTGTCGACGCTGTCGTCCTGCGCGCACACCAAACGCGCGATGGCGGAGTCCATGTTGGCCAGCGCGTCGAGGCTGCCGTGGAGCATCTGCCGCGTGCTCTCCGCCATGCCGGACAGATCGTACGGCGCGTCGAGGGCGGGGCGCTGCGCCAGGCTGACGGCCCGCAGCGCGATGTTTTCGGCGAGGTCGCCGACGCGTTCCAAGTCGTTGTTGATCTTCAGAATCGCCACGATCAAGCGCAGGTCCCGCGCCACGGGCTGGTAGAGCGCGAGCACCTTCAGGCACTCCTCTTCCAACTCCACTTCCATGCGGTCCACTTCGGTGTGCGTGTCGAGCACGCGCTGTGCCGTTTCTGCGTCGCGCCTCGCGATGGCGCGGATCGCGAGCACGAAGCTTTCCTCTACGAACGCCCCGACGCGCAGGACGCCATTGCGCAGCTTCCCGGTTTCGATCTGCAAGTGCTTGGCCATGGGCGATGGCGCCTCCTCGCGCCGGAAGACTCGTCTCGAATCAGCCGAATCGTCCGCTGATGTAATCCTCTGTTTCCCGCAAGCGCGGATTCGTGAAGAGATCGAGCGTGCGGCCGTATTCGATCAAGCGGCCGAGGTACATGAACGCCGTGTAATCGCTGGTCCGCGAGGCCTGCTGCATGTTGTGCGTCACGATCAGAATCGAGTAGTCGCCCTTGAGCTCGTGCATCAGTTCTTCGATCTTCCCCGTGGCGATCGGATCGAGCGCCGAGCAGGGCTCATCCATGAGCAGCACCTCCGGCTCGGCCGCGATCGCGCGCGCGATGCAAAGGCGCTGTTGCTGCCCGCCCGACAAACCCAGGGCGCTGTCCTGCAGGCGGTCCTTGACCTCGTCCCACAGCGCGGCGCCGCGCAGGCTGCGTTCGCACACCTCGTCGAGCACGCGCCTGTCGCGCTCGCCGTCGATGCGCAGAGAATAGACGACGTTCTCATAGACGCTCATCGGAAACGGATTGGATTTCTGGAACACCATGCCCATGCGCTTGCGCAGCTCGATCACGTCCACGGCCGGATCGTAGATGGGATCGCCGCTCAGCCGCATTTGGCCACTGACGCGCACGTTCGGCAGCAGGTCGTTCAGGCGGTTGACCGAACGCAGCAGCGTGGATTTGCCGCAGCCCGAGGGCCCGATGAGCGCCGTGATCTTGCCGCGCGGGATGGCCAGTCCGATGTCGTGCAGCGCCTGCTTGGCCCCGTACCAGAGGCAGAAGTCCTCGATCTCGAGGACCGGCTCCTCCTGGGCCACGGTCGCGTGGATCTCGGAAGCCACGGTTTCGCCGCGGGCGATGGCCTCCAGACGCCCGGCGGCGCCGCGCGCGACATCGACCCCGTGGTTTGGTCTGGTCTCGCTCATGGGCGACGGTTCCGCTGGCGTCGGTTCGGACGCCTTCCGCGTGAACGCGTGTCGAGGATAGCCGGACATCCGCAGCCCCTCCACTTCAGAACTGGCTGTCCTGGAAGCGGCGCCGCAAGCGGCGCCGCAGCCAAACGGCGGCGATGTTGAGCGTCGCGACGATCGCGATCAGCAGGAGAGTGGTCGTGAAGACCATCGGCTTGGCGGCCTCGCTGTTCTGGCTTTGGAATCCCAGATCATAGATGTGGAAGCCCAGGTGCATGAAACTGCGCTCGGGATGGACGAAGGGAAACACGCCGTCCAGCGGCAGTTCGGGCGCCAGCTTCACGGCGCCGACGAGCATCAGGGGCGCGACCTCGCCGGCCCCTCTGGCCATGGCCAGGATCATGCCGGTCAGGATGCCGGGCATCGCGCGAGGCAGCACGATGCGACGGATCGTCTGCCACTTGCTCGCGCCGCAGGCATAGGAACCCTCGCGCATGGAGCCCGGGACGGCGGCCAGCGCCTCTTCGGTGGCGACGATCACCACGGGCAGGGTCAGGAGAGAGAGCGTGAGCGAGGCCCAGAACAGACCGCCGGTGCCGTAGGTCGGCGCCGGCAGGCGCGCGCTGAAGAAAAGCTGGTCGAGCGTGCCCCCGATGATGTAGCAGAAGAAGCCGAGTCCGAAGACGCCGAACACGATGCTGGGCACGCCCGCCAGATTGTTGACCGCGATGCGCACGGCGCTCACGACCGGGCCCGCCTTCGCGTACTCGCGCAAGAACAGCGCGGCCAGCACGCCGAACGGCAGGACGGCGAGCGACATGACCAGTGTCATGACCACGGTGCCGAAGATGGCCGGGAACACGCCGCCTTCGCTGTTGGCCTCGCGCGGCTCGTCGGCCAGGAACTCCCCCCAGCGCGCCAGGTACACGCCCAGACGCTGGCCCGGACCGAGCCGGTTGGCCGGATAGGCGCGCACGATTTCGGCCAGCGGCAGCCGCTTCTCGACACCCTCGGCCGTGACCAGGAGCAACTCGTACCGTGCGTTGGCGGCGCCGAGCCGGTCGATCTCGGCTCGGATGCGCGCAAACTCGCCCTCGGCGCCTTCGCTGGCCGCCTGGGCGGCGTGGCGGGCGCGCTCGGCGACGGGCGAGTCGGGCCCGTGCTTCAGTTCCGCCGCGCGCGCGGCCAGGCGGGCCGCCTCCACGCGGCGGTTGACCGCGCCCATGTCCCGCGTTTCGAGGCGCCGCCGTCGTGCGCGATTGGCCGCGATCTCCCCCTCGCGCTCGCGATACAGACGCCAGGCCGCCTCCGGCGTCTGGGCGGCCGGCTCGCCGTCCACCAGCAGCGCCCGCGGCTCGCCGTAGAAGCGGCCCCACGCCACCCGTTCCACGACCAGGGCCCACGGCGGCCGGCTCTCGCCGGCGACCTCGTGGTCGGCGATCCAGCGGAAATGCTCGCCTGTCAGCTCGTAATTGCCGGTGCGCACGAGTCGACGCCTCAGCTCGCCGCCGCGTCGCGCCAGCTGCACTCGCGCGCGATCGGCCTCCTCGCCCGCCAGGCCGGCGACAAAACCCGGATCGGGCCGCCACGTCTCGGTGCGCGTGACCTCTCCCAGGATCGAGCCGCGAGCCGTTTCGACGCGCACGACGGGCCCTGGCCAGAAGCTGCTCAGGCCCCGCGCCAGGACGAGGGCGAGCAGCCCCAGGATCATCGCCAGGCAGATGACCAGGGCCCCGCCTGTGAGCCACATCAGGGGTTCGCCGTGGGCCAGCAGCGACGCGCCGGTTCCCGCGGTGGCTCGCCGCGGCGCCCGCGCGGGCCTGCAGTGCGGCGCGACGCTCATAGCTCGAACGCTCGCTTCCGAAAGCGCAACCGCACGATCTCGGCCACCGTGTTGAGGAGGAAGGTCATGGCGAACAGGACGAGCGCCGACAGGAACAGGATCCGGTAATGGGTGCTGTCGCGCACGGCCTCCGGCATCTCGACCGCGATGTTCGCTGAGAGCGTGCGGAAACCGTCGAAGACGTTCCAGTCCATGATGGGCGTGTTGCCGGCGGCCATGAGCACGATCATCGTCTCGCCCACCGCCCGGCCCAGGCCGATCATGACCGCGGAAAAGAGGCCGCTCATGGCGGTCGGGATGATGATGCGCACCGCGGTCTGCCAGGGTGTGGCCCCCGCGCCGAGCGAGGCGGCGCGCAGGTGCTCGGGAACGCTGGCGAGCGCGTCCTCTGCGATCGTGTAGATGATCGGTATGATGGCGAAACCCATCACGAAGCCGACCACCAGCGAGTTGCGCTGCATGTAGGTGCCGACCAGCGGACCGCGCGGGTCCAGGCCCAGTCCGCCGAGCAGCGCAGCCAAAGCCCCCGTCGCGGCGAGCGCGGCGACCGAGCCCACCGCCAGCAGGCCAAGGTCCGCCGCGGCGGCGCGCGTGCGCGTCCAGCCGGCGTAGCGGCGGCGCTGCCAGCGGCTCAGGCCGCGCGGGATCGCCAGCGCCGTGGCCACGCCGCACAGAGGCAGCAGCAGCGGCGCCCAGCCGGCCGTGGCGCCTCCGATCTGCCCGTCGAGCCAGAGTTTCAAATCGCCGGCGAACAACAGCCTCTCGGCGAAGGGCCCGAGCACGGCGGCCGCGCCGACGCCGGCTGGCAGCGCGAGCGCGAGCAACGCCGGGCGCCAACGCGCCAACCGCGCGCCGGTGCGGTGGGGCAGGAGTTGCCAGAGTCCGGCGCCGTAGAGGAAAGCCGCCGGCACGGTCACGAAGGAGACCAGGATCGCCGGCACGGCCTGCTCCGCGACGGGGGCGATCACCAACGCCGCGAGGAAACCCAGCACGACGCTAGGCAGGCTGGCCATCAATTCGATCGTTGGCTTGATCCGCGCGCGCGCCGCGGGCGACAGGAATTCGCTCGTGAACACCGCCGCCAGCAGCGCCAACGGCACGCCGAACAGCAGCGAGTAGAGCGTGGCCTTGAGCGTGCCGAAAACGAGAGGCATGAGGCCGAACTTGAGCTCGGACTCGTCGGTGGCGCTCGACGACTGCCAGACGTGCGCGGGCGCCGGGTATCCCTCGTACCAGACCGGCGCGAAGAGCGCCGCCGGGGCGGCCTCGGGGTGTCTGGCGTCGAGCCGCCAGCGGGCGACGCGCCCGTCCGCCAGGGCAATCAGGCCGTCGTCCTTGGGAGCCAAGGCCACGGCCGTCGCCGCCCCGCCGGAGAGCCGCAGGCGGGCCAGGCGCCGCCCGCTGGTAAGGTGCAGGACGTCCACCGTGCCGTCGGCGAAGCCGGCGGCCAGCAGGCGCGTGCGCGAGGAGAAACCGAGCGCGGTCACGCCGGCGCTCGGTCCCCGCAACTCTCGGGCCGCGACGAGTTGCTTGCCGTCCGGAGCCATCGCCTCCTCGCGCCTTGCGCCGAACCAGACGCGCAGCCGACCGCGGTCGTCGCCGGCGACGAGGGACACGCCGCCGTTGGCGAAGCGCAGCGCCGTGAGCCCCGCCCCGTCCGGCGTGAGATCGACGGTCTCGACGGGACCCGCGGCGCCCGCGGCGGCCAGGCTCCAGCGCTGCAAGGTGCCGTCGCGCCAGGCCAGATACACGTCGTCGCCATGACCGGACACGAGCAACCACGCCGGCTCCGCGCCGGTGCGAGGCGTGTACGACAGCGTCGCGCTCCTCGTCTGCGCGGTGGTCTCGCCCGTCAGCGGGTTGCGTCGCTCACGCACGAAATGCACGGCCAGGCGATCGCCGTCGTCGAGCGTCGCGATCACGGGACCGGCCTGACTCTCGCCGAGGGCGATCAATCGCACCGCCGGGCCGCCCGCCGGCACGAGAGGAGCCTGGATCTCGACGAGGAGCTCCTCGCGGCGCAGTTGGCCCTCTCTCGTCCGCTGCACGATCGCCTCGCCCACCGCCAGGGCGGCGCCAGCGACCAGGTTCCGCACCGCGCCGGAGGCCTCGTCCTCGGGCACGTAAGCCGTCGCGACTTCGGCCGAGCCGAGCCGTACGGCGCCGTCCGCGAACCCGAACGCGGCGCGTCCGGCCTGCACCGGGAACGCCGCCGCGGTCGGCGCTCCCTCGCGGAACAGCTCGCGCACGAAGAGCGGCGAGCCGTCGGCGAGCGCGAAGGCGGCCAGCCGCCCGTCGGCCAGGAACTCCCACCCCAGAAGCTGTTGTTCGTCCGTGGCCACGTGCAGGGGTGACCCTCCGGAGGCACCGGGGCGCTGCGTGTTCGCGACGGCCGTGAGGTGCGCCCCGCGAAAGAGAGGCAGCGCGACCCAGAGCAGGAAGATCATGACGGTCAGGACCTGCACGACGGTCAGCGCGCCGCCCACGGTGATGAGACCGCGAGCGACCCGATCGGCGACCAGAACCGCACGGCTGGTGTTTCGCCGACGCCGGCGACCGGTGAACGAGAGGCCCGTCGTCATCGCGTCTCCCTGGCGGAACCGGGCGCGGACGGACCGCGCCGCCCGCGCCCGGCCCAGGCCCGTGCCCCGGGTCTAGAACCCGGGCTCGAGACCCGCGGACTTGAGGGCGCCGCGGGCCATGTCGGCGGTCACCGGGTAGTAGCCGTCCTTGACGACCACCTCCTGGCCCTGCCGGCTGAAGATGAAGCGGACGAACTCGCGGCGCAGCGGGTCGAGACCCTCGCCGGGCTTCGCGTTCACGTACATGTAGAGGAAACGCGAGAGCGGATAGTCGCCCGTGTAGGCGTGCGCCGGATCGGCCGGCACCGGCGCCGCGCCCGCGTCCATGGCCAGCGGCACGGCCCGCACGTCGGCCGTCAGGTAGCCGATGCCGCTGTAGCCGATGGCCGACTTGTCGTTGGCCACGGCGTTCACGACGGCCGAGCTGCCGGGCTGCTCCTTGACGGAGGCCTTGTAGTCCCCCTTGGCCAGCGCGTGCTCCTTGAAGAAGCCGTAGGTGCCCGAGGCCGAATTGCGGCCGTAGAGGCTGATCGGCAGCGCGGCCCAGGGGCCGGTCAGGCCTGCCTCTGCCCACGTGCGGATGTCGGTGGCGTGGCCGGCCTTGCGCGTCGAGGAAAAGATGGCGTCGACCTGTTGAAGCGACAGGCCCTTGATCGGGTTGTCCTTGTGCACGTAGACCGCCAGCATGTCGATGCCCGCGCCCAGGGCCGTTGGCTTGTAGCCGAAACTCTTCTCGAACTCGTCGATCTCGGCCGCCTTCATGGTGCGGCTCATGGGGCCGAAGCTCGCGGTGCCCGCGATCAGCGCGGGCGGCGCGGTCGAGGAGCCCTTGCCCTCGATCTCGACCGTGACGTTGGGGTAAAAAACCTTGAACCCTTCAGCCCACAGCGTCATGAGGTTGTTCATCGTGTCGGAGCCGATGCTCTTGATGCTGCCCGAGATGCCCTGGGCGGGCTTGTAGTCGGGCAGCTGTGGATCGACCTTCACCTGCGCCGCCGCCGGCGCGGCCGCCGCCACGACGAGGGTGAGGGCGACGACCCTGGACATCCAACGGATCGCTTCCTTCATCGAGACCACCTTTCGTTGATCGCGTTCGAGCGCGCCGGACCGGGGTCGGCCTAGAACTCCAGCCGATAGACGATTTGCAGCTTGGTGTCGTCGTCGCGGTCCAGCTGCTCGACCGACGGCAGCTTGCCCACGGCGTCGGCGTGCGGGTCGTAGCTGGTCGCCTCGTAGGCGACGATGAACATGTTGCCCTTGCCGACGTCGTACGAGACGCCGCCCGTGACCTGCGTCACGCCGTGATCGCCCGCGGTGATGACCTCGTCGGTGTCGCCGTCGAACGTGTTGAAGCGGGCGTAGAGGCCGAGCCGGTCGCGCAGGGCGTTGGGGCGGACCATGGCGAACGCCGACATCCCGGCGGTCTTCACGCCCGCGCCCTCGTCCGTGACGTACTTGCCGGCCTGGTTGTTGTCGGCGAGGAAGTACTGCCCGTAGGCCGTGAAGCGGGGCGACTGCCAGCTCAACATGAAGGCGTGCAGCGTGAAGTCCACGCCGGCGCCGTCGTCGCCATTGGTCGTGTTGTCCTGGCCGAAGACGCCGCCGTAGGTCAGCTGCAGGCCGGGCAGGGCGTCGGCGGCGGGGCGTAGGCTCACGCGCCCGCTCAGCAGCTTGTTGTCGTTCTTCTCGGTCTTGTCGTAGCCGCCGCCGTTGGCCAGCAGGAGCTGGAAGCTGCCGTGGCGCCCGTCGTACTTGCTGCTGCCGGTCCTCGCCTTGGCGTCGGCGAGCGTGCCGCCGAAATTGCCGTGCAGGCCCACGCCCAGGTCTGCGGTGCCGAACCAACTGGCGCCCTCCTGCCAGTTCTTCGTCTGCGCCCGGTAGGGGTTCATGGCCTGCTCGAAGTCGTCGATGCCGGCGTGCTGCATCCCGACGCGCCCGCGCAGCTGGGAGAGCGCGCCCTCGCCGCCGAAGTTCATCTCGGCGTACAGATACTTGGTGCGAAAGACGTAGTTGCCGTCGAGCGCGTTGCTGACCGAGCCCTCGACGTCCTCGGTCGTCGCGGCCTGCTTGACGTCGAGCGTGTACCGGAAGCCCAGGAAGTCGTTCATCTTCTTGGTCACGGTCAAGTAGCCACGATTGAGCGAGAAGGCATTGTCCTGCTCACCCTGGATGTCGGTCAGGCTCCAGTCGACGTAGGCCTCGCCCGAGACTTTCAGGCCCTCCAGCGGGTTCGTCTCGGCCGCGCGGACCGCGAGCGCTTGGCCCGCCAGCGCCGCCGCGATCGACGCCGCGGCGACGACCCGGCGCAACACGTGACGATTCCCATGCAGATCGGCTTCTGCCATGTGGCTTCCTCCTCCGATTCGACAGGTTGGTCTCCCGGCGCCACGCGCCACTTCGACAGGCGTGGCAACGGTCAGGCTTGCCATGCGCGCCACGGTAGCTGCGCGGGGTTCGGGGTTTGTTAGGGGAAAATTAGCACTTGGTTAGCGGCTGGAATGCGTTTAATTGCAAATACCTAGGGCAAAATGACGGTGAAGGCGCTGCCCTCCCCGGGCTTGCTCTCCACGTTAACCGTGCCCCCGTGCGCGCGGACGATGTGCTTGACGATCGAAAGGCCCAGGCCGGTGCCGCCCTGACGGCGGCTGCGGCCGCGATCGACGCGGTAGAAGCGCTCGAACAGGCGCGGCAGGTTCTCCTCGGAGATTCCGCAGCCCCGGTCGCGCACGCGGATCACCAGCCCCGCGGCGGTTCGCGCCGCGGAGATCTCGACCGGTCGCCCCGGCTCGCTGTATTTGATGGCGTTGTCGAGAAGATTCACGACCGCCTGCTCCAGGAGCTGGGCGTTCAGGCGGGCCGCAAGCTCCGGCGCGCAGGTCAGGGCGACCGCGATGCCCTTCTCCCGCGCGGACACCTCGCAGGCCTGCACCGCCCCCGCCAGAATCGGGTGCACCGCCTGGAGTTGGAATTCCACCTGCTCCCCGCGGTCGTCCTGCTCCAGGCGCGACAAGGTGAGCAAGTCCTCGACGATCGCGTTCAAGCGGTCGGCCTGTCGCTGCACGATGTCCAGGTGGCGCGCCGTCTCGCCCGGCTCGCGATTCTTGCCCTCGATCAGGGTCTCGACAAAACCCTTGATGGCGGTGATGGGGGTCTTCAGCTCGTGCGAAACGTTGGCGACGAATTCGCGCCGCATTGTCTCAAGCCGGCGCAACCGAGTCACGTCGTTCAGCACGATCAGGCCGCCGATGCCGCTGCCTTTCTCATCTCGCAGCACGGTGCCCTGCGCCTGCAAGATGCGCTCGCCTTCGTCGCGCGCGTCGTCGCGCACGACGAATTCCCCCTCCTGCGGCGCTTGAGCGGACAGCACCCGCTCCACGAAACGGTGCAGGTCGACATGGCGCGCGATCTCTTGCAGAGGACGGCCCTGCGAGCGCTGGGAATCGACGCGCAGCAGGCGGGCCGCGGCCTCGTTCAGTCGGATGATCCGGCTCTCGTTGTCGACGGCGAGCACGCCTTCCATCATCGAGCAGAGAACCGCCTCCTGCTCGTTGCTGCGGCGCGTCACGTCCCGCATCCGTCGCGCGAAACCGTCCGCCATCTCGTTGAGGGCGCCGGCGAGCGCGGCCACCTCGGCCTGCCCCACTCGGGGCACGCGAGCCTCCAGGTCGCCGGCGGCCAGCCGCCCGACCGCCGACCCGATCTCGTGCAGCGGCCGGACCAGTTGCCGCGCGACGAACGCGGCGATCGCCGCGGAGGCGATCGCGGCCAGCAGCATCAACAGCCACACGCGCGCACTGAAGGCCCGCACCGGCGCGTCCGTCACGGCCAAGGGAAGGGAGGCGCGCACGACGCCCAGCGGCGCGGCCTGGGCCGCCTCGCCGGCCTCCGGCGGGCGGATCGGGACCGCGACGTAAAGGAGGGGACGCGACTGCGTCGGGCTCGACCGACGCGCGATGCCCGTGCTGCCGCGAAGCGCGGCGCTCACCTCGGGCCGATGCGCGTGGTTCTCCATGAAGCGAGGATCCTGATCGGAATCGCCGATCACGACCCCGTCAGCCAGGATCACGGTCAGCCGCGCGGGCACGCCCCGGCCGAAGGCCTTGCAGAGGCTGTCGGCGGGGCTCTTGGCGAGAGGTCGACCGGCGCCGGCGAGCAAGGCGGCCAACTGCCCGGCCTCGAGCTCCAGATCGGCGGCGGCGCGCGCCTGCAGGGCGCGCCGGAAATGCCAGGACGCCAGCGATCCGCACGCCAAAACGACCATCAGGGCGAGCGCGCAGAACGCCGTGCAAAGAAGCCAGAAGAACCGTGTTCGGCGCATGGATTATTCCCGGAAGCGGTAACCGACCCCCCGCACGGTCTCGATGTACTCCTCCGCCTCGCCGAGCTTCCTGCGCAGGCCGAAGATTTGCACGTCGACGGCGCGCTCGGTCGCGGGGTAGCCGTCTCCCCGCACCGCTTGCACTATCTGGCGACGGGTGAAGACCCAACCGGGGCGCCGCGCGAGGAACTGCAGCAAGCGGAATTCGCCGGCGGTCAGCTCCACCGGCTCGCCCCTCACCAGCACCTCGTGCCGCCCCGGATGGACGACCAGATCCCTCGCCTTGAGCACGCCTTCCCCGGCCTCGCTCGCCTGGGCCTTGCGCCGCATGACGGACCGGATCCTGGCCACGAGCACCTTGGGGCTGAATGGCTTGGTCACGTAATCGTCGGCCCCGAACTCGAGGCCCTGCACGACGTCCGACTCCTCCCCTTTGGCCGTCAGGATCACGATCGGCACGGCACGGGTGCGGGCGTCGGCCCGCAGCGCCTTGCACACCTCAAGGCCATCGATTCCCGGCAGCATCAGATCGAGCACCACGAGGTCGGGCGCTTCCTCCCGGGCCGCCTCAAGGCCCTCCTCCCCGGTGGTCGCGCCGATCACTCGCCACCCTTCGCGGGTCAGGTTCAACGTGACGAGCTCGAGGATGTCACCCTCGTCTTCGATCACCAGGATGTTCTGGCGTGCCATGGCACCACGCTCCTCGCCGTTCCCGCGTCCGGGACAGAAGCGTGCCTCCGCTCGATTGGATCGCCGTCAGGATAGCATGAGAATCGCGTTAGAGAACCACCGCGGTGCGCTGGGGCTAACCCGCGGCTGAGGGCGGTGAGACCCGGGCGGGGCCCGCCGCCCCCATAAAAAGAGCGGCGGCTCTCCTGGGCGAGGAATAGAGCCGCCGTTTCCAAACTCCCATGTGTGCATTTTAGCACAATCGGAACCCTTGCGCAAGCGCGGTGGCGCGACGGGCGGGCCGGCGAAACGCGGCGCGTTGAAAAAGCGCCGCGTCCACTTATACTTGCGGCCAGCGGGAGCTCGTCCGCGCTCCCTTCGGCCGCGACAGGGACGGTGAAGAGTGGCCATCTTGGTCTGGATCGGTTTCCTGATGCTGGTGTTGGGCATCCTGGCGTTGGACCTGGGGGTCTTCCACCGCCGCGACCGCGCGATCGGGTTCCGGGAATCGATGGCCTGGTCGGTGGGCTACATCGCGCTGGCGCTGCTCTTCAACGTGCTCGTGTTCTTCCTCTACGACCGGCACTGGCTGGGTTTCGGCCAGTGGCACGGCGCGCTGACGCCCGGGCGCGAGGCGGCCGTTCAGTTCTTGACGGGCTACATCATCGAGAAATCACTGTCTCTCGACAACATCTTCGTGATCGCGCTGATCTTCGCCTATTTCGGCGTGCCGCTGAAATTCCAGCACCGCGTGCTCTTCTGGGGCATCCTGGGCGCCCTGGTGCTGCGCGGCGTGATGATCGGCCTGGGCGCGGCGCTCATCGCGCGCTTCGAGTGGATCATCTACGTCTTCGGCGCGATCCTGCTGGTGACCGCTCTGCGGATGGCCCGCCACGAGCATGGAGAGATCCATCCCGAGCGAAACCCCCTCCTGCGGGCGGCCAGGCGCGTCTTCCCCGTGACCAACGATTTCCACGGACACAGCTTCTTCGTGAAGATGAACGGCCGTCGCGCCGTCACGCCCCTGTTCATGGCGCTGCTGCTCGTCGAGAGCGCCGACGTGGTCTTCGCCGTGGACTCCATTCCGGCGATCTTCGCGGTCACGCGCGACCCCTTCATCGTGTTCACGTCGAACGTTTTCGCCATCCTGGGCCTGCGCACCCTGTACTTCGTGCTGGCCAGTCTGAACGCCCGCTTCCGCTACCTGCGGCAAAGCCTGGTGGCCCTGCTCGCCTACGTCGGCGTCAAGATGCTGCTGTCGCACGAGTTGCCGATCCCCAACCACGTCTCGCTGATCGTCATCGCCGGGCTCATGACGACCGGCATCGTGGCCTCGCAGATCGCGGCGAGCCGCGAGCGGCGGCGGGCGGCGAACCGGGAAGGCTGAGCGGCGGACGGCGCCGCTCAGGCCCGCTCCGCGCCCGCTTCCAGCAGCGCGCGCGCCGCTTCCAGCTGCGGCGGCTGTCCCCACACCCAGAGCACGTCGCCGGACCGCAACGCGAAGTCGGGAGCCGGGTTGCCCGTCAGATCGCCACCCCGCGCGACGGCCACCACCGAGGCGCCGGATCGCCCGCGCAGGTCGATCTCGCGCAGCGTGCGGCCGGACGCCGGGCTGCCCTCGCCGAGGGCGACCTCGTCCAGGTCGGCGGCGGTGAGTAGCGCGCCCAGCGGCGCGACGGGGCGCGTGGCGCGCCCTTCGGCCACCAGCGAGGCGTAGCGCTCCTGGCGGATGCGGGCCTTGTCCCGCTCGATCGCGCGCCCGGACACGCCGTAGGCCGCCATGGCCGCGCCAGCCAGTTCGAGCGACGTCTCGAACTCCTCGGGGACTACCTCGTCGGCGCCCAGGCGGTGGAGCGCGCCGACTTCGCTCATGTACCGCGTGCGCACCACGATCGTCAGGCGCGGCGCGGCGCGGCGCGCCACCGCCACGATCTGCCGGGTCGCCGACGGGTCGGCGATCGCGACGACAAGCACGCGGGCGCGGGCGACGCCGGCGTGGATCAGCACGTCGGGGCTGGCGGCGTCGCCGTAGAGCGCCGGCTCGCCCCGCCGGCGAGCGTCGCGCACGGTGTGCGGATTCAGCTCCAGCACGACGTAGGGGATGCCGCGCTCGCGCAACACCCGCGCCACGTTGCGGCCGTTGAGGCCGTGTCCGACCACCACGACGTGGTCCGCGGGCGCGGCCGACGTCTCTGCCGCGGGTATCGCCCGCGCGCCGAGCTGGCGCCGCAGCCACGGCACCCGCTCCGTGTGGGCGGCCAGGCGCGGCGACAGCAGCACGACGAACGGGGTCAGCACCATCGTCAGCACCGACACGGCCAGAAAACGTTGCATGAGCTCGCCGCCGATCAGCCCGTGCGGCTGACCGGCCGCCGCCAGGATGAACGAGAACTCTCCGATCTGCGCCAGGGCCAAGCCGGCCAGCACCGCGGCGCGCAGTCCGAAACCGAACACCAGCGCGACGGCGCCGACGACGAGCGCCTTGCCGACCAGCACGGCCCCGCCCAGCCCGAGCGTGGCCGCCGGCTCGCGCAGCCATAGCGCGGGATCGAGCAGCATGCCGACCGACACGAAGAACAGGCTGCCGAAGGCGTCGCGCAACGGGACGATCTCGGCCAACAATTGCTGCGCGTAGTCCGAGTCCGCCACCACGATGCCGGCCAGGAACGCGCCCAGCGCCAGCGACACGCCGGCCAAGCTCCCCAGCCAAGCGGTGCCGAGCACCGTCAGCAGCGTGGCCAGCATGAACAGTTCGCGGCTGCGCGCGCGCACCACCTGCTCCAGCAGCCGCGGAAAGACGAAGCGGGCGGACACGACGATGACGGCGACCATGGCGAGCGACTGCAGCAGCGTGGTCCCGGCCCGGCTCCACGAGACCTCTCCCGCGTGTCCGAGCACGGGCAACAGCAGCGTCATGGGCACCACCGCGAGATCCTGGAACACCAGCATGCTCAGTCCCAGGCGGCCGTGCGGCGCGTCGGTCTCGCCCCGGTTCTCGAACAGCTTGAGCACGATGGCCGTCGAGCTGAGCGCCAGCAGGCACCCGAAGAACACGGCTTGACCCGGCGGATGGCCCAGGGCGGCGGCGATTCCCGCGCCCGCGCCCGCGGTCAGGCCGACCTGCAGGCCGCCCGCGCCAAAAATGAGGGCGCGCAGGCTCGTCAGCTCGCGCAAGGAAAGCTTGAGCCCGATGCCGAACAGCAGCATCGCCACGCCGATCTCGGCCACGACCTCGATGCTCTCGTGCTCTCGCACGAGGCCCAGCCCTCCAGGGCCCAGCACGACCCCGGAGAGCAGCAGGGCGGCGATCGTCGGCACGCCGGCGCGGCGCAGCGCGAAGACGACCACGAGCGACACGGCCAGCACGATCACCAAATCGCGCAGGATCGGCAGATGCGGCACGGCGTCTCCTCTCGGGCGACCGCCACGGGTGACGGGTGGCGCGGGGACCGGTATCATATCATCCGACCCTGCCGTTCGCCGACCCCGATCGCCGGGAGACGCCGCATGGATCTGCCGCGCTTCGAGGACGTCCGCGAGGCCGCCGTTCGCATCCGGCCCCTCGTGCACCGCACGCCCGTTCTCACCTGCGCCACCCTGGACCGGCGCGTGGGCGCCCGGCTCTTCTTCAAGTGCGAGAACTTCCAGAAGGTCGGCGCCTTCAAATTCCGCGGCGCCTGCAACGCCGTCTTCTCGCTCGACGCGGCGGCCGCCGCCCGCGGCGTGGCCACGCATTCCTCCGGCAATCACGCGCAGGCTCTGGCCTTGGCGGCGCGGCTGCGCGGCATCCCGGCCCACATCGTCATGCCCGAGAACGCCCCCGGCGTGAAGCGCGAGGCGGTGGCGGGCTACGGCGGCCGGATCCGCTTCTGCGCCCCCACGCTGTCCGCGCGCGAGGCGGCGCTGGAGGCGATGGTGGCCGAGACCGGCGCCAACTTCGTGCACCCTTACAACGACCCGCGGGTCATCGCCGGCCAGGGCACGGCCGCCTTGGAGCTGCTGGAGGAGGCGGGCGATCTCGACGCCCTCGTGGTCCCGGTCGGCGGCGGCGGCCTCTTGAGCGGCACGCTGCTGGCCGCCCGCGGCCTCGCACCGCGCGCGCGCGTCTGGGGCGTCGAGCCGGCGGGAGCCGACGACGCGCGGCGCTCCCTGCGCGAGGGACGCATCGTGCCGTCGGTCGAGCCGCGCACCATCGCCGACGGGCTGCTGACGTCGCTGGGGGAAGTCACCTTCGCGATCATCAGCCGCGACGTCGAGGACATCGCGACGGCGAGCGAGGAAGGGATCGCGGCGGCCATGCGGCTGATCTGGGAGCGGATGAAGATCGTGATCGAACCTTCCGCCGCCGTGCCGCTGGCGGCGCTGCTCGAGGGGACGCTCAATCTCGGAGGCCTGCGGGTCGGCGTGGTGTTGTCGGGCGGCAACGTGGACCTGGCTCGGTTGCCCTGGTCGGCCTGACAGCCTCAGTCGAGCCGTTTGCGGAAGCGCGCCGACGCGATGCCCAGCACGCCGAGGCCGAAGGCGAGCAGCGCCAGGGCCTGCGGCCAGAGCAGCGAAAGCCCGGCCCCCTTGAGCATGATCGCGCGCAGGATCGTGGCGTAGTAGCGCAGCGGCACGGCGTAGGTCATCGCCTGGATCCAGCGCGGCATGTTCTCGATCGGGAACATGAGGCCGGACAGATAGACCATCGGCACCAGGAAACCGAAGGCCGACGTCATCATGGCCTGCTGCTGCGTGCGGCAGAACGTCGAGACCATCAGGCCCAGGCCGAGCGTCGTGAGCAGAAACACCAGCGTGAGCGCCACGAGCAGCAGCAGCGACCCCCGCAGCGGCACGCCGAACCAGCCGACCATCAGCGCCGTCACGAGCACGGTGTCGATGAAGCCGATCAGATAGAACGGCAGCAGCTTGCCGGCGATGAGCTGCCAGGACCGGATCGGGGTCACGCTGACCTGCTCGATGGTGCCGAGCTCCTTCTCGCGAACCACGGCCATCGAGGTCAGCAGCAAGGTCATGACCATGAGCACCATGGCCAGCACGGCGGGCACGTAGTACCAGCGGCTCTTCAGGTCGGGGTTGTACCAGACGCGCGTCACAACCTCCACGGGTCCCGGCAGCGCGACGCCGGCGGCGTTTGGCGCAAAGGCGCGCGCGAGCTTGGCCTGGACCAACTGCGCGCCGCGTCCGGCCACGATGGCGCTCGCGTAGCCCAGGCCCACGACGGCCGAGGCCGCGTCGCTGCCATCGGCCATCAACTGCACGCTGGGCGCGCGGCCCGCCGCCACCGCGTCCGCGAAGCCCGCGCCGATCACGAGGGCGACCTCGGCGCGCCCGGCGGCGAGCCAGCGGTCCACGCCGTCCGTCGAGGGTTCCTGCCCCACCAGCTCGAAATGCCCGGACGCCGTGAAGCGATCGACCAGATCGCGGCTGGCGGCCGTGCGGTCCTGGTCCACCAGCAGCAGCGGGATGTCGCGCACGTCGCGATTGGCGGCGTAGCCGAGGACCAGAAGCTGGAACACCGGCGCGACAAGCACGATGCCGATCATCTTGCGGTCGCGCCGCAACTGCTGGAACTCCTTCACGACGATCCGCCACAGCACCGCCATCGCTCACGCCTCCCGTCGCGAGAGACGCCGGCTGGCGAGCGCCAGCACGATCGCGGTGTACGCGGTCAGCTCAACCAGCTGCGGCCAGTGATCTCGCAGCCCCGCGCCTTTGATGATGATGCCCCGGAGTATCGCCACGTAGTAGCGCGCCGGCACGACGTGGCTGAGGATCTGCAGCGGCTCCGGCATGCCGCGCAACGGGAAGATGAAGCCGGAAAAGAAGATCGCGGGCAACATGGAGGTGATGATCCCGATCTGGAAGGCCATCGCCTGCGTGGCGGCCAGCGTCGAGATCAGCAGCCCCCAGCCCAGCGCTCCCACCAGGTAGACGAGCGTCGCCAGCGCTAGCTCGGCGTAGGAGCCCCTCACCTCCACGCCGAACAGCAGGCGCGCCGCGACGATGATCAGCGTCGCCGCCAGCAGCGAGATTCCGAGGTAGGGAACGGTCTTGCCGATGATGAGCTGCGCGCCGTGCAGCGGCGTCACGCGCAGCTGCTCCATCGTGCCGCGCTCCTTCTCGCGCACGACCGACAGCGCCGTCGAGAGCACGGCCGTGAGCATCATGATGAAGCCGATCAGGCCCGGCACGAGGAAGTGGCTGGAGCGCAGCTCGGGGTTGTACCAGACGCGGGGGTGGAAGGCGATGCCGGCCGTCAGGCCGGGAACTCCCGCCACGCGGCCGGCCGCCGCGCCTCCCGCGCCCTCGGCGCCGGCGGCGCGGGCGAGCGCCGTCGCGTTGAAGCGGTCGAGCGTGCCGCCCAGGTTCGCCAGCAGCGCCGACGCGGTGCTGGCGTCGGTGCCATCGACCAGCAGCTGCACGCGCGCGACGCGTCCGGCGGTCCGCTCCCGCGCGAACCCCTCGGGGATGACCAGCACGGCGCGCGACGCGCCTCGCGCCAGCTCCCGCGCCGCGTCAGCGTCCGGCGGCAGCCAGCCCACGACGTCGAACTGGCGCGAATTCGCCAACGCGGCGGTCAGGGCGCGGCTGTCGGGCGTCAGGTCGCGATCCTGCACGGCCAACGGTGCGTGCTCGACGTCGAAGCTGATCGCGTAGCCGTAGAGCACGAGCATGAACGCGGGCAGGCCGAGCAACATCAGCAGCGAGAGGGGGTCGCGCAGCACCTGCTTCAATTCCTTGACCGCGACGGCGCGCAGCTTCCTCACGACGCCACCCCCTCGCCCGCTTCGCCGGCCGCGCTTTCGATGTACTGGATGAACACGTGCTCCAGCGACGGCACGATGGGCTCCACGGACCGCGGCGCGTTGCCGTCGGCCGCCAGCGCCTCGGCGATCAGCGCCCGCCCCCGCTCCGCTTCGTCCACGAGCACGTGCACGCGCGTGCCGAACACCGCTGTCTTGCGCGCCCACGGCTGCCGCCCCAGCGTCTCGAGCGCGTCGATGGGGCGGGCGCAGGCCACTTCCAGCATCGCGCGTCCGGCGAACACGCCGCGCAGGTCGTCCACCGAGCCCAGCGCCACCAGGCGGCCGGCGTGCATCAAGGCCAGGCGGCCGCAGTGTTCCGCCTCGTCGAGGTAGTGCGTCGTGACGAAGACGGTCACGCCGTCGGCGGCGAAACCGTCGATCAGCGCCCAGAAACGCCGGCGCGAGAGGGGGTCCACGCCGCCGGTGGGCTCGTCGAGAAACAACACCTCGGGCCGGTGCAGCACGGCGCACGCCAACGCCAGGCGCTGCTTCCAGCCTCCCGGCAGGTCGCCGGTCAGCGACCCCTCGCGGCCCGCCAGGTCGGCCATCGCCAGGGCCCACTGCGACCGCGCGCGCAACGCCTCGCCGCGCAGCCCGTACACGCCGCCCCAGAAGATCAGGTTCTGCGCGACGGTCAGGTCTTCGTAGAGACTGAAACGCTGGCTCATGTAGCCGATGCGCCGCTTCACCGCCTCCGGCTCGGCCACGACGTCGAGGCCGAGCACGCGCGCCTCGCCGGCGCTCGGGCGCAGCAACCCGCACAGGGCGCGGATCGCCGTCGTCTTGCCCGCGCCGTTGCTGCCCAGGAAACCGAACACCTCGCCGCGCGCGACGGAAAGCGTCAGGTCGTCGAGCGCCACGAAATCGCCGAAGCGTTTGGTCAGGCCGCGTGTCTCGACCGCGACGTCCACGGCGCTACCTCGCCACGGCGCGGTCGAGCGCGGCCGTCGCCACGCGCACCCCGGCCTGAGCCGCCGTCAGCTCCAGCCCGGCACGCAACAGGACATTTTCGGCGTCGAGCAGTTCGGCGGAAGGAATGAGCCCCTCGCGATACCGGTCGCCCGCGACGCGGCGCGCCTCGCCCGCCGCGACCAGCGCGCGCCCGGCCACCGCGGCCGCCGCGCGCGCCGTGAGCAGGTCCTGACGGCGCACGGTCACCTCCAGGCGCAGGCGCCGGTCGAGTTCGGCCAAGCGCTGCCTCGCGGCCTCCGCGCGGGCTCGCGCGGCGGCGGTCTGCGCCCCGATCCGCCCGCCGTCGAAGACGCTGAGCGAGACGGACACGCCGACGTCCCAGCTCTCCTCCCAACCCTCGCGCGGGGGCGCGAGTCGGCGGTTGGGATCGGCCTGCTCGTAGTTCGCGGTGAGCGCCACTTGCGGCAGGCGCCCGGCCCGCGCCCCGGTCACGGCCGCCTCGGCGGCGGCCGCGCGGGCCGCAGCCGCGGCGCGCTCGGGTCGCCTCGCCAGCGCCGCCGCCACCAGCGCCTCGAGATCTTCGTCCGCCCCCTCCGGCGCCGGCAGCGAATCTGCCGGCACCACGACCGTCGCGGCAGGCAGATCGAGCAGGCGGCGCAGATCCGCCTGGGCCACCGCCTCGTCGCCGGCGGCCCGCAGGCGCGCCAGTTCGGCCCGGTCGCGCTCGACCTCCACGGCGAGCACCTCGTGGCGCGCCGCCATGCCGGCCCGCTGCCGGTTGCGCGCGTCCGTCAGGTGCCTTTCGTAGGCCGTGATGGCCGCGGCCAGCACGCCCTGCCGCGCGCGCGCCACGGACGCGTCCCAGTAGACGGTCTGCGCCTCGACGGCCAGGACCGCCGTCGCCGCGTCCGCGTCCGCGATGGCCGCCTCCGCCAGCCGGTCGGCGGCCCGCACGCCAGATCCCAGGCGCCCCCCCGTCCAGAGGGGCCACGCCAGCGAGGCCCGCGCGCTCCAGTTGTCCGGCAGGTTCGGGAAGAGCGTGCGCGACGGCTGGCCGGGCAGCGCCAGCGTCAGCTCCGGTACGTCGGACCAGCGCGCGTAGGCCGCGCGGGCGTCCAGGGCCGGCAGGCGCGCGGCGCGGGCGACGCGGGCGTCGGCGCCGGCAGCCTCGGCCAGCGCTTCCAACTCCCGCAGGCGCGGCGCCGCGGCCCGCGCCCGCGCCAGCGCGTCGGCGAGCGAGAGCGCCAGCGTGTCGACGCCGGCGGCCGGCTCGGCGCAGTGAACGTCCGCCGCGGCGCCGAACGCGAGGCCGGCGCCGAGCGCGAGGGCGAGGGCGGCCAGGCGATTCATCAGGCAACCTCCCTGGCGCCGCCGCGCGCGTCCTGCGCCGCGCGCACGCGCGCCACGAACACGTCCTCCAGCGAGGGCTCCACGGGGCGAACGGCCCGCACGTCGAGACCCGCCGCGCGCAGGAGAGCGTCAAGACGCACGACGTCGGCGGTCGCGTCTCGCCCCGCGGCGAGCGCCACGTGCAGCCGCTCGCCGAACGTTTCCAGATCGGCGACCCCCTCGGCCGCTGCCAGCAGCGCGGCGGCCCTCTCCCGCGGGCGTGCGACGATCTCCACCAGCGACCGCCCGAGGCCGCGACGCAGCGCCCCCGGCTCGTCGAGCGCCAGCAAGCGGCCGCGATCCAGCAGGGCCACGCGCCCGCAGCGCTCCGCCTCGTCCAGGTACGGCGTGGTCATGACGACGGTCAGGCCTTCGCGCTGCAGGCGCGCCAGCAGCTTCCAGAAGTCGCGCCGCGAGACGGGATCGACGCCGGTCGTGGGTTCGTCCAGCACCAGCAGCTGCGGCGTATGAATCAGCGTGCAGGCGAGGGCCAGCTTCTGCTTCATGCCGCCCGAGAGGCGGTCCGCCAGACGCGCGCGAAACGGCGTCAGACGCACGAGCTCCAGCAACGCCTCGCGCCGCGGACGCCAGTCGCGCACGCCGTGCACCTCGGCGAAGAACGCGATGTTCTCATCCACTGTCAGATCGCCGTAGAGGCTGAAGCGCTGCGACAGGTAGCCGACGCGCGCCGCCACCGCCCGACGCTGCCGCCATGGATCGAGCCCGCACGCGCGCACCGACCCGCCGTGGGGCTGGATGAGCCCGAGCGCCGCGCGCAGCGTGGTGCTCTTGCCGGCGCCGTCGGGCCCGATCAGGCCGAACATCTCGCCCCGGGCCACCGCAAGCGAGAGCCCGTCGACCGCGACGAGATCGCCGTAGCGGCGCACCAGACCGTCCACGCTCAGCATGATCTCGCCGTCGCTCACGGCCGTCCCACCGCCGGGCGCAGCCGCGCCATCGCGGGCATGCCCGGCTTGAAGAGGCCGTCGCCGTTGTCGAGGCTGATCTTCACCTTGAACACCAGCTTCACCCGCTCGTCGCGCGTCTGCACGTTCTTGGGCGTGAACTCGGCCTGCGGCGCGATGTGGGTGACGCGGCCGGTCCGCGTCTGCCCGTCGTCGGTGACGACCTCGGCCTCCTGGCCGAGCCGTATGCGCGCGAGGTCCGGCTCCGGCACCCAGGCAGTGACCCAGGCGTGGTCCAGGTCGGTCACGACCGCCACGACGGCTCCCGAACCGACCAGTTCGCCCAGTTCCACGGGCCGGGAGGTGACGATCCCGGCCACCGGACTGGTCACTTCCGCGTCCCGCAACTGCTGCGCAAGTTGCGCCACGCGCGCGGCGGCCGCCTCGGCCTGGGCCCGCGCCGCATCGATCTCCTCTGGCCGGAAGCCGGCCTCGAGGCGTCGCAACCGCTGCCGGGCCGCCTCGAGCGCCGCCGCCGCCGCGTCGCGGCGGTTGCGGGCATCGTCGAGGGAGCGCTCGGTGCCGCTGCCGGCCTCCTGCAGCGCGGCGAACCGGACGAGATCCTTCTCGGCGGCCGTGAAATCGGCGTTCGCCCTGTCGCACTGCGCGCGCGCCTCGGCCACGTCCTCCCGGCGCGATCCGCTCAGCCGCAGCCGCAGGTCGGCGCCGGCCAGGTCGCGTTGGGCTCGCGCGGCTCGCATGGCCAGCGCGAGATCCACGGTGTCGACGCGCGCCAGGCGCGCTCCGACCGCGACGCGATCCCCCTCCTCGGCGCCGAGCGCTTCGATGACTCCCGGCACCTTGGTCGCGACGTGCACCTCGGTCGCCTCCACGTGCCCGCTCACCACGATGAGCTCGTCGCGCCCGCGCCCGCACCCGCCCGCGGCGCCGACCGCCAGCGCCGCCGCGAGCGCGCCGAGCCCGGCCGCGCACGCTTGCCGTCTCTTCATCACGACGCTCCTCCCCGTGTCCACGTCGACGGCGTCGACAGGCCGACGCCGATCAGTTCCTGCATGAAACTCACGAAGCGCGCGTTGTCCGGGGCCGCGACCGGCAGCCGCCGCTGCGCCAGCAATCGCTCGCGCGCGGGCGCCGTCGCGAAGAAGAACATGAGGCTGCCCATCAGGCTCAGGTGGGTGAGCAGGGGGTCGACCGCCCGGAAACGGCCTTCAGCCACGCCCTGCGCGATGATCTCCCGCACCAGCTCGAACACGCCCAGCACGCGCCGCATCTGCTCCTCGCCCAGGTGCGCGCCGCCCGAGAGCAGCTCGCGCAGCATCATCGGCGGAAAATCCGGCCGCTCCTGCGCCAGCTCTCCCCAGACCCGCACAAACTCCTGCAGCCGCGCGTCGGCCGGCACCTGCGGGTCGCGCAGCGCGCTCAGGCGACCCGTGATCTCGTCGAGCATTCCGCTCACGATCGCCCCGAACAGGCCCAGCTTGCCCCCGAAGTGGTAGCTGACGAGCGCCTTGTTCACCCCGGCGGCGCGCGCGATCTGGCCGACGCGCGCCCCGTCGAAGCCACGCGCGGCGAAGGTCTCCAGGCCGGCCGCCAGCAGGGCCTCCCGCGTCGCCGCGGCGGCGGGGCGGCGTACATCACCAGATTGGAGAGCGTCGCGCATCGAAGCCTCTTGAATGAATGTTTTAATCAAACGTATGTTTAATATAGCACACCACAAAATCCCTGGCAAGCGCAAACCGCCGCAGGGCCGTCTCGCGACGGGGCGAACTAACCTTTTTTGCGGCGGTCCGGCACGTCGCGTCGATCCTGGCCGCTGCGACGCTCGGGGCCCTTGTATGCGGGATCCTGGAACTTCCGGCGGTCTTGGCCGGTGCGGCGGTCCTGCGGCTTGCGCCTCTCGTCTTGCTTCACGCCGTCTCCCCCCCCGGGTGCCTGTGCATCGCGGTTCGCGCCCGGCGCGACCCGCTCCCTGACGGTCGATCGTCTCCCGTCCACCTCTACGGATCGGTAGGATCGGCGCTCGGTTGATCGAAAACAGGATCGCTCGCTCAAGGTCGGGCCATATCTCGCCCGGCCTCCCGCTCCGCCTGCCGCGCCGCCGCCTCTCCCGCCGCCACGTCCACCCGCGCCAGCAGCAGGGCGCCTGCGCCGAAGAACACGATCAGGGAGACGATGCCCAGGCGGCTGCCGCCGGCCGTCTGGCTGACCGCGCCGAAGAGCAGCGGCCCGGCGATGCCGGCGAACTTGGCGCTGGTGCTGAAAAAGCCGAAGAATTCGCCGGCGCGGTGGCGGGGGATCAGGCGGCCGAAGAGGGAGCGGCTGAGCGCCTGGCTGCCGCCCTGCACGGTGCCCACCAGGAAGGCGAGCGCATAGAAATGTCCGGCCGTGCGCAGAAAGAATCCGCCGCCGGCGATGAGCACGTACACGCCCAAGGCGATCAGCACCGCGCCTTTCGCGCCGAGGCGCTGCGCCATGCGGCCGAACAGGAGCGTGAACGGCACGCCCACGAACTGCGTCACCAGCAACGCCCCGGTCATGGCCCCCACGCCGATCCCGAGCTCGTCCCCGTAGGCAGTGGCCATCTTGATGACGGTGCCGATGCCGTCGTTGTAGATCCAGAAGGCGAGCAGAAAGAGCAGCAGGTGCCGGTAGCGGCGCACCTCGCGCGCGGTGGCGCCCAGGCGCGCGACGCCGGCGCGCCAGGCGCCGGCCGGCTCGCCTGGAGCGCGGGCCGGCGGCGGCTCGGACACGCCGCTCAGCAACGGCAACGTGAACAGCGCCCACCAGACCGAGACGGTGACGAAGCTCGCGCGGACCGCGGCGCCCGTGCCGGCCAGGCCGAACCAGCCCGGCTTCATCACCATCACCGCGTTCAGCGCCAGCAGCAGCCCGCCCCCCACGTAGCCAAGGGCGTAGCCGCGCGATGAAACCCGGTCCATGCCGCCGGCCGGCGCCACGACCGGCAGCAGCGCCTCGTAGAAGACGATCGAGCCCGAGAAGCCGACGTTCGCGAGCACGTAGAGCAACGTCGCCAGCTGCCAGTCGGCGGGCCCGATGAACGTGAACGCCGCCGTCGCGGCGACGCCGAGCGCCGCGAAGCCGGCCGTCCAGAGCTTCTTGCCGCCCGTGTGGTCCGCGACCGCGCCCAGCAGCGGCCCCAGCAACGCCGCCACGAGCAACGCCCCGGCCGTCGTGTAGCCCCAGTACGCCGTGGCCGTCGCGCCGGGCAATCCCGCCTCGAGGCAGAGGCCGCGGTAAAAGGGCGGAAAGAGCGCCGCCATCACCGTCGTGGCGAAGGCGGAGTTGGCCCAGTCGTAGAGGCACCAGGCCGTTTCGGCGCGGCGCGGCGCGCGCGCTGCGGACGGCGTGTCCAACACGGGGGCTACGGCAGTGCCTTCACGGCAGCCAGCGCCTGGGCGTAGTCGGGCTCCTGCGCGATCTCGGGCACCTGCTCCGTGTAGGCGATCTTGTGGGCGGCGTCGAGCACGACCACGGCGCGCGCGAGCAGGCCGGCCAGCGGGCCGTCCGTGATCTCCACGCCGTAGGCCGCGCCGAAGGCCCGGTCGCGCAACTGCGACAGCGGGACCACGTTATGGAGGCCCTCCATCTCGCAGAAACGGCTCTGGGCGAACGGCAGGTCGCGGCTCACCGTGAGCACGACCGTGCCGGGCAGGCCACCCGCCTCCTGATTGAAGCGGCGCGCCGAGGCCGCGCAGACGCCGGTGTCGAGACTCGGCACGATGTTCAGGACCACCTTCTTGCCGGCGAAGTCCCGGAGCGAGACGTCGCTCAGGTCCCCCTTGGTGAGGCGAAAATCGGGCGCCTTGGCGCCGAGCGCGGGCAGGCTGCCGCTGGTGTGGATGGGATTGCCCTTGAGCGTGATCGTGGACATGAGTGGGGTCTCCTCCCGGTTTGCTTGGACCGACGCGGCCGCCGGCAGGGGCGCCGGGCGCTGCAGACGCCGTGGTCGCGGTGGGTGCCACGGCAGGGTCCAAGGTATCGCCGCGGCGGCGCGCTGTCGAGGCGGCCGGCGCGCTGACCCTCCCGCCGGGGCGCGACCGGGCGTTCGCGGGTCACCGGCGGGGAAAATATTTCGGCTTAGGGACCCGGCCTGCGGCGCGACAAAATAATGTTGGGTGCGACCGGGTACAGTGCTTATTGTATGGCGCCAATCGTCTGCCCGCGGGGCAGGATTAGGAAGCACCGCCCAACCCGCTCAAAGGAGCCCGATGGCCAAAGTCTCCCGCCACGTGAGCGTGGTCAAGCTCCCTCCCAAGGAACGGTCGTGGACCCGCATTGGTGAGGAACTTTCGAGGTCGGTCCCCAGGGGACACGTTCCCGTTCGGGTCATCGTCGTCAAGGCCGACGCTGACCAGTTGGTGTTCGAGGCCGCAGCGGTCGAAACAACCCGCAAACAGATCTGGGGCTCCTTGCTCAGGCCCAATCAGGCCGTCGGCAAGCGCCGCGCCCGTTTCGTCGTCGGGCACATCATCCCGACGGGCGTGCGCGCGGAATTCGGCGGCTTCTGCGGGGACGGCGTGCCCGTCACGAACCTGCTGGCCGAGGCCGCCGATCTGGTGCTCACGAACCCCAACGCGATCACCGCGGCCGACCTCTACCACGCGGGCCCGAAAGTGCGCTGCCTCGAGGGGAACCTCTTCTGCCATTTCCTGCTGGGTCACCTCGACCTGCTCGACGTGCCCCCGCGCGAGATCGCGGTGCTGGTCGGCACGCCGGCCGAGCAGAAGTTCCTCAACAACACCATGAACTGCATCGAGGCGATGCGGACCGTGGGGGGGCTGCCGATTTCGCAGGTTCTGGTCACGCGCAAGCCGTTCGACATCACCTGTGTGTTCTCGGAGCACGGCCACGCGACGGGAGAGTTCGGGGATCTCGAGCCCTGCTTCGAGGGGATCGAGCGCCTCGCCAAATCGGCCGAGGCGATCTGCATCGCCAGCGAGCTGTTCGTGGACGACGCCCTGCGCCAGCGCTATTACAACGAGCAGGACATCCCGAATCCGTGGGGCGGCGCCGAGGCGATCCTGACGCACACGATGACGACCTACCTCCCGCTGCCGATCACGCACGGGCCCCTGCTGGGCGACGTCGCCAACGCGATGCTCGGCACGCTCGGCGATCCACGGGACGCCTCGGAGCTGATCTCGTCGACGTACATCGGATCCGTGCTCAAGGGCCTGCACCGCTCGCCGCGGCCCATGCCACGCACGAGCGGCCCGTCGTGCGACCCGGGCGTCATCTCGACCGAGGACCTGGCGGCCTTGGTGCTGCCGTCCACCGCGGTCGGGGGGCTGCCGTTTTTCATGTGCCTGGAGAGGGGCGTACCGGTCATCCTCGTCGAGGAGAACCGTACCGCCTTCGGGACCTCCCCCGAGGACCTCGGCCTGCAGGATCACCCGGCCATCGTCCGGGTGAAGAGCTACGCCGAGGCCGCGGGGGTGTTGCTGGCGATGCGCGCGGGGATCGCTCTCGAGCAGATCCGCCGCCCCGTCGCCGCGCTGGAGGCGATGTTCTATGGCAGCTAGGCCCCACGCCAACTTCGCGGAGATGGTCGAGGCCCGGCCGGCGATCAGTCTGCACCTGCACACGCCCGCCCATCAGGGGCGCACGGTGGAGAAGCGTCTGATGCCGGCGCAGCTCGTCTCCCGCGACGTGCGCTACTTCCAGCGGCGCGATCTGGTGGGTTTCGAGGCCCGCATCGCGACGCACTACGGAACGAAACGGACGCTGTGCCTGACCAGCGGCACCACCACCGGCTGCCTCGCGGCGGTCATGGCGCTGTCGCGCCGGCACGCGTCGGTCTGGGTCGTCCGCAATTGCCACAAGTCGATCGTCAACGGGATGGTCCTCTCCGGCCTGAAGCCGCGTTTCATCCGACCGGAGGGCGCGGTGGTCACGCCGGAGGAGCTGGACGAGCTCTTCGCGGGCGCCGGACCGGACGCCCCCACGGCGATCATCTTCACGAACCCGACCTTCGAGGGCTGGGGCGCGGATCTGCCGCGCTGCGTCGACGTCTGCCGCCGTCACGGGCTCGAGATCGTGGTCGACGAGAGCCACGGCAGCCACTGGCCCGCCAGCCCGGCGCTGCCCCTCTCGGCGCTCAACCTCGACGTGGACATCGTGCTGCACAGCCTGCACAAGTATGCGGGCGCCCTCGTGCAGACGGCGCTGCTGCACCTGCCGAACTCGTCGCGGTTGAACGAGCGCGACTTGGCCAGGAGCCTGGACCTCCTCGAGACCACGACCCTCAGCAATCTGCTGATGCTCAGCCTCGAGAAGGCCGTGGATCGGCTCTTCGACCCGGCCACCGCGGGGCAGATCGCCCGACTGGTGGACGAGCTGACGGGCGTCAAGCGCCGCCAGCACAACGGCGACGGCCTGATCCGCTACCACGTGCCCGAGGGCGTGGCGACGCAGGACCCGCTGAAGTTCTTCCTGACCACCGAGCGGGCCGGCGCCGACCAGCTCGCGCGCTGGTTCTACGAGGCGGGAGTCGACAACGAGTTCCACGACGCCACCGGCGTGCTCTTCATCTTCTCGTTCTTCAACACCCTGGCCGACCTCAAGCGCTTCGAACGGGCTTGCCGGCAGGTGAAGCCGCTGTTGCTGGCCTCGCCCGGCTTTCTGCCGCGCGCCGGCACGCGGATGAACCAGCCGGAAATGGTCATGACGCCCCGCGAGGCGCATTACGCGGCGCGCGAGCGGGTCGAAGTGGATCAGGCCGTGGGCCGGACCGCGGCCGAGTTGGTGGCGACCTGCCCCCCGGGCTGGCCGCTGCTGATCCCCGGCGAGAAGATCGGAGAGTGGCACCGCGCCGTGCTCGGCGGCGACTATCTGATCGACATCGTCAAGCTCTGACACGGCCTGCTTGTGGTCGCGCGGCGGTGCGCCGCGCAGCGTTTCGGGAAGCCCGGCCACGCGGCCGGGCTTCTCGTTTTCAGGCCGCGAGTGGGCCGGGCTCAGGTATCCAGCCGTCGCGTGTAGATGATCCGGTCGTCGCCGAGGGCGTAGAAGTCGCGCAGGCGCGCGGCTTCCTCGTAGCCGAGCCCGAGATAGAAGCCCCTGGTCGAGACGTAGCCAGGGCTGCCGGAGGTCTCGATGACCGACAGGTAGCCGCCGCGCGCCCGGATGAACTCTTCGCCGTGCCGCACGAGAGCCTTGCCGACTCCGCGGCCTTGCCGACCCGGCGCGACACCTAGCCAATAGATGTCCCAGGCGCCCAGCGAGCACGGCGTGGGTCCCAGGCTGATCCAGCCCGCGACGCCGTCCGCGTCGACCGCGACGAAGGACTGGTAGTGCCCATCCGGACCGTCCGCGAGCGCATCGTCGAACACCTCGGCCGCGACCTCCAACTCGTCGGGCCGGAAAAAGCGCGTGTCGGCGAGCAGCGCCAGGACGGCGTCGCGATCCGCTGCCTGCGCGGTGCGGATCGGCGGCGCGGGAGCGCGGACGCCCGCCGCGACCGCCGGCCGGGCCGGCGCCGCAGCCGGCGCTGCGGCCCAGGCCGCGCGCCGCCGCTCGGCGTTGTCGAGCAGCGCGCGGACGAAGGTCGGAAACCGGATGCGTCCGGCCTTCAGCGCGGCCGGGAAGCCAGCGTCGGGCGAGATGTCCGGGTTCACGTTCACCTCGATCACCCGCGCTTGGCCCCGGCGGGTCAGGCGCAGGTCCACCCGAGCGTAGTCGAGACAGCCGGTCGCCGCCCAGGCCATCAACGCGACGCGGCGGACCTCGGCCGCCAAGCGCGCCGGCAGTTTCGCCGGCAGGATGCGCTCCAACCCGTCGTACTCGGGCGCGTCCGGGACCCACTTGGCGCGATAGCCCACGACGTGCGGCTGTTCGGCGCCGTAGATGCTGAAATCCATCTCGGCGATCGGCAGGACCTGCACTCGCCCGTCACGCTCCCAGAGGCTCACGTTCAGCTCGCGCCCCGCCACGAACTCCTCGACCAGCGCGCTCTGCCCGAAGCGCTCGTGCACGTCGAGCACCAGTCGCCGCAGGGTGGCGCCCGGCTTCGCGACCACGGAATGCGTGTCGATGCCCTCGCTGGCGTCGGCGGCGACGGGCTTGACGATGAGGGGGCCTCGCGGCAGGCCGCGCGACGGAACAGGACATCCGACCGGGACCAGGATCGCCCCCGGCACGGGCACGCCTGCGGCGCGCAGCACCGCCTTGGTGCGCCACTTGTCGAGCGTGAGCGCCACGCACACGGTGTCGCCGCCCGTCCACCCCTTGCCGTGGGCGCGACAGACCGACGGCACGCGACTGACGTCGTCGGGCGGGCCCGCCAGCGCCTCCACCAGGTTGAAGACCAGCAGTTCCGGCGCCGCCGCCACGGCGGCCGTCACGTCCGCGAGCGCGCGCACGGCCGCCACGCGGTGTCTGACGCCGAGCTTGGCGAGGGCCGCGGTCACGTTCTCGACCTGCTCCAACACGCCCGCGTCGCTCTCCCGGCAGGGGGCGCCGGGCCGCAGGCCCTCGGCGGCGGGAGCGTTGTGAAGCACCAGCACGTCGGGGCGCGTGCGGCTCACGGGCCGACCCCCAGGCGTTGGCAGGCGGCGTCGAGGATGCCGGCGATCAGGTCCCGGAATTCCATCCCGTGCATCTGCGCCAGCAACGGCAGGTCGGAGTGGAGGGCGTTCAAGCCGGGCAGCGGATTGATCTCCAGGAACGACGGCTCCCCCGCCGCGTCGAGACGGATGTCGGCCCGCGCTCCGTCGCGGCACTCCAACACGCGGAAGGCGGCGACCGCCAGCGCTTCGATCCTCGCGCGCAGCGCGGGTGCCGCGACGGGCTGATAATCGACCAGATCTTCGTAGTCGTGCTTCGTGGCGAAAGAGTAGATCGTCCGCGCCTCCGGCTTCAGGAAGACGACCTCCATGCTGCCGATCGCGCGGGCCGACGGGCCGTTGCCCAAGATGCCCACCGTGAACTCGCGGCCGGGCAGGTACTCCTCGACCAGCACCGGTTCGCGCAGCCGCGTCAATATGTCGCGGCAGCACGCCTCGAGCTCTTCGGGAGTCTCCACGCGCGAGGTCTCGGCGATGCCCTTGCCCGTGCCCTCGGCGACCGGCTTGGCGAAGAGGGGCCAGCGCAGCTCCCAGGACGGCAGGTCGCGCAGATCCGCCTCGTCCTGCACGACACGGAAGGCTGGCGTGGGCAGGCCGGCCTCGCGAATCAGGCGTTTGGCGACGGACTTGTCGAGGGTGGTCGCGCAGGCCAGGGGATCGGCGAACGTGTAACCGATGCCGTACAGCTCGAGCAGGGCCGGCACCAGGGCCTCCCGCCCGCGGCCTCGCAACCCTTCGGCGATGTTGAACACGAGATCCCAGCGGTCGCCGGCCACCAGCCGCGCGCAGAGCGAACGGGCGTGCCCGATCCGATCGGTCCGATGGCCCAGCGAGCGGATGGTCTCATCGAGGATGTCGATGGTCTCGTCGGTGTCGAATTCGGCCACGTCCTCCGGCGCGTAGCCCAGGGCGAGCCATTCGGAGCAGAGATCGTAGGTCAGACCGATACGCATGGATCCCCTTGCCGCGCGCCACGAGGCATCCCGAGTATAGGCGGCGTCTTTTAGGATTCAAGGCCTTCCTCCTCGCCGGCCCGGCGGCGCAACGGGCTCTTGCCCCGGCGAGGAGATTGCCGGACAGTGGAGCGCGCGCGGGGTGTCGGTCCGCCCGCCGCCGAGGGGATGCCATGCCCGAGTGCTTCTTCACGTCGGACCTCCACGGCCGCCTCGACCGTTACGAGCGCCTGCTCTCGCTCGTGCGCCGGGAGCGCCCGCGCGCGTTGTTTCTGGGCGGCGATCTGCTGCCGTCGGGCGCGCTGCTCTGGAGCCCCGGCGCTCCGTCGTCGCGCGATTTCGTGACGGATGTCCTCGTGGCGGAATTCGCGCGCCTGCGCGACGATCTGCGCGACGCGTTCCCGCGCGTCTTTCTCATCCTCGGCAACGACGATCCGCGGAGCGAGGAGGAGGCGGTGATCGCCGGCGCGACGCGCGGCTTGTGGGAGTACGTGCACGGGATCAGCGTCGAATTCGAAGCGCGCCGAGTTTATGGTTACGCCTGCGTTCCCCCCACGCCGTTCCGGCTCAAGGACTGGGAACGCTACGACGTTTCCCGTTACGTCGATCCCGGGTGCGTCCCGCCGGAGGAAGGCAGCCTCTCGCTCCACGTGCCGCGCGAGGAGATCGTCCGGTCGACGATCGCCGAGGATCTTGACGCGCTGGTCGGGTCGGACGACCTGAGCGCGGCGATCTTCCTGTTCCACTCCCCGCCCTACGAGACCGCTCTCGACCGTGCCGCCCTCGACGGCAAAATGATCGACCACGTTCCCCTCGACCCCCACGTCGGCAGCATCGCGATCCGTCGCTTCATCGAGACCAGGCAACCCCTGATCACGCTGCACGGACACGTGCACGAGTCCACCGGGATCACGGGGCGTTGGCGCGAGTCGCTCGGCAGGACGTGCATGTTCCAAGGGGCGCACGACGGTCCGGAAGTGGCCGTCGTGCGTTTCGACCCGGACGCCCCGCAAGGCGCGATCCGGATCCTGGTCTAGAACGCCCGCCTCAGGACCGCCGGCCGAGGCTCAGCGGTCGCGCGGGATCGGTGATGGCGCCGATCTTGACGGCGTAGCTGGTGCGCCGCTCGATGTCGTCGTCGGTGACGATGTGGACGTCGAGCAGGCCGGGCGAGCGGTAGCCCGTCCGCTGGTAATTCATCTCCGCCAGGCACAGGCTCCACCCCTCGAGCCACAGCAGCAGATCCCGCCGCTGCCGCTCGCTGCCGTCGAAGTGCACCAGAAGGTCGATGTCGCTGCCGGGACCGGCCGATCCGCTCTTGGTGCTGCCGAAAACGTAGAGCGCCTTGACGCCGAAACGGTCCGCGTCCATCGCCGCCGCGACCTGCTCGGCCATGCTCAGCCTCCACCGCCAGAACAGATCGGCGTGCTGCCCGGGCGCGTCTGTCGCGAATCCCGACTCCTGGGCCTCCGCGGCGGCCGCGGCCCTGCCCAGCACGCCCACGGCTTCGTCGAGATCCGCGTTCATCAGGACGTTCAGCACCAGGCCATCGGCGCACGCGGGCACGTCGATGACACGGATCACGTCGGCGAGGCCCGCGTGGTCGGGCAGCAGCTTGCCCAACATGTTGGGAGCCGTCGTCAGGAACCGCTCGTTGAACTCGATCCCCTGATCGTCGGGATAGAGGGGCAGATACCGGATCTGAGCCTCGACGAGATCCTGGAAGAAATGCGTGCCGAAGGAAAGATCGGGCACATAGTTGCCCTGTTGGCGCGCGATCTCCACCAGCATCGCGGTGTTGTTGATGTCGGAGTAGGTGACGCTGACACCCAGCTTGATGTCGCCCCGGCTGCCCCAGCGGCCTGGCCCCATGAGAATGAAGCGCCTCTTGGGCAGGATCTTGTTCAGGTGTCCGACCGCCCGCCCCACCGCCAACATCTCGGACCGATCGGCCAGCTGGCCGTACTGCTGCGGATCCACGTAGACGATGTGGGTGATCGGCGGCACGAATCCGTTGGAGACGTAGCGCTTGGCCGAGAAAAGAATCCGTTCGGGCGGGATGTCCTTGGGAATCGGCGCCGCGACCGCCCCCGCGCCGCTGCTCTGCTGCCGGCACTGGAGCAGATAGAAGTGCTTGCCGTCGGAGGCGAACTCGATGTCCACCGGTTGTCCCATCTTGGTCTCGAGCGTCGTGAGGATGTGCTGCATCTGTTTCACGAAGGCCGTGTTGGAGATCAGCCCCTCGAAGGTGACGACGAGATCGTCGCGACCCGGATCGATCTGTCCCTTGAGCGGGCGCTTCAAACGCCCTCCGTCGTAGACCGACACGATCTGTTCGAGCACCGGCAGGTCGTCCGCGTGCCGGTGCAGGAGCTCCGCCACGGTGACGGTTTCGAAGGTATTGGTCTCCAGATTGATGACGTCGATCTTGCGGGGCGCGTAGCGCACGACTTCTTCGATCGAGACGTTCACGCGCAGGTTGGGCTGCCCGGGCGCGACGAGCACCGGGTAGTCGTCGCTGGTGCGGTCGACGGCGCGCGTGCCCAAACCTGGCACGAGGCGGATCAATCCGTCCTCGCGCCTGATCCGCGCCGACCAGCGGAACTCGTTGCGGCTGAACGCGACGCCGGCCCACGCGGGCAGCCAGTACGGGCCGACCCGCGTGCCGACGACCTCCTGGATCATGATCCCCATCTCTTCGTGGAAATCCAGGAGGTTGCGCTCGGCGCGGTACTCGATGGGGTCGGGTCCGAAGACCGACGCGTACACCTCGGCGATGGCGTCCTCCAGCGCCGTCAGCCGCTGCTGCTTCGTGCCCTGGTTGGCGAGGAACAGGCTCTTGTACTTGCCGGAGAAGGCGGAGCCGATGCGGTCTTCCAGCAGGCTCGAGCTGCGGACGATGAGCGGAACGTCGCCGAAGTCGTCGAGCGCCACCGACAAGCCCTTCACGATTTCCGGCGGGAACTGGCTGCTCTTGAACGTCTGCACGATGTGCGGGTATTCGAGCCTGATCTGGTTGATCTCCTTGTATTTCTGCTCCACGACCTCGTTCAGGTTGTTGTAGTGGATGAAGCTGAGCGTGACGTCGGAGGCCACGAACCAGGTCTTCGGCACGCGCAGATTGGCGAGCAGCTCTCCGCCGGTGGTGTCCTTGAGGAGGATCTGCATGGCCAGGAACAGGCCCGCGCTCTTGCCGCCCAGCTTTCCGTGGCTGTCCGCGCTGTAGATGATGTTCTGCAACAGGTCGAAGTAGTCCGCGACGTCTATGTAGCTCTTGGCGATGTTGATGAAGCGCAGTTGCTCCGTGAAGAAGCGGCGAATCAGAGCCACGCGCACGTTCATGCTGGTCGCGCTGGGCAGTTCGGCGTCCTGCGGCGCGATGTGGTGGTAACGGCGGATGGCGTCGACGACGTCCGGCAGCGGCGTGTTCAGGCTGACGAGCGGATTGATCAGGTAGTTGAGCTTGTCCTCCTGCACCCATTTCTGCACTCGCGAGAAGATCTCGTCGTCGGTGAGGTGCGTCGCGGCGAGGCGAAAGATCTCGCGCGACATGTCCTCGGTGATGCCGGCGGCCCGGCGTCCGTAGGGGCGGTTGGTGTCGCCATAGCGCTCGTCCTGCTCGGACATCTGGTCCGGCAGCGCGGAGGCGAGCAGTTGCTCGGCTTCGCCCACGCCCGCCCAGCAAAGATGGTTGAGCATCTTGTGGGAAATGCTGAGATAGAGGTTGCGGTCGGTGTGCCGCAGCATCTCCAGCACGACTTGCCAATCGCCCCGGCGGGTGCGTTCGAACTCCTGCGCGGCCGCCTGATACTCCTGAACGAGCGTCTTCATGCGCTGGTGCATGATGAAATGCCCGAGGCGGTCGGCGATGGAATGGATCAGGCGCTCCTCTTCCTTGAGAAAGACGCCGTCACGCCCCGAAGGGGGCTCCTCGCGATAGGAAACGATCACGCGTCCGACGTACTCATCGATCACGATGATGTCGGCGCTCTGCGTCCAGGGCGTGTCAACCCAGTCATCCGACCGGAACGTCAGGTTCTCGTACACGATGCCGGCCTGGCACATGTCCGGAAACTGCCAGCCGGCGGGGATCACCTTCACGATCTTCTCGAAGATCGCGCGCGTGGAGAGCTGCGGCTGGCTGAGGACCTCCTCGATCCGATAGAGGCAGTTCAGCTCCTTGGCCCGCTCGTGGAGCGAATAGAGCAGCTTGCCCAGGTTGTCGCCCTGCTCGGTCATCTCGTGATCACGCCCCGTCCGCTGCGTCCGTCGACGCGCACGCGCAGCGGCGTCGCGAGTCGGACGTGACGCGCGTGCGGCGTCTCGGCCGCCGCGGATTGTGCGTTCAGCCACTGCCAGTCCACGCCGTGCGGTCCCGCATGGCGCACCTGGAAGTAGAATACCTGGAAACTGGTGAGATTGTGAAAGAAATGCGATCCCTGGCTCCGCTCGACGTTCATGTCGGGCAAGGTCGCCTCCACGATCGCGCGCGCGCCGCTGATCGCGGCCCAATCCACCGGGATGCCCAGCCACGGATCCGAACTGCCCCAGCGGCCGAAGCCGATCAACAGATAGGGCCGGCCTTCCGCGGACAGCGTCCGGTTGAGCTGGGCGATTTCCGCGGCGATCGCCCGCGTGCGCGAGGCGTCGAAGGTTTCCGGCCTTACGTAGACGATGTCCCGTATCGCGGCGTTCTCGCCGTTTCCCAGCACGCTTTCCGAAGCGACCAGCGCCTGTCCCGCCGTCAATTCCTCCGGCTCCAGCGCGATTTCGGCCTGCGACACGACCATGGGGCGCACCTGCAGGAACCCCAGCCGAGCCGGCAGCCCTCCCCGGGAGCCGAGCGTCAGCGCGAACTCCACTTCGACCGCCTCGCCCACGGCGTCGCGGCACACCTGCAACAGGCGTCCGATCAGCGGGTTGAGCGGCACGTCCGGCATTCCCAGCAGCGGCGCGAACGTGAGCACGCGCGGGCCATCCAGGCCCGTGCCCATGACGAGACGGTCGTTGGCCGCGTCGTAGGTCGAGACCAGCTGATCGAGCACCGCGTCGTAGTCCGCCCGCTTCAGGTCGCCCTGCGTCAGATACTCCGTCTCGCGCAGCGGGTCGTAGGCTGGCGGCCGCCCCATGTTCACGGCCCAGAAGGCGGTCTGCGTGAGCTTCGGCAGATCGCGCGCCGCGCCGAAGGGGGGAAGAGACTCGGGCCAGGCCGGCGAGTAGGTCCAGACGCGACCGCCGTCCACGATCGTCTTGCCCAGGCCCAGGGCGAGATCCACGACTCCGTCCTCCGGGCGCGCGTTGCCCGTGGGATAGAAGTTCCAGGATCGCGCGACGCCGGAGACGTGAGGGTAGTACAGATCGTCGTGCCGCTCGCCCACCACATCCTGGAGCAGGACGGCCATCTTTTCCTCGGCGTCCGGCTCGCGCGTGGCGCGCCGGTACGCCTTCGCGCCGCCGAAGAAGGTGGAGGCCCACACCAGCTTGATCGCCTCGGCCAGACGGCGGAAACGCGTGTCGGCGTCAGGCTGGTTGTTGGGAATCATCTTCGTGGCGTAGACACCCGCGAACGGCTCGAACATGGCGTCCTCAAGCAGGCTCGAGGAGCGCACCGCCAGCGGGCGGCGCGCGTGTGCGACCAGGGCGCGCAGGTCGCCCACGATCTCTGGCGGGATCTCGGCGCGCACGAAGGCGTCCGCGATCACCTCGTCGGGAGCGTCGGACAAGGCGATTTCGCGCAGGTTGTTCAGCCGCATGAAGCCGTCGAAGACGTCGGTGGGCAGCACGACCGAGGGGGGGATGTCGACCGCGATGCCGGGGTGCCCGCCCGGGTCGAGTTCGCGCGCCAGGACCTCGCGGATGGCCGCCAGTCCGCCCGCCTTGCCGCCGAGCGCGCCGTCGCCGAGCCGGGTGAAGGACTGCGGCCCGTCGAGGCTCCCGCGGTCGAAGAGCGGGAGGAGGGGCGCCGCGGGGCGGCCGCCGCTGCTGCGCATCATGGGTCCCTTCCGCGGCCGCCACGCCGCGCCCGGGGTACCGCGGCCGGCCCGGCGAGGGAGGGCGGAGGCGGCAGCGCTCCCCCTCCCCCGGCCGACTCGGCCGCCGCAGCGGCTGGGCTCAAGGTCCTACGCCCAGCCGCGGTCCTTGCTGGCCTGGGCGACGCGACCGATCGCGATCACGTAGGCCGCGTCGCGCATGTAGATCTTGCGCTTCTTCGCCAGTTCGCGCACGGCGTGGAAAGCGGACGTCATCTTGACGTCGAGCTTGCCCAGGACTTCGTCCTTTTCCCAGAAGTAGTTCATGTTGCTCTGCACCTGCTCGAAATAGCTGCAGGTGACGCCGCCGGCGTTCGCCAGAAAATCCGGGATCAGGAAGATGCCGCGCTCCTCGAGCACCTTGTCCGCGTCCAGCGTGGTGGGCCCGTTGGCTCCTTCGGCGATAATCTTCACGCGCTTGGCGATCTTGCCGACGTTCTCGCCGGTGATCTGGTTCTCGAGGGCACACGGCATGAGGATGTCCACGTCCTGCTCCAGCCAGGCGTCGCCCGGCAGGATTTCGTAGCCCAACCCCTTGGCCTTGGCCTTGTCGATGCCCCCGAAGCGGTCGGTGACGCCGAGCAGCTGCGCCAGGTCGACGCCGGAGAGGCGCCGCACCGAGTAGGAGCACTGGTCGGACTGATCCCAGTACGAGACGCAGACGACCTTGCCGCCCAGTTGGGTGTAGAGCTGGATCGCGTACTGCGCGACGTTGCCGAAGCCCTGCACGCTCGCCGTCGTGTCCGAGGGGCGGACGCCCAGCTCTTTGAGCGCCTCGCGGACCGTGAACACGACGCCGTACCCCGTGGCCTCGGTGCGGCCGAGCGAGCCGCCCATGCCGACCGGCTTGCCGGTGATGACGCCCGGCAGATGGGCGCCGTGGATGGTCTCGAACTCGTCCAGCATCCAGAGCATGTGCTGCGCGTTGGTCATGACATCGGGGGCCGGCACGTCGCGCAGCGGGCCGATGTCGCGCGCCAGCTGCCGCACCCAGCCCCGGCAGATCTGCTCCTGTTCGCGAGCGCTCAGGTTGTGCGGGTCGCAGATGACGCCGCCCTTGCCGCCACCCAGCGGGATGTCAACGACCGCACATTTCCAGGTCATCCACATGGCCAGGGCGCGCACCGTGTCGACGGTCTCCTGCGGGTGGAAGCGGATGCCTCCCTTGCTCGGTCCGCGCGCGTCGCTGTGCTGCACGCGAAAACCGCGGAACACCTGCGTGGTGCCGTCGTCCATCCGCACCGGGATGGCGAACGCGTACTCCCGCAGCGGGTTGCGCAGCAGCTCGCGCGTGGCGGCGTCGAGTTCCAGGAACTCCGCGACCTTGTCGAACTGGGCCTGCGCGGTGGCGAACGGATTGTACGAGCTCTTGGCCATGTCACTCATCCTCTCCAGCGGTCAGGGCCTTTCAGCCTCCGGGCGGCCGCGCCGCGGCGATGGCCGCGGGACCGCTGATCCGGAGACGGTGGAAAACAGGCAGCGGGCGGGCGCAGGGGCGCGGCGGCCGGGAGCCGGTGCCGCGGACGCCGCCCGCGAAGGCTGTCGCGAGGGCAGGCTGAAAGAAGTCAGGCGCGCCGGGGGAAGTCAAGCCGCCCCGCCGCGGTCCGCGGGGCGCCGCCGGGCCCCGCGCCGCAGTAGCGCGCGCCCGAAGCGATCCTGCACGCGGTCCACCAGAAGGTCGATTTCCGCCGCCTTCTCCCGGCCGGGATCGCCGAACAATTCGCCCTGCGCCCGGACGACCGGCTCAAGGCGAGAGACCGAGACTCCCAGCAGCCGCAGCGGCCGGCCGCGGCGCTCCAGCCGCCGGTCCAGCAGGTCGCGCGCCGCCTCCCGCAGGACGGTGGTGAGCGCGGTGGGCTCCGGCAGGGTGACCGCCCGCGTGACGGTCGTGAAATCGGGGTATCGGGCCTTCACGTGCACGGTGCGCGCGGCCAGACCGTCCGAGCGCAGGCGGCCTCCCACCCTTTCCGTCAATTCGTCCAGCGCCTCGCGCAACTCTTGCGCGCTCTGAACGTCGCGGGCGAAAGTGATCTCGGCGCCGTACGATCGTTGCTCTCCCTCCGGCGCGACGGGACGATCGTCGCGCCCCATCGCCAACTCGCGCAGCGTCCGCGCCGCGGCACCGAGTTGGACCTCCAGCGCGGCCGGATCGCACGCGAGCAGGTCGCATACCGACCGCACGCCGCGTCGCGCCAGCGCCTGCTCGGTCACCCGGCCCACGCCCCACAGCCGCGACACCGGCAAGGGCGCCAGGCGCTCGGCGATCTCGCTCTCCTCGATCACCACGAAGCCGTCGGGCTTTTCGAGGTCGCTGGCCAGCTTGGCCAGGAACTTGTTCGGCGCCACGCCCACGGAGGCGATCAGACCGATTTCCTCGCGGACGCGGTCCTTGATCGCGCGCCCGATCGCGGCCGCCGGTCCGAACAGTCGCTGGCAGCCGGTCACGTCGAGGAAGGCCTCGTCGACCGAGAGCGGCTCGACCATCGGCGTAAAGTCGCGGAAGACGGCGAAGATCTGAGCGGAGATTTCCGCGTAGCGCCGTCCGCGCGGGCGCAGGAAGACGCCTCGCGGGCAGAGCCGACGCGCGCGGGCGGCGCTCATCGCGCTGTGGACGCCGAAGCGGCGCGCCTCGTAGGAGGCGGCGGCGACCACGCCGCGTCCCTCGGGCGTGCCGCCCACGATGACGGGCCGGCCGCGCAGCGAGGGATCGTCGAGCACCTCGACGGCCGCGAAGAAAGCGTCCATGTCCACGTGCAGGATCGCGCGCCGGGCGCAGATCGTATCGCGCAGGGGGTGCGCGGCGGCGGCCGCGGCGTCTGCGTCGCCTTGCGCCCCGCCGCGTCCCGGATCCTCCCGCACCTCAGGCCGCCTTTTCCGGAACCGCCGGCCGGATCAGCTCCCGCCGCTGGCCACGCCGAGCGGGAGTCGCGCGCTGATGGTCACGCCGGCTTCGAAGCGGTTGCTCCAGTTGAGCGCCGCGTAAAACCCGGGCGACCAGGCTCCTAGCCGCACGACGCCGGGGTATACGTTCAGCCGCCAGCGATAAGCCTGCGTGTCGGCGAAGATGAAACTGGCCATGAGCGAGTTGTTGCGATCCCAGAACACGCCGGCTGTCGGCACCAGGTCCACGGTCCTCACACCGTCGGCCAGTTGGATCAGCCGGCCGGCCATGAGGCCGGCGCCCGCCGAGAAACAGTCGCCGTCGTCCTGCCAGTAAGACAGACCGATCTCGCCGTGCGTGCCGTAGTGATAGAACAGGTGCCATCGTCGCGAGCGCGGCAGGCGCAGTTTCAAGGCGAAGTTCTGGCCCATGTTCTCGAGCGTCTGGTCCCATGGATCGTAACATATCTGGTAGGACCAATCCGCCATGTGCAGCGTGTCGCTGAAGAAGCGCGCGACGCGGTCCGAGCTGAAGAGCAGGATGCCGGCGGGATCGAAAATGTACAGGTCGGCCACCGGATCGGTCGTCCAGCCGTCGTAGTCGCTCGTCTCGACGATCTCGTTCAGGACGTGGTAGCCGAGCATGGTCCCCGTCGCCAACCACCCCGGCGCCGGCCAATCGTGGGCGATGAACCATTCCTTGATCAGCCGCCAGCTCATGCCGCCGCCGATCAGGTGCTGCGTGTAGTTGGGCCAGTAGCGCGCGCCGCGGGAGCTGGTGCTGACGGGAATGATCTCTTCCTGCAGGAAGCGACCCCACCCTTCGTTCTGGATGGCCGCCAGCGGATCGCGCAGGTTCATCCAGAGGTTCCTGGCGCCCCGCTCGTAATCGATGTCGAACGGATGGTTGTCGCGACCACCCACCTGCATGATGCCGTAGCCGCTGTTGACGATCATGCGCAGCGGGTGCACGAGCGCCTCGCTGCCGTAGTCGAGGCGGCGATAGAAAAAATAGGGTCCTCGCTGCCGCGCGGACGGCGGCGGCGGGCTCGGCGGCGAGACCGCCAGACTGTCGGCTGGCGCCGGCGCCTGCTGCGCGCGGGCGTGCGGCGCGGCGGCCTGCAGAGCGGTCGCGAGGAGGCAGGCGCCGAGCAGCCATCTGACGCCGGGACAGAGCATCGGACCGCACCGTCAAATCGAGAGAATGAACGTCATTCGAGCGGTCGCAAATATGGAGCACGGTTGCCCGGTTGGGAAGCGGGGATCTCCCCCGGGGGCTCCGAGAAACACGCGCGCCCACGGGCGTCGGCGCGTGCTATCATGCGCAGCGCCTTGCACGAACACGCGGCCCGGGCAGGGACCCGGGCCGCTCGGTCCAGCAGCCCGGAGGTCCGACAAGAGCATGCGAGCGTCGATCCGACAGATCGATTACTTCTCGGTGGGCGTTCCCGACCGCCCCGGCGAAGCGTGCCGCTTCCTCTCCGCCCTCGCGCAGGCGGGCGTCGCGCTCGTGGCGTTCTCCGCCAATCCGACGGGCTCGGCCGAGCGCGAGGAATTGCTGGTTTTTCCCGAGAGCGACGAACAACTGGCCGCGGTGGCGGATCGGGCCGGTTACCGCCTCGGCGACCCGCGGACCGCCATCCTGGTGCAGGGCGAGAATCATATCGGAGCGCTCGTCGACATCCACCGCCGTCTGAGCGAGGCCGGACTGAACGTGCAGGCGGCCACCGGGGTGACCGACGGCGGCGGCGGGTTCGGCTACATCGTCTTCCTGCGACCCGAGGATCTCGGCCCCGCGACCAGGGCTCTGGGCATCTGAGGACCGCCGCCGGCGGCGGCCTTCATCAATCGTCGGCGGCCGTCCCCGGCCTGCCGTCGCGCGCACGACCACGAGGAGGCACCATGACCGGTCTCAAGATCGGGCGGGCCACGCTGCTGGCCCTCGCCATCCACACGCTCGCCACGGCCACCGCTCGCGGCGACGAGGGCATGTGGCTCTTTGACCGCGCGCCCTTGGAGCAGATCCAGGCGCGACACGGCTTCGCCCCCACGCAGGCTTGGCTCGACCATCTGCGGCTGGCCAGCGTGGACCCGGGCGCCAGCGCGGCCTTCGTCTCGCCGGACGGCCTGGTCCTCACCAACCACCACGTCGCGCTCTCTTCGATCCAACGGATCTCGACGCGGGAGCGCAACTACGTGCTCGACGGGTTCTACGCCGCGACGAGAGAGCAGGAGATCCCGCTGCCGGGCAACACGGTGCAGGTGCTGGTGTCGATCGAGGACGTCACAGCCCGCGTGGAGGCGGCGATCAAACCCGGGACGGACGCAGCGACCGCCCGCGTCGCCCGCGCCGCGGCCAAGGCGGCCATCGAGACGGAATGCCTAAAGAAGACGGGCCTGAAAGGCGCGGTCGTGACGCTTTACGGCGGGGCGCGCCACGACCTGTACCGCTACCGCGAGTACACCGACATCCGCCTGGTGTTCTGTCCCGAGATCCAGGCGGCCTCCTTCGGCGGCGACTGGGACAACTTCTGCTATCCGCGCCACGATCTCGACATCGCCTTCTTGCGCGTCTGGGAGAACGGACAGCCGGCGAAGGTGGACCACTTCCTGGCGACCGACCCGACGGGCGTCGAGGAGAACGAGCTCGTCTTCGTCTCGGGCAATCCGGGCAGGACCGAGCGGCTGCGCGTGGCGGCTTGGCTCGACTACGAGCGCGAGCTGGTCTATCCCGAGCGTCTGGCGCGCCTGCGGCACCAGCGCGAGGTGCTGCGCGGCTACATGGCGCGAGGCGAGGAGGAGGCGCGACGCGGCCGCACCGTGGACTACTTCTACGGGAACTCGCTTAAGAGCCTGGAGGGGGAATACGCCGGCCTGTGCGACCCGGCGCTGCAGGCCATCAAGGCGGCGCAGGAGAAGGATCTGCGCGACGCCGTGGCGGCGAACTTGAACATCTCGTCCCAGTACGGCCGCGCCTGGCCGTTGGCGGCCGGATCGGTGGCCTGGGCGCGCGCGCACGAACAGGATCGCCTCTACCGCATGGAGATGCCCGGCAGCCGCTTCTTCGGCAACGCGCTGCACATGGTGCGCTACGCCGCCGAGGTCGCCAAGCCGGACGCCGAGCGCCTCGACGGCTATCACGCGTCGCAGCTGCCCTCGTTGCTGCGCCGCCTGGAGACCCCGTTCCCGGTCCACAAGGACATGGAGGAGGTGCTCGCCGCCGACGCGTTCCGGCGCCTGCGCGACGGCCTCGGCGAGCAGGACCCGCTGGCATTGGCTGTCCTGCAGGGACGCGCGCCCGAGGAGGCCGCCGCGGCTTACCTGTCCGGCACGCGTCTCGACGACGCCGCGGCGCGGCGGGCCCTGCTGGCGGACAAGGGGAAGGCCCTGGCGAAGGACTCCGACCCGTTGCTCGAGCTCGCGCGCCGCGTCGATCCGATCCTGCGCCGCGCCGAAAAGGCCTGGCGCGACAGCGTGCGAGCTGTGGACGAGGAGGCCGCGACGTTGATCGCACGCGCCCGTTTCGCCGTCTACGGCGACCGCGCCTACCCCGACGCCACCGGCACGCTGCGGCTGGGCTTCGGCAAGGTGTCCGGCTACCCGTCCGCGACGACGCTGGTGCCCGCCTTCACGACGTGGCACGGGCTCTATGATCGCGCCCACTCCTTCGGCGACCGCGGCGATTTCGCCCTGACCGAGCGACTGCGCCAGCGGCGGGAGGCGCTCGACCTGGCTCAACCACTCAACTTCGTCTGCACGGCCGACATCACGGGCGGCAACTCCGGCAGCCCGCTGGTCGACCGCGAGGGCCGCCTGGTCGGCGTCGCCTTCGACGGCAACCAGACCAGCCACGCCAACAGCTTCGTGTACGACGAGACGGACGCGCGCTGCGTCTGCGTCGACGTGCGCGCGATCCTGCAGGCGCTGGCGAAGCTCTACGACGCCCAGCCGCTCGTGGACGAGCTGCTGGCGACCGCGCGCTAGCCGCGGCCGAGCCGTTCCCCTTGCGACGGGCGGCCCCGCGGGGCCGCCCGTCGCCTCTTTCTCCTTGTGCCGCGCCCGATACAGAGGTTGTGCGCTCCTCCGTACATGGCGGCGCCCGGAGCTATTCTCCGCGGCACACCTCCTGCCTCCGTCTCCGGCCGCAAATCGTTTTCCCGGCTCGAGATCGCGCGCCCGACCGCGTCGCGCCACGGGCTGGCCCCGCGCTTGCGCCGGCGACGGCGCCGCGCATCAGGCGCGGCGCCACCCGGGGAGTTCACCATGAAGCGATTGTCGTCGATCACACTGCTGGCGCTCTCAACCCTGCTGGCGACCTTCGCCGATGCTGCCGCGGCCGCCGTCACGGTCAACTACCGCGACACCGGCGTCGGCGCACCGGTTCTGTTGATCCCCGGCCTGTCGGGCTGCGCGCACGGTTGGCGCGGCGTCGTGCCGCGACTCGAGGCCGCGGGCCTCCGCGTCATCGTGGTGGAACCGCTGGGCGTGGGCGCCTCGCCGCGTCCCGAGGGAGCTGACTATTCGCTGACAGCGCAGGCCGATCGCTTCGCGGCCTTGCTCGACTCGCTGCGCGTGGGACCGGCGGTCGTCGTGGCGCACGGGGTCTCCGTGTCGATGGCGTTGCGGTTGGCCGGGCGCCGGCCCGACCTGGTGCGCGCCATCGTCGCTCTCGAGGGAGGACCGGCCGAGAGCGCGGCCTCGCCCGCGCTCTCGAGCGCGCTCGGCAAGGCCAAGCTCGCCTCGAAGCTCCTCGGCATGGGGTTCGTGCGCGGCCGATTCCGCGGCAGCCTCGAGGCCTCCTCGGGGAACTGTGACTGGCTCGACGACGCCACGCTCCAGGCCTATCTGGCAGGCCCGGCGGCCGATTTCGGCGCCGCCGCCAGGGCTTTCCGCGCGATGGCACAGTCCGTGGAGCCCGATTCTCTGGTGCCGCGGCTGCCACAGATCGCGTGCCGAGTCTCGTTGTTGATCGGCGGCGCGCCGCATGCCGGCGCGCTGCCCGAGGACCAGTTCAACGCGATGCTGCGCGGATTGCGCCGACTCACGGTGGAGAAGGTGGATGGCGCCGGGCATTTCCTGCATGAGGAGCGCCCGGAGATCGTCGCGGCGGAGGCGGTCGCGGTCGCGCGGGCGACCGCCAGCGCGTGCGACGCATACGCGCTCGGGGCGGGCCCGCGGGGGGTCGCCCCTGCGGTGGGGAGGTGACCGGCATGCGCGCGGTCGTGACCGGAGGCGCCGGCTTCGCCGGCAGTCACCTGATCGAGGCCCTGCTGGCGCGCGGCGACGAGGTCGCCTGCATCGAGCGATCCGGCGCCAGGCAGGGCTGGCTGTCCGGCCTGCCGGCGCAGTGGCACCCCGTCGGCCTGCAAGACGTCGCGCGTCTGCGCGGGATCCTCGCCGACGCCGACGTCGTCTTCCACCTCGCTGCCCTGACCGAAGGCCGCTCGGCGCGCGACTGTTATGTCGTCAACACCGAAGGGACCGATCACCTGCTGCGCGCGGCCGCGGCCGCGCCGTCGCCCCCGCTGGTTGTCTTCATGTCGTCGCTGGCGGCGGCTGGGCCCGGACGCAACGGTGAGCCACTCGACGCGCGCACGGTGCCCTGCCCGCTGTCTCACTACGGGCAATCGAAACTGATGGCCGAGGCGGTCGTGCACGCCTGGGCGGATCGCGTGCCCGCGACGATCCTGCGCTTTCCCGCCGTGTACGGGCCGCGCGACGTGATGGTGCCCAAGCTGTTGCGCATGATCCAGCACGGCGTGGCCGTCACGGTGGGTGACTGGGATCGGCCGCTGAGCCTCGTCTACGTCGCCGACGCCGTGGCCGGGTTGCTCGCCGCCGCCTCGCCGGAGGCGGCCGGACGCACCTGGTGCATCGCGCACCCCGAGACCGTGACGTGGATGGATTTTGTCGGCGCCGCGGGGCGCGCGCTCGGGCGTCGCCCGCTGCGCGTGAGCCTGCCGGAGTCGGTCGCGCGCGTCTTCGCCGTCGCGTCGGAAGGGTGCGCCCATCTGCGCGGTCGCGCCGCGCAACTCAATCGCGACCGCGTGCGCGAATTGACCGGGCGCAGCTGGGTCTGCGACCCGACGCCCGCCATGCACGAACTCGGCTTCGCGCCGGCCTGGCCGCTGGCGCGCGGCATCGATGAGACCGTGGCCTGGCTGAGGGGGCAACGATGGATCCACGGTTGAATCCCGCCGGCGCCGCCGCGCCCGCCGACGCTGGCCGCCTCCTGCCGATCGATCGCGTCGTGGTGGTGTGGAACGTTCTGCTGTGCGCCGCGTGGCTCGCGGCCGCCGGACGGGAGTCGTCCGCTGCGGTCTGGGCCATCCTGCACGCCGCGGCGGCGTGGCTGCTGCCCGCGTGGCTGCGCGGCGGCGGGCGCCGTCGCGGCGGGATGGCTGGGGCCCTGCGCGACGCCTACCCCTGGCTCGTCTGGGTCGTGGCGTGGAGCGAATTGGGGAGACTGCACGCCGTCTCGCAAGCAGCGACGCGCGACCCGCTGATCGCCCGACTCGATCTCGCGCTTTTCGGTGGACCCTTGCACCGGACCTGGGCGTTGGCCGCGTCCGGACGCTGGCTGCAGGAAGCGGCGCACTTCGCCTACCTTTCGTACTTCGTCCTCATCGTCGTCGTGCCCCTGCGCGCGGTGTTGCGCCAGCGGCGCGACGAGTTCCGGGCCGCGACGCTCGGCATGGTGGCGACGTATCTGGGCTGCTTCGCCGTTTCGGCGGCGCTGCCGGTCTGCGGACCGCGCCTAGCGGAGGGAGCTGGAGCCGGGCACGGTCTCTTCGCTAGCCTGGCCGCGGCGCTGCGCGCCGCCGGCGACTCGCCCGGCACCGCCTTTCCCAGCTCGCACTGCGCCGCGTCCGTCATGTCCGCCTGTCTAGCCTGGCGCGCCGGGAGCCGCCGTCTCGCGCCCTGGCTCGCGGGCTGGGCGGCGGCGGTCGTGCTCTCGACCGTCTACACGGGCAACCACTACGCGCTCGACGCCGCGGCCGGCGCGGCGTGGGCGCTGCTGCTCAACGCGGCGCTCGGTCCGCGTCGCGCCCTCGCGCCGAGACGTCGAACGATCGCGGGACGGCGGGCGACCGCCATCGCGGGAGGTGAACGGGCATGGCCATCACGCTCGTGACCGGAGTCACCGGCTTCGTGGGGCGGCGCGTCCTGCGCCGCATGTTCGACGGCGATGACGAGATCCGCGTGCTCGTGCGCGACCCGGCGCGTCTGGCGCCAGGCGATGCCGAACGCGTGCAGGTGGTGCGCGGTGACCTGAGCGACCGCTGGGCCGTCGCGCGGGCGGTGGAGCGGGCCGACACCGTGCTGCACCTGGCCGCGCTCGCCAGGCCGCACGCGCGTCACCCCGGCACCTTCGCCGCCGTGAACGCGGCGGCCGTGCACGAGCTGCTGCGCGCGGCCGCCGAAGCCGGCGTGCGCCGCTTCGTCCACGTTTCGACATGGCTGGTCGCGCCTCCCGACCGTCCCGCGCCCGTGCGCGGCGCGGCCGCCCGGCTCACGCCCTACGAGACGAGCAAGCAACAGGCGGAAATGTCCGTGCTCGCGCAAGCCGCGACCGGGCTCGACGCAGTCATCGTGCGCCCGACGCGCGTGTACGGACCCGGGCCCCTGAACGCAGCGAACGGGGCCACGCGCCTGCTCGCACTCTATCTGTCGGGAAGGCTGCGCCTGCGCCTCGACGACGGCGGCGCCCTCGCGAACTGGGTGCACGTGGACGACGTCGCCGACGGCATCCTGCTGGCCGCGCGGCGCGGGGGGCGCGGCACGGCGTACGTGCTGGGGGGCCCAGAGAACGTGCCGCTGACCGCGTACCTGGAACTGGCCGCGGAGATCGCCGGCGTGCCGCGGCGGCGCATGCTGGCGCTGCCGCCCGCGGCCGGCGTGGCGCTGGCGCGCCTGACCGTGCTGCTGGGTGGCCTCGGCGACCTGCCCGCGCTCTCGCCCGGCTGGATCAGGACGTTCCTGGAGAGCCGCACCGCGGACATCGCGCCCGCGCGCCGCGACCTCGGCTACGCGCCGCGGACGTTGCGCGAGGGGTTGACCGAGACGGTGGCCTGGCTAGACGGAGGTGGGCGGGAATGGTGAAACCTATCGACTGGCGGCGGACGCGGCGCCTGCCCGCGCCTGGGCGCGCGGCGCCCCTGCTGACGCTCGCCGCGCTGGCGCTGACGCTGTTCCACTACTGGACCCGCGCCGATCAGCTCGGCCTGCGCGCGGCAGGACAGGGTTGGTCTCCTCTGAGCGGCGCGCCCTTGCCCGCGCCTGCGCACTGGCTCGCAGCCGGCCTGCTCCTGGGCCTGCTGCCGCTGCTGGGCGCTCGCCTGGGCGGTCTGCGCACGCGCGACGTGGGACTGGGAGCCGGGCGCGTGCGGGCCGGCCTCGCGTGGACCGCAATCGGTATTCCGGTCGCGGTCCTCGCCGGCCGCTTGGCGGCGGCCGATCCCGCCATGCGTGCCGTGTACCCGCTCGACCGCGCGCTCGCGCCGACGCCGGCGTCGTTCCTCCCACACGCCGCGCTGCTGCTGGTCTACTACGTCGCGTGGGAACTGCTCTTTCGCGGCGTGCTGCTGCTGGGCTTGCGCGGGCGGCTCGGCGCCGGCCCCGCCAACGCGCTGCAAACCGCGCTTTCGGTGACCGCGCACTTCGCGCGGCCCGCGCTGGAAACGCTGTCAGCGATCCCGGCGGGTCTCGCACTGGGCGCGATCACCCTGCGTTGCCGTTCGATCTGGCCCGCCGTGGTCATCCACTGGACGGTGGGCGTGGCGATGGACTGGTTCGTGGTTTGGATGCGGTGATGACTGCGGAGAGGTGGTTCGTCATGAAACACTCGCTCATGGCGGGACGTGACGATCCTGCTCCTGACCGGATTGGAGCTGTCGGCGTCGCCCGCTTTCGCCGCGCGAGAACTGGCCCCCGCGCAGGAAGACAGCCTGACGTTGCTCGGACTGGTCGGCACGCCGACGCCCGAATCGGCGGCCTCGCGCTGGGGGGCGCTCTCGCGCTGGCGGGATACTGCAGCCCGGGCGATTGGGATCCCGCCGGCGGCGCAATGTTTCGCGGGTGACGGGGCCTACAGCCCGTACTCCTTGATCAGGCGATTCAGGAAGGTCCGCTGCAGCCCTAGCAGCTGCGCGGCCTTCGTCTGGTTGCCTCCGGTGCGGGCGAGAGCCCGCGCGATGTGTGCGCGCCGGAACGCCCGGACGGCGTCGTGCAGTGGCGCGACGTCTTCCTCGCCCGCGCCGCCCGCGGCTGCCGCGATCGAGCGCTCGGGCCCCGCGACCAGCTGCTCGGCCGGCAGAAAGATCTCGGGCGGCAGCAGGTCGGGCGTGAGCGTGTCGGCGCGGGCGAGCACAACCATGCGCTCGACCGCGTTGCGCAGTTGCCGCACGTTGCCCGGCCACTGGTAGCGCTGCAGGATTTCGGCCGTGCGCGAGGCCAGCTTCAGGCGCGTCCGGCCCATCTCGACGGCGTAGCGGTCGAGGAAGACCTGCGCCAGCAGCGGGATGTCTTCGGGCCGCTCGCGCAGCGGCGGCACGTGCAGGCGGATCACGTTCAGTCGGAAGTAGAGATCCTGCCGGAAACGGCCCTCGCGCACCTCCGCTTCGAGATCGCGGTTGGTGGCGGTCACGATGCGGCAATCCACCGTGATCGTGCGTGTGCCGCCGACTCGCTCGAACTGGTTCGTTTCGAGAAAGTGCAACAACTTGCTCTGCAGGCGCGCCGTGATGTCGCCGACCTCGTCGAGGAATGCCGTGCCACCCGCCGCGGCGTCGATGCGGCCTTCCTTGCGCGCGATGGCGCCCGTGAAGGCGCCCTTTTCGTGGCCGAACAGGGTGGACTCGATCAGCTCGTCGGAGAGCGCCACGCAGTTGACGTACACGAACGGGCCGCGAGCGCGCTGGCTTTGCCCGTGAATGTACTCGGCCATCACCTGCTTGCCGCTGCCGCTCTCGCCCGTGACGAGCACGACCGCGTTGGAGCGGGCCGCGCGCGCGGCCGTGTCGAGCAGCTGGCGCATTGCGGACGAATCGCCGGCCACGAACCCGTCGCCCGGCGCCAGGCGCTCGGCCAGGGCTCGGTTGACCCGTTGCAGGCGCCGTTTCTCAAGCGCGCGCTCGACGACCGCCTGCAGCAGCGCGAAGTCGGCCGGCTTGGTCAGGAAATCCGTCGCGCCCAGCTTGAGGGCCTCGACCGCCGCCTCCACGGTGCCGTGCGCGGTGAGGATCACGACTTCGGCGCAGCAGCCGGCCTCCTTCAGACGGCGCAGCGTGTCCAGGCCGCAGAGACCAGGCATCGTCAGGTCCAGCAGCACGAGGTCGAACTCCTGGCGCGCGGCCTCGGACAGCGCACAGACCCCGTCGGCGGCCTCGCTCGTCGCGTGACCCCAGAAGGCCAGTCGGTCCGCCAGGGCGCGGCGCAAGCCGGCGTCGTCGTCCACGATCAGCACGTTAGCCTTCATGCGCCTTCCTCCAGGCCATCGAGACGCGTCGGGAGCTCGACGCCGAACTCGGCGCCTCCCCCAGGGTGGTTCCGCGCGGTCACGACACCGCCCATCAATTCCACGTAGGACTTCACGACGTACAGACCGAGCCCGAATCCGCCTGGGGCGGTCCACGGACTGGGCCGACCCTGGCGAAAACGGTCGAAGATGAACTCCGCCTCCCCCTCCCCCAGGCCGGGTCCGTGGTCGCGCACGCACAAGAGCACGCGCCGCGACGGCGGCGGCGCAGACAGCGTCACTTCGACGGCCGCGCCGTCCGGCGAGTAGCGGCCGGCGTTCTCCAGCAGGTTCGCGACGACCTCGCTGAGTTTCTCACGATCTCCATGCGCCTGCGGCAGTTCGGCCGGCGCATCCGTCTCGATCCTCACGCCGCGCGCGGCAGCGATCGGCGCCATGGCGAGGGCCGCCTCGCCAACCACGGCCCGCAGGTCCACGGACGAAATCTCGATCTGCGGGCGTCCCACCTCCAGCCGGCTGATTTCCAACAGGTTGCTGACGAGCCGCCCGAGTTGCCCCGCCGCCGCCTTCATCGAGAGCAGACAGTTGCGCTGACGCTCGTTCACGCCACCGACGACGCCGTCGAGCAGGTTGTCTGCCGACCACGTGATGGACGTGATCGGAGTGCGCAGGTCGTGAGCCACCCGCGACAGGAAATCGTTCTTGAGGCGATCGATCTCGTCCAGTCGCTGCCGCGCCACTTCCTCGTCGGCCGCGCGACGCACCAGGCGGATCCGTTCGAGCGCGGCGGCCGCGCTCGTTGCGGCCGCGGTGACCAGGTCGAGGTCCTGTTCGATGAAGCGCCTTTCGCTGCGCTTTTCGCCCAGCAGCAGCCAGACCGCGGCTCCAGCTTCGCCGTCCCCCAACGGCGCGGCCAGGGCGCAGCCGACGGCGCGCAGCTCCGCCGGGAAGGCGGAGCTCTCGAGTTCTGGCAGGCTGGTCGCGCCGGGCGCGGCGAACAGGGCTGCCGGCGCGGCGTGAGGCAGCAGCGCGCGGGCGATGCCGGCCGCGTCCCCGTCGAACCCTCCGCCCGCCGCGAGTCCGCCGCCGATCTCCACGACCGCGCAGCCGCGCACTTCCAGCGTGCGCCCGATGAGCTCGCACAGCAGCGCGGCGATCTCCTGCGGCCCCGCGGCCGCGGGCAGCGCGTCCTCCAGTTCGCGCAAGGCCACGCCGTGGACGTACCGGATGCGGAAGAACGTGCGGTCGATCCAGCTCCCGATGGCGCGGCGCGTCGGCGTGAAGAGAGCGGCCGCCGCGAGCGCCGCGACGACCGGGATGTAAGGCGCCGTCGCGGGCAGCAGCTCGCGCACGCGCGCGCCGATCAGCACGGCGATCATGACGTAGACGCCCGTCAGGACGGCCGCGAGGGTCGTGTACACGAGGCTGCGCCGGATGATGATGTCGATGTCGAGGAACTTCCAGCGCACGACCGCCAACGTGAACGCGACCGGCACGGTCATCTCGCAAACACGATCGAAGGCCGGTCCGAAGGGCGAGCGGAGCCCGAAAAAGCCCGGCAACGTGCGCAGAAACACGTAGGGCGTGACACCGATCGCGAAACCCCAGATGAGCCACTTGAGCTGCTGTCGCTCGCGCGTCAGCTGCACCAGACGCAGGTTGTCCAGCAACAGGAACAGTCCGCCCGCCACGCCGACCACCAGCAGGCCCTGCGCGGCCAGACGTGGCAGCGCGGCGGCGCGCCAAGCCGCGGGAGCGGGACGGCCGAAGTAGCCCAGGTAGGCGGCCGCCTGCCAGACCGTCAGGATCGCCGCTACCGCGACGAACAGCCACGGCAGTCGCGGGGCGCGGGCCAGCCAGCGTCGCCGGGTCGGAAACTCGAGCCCGAGTCGCGTGAAGAACACGGGCAGGAAGGTCAGGCAGGCCAGCCAGGTCACGGCGGTCGCCGCATCGGGCGCGCTGCCCGGGCGCGGCAGGTAGAGACCCCCAATCAGGATCGAGACCCCCGTGACCAGGGTGAGCCAGTAGAACGGGCGCGCCGAGGTGCGGTCCAGCCGCGGTACGAAGACCAGCATGTTCACGAGCAGGAAGAGCAGGCCGTCGGTTAGGGTGAGGGCCAGATGGGTGCGCGTCAGCTGCGGTTCGGGAATGATGGCCTGGCGGCCCTCCGGGCTCTCGAGCGCCAGCGGCGACCCGTGGGGCCGCGCCTGCACCAAGAAGCGCAACTCGGCCGCGGACCCGGCCGACGCCTCCCCCACGCGCACGGGCCAGAACGCCGGCGGCGCGAAGCCGGGCGGGAATTCCGACAGTTGCGGCAGGCGCGCGAAGCCCCACAGCCCCACGGCCAAGCCGAGCAGCGACAGGGCCAGGTGAACGCGACGCAGGGCTCGGGACAAGGCTCAACCCCCACTCCCATGCTATCACCGCGCACCGTGCGCGGACAGATACACCTGTATGCCGAGCACCCGACGGGGAAAGGGCGAACCTCCGGCGCCCCGGGAACAGATATGTCTGTAAATAATTATTATTGATGGACTTATGGAATTGTCGGCGACATCCATGGCTTGGTACGCCGCTTGAGATGACCCTCCCGCCGCCTGCGGTGGGAGCGCGCGGGCGCGCCGGATGGAACGCTCCCGGCATCCACGAAGAAGGGGGTTCACGATGGCACACGGACGAATCGTCAGCATCGCGGCCGCGGCGATACTCGTCGCGGCGGGGATGGCGGCCTGGACCGGCTGCTCCCGGGAGGAGGACCCGCTGGCGCCAACCGTCACGGGGCCCGGCAAGGACGGGTGGGACCTCAAGAGCATGGAGCCGACGCCGCAGCTTGAGGCCGGGGCGCTCTCCATCGTGCGCAACGACGGCGACGCGCCTCCGTCCGGCCTGGTCACGGTCGACAACCTCACCTTCTGGCCTTACACCGGCGCCTCGTTCTCCGGCGAACCGGTCGATCCCATCAATCTTCTGCTGTGCGGCCAGGCGGACCCCGTGCGGGTCCGCGCCGCCCTCCTCGCGCTCGACGGCGACCGCACGGCCTTCGGCCTGCCCGACGCCTGGCCCTTCAACGCGACGTGGACGGACTGCATCGGCGGCGCGGTCCAGACGACGTACGCGGCAGGCCCCGACGGCTGGGTCGGGAGCGTCGTGCAACTCATGCTCGGGGCTTACGACCCGGTGCGCTTCCACCTGCGGCTTTTCCACACCGGCGTGGCGGACGGGACCGGTGGCGAGTGGACGCTCGGCGGCGCGCACTTCGAGGTCCGGATCCCCGGCACCGCCGACCACCAGGTGCTCAGTTGGGAGATCGCCCAACAGATCGTCGTGGCGGACCTGATGCGCAGCGGCTTGCTCGGCGGCGCGACCCCGGTCCTGCCGAGCGGGACGATCAACGCGGCGCCGTCCTTCCGCGCGATCCCGGCGGTGATCTACAACGGCCTGCCGCCGGAGCTGATCGCGCTGATCGGCGGGCCGCCGCCGCCGGTGGCGGCGGACGTGCCGCTGTCCTCCGACGGAGAGGCCACGATCCTGAACCTGACGGGGCAGGCACCGCTGGTGCCAGGCACCTGGGCGCAGAGCGTGGATCTCTCATACGGCCAGGTCGTGCCCAAGCCGTTCTGCAGCGCCGGTCCAGAGGACTACCTGCTGGTGGCGGGCCCAATCACGTTCAACCTGACCGTGACGCTCAGCCAGCGCGGCGAGTACAGCTACCACAGTGACTATCTTGGCGAACTGACGGCGACTCCGGTCGACATCACGTCCGGTCAGCCCGTCCCGGCGGGCGATCCGTACGCGGCCCGGGTGACAGGACACAGCGCCGGCAGCCTGCGCGCCGATTGGGGACAGGTCTGGTCCGTCGACAAGAAGCTGACCAGGCCCGGCGCCGGTCCCGAGCTGCTCTATGAATGGCTGCAGGCGCTCGACCGCGGGCCGAAGAAGTACAGCGCCCTCACGCGGTGCGTGGACGACGACCTGGCGCTCTAGGCGCGGAAGGATGCCGTCGCGGGGCGGTGCCGCAAAGGACCGCCCCTCCCGCCCACTGCGCGGTTGCCCGCGCGGTCCCGGACCGTCAAGATGTCGCGGCGTCGCTGACAGCCGCCCGGGAGGCGCCTTGCCCCGTCCGCCCCGCAGCCCCTGGACCTTCGTGCCTACCCTCTACTTCGCCGAGGGCGTGCCGTACATCCTCGTCAACACCGTCTCGGTGATCCTTTACAAGCGGCTGGGCGTGGACAACGCGGCGATCGCGTTCTGGACCAGCCTCCTCTACCTGCCATGGGTCGTGAAGATGCTCTGGGGCCCGCTCGTCGACCTGCGCGCGACGAAGCGCGGTTGGATCCTGACCACGCAGCTGGCGATGGCCCTCTGCCTGGCGGGCATCGCCGCCGCCGTGCGCTTGCCGGCCTTCTTCGCCGTCTCGCTGGCGGCGTTCACGCTGGCCGCGTTCGTGTCGGCCACGCACGACATCGCCGCCGACGGCTTCTACCTCTACGCGCTCGACGATCACCAGCAGGCCTGGTTCGTGGGCGTGCGCACGCTCTTCTATCGCGCTGCGATGATCTTCGGCTCCGGACTGCTCGTGACCGTCGCGGGACGGCTCGAGATAAGCCTGGGCGACGTGCCGCTGGCCTGGACGTTTGCCTTCGGAGGCGCGGCGGCGGTCTACGGCGTCCTGCGGGCGTGGCACGGCTTCGCCCTGCCCCGCCCGGACACCGACGCGCCCCGCGCCCGCGCCGGCGCCCCGGGTCGCGCCGGCTGGAGGCCGATCTTCGCGTCCTGGTTCCGCCAGCCGAGAGTGGTCGCGATCGTGGCCTTCATTCTGCTCTACCGTCTCGGCGAGTCGATGCTGCTCAAGCTGGCCACGCCCTTTTTGCTCGACGGCCGGGAAACGGGCGGCCTGGGCTTCACGACCGCGCAGGTGGGGCTCGCCTACGGCACGGTGGGACTGGGGTGCCTGATCGTGGGCGGTGTCGCGGGCGGGTGGCTGATCGCGCGCTTCGGACTGCGGCGCATGCTCTGGCCGCTGGCCCTGACCTTGAACGTGCCTCACGCCGCCTATCTGTACATGGCGCACGCCCAGCCAGCGCCGACGCTCGCCTTCGCCCTCGTCGCCGTCGAGCAGCTCGGCTACGGACTCGGTTTCACGGCTTTCATGGTGTACCTTATGCGCGTCTCGCGGGGAGAGCACCGCACGTCGCATTACGCGATCGCGACGGGGCTGATGGCGCTGGGCATGATGTTGCCCGGCATGGTCAGCGGCGCGATCCAGGAGGCGATCGGCTATCGCGCCTTCTTCCTGCTGGTGCTGCTGGCCGGCCTGCCGGGACTGGCCGTGCTGCCGCTGCTGCCGCACCTCGACGACGAACCGGCCCCCGCGCGCCGGCCTTGACGACCCGATCAACCGCACGGGAGACGCTCGATGCCGAATCCGCTCTTCGCGCGCAAGCCGCTCGCGCTGCTCCTCGATGAATCGCGCGGCGAGCAACGCCTGCGCCGCGTGCTCGGCCCCTGGACGCTGACCGCCCTGGGCATCGGCGGCATCGTAGGCACCGGCATCTTCATCCTGACCGGAGTGGCGGCCCACGACAAGACGGGCCCGGCGCTCGTCGTCTCGTTCATGGTCGCCGGCCTGGCCTGCGTGCTCTCGGCGCTCTGCTACGCCGAGTTCGCCTCGATGGCCCCGGTGGCCGGGTCGGCCTACACCTACGCCTACGCGACGCTGGGCGAGTTGCTGGCCTGGATCATCGGCTGGGACCTGGTGCTCGAGTACACGGTGGCGGCGGCGGCCGTCGCGCACGGCTGGTCGGCGCACTGCCGCGACCTGCTGCACAGCTTCGGGGCGCACATCCCGGCCGCGCTCGGCAATGCGCCGTTCGACTTCGACCCGGCGCTCGGCCGTTTCGTCGCGACCGGCGCCGTGCTCGATCTGCCGGCGATCCTGATCGTCGCGATCCTGGCCTGGGTCCTCGTGCGCGGCATCCGCGAGAGCGCCCGCTTCAACGCCGTCATGGTCGCCGTCAAGCTGTCGGTCATCCTGTTCGTGATCGCGGTGGGCGCCTTCTACGTGGACCCGGCCAACTGGCGGCCCTTCGCGCCGTACGGCTGGTCGGGCGTGGCGATCTTCGGGCACACGCTGCTCGGAAAGTCGGCCCCCGACGGCGCGCCGGTCGGCGTCCTGGCGGGCGCGGCGATCATGTTCTTCGCCTACCTCGGCTTCGACGCCGTCTCGACGCAGGCCGAGGAGACGCGCCGCCCCCAGCGCGACGTGCCGCTGGGCATCGTCATGTCGCTGCTCGTCTGCACCGTGCTCTACATCGTGGTGGCCGGCGTGCTGACCGGCATGGTGCCGTACGACCGTCTCGACATCGACGCGCCGGTGTCCGACGCCTTCGCGCAGCGCGGCCTGCCGTGGGCGCGCCGGCTGATCGACGTGGGCGCGCTCACCGGCATCACGTCGGTGCTGCTGGTGCAGTTGCTCGCCCAGCCGCGCATCCTGATGGCCATGGGGCGCGACGGCCTGATCCCGCCCCGCCTGTTCGCCGCGGTGCATCCGAGTTTCGGCACGCCGTGGAAGGCGACGATCGTGACGGCCGTCGTCGTGTCGATCCTCGCCTCGCTGTTGCCACTGCGGCTGCTGGCCGAGCTGACTAACATCGGCACCCTGTTCGCCTTCGTGGTCGTCTGCGCCGCCGTGCTCGTCATGCGGCGCGTGCAGCCGCGCGCCGAGCGACCGTTCCGCGTGCCGCTGGCGCCGCTGACGCCGTTGCTCGGCATCGCGATCTGCCTGGTTCTGATGTTGTCGCTGCCCGCCGAGAACTGGCTGCGCCTGGTCGTGTGGCTGGCCCTGGGGCTGGTCATCTACTTCGGATACGGGCGGCGCAACAGCGTGCTGGCGCGGCTGCGCGCGCGGCAACGGGGCGACTGAGCCACCGCGATGAGCTGGTTCGTCTACATCCTGCGCTGCCGTGACGGCACCCTCTACACGGGGATCACGACCGACCTCGCGCGAAGGCTCGCCGCGCACCGCGCCGGCACCGGCGCCCGCTATACCCGCGCGCGCCGGCCGCTGCGTCTGGTCTGGCGCGAACCGCAGCCGGACCGGTCGGCCGCGGCGCGACGCGAGGCGCAGATCAAGCGGATGCCGCGGGCGCGCAAACTGGCGCTTATCCGGCGCCGGTGAGGGGCGGCAGCGGCGAAGCCCACGGGGCCGGGCGCAGCACTTCGGTGCGCCGCATGGCGTCGTCGCGCTTGTAGCGGCAGCGGCCGCAGAACTCCAGCGCGATTCGGCCGTCGCGCGAAAAGGCCCGGCGCAGCCGGGCGGCCCGTTCCCCTCGCCACACCCTGCCGAACGAACCCTCCGCGAAAACGTTGCCGAGCGGATGCGCCAGCGCGTGATCGCACTCGCACAGCAGCAGCGTGCCGTCGTGCCGAAGCGTGGGCCACGCCCACGGCTTGAGGCAGCGGTTGGGCTCGGCGGCGTACGCGGCGGCGGCCGCGGCGTCGCGATACTGATAGGAACGCAGCGCGGGGTCGCCGGGCAGCGCCGGGTGGGCGGGGTCGTCGCTGTCGTAAATGCTCACGCTCTTGATGGAGAACAGATCGGCCCCGGCATCGCGCGCAAAAGCGCGCACCCGCGCGATCTCGAACTCGCTGTCGCGCGTTGCGATCATGCGCACGTTGATCAGCGGTCTGCCGCCGCCTCTCTCGTCGCGCAGGCGCGCCGCCGCGGGCAGGAACCGCCGCACCGCCGCCACGTCCCCCTGCGCCCGGAACGCGCGGTAGACGTCCGGCGAGACGCCGTCGCACGAGACGATGAGCATGTCGAGGCCGGCGCCGAACAGATCGCCGAGACGGCAGGCTTCGGGATCGGCCTGCGCGTTCGTGCTGAGCAGGGTCAGGATGCCCCGGCGCGACGCCTCGCGCACCATCTCGGGCAGTTCCGGGTGCAGCAGCGGCTCGCCCCACTGCCAGAACGCGATCGCCAGCAGGCGCGGGCCGATCTCGGCCATCAGGCGCGCGTAGGCGGTCGTGGACATCAAGCCGTCGCCGCTGCCGGCGTTCACGCGCTCGCGCGGACAGAGCGGGCAGGCGAGCTGACACTGCACGGTCGGCTCCAACTGCAGCGCGATGGGGTACGACAGCGGGCGCGCGGTCCGCAGCCGTCCCTCGAGCCGGCTCAACAGCAAGTTGCCGACCTGTCGCGCGCACAGCCGCTCGCAAACGAACACGATGCGGTCGAAGGTCAAGAAATGGCGTCCGCCCAGCAGGAGGTCGGCGGCGCGCGCCCAGCGTCGCGCGGCGATCACGGCTCGAGCAAACCTTTGAGGAGCGCGAGATCGGTGCGGACTCGCTCCGGCGTCTCGCGCCGGTAATCGGCGGCCAGGATGACCGGCAGGCCGGCCAGCCGCTCGCGCAGCGCGGCCAACGGTCGCCAATCCAGGCGGCCGCTGCCTAGCGGCAGGTGCGCGACGCGCCCGTCGTGGTCGTGCAGGTGCACGCAGGCGAGGGTCTCCCCGGCCCGCGCGACGGCCCACGGCCAACCGTCTGGCCCAGCTCGCGCCGGCAGATCCCGGCGCGCCGCGAACGGCGCCGGCGACCAGCGATCGTTGGCGATCAGCAGCTTGCGCCGCAGTCCCCGCGCCGGGTAGACCCGCTCGTAGAGATGCCCGACGTCCAGACAGAGGCCCGCCGCGGCCAGACGGGTCACATGCAGGATGTCGGCCACGCCGCGCACGTCGTCGGCGTTCTCCACCAGAAGGGCGAGGCCCCGTTCGAGCGCGCGCGCGGCCAGCGGCGCGCACGCCCGACCCCACGCCTCGGTGGGTCGCGCCGGCCCGCGCAGGTGCAGCACGGTGTAGTCGGCGTGGACGTCGGCCGCGAAATCGAGGCCGCTCTTGAGAGCTTCGGGCACACACCCCGAGGCGGGCAGAGCGCTGAAAGGCAGATGAACGCCGAGCGTCGTCACGGCCGGGCGAACGCGATCGCGCACCGCGCGCGCCGTCTCGCCGCTGGTGACCGGCAGCGCCGCCGCGTACTCGCCGACGGCGAGATGCACCTCGCAGGCACGCAGGCCGAACTCGGGAACGAGGCCCAGGAACAGGTCGAGTCCCGTCCGCCAATCCGTCGCCGGCAGCAACGCTGTCTGAATGCCGATCATGGCAAGAGCTCCCTGTAGGTGCCCACCGTGCGATCCGCGCAACGGTCCCAGGTGTACTGCGCGGCGCGTTCGCGCCCGCGTGCCGCCAGCACCGCGCGTAGCGAGGCGTCCTCCACCAAACGGCGCAGCGCCGCCGCGATCGCCTCGGGGTCCGCCGGATCGGCGAAGACCGCCGCGTCCTGCAAGGTCTCGCGCAGCGGCGGAATGTCGCCCGCCAGCACTGGCGTGCCGCAGGCGGCGGCCTGCAGCGGACAGAGACCGAACCCTTCGTAGTGGCTCGGGTAGCAGAGCGCCGTGGCGGCCCGCATCAGCAGCGGCACCATGCCGTGCGGCACGTAGCCGAGCGTCCGCACCGTGCCGCGCAGGCGCTGCTGCTGCAACCGTCGCCAGAAATAGCGCTGCCGCCACCCGCGACCGCCCGTGATGACCAACGGGTACTCGCGTTGCAAGGCCTCGGGCAACAGGGCGTGCGCGCGCAGCAGGCCTTGCAGGTTCTTGCGCGGCTCGAGCGTCCCGACGAAGAGGAGAAAGCGGGGCGGCAGGCGCAGGTCGGCGGCCAGGCTCGTCGGAACCGGCGCCTCGCCGGCGGCGAAGAACCTGGCGTCGACTCCCAGCGGCGCGACGCGCAGCCGCGCGGGATCGACCCACGGACACAGCGCCAGCACTTCGCCGAGCGAGAAGTTGCTGTCCACCATGACCCGGTCGGCGCGCGCGAAGGAGTCGCGGAAATTCTCCCGCAGCCAGCCGATCCGATCGCGCGGCAGGTACTCGGGCGTGCGCAGGAACGACAGGTCGTGCACCGTGACGACGAGCGGTCCCGTGAACGGGTACGCTACGTAGTTGGGCTCGTGGTAGAGCGACCATCCGCCCTCGGCGCTGGCGCGGCAGAAGGTTCGGGTGCGCATGCCGGCCCAGGCTCGGCGCAGCGGCGGCAGCAGCGTGCGCATGAGTTGCCGCAGCGAGGAGCCCCCGGGCGGATCGTCGGTCTCGCCGGACAGCACGCGCGAGGAAAAGGCTTCCCAGGTAATGACCCTCCAGCCGTCGAAAACGCCCAGGGCCTCGACTTCCGGCCGTCGCGACAGCTCCTCCAGCAAGTGCCAAGTGTAATAACCGACTCCGGTATAGGCCCCCATCGCCGGCATGCCGTTGACCAGGATCCGCATGCGGCGAATATAGACCGTCCTGCGATGCGCTCCAAGCGCTGGCTGGCGGGTGAACGCGGCCGAGGCCGACCGCGCGCTTGCCACGCTTCCCTCCTCGTGCTTCCTTGGCGCAGTTCGACATCCACCCTCCAGCCGAGGAGTCCGTTCCATGCGCCAGCTCCCGCTCAAGACGCTCGTGCTCGCCGCGGGCCTCGCCCTGTCGATGGTCCAGCCCCCCGCCGCCGCGGCCGCCGACGAGGCCAAGCCGGCGCGGCCCGCCGATCCGCTCGCCACCGACACCTTCGCCGGCCTGAAGCTGCGCGAAATCGGCCCGGCCCTCACCTCCGGCCGCGTGGGCGACCTCGCGCTCGACCCGCGCGACCCGGCGCACTGGTACGTCGTGGTCTCGTCGGGCGGCGTCTGGGAGACGCGCAACGCCGGCACGACCTGGCAGCCGATCTTCGACGAGCAAGGATCCTACTCGATCGGCTGCGTCGCGCTCGATCCGCGCAACCCCCTCACGGTCTGGATCGGCACGGGCGAGAACAACAGCCAGCGCAGCGTCGGCTACGGCGACGGGCTCTACCGCTCGCGCGACGGTGGCAAATCGTGGGAGAAGGTCGGGCTCGAAAAGAGCGAGCACATCGGCAAGATCCTGGTCGATCCCCGCGACGGCGACGTCGTGTACGTCGCGGCGCAGGGCCCGCTCTGGGCGCCTGGCGGGGACCGCGGCCTCTACAAGACGACCGACTGCGGCGCGACCTGGACCAAGGTGCTCGACGCCGGCGAGGACACCGGCGTCAGCGACATCGTCTGCGATCCGCGCGATCCCGACGTGATCTACGCCTCGACCTACCAGCGACGGCGCCACGTCTGGACGCTCATCGACGGCGGCCCCGGGTCCGCGATCCACAAGACGACGGACGGCGGACAGAGCTGGCGCAAGCTCACCAGCGGCCTGCCCAAGGGGGACATGGGACGCATAGGTCTGGCCGTGGCGCCGTCGGCCCCGGACATCGTCTATGCGCTCGTGGAGGCGTTGGGCGAGGAGACCGGTTTCTACCGTTCGCGCGACGCCGGCGGCAACTGGGAGAAGATGAACTCCTACGTCTCGACCAGCCCCCAGTACTACCAGGAGCTGGTCGTGGACCCGCGCAATCCGGACCGCGTCTACAGCATGGACACCTTCATGATGGTCACCGAAGACGGCGGCAAGACCTGGCGCCGCGCCGGAGAGAAGCACAAGCACGTCGACAACCACGCGCTCTGGATCGATCCCGCGGACTCCGACCACCTGCTGGCCGGCTGCGACGGCGGCCTGTACGAGAGCTGGGACCGCGCCGAGAACTGGAAGTTCGTGCCGAACCTGCCGGTCACGCAGTTCTACCGGGTGAGCGTGGACAACGCCGAGCCTTTCTACCACGTCTACGGCGGCACGCAGGACAACTTCAGCCTCGGCGTCCCGTCGCGCACGATCAGCGCCAGCGGGATCATCAACACCGACTGGTACGTCACGCAGGGCGGCGACGGCTTCGAAACTCAGGTGGACCCCACCGATCCGAGCATCGTGTACGCCCAGTACCAGCACGCCGGCCTGGTGCGCTTCGACAAGCGCAGCGGCGAGGCGGTCGACATCCAGCCCCAGCCCGAACCCGGCGAGCCGGGCCTGCGCTGGAACTGGGACTCTCCTCTCCTGCTGAGCCCGCACTCCCCCGCGCGCCTCTACTTCGCCGCGAACATCCTGTTTCGCAGCGACGACCGCGGCGACTCGTGGCGCGCCATCAGCCCGGACCTGACACGGCAGATCGACCGCAACAAGCTGCCCGTGATGGGCCGCGTTTGGGGTATCGACACGGTGGCCAAGAACCGGTCGACGTCGTTCTACGGCAACATCGTCTCGCTGACCGAGTCGCCGCGACGCGAGGGGCTGCTCTACGTGGGCACCGACGACGGCCTGCTGCAGGTCTCGACGGCCGGCGACAACGCGTGGGATCGCGTGGAAGAGTTTCCCGGGGTGCCCGACCAGACATACGTCAGCTGCCTGCTTGCCTCCCGGCACGCGGACGAGCGGGTGTTCGCCGCCTTCGACAACCACAAGAGGGCCGATTTCCGGCCGTACCTGCTGCGCAGCGACGACCGCGGCCGCAGCTGGAAATCCATCGCGGGCGACCTGCCCGAGCGCGGCACGGTCTACACGGTGGCCGAGGATCCGGTGAACCCGGACCTGCTGTTCTGCGGCACGGAATTCGCGCTCTACTTCACGGTGGATGGCGGCCGCAGGTGGGTGAAGATGCCGGGCCTGCCGGTCATCAACGTGCGCGACCTGGCGATCCAGGAGCGCGAGGGCGACCTCGTCGTGGGCACCTTCGGCCGGGGCATCTGGATCCTCGACGACTACACGCCGCTGCGCTCGGTCACGCGCGAGTTGCTCGAACGGGACGGCGAGATTTTTCCCGTGCGCCGCGCCTGGATGTATCTCGAGAGCACGCCCCTAGGCAGCCGCGGCCCCGGCGAACAGGGCAGCGGCTTCTACTGCGCGCCCAATCCCCCGGTCGGTCCCGTCTTCACCTACTACTTGAGGGAGGGGGCGAAAACGCTCCGGGAGACCCGGCAAGAGCGGGAAAAGAAGCTGCGCGAGGCAGGCGAGCCTGTCTACTACCCCGCCTGGGAGGAGTTGCGCGCCGAGGAGGCGGAGGAGAAGCCGGAGGTCATTCTGACCGTGCGCGACGCCGGCGGCGAAGTGGTCCGCCGCCTGACCGGGCCGGTGGACGCCGGCTTCCACCGCGTGGCCTGGGACATGCGCCTGCCCGCCGCCAACCCGGTCAGTCTCGAGATTGTCGTGCCCGACTGGGGCTCGGCCCCCGCGGGTCCGCTGGCGGCCCCGGGCGAGTACACGGTCTCGCTCGAGCGGCGCGTCCGCGGGCAGACCGTCGCCCTGGGCGCGACGCAACGGTTCTCGTGCGTGCCGCTGGGCAACGCCACCCTGGCCGCCACCGACCGGCCGGCCCTGCTGGCGTTCCAGCGTCGCGTGGCCGACCTGCAGCGCGCCGTGCTGGGCGCCCGGCGCGTGATCGGCGAGACCGATTCCCATCTCGAACTCGTGCGCCGCGCGATCCTCGACACGCCGGCCGCCGATCCGGCCCTGCTGGACAGAGTCGCCGCTCTGAAGGACGGGCTGCGCGCCCTGCGCGTCGAGCTCGATGGCGACGCGGTCGTCGCGGGCCGCGAGGAGCCGACGCCGCCCGGTTTGGCCGATCGCCTCCAGCGCGCCGTCGACGGCCTCTGGTACGCCACGTCCACCGCGACCAGGACCCACGAGCGCCAGTACGAGATCGTCGCCGCGGCCTTCCCCAACCTGCTGGCCAGGTTGCGCCAGCTGGTGGAGACGGATCTCGCGGCGCTCCAGGACGCGCTCGACGCGGTGGGCGCCCCCTGGACGCCGGGGAGATTGCCGGTCTGGGAGCAGCAGTAGACGCTCCGGCTCCCGCGAACGCGGGCTTCAGGAGGCGGGCGGTTTCGCGGACAGATCCAGGCGCGCGAGCTGGCGAGCGACCAGCGCCTGCACGAAGGACAGCAGATCGCCCGTGGCCGCTTGCGGCGAGACATGGTATTCGCTGACGACGCGCTCGACGATCTCGCCCAGGGTCTGGCGACCGTCGAACTGCCGCCATATGTACGGACCGAGTCCGGACACTTCGAGCAAGGCGCCGTCTTGGGCGCGGAGCAACTCCCTGGAGCCTCCGCCTCCCAGCAACAGCACACCGTCGGCCGGGACCGGCACGGCGTCCAGGGTGATCAGGGAGCCGGGACAGTCAGCCGGCCCGTCCGCGACGTTCTCTTGCCAGGGAGACGGCTGGGCCAGCCGGCGCCAACGCAGGCGTTCGCGCAGGTCACGGCGCCAACTGCGCCACAGCGCTTGGCGGGCGTCTCGCCGCGCCTGGCCGGTATCGAGGTCCAGGCGCGTCCCGTCGGGGCGCGTCACCGAGACGACGACGCCGACCACGCGGCCATGTCTGACCCAGCCGCCCTGCGGGTTGGCGTCGCCCTTCTGGTAGAGGAGGGCGCCGCCCGGCCACGGCAGCGCGAGCAACACCCGATGGGCCGTCAGCCCCTTGCCGTCGCGGAAGACGGCGACCTGACCCGGTGCGAGGCCGCGTCCGTCGGACGCCGAGATCTCGACCTCGCTGCCCGGCGGCAGCAGGGGCATCATGCTGCCGGAGAGAACGGGCAGCACGACCCGCTGGCCGGCCGCGAGGTCTCCAGTCAACAGGGCTCGCCAGCTTTCGAAGGTCGGAGTGTGCACCGGCCTGGGCCCTTCCGCGCGCGGTGTCCGCCGGGGCAGCGGACGCGGATTGTGGGCCAGCCGGCGCGGCCGCGTCAAGCCGCGCCGTGCGCCCGGCGCCCGAGGGGCGGCCGGTCAGCCGCGGCGGGCCAGGGTGAAAACCCGCGCCCTCAACAGCAGGCAGCCCAGCCACAGGACGGCCAGACTTCCCGCGATGCGCAGCCGGCGTGCGAGGGAGAGATCCCGCGTCATGGCGTTGTCCTTCTGCGATGCTGCGGCAAGAAGGCGAGCGCCGAGCGCCACGCCCGCGCCCGCATGCATCCATTATATCATGGTGCAGGGGGCGCGGGGGCGCCGCTTCGATCGGGTCAGGATCCGGTTCGCCGCGCGTCGGCATCCGCCGGCGGGCCTAGCGGTCTCCCCGCAGCAGCCCGCCCAGCGGCCCGAGCACCGAGCCCTCGCCCTGGTGCCCGCCCGCCTGGGGCGCGGCCGCCAGCATGCGGCCCGCCAGGCGCGAGAAAGGCAGGCTCTGCAGCCAGACGCGGCCGGGGCCCGTCAGGCGCACGAAGAACACGCCCTCCCCGCCGAACAGCATGGTCTTGATGCCCCCGGCCTGGATCACGTCGTAGGTGACGCTGTCGGTCAGCGCCGCCAGGCAGCCGGTGTCAACGTGCAGCACCTCGCCCGGCGCAAGCTGTCGCTCCGTCACGGTACCGCCCATGTGCACGAAGACCCAGCCGTCTCCCTCCACCTTCTGCATGATGAAGCCCTCGCCGCCGAACAGACCGGTGAGGATGCGCTTCTGGAACGCGATGCCGATCTGCACGCCCTTGGCGGCGGCCAGGAAACTGTCCTTCTGGCAGATCAGCCGGCCCCCCGTCTCGCTCAGGCGGATCGGCAGAATATTGCCCGGGAACGGCGCGGCGAACGCGACCTTGGCCTTGCCGCCACCCTTGTTCGTGAAGGCCGTGATGAAGAGGCTCTCCCCCGTCAGCAGCCGCTTGCCCGCGCCCACCAGCTTGTCCACGAAGGTCTGGCCCTCTCGACCCGAGCCGTCGCCGAAGACCGTGCTCATCTCCACGCTCGCGTCCTTGAACATCATCGCGCCGGCCTCGGCCACCGCGCTCTCGCCCGGGTCGAGTTCCACTTCGACGTATTGCATCTCCTGTCCGAACAGCTTGAAGTCGATCTCGTCCGCGCGACCCACCGGCGCCGGGGCGCGGGGCGGAACCGAGCCGCCGCTCGCCCCGCCGGCCTGCAGTTCGGCCACCTGTTCCGCGAGCACCCAGTTCGTCCAACCCTGTCGCCACACGTGCGCGCGCGGGTTCTGTCGCGCGAAGGCGCGGGCGGCGTCGGTGTCGAGGGGTCCGTTCTGCTTGCCGTCGATGGCGAAGTACCATTGGCTCATGTCGTCGTGCCTCCCTGTTCGGCCGATCCGTCGGCGGCGTCCTGTGCCGCCGGCGGCCCCCGTCCTACACCGGCGCCGGCTGCCCTATTCGCACGGTCTGGGGATGCGCCCTACTCCGTGTATCGCTCGGTCACCCGCGCGATCGCGCGCCGGCAAGCCGCGCAGAACGGCTTCGATCCCTTCGTGAACATGATGCAGTCGAGCTGGGAGCGGTACAACCCCTCGGACGAGTAGCCCGCGCCCTCGAAGGCCCCCACCGTCGCGCCCCAGACGCTGGTCGCGAGATAGGCGTCGATCCGTCGCGCGTGCTCGAGCGAGCGCGTCTCGGACTCGGTCTGCAGGAGCGCGATCTCGGCGGCTGGAGCGCCCGCGCGCATGAGCGCCGCGATCCGGTCGTTCAACTCCGTGCGCAGTTTCTGATACGCCAGGTCCAGCTCGTCGTGCTCGGCTTTCTCCCAGGGTGTCGGCAGAGGAGTGCCGGCCGCGACGAGTCCGCGCCACTTGAGCGCCGCCGGATCGAGCAGCGCCGTGATGTTCGGCTCCACCGGCTCGATGCCGCGCGGGTAGAACTCGTTGTACGCCGTCGAGGAAGTGTAGTACTCGTCGGCCAGGCCCGCGAAGGCGTGCCCGAGTTCGTGCAGGAAGACGTACTCGCTCCACTGGTTGTCGGTCGTGAAGGTGCAGAACAGGTTGTAGATGCCGCCGCCTCCGTAGCGCTCGTGGTTCACCATGACGTAGAGCACGTCGTAGGGCACGGCGGCGGCCAGGTCGCGCAAGGCGCGGTTGTCCTCGGTCAGGAGGTAGCGCTCCGATCCGAGCGAGTCGAACGTCGTGCCCAGCACGGTGCGGCGGTGGACGCCGCGGCTGGGCTCGTCGCAGCCGCTGTCCGCCGACGGCCTGAACACGCCCCTCACGTTGAAGCGGTCGGCCAGCGCGGCGAAGGGCTCGTGGCCGAACAGGACCCGCGTGAATCGCGCCAGGTCCGCCCGGAACTTGCCCTCCTGGGCGGCCGTGTAGCCCTCGGCCAGGATCGCGATGTCGACCTTCGCATGCGGATCGCCGCTGAGCCGTTCCTCCACGACGACGACGTCCGGGTCGGGCGGATCGCGGCGCACGGTCCAGGCGCCGGGATCGATCTCGGCGGAGAAGAACTCGCGCAGCGTCTTGTCGCGCTGGCGGACCTCCAGCGCGAAGCGAACCCTGCCCTGGGGGCACGGCGCCAGCACGGACTCGTGGTAGGCGCGGCGCTCGCCCCGCCCGGCCTGCTCCGTGGTCTTGTACTCGCCGAAGTAGGAGTCGAAGCCGCGCGACCAGAGCAGTTCGCCCGTGACGGCGTCGTAGAGCTTCGCGTAGTAGTTGCCATTGTTGAGGTCGTCGACGAGATGGACGCGGCTGCCCGCCCAGACGCCCTGGCGCCACACCTGGTCGAGCGTCGCGAACTCCTCGGCGGCCGAGCCCACGTGGAAGTAGTCGATGCGCAGCGTTTCGTCGCCGAAGGCCCGGCCGAAATCGCCGGACTCGCCGGCGACCACGACTCCGGCCGCGATCGCGGACATGACGGCGGCCAGCAGGGCGCGCGCGAAGACGGACATGGCGGCCTCCCCTTGAACGGGACCGGTGCTCCAGCTGAGCGAACGCCGCGCCATTATGCGGCCAACGCAGGCCAAGATCGACGAGGATATCGAGGAACCGCCACCCCCGCTCACTTCGTCGCCAGGACCTCGAACTGGTACGGCAGGCGCCGGCCGGCCTGCAGGCGTCCGGAGGCATCGAGGCTGGCCACGCGACGCAGCGGGGCGTGGCGCAGGACCGCGTTCCACTGGCGCTCGCTCCAGCAGCGCAGATCGTACGCGCAGTCGCGGTGCAGGGTCGTCGCGCCGCGCGTGACCATGAGGTGGCTGATCACGCGCTCGCGCCGCGTTCCCCTGCCGGCCACGCCCGGGGGCAGGTAATTGACGATCTGCGTCACGCGCAGCCCGCCCCGCCGCGCCGTCCAGACATCCTCGTCGGGCGACTCGCCCGCGTAGTCGGTGAGGCTGAGGCCGATCGCATAGACGCCGCTCGGCTTGAGCACGCGCGCGATCCCGGCGAGGTGGGCCAAAAGCGCGGTGTCGCTGTCGAGGTGGCGGATCGTGTTGTGTGGCGTGAAAGCGAAGTCCACCGAGTGGCGCGCGACGGCGTCCGCGAAATCGGTCAGGTCGGCGAGGAACACGTGCGCGCGGCGGTGCAGGCCGCGGCGCACCAGCGCCGCGCGCGCGTAGGCGACCATGCCCGGCGCGCGATCGAAACCCCACGCGCGCGCGCCCCGCGCGGCCGCCAGGCGCAGCAGGCGTCCGGTGCCGCAGGCCGGTTCCAGCCAGAGCGGCCGGCGCGCCGGCGCGGCGAAGGTCCGTGCGAGGCGCTCCAGCACGTCGAGCTCGCGGGCCGTGCCGGGCGTCATTAGCACGTCGTAAACCGCGGCGTCGGCGTAGAGCCCGGCGTCCGCCGCCTGGTCCGCGGCCGCGTTCACGCCACCCAGCTTTCGGGCGTCGCGCGCCCCAGCAACGCGACGTGGAACGGGTACAGACGCGCGCTCATGACGCCGGCCTTGACGGCCGGATCAGCCTCCACGATGGCGCGGGCCGTGTCCTCGCTGTCGGCGCGCAGGACGCAGATGCCGAAGGCGTCGGCGCCGCGCGTGAGCGTCCGACCCGCGACCAGCACGACGCCGCGCCCGGCCAGATCCTGCAGGTAGGCGAAGTGCTTCTCGACGGCCTCCTGCTCGCGCGGAGTCGGGCCCTCGTCGAGCATGGCGGCGCGCAGCGGCCGCAACTGGCAGAGAAAGACGGGCAGGACCTTCGACACGGGCGCCTCCGGGCATGGGGACGGAGCCTGGGCGGATCCACGGCATCATAGCCGGCTGCCCCCGCGCGAGCTAGCGTCTGCTGGGCGCCCCGCCGTCCACCGCCCCTACGTCTCGCACCAGTACGCCGACGCGCCGGCGCGCACGCGCGACCGCACGCGCTCGGCGAGCTGCTGCAGAACCGGCGGGGGCACCCGTTCCACGCCCGTCTCGGCCACCGGGCGGTCGCTGCTGTAGATCTGGACCTCCCGCGGGCCGATGCGGGCCAGCGCGGCCAGCCAGCGCTCGAGGACCTCCTCGTCGGCGTTGCCCAGGTGCCCCGCCACGATCACGCTCTGCACGGTCAGATGGGGGATCTGGCTCAGGGCGCCGACCATGTCGTCCAGCCCGACCTGCGCCGCCGGCCGGTTCACCCGCGCCAGCGTGCCTGAATCGCCCGCGTCCAACTTCATGATCGGCAGGTCGAATTGGCCCAGCGCCTCGCGGATGTCGGGGCGATGCGCGGTGCTGGAGTTGGAGAGCAGCGCCAGCTTCGCAGCGGGCGCGTACCGGTCGCGCAGGCGCCGGGCCTCCGACGCCAGCTCGGCGAAATCGGGGTGCAGCGTCGGCTCGCCGTTGCCGGAGAAGGTGATCGTCTCGAAATCGCGCCGCTGCCGCAGCGTGCGCTCGAGCGCCGCGAGCACGTCGCGCACCCCGGGAAAATGCTCGCGGGAAGGGGAGGGCGCCTTCACCTCCGTCCGGCCGTAGTGGCAGTAGATGCAGTCGAAGGAGCAGAGCTTGTAATCGCAAGGCAGCAGGTTGACGCCCAGCGAGCAGCCCAGGCGCCGCGAACGGACCGGCCCGTAGATGATCCCATTCTGCAACGAGAGGGGATTCATCGCCGCCATCCTTCCGCGACGGCACGCGGCTCGTCCGGCGGGCCGGCGGCCGCCGTCCGCCCCATCCTACTACAAAGAGCGTCGCCAGGGCAGACGCCCGCGCCCACGCCGGTAACCGTCGTGCCGGCGACCCCCTTCCGACAAAACGAGGGGCGCCCGCGGGGCGCCCCTCGTCGCGCTTCCGGCCGACGCCGGGCCCTAGTAGAAGGTGAATCCCGCCGTGATCTTGCCGTCCGGCGAGTCGGACAGACCGAGCTTCAACTCGACGAAGAAGTCGTTGCCGTCGGACAGCTTCCGGCTCATGCCGCCCAGGATGTTCAATCCCAGGTCGGTGTCCGAGTCGTGCTCGCTGTAGAAATAGTCGTCGTCCCAGCTGACGAAATTGATGCCGAGGCCGCCGCCGATGTAGAAGCCCCACGGCGTCGAGCTGCGCTTGGTGAATTTGTAGACCAGCTCGGGGTTCACGGCGATGATCGTCATGTGGTCCCCGAAACCGACCTCGACGTTCGGCAGGAAATAGCCGTCCTCGAACAGCTCGCCCGCCAGCATGTGCGCGCCGACATGCACCTGGTCGGGGTCGAAAGTGATGCCGCCGCGCAAACCCCAGGCCGTTTCGGCGCTCGCCGTGGCGGCGCCGGCCGCGATTGCGAAAAGCGCACAGAGCAGGATCCTCTTCATGTCCCACGACTCCTTTCGAGGCAGTCCAAGGCCGCCTACCAGCTCATCGTCGACGAAGCGCGATGAAAATGCAAGTCACATGCCCGTCGCCGGGCGCCGCCGCTGGCCGCAGGCCAGCGCCAGCCACGCCGCCGCGACCAGCGCCAGGCCCGCCTCGATCGCCAGCGGCACGCGTCCGGACCCCGTCGCGTCCCAGAGCCAGCCGACGGCGAGCGAAACGGGGATCAGGAGCAGGCCCTCCAGCATGCCCAGCAGCCCGAAGGCGCGGCCGCGCGCCGCCGCGGGCACCAGGTCCGCGACGTACGCCTTGGCGACCCCCTCGGTCGCGCCGAAGAAGACGCCGTAGGCCGCGAACAAGCCCCACGCCGCGGCGGTTCCCGTGGACCAGGCGAAGGCGGCGTACACCAGGGTGTAGAGCGTCCAACCCAGCAGCAGCACGGGCCGTCGCCCCACGCGATCCGACAGGCCGCCCCCCCACAGCGACGTCACGCTCTTGACCGCGTGCAGCAGCGCCCACGCCAGCGGGACCATCAGCAGCGGCAATCCCATCTCGCGCGCGCGCAGGATCAGGAACGCGTCGCTCGAGTTGGCGAGCGCGAAGAGCACGGCCGCCACGAGGTAGAGGCGGAAAGCGCGCGGGAGGGCGGGCCCCGCCGGCGGCGGCGCGGCGGCGCCGGCTAGCGCCCGCTGCCGCGCCGGATCGTCGCGCACGCCCAGCGCGACGGTCAGCACCGCCAGCAGGCCGGGGATGACCGAGAGGGCGATGGCCACGCGCAGGTCCACGCCCAGTCCGCGCAGCAGCAGGAACCCAAGCAGTCCCCCCGCGACGGCGCCCGCGTGGTCCATCGCGCGCTGCCAGCCGAACGCCCGCCCGCGCTGCGGCCCGGCGAAATCGGCGACGAGCGCGTCGCGGGGCGCGCCGCGGATCCCCTTGCCCACGCGGTCGAGCACGCGCAGACCGAGGACGGTCGTGGCGGTGCCGGCCAGACCGATGAACGGCTTCACCAGCGAGGAGAGCAGATAGCCCGCGAGGATGAGCCCTTTACGGCTGCGCGCCCGGTCGGCGAGCCCTCCCGACCAGAGTTTCAGCAGCGACGGCACGCCCTCGGCCAGCCCCTCGATGAGCCCCAGCGTGCGCCGCGAGGCCTTGAGCGTGCCGGTGATGAAGTCCGGCAGCAGCGGGTAGACGAGCTCGCTGCCCAGGTCGGTGAAGAACGAGACCCAGCCGGTGGCGCGCACGACGGGGTGCAGGGGCGGGGCGGGCTGACGCGGCCGGGTCGTCATGGCCGCCACTATACGGCTCCGGGGCGGGACGGCAAACAGCCCGCCCGCCCTGGCGAAGGGTGCGGAGGATCGCCCCGAATTGCCGCTGGACGACTATGAAATAACCCGTTCATTCGCCTTGAAACGGGCATTTTCTCGGTATTTTAGCACATATTGGCCATTTCCTTGGCTTTTTATGAAACCTTTAGGCGATTATTGGCTTCCTTTGGGTTTTGAATGGCCAGAATGGGCCCATTCACGCCGCCAAAGGCCTCCAAAGGCCCTCAGAAGCCGGAAAAAACGCCCGTAGCGGCGGCCACATGCCCTGAGCGAGCGCGTCCCGCGGCGCCTCAGCAGATCCTCGGCAGCAGTTCCCCCGCCGGCACCTCCACCACGCGCGTGGTGCCGTAGGGCGTGCGCATCAACACGCGTCCGGGGGGCGCGGCCTCGGCGTGGCCGATCGCGACCGCCGCCGCGCCGCGGGGGTGGCCGCGCATGGTCGCCAGCGCGCGCTCCGCCTGCGCCTGCGGCACGAAGGCGACCAGCTTTCCCTCGTTGGGCAGGTGCAGCGGATCGAAGCCGAGCACTTCGCAGGCCGCGCGCACTTCGCGACGGACGGGGATCGCCGTCTCCTCCAGCGTCACACCCACGCCGCTGCGCGCGGCGATCTCGTTCACCGCCGCGGCAAGGCCGCCGCGGGTGGGGTCGCGCAGGGCGTGGATGTCGATGCCGGCGGCATAGAGCGCCTCCACGAGTCCGCCAAGCGGTGCCACGTCGGACTCTACGGCGGTCCTCAGCGCCAAGTCGCCCCGCGCCGCGAGCACCGCCAGCCCATGTTCGCCCAGCGTGCCCGAGACGAGCACGGCGTCGCCGGATCGGGCGCCGGCGGCGCGCGCGCTCCGCCCCGGCGGCACGACGCCGACGGCGGCGGTCGCGACGTACAGCCCGTCCACCTTGCCGCGCTCGGCCACCTTCGTGTCGCCGGCCACGATCGTCACGCCCGCCTCGCGGGCCGCGTCGCGCATGGAGTCGGCCACGCGCGTTAACAATTCGCTCTCCAGTCCCTCTTCGATCACGAAGGCGGCAGCCAGGCCGAGCGGTCGGGCGCCGACCATCGCCAGGTCGTTCACGGTGCCGCAGACCGCCAGGCGGCCGATGTCGCCGCCCGGGAAGAAGAGCGGGCGCACGATGTGCGCGTCGGTGGTCAGCGCCAGACGCGCGCCGGCGGGCAGCGGCTCGCGCAGCGTCAGCAGCGCCGCGTCGTCGCCTTGGGCGAGGATGTCGTTGCCAAAGCGCGGCAGGAACAGGCGCTCGATCAGTTCGGCTGTCAGCCGCCCCCCGCCGCCGTGGCCGAGGATGATCCGGTCGTGGCGCGGCGGCGGCGGCGGGCAGGCGAAACCGCGCGGGTCGGCGGCGCCGCTCACTCGGTCTCCTCCCGGCCGCGGCCATAGCGGTGGTAGGCGTTGCAGGTCCCTTCCGCCGACACCATCGTCGCGCCCAGCGGGTGGTCGGGCGTGCATGGATCGTCGAAGGCGGGACAGTCGGCAGGCAGGCGCAGACCCTTCAGGATCTCGCCCGCGATGCAGATCGGCGACTCCACGGGCTTGACGCGCGAGACGTCGAACCTCTTCGCCGCGTCGAACTCGCTCCACTCGTCGCGCAGGTGCAACCCGCCGTCGGGGATCACCCCGAGGCCGCGCCAAACGCGGTCGCCGACGCGGAACACCTCGCGCACGGCCGTCTGTGCGCCCGGGTTGCCCGGCTCGGTCACCACGCGCTCGTAGGCGTTCTCCACCTCGGCGCGCCCCGCCTCGAGCTGCTTGACCGCCAGGAGGATGCCGCGCGCGATGTCGAGCGGCTCGAAGCCGGTCACCACGATCGGCACTCCGTGCTCGCGGGCGATCGGCGTGTACTCGCGCCAGCCCATCACCGTGCAGACGTGCCCCGCCGCCAGGAAGGCCTCCACGCGGTTGTCCGGCGACGACAGGATGGCGCGCATCGCGCCCGGCACGCAGACCTGCGACGCCAGGATCGTGAAATTGCGCAGCCCGAGGCGCCTGGCCTGCACGACGCTCGTCGCGTTGGCGGGCGCCGTGGTTTCGAAGCCGATCGCGAAGAAGACGACCTGGCGCGCGGGGTTCTCCTGAGCGAGCCGGACCGCGTCGAGCGGCGAGTAGACGACGCGTACGTCGCCGCCGCGCGCGCGAACGCCGAACAGGTCGCCGTCCGAGCCCGGCACCCGCAGCATGTCGCCGTAGCTCGTGAAGATCACGTCGGGCCGGCACGCGATGGCCATCGCCTGGTCGAGGGTCTCGAGCGGCGTCACGCAGACGGGACAGCCCGGTCCGTGCGCGAGCGTCAGCCCGGGCGGCAGCAGCCGGTCCAGACCGCTGCGCACGATGGCGTGCGTCTGCCCGCCGCAGATCTCCATGATCACGTGCGGGCGAACGGCGGTCCGCCACAATTCCGCGATCACCGCCTGCACCAGCGTGGGGTCCCGGAATTCGTCCATGTACTTCATGACGGCGGCTCCGCCCCTGGCCGCTGTCGCGCCTCGCGGTCCCGGTCCTCGGCCGCGGACGCGGCGGCCAACTCCGCGAGCAGGCGCAGCGTCTGCTGCGCCTCGGCCTCGTCGATGACGCCGATCGCGAAGCCGGCGTGCACGAGCACGTGGTCGCCCACCCCCGCCTGCGGAACCCAGTCGAGGCAGACCTCACGCGAGACGCCGCCGAAGTCGACGCTTCCCATGCGCAACGGGCCTTCGTCGCGGATTTCCGTGATGCGGGCGGGCACGCCCAGGCACATGGCGCGTTCTCCTCAGGCCGTGCCGTCGGACAGGCGGCGGGCGGCGACGGCGAGTTGCCCCAGCGCGAGGCCGCCGTCGTTGGCGGGCACGCCGCGGTGCACGAGCACGGCGAAGCCGGCGCGCTCCAGCCGCGCGACGGCCAGCTCGAGCAGCAGCAGATTCTGCCACACGCCGCCGCTCAGCGCCACACGACTCACGTCGGTCTCGCGGCGCAGGGAGACGCACACGTCTCGCACCGCCTCGGCCAGGCCGGCGTGAAAGCGCGCGGCCACGACCGGCGGGGGCTTGCCGGCGCGCCGGTCCGCGACGACGGCCCGCACGACCGGCCGCCAATCGACCGCCTCGCCGACGCGATCGAAGCGGTAGGCGTCCCGTTTCGCCACGGGGCCCGCCGCGCGCGCCGCGGCTTCGAGTTCGCAGGCCGCCTGCGCCTCGTACGTGGCGTGGTGGCGGACGCCCGCCAGCGACGCCACCGCGTCGAACAGGCGGCCCGCGCTCGAGGTCGGCGGCGCGTTCACGCCCGTCGCGAGCTGGGACGCCAGCAGCTCCGTCTCGTCCGCGCCGGCCGCGGCGACGGGCGCGAGATCGAGATCCCACGGCACGCCCGCCTCCCGCAGCAGGCTCAACGCGTGGCGGTACGGCCTGCGCACCGCGGCATCGCCGCCCGGCAGTGGCGCCCGGGCCAAGTGCGCCGCGCGCCGGTATCCCGCGTAGTCGGCGACCAGGAATTCGCCGCCCCAGATCGCGCCATCGTCGCCGTAACCGGTTCCATCGAAGGCGACGCCGATCACGGGCTGGGCGCCGTCGAGCCCGTTGTCCGCCATGCAGGCCGCGACGTGCGCGTGGTGGTGCTGCACCGCGAGCGCCGGGCGGTCCTCGTCGGCCGCGCGGCGCCGCGCCAGGCGCGTGGAGTGATAATCCGGATGCAGATCGTGCGCGTAGGCGGCAGGCATCACGCGGAACAGCCGCGCGTAGTGCTCGAGGGCCTGCGCCAGGGCCTGCTGCGTGGGCCAGTCCTCGAGATCGCCCACGTGATGGCTCAGGTAGGCGCGGCCGTCGCGCGCGAGGGCGAAGCAGTTCTTCAGGTCGCCGCCGGCGGCCATCAGGTGCGGGGCGGCCAGCGGCAACGGCAGCGGCAGTGGCGCCCAGCCGCGGGCGCGACGGATGAAGCAGGGTTCGTCGCGGAAGGTCGCCGCGACCGTGTCGTCGCACCGCACGTGGATCGGACGGTCGTGCAGCAGCAATGCGTCGCAGAGCGGCCCGAGGCGCCGGCGCGCGTCGTCGTCCTCGTGCGCGATCGGCTCCTCCGCGAGGTTGCCGCTGGTCATCACGAGCGCGTCGGGGAAGCCCTCCGCGCGCTCGAGCAGCAGGTGATGCAAGGGCGTGTAGGCCAGCATGAAGCCGACGCGGTCGCGGTCCGGCGCGACGTCCGAGGCGAGGGCGGCGTCCGCCCGCCTTGGCAACAGCACGACCGGGCGCGCGGGCGAGAGCAGCAGCGCGCGATCGGCGCCGCCGACCACGGCGTGCCGCTCGACGGCCGCGAGGTCCGCCGCCATGAGAGCTAACGGCTTGTCCGCGCGCTGTTTGCGCCCTCGCAAGCGCGCCACCGCCGCCGGCGACGTCGCGTCGCACGCCAAGTGGAAGCCTCCAACTCCCTTCACCGCGACGGTGGCTCCGGCGGCGAGCAGCTCGCGCGCGCGGCGCAGCGCGTCGTCGCGCCGCGCGACGACGGCGCCGCCGACCTCCAGCCACGCGTGCGGGCCGCAGGCAGCGCAAGCCACCGGCTGGGCATGGAAGCGCCGGTCGGCGGGGTCGGCGTATTCGCGAGCGCAGTCGGCGCACAGAGGGAAGGTGGCCATCGTGGTCAGCGGCCGATCGTAAGGGACGTCGCGCACGATCGTGAAGCGGGGCCCGCAGTTGGTGCAGTTGACGAACGGATAGCGGTGGCGGCGGTCGTCGGGGTCTCGCAGCTCGCGCAGGCAGTCGTCGCAGATCGCCAGGTCGGGCGAGACGGGCAGCGAGGCGCCGGGCTCGGGTCGCGACGGGAGGATCGCGAAGTCCGCGAGGCCGCCCGGGGTCGTCTCGGCCACCTCCAGGCGATCCACGCGGGCCAGAGGCGGGCCACCGTCGCGCAGGGCGAGGATGAAGGCCTCCACGTCCGAAGGCGCGCCCTCGACCACGATCTCCACGCCCGACGATGTGTTGCGCACCCAGCCGCGCAGCCCCAGCTCGCGCGCGCGGCCCCAGACCCACGGGCGGAAGCCGACCGCCTGCACCACGCCGCTCACGCTCAGGCGGCGCGCGACGGGCGGGGCGCTCATCCCGCGCCGCGCGTCTGGCGCGTCCTCGCCATGAGCCAGGCGATCCAGGCGTCGAGCCCCTCGCCCGTGCGGCACGAGAGCGGAAAGGCGATCGCGTCCGGGCTGAGCACCGCCACGCCCCGGCGGAAGCGCTCCATGTCGAAGTCCAGGTGCGGCAGCAGATCGATCTTGTTGATCACCAGCGCGCCGACGCGGCCGTACATCGAGGGGTATTTGTACGGCTTGTCATCACCCTCCGGGGTGGACGCGACCAGCACGTCGGCGTGCGTGCCGAGCGCGAACGAGGCCGGACAGATCAGGTTGCCCACGTTCTCGACGATGAGCAGGTCGAGCTCGGCCAGCGGCAGCCGCGGCAGTGCGTCGTTGACCATCGCCGCGTCGAGGTGGCAGGCTCCGCCGGTCGTGATCTGCACGGCCGGCGCGCCCGCCGCGGCCGCGCGTTCGGCGTCCAGGCTCGTCGCGAGATCGCCCTCGACCACCCCCACGCGCAGGCGGCCCCGCAACCGCGGCAACGTGGCCTCGATGAGCGACGTCTTGCCGGCGCCTGGCGAGGCGAGCAGGTTCAAGCCGAACACGCCGTGGCGGTCGAGGAGCGCGCGATTGAGCGCGGCGATCCGGTCGTTGGCCTTCGTGATCTTCTCGACGACGGGCACGCGTTGGTTCATGCGGTCTCCTCCACGTCGATCGATTCCACCCGCAGTTCTCTCCCCTGCGCGACCCGCACGCGGGGGCTGCCGCAGGCGCTGCAGTCAAAGCATCCGTCGCCCGGAGGGAAGAGGCTGCCGCAATCCACGCAGGCCAGGCGCAGAGGCACGCGCCGGAAGCGGAGCGTCGCGCCCCGGGCGACGGTGCCCTCGCTGAGCTCGTCCCAATAGAACTGGATCGAGTCGGGCAGAAACCCCGACATTTCGCCGACCACGACGTCGATCGCGGTCACGCGCGCCGCGCCGGCCGCCGCGGCGTGCTCGGTCACGAGATCGAGGATGCCCTGCGTGATCGCCAGTTCGTGCACGCCGTCTCAGCGCTCCCAGGCGTCGAACCAGGCGTTGGCCCCCACGGCAATCATCCGTCCGGGCTCGGGCAGGCCGGTCTGGCTGTCGATCGCCTCGTCGAAAACGTTGCTGACCCGCAGGTACAACTCGACACGGGACAGGCCGGCCGGCGGCACGCGCCACGTCCAGCCCGCGCGCGCGCCCAGCGTGGCCCCCGCCGGCAGACGGCGCAGGCCGTCCACTTCGTCGGTCACGTCCACCGACTCGCGCGGCCCCACGGCCGCGCCCTCGACCGCGAGGCGGAAGTCCCCCGGCGCCAACCAGGTCAAGGAGGCGAACGCCAGATACGACGGCCTATCCTCCAGCGGTCCGGACCACGCGCCGTCCACTTCCCGCCTGACGTGCAGCAGCGTGTGGTGCGCCGAGATCGACCAAGCCGGCGCGGGCCGCCAGGCCATCACCGTCTCCACGCCCAGCACGCGGATCTCGTCGATGTTGACGCGCTGGTAGGTCAGATCGTCCAGCGCCACGCGCTCGATGCCGTCGCGCAGCCTGCCCGCGAAGCCGGTCAGCCCGGCCTCCCAGTTGGCGCCGCGCGCGACGGCCCCCGTCTCCAGCAGGTCCTGCCGCTCCGGCATCAGCGCCGGGTTCGGCACGAAACGGCCCAACGCGCCCGAGTACAGCTCGCGCAGCGCCGGGAAGCGGCTGCGGCGCGACACCGCGGCGTGCAACGCGAGGCCGTCCCCGAAATCCCGCTGCACCCGCGCGTGGGCGACCACCGCGTCGATCGCGTTGCGCGCCGGCTTGTCGCCGGTCTCGCCGGTGGCGGCGCGCTCCCACCCCGCCCCCGCGCGCAGCGACCAGTCCCGCGCCGGCTTCGCCGCGCCCTCCGCGACGAGCGAAGTGAGCCACTGCGCGTAGGCGAGCTCAGGGCCGTCCTTCACGAGCGACTCGCGATGATGCGTGTAGCGCGCGATCCCCTGCACCGCCACGGACGCGTCCGCGCCCAGGCGGCGCGTCGTGCCCGCGCGCGCGTATGCGGTGCGGTCACGGTCGGTTTCGTAGTCGACGCCGGGCGCGAGCTCCGGCGTCGTGAAGGTGGCATCGTCGTACTGCCGGATCTCCTGGCGCGACAGGTCCCCCGCCACGCTCGCCGACAGCCCCCAAGGCCGCGCGCCGCTGGCCGGGCGATCGAGCGACGCGGCGAAGAGTCCGCGCCTGGCGACGGGATAGCGCCAGTAGCGAGCGCCGTCGTCGAGGTGGGTCTCCGGCGGCACGCCCTTCTCGCCGTCGCTGGCCACCAACAAGAGCCGGAGCGTCCCCCCGCCGCGCAACTCGCGCTGGGCGCGCAGCAGCAGCGAGCTCTGGGCCAGATCGCTGTTGAGGCGCTCGCGTCCCTCGCCCTGATTGAACGGCGCGTCCAGGCCTTCCGGCACGATCCAGCCATCCTGCTCGCGACGGGCGGCGGCCGCCAGCCACTGCCACGCTCCCGCCGCCTGCTGATGCAGGGCGCGCGCCTCCCACGCCCTCGACTCCCCGTACCGCAACCCCAGCCGGGTCCGCCGGCCGTCGCCGGGCAGGGTCGGCGGCAGCAGATCGAGCGTGCCGCCCAGCGCGTTGGGCCCGTCGAGCACCCCGCCCACGCCGCGCACCGCCCGCAAGCTGCCGATCGCGTCGGCGGGGACCATGCTCAGGTCGGCCCGCTCGTCCCAGGGCACGTTGAGGGGGACGCCGTCCAGGAACACGCGCACGTGGCGTTCGGGCGCGCCGCGCACGGAGAAGAGGCTCTCGCCGCGGCTGTTGACGTTCACCTTCGTCGCGGGCAGCAGCGGGCCGAGATCCGCCACCGAGCGCGCGTCGCGCGCGCTGATGGTGACCGCGTCGACGGCCGTCGCGGCCGGATCCGCGCTGCGGCCGGCCGGCGCGCCGATCACGATCACCGGCTCCGTCAAACCCCAGATGCTGTCCGCGGCGGAGAAGAACGTGGAGTCGGGCGTCGCGAAATCGAGCGCGAAGGAGTCCGCGGGGGCGGCACTGGAAGGCGCGACGTGGGCGCGCGAGGCGGCGGGCAGCCACGCCAGGGCGACGAGCACGAGGGAGCGGACCACGAGCGAACCTCCGCGACCGCCGAACGCCGCCGGCCGCGCCCTTCAAGATACACAATCCACCCGGCGCCCGGAAGGAAAGCGGGCGGGCGGGACCGAGGTGCATCGAGCCGCCCGGCCGCCGCGCTCACCGCTGGCGCGGCGCCGGTGCGCGTCGTATGCTGCGCCGCACGGGCGGATGGTCCGCCCGGCCTCGCCCCGCGCCCGGAGCCTTCCATGCACGATCACTTCCCTCGCGGCAGCGGCGTCTTGCTGCACCCGACCTCGCTGCCCGGTCGGCTCGGCGTGGGCAATCTCGGCGAGCCGGCCCGCCGGTTCGTGGACTGGCTCGTGGAGGCGGGACAAAGCCTGTGGCAGGTGCTGCCGCTCGGGCCCACGAGTTACGGCGATTCCCCCTACCAGACCCTGTCCGCGTTCGCGGGCAACCCGCTGCTGATCGACCCGTGTCCTCTGGTCGACGCCGGCTGGCTGGCGACGGGCGATCTGTCTGCCATCCCGGCGCCGCCCGACGGCCCAGTGGACTTCGGGGCGGCCATCGGCCTGGCCACGAAGCTGCTCGATCGCGCGCACGCCGGCTTCCGCGCCTTCGCCCCCGCTCCGGCGCGCGCGGCGTACGAAGAGTGGTGCCGGCGCGAGGCCGCCTGGCTCGACGACTGGGGTCTGTTCACGGCGCTCAAGGAACGCAACGGGGGTCGCCCTTGGACGCAATGGCCCGCGGGCGAGGCGCGCCGCGACCCGGCCACGCTCGAGGTCGCCCGCGCCGAGTTGTCCGAGGACATCGACCGCCACCGGTTCCGCCAGTGGTTGTTTCACGAGCAGTGTCGGGCGCTGCGCGACTACGCGCGCGCGCGGGGGGTCCGTCTGTTCGGCGACATCCCGATCTTCGTCGCGCACGACAGCGCCGATGTCTGGGCCAACCCGAGCCTGTTCCGCCTCGCCGCCGACGGTCTGCCCACGGCCGTCGCGGGCGTGCCGCCCGATTATTTCAGCGCGACGGGCCAGCGCTGGGGCAATCCCATCTACGATTGGGACGCTATGCGCGAGCGCGGCTGGGACTGGTGGATCGCGCGCCTGCGCGCATCGCTCGCGCAGGTCGATCTCGTGCGCATCGACCACTTCCGCGGCTTCGCGGCGTGCTGGGAAATCCCCGCGGGCGAACCGACCGCCGTGCGCGGCCGCTGGGCGCCCGGTCCGGGCGCCGCCTTCTTTCGCGCCGTGCGGGAAGCTCTCGGCGCCCTGCCGATCGTGGCCGAGGACCTGGGCATCATCACGCCCGAGGTCGAAGGGCTGCGCGAAGAGTTCGGACTGCCCGGCATGAAGGTCCTGCAGTTCGCCTGGAGCGATCCGCTGAACCCGTTCCTGCCGCACGCGCACGTGCCGAACTGCGTCGTCTACACCGGCACGCACGACAACAACACCACCGTCGGCTGGTGGCGCGAGGAGGCCGGTGAGCCCCAGAAGCGGTTCCTCGCCGCTTACTTCGGGCGATCGGTCGGCACGATCGGCCGCGATCCGCACTGGACCCTGATCCGCGTCGGCATGATGTCGCCCGCCCACACCTTCATCGCGCCGATGCAGGACCTGCTCGGTCTCGGCTCCGAGGCGCGCCTGAACACGCCCGCCGCCGCCAGTGGGAACTGGACGTGGCGCCTGCCGGCGCAGGCCCTGGACAGTTCTCTGGCCGCTTACCTGATCGAATTGACCCGGCTCTACCGGCGCCATCCCGATCAGCAGGGCCGCGGCGCTGCCGACGTACACCCCGCCCCGGCGCCCTGATCCCCGTCCGAAGGGCACCAAAAAAGCCGCGGGCGCCGGCGGTCCCGCAAGACCGATCCCCGGCGCCCGCCCGTTTGCCGCCCCGCCTCGCCCGGCCTTCGCGGTCACTCCCGCGGCGCGAGACCGGCGGCGCGCTTGCAGTCGCGCTCGACCCTTCTAGCGACGGCCCTGGCGTGGTTCTCGCGATTCCTGACGTCCCTCTTCGCGCACCTCACGCTGCTCCTGGCGTCCCTTCTCGCTCGTGTCGCGCGCTTCCTGGTGCCGCTCGCGCTGCTTCAGCTTCATTTCCTCGCGAGAGAGCTTCATGTACTTGTGCATGAGCTTGGCCTGCCGCTTCTCGAGCGCGGCGCGATCGCCGCCCGCCGAAAGCTGGCGCTGCACGCCGCGCATCTCCTCCGCCATGGCCTGCTTCTGGCCCAGCAGCTCGCCCGCGCGTTTCTGCTCGCGCGTCAGGCGGCCCTGCTCCATCTGGATCTTCTCCTGCTCGCGGTGCTGCTCCTGCGCGATTTGCCTCTCGGCGTTGCGGGCGTGGGCGGCCTCCGAAACTTCTTCGCCCTGGTTGCGCGTTTGCTCCTTCGCGGCGCTCTCACCGAAGTCGCGGTTCAGTTCGGCGTCGATCTCCTGCTTTGCCGCGTCGATATCCTTCTGTGACGCCTTTGCCGCGCGCAGGTCATCCCACTTCACGATGAGGTCCGAAAGACGATCGACATCGGCGCGCTCATCGCCGGCCGCCGCCTGATCGCCCGCGCTCTGGACGCGGTCCTGCGCGCGCTTGGCCTCGGTTTCGACCGGATCGGCCAAGACGACCGACGCGGCGGCGATCGCGCAGAGCGCGGCCCCCATGACGATCACGAAACGACGGAATCTCATGACTGTGCTCCTCGGCTTGGGACTAATGACCAGGGCCACGCCTCGAGGGCGGCCCGCTGCGAGCTTCATCCCGGACGACCCCCGCGGCCGGGTCAGGGAGATCGGCACGCTCAATGCCGTGCCGCTCGGTACATTACCGCAGCGCAGCGCGCGACGCCAGCTTGAACTCCGGCGTCAATTCCCGGTTCCCGCCCAGCGGCCCGACGGGTAGCATGGGCAAAGCGCACCCGACCCGAGAAGGAGGAGGCGACCATGCGCACCGCGTTGTTCGCGCTCATGGCGACGGCCGTCGCCCTGGCGGCCTTGCCGGCCACGGCGCTCGACCGCGCCGGCTACGACGAGATAGGCCGGCTGATGCAGGCGGCCCGCGAGATGGAGGCCGACGTGTTCGCGCCGAAGGCGTGGGCCAAGGCCGAGGAGGCGCGCGCGAAGGCCGAGAAGGCCCTGGCGGAGAACCGCAAGCAGGACCAACTGGACAAGCAGGTGGCCGAGGCGCGCGAGTTCATCGAGAACGCGCGCAAGGCCACGGACGTCTGCCGTCTCGCGCTGCAGCAGCACCTCCCGCCCCGCGACCGCGCACTGAAGGCGCGCGCGCCGACGCTCGTGCCCGCGGTCTGGGGCGAGGCGCACCAGAGTTTCCTGAAGGCGACCGCCAAGGTCGAGTCCGGCGACGTGAAGGGCGGTCTGCGGGAGGCCACGGCGGCGGCGCCGCTGTTCGACAAGGCCGAGCTCGAAGCGATCCGCGTCGCGGTGCTCGGCGAGGCCGATCGCTGCATCGCCAAGGCCGAGTTGGACGAAGCCGGCAAGTACGCCCTGGCCACGCTCGATCGCGCGCGCACCGCCCGCCGCGAGTCCGACGCGATCCTGACCGCCGACCGCACGCGGCGCGAGATCGCGCAGCGCGCCGCCGACGAAGCGGCGTACGAGGCTCGACACGCCTCCACGATCGCACAGTCCGTGCGTTCCCTGGCCCGCAACGACCAGGCGTGGGAAAAGCTGATGCTGCTCTACGAGATCCAGATGGACCGCGCCGGCGAGGCGTTCGGCCTGGCCCATTTGCCGTTCGACGAGGGCCCGCAGGCCGCCGCCGACACGCTGGTCGCACGGGCTCGCGCCGCGCGCGAAGCCAACGCGCGCTTGGGCAGGGAGCGCGACGACCTCGCGCAGCGCCTGCGCGCGACGGCCGCGCGGCTGGGCGTCGCCGGCGACGATGAAGGTGGCGCGGCGTTGGTCGAACGCATCGACCGCCGGCTCGACGAGCTGCACGCGCAGCAACGCGGCCTGGCCGCGGACATCGAGGGCGAGCGCGCCCGTCTTGCCGCGCTGTCCCAGGAGCACGCCGCCGTGACCGGACAACTGTCGGCGCGTGTCGAGAAGGAGGAGAAGTTCCGCCGCGCCAAGGAGCTGATCACGCCGGCCGACGGCGAAGTGCTCTACAACTCCACCAACGACGTCGTGCTGCGCCTGACCGGCCTGGCTTTCGAGAGCGGCAGCGGCGACTTGCGAGAATCGCAGATGCCGCTGCTGCGGAAAGTGACGGAGATCGTGCGGCAATACGCCGGAGCCCGCGTCGTGGTCGAGGGCCATACCGATGCCGCGGGCGACCTGGGCGCGAACCAGCGACTGTCCGAGCGTCGAGCCATGTCGGTCGTGCAGTACTTGCGCAGTTCGCTGGAGCTGCCGGGCGAGCGCATCCAGGCCATCGGGTTCGGCGCGGAGCGGCCGGTGGCGTCGAACCAGACGCCCGAGGGACGCGCCAAGAATCGGCGCATCGACGTGATCATCATGCCCTAGCGAGCTCGGCCCGGAACTGCGCGCCGGCTCAGGGTTCCAGGCGCAGCAGGAAACCGTCGCGGCGGTGAAAGTCGGGCCGCCGGCCGCCGTGGCGCAGCGCCCAGTGGCTCAACGGGCCGTCACGGGAGCGCAGCACGGCGCACGCTGCCGCCACCAACGGGCCGTCCGCGTCGGGCAGCAGCTCCGCGGACAGTTGCAGGGTCAGCGTGAAGGTCGCCGCCGTCCTGCTGGTCGTGAAGGGAAGCCCCCGCGCCGCGGGAATTGGCTGCATCCCCTGACGGTAGGCCGTGAAGCTGTAGGCGTTCCAATCGCCCGCCGGGGTCAGGTTGAATTCGCGGTAGCCGGGACCCGCGGGCGACGCGAGGAAGAGCTCGAAGCAGGTGTCGCGCCACAGGCCGTCGCTCCTCAGCGGTGCTGCGGCCGGCTCGGGGATCGAGAGCTCGGCGAGATCGCCGTTGAGAAACCAGCGAGCCGTCAAGCGCGAACCCTCCAGACACAGGCTGCCGCCGACGGCGAGACCGATGTGCGGTCCGTCCACCTCGAAACGCAGCAAGCTGAACGGCACTTCCGGCATGGAGGCTCCCCGTCGTGGTCCGGCCCTGGCGCGCCCGCGTCCATTCTAGGCCGCCGCCTCGTACGCCTTCGAGAGGGAAGCGGCCCGAATACTTGATCGAAAATAATGAATTCTCTATAATTAGCATAAAGAGCCAAGGTGGGGCTTGACGCAACAGCCCCCCCTCGTTAAGCGATTCGATGCCTTCATGAGGCCCGGGGAACCAGTCGCCAGCGCCTGGTTCCCCTGATTTTCGCCAGGGGGCCGCCCGCTCCGCGCTCGTGCCAGGGCGCCCCCAGCGTGTATGCTGCGCGCTGCGCTGCATGCAGAGCGGCAAGGCGCGCCCACGAGCGAAGGCGAGGAGCACGCATGGAAGTCCCCGAGTCACGCTGGAAACCGATCCTCACGGGGGATCTGCGCGCGCAGTTCGAAGAGGTGATTCGAGAGATCGCCGCCGATCTGCAAGCCCACGTGTCCGCGGGGCAGCCCGCCTCGGCCGAACTGGGCGGCGGCGATGCCGGGATCGCGCTGTTCTTCCACTACCTGGACCTGGCCCAGCCGCGCAACCCCCACGCCGGCACGGCGGCAAGGCTGCTGGAGCGCGCCGGCGAGACGATCAGCAACTCGCAGCTGTGGTTCGATCTGTATGGCGGCGTCAGCGGCATCGGGTGGGCCTGGCAGCACATTCTGCGTTTGACGGCGGAAGACGATTCGCTGGCCGAGATCGACGAGGCGCTCTGCCGCCTCTTGAAGACGGAGCGTTGGACTTGGTCCTATGACCTGATCGTGGGACTGGTGGGGCTGGGGGTCTACGGCCTCGAGCGCTGGCCGGCCGGCCATTCGCGGGAGATCCTGCAGCGGGTCGCCGATCACCTGCTGGCGCTGGCCCAACCGTCCGAGCCCGGTTCGACGTGGATGACGCCGCCGGCACAGGTCCCCGAGACCCAGCGAGAGCGCTTTCCCGAGGGCTACTGCAATTGCGGCGCGGCACACGGGGTGCCGGGCGTGCTGGCCGTGTTGGCCGCCTGCGCCCGGCGCGGCATCGCCACCGACGCCGCTGCGGCCGCCGTGCGGGGCGGATCGCAGTGGCTGCTGCGCCAGGGATCCATGGCTGCCGGCCAGACCCGCTTCCCCTCGTTCGTGTCGCCGACCGGCGAGCCCTTTCCCTCGCGACTGGCCTGGTGCTACGGCGATCTGGGCATCGCGGGCCTGTTGGCCTGCACGGCTCGCGAGCTGGGGGACGGGCAATTGATGGAGCGCGCCCTGTCGATCGCCCACCACGCCGCGACGGTGGGGCCAGAGTTCGACGGCATCGTGGACACGCCGCTGTGCCACGGCACGGCGGGGGTCGCGCACATCTTCAACCGGCTCCACCAGGCGACCGGCGACGCGGCGTGCGCGGAGGCGGCGCGAGCTTGGTATCACCGGCTGCTGGAGATGCGCACGCCGGGGCACGGATTCGGGGGCTTTCAGAGCTACAACGTCACCGTGTACGCCGACGCGCCGGGTTTCCTGGAGGGATCGGCCGGGGTCGGTCTGGCCCTGCTGGCCGCGGTCAGCGACGTGGCCCCGGCCTGGGACCGGATCTTGTTGCTGTCGCTGCCGGAATCGGGGCCCCGGTGAGGTGAACGCGCTCTTTTCAGACGAATCTGCGGGAGGATCGCGCTGTGCAGCGGATGGAAACGGTCCCGAGCCAACAGATCAAGGATGCTAGGTTCGCCCCCTCGGGCGCGGCCTTCCTGCGCACGCCGCTGCTCCCCCTGGCGGAAATCCTGGATTTCTCAACGGGGCTGCTGACCCCGGCGGCGCTGGAGGCGGGTACCTGCACGCCGGAAATCTACGCGCGGGATCGGCAGCTGCTGCGCCAACGCCTGATGGATCGGCTGGCCCGCCCGGAATTCTGCGAGGCCGTGTTCCTGGGCTCGCCGGACCTGGAGGACAGGATCTCCGTCTACGTGGCCAAGCCCGAGCGCGACGAGGGGCAGCGCATCGAGCGCGCCCTCTACAAGTACTTCGCCCGCATGGCGAGCCGGCCGACGCCCTTCGGCGTCTTCGCCGGATGCTCGGCGGTTCCCTACGGCCGCGAGACCGATCTCGCGCTCGCCCCCTTCGCCTCCTACCGGCGCCGTTCGCGCTTGGACATGAATTTCGTGTCCGAACTGGCGATGAACCTCGAGAAGGACGCCGGCATCAAGGACGAACTGCGGTTCTTCCCCAATCCCAGCATCTACAGCGCCGCCGGCCGCACGCGCTACGTCGAGGCGCGGATGGCCGACAACCGGCGCCTCCACCACTTGGTGGCGATCGAGCGGAACGAGTTCCTGGACTTCGCGCTGGCCCGGGCGCAGGACGGAGCCACGCCCGCCGAACTGGCCGCGGCCATCGCCGCCTATGATGCCGAGATCGAACTGGCCCAAGCGCGCGAATTCGTGGACGAGCTGATCGCCTCCCAGCTGCTCGTCTCGGAAATCTCGCTCAACGTGACCGGCCCCGAGGTCGTCCCGCGCATGCTCGACAAGCTCGCCGCCTGCCGGAACGCGCAGGACATGGCCTCCGTCTTGCGGTCCGCCGAACTGACTCTCAAGGACATCGACCAGCGGCCCCTGGGCCTGGAGCCCAGCGCCTACCGGGAGCTGGCCAAGCGCCTCGAACCGCTGCCCGCCAAAGTCGACCTCAAGACGCTCATCCAGGTGGACCTGCTCAAGCCGGCGCCGGAGGCCTCGCTCGGGCAGAGCGTGCTCAAGGAAGTCCTGCGCGGGGTCGAGTTGCTGCACAAGATCGGGCCCTGGGCGCCATTCCCCAGCCTCACCAGGTTCAAGGAGGATTTCCGCCGCCGGTACGAGGACCAGGACGTGCCCCTCCTGCAGGCCCTGGACGAGGACGTCGGGATCGGCTTCGAGAAATCGTCATCTCCGGGCGCCGAAGATTCGCCGCTGTTGGCGGGCATGAACCTGGCGGGCGCCGCCAAGCCCAATGCCCGCGCCGCCGACAGCCGCGTGCCGGTGCTCCTGCGCATCTTGGCGCGGGCGTTGCGCGACGGCGCGCTGGAAATCGAACTCACCGACGACGACGTCAAGGACCTGACCACGACCGATCCCTCGCCGCTGCCCGACAGCATGGACGTGATGTTCACCATCGCCGCCGCCGATCGGCAGCGGCTCGCCCAGGGCGATTTCCGGATTCTCCTGCTTCACGTGGGCGGACCGCCAGGATCCAGGATGCTGGGCCGTTTCTGCCACCTGGACCCGGCCATGGAAGCAGCCGTCCGGGAACACGTCAGGCAGGAGGAGGCGCTGCGGCCCGCGGCGATCTTCGCCGAGATCATCCACCTGCCGGAGGGGCGCATCGGCAATATCCTGTTCCGGCCCATCCTGCGCGAGCACGAGCTGACGATCCTGGGCTACAGCACCCTGCCGCGAGAGGCCCAGATCCCGCTGACGGATCTGATGGTCGGCGTCCGAGGCGAACGCATCGTGCTGCGTTCGCGGCGGTTGAACCGGGAGATCGTGCCGCGGCTGTCCAGCGCGCACAACTATTCCGGCATCGGCATCGGGATCTACAAGTTCCTCTGCTCGCTGCAAAGCCAGGGCGTGGCCGCTTCCCGCTCCTGGGTGTGGGGAGCCCTCGACGAGAGTCCCTTCCTGCCCCGCGTCGTGCACGGCAAGTTCGTCCTGGCCTGCGCGACCTGGAAGATCTTCGCTCGCGACGTCGAAGGCTGGGGAAAGGACGACGGTCTGCGGGGATTCGAGGCGTTCCAGGCGTGGCGCGCGGCCAACCGTCTGCCGCGCCGATGCGAGTTGGTGCAGAGCGACAACACGCTGTATCTGGACCTCGACAACCCCTTGAGCGTGGACACGCTGCTCGACATGGCCCGGAAGTACAAGGGCTGCGTCCTGAGGGAGATCTATCCCGGTCCCGACGAACTCGTTGCCCACGGACCGGAGGGGGTCTTCACGCACGAGATCATCATGCCGATCATCCGCCTGCCGAGCGAACAGAAGACGACAGGCGCCTCGCCGGAAGGCGGGTCGGCGGATCCGCCCGCCGCGTCGCCGAGCCAAGCGGTCAGGGTGAAGATCCCTGGCTCGGAGTGGCTCTTCGCCAAGCTCTACTGCGGCAGCTCGGACGCCGATCACGTGCTGCGCGAGGTGGTCGCGCCCCTGGCGGCCGCGGCCCAGCAGAGCGGCTGGACCGATCGCTGGTTCTTCATCAGGTACGCGGACCCGGACTGGCACCTGAGGCTGCGCTTTCGCGGCGATCCCTCCCTGCTAACCGCGAAGCTGCTGCCCGCCCTGCACGACCTGGTCGGGCGACCGCTGGCCGACGGCCGGCTGCACAGCCTGGTCCTGGATGCCTACAATCCGGAGATCGAACGCTATGGCGGCGCTCTCGGCATCGAGGACGTCGAGCAGTATTTCTGCGCCGACAGCGAGGCCGCGCTCAGGATCGTCCAGAGGATCCAGGGCGACACCGGGCAAGACGACCGGTGGCGGTTGACGCTGCTGGGCCTGGACATGCTCTTGGAGGATTTCGGGCTGGACCCGGCCGCCAGGTTGCTCCTGATGGAGGGGCAAGCTGAGAGCTTCGGCGCGGAGTTCGAGTTCAAGAAGCAGTTGGCCAAGCAGCTGGGCCAGAAGTTCCGCGACGAGCGCGCGGCCTTGGCCGACCTGCTGGCCGGAGGCGCGCCCGCCGGCGGCGTTCTGGCCCAGGGCCGGGAAATCTTCCTGTCGCGTCGCGAGTTGGCCGCCCAGAGCGTGGCCAGCCTGCAGCAAAAGGAGCAGGCCGGCCAGCTGGCCCCGCCCCTCGCTCACATCCTGGGCAGCCTCTGCCACATGCACGCCAACCGGCTGCTGCGCTCCGCGGCGCGCGCCCAGGAGGCGGTCATCTACCAGCTGCTCGCCCGCCTCTACCGCATGCGCGTCGCCAGGGCCGGGTCGTGAAAAACTGCCTGCCCGCCGGAAGCGGGCAGGCAGCGATTCAGGCGATTGCCAGCGTCAGATGGTGACGCACTGCGCCGGGCACAGCATGGTCGTGTCGTAGCAGAAGCGGTTCGTGTAGCAATCCGTGCGCGTTCTGTTGACGCGATTGACGCCGCCGAGCACCGCTCCCATGCTGGGATCGTCCAACGTGCGCACCGTTTCCTTGCTGAGCGCGATCTTCTTCATGGGAAATCCTCCCCGACGAAAACACACCCGTTGAATTTTCGGGATCCCGCCCCCTGGGGCCAGGCGGGCCCGTCAGATCATCAGGCCCCGCCGTTCGGGCACTTGATGACCGTGCAACACTTGAGAAGCCCCGTGAGATCACACGGCAACCCCGCGCTAGCACCGCCAACGACGGCGCTCATGGCGCTGCTTTCCAGACTGCGTACCGTCTCTTTGCTGAGCGCGATCTTTTTCATGAAAAACCTCCGCGAATGAGTGCCCCATCCCGCGACACCCTGGCCTCCGCGCCGGCTCGTGGCTCGAGCCCAGCGGAAAGATGCGCGATGGGAAACATTGAGTATATGGCCCCGGCCAAGCCCATATCAACCCTGCGCCGCGCTAGGAGATAGCCGGCCGCCCGCGGGCGCCCAGAATTCGGGGCAAGCAAAGTCCGGGTTGAGATATTGTTGGTCGCCATTCACTCAGACGTTAAATTTGTCCGCGCCAAGGGTTCCCCCTCCCCTAGGAGCCTGCCGTGCCGAAACGAACCGCCGCCGCCCGCTTCTTCCTCAAGATGGTGCTGATCTCTGCCCTGACCGCTGCCGCCGCGAGCGCGCAACTCGAGCGCGACCGACCGGCGCCGCCAGGTGAGCCGCCGCCGCCGACAGCCTTCACGCGGCTGGCGGACGCGGGCACTGTCAAAGACCACCCCGGCGCCCAGCGCGTGATCGTGCTCGATGTCGCGGTCAACCGCGTCCAGGAAAACGGCGTCACATACGTCGATCTCTACACGCTCACGAAGATCCTCACCGCCGAGGGCGTCCGCGACGGCTCGGTGCTCGAATGGCCCTACGACCCCCGCAGCAGCTTCGTGGAGGTCGCCGAGGTGAACGTCGTGCGTGACGGGTCGCGCATCCCCGTCGACGTGTCGCGGGTGCTGGACCTGCCCGCGCCGCAGGCCGCGATCTACTGGCAGGATCGCGTCAAGGTGCTGCAGTTGCCGCGGCTGCGGGTGGGCGACGGCGTCGAGGTGGTAGCCATGCGTAAGGGCTACAACTACGCGCTGCTCGCCGACGACGAGGCGGAGACGCTGCCGTTGCGCGACGCGCGGCAGACGATCCGCGCGGCCGACGACGACCGGTACGTCCCGCCCATGCCCGGCGAGTACTTCGACATCGTCGTCATGCAGGCGGACGCGCCGATCGTGGAAAAGCGCTATTCGCTCGTGCTGCCCGCCTCGAAGCGGCTGATCAGCCGCGAGTACAACGGGGCCGTCTGGAGCGGCACGGAGTACACCGACAGCACGACGACGCACACCTGGTGGGTCGAGAACGTGCCCGCCCTGCCCGACGAGCCGCGACAGCCGGGAGAGCAGGATCTGGCGCCGAAGGTTGTCCTCTCGACCGCCCCGAGCTGGCAGGCCAAGTCGAAGTGGTTCTTCGACGTGAACCGCGGCCAGTTCGAGGTCACCCACGACATCCGCGCGCATGTCCAGCAGGTGCTGGCCGAGGCGGGGCTCACCGAGCGCAGCGACCCCATGCGCGTGGCCAAGGCCCTCAACCACTGGGTGGCGCAGAACATCCGTTACAGCGGGCAGACGATGGGCGAGGGCGAGGGTTTCACGCTGCACCCTTCCAACGTGCTGTTCGAGTACCGCAGCGGCGTGTGCAAGGACATCGCCTCCATGAGCGTGACCCTTTTGCGCGCGGCGGGCTTGGACGCGTACCCCGCGATGACGATGGCCGGCAGCCGCATCGAGGACATCCCGGCCGACCAGTTCAACCATTGCGTCGTCGCCTGGGAGAAATCGCCGGGCGACTTCGTCATGCTCGATCCGACCTGGGTGCCGTTCACCAACGACATCTGGTCGAAGCTCGAGAATGAACAGCAGTACGTGATCGGCCACCCCGACGGAGCGGCCTTGCAGGAGATCCGCTACAGCCCGCCGCACGAATCCCCGCTCGTCGTGCGCAACCGGGCCGCGCTGCGCGAAGACGGCACGCTGGCCGGCACCCTGCGCCTCGAGGCCGGCGGCGCCCTCGACGGGCGGCTGCGCGGGCTCATCAACGGCTCGCCCAAGCGATCGCTCGCCGCGGGGATCGCGGCGCTGCTCGGCCGCGCTTGCGAGCGCGTGGAAATCGGCGCGGTCCAGTACCGGCGGCCCGACGACTTCACCGGCGACATGTGGGTGGAGATCGCCTACGAGCTGCCCCGCTATGCCCTGGCGGTCGGCGACGGGTACGAGCTGAGGCCGGCCGCCTTGGCCGTCGTCAAGGACCACGGCGCCCTCTTCCGCGCGGGTTCGACGGACTGGGCCCCGGCGCGCCAGACCGACATCCTGCTCTACAACACGCAGCGGCTCGACGTGCGCGAGGAGATCCGGTTGCCCCGGGGATGGCGGCTCGCGGATCAGCCGAGCTGCCCGCCCGTGGACGAGACCCTCGCCTCCTTCGCCGGAGGCGTCGAGCAGAAGGACGGCTCGCTGGTCATCACGGCGCTGGCCGAGGTGAAACGGCGCCAGATCCCGCCCGATCACTATGCCGGCTTCCGCAAGGCCATCGCTGGGCTCGACGAATTCGCCGCCCGCCCGATCCGCCTCGGCAAGGGAGGAAAGTGATGGCGCGCCCGCTTCTGTCCGTCATGCTGCTGGCGCTGTTGACCGCCGCGGGCCAAGCCGTCGGGCAAGTCACGGCCCGCGCAGACGCCGTGGACGTCGCCGATCTGATCGCGCAGGCCGGCCGCGCCTGGGACCTGTCCGCCGAGGACGCCGTCCTGTTGCTCGAAGAGGCCCGTTTCACGTTGCTCGAGGACGGGCGCCTTCGCCAGGAACGCCACCGCCTCGTGTGGATCGGCAGCGACCACGCCGTCGACCTCTTCGCCGACCTGCGCCTCCCCTGGGACAGCGACCGCCAGACGTTCGCGGTGAAGACCTTGCGCGTCTGGCGCGACGGCCGGTGGATCGATGCCCGTCCGACCGCCGTCGTCGAGACCACGCCGCACGCCCTGCGGCACGCGCCTGATTACAGCGGCATCCGCGAGACCATGCTGCTGCACGACGGCGTCGAGATCCCGTGCGTGCTCGAGTGCGCGTACGCGATCGAGGACCAGGCGCCGCCGCGCCCCGGCGTCGAAGGGGAATGGGTGTTCGCGCAAACGGTCCCCACGTTGACGGCCCGGCTCGTCCTGTCGGCGCCGACTGCCGCGCGGCTGCGCACCTGGAGCGCCGCCGGGGTGCCGGAGCCGGCGCGCGAGGGCAACGCCCTGACCTGGACGCTGCAACGAGTGGAGCCGCGACCGCTGCCCGCGACGGCGGATCCCGGCGCTGATCTCGCGCGCGTGCAATGGTCCACCTTCGACGGGTGGACCAGCCTGGGCGACGCGCTGCGCGGCGCGTACGATGAAGGAGCCAAGCTCGACGCCGCTCTGCGAGACAGTCTGGCGAGTCTGCTCGACGGCGCGCCGTCCGCGATCGAGAAGGCCCGCCGCATCCTGGACTTCACGCGGCGCGCGCAGCGGCGCGTCGTCTACGAACCCGCCTACTTCTGGGCCCGCCCCCGGTCGGCGGCCCGCGTCTTCGACACCGCCTACGGAGCCGACCTGGATCTCGCGGTGTTGGCGGCGGCCCTGCTGAGGGAGGCGGGTTTCACGGCGACGCCCGCCTTCGTCGCGCGTGCGCCCGGCGAGTGCGCGACGGGTGTCGCGACGCTGGCCCGGTTTGGCTCGCCCGGACTGTGGTTCGCCGGCGATGGCGTGGCCGCGTACTGGGACGCCGGCATGGCGGCCATGTGCACGGGCGGGGACGCCTTGGTCGGGCGTCTGGTGTGGCGGATCGGGACGGATGCCGAGCCTGGCGCGTGGCCAGTCGGCGGTCGCGCCGCGTCGCGCGCGTCGGTGTCGCTGGATCTCGCGTGGGACGCGCCGGAAAAGGGCTGGGGCGGGGAGGGCTGGTACGAGATGGACGGCGCCTTCTGCCCGCGCGGCACCTCGGGCACGGAAGCGGAGGAGACCCGCAAGCAGCTCGAGCGCGCCCTCGGCGGGATCGTCGCCGGACTCGCCGCCGAGGCCTACAGCCCGCAGAAGTGGAGCCCCGCGGGGATCGCGCTCAGCTTCAAGACACGAACGATCCCGGCGGCGCGCGACTCCCTCGGCCGGGTCGCGGTCGTCATCGGAGCGCCGGCCGGCGGCTTGGCCGAGGTGCTGCCGCGTGACGTGCGCGTCACGGATTCCGTCCGCGGCTCTGTCGTGAGGTTGCCGGGCGCGCTCGAACAGGTGGTGAGCGTGTCCGTGGCGCCCGGCGACTTGGAGATCGCGCGCCTGCCCGCGGAATTCTCGCTGGCGAACGCCGCCGGCGCCTTCGACCTGAGGGTCGAGCGACGCGAAGCCAGAATCACGATCCGCCGCGCCATCCGCCTGGCGAAGGCGCGCTACGAGCCCGCCGAGTGGCCGGCGTTGCGGGCGCTCCTGCTGGCGGAGATGGACGCCGCCCATCGCACCGTGCTGCTGCGCTGAGGCGCCCAGGCGTGGCCAAACGACAAGGCCGGCCGCGGCGTCGCGCTCGGCAACTCTGGGTGCCGCGATGCGTAGGAAACCAGCCTGCGCCTTCGGGCGCCCGCTGCCAGTCACAACCTTCCTCTCGGAGGTCCGACCCCATGCTTCGGTTCGCCTGCGCCGCCGTCATCCTGTCCCTGCTGACCCCTTTGGCCTCGGTCGCCCAGGACGACGACCCCTATCTCTGGCTCGAGGACATCCAGGGCCGGAAGGCCCTCGACTGGGTCAAGCAGCATAATCGGCAGACCCTCGAGGAACTCGAGGCGGTGCCGGCGTACAAGCCTCTCTACGAGCGCTGCCTGGGGATCTTCGACTCCCGGGATCGCATCCCGACGCCGATTCAGGAAGGCCCTTGGCTCTACAATTTCTGGCAGGATCCGCAGCACGAGCGCGGCATCCTGCGCCGCACGACGCCCGCCTCTTTCCGCACCGCAGACCCCGCTTGGGAGACCGTGCTCGACATCGACGCCCTGGCCCGGGCCGAGGGGCAGCCGTGGGTCTACAAGGGCCGCGAGATCCTGGCTCCGGACAATCGTCTCTGTCTGGTCAAGTTGTCGCCGGGCGGCAGCGACGCCGTGGAATTGCGGGAGTTCGACCTGAGCGCGAAGTCGTTCGTGCCGAACGGCTTCCGGCTGCCGGTGGCGAAGAGCCGCGTGGCGTGGAAAGACGCCAGCACGCTCTGGGTCGCGACGGATTTCGGCGAGGGCTCGCTCACGACGTCCGGATATCCGCGGCTCGTCAAGGAGTGGCGGCGCGGCACGCCCCTGTCCGAGGCGCGCACGATCTTCGCCGCCGACCCCACGGACGTGAGCGTCTACTTGGCCACCGTCGAGACAATCGATCGTGTCTACCATCTGATCTACCGCAGCCCGGCGTTCTTCCAGGCCGAATTGCTGCTGGGGGTCGGCGACCGCCTCGTGCGCCTGCCGCTGCCGCTCGACGCGGAGTTCCAGGGCATCTTCAACGACCGGGTGCTGTTCTCGCTGCGCACCGACTGGACGACCGGCGGGCGGACGTGGGTCCAGGGAGGGCTCTACGCGGCAGGCGTCGACGACCTGCTGCAGGGGCGCTCCGATTTCACGGTGCTGTTCGAACCGTCAGAGCGCGTGGCGTTGAGCGCCGTCGGGACGACCCGCGACTGCGTGCTGCTCACGACCCTCGACAACGTCCGCTCGCGGCTCTACCGCCTGACGCCCGCGGCCGCCGGCTGGGAGCGCGCGGAGGTCCCCCTGCCGGGCATCGGCAGCGTCAGCATCGCTGCCACGTCGCCGCACGCGGCGGAATCTTACATCCTCTACGAGGACTTTCTGACGCCCGACTCTCTCTATCTCGTCGAAAACGGGCGGCTCGAAGGGCTGAAGTCCCTGCCGGCGTTCTTCGACGCGACGGGCATGAACGTCGCGCAGCACGAGGCCGTTTCGAAGGACGGCACGAAGATCCCCTACTTTCTGGTGACCGCCAAGGATTTCACGCCCGACGGCGCTCGGCCGACGCTGCTGTACGGCTACGGCGGCTTCGAGGTCTCGCAGGAGCCGGGCTATTCCCCGGCCGTGGGCGCGGGCTGGTTGGAGCGAGGCGGCGCGTTCGCGCTGGCCAACATCCGCGGCGGCGGCGAATTCGGTCCGCGCTGGCACCAGTGCGCCCAGCGGGAGAACCGCATCAAGTCGTTCGAGGACTTCATCGCGGTGGCCGAGGATCTGGTCGCGCGCGGCGTGACCTCGCCGCGGCATCTCGGCATCATGGGCGGATCGCAGGGCGGGCTGCTCGTCGGCGGAGCTTTCACGCTCCGCCCCGATCTGTTCGGGGCCGTCGTCTGCCAGGTGCCCCTGCTCGACATGCGGCGCTTCAACAAGCTGCTCGCCGGCGCGAGTTGGATGGCGGAATACGGTGATCCGGACACGCCGTCGGACTGGGAGTTCATCCGCGCCTGGTCGCCGTATCATCTCCTGCGCAAAGACGCGAAGTACCCGAAGGTCTTCATCTGGACGACGACGCGCGACGATCGCGTGCACCCGGGGCACGCGCGCAAGATGGTGGCCAGGATGCGCGAGATGAAACACCCCGTCTATTACTTCGAGAACATCGAGGGCGGGCACGGCTCCGGCTCGACGAACAAACAGCGCGCGCACATCAAGGCGCTGGAATTCGCCTATCTCTGGAAGACGCTCGGCTAGAACGCCGATCAGAGTTCGACTTCGATGCCGATCCCCCGCTGCCGCGCGGCTCGGTAGACGGCCAGCGCCGTGGCGACGTCCTGGACGGCCAAGCCGCACGACTTGAAGACCGTGATCTCGTCCGGGTCGCGTCGTCCGGGTTTCGCGCCGATCACGATCTCGCCGAGACTGGCGCAGATGTGGTCCGCGGTCACCGCGCCCTCTTTGATCGGGATGAGGATGTCGCCCGCCTCGGCGAGGTTCGCCTCCTTCAAGTCGGCCACGAAGCGGGACCGCTTCACGGTTTCCGTGTCGAGTTCGCGCGCGTTGGGCGAATGCGAGCCGATGTTGTTGATGTGGGTCCCCGGCTTCAGCCACCGACCGTCGAAGACCGGCGTCGCGGAGCTGGTGGCCGTCACCACGATGTCCGCGGCGCGGACGGCCGCTTCCGGATCGTCGGTGGGGATGACCTCGAGACCCAACGCGTCGCTCAGTTCGGCGGCGAAGCGATCTCGCGCCTTGACCGCCGTGTCCAGAACCCAGGCCTTGGTCAGGCTCCGGACCTCGGCCACGGCCTCGAGCTGCATGCGCGCCTGGACTCCGGCGCCGAACACGGCGCAGGTCCGCGCGTCCTCGCGAGCCAGATGCTTCGTTGCGACGCCGCTCGCCGCCCCGGTCCGCACGGCCGTCAGGTAGCCGGCGTCCATGATGGCGGCGGCTCGGCCCGTGGCCGGGTCGCACAGGATCAGCGTGCCGAGCGTCGTCGGCAGGTTGTGTTTTTCCGGATTCTGGGGGTACACCGTGACGGCCTTGAGTCCGAGTGCGTTTGTGTCGCCGCCGACCCAGGCCGGCATCGCCAGAAACACACCGCCGTGCTGCGCCACGCGGATGACCGCGCGCTGCGGCATGATGGCCTGGTCGCGCGCGAGGGCGGCGAAGGCGCCCTCGACCGCCATGAGGCAGTCCTTCATCGTGAGCACCGACATCACGTCCTTGCGCGACAGCAGCAGCGTCATCACTTCCCTCCCGTATCTCGTTGCCCAGGGGCGCCAAGAGCGGCGCGCTCAACCCACGACCGCGACCGCCTCGACCGCGACAAGCGCGCCTCTGGGCAAGGCCGACACCCCGATCACGCCGCGCGACGGCAAGTCCGACGTGAAGTAGCGGGCGTACACTTCGTTGACGGCCGCGAAATCGGCGATGTCGCGGAGATAGACCGTTGTCTTGATCACCGCGTCCAGCGTGCCGCCCGCCGCCTCCACGATGCCGCGGACGTTTTCCAGGCAGCGCGCCGCCTGCTCGGGGGCGCTGGCGCCGACCAGATTCCCCGTGGTCGGGTCGAGGGCGATCTGCATCGCGGTGAACAGAAGTCCGCCCCCCACAACTCCTTGCGCGTAGGGCCCGATGGCGCGGGGCGCCCGATCGGTTTCGATGGTGCGGCGCTTCATGCCCCCTCCTTTGGCGCGGTTGGGCCGCGGCGCGTCGACCGCGGCGCGATTGTATCGACCGGGCGGACCCGGCGCCAGGGCATAGAGGCGCCGGGCCGACGCGGCCCGTCGCTGACGACGTCGAATCTCCGGGCTCAAGGTAGGATATCGAGAGCCGACAATGGAAGAGCAGATTGGAGGGCCTGCGATGTCCGAATCCATACGCGTGGTCGCGCGCTTCAGCGACGGGAGAATGCTCAAGGGCACTACCCAGGATTTCCTGCCCAATCGGCCTCTTTTCCACCTGATCAGAGCGAGCGACAACGCCACGGTGGACGTGCATTGCAAGGATCTGAAGGCGGTGTTCTTCGTCAGGACCCTGGAAGGGAATCCGGGGCGCCAGCGCCTGCAGGGGTTCGTGGACGCTCCGGCCACCACCGCGCAAGGCCGCAAGGTCGCGGTCCTGTTCAAGGACGGCGAACTGTTGTGCGGTTACACGTTGACCTATCAGGCGGGGCGCGACGGGTTCTTTTTGTTCCCCGTGGACGAATCGGGCAACAACATGCGGGCCTACGTGATGGTGGCCTCGGCGGCCGAGGTCAAGGTCGGCCCGGCCGCCGAGGCGCTCGCCATGCGGGTGCTTGGCGAGAGGAAGAAATGACACGCCGGCCTGGATCGGCGCCGGTCGCTCAATCCGTCATGATGATGACGTGCTTGACGGTCCGGAACGCCTGCGGATCCAGAATGCGCAACTCCAGCTGATCCCCGACAGGCTGCAATTCGTAACTCGCCAGCGGCTGGGCGCTGACGATCCGGGCCTCCTCGGCGGGAATCCTGATCACGCGCTCCTGGTCGGTGTCAAGGGGCGTGAACCTGGTCTCGTCGATCTGGCCCGACGGCTTCCAGGTCTTGCCCAACCCGAGGATGCCGCCCTTGCCCACGATGATCCCGGCGTCCTTCAACTCGTTCTTTTCGCCGATCGTGTAGTAGACCGTGCCGAGCGCGCGGCGCGTGTCCTCGATCTGCATGGCCTGGGATTGGATCGTCACGGCCTGCAGCTGGATGGTCTGCTGCCCCACCTGGACCTCGGCGGTGAGTCCGGTCACCTGGGTCTGCAATTCCTCGACGCGCTGCGTGAGCTGGACGATGATCTCTTCCTTCTCCGCCACCGACTTGCGGAGATTGTGGACCATCTTCTCGAGGCCCGCCGTCTTGACATTGCTCTCCTGGAGCTGGGCTTCCAGGGCCTGAATTCGGTCCCGGGCGCGCTCGATGCCGGCCTTGATCATGGAGATGCGGGCCAGGGCCTCCTCGCCGCGATCCTGCGAGAGGCTCTTCTCGGCTCCGAGCTCGGTGGCGAGCGCCCTGGCGCCGTCTTCGCCCAGCACGATGGCGTCCAGGCTGTCCTGGATGGCGGCGATCTCGTTGATCGCATCGTTGTAGCGCTGGCGGGTGGCCTGCTCGTCGGCCTGCAGGGTCGTGTACTCGGTGGTGCGCTGCTGGAGCTTCTGGTAGAGCACGAGCGACGATCCGATGAACAGCACGATCGCGGCGATCAAGACTATCAACAAGGGCTTCCGCATGGCCTGGTCTCCTTCCTGCGTGCGGCCGGCGCCGACGCGAGGGTCGTTTATCACGAGCGGGGCCTAGTCCCGCCAACTCCATCACGGCGCAGGCGCCCCCCGTTTCGTCCCCGCACCATTAACCGTCAATTGAGCGAGGATGTCCAATATTTATCCTCGCGTGCCGCGTCTAGCGCTCCCACCCCACCGTGATCCGCTCCTTCAGCACGCACGGATCCGCCGTCGGCTCATGACATGCGCCGCGCTCGCAAACGTAGGCGAGCGACCCGCCCTCGGCGGCCGTCTTGCCCGCCATCTGAGGCAACAAGGCCGCCAGCGGCGCGGTCGCGCCGGCCCCGGGCACGCGCACGAGGGAGACCTGCGGCGGGAGAGGGCGCAACACCGTCGCGGCCAGGACGGCGGCCAGCGAATCCTGAGCGTCGCCGGCGATCACGACCTCGTAGAACGGGCCCAGGAAGCGCAAGGCCGCGTCGTGCCACCAGGCCATCTCAAGGGCGGCCCGTTCCATGACGCCCGCATAGCGGGAAAGCGCGCGCTGGACGTCCGCGCTCAGGTCGCCACGGCCGGTCAGCGACGCCGCGCGCAAGAGCGCCTGCAGCATCATGGCGTTGCCGCAGGGCGTGGCGCCGTCGAAAAGCTCGGTCTTGCGGCCGAGCGGGGCGGGCGTGTCCGCCGGCGTCAGGAAAAAACCGCCCGCGGGGTCGGCGAAGTCTCGCCGCGCGATCTCGATCAACTCCAGCGCGCGGCCCAGCCGCACGTGATCGCCGGTGACCCGGAACAGGTCGAGCAGCCCGCAGGCCAGGGCGGCATAGTCGTCGAGCACGGCGCGGCCGACGGCCCGGCCGTCAGTGCTGGCCCGCCACAAGCGGCCGTCGTCGCGACGGTGCGTCGTCTCCAGCCAGTCGGCGGCGCGCTCGGCCGCGATGCGGTAGGCCTGTTCGCCCGTGACGGCAAAACCGTCGGCGAAGGCCGAAATCGCCAGGCCATTCCAGGCGGTGACGATCTTCGTGTCGAGATCCGGGCGGGCTCTTCGGTCCCGAAAGTCGCGCAGATCGGCGCGACGCGCGTTGAACAGGCACGCGATCTCGTCGGCGTCGCGCCCCGTCAACTGGGCGACCCGGGCCGGTTCGGCGCGGCGGGTCGGCACGCTCTTGCCACCGGCGAAGTTGCCCGCGGGCGACACTCCCAGCAGGGCGGCGAGCGCGGCGCCGTCGCGGGGGCCGGCGGCCGTCGCGAGGTCCGCCTCGTCCCACACGTAGTGAGCGCCCTCCTGCGCACCGCTGTCGGCGTCGAAGCTGGCGTAGCAACCGCCCTCCGTCCCGGTCATTTCCCGGACGAGGAAATCGAGGGTGTCGCGCCCGACGGCTGTGAACTCGGGACGCGCGAGCGCGGCGCCGGCCTCCAGGTAGAGCGAGGCCAGGAGGGCGTTGTCGTAGAGCATCTTCTCGAAATGCGGGACGACCCAGCCTTCGTCGACGGCGTAGCGATGGAAGCCGCCGCCGATGTGGTCGTACACGCCGCCGGAGCCCATCGCCGCCAGGGTCAATTCGACCATGCGCAGCGCGCGCGCGTCGCCTGTCTTGCGGTGCCAGTGCAGAAGGAAATGCCAGCGCGGCGCCACGGGAAACTTCACGCGGCCGCGGCAGCCGCCCCACTGGGCGTCGAAGTCGCGGCCGGCGGCGACGGCGGCGGCGCGCAGGAGTTGCTCGTCCACCGGACCGCGCTCGGACGCGGCTTCGAGCCGTTGCGGCGCCTCGGCCAGGTTCCTGGCGCAGGCCGCGGCCTGAGTTTCGAGCTCCGCCCGCTGCCGGGCGTGGATGTCGCGCACGCGCGCGGCGAGTTCGAGGAACTGCTCGCGCGCCAGATAGGTGCCTCCGAAGATGGGCTGGGCGCCGCAGGTCAGGAACAGCGACATCGGCCAGCCGCCGCTGCGGCTCATGCTCTGCACCACGTCCATGTAGACGGCGTCGAGATCGGGACGCTCTTCGCGGTCCACCTTGATGCAAACGAAGTGCTGGTTCAGATACTCCGCCACGCCGTCGTCGTCGAACGTCTCGCGCTCCATGACATGGCACCAGTGGCACGACGCGTAGCCGATCGACAAGAATATCGGCTTGCCCTCGTCACCGGCGCGAGCCAACGCCTCTTCGCCCCAGGGATACCATTCGACGGGATTGTGCGCGTGCTGGCGCAGGTAGAGGGAGCCCTCGTCGCGCAGGCGGTTGCCGTCGCGGCGGATTTCGGCGGGCGTGCGGGGCTCGCCTCGTTGCATGGCCTGCCTGCGCGGGGAAGCCGCAGAAGCGTGATACGGCACACGCCCGCGCCGACACCCTCGCTTCAACGCGAAGGGCAACGTCGCGAGCAAAGTGGGGGCCGACGACCTTGGGAGCATGCCTGAGCCCCAGGCGGGCGCCCGACAACGGGCCGTTGTCTCCCGGCGCGTCGGTCAGCATGATTGTAATACGCGTGAAGCTGCCCGGTCAAGCGAGCGGCCCGACGGCTTCGATCGACGCCCGCGTCGCGCCGCCGGCGCGGAACGCTTTCCCGTGTGGACTTGGCGAGCACGGCGGGCGAGAATGACCGGCGTCCGACGCGCGGGCGGCAGGGCAGTCGGCGCTTGCCCATCGCGCTCGTCGGCAGCACGCCCGCCTCCGAGGGAGACGCGCGATGAGAGGTCGCCCCGGCTTTCGCCGGCATCCCGCGACCGCGCTCGCCGCGGCAAGCGTGGGTGCCGGTCTGCTCCTCGCCGGCTGCGCCCGCGAGCCGGCGCCCGAGGCCGCGTCCCTGGCGTGGCTCACCGGCTGCTGGGAGGGAAAGGTTGAGGGCGCGCTTGTGGACGAGCGCTGGAGCGCGCCGGCCGGCGGCACGCTGCTGGGCACGAGCCGCACGGTGAAGGACGATAAGACCGTCTTCCACGAATTCATGCTCGTGCGCGAGACCGACGGCGGCCTGCTGCTCACGATCCACGCCGAGGGACAGCAGCCTGTCTCGTTCCGCCTGCAGCAGCTCGGCAAGTCCGACGCCATCTTCGCCAACGCCGCCCACGATTTTCCCCAGCGGATCGTCTACCACCGCAAGGGCAACACGCTCATCGCGCGCGCCGAGGGCGAGGAGCATGGCCAGAAGCGCCAGTTACGCACCAAGCTCAAGCGAGCCGGGTGCGACTAGCTTGCCCGGCGCCAGCCCGGGCGCCCCACCGCGTGCGAAGCCAGCCGGCGATGCATTCGCCTCAACCCTCTGCCCCATTTGCCGATAGCTGAATGGTCCCCCGCCGGATGGAAGACCCGCGGAGGGGCGGTTCGCTGCTTGCCGGCCAGTCGAGGTCGTTGGTGCGAGTTTTAAGTGCAATGTTCACAACTGTTTGGACGCGGACAACCGCGTTGGCGGCGGTGGCGCTGATCGCGAGCGCCGTCGGGGTCCCCGCCCAGGTGCTCACCGGCAGCTACACCGGCGACGGCACCGACGGCCGCGCCATCACCGCGGTCGGCTTCACGCCATCCATGGTCATCGTGCAGGGCCTGGGCGCGACGCCGCCCGTCTGCCGGACCGCCACCATGCCGGGCGACGCCGCCAAGGCGCTCAGCGGATCGCAATCGCTGCGGCCCAACCGCATCGAGGGATTTTTGCCCGACGGTTTCACGGTCGGCAGCGACAGCCTCGTCAACGCGCCGAACATCACCTACCACTGGATCGCCTTCTTCGCCGTGCCTGAGGAAATGACGGTGGGGACGTACCTCGGCGACGACACCGAATATCGCGCCATCGCGGGGCTGGGGTTCAGGCCCGACTACGTGATGGTCCTGGGCGAATTGGATGAGGAGGTCTGGCACCGCCCCGCCTCCATGCTCGGCGAATTCAGCCTGCCGTACGACCGGGACAAGGCCGCGCTGAATCGCATCCAGGGGCTGCTGATCGATGGCTTCGAGGTCGGCGAGCACCCTGCCGTGAACCTCCAGGGAATCACATACCACTGGGCCGCCTGGAGGGCCGTGCCGGGGCAGATGACCGTCGGCAATTACGTCGGGGACGGAACTGCTGATCGCGCCATCACGGGCCTGGGACTGGCGCCGGCCTTCGTGTTGGTCAAACCGGATGCCGAGATCATCGGCACGCATCGTCCAGCCTCTCTCGGCACGGAGAATCTCACTTTCCCCTGCACCGCCGCTGCCGCCTTCCCGGATGGCATCGTGGAACTCCTGGCCGACGGTTTCCGAATCGGCGCGCGGTCCGAGATCAACTCCATGGCGAAATCCTTCTTTTTCGCCGCCTTCGCCGCAGGTCATCCGTCCACGGCGGATGCGAGGCTGCTGCAGTCAGCCGCGCCGTCCGCCGTCGACGCCGCCGACACGGTGCTCTTCACGCTGACGGTGAGCAACGCCGGACCCGCCAACCTGTCCAACATCGTCATTCTGGACCTGCTGCCCGTCGCCTTGGAGTTCTTGGCCGCGACGCCCGAAAGAGGCGTCTTCGACCAAGCGTCCGGCCTCTGGCAGGTCGGCGCCTTGACGAATGGGAGCAGCGCCACGCTCGCCCTGCTTGGGCGGGTCAAAGAGGGGTTGGCGGGCACGACCATCGTCAATGACGCCGTCGTGGTTTACGCGGACCTGGCCGATCCGGACCTCGACAACAACCGCGCCGCCGCCACCGTGAGGGTGCGCAGCGCCGATCTCCATCTTTCGATCGGCCTCGACCCGACCACGGTCGCCGAGGGCGACAGCGCAGTCTTCACCCTGGAATTGCGCAACGACGGGCCGGACCCCGCGTGGGGCGTGGCCGTGACCGACACGCTGCCCGCCGGCCTGTTGCTGGCGGGCGCCGAGGCGGATGCCGGCAGCTATGCCGCGGACACGGGCATCTGGACGGTCGGCGACCTGGGCGCGGGGGCCGAGGCCGCGCTGCGGGTCACGGTCGTGGCGGCGGCCGGCACCGATGGTCTCGAGCTGGTCAACGCGTGCGCGGCCGCGGCCGAGATCCCGGGCGACGCGGATCCGACGGACAACCAGGCGGCCACCGTGCTGCGCGTGGCGGACCCGACCGTCGAGGTACGCGCCGTGCCGCTGGCGGTCCAGACCGGCGTCCCCGGCGGCGGGGGCGGCGGGGTTTGCCGCTTCGAGCTGACCGGCGCGAGCGCGCCGGACACCCTGCGCGCGCTTGCGCTCACGAACGTGACCGTGAGCGAGGGCAGCGAAGCGCAACGCGACGCCGAGTGGGCCTCGCTGCGCCTGTGGCTGGCGACCGGCGGCACGCTCTCGCCGCCGCCCACCGCCCCTCCCGGACAGACGACGTCCACGCTCTGCACCATGGGTCGGGCCGTTTTCGAAGGCCTGGCCGTGCCGATCACGCCCGGCGACACGCTCAGCCTGGTCGTCGAGGGGGCGGCGTCGCTGCTGGCCCGCGACGGCGAGACGCTGTCGATGGCCCTGGCCGCCCAAGCCGACCTCGAGTTCTCGGGCCGCCTCGAGGCGCGCGGCGCCTGGCCGCTGACGTCGGGCGGCGGCCTCGCCGTGGACGGCATGGTCGCGGCGCAGGTTGATCTGGCGCCCGTCCTGGCCGACGCGCTGCCGGCCGGCTGCCGGCACCGACTGGTGCTGGACGTGGTCCTGCCGCCCAACGGCTGGGCGGCTGACCGTCTGGAGATGCTGGGCGTCGCGAACCTCGGCAGCGCCGCTCCCCTCACGGATCTGGAGTCGCTGGAGGCCTGGCTCGACGACGGCGACGGTGTGTTCGATCCCTCGCGCGACCCGCGGCTGGGCAACCTCTCCTTCACGGGCGACCGCTGGGCCCTGAGCGGACTGGACCTGAGCATCCCGTCCGCCGGCCAGCGCGTGTTCGTCAGCGCCAACATCGCCGCGGACGCCGTCGAGGGGCGCACGGTGCGCGTCTCGCTGCCGGCCTCGCCTTACGTGGCGATCGGCATGGCGAGCGGCAACGACGGACCCCTGGACCGCGACGTCGCCAACCCGGAAGCGCTGACGATCAGCCCGGACACCCCCCTTCTGGCGACGGCCACCGCCCTGGCGACGGGGCAGACGGCGCCCGGCCAGCGCGATCTGCCGCTGCTGCAATTCGTCGTCGCGAACACGGACACCGTCTCGCGGCGCCTCGTCTCGTTGACGTGCACCAATCTCGCCGCCAGTCCGATCGGAGGGAGCGCGCCGCAGCTCGACGGCGAACTGGAGCAGCTGCGCTTGCGTCTGGACGGCGACGGCGACGGCCTGCTGACGGACCTCGATGTCGATCCGATCCTGGGCACGACCGCCTTCGCCGACGGACTGGCCTGCTTCGCCGGTCTGTCCGTCGAGTGCCTCCCGGGGACGAGCCGCCGGCTGCTGCTCGTGGGGGACGTCTCCCTGCTGGACGCCGCCGACGGTGACGTGCTCGGGACCGCGATCATGACCCCGGACCATCTCGTGTTCGAACCTCCCGTGCCGGCGACCGCCAATTGGCCCCTCGACTCCGGGGCGCGCTGGACGGTGGACGGCTTGCTCGCCGCGCAGATCCTCGCCTCGCCCGCGCCCGCCGTGGCGCTGGGTCCAGGCGACGGGCCCGCGCTCGCGCTCGACGTGATCCTGCCCGCCAACGGCTACGCCGAGGACGTCCTGGAGCGCCTTACGGTCGTCAACCTCGGCAACGCGACGCCCGGCGACATCGGCGAACTGCGCCTGTGGCGCGACGGCGGCGACGGGGTCTTTTCCGGCGACGGAGGGGACGACACGGCCCTGGCCCCGCTGACCTGGTACGAGGACAGCTGGCAGACACCCGGCCTGGCGGAGCCCCTGGCGCCGGCCGGCACGCGCCTGTTCGTGGCGGTGACGGCCAGCGAGACCCCCGCCGATTCGGCGACCGTGCGCCTGGCCCTGCCGGTCGGCGGCATCGTCAACGCTTCCGCCAACGACGGTCCGCGCGATGTCGCGGTGGCCAGCCCCGGCTTTTTGCTGCTGAGCACCGCCCCCTTGTTGGCTGAACTCACCCTCGGCGCCTCGGCCAGCACCCTCGGCCAGACCGTCGAGGTCACCATGGCCGTGCGCAACGAAGGGACCGAGGACCTGCTGGCCGTCACCCCCTCGGCGCTGGCCGCGGAAGGGAACGGCATCCTGCGGGTGACCGGGCCCGATCCCGCGCCGCTCGACCTGCCGGTGGGACAGGTGGCCGTGTTCCGCTGGACCTGCGTGGCGGAGGGCGTGGGCGAAGTCATCCTCTCGGGCAGCGCGGCCGGCGTGGGCGCCGTCGACGGCGTGATCCGCCGCTCCTTCCAGGCGATCGCCAACCCGCACCAGGTGTTCGCGCCCGCGCAGGATCTCGGTCTGTACGCGACGACGAATCTCCCGTTCGCCGTGCTGCGCGGGCAGGAAGACGTCGTGCCGCTGACCCTGACGCTCGTCAATCCCGCGGGGGCGGACGCGTCCGACATCCGGCTGCGCGGGCTGCGGGTGCGGATCGAAGACGCCGCGGGAGCCGGCATCGCGCCGGCGGCCATCTTCTCGCGCGTCGTCGTGAGCGAGGGAACGGTGACGTACCTCGACCGCGTCGCGCTGGAAACGACCGGCGACGAACTCGACCTCACGCTGGCGCGCCCGGCGCTCGTCACGACGAGCGAGCCGACCACGATCAGTCTGCGGCTGGACATCTCCCCCGACACGGTCGTGCCGGAGTTCCGCGTCGTGGTCGTCGACAGCACGGTCTTCAGCACCGAAGACGCCGTCAGCGGCGCCCCCGTCGCCGTCAGCCTGCTGGCCGGGACCTATCCGATCCAATCCGGGCTGGGCCTGGTGCTCGAGGCGGCGCCCGCGCTGACCGTCGCGGGCATCCCGCTGCCGGAGCGCACCGCCGGCCCCGGCCAGGTCGACGTGCCGCTGCTTGCGGCCGAACTCGCCAATCCCGGTTTGCCGGACATCGCGGGCGACGTCCTGGTGAACGCTTTCGCGCTGGCTCTGACGGACACGTCGGGAACGCTCTTGCCGCAGCCGAATCAGTGGCTGCAACGGGTGCGCGTGCGCGCGGGCGCGACGCTGTTGCTGGAGCGCGAGCTGGGAGCCCTCGACGATTCGCTCCTGGTCATCGAACTGCCCGCGCCGCTGGCCGTGGCCGCGGGCGCGCCCGTGCCGCTCGCGGTGTCGGCGGACCTGACCGGCGACGCCCCGCCGATCGCCTGCCGCGCGCGCTTGGGACCGGCCTCTCTGGTCGAGGCCGCCGACCGCAACACGGGTCTGCCGGTGCCCGTGGTCTACCTCACCGACCCGGTCGACGGGGGCACGATCCTGATCGAACTGCCCGCCACCCGCCTGCTGGCGGCCGGCGTGCCGGGCTTGTCGCAGGTGCTCACGATCGGCGCCCGCGACGTGACCGCCCTGGGCGTCCTGCTGACGCACCCAGGCCCCCCGCTCAGCGCGAACATCCGCTGCGACACGCTCAGCGTCGTCTGCCTGGACCAGGCCCGCCGCCGCCTGCCGCCGGGGGCCTACCTCGACCGTGTGCGGCTGCTGCGGGCCGGCAGCGAGTTGGCCTCGCTGGCGGTCTCGCCGGACGCGATCGGTCCTCTCACCTTGCCCATGGGAGGACTGACCCTGGCGCCGGGCGAGACGGTCGCCTTGTCGCTCGTCATCGACGTGGACGCCTCCGCGCCGCTGGGAACCCTCGAACTCGTGGTCATGGCGGACGGCGTGACCGCGCGCGACGCCAACCTGGGCTCGCTCGTGACGCTCGAGCCCGACGCCGGCGCCGTCTTGCCTTTGAGTTCGGGGCTGACGCAGCTGGAGCCGCCGGCGGAATTGCTCACGGTGACGCTCGTCAGCCGGTTGCCGACCGTGCTGGCCGGCGGCGAGGCGGACGTGCCCGTGGCGACGCTGCTGTTTGCCAACCCCGCGCCCGCGGGGTCCGGCGCGGTCACGATTTCGGCTCTGCGCCTGCGCGCGTCCGCGCGCGACGGCACGAACTGCCTGGTGGGCGCGGCCGTGGCGGAGGTGCTGGCACGGCTCGGCGAGGAGGTATGGGCCGTCGCGACGACCCTGTCGCCCAGCGACACCTTCGCGGTCCTGCAGCTCTCCGAACCGCTCGCGGTGGAGGCGGGCCAAGCCGTGGAAATCGCGCTGAGCGCCTCGTTCGCGCCCCATCCGACGCTGGAATCGCTGCGCCTGGGTCTTGATGAAGGCGACGTGGGCGTCGCGCAGCCCGACGGCGCCCTGCTCGCGGTGCGCGTCGCGCCGCCGGACGGGGCGCAGTTCCCGCTCTGGACCACGGCGGGCGGCTTCCTGGCGGCGAGCCTGCGCGAAAGCTTCGCCAACTACCGCAACCCGTTCGCGGCCGGACGCGAGGCGACGACGTTCGTCTTCGTGCTGCCCGCCGATGCCGCGGTTTCGCTGCGCGTCCTGACGCCGCGCGGCGAGACGGTGATCGATCTGTTGGAAAACGCCGCGCTCGCCGCGGGGCCGCACCGGAACATCGTTTGGGACGGACGCAACGGCCGCGGCGCGACCGTGGCCAACGGCGTCTACGTCGCCGAGCTGACGGCACGCTTCGTCGACGGCTCCAGCGAACGGATCCTGCGCAAGGTGGCCGTGGTGCGATGAAAGCGCGCTGGCCGGCAGTCGCTCGTTTCTTGGCGCTCCCCCGCCTCGCCGGAGCGGCTCTCGCGCTCTGCCTCGCGGGTCAGGGCGCGGTCGCGCTCGCCGACGAGGACGCGGGCGCGGCTTCGGCCCTGGCCTGGGGCGCGGGCAACCGCGCACTCGCCCTGGGCGGCGCCTACACGGCCGTGGCCGACGACGCCAGCGCTTCCCTTTGGAATCCGGCCGGGTTGGGCTTCGTGACGCGCTGCGAATTCCAGGCCGCTCACACCAGGCTGATCGGTCTGGGCTTCAGCGAACAGTTCGCGGCCCTGGTGTGGCCAGACTGGCGCTGGGGCGCGGCCTCGCTCACGCTGCGCCGGTTCGGCGTGGACGGCATCGAACGGCGCGACGCGGACAACGTCCTGCTGGACACGTCAGTCGAAGCGCAGGAGACCGAGGCGAACCTGGCGTGGGGCCGGGCCTGGGGCGAGACGTGGGCCGCGGGCGCCGCGTTCAAGCTGCGCCGCCAAAGCCTGGCGGGTCTGGCCGACGCGGGACTCGGCGTGGATCTCGGCGTGCTGGGCCGTCCGCTGCTGGCGGCCGGCATGGACAAGGCGTGGGCGCGGGACGTCACCGTCGGGCTGGCCGTGCGCAACGCCGTGGAGCCTGGCATCCGGCTCGACGAGGAGACCGTGCGCGACCCGGCCGCCTTGCGCCTGGGCGTCGCTTGCGCGCGGCGGGTCGCGCGCACCTGCGAGCTGCTGGCGGCCGTCGACCTCGAACGCGGCCGCGATATCCCGGCTCGCCTTCACGCCGGCCTGGAGGCTCGTCTGCTCGACCTGTTCGCGCTCCGCGTTGGCGTGCGCGACGGACTGCTGACGGCGGGCACGCAGGTGTCTTGGCGCGATCTGGCCGTGGACTACGCGTTCGAGGACAACGTCATCGAGGCGGTGCACCGGGTTGGCGTTTCCCTGCGCTTCGGCGCGACGGTCGCGGAGCGCCGGCTGGCGACGGAGACCGCGCGCGAGTTGGAGGTGCAGGCGCGCGTGGCGCGCGTCGTCGGCGAGCGCGAGCAGCAGCGAGCTTCGGAAATCATCGCGCTCACCGAGTCGGCTCTGCGCGACGAACGTCTCGACGAGGCCCTCGAACTGGTCGCCATGCTCCGGCTGCTGGCGCCCGATCACGCGCGCGCGAAGAATCTCGAGCTGGACTGCCTGCGGGCACGCGCACGCGCCTTGGCCGACGCGGGCGACCTGGCAGCCGCCACCGTGGCTCTGGGCCAGGCCCAAAGGCTGGCGCCGAGCGACAGCGGCGTGGCGGGAGAATTGGCGGAGGTGCGGGGGAAGGCGGAGCGACTCGCGAACCGCACCGCCGACCTGAACCAGCGTTTCGGCCGCGCGCTCGACGCGTTCGCCGCCGACGACCTGCTGTCCGCGCGCGACGGCTTCACCTCCATCCTTACCGAGTCGCCCGACGACCGACAGGCCGCCGCCATGCTGCGCCGTACCCAAGAGGCGATCGGCGCGCGGGCCGAAGCCCTCGTGGAACGCGCCAATCTGCTGACCGCGGTGGGGCGGCACGCCCAGGCCGAGGCGGCGCTGCAGAGTGCCCGTGAATTGGCGCCGGAACTGGTCGAGACCTTGAGGCCGGCATCACGCGCGCCCGCCGTGGCGGCCGGCGACAGCTTGCCGCGGGGAGAGCCCTCTGCCGTACAAGGCGCGCGGCTCGACACGGGCGACGCACGGGATGCTCCATCTTTGCCGCTCAACGCCGCGCGCCGCGCGCAGGTGGCGGACCTCTACCGTCGCAGCCTGGCCGCAATGCAGGCGGGAAACGCGGATGAGGCCCTGCGCTATTGGGAGTTGGTCTGGCTGGCGGATCCCGCGCACAAGGGCGTGGTCGGCCATCTCAAGCGAGAGTACCTGACGCGAGGCATGGCGGCCTTCGCCGCCGGCGACCTGGCCGCGGCGGAGACCGAATGGCTGAAGGCGTTGCGCATCGATCCGGGCGACGAGCGGGCCCTGGGCTACCTGCAGCGCATACGCCATCAGCAGGAGAGGCTGCGGCAGATCTCCAGTGGCCTGCCGCCGGTGACGGCCGCCAGGGGTGATTCGGGAGCCAAGCAATGAGCGGCGGGCGCGTGAAACAGGCACGACGGCAGCCGGGACGCGGGCCCCGCGCCAGCATGCGCCTGATATTGAGCGCCGCGGTCGCCGGGCTGGTCGGCGTGACTGTGCTCGGCGTCGGCGGCGTGGCGGAACGCAGCGCGCGGCTCACGCTCACGGCCGAGTTGCAGACGCGCCTGCTCCTCGAGGCGCGACACCTGGCTCTGCTGAGCGCCGACGCCCTGCTGGACGAGTACCCGGAATTGACCCTCTGCCCTCTGGTCACGCGAATGCAAGGTCGCCGCGACGATCTCGCCTTGGCCGCGGTGATAGACCACGAGGGCTTGGTGCAAGGCCATTCCGACGTCCGCCTGCTCGGGGCTCCCATGGCGGGCCTCGACTCGCTGTCGGTCTTCGCGTCGGCGCAGCGGCTCGAGCCGGGCGAGGCGCTGCTGGCGAGCGACGAGATGTTGGTGGCATCGGTGCCGGTGGCCGGCAATGACGGCCGCGCGCTCGGCACGGCCTTCGTCGGTTTCCGGCGCTCCCACCTCGACGACATGGTCACGAGCGCCCGCCGGCAGCAGCTACCGCTGACGATCGCGATGCTCGCGGCCGGCGTGGCGCTCGCGCTGCTGGTGATGCAGCACCTGCTGCGCCCGGTCGGCGAGCTGAAGCTCGGCCTGGAGCGCATCGGGCAGGGTTGCCTGGACGCGCCGCTGAAGGTCCACAGACACACGGAACTGGGTCTGCTGGCCGAAACGGTGAACAGCATGGCCGCCCGTCTCAAGGCCTCCCAGAAGGAATTGTTGGAGAAGGAGCGCCTGGCGCACGAAATGGCTCTTGCCCGCAGCATTCAGGAATCCCTCATGCCGGTCGACCGCACGGAAGTGAAGGATTTCGTCATCGTCGGCCACTATCATGCCGCCACCGAGGTCGGCGGAGATTTCTACGACGTCTTCCCGCTGGCCAATGGACGGATCGGGATCGTCATGGCCGACGTGGGCGGCAAGGGACTGGGCGGTTGCCTGGTCACGTCGATGCTGGCCGTCCTGCTGCGCTCGCTGCGCGATCTGTACGCCTCCCCCAGCGACATGCTCGTCGCCGTAGAAAAGCACCTGCGCGGTTCGTTGCGCCCCGGCGTGTTCGTGACCATGTTCTACGGTTTCCTCGACCCTTCGACCGGCCGGCTGACCTACGCCTCGGCGGCGCACTCGCCGTTGCTCATTCGTCGCGCCGACACGGGCCGAACCGAGTGGCGCCGCACGCGCGGCATCCCCATCGGCGCCGTCACGCGCCCCGATGCGCTGCGCCTGTCCTTGAGCGACGAGACGGTCGCCTTGGCGCCCGGCGACCTCGTGGTCCAGTTCACGGACGGCCTAAACGAGGCGGCGGGCGGGCCGCAGCGCCAGGAATTCGGCCTCTCCCGCGTGGAAGAGACCGTCGCGACGACCGCTCGCGAGGGAGCGCAGGGCGTGCTTCACCGGCTCAAGTCGTCCGTCGCTGCCTGGACCGGCGGCGCTCCGCTCGGCGACGATCTCACGCTTCTCGTCATGGAGCGAACAGCGATCGATAGCCTCCCCGTCGCTGCCGGCCGCGCGGCCGATCTGGCGACGTGCCTGGCTCCTCTGTTTCCGCAGGTGGAAGTGGAAGGTCTGCTGCGCGCCGGTTCGCATCTGTCCCTTCCCGCGCGCACGAGCGAACTGACGCGACTGCGCGCGTGGCTGCAGGCGTGCCGCGTCCTGTGCGACAGGACGGAGTCGGAGCGGCGCCTGGCCGAGACCAGCCTGTACGAGGTGTGCGCGAACATCGTCGAGCACGGGCACAAAGGGAAGGACGGCGCGAGCATCGAACTGTGGTGGTTGCCGGCGGCGAAGGCAGCCGACGGGACCGGGCGCGCCGAAGACATTCTCGGACATTTCATCATCTTGGACGAGGGGCGCGCCTTCGATCTTTCCGCTTGGCGGCCCCCAAATCTGCAGGATCCGGCAGTTCGCCGCCATGGCCGCGGACTCGGCCTGAAGATCGTGCACTCCGCGATGCGTCGCGTGGAATGCATGCCGGCGACATCCATCGGGAATGTGACGGTCCTGGCCTTCGCATCCCGTCTTTCCGGCGCGAACGAGGAGGCGCTCCATGTCTGATTCCTTCACGATCACTCTCGTCGAGCAGGCCGATCCGGCGGTCATCCTGCGCGTCGCCGGCCGCCTGGAGGCGGCGGGCGCCCAGGTCTTGCAGACCCGTTGCCGGGATCTTGTCGAGCAGGGGACACGCCGCCTCGTCCTCGACATGAGCGCCGTGTCGTTCATCTCCTCCAGCGGTCTGGGCGTGCTGCTGTTGCTGACCGAGGACCTGCGCGGGCTGCACGGGGAGCTCGTCATCGCGGCCGCCCATCAGAGCGTGCTCGAAGTGTTGGATCTGCTGAATCTCGACCAGTTTCTGCTGTTGGCCCCATCGGTGGAGGAAGCCCTGAACGCGCAGAAAGCGTGACGCGCGCGGGCCGTGGAGCGCGGATGCCCCTTCGCCGCCGCGCGAAGGGGGTAAATTCGACATGATCGGACTTGAAAAACCCCGGCGAGGGCACAAGTTAAAGGAACCGGCGGCGGCCCGCGGCCCGTCCCGCCGCCAGTCCGTCAGGCCCTTCCCGGAGGACGATCATGGCTCAGACCGTCATCGAGAAGATCACACAGACGCACGCCGTGGGATTGCCCGCCGGTTGGGAAATCCACGCGAACGACTTCGTCACGATTCGGCCCGACCATGTCATGACGCACGACAACACGTCCGCCGTGCTCAGCAAGTTCAAGGGGCTCGGCGCGACGAAGGTTCGTGATCCGCGTCAACCGGTCTTCGCGCTCGACCACGAGATTCAGAACACCGATCCCAAGAACCTCGCGAAGTACGCCGCGATCGAGGCGTTCGCGCGGGAGCAGGGCATCCGCTTCCACCCCGCCGGCTACGGCATCGGCCACCAGGTCATGGTCGAGGAAGGGTTCGTCAAGCCGGGCGGGTTCGTCGTGGCCAGCGACAGCCATTCGAACATGTACGGGGGTCTGGGCGCGGTCGGCACGCCGATCGTGCGCACCGACGCGGCCGCGGCTTGGGTCACCGGCACGTTCTGGTGGCAGGTCCCGCGCATGATCAAGGTCGTCTTCGAGGGCGAACCGCGCCCCGGCGTGACCGGCAAGGACATCATCGTCACCCTCTGCGGCCTCTACAACCAGGAGGAAGTCCTCAACGCGGCGCTCGAGTTCGCCGGCCCCGGCGTCGCGAGCCTTTCCGTGGACGAGCGCTTGGCGATCGCGAACATGACGACCGAATGGGGCGCTCTGGTCGGCTGGTTCCCCGTCGACGCCATCACGCTCGCGTACCTGCGCGAGCGCGCCGCGTCCCTGCAGGCGCGCGGCCTGGGCGACCGGCTCTCGGCGACGGACATCGAGCGTTGGGCGACCGATCCGCCGCGCTCCGACTCCGGCGCCGCATACGCGGCCGAAATCGTGCTCGATCTGGCCACCGTGAGTCCGCACGTGAGCGGTCCCGACACGGTACAGAAGGCCGCTCCGCTCTCCGAGCTGGCGTCTCAGAAGATACGCGTGCACAAGGCCTATCTCCTGTCCTGCGTGAACAGCCGTCTCAGCGACCTGCGCGCGGCGGCGCAGGTCATCAAGGACAAGAAGGTCGCCTCCCACGTCGATTTCTACGTGGCCGCCGCCTCGCAGGCCGTGCAAGACGCGGCCGAGGCTGACGGCTCGTGGCGGATCCTGCTCGAGGCGGGCGCGCAGCCGCTGCCGCCGAGTTGCGGGCCATGCATCGGATTGGGCAAGGGCCTGCTGGAGGCGGGCGAGGTCGGCATCTCCGCCACCAACCGGAATTTCAAGGGACGGATGGGCAGCCGCGACGCGAAATGCTACCTCGCGAGCCCCGCCGTCGTCGCGGCGTCGGCCGTGGCGGGCCACATCACCGGACCGGCCGGCGTGGTGGTCGACACCGTGCGCCTCGCCAAGCGCATCCGCGAGTTCTCGCCGCGTAAGGCCGAGGTCAAGATAGACATCGTGAAGGGCTTTCCGGCCCTACTGGAGGGACGCGCCCTGCTGCTGCCCCAGGACAACCTCAACACCGACGGCATCTACGGCAAGGACTACACCTATCGCGACGACATGACGCCGGAGATGATGGCCCAGGTCGTGATGGCCAACTACGATCCGCAGTTCGCGGCGATCATGCGGCCCGGGGACGTCATCGTGGGCGGCTTCAACTTCGGCACCGGTTCGTCGCGCGAACAGGCAGTGACGGCGCTGCAGGCAGCGAAGATCGCGCTCGTCGTCGCGGGCAGCTTCTCGCAGACCTATCTGCGCAACGCTTTCAACAACGGGTACGCCTGCGTCGAGAGCCCCGACCTCGTCAAGGCCATGAGGTCGGAGTTCGCGGCGCGCGTGAAGACCGGCGACAAGACGATCGCCACGGACGACGTTCTGGCGCTCGACTTCGTGCGCGCGGTCGCGACTTGGCGCGGCAAGACCTACGCCTTCGCGGCGCTGGGCGCGGCCGTGCAGGAGCTCGTGGTTGCCGGCGGAGTCGAGAACCAGGTGCGCAAGCTGCTCGCCGGCTGAGACCGCCGCGCCGATCCTATTCGGCGGCCGTGAAGCGCGCGTCGAGCATCTCCAGCAGCGGCGCGTCGCGGCCGTAGATGTCCGCGCGGAACTGCACGCGCCCCGCTTCGTCCTGCCAGGCGGTCAAGTAGAGCAGCAGTACCGGCAGCGGACTCGTCAGCGGAACCGTGAGCGTCTCGCCCGTGGCGATCACCGTGTCGATGGCCGCCCGCGTCCAGGTCGCGAGGGCCGCCGCGTCCGCTCCGGCCCGCAGCCGAGCGAGCACGGGGGCTTCGACGGCCTGCGCGGCTGGCAGCGGTTGACCGGTCAGCAGCTGCTCGGCCAAGCCCAGCGGATCCTCCAGACGGATGCACCCCGAGCTGGCGGCCCGGCTCGCGCTCGCGAACAGGGCGCGATTGGGCGTGTCGTGCAGGTACACCTGGTGGTCGTTGGGGAGCATGAATTTCACGCGGCCGAGCGGGTTGTCGGGCCCCGGATCTTGCTGCACCAGGTACGGGAAGCAACTGGCGTCGGCCGCGGCCCAGTCCACGGTCGCCGGGTCCGCCTCGGCGCCGTCGCGGTCGATCAGGCGCAGGCGCCGCCGCGCGAGCGTCGAGGGATCGGCGCGCATCCCCGGGATCAGCTCGCGCGCGAGGATGATCTCGGGCACGACCCACGGCGGATTCAGGACCAGGTAGGTCAGACGGGCGCGGAAGCTGGGCGTCTGCCGCAACGGGCGGCCCACCTGGGCACGGGCGCGCCAGAGAACCCGCCCGCCGCTCGTCAGCTCAGCCCGCTGATCGGGGATGTTCACCGCCACGTGCGGCGTGTCGAGGTCGCGCAGGAACTGACGCGCCCGCTCGAGGTTCGCGCGCAGCTGTTCCGTGCGCGCTTCGGCCGTCACGTTCAGCGCCGCCAGCGTGAGCGGACCGACCACGCCGTCGTCGGGCAGCCCATGGCGGCGCTGCAGCGCCGCGACCGCCGTGACCAGCACGCTGTCGTACGTGACCGCGCCCTCGCCGGCGCCGCTGTCGGGAACGGCGTCGCCGGACAGCGCCAGCCGCCGGCGCAGCGCCGGCACGCGCGCATCGCGCAGGCCGGGCTTGAGCAGCGGGCCCCTGGCCAGAGCCGGCCAACCGCCGCGCGCGGCCAGCACGCGGCAGTGGCCGAGCGCTTCGCGCAGGCCTTCGTAGAGGGCATGGGTGGGACGCGCATCCAGCAAGGCGCGCTCGACATCGCCGGCGTCGAGGATCTCGTGCAGCACCGCGGCCGGATCCCGACCGTTCACCAGACGCCTCAGGTCCCAACGCGGCGCCGGAGGCAGCGAATCGGTCCGCGCCTCGAGTTTGCCGAAACGCAAGTGAGACCATAGGCGCACGAACGCGTCGGTCAGCACCAGGTCACGGTCGCCGAGCAAGACGGTCGGAGTGAAACCCTCGCCGGCGCTTGTCTGGCGCTCCAATTGTTCGAGCACGGCGGCGTGGTAGTCGCGCGGGTCGAGGCCGTCGGACCGGGCTTCATCGATCGCGCGCGCCAGCTGGTCGGCCCGTGCATCGTCCCAGAGACGGCGAAAACCGTTGGCTTCGTAGAGGACCGGCAGGACGTGCCGCGACGAGAGCCAGGCCCCGCGCACGTTGAGCCGCCCATCTTCGCGCAGCGTTTCGACGCGCGCGCGCAAGAGCTCGGCCGCCGGATCGGCGGCCGGTTCCCGCGCCCCGATGGGGACGGGCGGCGCCGCCAGCGTGAGCAACGCGGCCAGTTCGGCCGCGCGGCGAGCTCGACGGCGCAAAAATCGCTGGAGGTTCATGCCTCGCGCGCCCTGCCCTGGACGGCCTAGTGGTGAAGCGCGGCGCCCAGGTAGAAGGGCCAGATCACGATCGCGAGCAGCCCCTTCACCAGCCCCAGCTTGACGAAACCGAGCGTGAAGAGCCACCCCAGGAACCAGACGGTGCCCGAGGAGATGGCGTTTCTGGAGTGTTCATCCGACATGGACTCCTCCCCCTCGCGCCGGGTCGGCGGCGCGGCAAAATCCTGCACCAGTTGGCGCTTGGGGGCCGACGCGCTACAATCTCGTCACGCCGCCCGCGGGCATCATAAACGCGCAGCGCACGGCGTGTCATCTCAAGGAAAGGGATCCCCGGTGAACGGAGACTTGCTGCTCGGCGTCGCGGCGGGCCTTGGGCTAGCCGCAGCGTGCGGGTTCAGGGTGTTCGTGCCGCTGCTAGCCATGAGCCTGGCGGCTCGAATGGGCCATTTCGAGCCGTCGGCCGGCTTCGCGTGGCTCGCGACGACGCCGGCGCTTCTCGCGTTCGCGGTCGCGACGGCCGTGGAAATCGCCGCGGCGCACGTGCCGTGGTTGGACCACGTCCTGGACGTCGCGGCCGCCCCGCTCGCCGTCGCGGCGGGGGCCGTGGCGATGGCGGCGGCGCTCGGGCAGACGAGTCCGTTCCTGCGTTGGACACTGGCCGTCATCGCCGGCGGCGGCGCGGCCGGCGCCTTCCACGCGCTCAACGGAATCGCGCGGACGGCCAGCACGCTCACCACGGCGGGTCTGGGCAACCCTCTCTTCGCCTCGGTGGAAACCGCCGGCGCGGCCTCGCTCGCGGCGGGTGCTTTGCTGCTGCCGGCGCTCGGGCTCGTGCTCGCCGGCGTTCTCCTGTTCGCCGCCCTACGTCTCGCCGCGCCCCGGCGACGCTGACATGCGCTGCCACCCTCATGGCATGACCAATCCTCAAGAGGCGCGCCGCGGCGTGATGTACGGCCTTCTGGCCTACGGCTTCTGGGGGTTCATCGCGGTCTACTTCAAGGCGGTGTCGGCGGCTGCGCCCCTCGAGGTCTTGGCCCATCGCATGGTCTGGTCGGCTGTTTTCCTCGCGATCTTCGCGGCCGCGCGCGGCCGCGGACCCGATCTCCGCGCAGCGTTGCGCGACCGGCGCACGTTCCTGACTCTTTCAACGACGGCGTTGCTGATCAGCCTGAACTGGTACGTTTTCATCTGGGCGGTCACGCACGACCGTTTGCTGCAGGCGAGTTTGGGCTACTTCATCAACCCGCTGGTCAACGTGCTGCTCGGATTCGTCTTTCTCGGCGAAAGACTGCGGCGCGCCCAGACCGCCAGCGTGATCCTCGCGGGCGCCGGCGTGACCTGGCTGGGCGTGCACATCGGCCAAGTCCCCTACATAGCGCTGACGCTGGCCTTCAGCTTCGGTTTCTACGGACTGCTGCGCAAACGCGCGCGCGCCGACGCGCTCGTCGGCCTCACGCTCGAGACTTTGCTCATGTTCGCCCCGGCCGTCGCGTACCTTCTGCGCCTGAACGTGACCGGTCGGCTCGCTTTCCTGCACCATGGCACGGGACTCGATCTCTTACTCGTGGCGGCGGGACTCGTCACGGCGGCGCCCTTGCTGTGGTTCGCGAACGCCGCGCGACGCCTGCGTCTGGCCACGGTCGGTTTCCTACAGTACTTGTCGCCGTCTTTCCAGCTGATGCTCGCCGTCGTGGCCTATGGCGAGTCGTTCAGCTCAGCGCATCGCGTCGCGTTCGCCTGCATCTGGACGGCCCTTGCGCTGTACACGCTGGATGCCTGGCGCTTTGGCCGGATCACCGTCTCAGCCGAGCGCCACGAGCAGGATTCCCGCGAAGGCCAGGCCGCACGCCAGCAACTTGCGCCGCGTGAATGACTCCTTCAACAACAGCGCGGCCAGGATCAGGACGAAGATCGTGCTCGACTGATTGATGATCGCCGCCGCGCCCGCTTGCGTGTGCTTCATGCCCGCGATCCACAGCATGAGCGCTCCGTAGGAGCCGCAGAACGCGCCCGGAACGAGATGCCGCCAGTGGGCCTGCGGGCGCAGCGCGCCGAGATAGACGCGCCGTTTCGGCGAGATCAGAGCCGCCGGCAGCATCACGCCCAGCGCGCCGACCTGCCGCACGGTCGTGGCCCACAACACGGGGCTGCGCTCGAGCACGTTCTTGGCGATCACGATGCCCAGTGCGACCGTGAGCATGGCCAAGCTGCCCAATGCGAAGCCGACGACCAACCGGCGACGCGTGGCGCCGGGTGGCGGCGCGACACGCGCCGCGACGAGCACCCCGCCCACGACGAGCATCATGCCCGCGAGCTGCCAGACGCCGATCCGCTCGTCGAGCACCAGGAAGGCCAACGCCACGACCAACGGCGAGTACAGACAATCCACGATGGCGGTCAGGCCGGCCCCGAGCAGGTCGAGCCCCTTGTGGAACAGGGTGTCGGAGACGGCGATGCCGATGATGCCGCTGGCGAGCAGGAGCGCGTAATCGCCGGGCGGCGCGCTTCGCCAGGGCGCCTGACCCATGAACGCGAACGTCAGGCCGAAGAAAACGCAGGAAGCGACGACCCGGAACAGGTTCAGCGTGAACGCCGACACCTGATCCATCGAGCGCTTGAGCAGGATGATGGCCAGCGCCCAGACGACGGCGGAGCCGAGAGAATACAGTTCACCCATGGCCGCCGGAATTTAGTCGCCGGGGATCCGGAAAGGAATATTTGGTTTCAGAATGGTGCCTTCCCCGCAAATCCGCTACAATGATCGTGGATGATCGATCACCGGAAGGCCCTCGCCGTCACGGGAGGTCACCGCCATGTCGGGCGAAGCGGTCCAAGGGGGAAACCGGGGCGAAAGCCTGCGCGCGGAACTCACAGCGCTGGAGCGCATGGGGTTGCGTTATGCCGTGCTTGCCGCTTGGGCCCAAGATTTGCGTGGAGCCGGCACCGCGCTGCCGTCCGATGTCGGATCGCGCCTGGAATCGGCGCGCATCAAGCTCTCGTCCGGCTGCTATTCGAGCTGCGACGTGGGTTGCGACCTCGGCGCGGTGGAGGGCACGCTGACGGCCGCCGACGCGACCGCCGGCGGTCGCGGCGTGAGCTTCTGGCTCGAGCTGCTCGCGCGCGCCATGGACCCCAAGGCCAGCGTGGCAGGCCTGCTGACCATTCCCGCCGTGCGCGTCTACTACCAGGGCTGCGGTTTCGGCCCGTGCGGCTGCTCGTCCTGAGCAAAGGCGCAGGGGCACGCGACCGACCGCTTGCCGCGGTGGCCGACTGCCTTCGACCGTGATAGCATCTCGGCAGCGCGCGGCGCGGAGTGGTCCGCGCCCCGACGTTCCACGGGAGATCCCCATGCGCGTCGAGACTGTCGATCCCGCCACGGGCCGGGCCACGGGCTATTACGAAACCATGCCCGACGAGGAAGTGTTGGCCGTCGCGGCGCGCGTGAAAGGCGCGCAGCGAGCCTGGCGCGACGCGCCGCTCGAGGAGCGCGCCGGCCGGATCGGCCACCTTGCTGCGGTCCTGCGCGCCCGCCTGGAAGACCACGCGCGGCTGATCGCGCGCGAGATGGGCAAGCCGATCGTCGAGGCGCGCGCCGAAGTGGAAAAGTGCGCTTGGCTGTGCGAGGTCTACGCCGGCAACGCGGCGGCCTGGCTGGCCGAGGAAAGCGTGAGCGCCGACGGCCGTCGCCACGTCGTGGCGCTAGAACCGCTGGGTGTCGTGCTTTCGGTCATGCCCTGGAACTTCCCCTTCTGGCAGGCGTTCCGCTTCGCGGTGCCGGCCGTGCTGGCCGGCAACGGCGTCGTGCTCAAGCACGCGAGCAACGTGCCCGGTTGCGCGCGGGCGATCGAAGGCGCCTTCGCCGACGCGGCCTTCCCGCGACACCTGCTGCGGACGGTTTTCGCCGACCACGCTTCGGTCGCGCGGCTCGCGATGGACGATCTGATCGCGGGCGTCTCCCTCACCGGCAGCACAGAAGCTGGCGCGCGTCTCGCCGAAACGGCTGGTCGCGCCCTCAAGAAGGTGGTGCTCGAGTTGGGCGGCTCTGACCCGTTCATCGTGCTGGACGACGCCGACATCGAGATCGCCGCCCGCAACGCCGTGAAGGGGCGCACGCTCAACGCCGGCCAGAGCTGCATCGCGGCGAAGCGCTTCATCGTCGCACGCCCGCTCGCGGCGGAGTTCACCGCGCGTCTGGGCGAGCTCATGGCCGCGCTGGCGGTGGGCGACCCGCTCGACGAGCGCACACAGGTCGGCCCGCTCGTGAGCGGGACCGCGCTCGCAGAGGTCGCCGCGCAGGTAGAGGATTCCGTGGCGCTGGGCGCTCGCGTCGTCACGGGCGGCGGGCGCCTGGAAAGGCCGGGCTTCTTCTTCGCCCCCACGGTGCTGTCCGAGGTCACGCCGCAGATGCGCGTGGCGCGTGAGGAGGTGTTCGGCCCGGTCGCTCCCGTGATCGTCGTCGACGGCGACGCCGAGGCGGTCGCCGCGGCCAACGCTACCGAATTCGGCCTGGGCGCGAGCGTCTGGACGCGCGATCTCGCGCGGGGCGAGCGAGTGGCGCGCCGGATCGAGGCCGGCGCGACCTTCGTCAACAGCATCGTGAAATCGGATCCCCGCATGCCTTTCGGCGGCGTGAAGAAGAGCGGCATCGGCCGCGAGTTGTCCCATTACGGCCTGCGCGAGTTCGTGAACGTCAAGGGGATCAGCGTCTACGACCATGCTTGAAGCGAGCCGGACCGTCCCGCGGCGCCGGCGTTCGAGGAGGAGACCATGGAGCGGAAAACGCGGACGGCGGCCCTGATCTCGGCTGCCCTGATGACCGCGACGGCGATCGTGTGCGTCGCCGCCGAGATCGAAGAGCGCACCGCGGCGGCGCGCGCCGTGGCCGACGCCTACCAGGCGCAACTGCGGGCCGAGTTGTTGAAGGGGCTCAAGGAGGGCGCAGCGGCCGGAGCCATCGTGGTCTGTCGCGAAAAGGCGCCGGCGATCGCCGCCAAGATGGGCGCGGAAAAGGGGTGTGAGATCGGACGCACCGGCGCCCGCGTGCGCAACCCGCAAAACGCGCCGGACGCGTGGGAGGCCGGGGTGCTGGCGGCATTCGAGGCCAAGTGCGCCCAGGGAGAGAACATCATCCGCATGGAACACGGCGAGATCGTGGCCGCGGCCGACGGCAAGCGCGTCTTCCGCTACATGAAGGCCATCCCCATGGGCGAGGCGTGTCAGAAGTGCCACGGGACGGCGATCGACACGGCGCTCGCGGCGGTCATCCGGCAACACTATCCCCAGGACCAGGCGACCGGCTTCGCGACGGGCAGCCTGCGCGGGGCGTTCACCATCACCCAGCCGCTGCCGTGAAGCCGGGGCCCGGCCGCCAAGGCGGACGGGCGACGAGACGATGGATTGCGGGAACCCCGGCCCCGCGGCCGGGGTTTCTTCCGCCGTCCAGCCGGACCCCCCGACCTCGGATGAACCACTCTTTCCCTGAGAGGAGTCTGCCATGAGGAGGCAGAAGCACTGGAAGTTGCCGGCGGCCGCCCTGGCGGCGCTGGCGCTGATCGCGCTGGCGGCCGGGGTCGGAGCCGCGACCGAGGATCCCAAGCCCACGACGGCCTGGCTGGGCGTCTCGCTCGCCGACCTCGACGCCGAACTGGCCGAGGTCATGAACGTGCCCGAGGGCGAGGGGGCGCTCGTCAACGAGGTGATCGACGACTCCCCCGCCGAAAAAGCCGGCCTGGAGGACGGCGACGCGGTCGTGCGCTTCGCCGGCAGGCGCATCGCCGACGCGAGCGACCTGACGCGCGCCGTGCGCGACGCGAAGCCGGGCGAGACGGTGAAGATCGTGATCTTCCGCGACGGAAAGGAAAAGGAGCTGGACGTCACGCTCGGCGAGACGAAGGAGCGCCGCAAGATCGTCATCCGCGAGGACGCAGCGCCCTGCCTGAAATTCAAGGAGTTCGAGGACCTGGACGAGGACAGCGATGTCTTGATCTTGGGCGAGGGGGACGATGGCGCCCATCCGTTCGCCTGGACCAAGCGCATCGAACCTCGCGCCTGGATGGGCACGCGGCTGAGTGAACTGACGGAGCAGCTTGGCGGCTACTTCGGCGTCGACTCCGGCGAGGGGGCGCTCGTGCAGGAAGTCGAGCCGGACTCGCCGGCGCAGGCGGCTGGCCTGCGCGCGGGCGACGTCATCGTGCGCGTCGGAGGCGAGACCGTCGCGGAACCGGCCGACGTCATCGAAGCCCTCAGGGACGTCGAGCCGGGCGAGACGCTCGAGGTCGCCGTCGTGCGCGACCGCGCCGAACGCGCCCTGCAGGTGAAGCTGGGCGAGTCGCCCGGCGCGCGGGCGCACGCCGAGATCTTGAAGAAATTCCAGGAAGGCGAGCTGCCTCGCAAGCGCGCGCTGCGCATCCCCGACGACGCGCAGCGCGAGGTGTTCATCCGGCGGATGGGCCCGCGGGAGCACCAGGAACTCGAGAAATTGCACCAGGAAATGCAGGAGCTGAAGGAACAGCTCCGGCAGCTGCGGCACGAATTGCAGGAGAAAGGCTGAGCCGGCGCTCCCGGTCTCGGTCCGCCGCTTTCCGGGGCCCGCAAGGGCCCCGGTCCTTTCCCTGCCGGCCCGCGGCGCGCGCCGAGGCGCGGCCGGGTGGAATCCTAGTGAAATCGTGGTATAATGGGGAAGGTTTCCAGGGGGGAGGAAGCACCTCAAGGACGCGTATCGGTAGGCCATTCTTTGACATCTCCCACACGGAGAGCGGAGGGGGCGTTCCCATGGGGACGCCCTTTCCGTGTCTGAAGCGGCCCCACGGCCGCGGAACCCGCCGGGACCGCCGGCCTGCGGTTGGCAGCCGAGGCGGCATGCGTTAGCCTCGCGCCCGTCCGCATCCCGCGCCGATGTACCCGCCGCCCCGGGAGGCTCGCCATGCGCCGCGCGCTCCTCGCGATCACGCTCGCCTCGCTCTTGTCGCCCGCGGCCGCCCGCGCCGAATCGGCGCTCCTGGACTACGCCGACGGCATGGAGTGGCTCCCCGAGAGCCCGAGCGTGACCGGCGGCGCGCCCGCCGCGCTGGCGAATCCCGCGACCTGGGCCACGACCGGGCAGGCGGAGTTCGCCTTCTGGTGGGACGACCGAAGCCTGCGACCCGACGCGCTCGACAACTTCGGCCTCTCCTACGGGCGGCGCCTGGGCTTGGCCGTGAGCAGCCGCGTGCTGCCCGCTGCCGGCGGCACGACGCGCCTGACCGACTGGCAGATAGGTCTCGCGCACGGCGACCGCCGCACGCACGCGGGGCTGGCCTGGCGCTGGTCGACGGGCGGACACGCGGGAATAGAGCACGAGAACGCCCTCGCGTGCGGGCTCGTGCAGCGCCCGGGCCGCGCGTTGTCCTACGGACTGGCGGGTGTCGCGTCGCTGGAGTCGTCGGCGCGCCAGGCCGTGGTCGACGTCGGCCTGCGCCCCTTCGGTACGCCGACGCTCACCCTGTTCGGCGACTACGCCGTGCGCGACGGCGACACCCTCGCGCGCGGCCGGTGGGGAGCCGGACTGACCGTGCGACCGCTGCCGGGGCTGCACCTGGGCCTGCGCCTGCGCGAGACCGACGACGCCGACGACTACCGCGTCTCGCTTTCCGTGGGCCTGGCGCTGGGCGGCAACGCCTATCATGCGCTACCGGCCTACGATCGCGACGGAAACCGTCTCGGCACGACGTACCTGGTGCGCGCGACCCCGCCGTACCGCAGCCTGCCGGTGCCAGCCGGCTTGAGCCTCGACCGCCGGCCTCGCTGGGCCGCTGTGAACCTCGAGAACAAACTCCTCACCTACCGCAGGGACCGCTGGTTCGACGACGACCGCGTGGCTTGGCTCGATCTCGCCCGCGGACTGGACCGGTTGCGCGATGCGCCCGAGATAGGCGGCGTGGCGCTCAACCTGGGCGGTCTGCGCGCGCGCCCCTCGCTCGCTTGGGAGTTGCGCCGGCGGATCGGCGAGCTGCGCGCGGCGGGCAAGGAGGTCGTCGTCTACGGCGACGACCTCGGCATGATCCAGACCTGGCTCGCCACGGCCGCGGACCGTCTCGTGCTCGACCCGCAGGGCGGCGTCACGTTGCCAGGCTTCGCGACGCGCCGAACCTATGTGCGCGGCACGCTCGAGAAGCTTGGCATCGGTTTCCAGGAGTTGCGCTTCATGCCGTGCAAGAGCGCCGTCGAGGTCTTCGCGCGCGACGGCATGAGCGACTGCGAGCGAGAGCAGCACGCTCGACTGCTGGACGTGGCCTATGAGTCCGTGCGCGACGACATCTGCCGATCGCGCGGCGTCGAGACCTGCGCCTTCGACAGCTTGGTGAACGAGCGGCCCCTGCTCGACCCCGCCGCCGCCTGCGCGGCCGGTCTGGCAGACACCCTCGGCCGCTGGCACGACGTCGAGACGTGGATCACCAAGGAGCGCGGCGGGCGCTGGGCTACCCCGGCCGCGCCGGCGCCGGCCCGCGTGCCCGACGAGCGCTGGGGTCGGCCGCCGGAGATCGCAATCGTCTACGCCGTGGGCGAATGCGCCATGGACACCGGCATCCGCGGCCGCGCGACCTCAGCCCGGCTGCGGGACCTCGTGCAGGACCGCGACGTGAAGGCCGTCGTGCTGCGCGCGGACTCCCCCGGCGGCGACCCCCAGCCGAGCGATCTCGTGGCCGAAGCGATCGCCAAGCTGGTCGCCGCCGGCAAGCCCGTCGTGATCAGCCAGGGCGACGTCGCGGCCTCGGGCGGTTACTGGATCAGCCTGGGCGGCAGCCGGCTGCTCACGACCCCGCTCACGGTGACCGGCTCGATCGGCGTCATCGCGGGCTGGTTCTGGGACGACGGCCTGGGCGGCAAGCTCGGCATGCGCGCCGACGGCGTGCAGCGCGGCGCGCACGCCGATCTGTTCGCGGGCCTTCGCCCGCCCGCGCTGGGCCTGACGATCCCGGTCCGGCCGCTCGACGAATCGGAGTTGGCGCTGGTGAAAGGGTACATCCTCGACCTGTACGATGGGTTCGTGCGCAAGGTCGCCGCCGCGCGCGGCTTGCCGGAGGAGCGCGTGCGCGAACTGGGCGGCGGCCGGGTCTGGATCGGCGCCGACGCGGTGGCGCATGGACTGTGCGACGCCGAGGGGGGCCTGTCGGATGCGATCGCGCTGGCGCGCGAACTGGCCGGCATCGGCGCGCGCGACGAGGTGCTTCTGAGCGAGTACCCGCCGCGCAAGCTGTTTTCGCCGCCGAATCTGGGTCCGTCGATTCCCGGGCTGTCGGCCGCGGCGACCTGGCTCGCGCGACGGCTGGGCGCCGGCGAGGACATGCCCGCCGGCGCCGACGCGGCGCCCCGGCCCGGTCCCGCCGACATCTACCTCCAGGCGATCGCGACCCGACCCGGCCGGCCGCTCCTGCTCGCCCCCCCGGACGGGCTGCCGGAGGCCTGGCTCGGGCCGTGGTGAGCGCGTCGGATCTCGCCACGGACCCGCGACTTTTCCTTGCGCTGCTTTGCCGAGGGGAGCACACTGGCGCGGGGGGAACATATTCTCGGTCGGCAAATCTTCGCAACTCGTTGCCGCATTTCGTTTTAATGCTTTTGTGGTCATTGAAAAATCGTTTTCTTTTCCACCGCCGGCGGCCCCGCGGGAACGTGCCGGGAGAGTGGCCGCCGGTCGGTTTACCCGCGCAAGGAGGGTTCCTGATGCCTATCTCGAAACGCGCGCTGGCCGAGTTCGTGGGCACGCTGTGGCTCGTGCTCGGCGGCTGCGGCAGCGCCGTGCTCGCGGCGGCCTTCCCGGAGGTCGGGATCGGGCTGTTGGGCGTGTCACTGGCCTTCGGCCTGACCGTGCTGACGATGGCCTTCGCGATCGGCCACATCTCGGGCTGTCACTTGAATCCGGCCGTGTCGATCGGCCTGTGCGCGGGGGGACGGTTCCCTGCCCGGGAATTGCTGCCTTACATCGCAGCCCAGGTGATCGGCGCCGTCTGCGGCGCGGGCATCCTCTACTTGATCGCCTCCGGCCAGTCCAACTTCGACGTCGGCGGCGGCTTCGCGTCGAACGGCTACGGCGCGCACTCGCCGGGCGGCTATGCCCTGGGCGCCGCGTTCATCTGTGAAATCGTGATGACCTTCATGTTCCTGATGATCATCCTGGGCTCGACGGACCGCCGAGCGCCCGCTGGCTTCGCGCCGATCGCCATCGGACTCGGGCTCACGCTCATCCACTTGATCAGCATTCCGGTGACCAACACGTCGGTGAACCCGGCGCGCAGCACGGGCCCGGCGCTGCTGGTCGGCGACTGGGCGCTCGGGCAGCTGTGGTTGTTCTGGGTGGCGCCGATCCTGGGCGCGGCGCTGGCCGGCGTCGTCTACAAGAGCGTGCTGGCGGAGAAGGCCGCTGTGCCGCGCGGGCAGGGGTCCGCGTCGGGCGAAAACCTTAGTCCGAAGGAGGCATTGTCATGATGCGCCGCGTGATTGTTCTTGTCGTAGCCACCATCCTGCTGGCCGCGCCCGTCGTGGCCCAGGAGCAGGGCCAGGTGGAGGTCGGGCTGTTCGGCCGCTTCACGCTGCTGGATCGCGACCTGTCCCTGCAGAACGGGCCCGGCCTCGGCGCGCGCCTGGGGTTCTTCTTCGTGCCGCGTTTGGCCCTCGAGGCCGACGGCGCCTACACGCGCGTGGGCGTGGCGGGCGATGACAAGGTCAGTGTCATGCCGCTGCACGCCAGGCTGCTGTGGGACATTCCGGCCTGGGACCGGGTCTCGCTGCTGCTGGGCGCGGGCTATGCGCGCTACCGCTACAGCGGCGATCTGGATGAGAGCGTGTCCGACGACGGCTTCGGCGGCCTGATCGGCTTCCGCTTCCACGAGTGCGGGCCGCTGAGCTTCCGGCTTGAGGGAACGCTCGATCACTTCAGCGATCCCGAACTCGCGGTGGCGGACGAGCGCGACGCGGACAACTGGGGCGTCCAGTTCGGCGCCAGCCTGTTCCTGGGCGCGAAGTCGACCTGCGACGCCGACGGCGACGGCGTAACGGACAAGAACGACCGCTGCCCTCGCACGCCGCAAGGCGACGCCGTGGACGAATACGGTTGTTCGCTGCCCAAGGACGGCGACGGCGACGGCGTCCTGGATCCCCAGGACAAGTGCCCGGACACTCCGCGGGGAACGAAGGTCGACGCCAACGGCTGCCCGCTGCCCAAGGATAGCGACGGAGACGGCGTCCTGGACCCCCAGGACAAGTGCCCGGACACGCCGAAGGGAACGAAGGTCGACGCCAGCGGCTGCCCCCTGCCCAAGGACAGCGACGGTGACGGCGTCATGGATCCCCAGGACAAGTGCCCCAACACGCCGCAGGGGACGAAGGTCGATGCCAACGGCTGCCCGCGCGTGTTCGAGGAGGGCAAGAAGGAGCTCATTCTCGAGGGCGTGAACTTCGAGACGGCCAAGGCGACCCTGCTGCCAGAGTCCAAGGCCATTCTGGACAAGGTGGCCGCGTCGCTGGTCAACTACCCCGAGCTCAAGGTCGAGGTCGCCGGCCACACGGACAGCCGCGGCGCCGGCGACATGAACCTGAAGCTGTCCCAGGCCCGCGCCGAAGCGGTGCGTGATTACCTGATCAGCCAGGGTGTCGCCAGCAGCCAGCTCACGGCGAAGGGTTACGGCGAGGATAAGCCCGTGGCCGACAACGCCACGGACGACGGGCGGGCGAAGAACCGTCGCGTCGAGTTGGTCAGAATGGACTAGCCGCCGGCGCGTGATAGCTGTAGAGAAGGCGGGCGCCCGCTGGGGCGCCCGCCGTTTTTTGAAGAGTTCCGCCGCGACGCAACCCTTCCGCCCGCGCTCACGATCGGCTCACGGAGACGGTCAGCGGTTCCCCTTGTGGGCGCGCGACCGGTCCGGACGATCCTTGTCGCGACCGTCCTTCTGCCGTCCGTGCCCCGGCCTGGCGCTCGCGCCACGACCTCCGTCGTCAGCGTGGCGCTTGCGGTACTCGCGCGACATCAGTGACTCGACGCTGCGGTGACTGGCGCGCAGCTGCATGGCGCCGGCCGGATCGACGCCGTAGTACTCGTGCAACATCCGCATCGCGACGAGGTCGCGCACTTCCGTGTCCCTCAAAGAGAACCGATACTGCGGGTCGCGCGCGTGTTTGCGCCAGAACCCGTAAGCCCGCCCGTACGGCGGCCCAGGACGGTGACGGCACGGCACGAACCAGATGTCGGGTCGCACGTCCAGCCTCAGGCCGACGTCCCACCAGGACAACCCGCCGCTGCGCAGCCGGAAGATGTCATCGAGGTCCCGACCCGTGTGACCGGCCAGGAACAGCGCGACCGCGACATCGTCGGGATTCCGATAGCGGGCCCGCCACTGCCCGACGACTCCCGGGTCGCGATCGAAGTAGCGGGACGAGACGGCCAGGAAGAGATCGGCATCGTCCCCGATTCTGACGGCCGCTCCGAAATCGATGTCCGTGCCCGCGTCGGCCGGACCGCAGCACGCCAGAACCGCCAGCAGCGTCATCAGCGTTGAGCCCGAGATCAACAGTCGTCTGAACATGGTCCAAACCTCCCCGCCAATCGCCATGTCTTCACTTCGAACCCGCTTCTGGCGCCCCCGGCGGCTGCTCGCGATGCTCCGTCGACGACGGCTTACCTCAGCTGGCGCAACACCAGCAGCAGGATGATGGCGCCGACGACCGACATGAAGAAACCGGCCCGATGGAACTTGGTTCCTTCCGCCGGCTTCTTGACGAGGCGCGCGATGAAGCCCCCGATGAGAGAGCCGGCGATGCCCACGGCGGCCGTCGCCAGAAGGCCCATCCGATCGGAGCCCAGCAAGAGTCCGCGCGCCATCACGCCGACGACGAGTCCGACGATGACCGACCACAGCAGATTCAACATTGCTCCCCCTCCCGCGTGCTTGTTCGGGTCGCTTGCGTCAGGCGGGCGTGCCCTTGTCCGGCCCGCCCTTGCCGGCCAGTCGGCTCACGACGCGGCCGAGGCCCTTTTTCCACTCCTCGACCTTCGGCGCCACGCCATCGGGCGTGAGGCGATCCACGATTTCGGGCATGATCTCCGCGAACTTCGCCGCCGCCGCGTCCGCCGTCATGTCGGCCTTTTGCGCGATCCTCTCCAGCTCCGGGCCGAGCGCTGTCTTCATCTGCGCCGCGGTCACGGGAAGGTTCTTCCCCTTCGCGATCCACGACTGCGCCTGCTCCCGCAGGCCGGCCTGTTCGAACTTCTGGACGAGGCCGTCGAGACCGTTGTCCAATCCCTGCAACAGACGCAGGGTGTGCGCGGCGGCCTTGCTGTTCTCCGCGCCCGGTCCGAACTTCTCCTGGAGTTTCCCCGAGAGATCGTCGAAGACACTCATGACAACCCCCTTGTCTGCCCCCCGCGACCGATCACTTGGCCGTTCGCTCTCCACGCTCCGACAGAAAGCCGCGCGCGGACGCTCTCTCCGAATCCTACCATAACCGCCGCGGAATGCCAGTTGGTCCCCTCCGCCGACCCGCAAATGAGGCGAGGACATCAGCCGGAAATTGTGTGAAGATGCAAGCGCGCGTGATCATTCCCGGGGCGGAAAGGGGAACAATTGGCCAGAACAAATTTCTCCTTCGAAAAGCGGCGGAAAGAGCTTGAGAAGAAAAAGAAGAAGGAGGCGAAGCTGCAGGTAAAGCTGTTGAAGCGCGCGGCGGCCGCCGACGATGCGGCTGCGCCGCTCGAGGCGGAGGTTGGGGAATCGGACTCGACGCCCCCAGGCTCTTCCTCCCCTTAGCCCCGTCGCCGTCGCCGCCATGGAGGATCCGGGCGCGGTGACCGCGATTTGACCAAGGTCATCCACGGCGTGTGGCGGTGGGCACGAACGGAAAAAGCTTGAGCGCCCCGCCCACGGTGTCCCACCAAGCCGTCGTATGGGCCGGCTCCACCCCTTGAACTACTGGGATATCAACCGTGTGTGTACGAAGGCGCTGTAGCAGGGGACGTCGCTCATGCCCCTCTTGCCCGTGTGCGAGCGTGTTTGAGCCCGGACCGCCGCCGGGTCGTGCCGGCGTCAGTCCGCGTCGCCTAAACGCAGTACACGCAAGGATAAATGGTATTGGTCAGGGGGATGCAACCCTTGCCGGCCGTGTACGGCTTCTTGTCTCCCCCCTCGACGCGCTCCATCTCGCCCGTGCTCAGTTCGCGCACCGTCTCGCGGTTCAGCGTCAGCTTCCTGGGGAACCTGCTGTCCATGTTCACTCTCCTCGATGCTCGTGCCTTTGCATTTCGCGCCATCGTCGGCTGCCTTCGATGGCGGAGCATCCTTGAGTCTATTGATCTTACCGGTCCGGGTCAAGCCTCGCCGTGATCGCAGCGAAACTGCGGATCCCCGCTCGGACGTCTAATTCGTGATCTTTTCCAACAGCCCCTTCGCCTTGTCGGCGAGCGAGCCTTTCAGTTTCTCCGCGATCAGTCGGTTGACTTCGGAGCCGGCGATCTCGGACGACACGTTCTTCGTCACGGCCGTCAGAATGATCCTGGCGATCTCTTCCGACGGCGCGCCGTCCGCCCCGCCAATGTCGGCCAGGCGGATGGGCGGCAGCGCGATCGTGCGCTTTTCGAGCCCGAGCGCCGAGGCGTCGATGTTGACGCTGCCCTTCTCGACCACGAGTTTCTCGATCCGGATCCGCTTGATCTTCCCGCCCGCATCGCCGCCGTCCCTCGCCCGGGCCGCGGCGCGGCTCTGCATCTGCTTGCGCAGCGTTTCGATGTTGGACGCCCCGGTCTTGGTGACCTCGGCATTGACGACCGGCGTCTGGATGCGGATCTCGTCGATGACCAGTGGGTCCTCGCGCACGCTCTTGACGTCGATGTCTATGCTGACGTCTTCGAGCGAGAATGCCGTGCGCGATTCGAAGCCCTCGGGGCTCTCCACGCGCAGCCCCCTGACAGACCCGCGTCCCTGGCGCAGCGAGATGTCGACGCCGGATACTTGGACTCTCGTCTGGGTCGCGTCGCTGCCGTGCTTCTCGATGGCCTTCGCGACGAGAGAGTCGAGATTGGACAGCAAGGCGAGCGCCAACACGGCCACCAGGGCGATCGCGGCAGCTCCGGCAATGAGCAGCTTCTTCATCTGGCGCCTCTTTCTCTGAGCTTCCACGCCGCCGCGCGCTGGCGTGGCTTCACACAGCGTATCACGGCGCGGGTGTTTTGCGCCAGCATCGGCGGTCGCGCTTGAATGCGGCGGCCGACCTGCGCTACTATGCGCCACACGCCAGGGGGCCAGAGAAGGGGCGGATCAATGAATCTGGATGTGATTTTGGTCGTGCTGGCCGCCGCTTGCGCGATGTGGGGCGGCATTACCGCCGGACGCATCGGCCATGAACTGCAGCAACGTGGCATCGCGGTCAACTGGTTCCTGATGAAGATCCAGATGATCGGCTGGATCGGCCGCTACAGGAAACTGACGACCGAGGAGCGGGGCCGGCCAGGCAACCTGTATTGGCAATTCGTCACGGCCATGAACTGCGCGCTCGTCCTGGCGATTCTGGCTTTGCTCGTGCGCCGCCTGCCGTAGCAGCTCGAAAAGAGGCCCGCCTCCGGGGAGGCGGGCCCAAGAGCGATGCAGAGTGTCATTGCCGCGTGCAGTCAGCCTAGATCGGGCAAATGCAGCCTGGCAGGCTTACGGTCCAAATGCACGGCCTGCCCGCCGTGACCGGCTTGTTGACGCCGCCGCCGACCACGTCGTGCAAGGTCGGGTTGTCGAGCTGGCGCAGCGTGTCCTTGTTCAGCGCGATCTTCTTCATGATTCCGGTCTCCTTGAGTTGAGAGGCTCTTGGACGGGGCTCGGCGTTGGGTGGGGTCGCCGAAATCCCGATCATTATACGAAAATATCAGCCCTCGCGTCAATTCCCCGCGGGCCGCGTGGGCTGCGCCGGGGTTGCTAAAAATCGCCCCCCGTCGCCGGCTTCTCTTCTTCGATGTCGGGGTGGGCCTCGCCTTTCGCCGTTGAATCGGCCTCTGCGCCGAACTCGTTCTTGTATTTGTCGATGATCTTGTCGTCCTGGGACTTGTCGGCCTTCAGCGGGATCTTGCCCAGCAGAGGTTCAAAGGCCGCCTTGCAGCTGTTGAACAGATGGCTGGGCTTGCGGGGATCCTTTTCCGTCAGCTGCTTCACGTTGTACCAGATGACCTTGCCCCTGACCGCGTCCACGACGATGATCTCGAGCGTCGTGGCCGATCCGGGTCCCATCCCGAAGCCGCCGAACAAGACCGCCATCGCCGCGCCGATCGCGGCCTCCTTGACCATGGCTCCCGTTGTCTTGAAGAACCCCTCTCCGCGCACGAAGATGAAATAATCGGAGCCGGTCAGATCGGCGAAATAGTCGATGTCAGCCTCGTAGTCGACGTCGATCTTCTTCCCGCTCGTCTTGGCGCAGGCGGCGAAGGCGGTTTTCGCGGCCTCGTTCTGCGCGAAGATGGCCTCACGCAGCTTGGGGTCCTGGTTTAGGGCCTGGTCGCTGGCGTCCAACTTGATCAGGCTGTAGCGGCTCCAATCGATGATCGATTCGGTCGCCCACATGATCTCCTGCTCGATGTCGTGCGTGATGCTCGAAACCGTCTGGCCCGAGAAGGCGCCCACCTTGAGGAGGTTGAAACTCGGGGGCATCACGGTCACGGTCCCGATCTGCGGCTCGATCTGCCCGAAATTGGGCGCCTTCTTGGGCAGGGAGCTGCAGCCATTGACCAACAATGCGGCCAGGCCGAGCGCGACCGGCAATCCATGCGCACGTTTCATGACTAGAAGTCCTCCCCTGGTCCGTCCGCCTTAAGGCGGGTCTTGTCGTCGGCCGGATCGGTCCCGAAGACCGTTCTTCCCTCGCGCAGGGCCTGCAACCTGCGCTGGCAGGCGCGCCGATTCGGCACCTGGGCGCCTTCTGCCAGGTACTGCTCATAGTACGCCACGGCCGCGACGGTGTCAGCGCGAACGATGGCCGCCTCGGCCAGCCCCCGCCATGGCAGGCGGAACCCCGCGTCGTTCGCCAAGGCGAGGGCCTGCCGAAAGTTCCTCTCCGCCATCATCAGTGAATCCGGCCCGGTGGCGTGGACGAGCGCAAAGCCCCTCACCGTGGTCGCCAGGGGGTGGGGACCCGCGAGCCGCTGGTGGCTTTCGCACGCTTTCAAGGTCTCCTCGTAGTCCTTGTGCTCGAGCCACAGGCTGGCGCTGTCCAGCAGCATGAGCTCCTTGCAGCTCCGATAGTCGGCGGCGATGAGGGTGTCCGTCGGGCAGTCCGCTGCCAGAAACTCCTCCAGATCGGCGATCCTCTCGCGCAACAGGGGATGGCTTCCCCAGAAGACATTCGCCAGCTTGCTCTCTTCTTTTTCCTCGGGAATGATCAGGCGCAGCGCCGACAGGCTGGCGCAGGGATCGCGCCCTGCCTGTCGAAGCATCTGGCAGCCGTCCCGGTCGGCCTCCGATTCCAACTCCCGTCCATAGCCGCTGATCATCGACGAGGTCGCCAGGCCCAGACCCAACTGCGCCAACATGTCGTAGAAGCCGGCGTTGGAGCTGCCGGACGTTCCCAGGGCGATCGTCGCCCCCAAGGACAGCACCTGGTAGATGGCCACCCTACTCTTGGCTTGGGCCAGACGCTTCTGGGCGTGCCAGCCGATGGCGTGCCGCGCCTCGTGTGCGAGCACGAAATCGACCTGCTCCCAACTGTTGAGCTTGGCCAACAGACCCTGGAAAAGGAAAATGGAACCGTCGGGCAGACAGAAGGCGTTGGGCATCGGGCTGCGGAAGACCCTGACTTTGAGCGTGACCGCCGGATCGACCTCGCAAGCGCCAACGAGTCGCGCCAAGCGTGTCTGAAGGGTGTCGCTCAGGCCCGGGACGTCCTGCGTGAAACCCCGCCGCCAGATGATTTCGGCCTCGGCCCGCCCTTCCTTCACGAGCTCCCGATTGATCTCGTCGGCAGCGGCGACCAGGGGCAGACAAAGGCCCGCCGTCAGGGTCGCGACCGACATCCAAAACTTGAGAGCGCCCATTCTCGCCTTCCTTGGTTCAGCGTGTCACTGCGCGCGCGGGCACATCACACGGCCATCGACAGCAGCAGAAGCCGGTCCCACGCCGGCTCCACGGCGTGGATCGCCGCCAGCAGGGCCAGCCCGACGCCGGCCGCGCCCTCCAGGAAACCGGGGAAGTCATCCCATTCCTCGCCTCTGTTGGCCTGGAATCCACCCACGCCTTGTCCGGGCCGGTGAAAGGCCAGCGCCCGTTCGATCCAGAACCTTGCCGCGTCCCGATAGGTCTCGTCGCCGGTGGCCTGGAAGAAGCGATTGAAGATGTGCGCGAGTCCTGTCGCGCCATGACAGAGAGGAGCATCGGCCACCCTTGTGCCCTCCTCGGGAATTCGCATGGCGCGCTGCGCGATCTGCTCGGCCTGCCCTGCCAATTCCTCGTCGCCGATCATCCGCGACACGGCCAACAAGAGTCCGGCGACTCCGCCGTCGCCGTAGCACCAGCCCAGGCGGGTCGGTTCGTGCTTGCCGTCGAGCGCGATGATGGAGGGGAAGCTGGAGGCCGCGGGCCGCTCCTGGCGACACGCCAGCAGCCATTGGGCCGTCTGCCGGGCCGCCTCCAGCGGCGATCGAGATCCCTTCACGCCTAGCTTGCCCGCGGCCGCTAGCACGGCGGTCACGGCCGGAATCCCGTGGGCCACGCCGAGATTGTAGTATCCGTGGGGGTACTTTCCCCTTTGTTCCCGCACGAGGAGGTGGGGCGGCGTGAAGATCGTCGCGCCCGGCGTCGCGGGCTCCAGGGCCGCCAGCAGGTGCCTCACCACGCTCTCCAGGATCTGCCCCGAGCGCCCGTGCGGCCAGCGCTCCAGCGCGTAGACCCCGATTCCCGCCAGGCCCGTAATCAGGTCGTAGAGCAGCGGCCACTTCTCCTTGTCCAACAGCTTCACCAGCTGGTCGTCGACTTCCTCCAAATCGTCGCCGTCGTTCGAGAAACCGTATATGTGGTGATGCACCCAGGCGACGCCGGTCACTCCCTGAAACAGGTCGTACCAGAGGCTCGCCCGGGCCACGTCCTCGAAGGCGCGATCCATGAACAAACGGGAAGCTCCGGCGTAGCCATCCACGGCGCGCGACAGATGCAGATAGTGGAAAAACAGCCCGATGCCCGCGTCGCCGACCCCCATCGAGGGTCCCAACGTATGCCCGCGTTCACCCAGCGCCATGAGATCGGCGGCGATGTTCTCGACGGCCGCGGCGGCGCGCCGGGCCAAGTCTCCCTCGATGATGGGACGCCAATTCGGCGCTGGGTCGGCCATTCACGCCTCTCCCGATTCTCGACCACGGCGTGGTCCTGCCACGCATGCCTCCGTGAAGCTCCTTGTGGGCCATCCGCGCGGAAAACAAGGAGGCCGCTGCGCGAACGCAGGCGGCCGAGGAGCAGCTTCGATGCGCGTCGATCAACTACGCGAGCATCACTGGCACAGGATCCAGCAATTCGTGATCGCCGCGCAACGTTGACCGACGGTCGTGTTGTCTCGCCAATTGCCGCCGATGATCTTCTCCAGCGTGTCGTCTTCGAGCCTGCGCAGGCTTTCCTTGCTGAGTACGAGCTTCTTCATACCTCCGCCTCCCTTGAAGAATGCTCCGTCCGCGGCCAATTCGCGCGACCGCGGGAACCGGCGCCGATCAGGCTTTGAGCCTACGGCATCAGCGCGAGAAGGTCAAGAGAGGCGCGCGCCGGGTGTGCGCCGGGACTCTTTCGATCTTACAACATCGGGTCGGGCGCGGGCTGAACCGGGGCGCTGAATGATGCGGACATCGGAAATCCGAGATGGTATTGTCGGGTTGGTCGATTCACGGCCTGCGCATGGAATCGGCACGCGATCCGCTGACGAGGATTTCCCAAAAGGCCCGACCCGGCGAAGAAAAGAGGGATGCGGCATGGCGCGCGCCAGACTGAGTCTTCTCCTGGGCGCGGTCTGCAGTTGGATCGTCGCCGCGGTTCATGGGGCGACTCTCGTGGGAGGCGCTCCCTGGTATCGTTTTTTCGGCGCGCCTTGGCTTGCCGCGCGGATCGAGCGCGGCGAGGCCGTCATGCCCTCGCTGCTGACCATCGGTCTGGGCCTCATGTTCCTGGCGTGGGGGCTCTACGCGCTGTCGGGCGCGGGCGTCCTGCGCAAGCTGCCGCGCGCGCGCACCGTGCTGCTGATCATCGGCGGCCTCTACACGCTGCGCGGACTGCTGCTCGTCGTTGACCTGATCGCCGTTGCGCGAGGAACCAGCGTGCCGGCGCGGGCGCTCTTTTTTTCGGCCTTCGCCGCGGCCGCCGGCTTGCTGCACCTCGCCGGCGCGGCGCCCCGCCCGCCGGCGCGGCCCCTGCCCCGAGGGCGGCGAAGATCGCGCCGCGCCTGAGGCCGAACGCCCATCGCTCGCGCCGGCAAGACATGGTTTGCCGACGATCATCGGCCGACTGAAAGGGCAAAATGGAACCTCTGGAATTGGCGCCGGTCGGCGAACAGGAGCGCCTCGCGTCGCTGGACACGCTGCGCGGCTTCGCTTTGCTCGGCATCCTGGTCATGAACGTGCAAAGCTACTCCATGCCAGGCTCGGCCTATGTCTTCCCCCACACTTACGGCGACATGGGCGGCCTGAACGGCTTCGTGTGGTCCGTGGGCAACCTGTTCTTCAGCCAAAAATTCATGACGATCTTCAGCATGCTCTTCGGCGCCGGCATCGTCCTGATGAGCGAGCGAGCGCGGGAGCGCGGGCGGGGCTTCGCGGCGCTGCACTACCGGCGCACGGGCGTCCTGCTCGCCTTCGGCCTGGTCCACGCCTACCTGATGTGGGACGGGGACATCCTCGTTCCTTACGCGATGTGCGGATTCTGGCTGTACTTCATGCGCAACGTGAGGCCGGCGAGACTGCTCGCGACGGGAATCTCACTGCTCGCGCTGGGTTCCGGGCTCATGCTCGCGGCCGGCCTGTCGGCGGCGTACTGGCCCGCCGAGGCCCGCGAAGGGCTCGTCGCCGAGTTGAATCCCTCCCCCGAGCGCATCGCGGAAATCCTCGCCGCCATGCGCGGGGGCTTTCTGGCGCAAATGAGCGTGCGGGGCCCGTCCAGCTTCGAGGGACACGTGATGGGCTTCCCCTTCTTCCTCGTCTGGCGGGTGAGCGGCGTCATGCTGATCGGCATGGCTCTTTTCAAGTGGGGCGTGTTGACCGGACGGGCAGCGGACCGCGTCTACAGGTCGTTCGTCGCGCTGGCGCTGCTGGTGGGCCTGCCGGCCGTCTGGTGCGGACAACGGCTGAGCGAGACCTTCAAAGACGACCTGTTCCGCAGCCTGTTCGTGCTCGGCCAATTCAACTACTGGGCGAGCGTGCTGGTGGCGTTGGGCTGGATTGGCGTTCTGATGCTGGTCGCCCGCGCCGGCGCCCTGTCCGACTTGCGGCGCCGGCTGGCCGCGGTGGGGCGCATGGCCCTGAGCAACTACATCATGCACACGGTGATCGCCAGCTTCGTGTTCTACGGTTACGGCCTGGGCCTGTTCGGTCACGCGTCGCGCGCGGCGCAGCTGGTGTTCGTCGGCGCGGTTTGGGCGTTGCAGTTGTGGCTCTCTCCGTGGTGGCTGCGGCGGTTCCGCTACGGCCCCCTGGAATGGCTCTGGCGCAGCCTGTCGTATCGGAAACGGCAACTCTTTCGCGTCACGCCGGAGTTTTCACGCCCGGAGTGAAGCAAGGGGCGACCCGCTGGCGGGCCGCCCCTTGGCATTGTTCGCGATGACGTCGGGCGGTATGGCAGAACCGCCCCCCGTTCCTATCTCCCGCCGCCGGCCGGCAGCACGTAGACGTCGATGTAGGTCGTGTTGTAGAACACTCCGGACAATTCCTTCACGTGATCGCTCAGCTCCTCCAGTTGTACGCCGGTCAACATGTCGAAGTGCTCGTCGTTCTCGACCACGGCTCCGGTCAGATCAATGTTGGGATCGTTGATCGTCAGCGTGATCCGGTGCCAGCCCGACTGGGCCGGTATCCAGCCGCCGTTGGCGGAGGCGAAGTTCATCTTGCCGCTCGGGCCCACGGCCGGGTCGAGCCGGATCTCGTATTCCAGCCAGGTGTCCGGCGGGCGGACGGTGACCTTGAACTCCGACGTCAGGACCGTCGCGAAACAGGAAGCGTACGTGACGCCGTTCGTCCCGAAGAGCTCATCCCGGGTGGCCGAGTACTCGAGACAGGCCATGGTGAAGGCTTCCATGGTCGTGCCCACGATGGCGCCGATCGTCGTGTCAAACTCCGCGACCTTCTCGAAGAGCGCGACCTCCACGGGGAAGCGCTGGCCGACCCTGGGGGAGATGTTCTCCATCGGGTTGCCCCAGTCCACGAATTGGATCTGATGGGTCGCGTCGCTGACCAGATAGTCGGCCACCCACGTGTTCTCGTTGGCATAGGGCGGCTGGGGATACCAGGGGCCATTCTCCTGCAGATACTCGACGATCGTCGGATCCGCGTACGGGTACGACGTATTGGTGTAGATCTTGGCCAGATTGAGGCTCTTGAAGATGTAGGGCGCCAGGAGCGTGTCCGAAGGCGGGTACGCCCAGATCACGGGGAACGAAAGGTTCATGGGCAGGGCGTCCGGATCCGGACCGGGATCCGGATTCGGCTTGGCCTTGGTCAGGGCCTCCTGATCGAGCCCCGTCGGGCTGACCATTTCCTCGCGATTGCTGCAGCCCGCCGCAATCATGAACAGCCCGGCGATCATGAGCATGGCAGCCACGAGAGTGATTCGTCGCATGGTGTACCTCCGGCGAGAAAGGTGGTGGAGCGTCCGTGGCCCCTCGGACGGTAAAGGATTCCGAGTTTAACGGATTTGCAGTTGGGTTACAAGACCCTCTTTTTTGAACCTTTGGCATTTATGTTGGGGGCGGATTGCGGGCCATACGAGCCCGTTTGATCGTTCCTAAAAGGTTTCGGCGTCTTTCAGCGCTCGGTCCTGTCGCCGCGCCGACGGAACTTTCTGCCCCTGCGCTGCGTCCTACGCCGGGTGCGATCGTCTCCACATCCAGCAAGGAGCCCTGTCATGCCGGTTCGCCGCCCTCCGCTGGCCCTGCTCGCCGTGCTCGCCTGCGTTCTTGCGGGAGCCGCGGCCCCCGCCGCCGAGCTCGCCGGCCATTGGGCCGGCGCCATCGAATTGCCCGGGCAGAAGCTCGAGATCGACGTCGATCTGGCCGCCAGGGCCGGCGTCTGGACGGGCGACATTACGATTCCCGCGCAGGGCGCCAAGGATCTGCCGCTGGCCGGTATCGTCGTCGACGGCGCGGCCGTGACCTTCGCCATCGCGAACATCCCGGGCGATCCCGTCTTCCGCGGCGAGCTCGCCGAGGACGGCGCCACGCTCGCGGGGATGTTCACGCAAGGCGGGCAGTCGTTTCCGTTCTCGCTCACCAGCGGCGAAAGCCCCGTCGCCCGGGCGCGCGCGGCGCTCGCCGGTTTCGACGTCGAAGTCGAGCGCGCTCTCACCGAACTGAAAGTGCCCGGACTTGCCGTGGCGATACTCGCCGCGGGAGAGCCCGTGCTGCTGAAAGGGTACGGCTTGCGCGACGTCGAGCGGAAGCTGCCGGTCACGCCGCAGACCCTGTTCGCCATCGGCTCGACGACCAAGGCCCTGACGGCGTTCGTGCTCGGCACCCTGGTGGACGAAGGCAAGCTGGACTGGGACGAACCGGTCCGCTCGTACATCCCCGACTTCCGCCTGCACGACCGCGACGCCGAGCTGCGCATCACGCCGCGCGACCTCGTCACCCACCGCTGCGGTCTGCCCCGCCACGACCTCGTCTGGTACAACAACGCCGATTTGACCCGCCAGGAGCTGGTCTCCCGGCTGGCCTGGCTCGAGCCCAACAAGGACCTGCGCGAGACCTGGCAGTACAACAATCTCGCCTTCCTGACGGCCGGCTACCTGGGCGAAATGATCACGGGACAGTCCTGGGAGGACAACGTCCGCGCGCGCATCTTCGAGCCGCTCGGCATGAACGGCGCCAATTTCTCGGTGCACGACTCGCAGCAGGCGCCCGACTTCGCGCTCGGCTACGAGGAGAAGGACGGCGTCGTCTCGCGCATGCCGTTCCGGCCGATCACCAACATGGGGCCGGCGGGCTCCGTCAACGCCGGCGCCGAGGACATGGCGCGCTGGATCGCGGCGCAGCTCGGCGCGAGCGGCGCGGCGATCCAGGCGGCGACGCTCGCCGAGCTGCACACGCCGCAGATGGTCCTAGCCGTGCCGCCCGACCCCGAGAAGCCCGAGCTGCCCACGGCGTCCTACGCCATGGGCTGGTTCGTGCAGCCCTACCGAGGCCACCATCGCCTGCAGCATGGCGGCAACATCGACGGCTTCACCGCTTTCGTCTCCTTCCTGCCGCAGGACGATCTCGGCTTCGTCCTGCTGGCGAATAAGAACGAGACCGCTCTGCCGCAGCTGCTCGAACGGGTCGCCATCGACCGCCTTCTCGGTCTCGAGGGGCGCGACTGGATCGGGGAGGCGCTCGCCAAGAAGGCCAAGAGCGACGCGGCCGCGACGGAGGCAGAGAAGAAAGCCGATGTCGCGCGGGTCAAGGGGACCAAGCCCTCCCACCCCCTGGCGGATTACGTCGGGGCGTACGCGCACCCCGGGTATGGCACGGTCGCCGTGGAGCTGCGCGGCAAGGAGTTGTCGCTGACGGTCAACCACATCACCAATCCCCTCGAGCACTGGCACTACGACGTGTTCAATTGCGCCGAGGGCGCGGACGATCCGGCGCTGGAGGACACGAAGGTGCAGTTCCTCATGGACATGAAGGGGAACATCAGCGGCCTGCGGGCGCCGGTCGAGCCGATGGTGGAGGACGTGGTGTTCGCGCGCCGTCCCGACGCGCGGCTGACCGATCCCGTGTTCCTGGCCACCCTGACCGGCGAGTATCAGCTGGTCAACGTGCGCTTGCGCATCGAGCTCAAGGGCAGCTCGCTGGTGGCGGTCTTGCCCGGACAGCCGACTTACGAACTGATCCCGGTGCGCGGGACCGATTTCGACTTCAAGGGCCTGAGCGGGTTCAGCGTGACCTTCGATCTCGACGAGAAGGGAGCGGTCCGGGAACTGCGGGTCACCCAGCCCAACGGCGTCTTCACCGCGACGCCGGCGCAGTAGCGTCGGCGGGCCGGCTCGCGCCCCGCCGGGCCTCGGCGAGTTCCGCCTGCCAGATGTCGGCGCCGTCCGCAGCGGCGAGAAACTTTTCGTACTGCGCCGCCGCCTCGCCGGCGCGTCCTTGCGCGGCATAGAGTTTGGCAAGGCGGTAACGGTAGATCGGTGCCACGATCAACCGCTCGGGGCGGCTGGGATCGAACGTGACGAGCCTCTCGTACTCCGCGATGGCTTCGGCCGTCTCGCCCAGACGCAGATGCGCCCTGGCCGCGACGTCCCGCTCGACCGGGAAGTTGTGCATGACCACGTTCCACGTCTCCATGAACAGGGAGCCCAGAGGCGGCGCCGAACCGGCCGCGCGGACGGCTGCCGCCGGTTGACCCTCCAGCAGCAGCAGCTCGGCTTCGAGCAGTCCGCACAGGTTGGGCAGGTACGCTGTCCATGATCGCTTGGCAGGCGCGTCGCGGGACGGCAGGAAGCCGCGGGCCTCCTGCAGCGCGTCTCTGGCGGCCGCGGCCCGGCCCTCCCGCAATTCGCAGAGGCAGAGCAAAAGAGCGCAGCTCGCCTGGATGCCGTCGCGCTCCGCGAGCCCGGATCGTCTCCCGGCGGACGCCAACGCCTGGGCCAATTCCCGCCGCGCGAGCCCGATCTCACCCCTGCTCAGGCGCACGACAGCGTGCGCCTGCGCCCTGTCGGCGTCATATTCCCGTGGGTCATCCCCTTCGGCCTCGAGAGTCGCCGCCGCCTCGTCCTGGGCGCGCAGGGCCTCGCTCGTGTGTCCGCGTTGCGTGAGATGCCAACCCTTGATGTAATACCCCTCGGATGCGCGGCCCGCTCTCCTGGCGCTAAGGATGTACGAGTCGATCCACGCCCGCGCTTGCGGCCAGTCCTCCCTGAGCGCGCTGATCAAGGATAGCGGTCGCTGCGCGCCGAATTCCGGTTTGATCCTGACGACCTCCTCGTACTTGGCGGCGGCCTCGTCCAGCCGCCCGAGATGGAAATAGAGCTCTCCCATCGAGTCCAGGGGATTGGCGTCGCCGGGCGCGACGGCGGCGTACCGCTGAAAGCAGTCGAGCGCCGCCTCGAAGTCGCCCGCCTCCATGTGGGTGTAGGCGATCAGATTCAGGGCCGGACCGTAGGTCTGATCCAGCGCGAGGACTTCTTCGAAGGCGTCGATGGCCTCCTGGTGCCTGCCCAGGCCGCGGTAACACGTGCCCAGCCAGAAACGGGCTCGCTTTTCCTCCGGGTACCTCGCCAGGAGTTCGCGCCAGATCGGGATGGCTCGCTTCTCGTCCCTCTCGAGCATCTGGGCGCAGAGAGCATCGATGTAGAACTGCTCCCGCTTCGTCGCCGCCGGCGCGAAACGCTTGGCCTGCGCGAAGGCCCGGTTGCTTTTGACCTCCGGGCCCATCCGCTGGTACACCCAACCGAGGTAGAGGTTGGCCATGGCGAAGGTCGAGTCGATCGCGACGGCCTGTTCGAGGCAGTGCGCGGCGTCCGCGAAGTACATCCGCTCGATCTCGCGCCCTCCGCGCAGATACCAACCGTACGCCTCGAGCGAGGTGGTTGTCACCTCCGCGACGGGCCGCGCCGTCGCCGCGACCTTCCGCTCCGAAAGACCGGCGGTCTTGGCGATCTTGTGGCTGAGTTCGTCGATCTGGCGCTCCAGAATGCTGTCCACGCCGCGCCCGCGGGCGCTGGCGCCGGCCAGCAGCTGCTTGCTCTCGACATCGAGCACCTTGACGTCGGTGGCGAACAGCTCCCCCGCGCGCGTGAAGCTCCCGAGCACGACCGTCCCGACCCCGGCCGCGCGGCACACGGCAAAGCCCGTCTCCTGGTCGATCGTCGTTGTCTCCGTCCGGCCGATCTGTCGCAGAAGATCGCGCAGCCTCTCCCACGTGACGACCCGCAGGTACTTCGACTGCTCGAGGCTGGTGATCAGCAGGTTGGGAATGGCCTCGCACAGGTGATCGTAGCCGGCGTCGCCCGTGCGGTTCTCGAAGGCGATCACGGCGATCGGCTTGGGCGCCGAGGCCAGGATTTCGTCGAACAGGACCGGGCGCAGCAGGAGGAAGACCGCGACGAGCAGCGCGGCCGAGATGGGCAGGCCCCAGCGCAGCGCCCGTCGGCGCCCGCTGCGGACCGGCCGCGCGGCCGCGAAGTCGGAAAAAGCCGTCCTCGTCCTGCCCTCCGTTGTCTCCAAGGCGATCCGGCGCAGGTCGGCGGCCAACTCGTCGGCGTGCTGGTAGCGCAGGTCCGGGCTCTTCGCCAAGGACTTGTCGACGACGCGCTCCAGCTCCAGCGGCACGCCCGTACGCACGCCCGTCAGCGGCTCCGCCTCGCCGTGCTGAATCCCGTACAGCAGCGCCGCCTCGCGCTCCCCCGGAAACGGGCGCCGTCCCGACACCATCTCGTACAGCATCACGCCCAGCGACCAGATGTCCGCACGGCGATCGACCGCCTCGCCGCGCGCCTGCTCCGGGGACATGTAGGCGAAGGTCCCCAGCGTCGTCCCGCTCTGCGTCACACGCGACGCGTCGCCCAGTTGCGCCAGGCCGAAGTCCATCACCTTCGCTTGGCCCTTGGGCGTGATCATGACGTTCGCTGGCTTGACGTCGCGGTGTACGATGCCCTTGCCGTGCGCCTCCTGAAGCGCCTCGGCCACCTGCGTGGCGATCGCCAGCGTCTCGGCGATCGGCAGCGGACCTCTCGCGATGCGCTCCCTGAGGGTCTCGCCTTCCAGCAAGGCCATGGCGATGAAGGGTTGCCCGTCGGCCTCCCCCACCTCGTGCACGGTGCAGATGCCGCTGTGGTCGAGCGCGGCCGCGGCCTTCGCCTCGTGGACAAAACGCCGCCGGGCCTCGGGGTCGGCGCTCAGGTGCGGCGGCAGAAACTTGAGGGCGACGGGGCGATCGAGCGTCAGGTCCTGCGCGCGGTAGACCACGCCCATCCCGCCCGCGCCGATCCTGGCGACGATCCGATAGTGGGAGATCGTCTGGCCGATCATGCGGCTCTCCCCAACGTCCGAATCAGGAGGGAAGCCTGGCATGCCTGGCAAGCTCAAACCAGAATATCAGCAATGGCGTTCGATTTCCATGTCGGCGTGGCGCGGGCGACGGCCCGATCCGGACTCTCGAGAAGAGAGATTGCCCCTTGTCCGCAGCGGATCCGCTTGGCATGCTGGCCGCGAACTTCCACCGAAGGATACGGCGCATGCGTCGCGCGATGTGGCCGGCGGTCGGCCTGGCGGTATTGCTGACCTTTCCCGCCCACGCCCAGAATCCAGACCTGGAGCGGGAGTTGGCGGGCGTGCTGCGCGCCTTCCTGGCCGAAAACAGCCAGGCCCCGGGGGCGACGGCCTGCGTGGTCTGTCCCGGCTTGGGCCTCGACTGGGCCGGCGCCGCGGGAACGGCGGCCAGGAACGACTCCACGGCGCTGACGAGCGGCCACACGTTCCGCATCGCCAGCAACACCAAGACCTACGTCGCGGCAGCCGTCCTGCGGCTCGTGGAGACGGGCCGGCTTGCGCTGGACGATCCCCTGGAGCGTCACCTCACCGTACGGCAGGCCGCCTTGCTGGAGAGCGACGGCTACGACACGGGCGCGATCACCATCGCCCAGGTGCTCAGCCACACCGCCGGGCTGGCCGATCACACGAACGACCCGCGCTTCGAGGCCTTCGTCCTGAACGACCCCGCGCACCAGTGGACCGCCGACGAGCAGATCCAGCGGCTGGTGGAGTGGCGCGACCCGGTGGGCCGGCCCGGAGAGCGCCACGTCTACTCCGACAGCGGGTACGTCATCCTGGGCACCATCGTGCAGCGGCTGACCGGCCTGCCCCTGGGACCGGGGGTGCGCCGGTTGCTGGACTTCCAGAAGCTCGGTCTGGACGTCACGCACTGGGAATACATGGAGGAGGTTCCGGCCGCGGCCGGCCCTCGCGCCCATCAATACTATGGCGACCGGGACGTGACCGGCTGGCACGCGTCCTTCGACCTGCACGGCGGGGGCGGCCTCGTCACCGACACCCGCGAGTTGGTCCTCTTCATGCGCGCTCTCCTGACGGGGCGCGTGTTTGCTCAAGATTCCACGCTGGCGATCATGACCGGCCAGGGCGCCGAAGCCTACCGACTGGGGCTGATGGTCGTGGACCTGGACGGCAGGCAAGCCTTCGGGCACCAGGGTTTCTGGAACACCTTCGCCTTCCACGTGCCGTCTCTCGACCTGACCGTCGGCGGCTGCGTGTTGAATCACCACGCGACCAACGGTCGGGAACTGGCCCGCCGCCTGATCGGCGCGGTCGCCGCCACGCTCGCCCCGCAGGAGCCCAGATGACGGCGGAACGCCCGCAGGCCCACCCCCTGGACTCGGACCCGTCCGCCCGCGCCGGAGCGCACAAGTCCGCGTGCACCGTCCGTCTTCCTACGGCCGATATACGCTTTTGACCCGGCCCCACGTGCCAGTCTCGACGTCCACGATCACGGCCGGGCCGCCGATCTGCACGTAGTTCCAGTATTGCCCCTGCGCCGGCATCGCGGCCAGGTTGCTGGCCGGCTGGGGACATCCGTCCCGAGCGGTCGCGACCCAAGCCGTGAACTCCGCCAGGAACATCGGCTGCCGCAGCGTGATCGTGCCGCCCTCCGGTTCGAACCACAACACGCAATGGAAGCCGGGGTCGTCCGGACAGCCCAGGAGCATCATATAGTTCGCATAGCTGTCAAAGCCGGGAGCTGTGACCCAGGGCAGGCCGATCAACCTGAAAAGATCGCATGACGTGCCGTACTGCTCGTTCACGCCGCATTCAAGACACGAGCCGCCCAGGCCGAACTCGCACCAGCCGACAATCTCGTCCGGCGTCGTCGGCGTCAGGATCACCTTCACGACTGCGCTCGTCTCCTCCGTGTAATCGTTGATCGTCGTGGGATCGTTGTCCGTGTCGATGTCCAGCAGGATCTGGTAGGCCGGCGCCGACGAAGCCGCCAGGCCCGCGACCGCGAGGCACAGCAAAAAGGATCGGCATTGGCAAAAACGCATGGCTACCCCCTTGGAAATACGAACCGCTTCCTTACGTCCTGACCTGCCAAGCCAAGACTTGCGCATATCAATTGTACCACATCCGAACGACGGCGATCGAAAGACCCTCGCAGCCAAGCGCATCGCACAGTGAGACTGTGGGAGTTTGGCTTCCCGCGCGCCGCGCGCGATCACCACTCGGGATCGATGCCGCGGCGGCGGATGCTCTCGAGTCGCTGCAGAAGATAGGGCGCGTCCCGATCCTCGGGATTGATCGCGAGGGCCTTCTGTAACAGCGCCTCTTCCCTATCGTACTGCCTTATCACGTGGGCCTGATGGGCCGACAGCACGCCCGTCGTGGCCTTGAAGTAACGCTCGAACGTCGCGCGGCGAACGGCGGCCACGGCCGGGTCCTCGCCCCAGCCGCCCGCCAGCAGCGTCTCGGGGAAGTTCCGGTGACGGATGATCTCTTCGAGATTCCGGTACTCGGTGACGATGCGGTTCATGTTGCGCGGCGCCCGGAACTCGATGATCGGCTTGTCTTCGGTGTTCATTTCGCCCGAGCCCAGATAGCGCTCCATGTCGGGCCCCGAGATCGCGACGCAATCCAGCAGATCGTACACGTTCTCCAGGTGCACGAAGGCCAGCTCCGCGCTCAGTTTCGTCTCCGCCACGCGTCGTTCCAGGGCGTCGAAATCGACCGCGAAGGGAATCCGGCGCCCCATGAGGATGGTGTAGCCCTCCACCGTGTTGTTCATGTACCAGAGCAGCAGATGAGGGAATGAGGCGCGCATCGAGCGCACGATGGCCTTGAATTCGCCCACGCCCAACGCCGACGTGGGCAGCCACGTGGAGACGATCCCGTCCTCGTTCAGAACTCGCGCGCAGAGTTCGTAATAGTCTTTCGTGTACAGCAGGCCGTTGCCGGTGAAGCGCGGGTGGATGGAGTCGCTCAGAATGACGTCGTACCTTCTCGCCGTGGTTGCCACGAAGTTGCGCGCATCCTCGATGCTTATGTGCACGCGCGGATCCGTCCCGGGCCTGTAAATGCCATGGTTGATGGTCTCGAAGAACGGCGCCGCCCTGATCACGCCTGAATTGATTTCCACGCAGTCGACGCGTTCGACCGCGTCGTGCTGTGTTACCGACCAACACGTGCCGCCGGTCCCAAAGCCGATCTGCATGACGGCGCGGGGTTGCGGGTGCATCAGCAGCGGAAAGTGCGCCTGGAGCTTCTGCGTGCACTGGAAACCGAACTTGTTCCCGGCCACGTTCAAGCCGTTGACCGAGATGACGCGGAAGCCGCCGGGCGTTTCGTGGATGGTAATCGTGCCGGCCGCACTCTCGTCCACGTGGATCAGAGCCTTGCCCTTCTCCGCGCTCGCGTAGATCGGGTGGAAAACGGTCGCGGGCACGGCGGCCACGGCCAGCGCCACCGCGATCGCCCCCGCCGCCAGCCAGGGCGCCGCGCGCCGGATTCTGCGCCCGTCGGCGCGACCCAAGACCGCGACGGCGGCGGCCGCGCAGTTCAGCGCCGCCAGCGCCAGAACCGCGTTCCGAATGCCGATGGCCGGGATCAACAGGAAGCCGGCCGCGAACGAGCCCAGGATCCCGCCCACCGTGTTGCCGGCGTAGAGCACGCCCACGCCCCGGGCCACCCGCTCGAACCTGACCACGAAGAGCCGCGCCGCCAGCGGAAAACTGGCTCCCATGCAGAAGGTCGGCACGATCATCAGCAGCATGCCCACGCCGATTTTCCAAGCCGTGAACTGCCACCAGGGATCGCGGTAGTCGGCCATGCTGCCGACGTTCGCTAGGGAATCAAGGAACGCGTCGCGCCACGCCAACACCTTGCCGAAGGCGGGCAGCATCAGCAGGGCCGAGACGCCGATGACGAGTTGGCACGCGGCCAACCATAGCTCCGGCCTACGCAAGCGGTCCGTCAGCCGACCGACAACCCATCCTCCCAGGCTGATGCCGACCAGGACCGTCGTGAGCATCAGGGCGAACGAGTGGACGAAATTCCCGATCACATAGACCAGGATCCGCGACCACAACACCTCGTAGCCCAACGCGCAGGCGCCGCTCAGAAACAGCACGGCGATCAACGCGCCGCGCGGACCGGCTCCGGGATCGCCGGCCGGGCCCGCCTTTTTGGCCGTCCGCTCCGGCCGAATGACCGCGGCCCCCTCCACCCTGTCGCGCGGACCGCCCAACCACCAAGCGCCCAGGAAGATCAGGATGTTCAGGCCGGCCGCCAAGAGCGTGGTCAGCCTGATGCCCAGCAGCTCCAGCAGGAAGAAGCCCGTGATGAACGTCCCCAGGGCCGCTCCCACGGTATTGACGCCGTACAGGCGCCCCAGGTCGCTGCCCAAAGAGCCCAGGGCGGTCACGCCCCGTCGGGTGATGACCGGCAGCGTGGCCCCCATCAACGTGGCCGGCAACACCAACGCCACGAGAGCCAACGCGAAGCGGACCACCGACAGGGTGAAGAACGAACTGCCCCAACGGCTGAAGGCCGGCAGGAAGGCGCCGTTGACTCCCGCGAGCACGAGCGGGAAGACCAGCGCGTACAGGCCGATGCAGAGCTCGAGAACCGCGTACTGGCGCAGGGGCGTCAGCCCTGCGCGATCCGTCCAACGCGAGGCCAGCCACGACCCGAGGGCCAGGCCCAGCATGAAGGCGGTCAGCACGGTGCCGCTGGCGTAGACGGTCGCCCCGAACACGCTCAGCAGCACTCGCGTCCACACGACCTCATAGACCAGCGACACGAAACCCGAACAGAAGAGCAGGACAAGAAAGAGCGAACTGCGATCGCGCCGATCGCCTGGGGCGCCAGCGGTCTTGGCCATGCGCGGGTCTCCCTGCCAGTCAAAGCCCAGGGCTGTCCGGGGTTCCTGATCGCGGCGGCCGTTGGCGCGCCACCGGCTGTTCTCTTCGCGCGCGATGATTATAACAACCCCCCAACATCGATCCACGGTTGAAAACAAATAGGATCATATGTACAATTTGGGCGTGCGTTCGCAATTTTTGACACAACCAAGGAGAGCTCCATGGGAAAGACAACACGCAGCTCGCTCGGGATCCTGCTGGCGGCGACGGCTGCGTTCTGGGTTGGATCTGGCTGCTCGCGAGACGACTCCGTCGCTCCTCCGCGGGATTGGCTGCCTGACGACCTGTCTAAGGCTGTCGTCACCGGTCCGCTCGGTGAGCCGACATTTGTGGAGACTTTCGATCAGCATTTCAACACGGGCAACTGGAGCTTCTTCGGCAACCCCGACAATCGCATCGAAATCATCGAGATGAACGGCGGCAACCCGGGGGCCTTCCTGCACGCGCGCTGCGGAGTTTGGGGCTGTCTCGACACGTACGCTCCACAACTGCGAACTCAACTGGGCGTGGCATCGATCTTCACGGGCGATTACCGGCAGAAGAACGTGACGGGCGTCGGCGTCGACATCGCCATCTTCGGTCCTGAATACGTCACGACTGGCGGACGCCCCCTGAGCATTCTCCTGCGCCACGACAGCGGGACGCCCCACGACTATTCCGACGACATCACCGTTTTCTGGGCCGGGAACAAGGGGATCCCGATGCCGACCGGGGCCTTCAAGGAATTCGAGATCCCCGTCCCCTCGCAGAGCGCGACTCTGCCCATGGGTTGGGGCGTTCTCAGCGGCTACGGCACCGGCGACGACGACGCCGACTGGAATCGAGTCATAACGGGCGTCTCTCAACTCACGTTCTTTTTCGGCGACCCGGAAATGTTCTTCATTTTCCAGCAATGGGAAATCGGAGTGGACAACGTGCGAATCTGGTGCGAGGAATAGCCGCGTCGGTGCCGGATTGATCGGCCGTGCGGCTGAACCGCAATCCGACAGACGTTCTCGGGCCATAGCAACAAACTCAGCGGAGGATCTTCATGAAAAAAATCATCCTGAACAAAGAAACCGTCCGCGGCCTCGAGGCTGGGATGATGGACGCGGTGCATGGCGGGGTCAGGACGGCGTACACGTGTTATGTGACGTGCTATTGCCCGGAAACTCGCAAATACTGCGCTCCATAACCGAGCGACTCCATACAGAATCATTGGCAGCCTGCTCGCCTCGTGCGGGCAGGCTGCCTCATGGCCAAGCGGGCGCGTCCTGTTGTACTCTCCCCGCGTGACTGCCGCCGCGGCAAGTCCGCCAATTCTGTCGGGAGGAACAAAGCAGGTGCGCTCGCGCCATCTCGCCCTCGCGTGCCTCGTCGCAATGGCCCTTCTCGTCCGAATCGCCTCGGCCGGCGACGCTCGCGACAAACCCTCCAGCGGCTTCGATATCGCTCCGTTTGCGCTGCCGGGCGCAGCCCCCGGTGAGTTCCGATTCGAAGAGCCGCGCGACATCGCCCAGCTAATCGTGCGCTTCCACGACGCCCCGCCCCCGCGGCTCGCCGTGCACTATCTGCGGCACACCTGGCCTCAGGTGCGTCTTGAGTCCGCTAGAGATCTTGAGGATCCCTGCGGATTCGGCTGGATGCCCATCGACGACTTGTTCAACAGTCACTGGCAAGAGGCGGCCATCGAGGTCAGCCCGGCCGGCGCGAATGCCGTGGCCGTCTCCTTCAAGGGATTGAGCGCGGAGTTCCCAGAAATGGCGCCATACGACGTCGCCTTCCGCCGCACGTTGGGCGTGAAGATCGGCGTTTCCGACGCGCGGCAGATCGAGACAGTGCGCATTCTCACGACTTCTCCGCCGACGATCAGCCGTTTACGGGTGGAGTTGGACTCAGGCGAACAGACTCCAGGAGAACACGTGAGCCTGCGCGGGTACAACGCATCCATCCTCGAGACGACGGCCCTGCGCGGCGTACGAGCGGCGGGCACGGAGGTCGCACTTCTGCGCGCCCCCGAGCGTTCGTTCGAACTGAGCGTGCTGCACATGCAGCCGAGCCATGCCTACGGCAACGACGATGGGCACGTGACCTTCTGCACGGATCACGACACCTTCACGATTTCCCTGTCCAGTTTGCGCCGCGAGGGCCCGGCGTGGTACGCGGAACGGGGCGTGTACGTGGCCTTCGCCGACGACCCCCTGCGGTTCGCTAGCTACCGTCGTGGCGTCGCCGGACAGAAGACGCTGAACCAGCGCGTCACGGAGCGCAGGGAACAGACCTACGCCGGCGCCTCCAACGGGCAGCCGCGCCCTCACGCCGTCAGCACCAACCTGGGTTGCAAGCACAACCGCCAGCGCTTCCGGTTGGAGGCCAACGGAGACCTCGTTCTGCACAAGTGGAATCTGACCAGCATCCCCGGTCCCGACACCGACCACTTCAAGTGCGAAGGCGATGCGCGCTTCTTCTTCGAATTGGAGCGGCTGGCCGTCCTTGCGCGCCACGCGGATGTGCCGCCCGTGCTTTCCTACAATATCCACGCGCGCAGTGGCAAGATTGACGTCACACAGAAGAGTTTCGCCGTGCCGCTCGACTGCCCGATCGCGCATGAGCAGCTCGCCGCCTTCGCTCCCGTCGTGGCGCTGTTGCGGTTCCGATTCGAGAACGTCGGCGACGAACCCGCCACGGCGGAATTGCCCATCTCCTATTCACAACGCTCCGCCAGATCGCAAAACGCTTACGCCGGCGACGACCAAGACGACTACCTGGTGCCCAAGAGCGAACGCGAGGATCTGTTTGTACACGACCACCTGTTGTTTTCAGGTCCGCCGCGGGAGCGAGTGTTGCGCGCTCGCTGGGAAGGCACGATGGCGCCGGAGCCGCAAGGAAACCGCTTGGTGTTCCGGCAATTCCTGCGGCCTGGCGCCGCCTGCGAGCTGCTGCTGAAGGTTCCGTTCATCGCTTTGAACACGCCGGACGAGCTCGCGGCCCTGGAAAGCCTGAACTTCGAGCGCGGCTATCAGGAGGTCGCCGCCTTCTGGACCGACCAGGCAAGTCGGGGAGCACAGCTCTGGTGCCCCGAGGAACACTTGACCGCGCTTCACGCCTCCCATCTTTCGCACGTTCTCGTGACGGACTGCGCCATGCCGGACGGGAGCGGCCTGGTCAACACGTCCGTGGGCACGTCCACGTACGGCAATTTCACCAACGAAGCGTGCATGGTCGTTCACGAATTGGATCAGCGGGGGCTGCACGAGGAAGCGCGCAGCCGCCTCGAACTGTGGATCAAGTATCAGGGCACCGCTCGCCAGCCCGGCAATTTCACCGACTATGACGGCATGTACTTCGGCGCCGGCGGCTTTGAGCAGGGCGATTACAACCAGCACCACGGATGGGCGTTGTGGTGCCTCGGCATGCACTACTTCCTGACGGGCGACGCCGCGTGGCTCGCTCGGGTCGCCCCTTCACTCATCGCCGGCTGCGACTGGGTGTTTCGCCAGCGTCTCCTCACGAAGAACGAGCTGCCCCACTCCCGCAGCTGGGAACGGGGCTTCTTGCCGGCCGGCAGTCTCGAGGACGTGACCGATTACCATTATTGGCTTTCCACCAACGCCATCACGTGGCGAGGCGTGGACACCGTGGCCGAGGCGCTGGAGGCCGTCGGCCATGCCGAGGCGGGACGAATCCGGCGCGCGACGGACGCCTACGGTGCCGATCTAAAAGCGGGGTTCGAGACAATGCGCAAGCACACGCCTCTGGTGCGCCTGCGCGATGGACGCTGGGTGCCGCATTATCCGAGCCGCCTCTACTGGCGTCAGCGCGATGTGGGCTGGATCCGGGAGGTATTGGAAGGATCGGTGTACCTGCTCATCTCCGGTCTTTACGACGCCGACGGGCCGCAGGCGAAATGGATTTTGGAAGACTACCAGGACAACCGCTACGTGAAGCGCCCATACAGCTATCCGCTCGCCGATTTCGAGGCCGACTGGTACGACCGTGGTGGCTTTTCGATACAGCCGAATCTGCTGGCCGGGCTCATGCCTCACCTGGACCGCGACGAGCCCGAGATCTTCCTGTGGATGTTCTTCAACGCGTGGTGCGCCTGCTACCGCGAAGAGATCAACGCCATGGTCGAGCATCCCAATCCCGCTTTGGGCTATTCCTCCGCCGCTCATTTCAAAACCAGCGACGAGAGCAATGCCGTGTCCTGGCTGCGCTCGATGTTCGTGTACGCCACGGACAGACTTCTGCACGTCGGCAGAGCCGTCCCGCGCGACTGGTTCGTCGCCGGCGAGCCGCTCGGCACAAGCGGGGTGAGCACTCGTTACGGCACGGTGAGCGTGAACTACGAGACTTCGGCTGACCGAAGGAAGATCACGGCAACGCTTGACCTCCAGTTGCGGACACAGCCCTCTCGTACGCTCGTGCGCTTTCGCCACCCGGAAGGCTTGGCCTTGCGCGCCGTGCGACTCAACGGACAGCCATGTGAGCGTTTCGACGCCGGGCGCAACGACGTGCCCATCGACGGCCACACCGGCAGGATCGTGGTGGAGGCGACATTCTAGCGGGCTTGCCCGCCTGCCAGCCGGCCACCGCCGGAAGAAAGTAGGCAACGTGCTTTTCTTCAGAAAGAAATTGACCCCGGAGAAGTTCGCCGAACAACTGGGCAAGTTGATGGTCGACATCGCCATCCATGATTGGACCACGCTGCAAAAAACCTGGCGGCGCGAGTTCGACGACAGGACGGAGGCCGCTTTGCGCGCGGAATTTGCCGCCTTCATGCTTGCCGTGGCGGATCGGCTCACTCGCCAGATCCATGACCATCCCGTTCACGCTCGAATCATGCAGTCGGCGATCTCGGCGACGCGGGCGCGCTTCACGGATCAACGCGCCAACCCGTACGAGAGAGAGCAGCACTTCGATCGTCTGTATTCCGCCAGGGCGCGCAAGTATGCCTCCTGCTCCAGCATCATCGGGGAGGAGCCGAGTTCCATCGTCTCCTCTGCCGCTTCGCACTTCGTGGAAACATTTCTGCCCGACGTTCCAAGATCGCAACTGCCCGCCGTCCTCGACGCCACAGTCAAGACCCTCGCCGAGGACGCCGCCTCGCTCATGCACGTGCCGCCTTTTGGGGATTATCCCTTGGTCCTGTAGGTCGCCGGCTTCCGCCGGCGGGGGGGGCTGCTCACAGGCTTCCCCAGAGCCTGATCTCATTGTTCGGGTAACGATGGCGGCAACCTGTGCGCATCCTCTAAAGAAAACCCAGCCCGGAAGATCCGGGCTGGGTGTAGGGCAATTTGGGCCAAGGTCAACCGGAACGACTTCTGCGGCGGCAATGCGCAAGGCAAATCGGCAAACAGTTGCGTCACGTTCGGTCGCGAATGCAATTCGGCTTCCAGTTTAGGGATGTCACCGGTACAGTGCCTTGACGCCTCCCCAGGTTTCCGCATTCACATCAACTGGGACTTCGCACGACGTGAGCATGATGTAATCCACGATCGTGTCATCGTCGACGCAGACGTCCAGCATGCCGTCCTCGAGCAAGTTCATGACGGACGTTCGGCCCCGGGGATCGGGCGGCAGGTCCGCGAGATTCAGCGTGATGGTGGTCTCCGATCCCGGCCCCCACCACCCCACGATGCTGGAAATATACAGGCCCCATCCCCAGGCGGACACTTCCCCTGGTATCCAATCCGGGTTGAATTCGAAGTTGACCGTATCGTTGTATGTCAGCGGGTCACCGCTGGCCTTCAGCCTCATGGTCACCCAAATCTCATTGTAACCGTCCGGCAGATCGTTGAACGTGTGCCCGAGCGTCTTGTTACCGTCGCCCTCGTCAAACGCGCGCAGCGGCTTCCCGAGCACGTTGAGAATGAAAGTCGCGAGTTCAGCGCTTGGGCACGCCGGTTCGGTTGGCAGCGCGAAGCAGTCGTCGACTCCCGCGGTCGTCACGAACGGCCGCCCGGATCCTACCTGTCCGGATACCTGCGTCGCGCCCGCCGCGAACGCCAGCAGGCACAGGAGCAAAAGGCCCCGTTTCATCGCACGCCTCCTATCCGTGCACCCAGCAGATCTTCCTGCAGCTGACGTCCGAGTGCATGGTTTTCCATTCATTTTCGCCACCCTGGATCTTGTCCAGATGGCGGTCATCCAGAAGGCGCAGGACATCCTTGTTCAGGGCGATCTTCTTCATGGTCCAACCTCCAGAAAGCAAAGATTGAGTGTCATGCACCCGGCCTGGCTGACGCCATGCCGGATGACTGGCGAACGTGGACCGGCTGGCGCAAGTCTATCACAGCCTGGCCGCGCGGAGAGGCAATTTCCCTGGATCTCCCACTTTCACGCACGGACATTCCCCGAAGCACCGGGGTTCCCGGCCCCGAACTCTCCCTGCGCGCTTGTCAATTCGGGCCCAAAGCGTAGGATCAACGCTCTGCGGGCCGCCCGAAGGCTGGGGGTGGATTGCGCGCAATATGAGTCGGGCGACTTGCGACTCGCGCACTGGTGGGAGAACTACTACGTGCCGCTCGGCGAATGCCTCGATCGTTTCCGCAAGTCGCACGCCGGCGACCCCGACGCGCTCGCCGTGGCGGCCAGGAGCCAGCACGAAATCGATCTGTATCTAAAGCACCCGGATGCCTTCGGCTACGCGTTCTTCGTCATGAGGCGTGTCGGCGTCTCGTGAAAGGAAGTCTCAAGTGCGCAAACGACATCTGCTTTCCGGTGCCTTGCTCTTTGTGCTCACAGGATCCACAGCGGCCCAGCAGGAGCCCGACCTGAATTACAACCCGCCGATTCCCCGACCAGCGTATGCACCGGATACCGGCCCCCGCGTCGCGATCGACGAAGCGCATCACAATTTCCACACCGTGGACGGCCGCTATGAGCCGTTCGCCAGACTCCTGCGGCTGGACGGCTATCGCGTGGAGGGCTTTGCGAGTGCGCTATCCGCCAAGTCCCTTGAGGCCGCGGATGTCCTGGTCATCGCCAATGCGCTCAACGAGAGGAACATCGAGGATTGGTCTCTCCCCACCCCCTCGGCCTTCACGCGCGATGAGATAGCGGCCGTTCGCGCCTGGGTCGACAAGGGCGGATCACTTTTCCTGATCGCGGATCACATGCCGTTCCCCGGCGCCGCCGGCGAATTGGCCTCTGCCTTCGGCGTGACCTTCAGCAACGGCTACGCAAGGCCCGGCCATGGCGATTCGAACATCTTCGACATGTTTGACGGTGCGACCGGCCTCAAGGAAAGCGCCGCGACTCGCGGGCGGAACGATGACGAGAAAGTGACAGAAGTGGCGACCTTCACCGGTTCCGCATTCAGGATGCCGGAAAAAGCGATTCCAATCTTGGTATTCGGAGCGAATTCGATCTCGCTCGAAACCAAGAAGGCTCCCGGCGTCACTCCCGACGCGCCTGAGATTCCTATTGAGGGGTGGTGCCAGGGGGCGCTCCTGAATTTTGGCGGCGGTCGGGTTGCCGTCTTCGGTGAGGCGGCAATGTTCAGCGCGCAGCTGGCCGGGCCTCAGCAAATGCCGATAGGCATGAATACACCCGACGCCCGGCAGAACCATCAGCTGCTCCTCAACGTGATGCACTGGCTCACCCGGGCGCCTGGCATGTCGGATTGAGCAGGCGGACCTCCTCTGCCATCACCTCACGAGGCTGATCTTGCGCGTGTCGCGGTTCTCCCCGGTCGCCACCTGGACAAAATAGGTGCCTGATGGCATTGGTCGCCCCTTGTCATCGCGTCCCTGCCATTCCACCTGATGCGCTCCTGCAGAAAATGTCCCATCGGCCAGCGTCGCGACCTTCCGGCCCGCAAGGCTGAAGACTGTTGCCACGACCCTGCCGGGGCTGCCAACGCTGAAGGTAATCGTGGTCCGAGGATTGAATGGATTGGGAGCTGTCTGGAGAATAGCCGTCGCTTTCAACAACTCATCCCGATGCAGCACGGGCGTGGCGCCCGCGCACTGAAAGGGGACTTTACGCAAATAATTGCCAGTCAACAGGCAATCGTCGAGCTTGAACAAGTGCTCCACGCTCATCCCAGAGTAGATCGTGCCCGCGATATATGGATCCGTAGGGTTTCTGCCGTCAATCACGTTAACCCCGTACCCAAAGCAGCCGGCATACACATACCCGCCGACCAATTCCAGGTCCTCCATGTGCGGCATCGCCAATGTCGACGTGACCACGGGCGCGGACGCATGCGCGATGTCCACAAACACAACTATGCCCTCGTACTGGCTGTCCAGCACGGCCGCTCGGCTTCCTTCCAATGCCAGATCCTCGGCGCAAAAACCGGCGACCGCTCCCACCATGACCGGATTCAAAGGATCGGCAATGTCCAATATCTTCAATCCGCCGTAACTGGCGGCGACGTACAAATAGCCATTTGAAAGCGCTGCCGCCTGCGTGTAGCCCAAGGCCACGGTGCCGACGATCTCAATGACATCCGGGTTTTCAAAGTTGATGATCTGCAAACCGGTCGAGCCGTCCACAACATAACCGACATTTCCGCAAGGGATGACATCCTGCGCATATCCTGGCGTATCCACAATCGCGCACGCCTCGGGATTTCTTGCGTCCGAGACATCCAGAATCGTCACGCCATTGTAACCATTCGCCAGGAACACCAAATCGTTCTCGACGGCCAAGCCGCGAATGTAATACGTGCCCAGATGATACGTGCTCAACAGCCGCGGCCTGCTCTCGCCGTCCCACTCGTATATGTAGAGATACACCGTGGAATAGATGTAGGCGCGACCGTCCTTGATAATCATAGCCGCCACTTCGCCCAAATCAAATTCAGGGACTTGAAACGGCCCAGGTTGCGTGCAGTTGGCGGTATTGAAAATCTGAAATCCGTCATACCCGCCCAAAAAAGCAAAGGAGGTCGTTGCGCACAACGCGTAGTTGCATTCTGAATACACACGACCTATGTGCGTCGGCGACGCCGGATGGCTCACGTCGTACACCGCCATTCCAGCGCCGTTGTATTGCCCCGTCGTGCCGATCACGTAGGCCTTGCCATCGACCACCGCAATGTCAGATCCCCGAAAAGTTTCGTCTCCAGCGCCAAGAAAGACGGGAAGCTCGGGATCGCTCATGTCATAAGCGTGTATTCCGTATGCATAGTCGGCCACGAAGGCAAGATTGCCGGAAAACGAAAGATCTTTGTACCATGCCGATTCGTTGACGCCGCCAACGATCACGGGGTTGTGCGGGTCTGCAATATTCAGGATAGTGATCCCGTACCCCAGGACATAAGCGTATCCGTCTTTTGTTTCTATTCCCATTACGGTTGAGGTTGCCACGTGACTGATGGGTGTTATCTGCCCAAGATTGGCGTAGTCGATTTCGTAAATGTTTATCCCGTCCGTATAGCTCACAAGAGCGCAGTTCTCGGCCATGGCAAGATGCGCGGACGAATACGAGATTGGGCAGGACCCGAGCACGCAGGGATTGGTCGGATCGCTTACGTCGATCGTGGACACGGCGTAGTATCCCGCCACGACAACCATGTCCGCGCGCCAGGACAGATCCACCTCCAGCGCCGACACCTCAACCGAACCGATCGGCTGCGGGTGGATCTTGTCGCTGACGTCCAGCACATACAGAGCCGTTCCTGAAACCACATACAGGTAATTGCCCGAGGAGACCATGTCCAGGGGGGTTCCCGGCAGTTCCGCTTTGTAGAGCCACGACTGAAGGTGAATATAGTCCTGGTAATTGACGCAGGTGGGATCTTGAGCGCGCACAACGCCGGCCGACAGCAGTCCCAAAAGCCAAAGCGCCGTGGCCGTTTTCATGCTCGAGCAGAACAATGAAGAGCGCATGACCTCGTCCTCCCATCACGCGTGGGGCGGAAAATGGTTTTCACGAAGCGAAGAAGGCACAACTGGCGTTCACCATGCAATAACACGGCTCTATTATATCACCTTTCCTTGGCCCAAACGAGCACAGATCAATGGCGCGCATATCCCCGCAGCGGCGTAGGGGATCGTCGGCAGAGATGGCCAGTTGCCGGCGGGTCCTCTGTTCTGATCTTGTTTCTTGACATACATAGCAGTGTTAGGTATAGTGGCGCAGGGTATGGACATCAACAAGGATCTCGTCGCTGCTTCGGCCACGCCCCTCGTCTTGGCGATCCTCGCCGAGCGTGACAGCTACGGCTACGCCATTCTGAAGAGAGTCAGCGAACTCTCTGGCGGGCGGCTGGAGTGGAGCGATGGCATGCTCTATCCGGTGCTGCACCGGCTCGAACGGCTCGGATACATCGCAGGGCAGTGGCAGAAGTCGGAAAGCGGGCGGCGGCGCAAGTACTACCGGATCACGACGCAAGGAAAGAAGCAGCTCGCCGTGGAGCGCCAACAGTGGCAGGCCGTGAATGCCGCGCTGCGAAGCGTCTGGTCGCTTCTGGCCGCGCAAGCGGCTCCCCACCTTTTGCCCCAAGGATGCTGATCGAATGACCGAAGACGCTGAAACGATTGAACGCCAGATCGCAAGGTGGCGGGCGTTCGTCGCCCGCGGCAAGGCCATCTCAGGCCCCGACGTCGAGGAACTCGAGGGACATCTGCGGGATCAGATCGAGGCGCTCGCCGGCGCGGGCCTGACTGCCGACGAGGCATTTCTGGTCGCGGTAAAGCGGATCGGCAGTTTGAGCGCTCTGTCCCGCGAATTCGCCCGGGAGCACTCCGAACGGCTCTGGCGGCAGCTCATGCTCGAGGCCCACGGATCCGGCGGCAAGTCGCCGCGAAGCGAACCGCTCGTCGTCCTGGCCCTTGCCGTGGCGGCCGCCGCGGCGATCAAGGTGCCGGAGCTATTCGGCATCCGCGTCGTCGAAGACAAACCGGATTTGTTTGCGCGCAACCTCGGCTTTTTCGTCCTCCCGTTTCTGACCGCCTATCTGGTCTGGAAGCGAGACTTGGGCGCCGCGGGCTTCGTGCGCTTGCTCATCCCCTTCGCCGCGGCGGCTTTGTTGGTGAACCTCTATCCGTTCCAGCCCGGTGGCCACACGTTCATCTTGGCGGCGATCCATCTCCCCATCGCCCTCTGGCTGGTTGTCGGCTTGGCCTATGTCGGTCTTCGCTGGAGGGACTCGGCGGAGCGGATGAATTTCATTCGATTCTCGGGCGAGCTCTTCATCTACTACGTTCTGATCGCGCTCGGCGGCGGCGTCCTGTCTGCCTTCACGGTGGGAATGTTCGAGGCCATCGGCTTTCAGGCGGAAGGTTTCATCGCGCGATGGCTGTTGCCTTGCGGAGCGATGGGCGCGGTGCTCATCGGATCCTGGCTCGTCGAGATGAAACAGGGCGTGATCGAGAACATGGCGCCAGTTTTGACACGGATCTTCACACCGCTCTTCACCCTGGTTCTGGTGGTCTTTCTGGCGACGATGATCTGGACGAGCCGCGGGATCGACATCCAACGCGAGGTCCTGATCGGTTTCGATCTGCTGCTCGCCGTCGTCCTCGGCCTGTTGCTGTACGCCGTTTCCTCGCGAGACCCGCTCGCGGCGCCCACCTCCTTCGATCTCCTCCAGCTCGTCCTCGTCGTGAGCGCGCTCATCGCCGACGTGGTCGCCTTGGCGGCCATCGCGGCCAGGATCTCGGACTTCGGCTTCACGCCGAATCGCACCGCGGCGCTGGGCGAGAATCTGGTCCTCCTCGTCAATCTCGCCTGGTCCGCGTGGCTTTATGCGCGCTTCATACAAGGTCGGAAGCCCTTCAGCGCTCTCGAGCGGTGGCAGACCATGTATCTTCCTGTCTATTCCTTCTGGGCGCTTGTCGTGGTGTTTGCGTTCCCCCTCGCGTTCGCCTTCGCGTGAGTGATTCCCGCGCCGCCGGCGATTCCGTGATGTCGGATAAAGCATAGCTGGCCGATGTGATTTCGGGGTTTTCTCCCGCGCCAGACACCGTCTGGAATTCGATTCAATTGAATGAGGTGCATTGACACCGGCCGCAGCAATTCTCTATTCTATAAACGCAGCCTTGGAAATTCGCCCGTGAGTTCGCCCATGAGCAAGGACCAAACGGCAGACAATTTCCAAGCTTACCAATTATTTTTTTCGCTGGAGGTATTGGCATGAAGAAGATCAACTTGAACAGGGAGACCATCCGCAATCTGTCGACCTTGGATCTGCAGAACGCGATGGGACGGGGCATCCTTACCGATCCCTGCGTAGTTACTGATGGCTGCATCACCGTGCCTTGCCCGATCTCCCATCCCGGCAAGTGCTTCACCGAGGGAGGCCAGTGTATTTCTGCGATCACGAAGCCTTGTTAGTGGGTCCGCCTCGCTGGCCGCTCCTCGGCGAGGAGCGGCCAGTTTCGTTTTAACCGACTCCTTGGGGATCGATCCTTGATGCCTTCACCACCAAGACAACCGTGGCGAGCCGTTTTCGAGGGAGACGAGAAACAAGACTTTCTCGCCGCCGTGGAGGAGATCGCCGCGGCCATTGCCGAGCCTACCCCGGACATGTTCCCCAGGCTGAAGCTATTCGGTCACCAACAACTCGAGGGCGCTTGCTTCGAGGCCGAGCTGGCGGGCGGCCGCGGCGGCATGGTCTTGTTTTTTCTCTATCGCAGCCTGGCGCGCCGACCGCACCGAGAATGCGACATCACCGAGCGGCTTTTGAACCAGGCGCTGGAAATGCTGCCGATGACGCCGCCCCATCTCGGCCTGTACTCCGGATTGCCCGGAGTCGCCTGGGCGGCAACCCACAGCCAGGATCGCCTTTCCACCGAGACGGCAGGGGACCAGTGTCGGCAGGCGGATGAGGATCCTTTCGCCGCGGTGGACCGCCTCCTGTTGCGACATCTCTCCGCCGCCCAGGGAGAGAGAAATTTCGATCTGGTATCGGGCCTAACCGGCATCGGCGTGTATGCCCTGGAACGGCTGCCCCGCCCTGCCGCGAAAGACATCCTGTTGCTAGTCTTGGAGCATCTTGCCGACCTGGCGCGAGCACAGGCGACAGGAATCGCCTGGCCGACTTCGCCTGGACAGCTTCCGCCGGAGGAACTCCCTCTGCCTCCTACGGGACGCCACGATCTGGGGATGGCGCACGGCAATGCAGGCGTGATCGGCTTCCTCAGCGCCGCCGGCGCCAGAGGCAGCGCAGACACTCATTCTCTCCTAGCAGAGGCTGTTGCCTGGATGCTTGCGCAGCGCCCGATTGCCGGAACACGGGCCCTGTTCCCCTACTGGACCTCCCCGAGCCTGAGCAACGACCGGCCCTCACGCATGGGCTGGTGTTACGGCGCCCCAGGCATCGCGGTATCCCTCCTGAACGCTGCCCGATGCACGGGAAATTCGACCTGGTTGACGGCCGCGCTCGATCTTGCCTTGAATGCCGCGAAGGTGGATCGGACAAGCACCAGAATTCACGATGCCGGCCTGTGCCACGGAGCTGCCGGGACGGGTCACCTTTTCAACCGTATGTATCAGGCCACGGGGAATGAAGAACTGGGCGCGGCGGCCCGTTTCTGGTTGAGAACAGCCCTGGCCATGAGAAGGCCGGGCTGTGGCACCGGCGGCTTTCTTGCCTATTACCCTGGGGAAGGGAGCAAAGATCCCTGGGTCAAGGACGCCGGACTCCTAACGGGCGCCGCCGGCGTCGGACTGGCGTTCCTTGCCGCCGCAACCGATAATGAGCCCCAGTGGGATCGCATCCTGCTGGCCTCAATCTGAGGGGCCTGCTCCTCGGCAGCCGCCCAGCCGACTATTGATGCGGTTTGCAGCCCTCATTCTGCACGGAGGCGCCTTCCACGCCCCGATTCAATTGCGCTCTTCCCGCGCGCAGCATGAGCGCTCCAACAGTTCATTTACGATTTCACGAAGACCATATTTTGTTGCCGACCATTCTCTTGCAAATATACAGCGCAGCCCATCTTCATACGAAAGGTTGTTGTCTATTTCATGAGCTATGGTGCGCAGTTTATGGGCCGATAGCGAAGAATCCGCTGCTGCGCCTTCAGGTCCTCTGAAGAAATATGCTTCATACAATATGTCGGCCGTTCCGCAATGCATGTGGCTATTTACGGTAACAACGTCTTTCCCGGCAAATACTAGGACGAGGTCCCCGCTCATCAATAAGAGGTTGGTGCCATCGTACGATTGATGTATCGGGACAGGTCCTGCCGTGACTTGCTCATATCCGGTCATGAAATGAACGAAGCGCGTACCACTTGCGTCACCACAGTAGCAATGATGGATTTCGATTTTTGCAAGCGTACCGCCCGGCGTGGGCGGCCCCGGTTCCGCCATCGTCGATGCATCGATATTTCGCACTGATGCAATTACGAGATAGGATGGTGCTTTGCTGGGTTTGGGTTTCACATTTGTGTCTACGGTGGCACAAATTGTCATGGCGAAGACGATTAGCAACAAAAAAATGAAAACTGCAGCATGCGCGGAAAGGGGCGCTTTAATTTTTAGCATGTTAGTGGCTGCCCTTGCGCGAAAGGCATGGGTCGCCCACGAACGCAGGCTGTCGTTGTCGTGTTTCAACTCCCTGCCCTCAATCCTGGTCGCCCCGCTTAAAGCAGTTGCGAGTACCTCAAAAGTAAAACCAAGTTATAGCTGTTTGCTCCGTGCCGCGGAGGATCCTCAACCCGCGGGACCATGGCAAACGCTGTCATGAATGTACTCGCTGTTTAGATACAGATGCCAGGACAAACGTTGTGGCTTCCGGGGGCGTGTGATAGCCTAATCATGAAGAGACGCTGGGAGCGAGTTTCAGCTCGCCTTTCCCTTTGGTTGTTAAGACAGCGGAAAGCGGATGATTCAAAACACACACTCCCCCCAGAAATATTTCCCCGAAGCGGTGCTTCCCCTGGCCGTCTTTGTGCTTTGGACCTCCTTGAACCTGGTGAGCGCGGTTCCAGGCCATTCCGGCGACACCGTACAATTCCAGTTCCTGGCGGAGACCTATGGCGTAGCCCACGCCCCAGGGGCGCCCTTCTATATCCCATTGCTGTGGGCTTGGCGCCACATGCTCCCGTTGGCCACTCCTGCATTAGCCGCCAATCTGTTTTCCGTAGTTGCCGCCCTGTTTGCCGTGCTGTTCGGGGCCAGGCTGCTGCGCCGTTGGGGTGTTTCCTCTCTCGGAATCTTCACTGCGTTCCTGCCTTTGATCACTTCACCTCTCTGGCTACGCCTGTCCGCCGTGGCCGAGTTCTACGTTCCCTCCTTGGCCGTGGGTTTAGCCGCCCTGGAATGCGCCCAGGCCTGGGTGGATCTCGGTCGTCGCCGGGACTTGATCTTGGTCGGCCTGCTATTGGGGCTGGGACAGGGGGCTCGCTATCCCCGGCCTGTTTCTACTACCCTCTTGGGCACGTTCGTGCGTGAGTGAGCCAGGAAACAAGGATTGGTCAAGATGCGCGATAAGACTCACCCCTTCTCCAAGATCGCCTTTGTCGGCAACTACGTTCCGCGCCGCTGCGGCATCGCGACTTTCACTGCCGACATCTGCGAATCGCTGGCGCGCGAATACCCGACGATTGATTTCTTTGCAGCGGCGATGAACGACACGCCCACGGGCTATCCCTATCCCAATCGGGTGCGCTTCGAAGTCGGACAGAACGACAAAGATGAGTACCGACAGCTGGCCGAGTTTCTCAACATGAGTCAAGTGGACCTTGTCTGCCTCCAGCACGAGTACGGCATCTACGGCGGTCCCGCCGGCAGCTACCTACTGACGACCCTCCGCCGACTGCGTATGCCAATCGTCACGACCTTGCACACCGTGCTCGCCGAACCAGACGAACTCCAGGCTCGAGTCCTGAGAGAACTGTGCGAACTGTCGGAACGGTTGATCGTCATGAGCGAGAAGGGCCGGACATTCCTGACGTCGATTTACAATTGTCCAGAGCACAAGATCGATCTGGTGCCCCACGGTATCCCGGACATGCCCTTCATCGACCCCAACTTCTACAAGGATATGTTCAAGGTGGAGGGGCGCCGCGTCATCCTGACCTTCGGACTACTCTCGCCCAACAAAGGTATCGAGTACATGATCGATGCGCTCCCTGCAATCGTGCAGCGCATGCCGGATGTCATCTACATCGTCCTTGGTGTGACCCATCCACATGTCAAGCGCGAGCAGGGAGAGAAGTACCGCCTCGACCTCCAAGTGCGGGCGCGCAAGCTCGGCGTCGCCAAGAACATAATCTTCCACAATCGCTACGCGCCCCTGGAGGAGTTGTGCCAGTTTCTGGGGGCGGCCGATCTTTATGTGACACCCTACCTGAATGCCACCCAGATCGCCTCCGGCACGCTCGCCTACTCGCTGGGCAACGGCAAGGCGGTGATCTCGACGCCGTACTGGTACGCCGACGAGTTGCTGGCGGATGGGCGGGGACAGCTCGTCCCGTTCCGCGATTCGCCGGCGCTGGCCGCGGCCGTGATCGACCTGTTCGACAACGAGGCCAAACGGCATGCGATGCGCAAGCGAGCCTATTCGTATGGGCGACAGATGATCTGGAAGGAAGTCGCTAGGCTTTACCTCCAGTCCTTCCAGCGGGCGACGGAGGAGCGCCTCGGGACGCCGGTGGCCAACGGCCGGCAGGCAGCCTCCGACCCGCTTGACTTCGACCTGCCCGCCCTGAAGTTCAACCACCTACTGACATTGACCGACGATACCGGGATCCTCCAGCATGCCTGCCAGACCACCCCGAATCTTGTCGAGGGGTACACGACCGACGACAACGCCCGCGCTCTGATCATCGCGCTGCGCGGCCAGCGCCTGGCAGAGGACGACGAGCTGCTACGCCGTCTGGCCGCGAAGTACTTGGCGTTCATCAACTACGCGTTCAACCCGGCCAACGGACGGTTCCGCAACTTCCTGGGCTACGACCGGCACTGGCTTGAGGATTCGGGTTCCGAGGACAGCCACGGGCGCGCGCTCTGGAGCCTGGGCTGCGCCGCCAGCGAGTCGAGCGACGACGGGCTGGTTGCGCTCGCCATGAACCTGTTCGGCTCCGGCTTGCCCGCGGTCGAAACCTTCACCAGCCCGCGTGCCTGGGCGTTTTCGCTTCTGGGAATCTGCGCATACATCCAGCGCTTCCCGGGTGATAGCAACGCCCGCCGCTTTCGCGGTGTGCTGGCAACTCGGCTTTTCGACCTCTACGGCAACGACCGCACCGACGACTGGCTCTGGTTCGAACAGTCGCTCGCTTACGCCAACGCTCGGCTCTGTGAGTCGCTGCTGCTCGCGGGACACGAGATGGGCAGGCAGGATATGGTGGCAGCCGGTATCGAATCGCTCGAGTGGCTGTTTCGCGTCCAAATGGCCGATCAGGGGCACTTCTCGCCGATCGCGAACTCAGGCTGGCGTCGCGGCGAGCCACGGGCGCGGTTTGACCAGCAACCGATCGAAGCGCAGAGCATGCTCGAGGCCTGCTCGCGGGCCTACCGTGTGACGGGAGAGCGGCGCTGGCGCGAGCGCATGGGCGTTGTCTTTGATTGGTTCCTGGGCCGCAATGACTTCGGTCGGGCAGTCTACGACTATTCGACCGGCGGCTGTCACGACGGGCTGCATCGCGAGGGCGTCAACGCCAACGAAGGGGCGGAATCGACCCTGGCTTTTCTCGGCTCCCTGCTGGAATTGCGCAGCATGGAACCGGTCGCGGTTATGGAACAGGAGGAACGATGAGTGATGGGAAACGGCCGTTTCTTCTCCAGCGCCACGGGGCAAATCCTATCCTGACCGCCGCGGACTGGCCGCACACGGTAAACACGGTCTTCAATCCCGGCGCAGTGCGGCTGCAGGACGGCACCACGCTGTTGCTTTGCCGTGTCGAGGACCGGCGCGGAATCTCTTGCCTGTGGGCCGCCCGATCGGAAAACGGCATCGATGGTTGGCGAATCGATCCGGAACCGGCGCTGTTGCCGGATCCGGAAAGCCATCCCGAGGAACTCTGGGGGGTCGAAGATCCACGGATCGTCTGGCTCGACGAGTTGGGCCAGTACGCCATTACGTATACGGCTTACTCTCGTGCCGGTCCCGCCGTTTCGCTGGCGCTCACACGCGATTTCGTCCGGTTCGAGCGTCTTGGCGTGGTGATGACCCCTGACGACAAGGATGCCGCGATGTTGCCGCGGCGAATCGACGGCAAGTGGCTGATGCTGCACCGGCCACAGACGGGACTGGGATCCGGCATCTGGCTGGCCGAATCACCAGATCTGCACCACTGGGGTAAGCACCGGGTGCTGATGGCTGCTCGCCGCGGCGCCTGGTGGGATGCCTCCCGGATCGGACTCGGATCGCCGCTGATCGAGACCGAACAAGGCTGGTTGATGATCTACCACGGTGCGCGTCAGACTGCGGCCGGCAGCCTGTATCGCCTGGGCGTGGCGTTGCTGGATCGGCTGGACCCGCGCGTGTGCATAGCTCGGGGGAGCGAATGGATCCTCGGCCCGCGCGAGAACTACGAGCGCCAAGGCGACGTGGGCGACGTGGTCTTCGTATGCGGCCACACGATCGGGAACGATGGCGACACCATCCATCTGTACTACGGTGGCGCGGACACCTGCATTGCCCTGGCCCTGGGACGCGTCTCGGAGATCCTTGCTTGGCTCGCCGGTCACGGTTCCGAAGAGACTGGCCTGACTCCGGTGATCTAGGGCCGCCGTTTGGGGGCGGGCTGCGGCGGGCCTGATTGCGCGGCGGCCCCTCGCGGTAACTCCATCCCGTCCATCCCGCGCGGCACAGGCGATCGCCCGCTATGCCGTCAATAGCGCGATACCCGCGCGACTGGTTCGTTTCCTGATTGTCTCTCCCATTCTCATTGAAAATCTGCGTATTAGCTAGGTCTTGATGCGGCGGCTTTGAAGCGCCAGCACGCCAACGCCGCCCGCGACAAGAATTGCCCCGGCGATGGGCGGGAACGGGATGCTCTTGTGTTCCGTGGCCGTGGCCTTGAGTCCGCCCACCTCGAGAATGGTCCGCTGGCGGCTGTAGCTGATCCCACCGTAGATAAGCGCGACAACTCCCAGAATCACGAGTGCGATACCTAGCAGTCTCATTTCACACGATCCTTTCGGCCTCCGGGCCCGGCTGCTATGCCGGCCGGCGGCCTCGTGGAAGCGCCATCTACAGCAGCTTGCGTCCCCGAATGATGCGGAGCAGCACGACGATGACCGCGATGACGAGCAGAGCATGGATGAATCCGTGCAGGGTGAAAGATGTAACCACGCCGAGCAGCCAAAGGACAATGAGTATAATGGCAATTGTCCACAACATGTGACACCTCCTCCACTGGCACCGGGAATTGAGAGGCGGCGGCGGCGACCGACGGAATCCGGCCTTGCCCCGCGGTTAGTGATAGAACGTCCAGCCTATCGTGAACTTGACGTCCGGCACGTCGTTCACGCTCAACTTGCCCTCTATGAAGAAACGATCGCCGTTCGAGAGCCCCTTCTCGATCCCGCCGAGCGCGTTGAGCCCGATGTCGGTGTCCGAGCTATTGTCGTTGCCGTTGTCCCAGCTTTTGATGTTCGCGCCGAGTCCTCCGCCGAGATAGGGACTCCACACATCCCACTCCGCCGTGAACCGGTAAGCCGCCTCGACATTCAGGGTGTAGAGCTCCACGTTGTCGCCGAAGCCGAACTCCACGTTCGGCTGAAAGCGAACGTGATCCGCGAAATTCCCGTAGTCGAGGTGGGCGCCGAAATGGACCTGGTCGGGGTCGAGCGAAAGCCCGACTCGCGGGCCCCAGCCGCGGAAGCCGACCTCGACATCGGGACCCGCCAGGGCAAGGTCGGGGCCCAAGACCAGGGCCAGTCCAGCGGCCATCAGAATCAACCGTATGCTCTTCATCTGGATCTCCTTTTGCTGTCAATGGCGGCGGCAGAATCGCCGCAACTCGAATGGGCGCGGTCCATCGTCGGCCGAACCTGATCGACGAATAGAGCCGCTTGAGGGTGCCGATTTGCGATGGATTCGGAGTCATCGCTGTGCCAACACCTGAACGCTCATGGCGGATATCAACCGGACGCTCAGTCTTTGGCCCACCTCGAGTTCCACCTCGTCGCCCTTGGTCGCGAGCATGAGGATGGTCCCGGCGCCCGCGCCGGCGCCGGCCCCGATCGCCGCGCCTTTCCCGCCACCGGCGATCCCGCCGATAATCGCGCCGAGGACGCCGCCGGCCGCAATCTTCTCCACGTCGCCCTGCGTCGCGGAGGCTGCCTGCAGCGTGAGTGGTTGGGCGGAGATTACGTGAGTCTTGCCCTGCGAGTCGACGATCGTCGAGTACGTGAGCGTCATGCGCGCGCGGCCGCTCGTACGGCCAGATGCTTGGACGTCGCTCAGTTCGCCGTGGATCTGCGCGCCGGCCGGGATGACTGTCCTGCCACCTACGTCGATGGGGTCGATTGTCGTGATGCGGAACTGATCGCCTGTGTGGTTCGTTCCCGTGGAGAGCCGTGTGTCGAGCGACGCGACGACATTGGTTCCCGATGGGACGGTCAGCGTCGAGAAGCGCGCCTTGGCGCTCCCGCCCGCGTTGTCCTTGCAGCCTGCGGCAGCGACCGCGGCGATCAGAAGGACGATGCCGATACTCCCCGTGATTCGTTTCATGCTGATCACCCGCATTTTCTGAATCGTCCGCGGGGATGATCCCCGCGGCGAAGCTCTTGAGTTGCCTCTGTCCGAAAGCCGACGGATTGAGCGATCAGCCACGCCCTCAACGTCTCATCGCTTACGTCGGTGGCTTCGGGCGCTTGAGCGCCACCTCAAGCTCGTTACAGGCGCGCTTCAACTCGCGCTCGATCCTTGCACGCTCCGTGTCCGCCGCCGCTCTCAGTTCGTCGAACTTCGACTGCGCTATCGCGTGCAGGGCCTTCAGTTCGTCGATGTACATGTGGGCGTCGAACCTGGCCTGGGCGCCAGCCCGGTGGGTTTGGGCCGCCAGATCGTCAATCTTCTGGCCCCAGAGCACGAGTTGCGCCTCCATATTCCGCCCGGCCTCACCCATGATGTTCTCCGTGATGACTTGCCACTGTCAGGGGACGACACGGTCCCTCAGCCATTATCGTGCCCCGCGTAACTGCTTACTGTCTATCGGGCTTAACAAGGCTGGCCCTTGCGGACTCCATCAGAACGAGGTAGGATCGATCAAGATGAAGGAGGGGGCCATGCGCTTCGAAGACCTGAACGTTGCCGAATTGGTGGAGTTCGACTCCGAGGACGGCGTGGTGCGTTTCGCGGGTCAGCGCGCCCTCATCATCGACGCGACGGCGAAGGGGAATCTGCGCAAGGAGCTGATCAACCATTTCGGTCTCAGCACCGCGCGCGCCATGCTGACCCGGTTCGGCTTCGTCCAGGGCTGGCGCATGGCCGAGGCGATGCAGGACCTCTTCCAGTGGGAGAGCGAGGACGACTGGTGCCACGCGTGCGGGCGCATCCACATGCTCGGCGGCATGTATCGGCTGGGACCGGGCACGCCCGGCTCGCTGACGAAGGAGGGTCTGACGCTCGTCGGCTCTTACGAAGCGGAGCAGCACATCGCCCACCTCGGGCTAAGCGACAGTTCCGTGTGCTGGACGATCTGCGGCCTCACAAGCGGCTACCTGAGCCGGGCGATGGGCAAGGAGATCTATGTTCTCGAGGAGCGCTGCATCGGCAAGGGTGACACCGCCTGCCACCTCCTCGCCCGGACGCTCGAGGAGTGGGGCGACGACCGGGCCGCCGAGCTCCGCTTCTACCGTGTCGACAACCTCAAGGAGTGGCTCGAACCGTCGCTCCACCGGATCACCGAGAACCTCAAGGCGGCCGAAAGGAAGCTCCGCGAGCGGAAGCGTGTGCTCGCCCGCGTGGCCCCTGAGGTCGAGGACCCGGTCGGGATGATCGCCCGCAGCGCCGCAATGCGGCGGCTTGTCGACCTCGCCCGGCGGATCGCGAAGGTAGACTCCACCGTCCTCATCACCGGCGAGAGCGGGACGGGCAAGGAGCTCGTCGCGCACCTTGTCCACGATGAGTCCGCTCGCTCGTCGGGCCCCTTCATCGCCGTCAACTGCGGCGCGATCACCGAGTCCCTTCTCGAGAGCGAGCTGTTTGGCCACGCCCGCGGTTCTTTCACGGGCGCCGTGCAGGACCGGCTCGGCTTGTTCGAGGCGGCGAACGGCGGCACGCTGCTGCTCGACGAGATCGGCGACGTCTCGCCCGGCATGCAGGTCAAGCTGCTGCGGGTGCTCCAGGAACACGAGATCCGCCGCGTCGGCGAGAACAGAAGCCGGCCCGTGAACGTGCGGGTGATGGCCGCGACCAACCGGGAGCTCGCCGAGGACATCGCAGCTGGCCGCTTCCGCAAGGATCTGTACTACCGGCTGAACGTGGTTCAACTGCATGTGCCGCCGCTGCGTTGCCGCCGGGAGGACATCCTGCCGTTGGCACGCGTGCTGCTGGCCGAGGCAGCCATGCGGCTCGATCGCCCGGTCTCCGGGCTATCACCGCGCGTCGCTGATCAGTTGTTGCGGTACGACTGGCCGGGCAACGTGCGCGAACTGGAGAACGCCGTGGAACGTGCCGTGGCGCTGGGCCGCGCCAACCTGCTGGAGATCGATGATCTGCCCGAGGAGGTCCGGCAGGCCATCCCGTTGCCTTCGGTGGCCGGCCCCGTGAGGGCCCTCAACGAGATCGAGAAGGACTACATCATGGCGGTGCTCGACCTCAACGGCGGCAACCAGACTCGCACCGCCGAGCAGCTCGGCATCGGTTCGGCCACGCTCTACAGGAAGCTCAAGAGTTTCCGAATCGGTCGTGGAACCGGCAGTACGAAAGGCGAGGATTCGGACCCGCCCCACAGCGGTTGAGCCGACTCAGGGGGCTTGCCAGCCGACGGATACGGCCGAGTTCCCATCCGCAAAGCCGCGGGCCGCATCGATCCGGAACTGCCCTTTCATGCCCAAACTCTGCACCCGAAGACCAACGCCGCCATCCGCCTGCCACGGACTCGGGGCGGCCTGCCCCGTATCCCATGGCTTGGCCCCGTCGACGAAGAGAGCCCAGCCGAGTCGCAAGGGGCCCAGCGCCCACGGCCACGCCTGCCTTTCAATCGTCGCGTGGACGAGCGTGCGCCCAAAGACACGGCCTTGAATGACGCCCCCGTTTAGCAAGGGGTGAGCGCGGAGGAGCGGGTCACGCCCGTATCCGGTTCCCGCTCCGGACCATAGAGCCAGCGGAGCCTCCGAAGTCGTGCTGGATGACCCCACGCAGCCCTGCCACGCATAGTCCCTTTCCAGACCGCTTGAGCCCCACTTGAGAAACAGGCCGCCGGCCCCGAACGGAGCACCGCTGGCAAGGCTCAGCCAACTCGCCGCCCACGCCGTCAGCGCCAGGCGGTCGCGTGCCCAGCGTGTGTCGACGCTCGCCTCTCCGGCAAGGTACGCGCCCCTGTCGCGCCACTCATCGAATGCCGCGCCGACCTGGAGTCGCAGATCCGGTCCGAGCCAATCCGAGAAGGAGAGAGCAGTGCGCCGGCGCTCCTCCCGGCGCACCGCCGCGCGGGGCGTGCTACTCGCATACAAGACACCACCTGACTCATAAGCCTGTCGTTCCCAGAACCCTTCCACGCGCCAGATCCCGGGCCAGCTTCCGGCGGCAGGAATCGTCAGCGCCAGCGAGACGCGGGGTCGCTCCTCCCACCACCTCCACCCGGCGGTCCACAGCTCTCCGTGCCCGGTGGGGCTCGCCACGTCGAAGATGACCTCGCGCTCCAGGAGAGCCTTGAATCCTGCTCTGCCAACGCCCCAAGGACCTGCGAACACGAGGGGGCGTTCCAGCAGAGTCACGTTCACTTGAGCGACACCGTCCGGCAAGGGCCTCAGGCTGAGCCGGAATTCAGCCTGAGCCGGCATTTCTGCCAGACGCCGGCGCGCTTGACGGAGGGCGTGCGGCGTCAGAAGGCGACCCGACGGCAGGTCGAGCTGGCCAGCCACGGCGGAGTAGCGGATGTGCCTCAAGCCGTCGATGCGCATCAGGTCGGTGCGCGGTTCGGACAAGTGGTTCCAGGCACAGAGGGCGCTCTCCACGTCCCCGGCGAGGAAGCAACTGCCTGCCAAAAGCCGCCAGGCGTAGGCATCACTCGGGTCGCGAGCCAGGACGCGCTCCGCCAGCCGGGTCGCGCCAGCCCAGTCCTCGGCGCGGAATCGCAATCCGGCGCGCTCCCGGAGGGGAGCGGTGGACGCCGGGCATAGCGTCTCGGCCTCCAGGAACTTGAGTTCCGCTGCCGCCGTATCGCCGCCCTCGGCCAAGAGGATTCCCGCTTCCACCATGGCATCGCAGCCATCCGGCACCGCAGGTGACCAGGGGTTGGCCGCCGCCGCATCTGGGGCGCCCTCTTCCTTGGCCCCCTGTGGAGGAAGGGCCAAGAGCGCCCAGCCTCCACTTCCGGACCAGGCGGTGACAAACTCCCCCTCACGAATGGATCGGAACGGCCCTACGTTCGGGTCGTGGACGATCACCCACCCGTTGGCCCAGGCCACGAGCACCAGGTAGTGGTAGGAACTTGAGCCCGCCCGGATCAGCGCGATGACCGGTCGACCTCGGGCGAGATGCCCTTCGACCTCGGCTTGGGTTCCCGACAGGGGAAGCGCTGTCCACCCGTAGGCTTGGACAGTCTCCACGAGGACGCCGGCTCGTATGCCGGCCTGTCCCGGCTCCAACAGCGAGGCGAAGTCCTCGGCCAGAACGCCGGTCTTCCCCCAGTAGCGGAGAACCATGGCAAGCGCAGCCCCGCCGCATAGAGCTCCGCTCTGGGGAACGTAGGGGACGTCAAGCAGTTGTACCCGCTCCGGAGCGCCGAACCCGTCCGGGGGCGCTGCGGCGGCCGCGGATGCCGGCCAAACAAGAGCGGTCGCCGCAACGCAGAAGCCAAGTGCACGCCACGATCTCATGGCCAGAACGGCTCAGTTCAAGAGAAGAATGAGGATCAGCAGAATGATGATGATCGCGGTGGTCGTGAGAACGACCCGGCCTTCTCCTCCGACGAGGCCGGCGTTGACCTCTCTGGCCTGCGCAGCCAACTGCGCGAGCGCGGGGCCCGACAAGACTGCGGCGGCGGCGCTGGCCCGCTCGAGATCAAGGCCGGCGGCCCCGGCGACCTGGCGGACATCCTCCCGCTGCAACATGACCTGAATCGCCTGTCGGTCGGCGTCGGCCTGGACGATTTGCTGATCGATCTTGGCCTGGATCTCATTCTGGCCAACTACATGACGTTGTGGCTCATCGGCGAAGCTGGATCCCGCTGCGCCGACGGCGACCACAACCATGGTAAGGACAGCCAGCGCGAATCTCTTGTGACTTGTCATGACCTGCTCCTATTCGTGTGGTGGACCGAAGTCCTGCCCGGGCGGGCTCTCGATGCCTTTGGAGTGTGCGACCCGGTTCGCTCAGGGCCGATGCCCCGCCCTCAACCGATCCAAGTATCGCAACCACCGTGCCGCTCCTAAATTGTCACCTAAGCAACTGTCTGGGTTAAAGTTGACAGCACCGGGGGTTGTGAGAATGTCGATCATATTGAGCGTGCCTCAATCACAATGATGAGACGAGGTCCTGTCCCTACCAGAAACTCTCTCCGGCTTGTCCCCGTGATGTACAGTCCCCCATCGAGGCGGGCCAGGGCCCAAGAAGACAGGTCAGGTCAGAACCTCCCGAACTGCGGGTGGACGTGAAAGGGAAGCCCCGCCTCTCGAAGGAGCGGCGGGGCTTCCGATTGCGACCAGGTCGTCGTCGAAGCACGGCAGCTATGCCGGGTCCCGTGACCGGACTACATGTTGTTGCTGCCCTGCTTGTCGTTCTTCGCCGACGGCTGTCTGCCCTTCTGGTTCCCGTGCTGCTTCTTCATTTCCTGCTGTGACCGCAGCACGCGCTCGTTGCGCTCCGCCTGCTCCGCCAGCGCCATTTGCTCGTTCCTATGCTGCTGGCGTAGCTTCTCGGCGTCGACGCCGGACGGCATTCGCCTGACCTCCTGCTGCTGCTCCTGCTGCATGCGCTTCTGGGCCGCGATCTCACGGTTCTTGAGCGCCTTGGCATCGCGGTCCATCTGCTGCTGCTCCGCCCGCGACAACTGGATCGGCCGATCGGCCCGGACCGGGTCGGGGCGGGCCTGGCGTACTGTGGGGGGTCTTGCGCCCGCCGCGGATTTGCTCAACTGCGGCCGGTAGGCGCGGTAGGAATCGCGCGCGAGCTGGCGTCCGTTGTCGGCCGGGGGGGCCGACAGGTCATCGACGCGGCGGGCAGCGATGTTCTTCCCGTACGCCCGTCGGATCGGCTCGACATCGAGGCTCCGATTGGCGACGTGCGAGTCGATGTAGATGTAGTTCGTGATGTTGCGCGTCTCGGTGATGAGCACGACCCCCCGGTGGCGAGGTGCTAGGCGCTGGTACACCTGGGGACCCGGCAGATCGCGCTCGAGGCAAAAGCTCCACCAATACTGCTCGACGCCGGGCATGCGGTCCCAGTTGTTCCAACTCAGGCCGATCTCGGCGTGCCAGGTCAGTTCGGGAGGCAGCGGCGCCCAGCCGACCCAGCCGCCGCCTTCGCGCCACGCCACCCAGGCGGGGCTCCATTCGCCGCCGGGCACCCAGCACCAGCCGTTGTACGGGTCGTCGTACCACCGGCCGTAGTGATACGTCGCCCAGCCCCAATCCTCGTTGGCGACCCACGTCCAGCCGTAGTTCGTCCAGACCCATTGGCCGTCGGTATACGGACGCCAATCCACCTGCTTGCCGTACGGGCACCACACGACGCCGTAGTTGTCGGATTGGATCCAGTCACCGTAGGGCGCGAGCGCGCCGTAGAAGTAGCTCACGTCGGGGTTCCGGGGAGAGTGTCCATAGTAGTCGCTGGGCGGTGCCGGGGCATAGGTCCTCGCGCATCCCACGACCGCGGTCATGGCGAGGAACACCGTGACCGCAGGAATCAGGAATCGTTTCATGATGGCCGCCTCCTTGGGGTCGGTTGGCCGCATCGTTGTCTCGGCCGTAACGACACGGCCCGGTGCACCACCTCGGGAACAGCAATGGGCATGCCGTGGGGAAATGCCTGCAAGTCACATGAAGGCAACAACCTTGAGGGATGAGACCTGTTCGCCGGCCATCAAAACGATGGTGCCCTGATCAATACGATGGGCCGTCTTCGCGACGGGCGCGTCGTGACGTCCGCCGGGCCTGACTTTTTCTATGCGGGCGATCGTATCGGCAGTTGTGAGAAAATCGGCCATCCGTCTCTCTCCTATTGACCAGTGTGTTTGATAGCACTGTGTTCGAGCAATGCTACGCTCTCCGCCTCGAATCGACCATGAGCGTGTCCACGTCCCGGGCGGTGACCACGCTCATGTCCGTCGTCTTGGGGCGACCCTGTACGACTAGCCTTTGCCCCGGTCGCCCTTCGCGTTCTTGTCCTGATGGCCCTTTTCGGGCGGGCCTGGGCTGTTCTGCTTGCCCTTGGCTGGCGGCGCAGAGTAATGCTGGCGCGCTACGGTCTCACGCGGCTGGTAGCGGTAATGCCCGGAGCGGATCTCGCGCTGCCGGTCGGTCTCGCCTGGGTAGCTCTTCCCCGAGTACTTCCGCTGGTACGCCGGCAACGGTGCGGGTTTCGGGGCGGACCTGCGGTCCCACTGGTCCCAGCCGTTCTGCCGGTTGTGCCAGTTGTCGCCCCAGTGCTCGTCCCAGCGGGGCGCCGCGTCGCGGCCCCAACTGCTGAAGTAGCTCGGCGGCTGACGGTAGTAGCGAACGGGAACGCGCAACACGAACAGCGGCATGTCGTCCGGGTATACGAGATCCCACGGCCCGTTGTACCAGCTGCTCGCGTACCAGTTATCGCCCGCGTAGACCCAGTACATTCCGTCGTAGAAGAAGTAGTTCGCATCGGCCCGCGAGTCGTAGTAGACGGGCGTGCCCGGCACCAGGACGAGTCGCGGGTACCTCGGCATGTTGACGCCGATGCTGACACCGGGGAGGCCGATCTGGATGCTCACCTGCGCGGGAGCCAAGGCTGCGACGCAGAGCAGCATCGGCAACGCGATGAGCGCAAGACGCATTCGATGGCGCATGTCCTGTCCTCCTGGGTTGAGTCTCGTCTGTTGGGGCCTGCCGGACACGGCCGACCCTCCATCTCCGTCCCCCCGCAAGCGCAATTCCCGGTCCACCGTCCATTCGTTCGTGGACAACGAGTTAGCGCGCGGGGCGCTCCGGGGATGCCATCAGAATGGGGTGGGTGCGATCAAAGTGGAGAGGCTAGACAGGCACCCTTCTCTCGAGCACGATCGATAAGAAGTTCAAGGCCGCGGGCCAGTTTTGACAGCAGAACCCACTTGCCGTCGAACCGCGCCTCGCTCTCGACCTCCTCGAGGACGATCTCCTTCACCTTCAGCGGCGACGGGTGCTTCGCCAGGCGACGCGGCGGGTGGACGGCCCAGTCCACTCTGATGGCCCCGTCATCATTTTGATGGCACTTGGGCGTCAGCAGTTCGGGCCGCCACTCCCGAAGAAACGCAACATCAGGCAGTTACATGAGAACTCGCCGCGGCACACATGTTGCGTTGCAGGTTTGGGTCCGGACGGGGCAGCCCTGAGAGCCCCCAACGACGATCGTCGGTGGGTCCCCGCTTGCGGCAGCCGCACGACAGCCCGGGGTGGTCTTTGGCCTTGGAGGAGCGCGCCGACTCATTGCCGGGAACGGGAGACTGCTGCGTTTAGCTGATCCCGGTGCCGTCGGATCGCTGCTGCCTTGGTCGAGGATCGCCGTGCGGGCAGGCGCAGGCAGGTGACTTGTCAATCGTAGTCGCTTCACGGCGGGCGCTCTCTCGGAAGGCGGAAGGCCACGGCCGCGCCAGCGCCCGCCGGGTACATAGCCAACGGGAGGATCATCTCATGTCCCGAAATTTTCATGGCAACTGGTGCCGGGAAACCACAAAGCGCGGCTTCGTCCTGACAGCGGCGATCATGTTCGGCCTCCCGGGGTTGGCGACCGATGCGTCGGAAGCGGGCCAGACCGGCAGCTACGTTGCACTAAAGGGGGGCATCTACTCGCCCAGCGCGGAATTCGACCTCGGCAACATCGATGTCGAGACAACGTTCGACGGGGACACCAAAACTGGCTTCGCCGGCGAGATCGCGGTCGGACACTATTTCCTGCCCTCCTTCGCCCTCGAACTGGGCATCGGTTACTTCAAATCCGAGGGGTCCTTCGCGGATGAACTCGCCGTCTGGCGCGACCTCGAATTCAACGTCATCCCGGTCGTCTTGTCTGCCAAGGTCTTCGTGCCGATCGGACCGATCAATCCCTACGGCGAGGCCGGACTCGGCGCGTACTTTTCGGAATTCAACGTGAGCGACGACGCCAACACCTTCGATGGAACCACGACCTTCGGCATCCACGCGGGCGCCGGCCTCAACGTCGATGTCTCGTCGAGCATGTTTGTGGGTCTCGAGGCGAGATACGTCTGGGACGACCCCTCCTTTGGAGACCAGCAGATCAATCTCAACGGTGACGACTATTCGCTGAACGGATTCAGGCTGAACGGCTTCACTACGACAGTCGTTCTGGGGTTCGGCTTCTGAAGCCAGGAACCGGGTCGCGCCGCCTGACCTGGTACCATAACCGCCACATGGTAAGCATCGGCGGCAGAAGAATATGATATGCGAATATTGAGTGTTCTTGCTCGGCGCTTAACCCCTTCAAACCCTGCACCACCATCCGCTTCGACCAGTCGGGGCGGGGCGCCGAGCCGTGGGCGCTGGGGTCTACTTCGCCCGGCTGGAGGCAGGGGGGGAAACCCGACCACGGTTCGGATGAGTCTTGTGCGGCGAGGGTCGAGAGAGAGTGGACCGATGGGATCTACCGGAGTCGACGCTTCATCGCTCACACCCAAGGTCTGGCCCGGCTTCTGGACCAGCAGGGCGTGGGCCGAGGATCAAGGCATACCAAGGAGGTTGTTATGCGCTACAAGATGCTGACGTTGTTGGCGCTGGCGGTCGTCATGACCGCCATGCCCGCGCTCGCTCAGAACCCTGGCACCGCGGAGCTCGGACTGTTCTGGCGGGGCTGGATGTGGGGCCACGAGACGGGGCTCGAAGACAACTGGGTGGGCGGCGGCGGCCGCATCGGCTACTTCTTCCTGCGCAACCTGGAGATCGAGGGGACGGTCGCCTACTGCCAGGATGACGTCACCCTTGGCGTCAACACGGTGGACGTCGTCCCGGTGACGGGGCGGATCGTCTGGAACCTGCCGGCCACGCAGGGCCTTTCCCTGCTGCTGGGCGTCGGCTACACCTACATCAAATACACCGGAGACGCCGATGCGGACGACGACGGCATCAACGGTCTGGCCGGCATTCGGATCAAGGCGAGCGACAACCTCTCGTTGCGCCTGGAGGGCACGGTGGACCGGCTGAAGCGGCCGCTTGGCCCCGGCGCGCAGGACGAGGTGGGCGACTTCGGCGTCCAGGCCGGGGTGAGCTGGCTCTTCGGTGGCAAGCCCAAGGACACCGATCTGGACGGCGTTCCCGACAAGACAGACCAGTGCGCGGACACGCCCGCGGGATGGCCGGTCGATGCTGTCGGCTGCCCCCTGGACACCGACGGCGACGGCGTCGTGGATCCCAGGGACGAGTGCACCGAGACCCCCAAGGGCACGAAAGTCGACGCCAAGGGCTGCCCCGTGCCTGTCGACAGCGACGGCGACGGCGTCTTCGACCCGCAGGACAAGTGCGCGAACACGCCCAAGGGCACGAAGGTCGACGCCAATGGTTGCCCCGTGCCCGTCGACAGCGACGGCGACGGCGTGTTCGATCCCCAGGACAAGTGCCAGAACACGCCGAAGGGCACGGTCGTCGACGCAAACGGCTGCCCGAAGGTCTTCGAGGAGGGCAAGAAGGAGGTCATCCTCGAGGGCGTGCACTTCGAGACCGCCAAGGCCGAGCTCAAGCCCGAGTCGCGCGTGATCCTGGACCGGGTGGCCGAGAGCCTCGTCGCGTACACCGAGCTCAGGGTCGAGGTCCAGGGCCATACCGACAGCAAGGGCAGCGCGGCCTACAACAAGCGGCTCTCCCAGGCACGCGCCGACGCCGTCCGCGACTACCTGGTCGGCAAGGGCGTCGCGGCGGACCGCCTCACGGCCAAGGGCTACGGGGAGGACAAGCCGATCGCCGACAACAACACCGAGGGGGGTCGGGCCCAGAACCGGCGCGTGGAGCTGGTGAAGATCGACTAGCGCGCATCGTCCGGAGCGCGACGGTTGGATGGGACAGTCGGCGAGGGCCGCTGCGCAAGGCGTGGCGGCCCTCGCATTTGTCTGCCGCGCTTAACCCGGGCGTGGGTATTCGGCTTGGCCGGTGTCGAGATGCTGCAACGCAGCGACCGCGAGTACGCTATTGCTTACGGTCGGATGGAATTCTTGGTAGGCGCAGGGCCTGACACTCGAAACAGTCAGACAAGTTAACATAACATATTGTAAAGTTAGCTTGACATCAATCTCAAGACCCTCTAGACTCCCTCCCATGAGCAACGAGGTCAGCAGCGAGGTCCGCAAGCTCCGTTTCTTGAGCGGCGAGATGACGCAGGAAGATCTCGCCCGGCGAGTCGGGGTCAGCCGGCAGACCATCGTCGCGGTCGAACGCGGCAGCTACGACCCGTCGGTCAGTCTGGCAATCCGCATCGCCAGGGTTTTCGCGGTTCCCGTCGAGGAGGTTTTCATCCTTCACCAAGACGAGGACCAAGGCAGTTCACTGCGGGGCAGGAAAGGACGGAATCCAAGATGAAAAGGAACAGAACGGCAATGGGACTTGGCCTTGTCGTCGCGGTTATGGCCATGTGTGTCGGTCACGCGCCGGCACAAGAGAGCGCGACGAAGCCAGCCATCAGGGTCGGTGTCTACGACTCCCGCGGCATCGCCATCGCCTGGGCCCGTTCGGCGGAGTTCAGCCAAGGCATGATGAAGCTGCGGGCCGACTTCGAACAGGCGAAGGCGCAGGGTGACACGGCGCAGGCGAGAAAACTGGAGACGCAAGGGCAGGCCATGCAAGTGCGGATGCACCTGCGGGGCTTCTCGACCGCCGGCGCCGGCGATCTGCTGGCGAAGGTGGCCGACAGGCTGCCGGCGGTCGCCCGCGAAGCGGGGGTGGCGCTCATCGTCTCGAAGTGGGAGCTACCATACAAGGACCCCGCCGTCGAAGTCATAGACGTGACCGTGCCGGTCGCCAAACTCTTTGCGCCAGACGAGCAGACACTCAAGATCCTCAGCGAACTCGCGGCCCAGCAGCCGGTGCCGCTTGACGAACTCTCCCTCGACCCGAACGACTGACTGCCCGAGCTCCGTTCGCGAAGGAGGCGAACAGAATGAACAACTGCTTCGCATGGTTCCGCTGGCGACCGTCGCCGGCCACATTGATTGGGGGCGTGCTCGTGATTCTCGGGTTCGTCCTCATGAATTGGAATGAGTGGTTCACGGCGCTGATCGGCGCGGGCACTTTCGGACCGGGCATCTTACGGGAATTGGGCTGGCTCAAGGACCAGGACGAGTTCAAGCGCCGCGCGGCGCATCGCGCCGGTTACCACGCCTTCATCGTCACCGGACTCGCAGCGTTCCTGATCTACGCCTACACACGCGCTGGCGGCACCCTGAAAAGGGCAGAAGAGCTTTCGCTCGTTTACTTGGCCCTGCTCTGGTTCACGTGGATGTTCAGCTCCCTGTTCTCCTATTGGGGGCCGCACAAGGCCGCGTTCCGCACTCTGTTCGCCTTCGGGTGCGCCTGGGGGATCTTCAACATCATCGGCAACTTGCGCGATCCGCTCGCCATGGCCATGCAGCTGCTCGTGACAACTGCGCCGTTCTTCGCGCTGGCATACGCCTCCCGACGCTGGCCGCGCGCGGCTGGCGGGCTGCTCGTGGCCCTGTCCGCGTTCTTCTTGGCGGCGTACTTCGGCATGTCGCGCTTCTCGCAACTGCTTTTCCTGGTGAAGATCGCCACCGTCGTGCTCTTCGTGGGGCCGCTGCTGTCCAGCGGTGTGGCGCTGCTTCAACGAAGTGAAGAGTAGAATCGTCACTTAGTATTCTGCTCGACCCGGAAGTTAGCCGACCCGTCGAAGCTCGACATGCTGACCGTCACCGTCCACGCTCCGGCCGCGCCCGCACTGCTCGTCTCCGTGCCGCTGGCCTTCAGATCGCTGCGATAGACCTCAACGTCGTTGGCATCCTGCACCACGACGGACGCCGAGCCTCCGGTCAACGCGGTCGAATGGTCGATCGTGGCGATCGTGGAAGCGTTGTCCCAGACGTAACTGCGCAAGACGGTGACATCCTTGGCGTCGGTGATCTGGAACTGGAACGCGTCCGCAGTGGTGACGATCTCCGGCTCGAACGGTGCCAGCGTGTTGTCGCTGCCGCAACCGGTCACGAGGGTCAGGGTCAAGATCGAGATAACTGTTATCAGGCCAACGGATTTCATGGTCGGACCTCCGGATTGCGACCGCAATACGCGAGTAGAATGGTATTTAATGTAGGCAAATCAGCGGCCGCCCGCCACGATTGAGCAGGCGAAGCCGTGGCGGTTTGCCGCTCACCTCCCCGTGGTCGATTCGGGGCGGGGGCAGTAGAGTCGGCGGGATGCAGGGAGCACGCGTTGGCGGCAACCGCTCCTCTACTCGATTCCGCCCTGTTCAAGTCCGGCCAGGATCATTGGGAGAGCACAGGAGGGTCTTCTGTTGCTGGACGTCTACGTCGACGCGGACGCCTGTCCCGTGAAGGAGGAAATCTACCGCGTGGCGCGGCGTTACCAGCTGAACGTCATCCTGGTGGCCAACTCCTGGATGCGAATCCCCGACTCCGGCTGGTTGCACCTCATCGTGGTCGAGAGCAAGGAGTTGAACGCCGTTGACGACTGGATAGCCGAGCACATCGGTGCGGGCGACATCGCGATCACCGGCGACATCCCGCTCGCCTCGCGCTGCCTGGAGAATGGCGCGCGGGCAATAGGTCTGACGGGCCGCCCCTTCACGCCCGACAACATCGGCGAGGCGCTGGCGACTCGGCAGCTCCTATCTCAGCTTCGTGACCAGGGGATCATGATGGGCGGACCAGCGCCCTTCGCGAAGAAGGATCGCTCACGCTTCCTCCAGGCCCTCGACGAGACGGTGCAGGCCATTAAGAGAGAGAGGCAGTAGGTGATCGCCGCCCCTGGGTCGAACCAGGAGGACCGTGGCTTCCGCGGCCCGTGGTAAGTCCAGGTAAAGGGAAGATCGGACACTCCGCAAGTTGGGATGCGTTCAGGTCGGATGGGATTATTGGTGGGCACAGGCGTAATGTAAAGAAAAACAACAAGATATCGGGCATCGCGGCTATTGTGCATTCTAACTGCATTTTAGATAAGCCCCCTGGACAGCGGCTTGGGGTCGCGTCTATAATGCAGATGATCTGCATATTAGACGAAAGGACGGTCAATGTACATCCGCCGTGCCCTCGAACCCCACTTCCGCGAGGCTGCTGCCCACTTCCCAGTCATGCTGCTCACCGGGGCGCGCCAGGTGGGCAAGACCACGTTCCTGCGGGAGATCGCAGGCAACGAGCGGACGTACGTCAGCCTCGACGACCCGCGTGTCGTCGACTTGGCGCGAAGCGATCCTGCCCTGTTCATGCAGCGGTATCCAGGGCCCGTCCTTATCGACGAGATCCAGTACGCCCCCGGCCTGCTGCCGTACATAAAGCTGGCCGTGGACGGGGAAGGGAAGCCGGGGCGCTTCTGGCTGACCGGATCGCAGCAGTTCCACCTCATGCGCGACGTAGCGGAGTCCCTGGCGGGGCGTGTGGGGATCTTACACCTGCTGGGGCTCTCGCGCCGGGAGCAGGACGTGCAGGCCGAGGGTCACGGTCCGTTCCTGCCGACGCCGGACGCCCTGGCGACCCGCCTCGCGGATGCTACCCCGCTCCCGCTGCCGGAACTTTACCGTCGCATCTGGCGCGGCGCCTACCCGGCGCTGACCCGCGATCCAGGGCTGGACCGGGACCTCTATTTCAGTTCGTACGTCCAGACCTACCTGCAGCGGGACGTGCGCGACCTGGCCCGCGTCGGCGACGAGACCGCGTTCCTGCGCTTCGTGCGGGCCTGCGCCGCGCGCACCGCCCAACTGCTGAACGTGGCCGAACTCGCACGGGACGCGGACGTGGCGCCCAACACGGCGAAGCACTGGCTGTCGGTGCTTGAAGCCTCCGGTGTCGTCTATCTGCTGGAACCGTATCACACCAACGTTACCAAGCGCCTGATCAAGGCGCCCAAACTCTACTTCCTGGACACGGGCCTTTGTTCCTGGCTGACCGGCTGGACCAACTCCGAGGCGCTGGAGGCCGGCGCCGCGTCGGGGGCCATGCTCGAGACCTGGATCCTGGTCGAAATCCTCAAGTCGTGGTGGCACCGGGGCAAGCAGGCGCCGTTCTGGTTCTACCGGGACAAGGACAAGCAGGAGATCGACCTGCTGATCGTCCTGGACGACGCCATCCATCCCCTGGAGTTCAAGAAGTCGGCCTCGCCGGGACGCGATACCGTGCGACACTTCGGCCTGTTGGCGCGGCTGGACCGGCCGGTCGGGGCGGGCGGGGTGGTTTGCCTGGCCGAATCGTCGCTGCCGCTTGCGGAGGGGGTGGTGACAATTCCGGTGGGGGTGGTGTGATCGGGTTCGAAGAGGGGATGGCGGTCCCTACCAAAAAAACTCCGTCCGGCCTGTCCCCGTGGCAGTTACGGCCAATCGATCATAGCATGGAGCTCCATGGTCCAGTGGACCGCGTGGCCATAATCGAGCGGGTGAAGCCGTGCTGGCTTGCCGCTAGCCTCCCCCTGGTCGATTCGGGGCGTGGGGAGTACCATCGAGATCGGGGCCCTGGTACGCCAACTGTCCGACGAGAACGGGGAGGCGTGACATGATCCGATCCAACGCTTTGCCGGTCGGCGGCCTTTTGCTCATCGCCACATGCGCTTGTCTGGCAACTCCTGGCTGCAGTGATGACGACTCGCCATCCTGCCCAGCCACGCCCATCGCGCAGCTCGACGCGAACTACGATCCGGGCGATTATGCGAACGTCACAGCTGGCATCGGATACTACGACAGGGCGCTCACTTTCACGGTCCAGCAGACAGGCGCCCTCCACCACGTCGAACTGCGATTGGACAACTATTTGCAGCCCGGCCCTCTGATCGTGGACGTACGCCGCACGGCCAACGGGGTGCCCGTCCAGGACGACAGGGACGTCATCGCCGTGACCGCCATCGCTGTACCCGACACGTCCAGCTATGTATCGTGGTTCACGGCCGACCTCGCTGGTTCCGGCGCTCAGGTAGTGGCTGGTGACGTACTGGCCATTGCCTGCCGCTCGGCAGGCTATTGGAATTGGTACGGCGATTCCAACAATCCGAATCCCGACTCCTCGGTCTACTACAGGAGTTCGGGGGCGGGTGTGTACACTTGGACGTTGGACACGTCTTTCGAGGTCGACTTCGGCTTCCGCCTTTATGTGATTCCCGAGTAGGCAGTCGTGCGAGCTTGTGGCCGAGACCTCTTGCCCCTAAATGAACCGTGGCTCCCGCGAGAGCGAGCCGGGCGACGACGTGCATGATCACTTAGGGCGAAGACAATGCCCGCCGCGATGCCTTTCCTGCCGGAGGTTCCCCCTGGTCGATTCGGGCGGAAGGAAGTAGATCGGTTGGTGGCCCGAGACTCTTCCCCTACGAAAACCGCGGCTTCCATATCGCGGAGCAGATGGTCACTCGTTTCGGTTCGGGGCATAAATGAAGCGAGCCGCCCTTGCAGTCGGTGCGGCTCGCGCTCCAGTCACATTCGTGGCGGATTGCCAATTTCAATCATTGCGTATTTCCGTTGGGCAAATGTACGTCTCGGTCCAACAAAACTTCCACCAACAGAGGGTAAAGCAGGTTGCTGATGGCAAGACTCCTCCAGCTACTTGACTTAGCTGTCCTTCGTCCAGCGCGCGCAAGGTCTCTTTGCTGAGCGTCAGCTTCTTCATTGTGTGTTCCCTCCAGTAGTGATCAGCATGCAAAAACGCAGTTTGTCAGCATCCCGCAGGCTCCAACCGTGGTATTGTCACAATTCTTTGTGAGATTCGCCGGTGGCCATCCACCCACGATCTTCTCCAGCGTGTCATCGTCCAGCTTGCGCACGGTTTCCTTGCTGAGCATCAGCTTCTTCATGGTCCGCTCCCTCCTGCAATGTTGCGGTGTTTCAACTCTCCGGCTTCGAATCCTCGCCCCTCTGCTCAAAGCAGCGGCGAGTACCCCAAAATCAAGGCCTCGACATGGCTGTTGGCGCCGTGTTGCGGCGGGCCTTCAGCCCACGGCCATTCTTCCACCAGGTTGTTGGCGCCATGCCGCGGCGGATCGAATAGCCATGGATCTTCTTCCACCAGGTTGTTTCCGCCTTGTCGCGGCGGATCCTCGCTCCACGGAAATTCCTCCAACACGGCATTGCCACCGTGCCGAGGAGGGTCCTCAGTCCACGGATTATCAGCAAACGCGGGTGCCACCGTCAGAAACAGCAACAGCGACAAAAGCAGGGCAGCGCAAACACCCGAGTGCTTCATGAGCCCCTCCTCTGGCAGAAATTGTTTCCCCATTGATTGTCGGACAACGCGGGACGCGTGTCAATGGTAACACCCTGCAATTTCAATCACCTAGCGCCGAAACGGGATATTGCGCCGCGCTCGCGCCAGGACTGTCAGGTTTGAAAGAAGGCGCCTCTTCCCGGTATCCTCATGAAAGATATCTGTCTGCAGGAAAAGCGTAGCCACCGCGGAGGAAGCACGATGAAGAAAATCACGTCGGGCAAGCCGACCCTGCGCGCGCTCGAGGATGACATGCTGAAGCTGGCCGTCGGCAGAGGCATTGAAGATAATGTCGACCCGTTCCGGGGTCGGGGCGGCTCGGTGCATTTCGGGTAGGCGATCCTGCCGCCGAACAATTCCCCGTCGGTTCTCAGCCGCCGAACTGCAGGTATCTGTCCGCGCTCCGGGCTCAAAACCGAGACGGTGAGAGCCCGTCGACGGCGGTTTGGGTCGGGTCAGAGCCCCATGTGAGGCTCTCGCCCGTGCCGAAACTGAGACCGTCCAAACCGGCTCGCCTAAACGACGCCCGCCGCGCCACAAACAGAAACCCCGGTCGCACACGCACCGGGGCCTCCGCCAACTTCTCTGCAAGCCGTTGCTAGGGATGAATTTGTTGGCTCCCCGGGCAGGACGCTCTGCGTGATCCAGGGAACTGTTTCCCCCCGAGTTCAGTGCCGGCCATTCTCCGTCCGTGAACGCCAGATCGACTCGCGCTATCCCCTTAAAGTGCGGCGCGTTTGGGGCGGATGGAATTATTGGAAGGCACAGGCAATTCAGGCCGTCTCAAGACTGGCCGCGACCGCAGTAACAATGGCGATCGCACGATCCAGATCGAATGTGTCGAAGTCCCGCGAGCGCAGCACCGGCCTCAACTGCGTGGTGAGCTGTGACCGCAACGCGGTCATCCGGTCCGCTGAAACATCCACCAGTTCGTTTCCGGACACCGCCAACTTCTGCCTGACCAGATCGATGAGGCCCTGCTTCTTTGGGTTTACGCCCAGATGTCTGACGGCGTAGTCAACATCGTAGAAATCTCGAATCGCCACTTCTCGGCGAGAAAGTGCGGCACGAAGCTTCTCGGCCATCGCCTCGGCCTGCGAGATGGATGGCACACTGATGACGGGAATCATGGGGGCACCAGAAACCGGATTGCGGATGATGGTATGCGCGGCGCCGACAATGCTGGCCGTCAACAACGGCTCGCGCAGGGCGATTTCGACCTTGATCGCGTCCTGCTGGTGCGCGACCAAAGACGCATAGCTAACGGTCGCGATGTACTGGGTAGAGTTGCTCGCCCCACGCAGCGGTGTGGTTGCACGGAATGCCGGTATGTTTTGTTCTAGTCGTACGATCACGCGCTTCAGTTCGGCAACGCGCCGACTCCTCTCGGCCCGCCCCGTTTGTGCCGTAACTGGGATGACGAAGTCAAGGTCCTCGCTCAGGCGATAGAAACCTGCATGCACTTTGGCCAGGCATGTACCACCCTTGAAGACGAGTGCGGGCTCTGCCATCGACAGATGGCCCAGCAGCAATGTGCAAAAGTAGTCCTTCTCGATCAGTCGGGCTGCGAAGGCGGTCTCGGCCGCCGTGTAGTTGACCGCCTCTCGGAAGAGCGCGGCATCTTCGTGTAATCGGATCCGGAGTGGCTCAGGCCCCGTCATTTACGACGACCCCCCAGCGACGGTCGATGGTGCCCCGTTTCGGTCGCGTCGGAATCCATGGAATCAAGCCCGTGGAACGTGGCAGCGATCGCTCGATCTTGCGGAGCAACGCTTCGGCCACGCCGATCTGTGCCAGGAGAACGCCCAATCGGCGTCGGGTTCCGACATCGCCGAAGCGCAGCGCTAGCCTCACGAGTGCCGCAGGGTCGATCCGTCGCGCGTCCAGGTCCCCCCGAATCCACCCGAATGCCCGTGGCAGGCTGTTGAATCGCGCCCAGTCGTAAACCGCGTCCACCAGGGTGCGTACCCGGGACGAATACACCGCCGCGCCCCCGTCTGCTGTTCGGGCGCGTTCGACATCTCCCAGCCGTCGCACATCGACCTTGATCAGCCTCAACTCGACCGACCCGATGGTGCGCAAACCTGAGACCTTGTCGTTGTAGGCGTAGACCTGGATCGGCACCTGCTCGTCAAAGCCGTAGCGGTTGAACGCATTGGGACCGCAAATCTGATAGCGTCCCTGCCGGTCGGCCATGAGCGTGTTGAGGGCGAGGCCTTCGTCGGGGCTCCAAGACCCGCCCAGCGGCAACTGCGCCGGAACCAAGTACAGCCCCGGCCGCACACGGGCGATCAGACCCCCACGCGCCATCCGGCCGAACAACTCCCGTTCCTGCTGCGCGGTCAGTTGCAACGGCCGCCTCAGGTCACCGGTGCGCACCGTCCGTTGCTTTCGTAGCTGCAGATAGGCCAGCAGCTGCGTTTCCTGTCGTCCCAAACTTCGTTTCATGGCTGCATCCTGTTTGCCGTAGATTGCCCATTAGACCACCTGCAGCAAATAGAATGCAACGCCTTTCTGCTGCTCAGCCGTCTGTAAACGCCGGTCGAAAACCGCGGCTGTCCCTACCAAAAACTCCGTCCGCTGTCCCTTGTCCCTCCCAAAAACTCCGTCCGGCCTGTCCCCCTGGCTGTTATAGCCAATGGAGCATAGCATGGCGCTCCATGCTCAAACTACTCCTGCTCGCCTTCTTCTCGGTCCTGCGCTCCCGCCGTGGGTTGGCCATCGAGAACCTGTAACCTTCGGCACAGGATTGGGCGGGAGCGGATCGGGTAGCTCGAAGCCGGGCACGTGGCTGTCGCTTTCATTCCCAAACCGCCTCGCCATTGGGCCCCGTCCCTGTCGGAGCGGTTGGGGTTCGTCAGGTCGCCGGTCGGAGGTCACTTAGCGCGACGCCTGTCCCGCGGGATCGCTTTCGCCGCCAAACCGCTTTCGCCTGCTGGATCGCTCGCGCCGGACGCGGGTCCAGTAGGTCGAGCTCCCCCCTGGTCGATTCGGGGCGGGGGGAGCCAGATCGGCTGGCGGCCCGAGAGTCTTCCACTACGAGGACCGCGGCTTCCGTATCGCGGAGCAGCTGATCACTCGTTTCGGTTCGGGGCACAAATGAAGCGAGCCGCCCTTGCAGTCGGTGCGGCTCGCGCTCCAGTTAGATTCGTGGCGGATTGCCAATTTCAATCATTGGGTATTTTCTTTGGGCAGAAGCACGACCAGGTTAACAAGCAGAGACTACAGGTTATACAGGTGACTGTTTTATCGCCACCAGCTACTTGATTTAGCTGTCCTTCGTCCAGCGTACGCACGGTTTCCTTGCTGAGCGTCAGCTTCTTCATGGTCCGTTCCCTCCTGCAATGTTGCGGTGTTTCAACTCTCCGGCTTCGAATCCTCACCCCTCTGCTCAAAGCAGCGGCGAGTACCCCAGAATCAAGGCCTCGGCATGGCTGTTGGCTCCGCGCTGCGGCGGCCCTTCAATCCATGGCCATTCTTCCATCAAGTTGTTGGCGCCGTGTTTGGGCGGGCCATCGACCCAGGGCCATTCTTCCACCAGGTTGTTCCCGCCTTGTCGCGGCGGATCGTCACACCATGGGGATTCATCCAGCAAATTGGCTCCGTGCCTGGGCGGGTCGTCGGCCCACGGATTTTCCTCCAACACGGCATTGCCTCCCTGCCGCGGGGGATCCTCGCCCCACGGATGCGTAGCAAACGCGGGAGCCACCGTCAGAAACATCAACAGCGACAAAAACATGGCAGCGCAAACACTCGTGTGCTTCATGAGCCCCTCCTCTGGCAGAAATTGTTTCCCCATTGATTGTCGGGCAGCGCGGCCCTCGTGTCAATGGCACCGCCCTGCAATCCCAATCACCTAGCGCCGCCGCGGGATATTGCGCCCCGCTCGCGCCAGGATCGGCAGATTTGGCAGAAGGCGCGGATTTCCAATATCCTCCGCTGGTGGGCAGGCTGGCGCCGGCCACTGCGGCTTGTCGCCCGAGGGTGTAGGGTAGAAGGCGACCACCGCCTACTGCAGCATTGGACTGGTTTTCACGCCGGGAGGTACGACATGCAAACCGCGCTCTCCCTCAAACTCTACTTGATCGTCTCGGGCATGATCTTCTTCATGGTCGGCCTTCTGCATTTTTTCAGGCTGCTCAACCACTGGCAAATGGTCGTCGGCACTTGCACCGTGCCGCGGGCCGTTTCCTTTGTCGGCTTCCCTGTCGCGATGGCTTACGCGGTCTGGGCGCTGTTACTGCTCCTCCGCAAGTAAGCTCCGGGGCCGGGACATCCCGCGCTCACACAATATATCCTACGGGAAAATGAGTCGAGTCAGCACAAAGGGGCCGGGCTGGCTGCCCGGCCCCCCGTGGCTCCTCCGCGATCGATCAGCAAGCGCCGCAGGGAATCCCGCTGATGGTCTGGCAAACCGGGCCGGCCGAGCAGATCGGGCCGTTGCTGTAGGGCGGGCCCCCACCTTCCGCGACCTTCAACTCCCGGGAAGTGAGATTGCGGACGGTTTCACGGTTCAGGTTCAGATTCCTCGGGCGACTGTTTCCCATGATGACGCTCCTAAAGGTTAAGAAATCCTGAGATGTTGTTCCCGGCGCCGATCAATCGGCGCCATTATTTAGAGTGTCGGGCAGCGCGGCCCTCGTGTCAATGGCACCGCCCTGCAATTTCAATCACCCAGCGCAAGCGCGGGATATTACGCCGCGCATGCGACCACATCCACAGCGCGAAGGCCAGTTCGCTGGCCGATGGACCGAACCAGCACCGGGCAGGTTCAACAGATCGCTCTCTGGGCTTAAAACCGAGACGGTGAGAGCCCGTCGGCGGCGGTTTGGGTCGGGGCAGAGCCCTACGCGAGGCTCTCGCCCGTGCCGAAACTGAGACCGTCCAAACCGCACCGCCTAAACGACGCCCCCTGCGCCACAAACAGAAGCCCCGGCCACACACGCACCGGGGCCTCCGCCAACTTCTCTGCAAGACGTTGCTAGGGATGAAGTTGTTGACTCCCAGAGTGAGACTCCCTGCGCGCCATCAATTGAGAGAGTTTCTCAAGATACCCTTCCGCTCGGATGGAAGGGGTTCTGGCCGATGCCTGCTCACTCCGCTGGCTGGCCTCTCCCGAGGGCCTGGCTCACTTCTGAAGCACTCCGCCGACCCACGCGAAGAAGGCGCGGATCGTCTCGTCGCTCGGGCTCTCGTGTCCCTTGTCGGCCTCGGCGTGGAACTGGACCGGCACGCCAGCCCGTTCGAGTTGGACCACGAATCGCTCCGTCGCGTCGTAGGATACGTTCAAGTCGCGCTTGCCGTGAAACACAAAAACCGGCACACCCTTGAATTTCTTGATGTTCTCCGGCCGCGTGAAGTCCACCACCTTCGCGTCCTTGTGCTCAGCGGGATCGAATCGAGCCGTGGGCATGCCGGAAAACACGGCGATTCCCCGGTAGGTCTCGGGGGCTTCGTAGAATGTCCGATAGACACCGTAGCCTCCCATCGAGAACCCGGCGAGCAGCACGTTGCGCTCGTCGATCGGGAAGTTCTCCTTCACGGCCTGGACGGCCTCCGCGACGTCCGTCTGCGCGTTGTCCCAGCTGTAGCAGTTGGAGGGCCCGCGGCCGCGCGGCCCCAGGGCGATGAAGCCCTCGGGGATGATGTTCCGCCAGCCCCGGATGTTGGTCTCCGTCGAGGCGCTGCCGTGCAGGAAGACCAGCAGCGGATACTTCCGGCCCGGGTCGAAGTCCTTCGGGATCCAGACCATGTACGGTTGCAGCGTGTCGTCGAGCCGGGACCGGTACGCCATCCGCACGAACTCCCTCTGGGCGGCGAAACGATCGCTGCCCGCCTCGGCCTTCTCGACATAGTCGATCAGCCGGGAGATCCGGATGCGTTGTGCGGCGGCCTTCTCGTAAGGGTAGAGCTCCGCGAGGTCCGCCTCCACTTCCTCGATCATAAACTCCAGGGTCGTGTGGCTGCCCGGCGAGAGCGCCCGACCCGCGCCGTCCAGGCGGCGCTTCAACGCCCCAGGATCGAACGCCGGCAGGATCGAGAAGCCCGACTCCCCCTGGGACTCATTGTTCTGCGACAGCCACGAAGCCACGTAGCCGCCGGCCGGCAGGTTGGACGCCTTCACCTCGAAGTCCCGGAACGTGAGCCCCGGCTCGCACTCGTAACTCTCGATCGCGTAGTCGACGTTCGTCTTCTCGCCGGCCTGCGTGAAGACAACCAACTCCTCCGCGCCCGGCTGCGCGGCGACGGTGACGGCGCGCGCTCTCAGCGTGTTCCCTTCGGAGAGGTGGTTCCGGCCGAGGAGCACGAAGGTCTGCAGCTCGCCGGCGTGCCGCGGCCGCTCGAACCGGAGCAGCGCGTACTCGCGCGGGCTGTTCTCGTTGCCGATGCCGGCGTCGACGACGCGGTAGGAACTGACGCCTTTCTCGCCGACGGCCTTGGCCAAGGCCAGATTGAAGCCGATGCCGTCGCTCAGCCAGGGATGGTAGGGATGGACGTCGACCCAGGGGAGCAGGAGCTCAAACGCGATCGTCCCGTCCCCGTCGTGGTAGGCCGACTTCGTTTCCTCGCCTGTTGGGAGGAAAAGGTTGTCGACGTTGTAGTACCAGAAGATGCGCCGCGTCCACTCCATGCTCGGCCGGTTGACCGCGGAGCAGGCCAGCACGTAGAACTCCCGCGTCGGCGCGTTTCCCGGCGCGGGATGGGTGAGAACGAGGGCGAAGCCGTCGCCGTTCTGGTAGGCCCGGTCGCGGTACGTGATCTCCTCCGCCTCGACCTCGACGTAGACGTACAGGAACCGCGCGCCGTAGCCGAGGCGGTAGCTCAGGTTGAAGTCCGGATTGTCCGCGGCGGACTTCTCGACCAGGTTGAAGCGCCGGATCGGCAGATCGCCGAGACTCTCGTCGAGCACGCCGTCGATCTCCGGCGCCTGGGACAGGTAGGTCACCGCCGGCTCGATGACCGCCGGCGACGGGGCAAAACGCACGGTCTCCCAGCCTTGCACGCGCGGCGGCAAGCACAACGCCGCGCCCGCGACGAGGAAGATCACGAATCCTGGCGTCGACGGGAAGGGGCACGACCTCATGGCGGCAACCTCCGGCTGATCGGGAAGGGGCGATCTCATGCGGGCAACGCAAAGTTTACGCAGGGGGCGGCGGTTGGTTGCCAGTCAACCAATGGGCGTGAAGTGGGCCGCCTGGATGACATGGAATCGAGAGATCGAGAGGTTTTCGGCCCTCGAGCGGTGCTTCAGGACATCGGCCGAGGCTCAGCTGAGTGGGTTTGGATGCCGGGACGATCACATGGTCAGGCATCCTCGGAAGCTGCACCGGCAGAACCAGATAGGGGGAGGTTGACCCGCCGCATGGCCGTCCCCTCGTATAGCGATCGCCGGAATCACGCCCGGAGGCTCACTCGATATTGGCTCCCCGGGCAGGACGCTCTGCTTGATCCAGAGAGCCCGCCTCCCGCTACCGGGCCAACATCACCTTCACCGTCCGCACGCCGTTCTGCGTCTGCAGACGCGCGAAGTACACCCCGGACGGCATCGGCGCACCCGACCCGTCCAGCCCGTTCCATTCCTCCCTCTGCTCCCCCGCCGCTTGCACTTCATCGACCAACGTGACCACATGAGCGCCCCGCACATCATAGATGGCCAGGACCACATGACCGGGTCTGGGCAGTTCGTAACTCAGGGTCGTGCTTGGGTTGAACGGGTTGGGGTGGTTCTGGGCAAGTCCTGGCAACGCCGAGACAGGAAGGTTTTCGCGGACCCCCACGGGGATCGCGCACTGCGTTGGCAGAATCTGAAGACCGTTTTCGTAGTCGGCGACGTAGGCATAATCGCCCGAGATAGCCACGCCCCAGGCATCACCGGGCGTGTCCACGCCGCCCACAATCTGCGGACTGGCGGGATTCGTGATGTCGATCACCTGAAGACCAGAGTAGCCGTCCGCAACGTAGGCATAGACGCCTGAGATGGCCACGCCCCAGGCATCACCCAGTGTGTCAAGGCTGACCACAATCTGGGGACTGACAAGATTCGTGATGTCGATCACCTGAAGACCTGAATAGCCGTCCGCAACGTAGGCATAGCCGTCTGTGATGACCACGCTATACGCAAAACCCGGCGTGTCCACGCTGCCCACGATCTGAGGACTGACGGGATTCGTGATGTCGATCACCTGAAGACCAGAGTAGCCGTCCGCAACGTAGGCATAGCCGTCTGTGATGGCCACGCTATACGCATAGCTCGGCGTGTCCACGCTGCCCACAATCTGCGGACTGGCGGGATTCGTGATGTCGATCACCTGAAGACCGGATCCGTGGTCCGCAACGCAGGCATAGCTGTTGGTGACGACCACGCCACGGGCGTAACCCGGCGTGTCCACGCTGCCCACAATCTGCGGATTGGCGGGATTCGTGATGTCGATCACCTGAAGGCCCGCCTGGTAGGTCACAACGTAGGCATAACTGCCTGAGATAGCCACGCCATAGGCAGCGCCCGGCGTGTCCACGCCGCTCACAATCTGCGGACTGGCGGGATTTGTGATGTCGATCACCTGAAGACCGGATTCGTAGTCCGCAACGCAGGCATAGCTGGCCGACACGGCCACGCCATAGACATCACCCGGCGTGTTCACACTGCCCGCAATCTGGGCACTCGCGGGACTCGTAATGTCAATCACCTGAAGACCTGAATAGCCGTCCGCAACGTAGGCATAGCCGTCTGTGATGACCACGCTATACGCATAACCCGGCGTGTCCACGCTGCCCACGATCTGAGGACTGACGGGATTCGTGATGTCGATCACCTGAAGACCAGACCCGTAGTCAGCGACATAGGCAAAACTGCCCGAGAGGGCCACGCCCCAGGAAAAACCCGGCGTGTCCACGCTGCCCGCGATCTGAGGACTTGCGGGATTCGTGATGTCGATCACCTGAAGACCTGCATATTCGTCCGCGACGTAGGCGAAACTGCCGGACACGGCCACGCCATTGGCCGCGTCCAGCGTGTCCACACCGCCCACAATCTGAGGACTGGCGGGATTCGTGATGTCGATCACCTGAAGACCGGATCCGTAGTCCGCAACGCAGGCATAGCTGCCCGACACGGCTACACCATAGGCATAACCCGGCGTGTCCACGCTGCCCACAATCTGGGGGCTGGTGGGGTTCGTGATGTCGATCACCTGAAGACCACCACCATAGCCGTCCGCGACGTACGCATACCTGCCGGAGACGGTCACGCCATCTGCCGAACCCGGCGTGTCCACGCTGCCCACGATCTGAGGACTGACGGGATTCGTGATGTCGATCACCTGAAGACCGGAGTAATGGTCCGCAATGTAGGCATAACTACCCGAGACGGTCACGCCATAGGCGGCGCCAGGCGTGTCCACGCTGCCCACAATCTGCGGACTGGCAGGATTCGTGACGTTGATCACTTGAAGGCCGTTTGTATAGTCCGCGACGTAGGCATAGCCACCTGAGATGGCCACGCCATAGGCCCCGCCCGGCGTTTCCACCCCGCCCACCCAATGCAGATATTCTTCATAGTCGATGCACTGCGCGCGGGCAGTTCCAGGCCAGTACACGCATATCGGCAATGATGTCAGAACCGCCGCGCTCACGAAGAGCCGTCGCAGACTTCGGCGAGGCGAACAGGTCCTGTTCTTCGACCACAATCCGCCCCGCTTCATTTTCATGCGGCACAGTGACATATTCACGTCATGTCCTCCCCGCCATCACAATGTCGTTGCTTACGATCGCCGACTCCCCTGTTTCCCCTCCCAAAACTCCGTCCGACCTATCCCCGTGGCAGTTGCGGTCGATTGATCATAGCATGGCGCTCCATGCTCAAACCACTCCTGCGCACCTGCATCTCGAGCCTGCGCTCCCGACAGGGGTTGGCCCTCGAGAACCTCGCCCTGCGACATCAGATCGCGGTCCTGCAGCGTTCCGCCGGTCGACCTCGCCTCAGAACCGCCGATCGCGCGCTCTGGGTCCTGCTCCGCCGGATCTGCCACGACTGACGCCGCCATCTGCTTACGGCGAACTGCTCAAGGTCGGCTACGAGCTGGCCGAAGGCACCGTCGCCATCGACTTCTTCACCGTGCCGAAGGCGACCTTCAGAACCCTGTACGTCTTTCTGGTGCTGTCGCTGGACAGACGGCGGATCGTCCACTTCAACGTCACCGAATCTCCGACGTCGGACTGGATCGGCCTGCAACTGATCCAAGCGTTTCCCTTCGAAACCGCGCTGCGTTTCCTGATCCGCGACCGCGATGGTCTTTATGGCGACGAGGTTGTCGAGACGATCAGGATGCTCGGCATCGAGCAGAAGCTTATCGCCTACCAGTCTCCCTGGCAGAATGGCTACGTCGAGCGCGTCATCGGCTCCATGAGGCGCGAGTGCCTGGACCACGTGATCGTGTTCGGCGAGCGGCGCGGATGCGATTATTGGGAGGCACAGGCCAAATGGTCAAATGCGTGGGCGTGGCGATAGTGGTCGAGCGCGCCGGTTTCGCTCCACCGGTACCGGAGCTGCCCGGTCGAGAGATCGCGCTCTCGCTTCGGCGCTTTCATCTGGGCGTAGAACTCCCCGGCGTCGATCTCGGCGGCTGCGGGCATCAACCAGTCCAGTCTTGGATCATGGCGTCCAGGCATACCCGATCTTCGCGAACACCGTCCGGTCCGTCTGCTCGGGATCGACGCCTTCGGCGCCGTAGTAGTTGTCGGAGTAGCCCAGGAACAACACCGTGCGCGGGTTCAGCTTGTACGAGAACAGGAGCTGGCTCATCAACGATTCCTCGTCGCCGCCCGGCGCGGTGTACACCTCTGCGTTGCGATCGTAGTCGGCACGCTGCAAGATGAGGCGCAAGAAGGAGCGCCGGTTGATCTGGTAAGTGAGCCGCGCCTCCGACACGTTGGCCGTGTACAGGCGGCCCGGATCGACGTCCAGCTTCTCGTAGATGTGCGACAAGCCGGCCTGGAAGTGGCGACCCAGCTTGAAGTTCGCCGTCGGCTGCAGGCGGATGCGGTCGGCCGCGCGCGTGTGCGCATAGTCGACGGTCTCGCCCAGGACCGTGCGCAGGCCAAGCGTCAGGCGGCCCGACGGGCTGATCCCCGACTGGATGTCGTAGAAACGTACATTGAAGGTGCGACCGTTGTATGAGCGGTCGCCGAACGTCAGCCGCGTCGAGATCCACGACTGCTCCAGACCGGCGTAGTTCAGCCAGGTGTTGAACATGCGATGCAACGTCGGCCCGCCGCCCAGCTTCTCGTTGATCTCGTAGCCCATGTTCACCGACAGGTAGTTCCACCAGTGGTCCGGGCTGTTCAGCCAGCAGTACTCGCCTCCGCCCTCGGCCTGGTAGTAGCCCACCTGGGGGATGAAGCCTAGATCGGCCCGGAAATCGTCGTCCAGGCGCCGGTAGAGGAAATAAAGGTCCAGGTTGCGGGTGTCGCGCAAATACAGCAACTCCTCGGCGCCGCCGTCGAAGCTGCCTTCGGGCTGACCGTGATCGGCTGCGGTCCGGTCTGCGTACTGCGTCCGGGAGCGTACGGCCTGGAAGCTGACCTGGTCACGCTGGGTCAACCGCACGTTGCCGTCGATGCCGCCGAGGCGATTGTAGTAGCCGTTCCCGCCCTCACGGTCGGTCAGCAGCACGCCGAGCGTGGACGAGCGGCCGACGTCGCGACGGTAGCGCGCCACCGAGCCGGTCACCTGCTGGTCCAGCGTGGTCATCCCCGTGCCTTCGGCCGCGGGGAAGATCAGATTGGTGATCTCGTCGCGCACAAAAAAGGCGCCGACGGCCTGTCCGCCCTCCTTGCCGGCGACCTTTGCGCCCCACAGCGGATCGGCCAGTGAACGCGTGTAAACGGTGAGCAGGTTGGTCGAGAAGAACTCGGCGTCCTCGACGAAGAATGGCCGCGACTCCGGATAATAGAGAGCGAATTGGTTATTGATCTCCAGTTGCGGCGCGTCGGCCTCGACCTGCGAAAAGTCGGGATTGATAGTGACGCTGGCGGTCATGTTCGGGGTGAATCCCCAGCTCGCGGTTACCCCCGGCTCGTAGGTTTCATGGGTGGTTTCCGGATCCGTCTTGTACTCGGTGACGACCGCGGAGGCCGTCGGCGTGATCTCGATGTTGTGTCCCGGGACCACGCCCGCAAAACCGACCAGGCTGTCCGACTGGCACATATAGCAGTTATTGTCCCGCGCCCGCGGGAAAAGCGCCAGGCGATGGTCCACGCTGCGCGGATAGCTGCGCACGACGTCAATGCCCCACACCTGCTCGCCCTCGGTGCGCTGGAATCGCAACGAGCTGAAGGGGATCGAGTACTCGACGACATAGCCCTCATCGTCGATGCGACCAGCGGCGTCCCAGATCGCGTCCCACGAGTCGCCGCCGCCCTGTGAACTCTCGATCATCTCGGCCTGCACGCCGAGCGGGTTGACGAAGAAGTCGAACATGCGCCGGTTGTCGTTGAAGGTGTCGAGGATCAGGGCGCACCAGTCCTCGCCCCCGATGTCGTCGTGGTCCTTGTAGTTGGCGCGGATCTGCGACGGATCCGGATCGTAGGCGCGCACGGCGGCCAGCAGCTGGCTCTCGTTGCAGGCGAACCAGACGACCGTTCGCACGGGTGCAGGTATGTTCTCACCCGGATCGACTTCATACTCCAGCTCGAACGAGACGGCCTCGCGCCACAGGGGCTCGTCGAGACGGCCGTCCAGATCGAGATCACCTTCCACGCGCGGCACGCGATGCGTGGCTGCGAGGCCGGCAGTGACTAGAAGAAGGGCGGGCGCAAGAAGCAGGATGCTGCCGACGAGAGCGGCCGGCTTGGTCATGGAAACCTCCGGCGGTTCGCACGGGAGGGCGAACGAGGCTGGGAATGTTACGATCGGGGCAGGGATTCGTACGGCGGGGGACGGGAATGGTTGCTTGTGCCTTCTGGATTTTCCTGTCCCTCCCAAAAACTCCGTCCGGCTTGATAGCGAGACACTTGCCTCGCTTTGATCTTAGCATGAACGCCTGGTCTCGGCTGTTCACCAAACCGCTCTTTGGGTCCAAGACCGAGACGGTGAGAGCCCGTCGGCGGCGGTTTGGGTCGGGTCAGAGCCCCACGTGCGGCTCTCGCCCGCGCCGAAACTGAGACCGTCAAACCGCGCCGCCTAAACGAAGCCCCCAGGCGCACAAACAGCAGCCCCGGTCACACGCGTGCCGGGGCTTCCGCCAACTTCTCTACAAGCCGTTGCTAGATCGGAAGTTGTTGGCTCCCCGGGCAGGACGCTCTGCGTGATCCAGAGAACTGTTAGCCCCCCGAGTTCGGTGCCGGCCATTCTCCGCCCGTGACAGCCGGATCGGCTCGCACTCTCCCCTCAAAGTGGTGCGCGTTTGGGGCGGATGGAATTATTGGGAGGCACAACACCTACCTGACGAGACTCATCCTCACCGTCTCCACCTCGTCCCCCGCCTCCAGCCTCGCGAAGTAGCTCCCCGAGGCCATGGCCCGGCCCGCCGAGTCTCTCCCGTCCCAAACCGCCTCGTGGCTCCCTGCAGCCCGCTCCCCCTCTACGAGGACCCGGATCAACCGCCCGGCGACGTCGTAGACATCGAGCCGGACTCTCTCCTCTACAGGGAGATCGAAGCTGATCGTGGTTCTCGGATTGAAGGGGTTGGGCTGGTTGGGGTAGAGACGAAGGGCGGCTGGCGCCCCGGGCACGCCGGTCGGCGCTCCGACCACAAGACTGCCTGCCTGTGCCGGCGAGTATTCGTTGGTCGAACCATCGAGATCTCCATAGACCCAGGGGGCTCCCCGGTTGGAGTAGCGGTAGCAGTAGTTGTATGTGCCGGGTGCGGCCACGGTCAGCCGGGCCATGAACTCGTCGTTGTTACCGTCGTCGAGATTGAACGCGGCCGGGGTCCACTGCCACGCGGCCGGGTCGACCGAGGGATCGCTGCCCTCAGGGCCGTAACCCAGTTCAGCCACAAGCCCGATCGTCGCGCCCGGCTGGATCGTCACACCATCGATCCACACCTGACCGAAGACCAGATCGCTCGCGACACCGGCGGTCGTGTTCAGGGTGAGCGGCCAGTGCAGGTCCGCCCAGCCGATGGTCAGGGGCGATGTGCAGCGGGACATCGCGGTGGCGACATAGGTTGCCAAACCCGCTCCGCCTTGCGTCGCACCGTAGGCACCCTGCGTGATGGCCGCGTACTGGGCCAGCAGCGAGGACGCCGTGAGGTTGATGCTGGTGCCGTAGTCGCAGATGGTCCCCATGAGAATCTCGTTCTCCGCGGCACGCCTTGCCTGCGCGAGCCCATCGAGCGAGTCAGCCGGACTGTCGTAGACATCGTTGCAGCCGCCGGGCGGGGCGCTCGTCACCAATATGGCCACGCGGCAACTACCGGACCGCCACGTGGACGGATCGAAGCCGGGCGGGATCGCGCAGGAGGAGCCTGCCGTGTCGAACGCCTCCTTCATGGCCTCGTTGGACGCCTCGGGCAGATTGTTGCCGCCTCCCACCGAGATGGCATTGAGCGACGCCTGGCAAGCGCTGGCGGACGAGGTGAACGGCAGATCAACCTGCACATCGTCCTTGAAGGTGATGATGCCGAACCGCACGTCCCCGCAGGCCGACACGGCGAGCGGCACGATGAGGGTCATGAAGTTGGCCCTCAGATTTGCGATTGCCCCGGCCATGTCCCCCGTGTCATCGATGATGAACAGGAGATCCATGCTCTCGCAAGCGACAGCGGGCGCGGGGCCTTCTGCTGCCTTGGTCGAGGCGGGAGTGCAAGTCACCAGCGCCAAGATCCAGAAGGTGATGACGAACTTCTTCATACCTTGCTACCTCCGCAAGGGAGCGCGACGAAAAAAGGCCACTTTGATCTTATCAGTTTTCCTCACGGATGAGCGGGAAGATTACCAAACCGGGACAGGGACAATCCGGGATTGGTTTGGTGGTCGGTCAGCCGGGCGGCCGGGAGTCTCGAAGGTGAAAGCCGAGCTCATGGGATCGCTCTCGCAGCCAAACCGCTTCGCCTGCCGGGCCTATCGCCCAAACCGCCGACCCGCGACAGGTCCCCATAGCGTGAAGCTCCCCCCTGGTCGATTCTGGGCGGAGGTGTTATTGGCGAACACCAGCAACACCTTAGGCCTATCTTTTTCTTATGGGGATTTGCGAATAGCTTTGTTGCTGCTATCCCACTTGAACCGATCACGTTCTCGGCTGGGAGTATTCCAGCTTAATGGTTTGTCTGCGAAAACAATGCCCGCTTGAGATATCGAGTGCAGTCGCTGCGCGAGAGCATGCAATTCAATAGGGGCGAACCCATTATCTACAACGCATTTCTCGAAGGACCCTACTCGCAAGCACATTGTCATTTGGTCCAAATCACATGCCCGCATAGAAGACAGCTGCAGGATTGTTCGTTGTCGAGCTGGCACCATCATGAGAGATTCCCCGTAGCGCGGGCGCATGGCAAAAAAGTCATAGGCGTAGAAATCGCTGAGTAACGAAATTACGGAGTCCACTGGAACGTTAGTTGTAAAGTCAAATGAGTGGCGCTTGTCGACACACCGCAATTGGGCATGATCCTTTCGGACTCTGGCGTCATGATTGTTATTTATACTTGCAGAGTCTGTCAACGCGATGCTAGTGGTGTCCGTATCATAACGTTGCAGCTGCCAACCCCAAATATGAACCTGACCAGATCCGGCAACCGAAATGCTCCACTCGCCCCCACCCCAGCCTTTTGTCACTCGCATCTCCATGGCGACATCAAGCATTGCGTACTCGGATGGTGGATACCGTATGATGAGCGTATCAGGCCGCGTCGCGTGGTGTGGTGCCGACACAGCTAAATTGCCGAGCCTACAGCAAAGAGCTGCTGGAACGAGGGCGAGATTAAATAGCAATCTAGCCATTCGAAGGGCTGTCCTTCCCAAGAGCCCGCCTCCCGCTATCGGGCCAACATCACCTTCACCGTCCGCACGCCGTTCTGCGTCTGCAGCCGCGCGAAGTACGCCCCGGACGGCATAGGCGTCCCGGTCTCGTCCAGCCCGCTCCATTCTTCCCTCCGCTCCCCCGCTTCTTGCACGGCATCGACCAACGTGACCACATGAGCGCCCCTCACGTCATAGATGGCCAGGACCACATGACCGGACCTGGGCAGCTCGTAGCTCAGGGTCGTGCTCGGGTTGAACGGGTTGGGGTGGTTCTGGGCAAGTGCAGGGAGCACCGAGACGGGAAGAACGTCCTGGACACCCACGGGGATCGCGCACTGCGTTGGCAGAATCTGAAGACCGTCCCAATAGCCCGCAACGTAGGCCTGGCCGCCTGAGATGGCTACGCCACGCGCATCATTAGGCGTGTCCACGCCGCCCACCATCTGGGGACTGGCCGGATCTGTGATGTCGATCACCTGAAGACCGGTTCTGAAGTCCACAACGTAGACATAGCTGCCTGAGACGGCCACGGCATGGGCATGACTCGGCGTGTCCGCGCCACCCACAATCCGCGGACTGGCGGGATTCGTGATGTCGATCACCTGAAGACCTGAAGAGTCGTCCGCGACGCAGGCAAAGCTCCCCGAGATGGCCACGCCATAGGCAGCGCCCGGCGTGTCCACGCTGCCCACAATTTGGGGACTGGAGGGATTCGTGATGTCGATCACCTGAAGACCTGAACCTTCGTCCGCAACGTAGGCATAGCTGCCTGCGATGGCTACGTCATACGCGCGACCCGGCGTGTCCGCGCCGCCTACAATCTGGGGACTGACGGGATTCGTGATATCGATCACCTGAAGACCCGCGTTTTCGTCCGCAACGTAGGCCAAACCGCCTGATACGAACACGTCACGGGCTGCATCCGACGTGTCCAGGCCGCCTACAATCTGGGGGTTTGCGGGATTCGTGATGTCGATCACCTGAAGACCAGAATAGTAATCCGCAACGTAGGCATAATCGTCTGAGATGACCACGCCATCGGCAGCACCTGGTGTATCCACGCTGCCCACAACCTGGGCACTGACGTGATTTGTGATGTCGATCACCTGAAGACCGGACTCAAAGTCCGCGACGTAGGCATAGCTGCCTGAGATGGCCACGCCATAGGCCGCTCCCGGCGTGTCCACGCTGCCCACAATCTGGGGACTGGAAGGATTTGTGACATCGATCACCTGAAAACCGGAAGAGCCGTCCTCGACGTAGGCATAGCTGCCAGAGATGCTCACGCCATGGGCCGCTCCCGGCGTGTCCACGCTGCCCACAATCTGGGGACTGATGGGATTCGCGATGTCGATCACCTGAAGACCGGCATCGAAGGCCGCAACGTAGGCATGGTCATCTGAGATGGCCACGCCAAGGGCATAACGCGGCGTGTCCACGCTGCCCACAATCTGGGGACTGATGGGATTCGTGATGTCGATCACCTGAAGACCGGAATAGGCATAGAAGTCCGCAACGTAGACATAAGGACCCGAGACGGCCACGTCATAGGCGACACCTGGCGTGTCCACGCTGCCCACAATCTGGGGGCTGACGGGATTCGTGATGTCGATCACCTGGACGCCGAAGTCTTGGTCTGCAACGCAGGCAACACTGCCCGAGACGACCACGCCATCGGCGTAACCCGGCGTTTCCACGCTGCCCACAATCTGAGGACTGGCGGGATTCGTGATGTCGATCACCTGAAAACCAGAAGCGCCGTCCGCGACGTAGGCAAAGCTGCCTGAGATGGCCACGTCATGTGCAAAACCCGGCGTGTTCGCCTCCCCCACCCAATGCAGATAATCTCCATAGTCGATGCACTGCGCGCGGACAGAGCCGGGCCAGCACGCGCACGACAGCATTGATGCCAGAACCGCCGCGCTCACGAAGAACCGTCGCAGACCACGGCAAGGCAAACGCGTCCCGCTTCTTGACCCCAATCTGTCTCGCCCCATTTTCATGCCGCATAGTGACGTGTTCATGTTCGTTCCTCCCCCCAATCAGCAATTGTCGCTTGCGATCCGCGCCTCAAGAGCGCCGGCTCGTGGCAAGCCGCTAGCGGAATTCCTATGTCGTTGCTTAAGGTCACCGGCCCTCCCGTGACCAGCTGGGCGAGAATCGGATTATACCACCGCGGCGGTTAGGGAAGAGGATTTTCGCCGGATTTGTGGGCAGCACAAAGCCTAGCTGGTCGGTGTGGTATGGCGTTTTGTTATGACATCAGGTTCACACGTAGTGTAGGGATGTCAGACCTCACGAGACACTTCAGCTGCTAGACTATAGCACTCTGAAGAAGGTTTGGGCATGACTCGTGAGGTTAGAGACGCGCTTGATGTCCGCCGGAAGATTGTGGTTTTGGAGTACGTACAGCAGTTCAGGCGGGTCACGGATGGTTGCCGCGACCTGGGCGTATCGAGGGCGTCCTACTACCGCTGGCGCAAGGCCTT